>NC_016935.1:5500000-6946250 GCF_000250655.1 Paenibacillus mucilaginosus 3016
CCGCGGTCTCGTAGAGCAGCCGCTCCTCATCCGTTTCGGCGAGCACCCCCGGCACCTCCGTCGGTCTGCCGTCTTCGCCCAGGGCAACGAAGGTCAGGAACGAGGTGGCGCACACTTTGCGGGCACCGGTCAGCAGATCCTCGGTCACGACCCGCACGAACACTTCCATTGAGGTCTTGTGCGACCAGGTGACGAAGGCCGAGAGGCTGACGGCATCGCCTTTTTTCACGGGATGGAGAAAGTCCACCGAATCCGTGGAAGCCGTAACGACCGGGCGGCGGGCATGCCGGGTAGCGGCAATGGTAGCGACGTCATCGATGTAGGCCATGAGCTTGCCGCCGAAGATCGTGCCGTGATGGTTGGTATCCGGAGGCAGAACGATCGAGTCTTTTATGGTCAGGGACGCCGAAGCGGGCCGCGTGGTTAAAGCGGTGGAGAAGGAATGGACTGTGTGGTTCATGATAGCACCTGATTTCTGTTGAATTTGGATCAGTGCCTAGTTTACTCCACCCGGATGTATAGGTAAAATACATATATCGCATAGGTTACATTCCTTTTCACTATACATCACTCTGTCCATATCTTCCGTTCACCACAAGGAGCCTGCATGATCGACCTTAAGCAATTAACGTATTTTGTGGCTGTAGCCGAGTCCGGAAGCTTCACCCAGGCCGCTCGCAGCCTTCATATTACCCAGCCCTCCCTGTCCAAAATGGTCCGCCTGCTCGAGGAGGATCTGGGCGTCCAGCTCATCGACCGCTCTGCCAAGAAGATTGAGCTGACCGATGCCGGCAGAAGCATACTCCAGTCGGCCAAAGGGATTCTCCAATCCGTGGAGCTTCTCACGACGGATCTCGAAGAGGTCACCACGCTCCGCAAGGGCACCCTGCGCCTTGGTATTCCGCCGATGACCGGCGGGTACTTCCTGCCTTCGATCATCGAGAGCTTCCTCTCGGACTACCCGGACATCCGGCTGCACGTCCTGGAGCAGGGCGGAAAAAGTCTGGAACAGGATGTACTCCAGGGAGAGCTGGATTTCAGTCTGGTGATCCTGCCCGTCAAGGAAGAAGACCGGTTCCATATTCTCCCCTGCGTCCACGAGGATCTTCATCTGGTGGCCCACGCGGGGCACCCTCTGGCAGGCCGGGAAGCCGTCACGCTTAAGGAGCTGGAGGACGAGCCTTTTATCATGTTCCGCGAGGACTTTACGCTGCATCACCTCATCAAGGACCGGTGCCGGGCTGCCGGGTTCGAGCCGCGGATCGTCTTCGAGAGCTCGCAGTGGGATTTCATGACGGAGATGGTCGCGGCCAAATACGGGATCAGTCTGCTGCCCGAGGGCGTCTGCCGGCGGCTCGATCCCCGGCGCTTCGCCTCCGTGCCCGTCGTGCGGCCGTCCATTCCCTGGCGGCTCTCCATGATCTGGCGCAAGGATAAATACATGTCGTTCGCGGCCAGGGAATGGGTGCGGCTCATGGAGTCGAAGGTGGCCCCGCCATCCCCATAAGCTCACCGGCCGGGCGGCCTGCCCTGGGAAGGCGGCTCGTTAGGAGAGCATTTGTGCCGGGAAGCGGCACGATAAGATACATACGAATTCCCCCTGATCGGGGGCCTTTCGAAGAAGTGCATCCCAAAAGACCGCCCTCTGAGAGAGCGGTCTTTTACGTACATTTTTTCACTTTGCTCCCAGCTTATAGAACCCAGCCGCGTTGTTCCCGTAAAGATCTGCCCGCTCTTCTTCCGTCAGGCCCTGCGGCAGCGACCGTTCGAGCACTTCCACGACCTGGTCGTAATCCGCCGCGAGCAGGCATACGGGCCAGTCGCTCCCGAACAGGATGCGCTTCGTGCCGAACGCCTCCACGATATGCCTGACATAAGGGAGAAAATCCCCCGTGCGCCACTGTTTGTGGTCCGCTTCGGTGACCATCCCGGAGAGCTTGCAGTACAGGTTCGGATGCGCGGCCAGCCGCGTCAGCTGCTCCCTCCAAGGATCAAGCCTGCCTGAAGCGATCGGCGGCTTGCCCAGATGGTCGATCACGCCGCGCAGTCCCGGCACCCGGTCGGCCAGCTCCATCAGCACATCAAGCTGATGCGGCAGCACGAGCAGGTCGACAGGCACGCCAAGTTGCGCATAGTAGGTCAATCCTTCCACGAAGCCGTCTTCCAGGACTGCGGATGCATCCTCCATCTCCTGGATCATGACCCGGAAGCCCACGAATTTCGGATGCCCCCTGAACTTCTCATAGAGCTCCCGGTGGCCGGGATCGAACAGGTCCAGCAAGCCGACCACGCCCGCAATCGACTCCGTCCGTTCGCTCAGCTCCAGCAAATATTCCGTCTCGGCCGCCGTCTGCGCCGCCTGCACGACAATCGTGCGATCGATGCCATGCCGCTTCAAGTGGGCTTCCAGCATCTCCGGCAGATAGTCACGGTTCATTAGCGGGAGCTCCGGGGTGATCCACCCGTAATCCCCGCGTGCAATGCTCCAATAATGCTGGTGTGCGTCGATCCTCATTCCCATCTTTTCTCCTCCGGACCTTAGGTTATTCAGCTGATCCTACTCCTCTCCTGCTTTCCTGCTTATCCATCGTTTATGTATCTTCGACGCAGGGTGTCCGTCTCCTTCCAGGAATGTCCATAGGCGTGTGTATAGCGAAAAGGAGGGAATCGTCTGCCGATTCCCTCCCTTCCCTGCATCATCTTGGCCGCTTACCAGCCGGAGGCATTCCCCGCAGCCATCGGGTTCATCCCGCCAAGCTTACCGGACTGGAAGCCTTCGTAGAAGGCCTGTTTCCGCTGGGCGGACGTGCCGTGGGTGAAGCTCTCCGGCACCACATAGCCCTGCGCCTTCTTCTGGATCGTGTCGTCCCCAACGGCACTGGCCGCCGTCAGCGCCTCTTCCAGATCGCCTTCCTCCAGCAGCTGCTGCCCCTGCGCGCTTCTTGCCCAGACGCCCGCATAATAATCGGCCTGGAGCTCGAATCGGACCAGATACTGGTTGAACTGCGCCTCGCTGAGCTGCTGGCGGAGAGGCATCACCTTGTTGGTCGTCCCGAGCAGCGTCTGCACATGGTGACCCACTTCGTGGGCGATGACATAGGCCATGGCAAAATCCCCCGGCGCCTGGAACTTCTGCTGCAGCTCATCATAGAAGCTCAGGTCAATGTACAGCTTCTGGTCCCCTGGACAGTAGAACGGGCCGGCCGAAGCCCCGGAGACGCCGCACGCGGACTCCACGCTGCCCGAGTAGAGCACGAGCGTCGGCTCTTTGTAATCCAGGCCTTCCTGCCGGAAGATCTCATCCCATGTTTTCTCGGTATCGGCCAACACGACGGAGACGAACTCCGCGAGCTCCTTGTCCTGCGCCGACTCCTGGTACACGACGGTGGAGCCGTTCCCGCCCCCCGTAATCGCGCTCATGATATCTCCGGGACCCCCGCCGCCGAGCAGCGTGATGATGATCACGAGGATGATGCCGCCGATCCCGCCGCCGATCATCTTCCCTCCTCCCATGCCGCCCATGCCTCTGCGGTCTTCGACATTCGCGCTGCCTTGTCTCCCTTTCCACTGCATGCTTGTTCCTCCCTTTTCCAGGTCTGGGGTTGTTTTCAGGTTGTTCGTGTTATGAGTGTTTACCCCGAAAAGGACAAGCTTGACACCCGGCAGGAATTGGAAGGGCTCGGGCATATCAAGTGCTCGGGCATATCTTTTTGCGCTCCGTTATGCTTCGCATAAAGGTCGCTTTCAAAAAGATATCTCCTCGCTGGCAGGAAGGATTTAGTAAAAAACAAAACCGCTGAAGGAAACAGCGGTTTTGCTACGTGATCTTGCACCTTCACTTGAAAGAAAGCAGATTCGTCTGGTTCTTGCGCATCCGAAACCGGACAAAATGCTCCTGCGACTCGATCTGAAAGTAAATGTTATTCTCTTTTAGATATCGCATGGTCTGTCCGGGCCTCGCCCCGTAGGAATGACCCGGATACACCCTTACATCATCCGGGACAAGCCGCTGCATCCGTTTCACGCTGTGATACAGCTGATCCGGGTCGCTGCCGGCTCCTGCACACATCCCGCAGCCTTCGATGAAGATCGTATCGCCGCTGAACAGGCTGTCCGGCAGCAGATAACAGGCGCCGCCCGCCGAATGTCCCGGCGTCAAATAGCAGCGGACCGGCGTAGCTCCGATCCATAGGGTATCCTCATCCTCCAACCGGTGCAGACCCGGAGCGCTGAATCCGTAGAAGTCGCACTCCCGGCCCATCATATACACTGCAAGTCCGGTGAACCGGCTGCACAGGTCACCCACCAGATTCACATGATCATGATGAGCGTGTGTCAGCAGGATGGAAGTAAGGACCGCTCCCTGCCGGTCCAGTTCGGCCAGAATTGTCTCGGGCTCCCAGGCCGGATCGACCACCGCAGCCTGCCCCGTAGCCCGGTCGATGATCAAGTAGCTGTAGTTGATATAATGCCGCCAGGTGACTCTCAGAGGGATCACCTCATAGCCTGCGTACGGGCCGCTCCGGTTTTCCTCCGATAACGAGAGGACCATTACGCATCCGCCCCCTTCGTACGGCCGTCGGCTGCGGTTCTCACCGGGGACAGGAATACCCACAGGAAGGAGAGCATTCCCCCGCAGACCGCCGTCAGGATGGTCGGATACAGGCCGATCCAGGTACCGAGCGAGCCCCCGGCAAAAGCGCCCAGCGGGATCACGCCCCACACGATAAAACGCATCGTGGCATTCATGCGTCCAAGCAGCTCGGGCTCGGTGATCGACTGGCGAAAGCTGACCTGGGCCACGTTATAGACCGTCGTGGCGAGCCCCATCAGGAACATGGAGATGAACAGCATGGTGAAGGCTGCCGTCTTCCCCCCGGCGGCGCCGAACAGGAACAGGCCGGCGATGCCTTGACAGAATGCCGAACCGGTGATGACCGGGCCGAAGCCGAAGCGGGCAACCAGCCGGCTGCTCATCAGGGCGCTCAGTACGGCACCGCTGGAGCTCAGCGTCATGAGCAGGCCGATCTCCACCGGTGTGAACCCGAGCTCCTTTGTGGCATACAGGATAAGGATCGCCTGGGTCATGTTCAGGAAGAAGTTCGTGGTGGCCGAGCAGGCTGCGATGGACCGGAGGCAGGGGCTTCCGAATACGATCCGGAGCCCTTCCCCCATGTCCTTCCATACGCTGGCATTCGCCTGTCCCTCCTTTTTCGGCTGGGGCTCTTTTACGGAAACGGTTGACGTCAGGATGCCCGAGACCACGAAGGAGAGCGCATCAAGCACAATCGCGAACACGCCGGTCATCCACTGCACCATCAGTCCTGCGAGCCCCGGCCCCGTCACACCGGCTACCGACCGGCTGAATTCCATTTTGGCATTGGCGTCGATGAGCTGCCCCTTCCCAAGCATATAAGGCAGGATGGACTGGTAGCCTATGGAGTAAAGGGTGGTCAGGATGCCCGCCAGGAATGCAACCGTACAGAGAAGCGCGATATTCAGCGATCCGAAGAGGGCGAGCAGCGGAATAAGTCCGAAGAGCAGCGCCCTCCCGAGATCGGCGGCGATCAGCAGCGGCCGTTTGGGCAGCCGGTCCACCCAGACGCCGGCGATCAGTCCGAAGAGCAGAAACGGGGCATATTCGGCCGCATGCAGCACGCCCATCTGGAACGGGGTGGCGTTCAGCGTCATGACGGCGACCAGCGGAAGCGCCATCGTCGTAATCTGCGAACCGAACATCGACAGGGACTGCCCCGTCCACAGCTTCAAAAAATTGCCGTCCTTCCACAGCCCCTGCTCCTGCTGGAGGGCTATCGTTTCATGCTGCAATTCGACTTGTTTCACAACATCACCTTCCTGGATGTCTGCCTCCTGGATGAGGGAAGAGAGGCTTGGAGTATGATCGGCTCAGATCAGACGGAGACCGTCTCCTGAACCGGGGTGAACCAGGATTTCAGCTCGTTCAGATGCTCGAGGCCCTGCATGATCTGTTCGAATTCCAGGCCGAAATCGAGCAGGCAGGCCACTTCGTTCACCCCAAGCTTCTGCAGCCGCTCGATCATCTTCGCGCATTTTTGTTTGGAGCCCATCAGGGAGCTCATCTGGAAATACTTCTCGAACGCAAAGGTGATCAGCGATTCCTTCTCGTTATCGAGTACATCCTTGACCGCCGCGTTGTCGTCCTTGTACGGATTGAGCGTATCGTACTGGCCGAGGAAGGTGCTCAGGTAATCGCGCAGCGGTCCCCGCACCTGCTCCTTCACCCCGCTGTCCGTCTCTCCCACATACGTGTGCAGCATGACCGACACGATCCCGGCATCCGGGTCATGCCCATGTTCACGGCGCTTCGAGCGGTACAGCTCGATCCGTTCCTTGAGCGCATCGGCCGGATGGTTCGCCAGAGAGCACAGGATGTTGACGCCGAGCTCTCCCGCCTTGATCCATGTCGCAGGATTGCCGGACGCCGTGCAGAAGATGGGCAGCTCGGGCTGTACGGGTCTCGGGAGCACCTTCACCTCCGCCTCTCCGCCCGCAATATCCTTGAAGCGTGCCGATTCGCCGCGCCACAGCCGCCGGATCAGATCCAGGTTGTCGAACATGATCTGCTTGCGGTCTTCATAAATATCCGGGTTGAGCACAAAATCCGCGGGATGCCATCCGGTCGCCACCGAGATCGCCACCCGGCCCTGGGACAAATTGTCCACGACGGACCATTCCTCCGCCACACGCAGAGGGTGATGCAGAGGCAGCACGACGCTTCCCGCGCGCAGTTGGATGCGGCTTGTGATCGTAGCCAGACCGGCGCTGAGCACCGACGGGTTCGGATAGAGACCCCCAATCGCCTGGAAGTGGCGCTCCGGCGTCCACACGGCGGAGAACCCGTGGCGGTCAGCGAACTTCGCACTCTCGATCAGCAGGCGGTACTTGTCTCCGGCCGTACTGGAGCCGTCACCCGAGAAGAAGATCAGGGAGAACTGCATCCCCTCCCCGGGGCCTGATCCTGACCGGACCGGATTGCCGCTTGGTGCGGTGCCCCCTGTTCCATCCGCTGCCGCTTTCCCCGGCATTTCCTGCAAGCGGCCCGTCGCTCCGTCCGTGAGTCCGTCCTCCGTCTCCTGCGGCGGAGTACGCTCCCCCGCCGCCTTCTGCTTCAGCCGCTGTTCCAGCAGTCTGCGCTGCTCCGGGGACAGGGCCGCCAATTTTTTCTCCAGGTCACTCATTCACTCATCCTCCGTTCTCTGCCTGCTCGGCCTTGCCGTACGTTCCAGCGGCCTCGGTTACCGTATTACGATTGCGCTTCGCGCCCAGCACATGCGCGTCATTGGTGCGGAACAGATAATCCCACAAGGTGATGAAGAACGAGTAATTGCATCTGTAATGCTTGTGGTGCTTGAGATGAAAGGTACCCACGGGAATGATGTTCGTGATCCGTCCGGTGATATTCGGGTTGTGGTCCAGCACATTGCGGGAGAGGAAGATTTCATAGAAATAGTGGAAGATAAAAAGAATAAGCGCATACGTCGGATCAAAAAACGCCAGCACGACGATCGGCAGCGTGAAGGTCAGCCAGACGTCCAGCGATTCCTTCCAGCCCCCGAACCAGAAGAAGAAATCCGCAAGCGGAGGCCACTTCGAGTCCCCGTAATTGTACCGGTGGTGCGCCATATGAATTTTGTGCAGGAAATTTTTCTTGTGCGGGATATGGGCCAGACGATGCATGGTGAACGAATAAAGGGTCCACAGCAGAAAGTATCCCGTTAATTTCAAAACGAAAATCATGATTGCAATTCCTCCCACATAGCATTGCTTCTATTGAATTCTATTGAATTCTAATGAAAAATTCGAAGCGGTTTGAAATGAGCCTTTCCGAAATGAACCTTCGAAGCGAACCGGACGGACGTGCATCGGAAGCAGGGCCGGCTTCGCTGGGGAAGCCGGCAGCTGGTCGAAATCGGCATTTCAGGTGGGCGAAAGCTAGACGATGTGCGAGTACGATTGCGTGCGGTCGATCAGGCGGCCGACTTCCGGACTGTGAACGATCGAGAAATGGTCGGCGACCACGTGATGCAGAGACAAGGAGGTTACCAGCTCGGTCCAGATTCCTTCCTCTTCGTGGGAATCCGTGGCACGGAACAGCTGCACCTGCTCGATATCGAGCTTGGACGGCGGGGACGGCATGTATTTCTTGAAGGCTTTGACCGTGGTCGTATATACCTCGATCAGGCGCCGCACTTCCTCCGGCGAGGTGCCCTCGGGCAGCAGACCCAGGTTCTGAAGCTCCCGGCACATGCCGGCATGATCCAGATTCAGGGACTTCCAGGAGATCATGATGGAGTCCGAGATCGTCTTGCCCGGTCCTGCGGCCAGCTGGCGGATGAAGTTGTAGAGGATGGTCTCGGCATCCACCTCGGTTGTCTTCGACAGGTAGCTGTCAATGAGCGCCAGCTGGATCACTTCCTCCCCCTCCTGCTTCAGCCGCCGCGCGATTTCGTAGGCAATGAACCCGCCCATGGACCAGCCGCCCAGACGGTACGGGCCGTGAGGCTGGATTTGCCGGATCTCGTGAATGTAATGGTCCGCCATCTTCTCCACCGTATCGAGCGTAGAGTTCTCGGACACCACACCGTGAGCCTGAAGGGCATAGAACGGCTGGTCTTCACCAAGCTGACGCGCCAGAGTGAAATAGCAGGTGATGCTCCCCCCGACCGGGTGGATCAAGAAGAGCGGAATCCGGCTGCCCTTCCGGTTGATCTTCACAAGGCACCGCTCCGTATCCCGCTCGCCGCCCCGGATCCGATCCACCTGCTCCGCCCAATCGGCCAGTACCGGATATTCGAACAGGGTGCGCAGCGGGATGGTGCAGCCGTAGAGTGACTTCGCCTGGGAGATGACCTGCGTCGCCAGAAGCGAGTTGCCGCCCTGCTCGAAGAAGCTGTCGAGGACTCCGATGTTCGGTATCCCGAGAATGCTTCCCCAGATCGCGGCAGCTGTCTCTTCGGACGCCGTGCGGGGGGCGATATACTCCCGAACCGATGACGGCAGCTGCTCCGGCTGCGGCAGAGCGGCCGTATCGACCTTGCCGTTGACCGTCAGAGGGATGTGATCGAGCACGACATAGTGGGAAGGCACCATGTAATCGGGCAGCCTGCCCTTCAGGAATGCCTTCAATTCGTCGATGCTGACCGTATGTTCGCTGAGCACGATATAGGCTGCGAGCTGTGTAGTTCCGGCCGGCGATTTGCGCGGCAGCACCACCGCCTGCGCCAGCTTGCCGTACTGGGCAAGCGCCGCTTCAACCTCGCCGAGCTCGATCCGGTAGCCGCGGATCTTCACCTGGTGGTCCAGACGGCCGAGGAACTCCACCTGCCCATCGGGCAGGAAGCGGGCCAGGTCCCCGGTCTTGTACACCTTCGCCCCCGTACCGCCGGGCAGCGGATGCGGCACGAACCGCTCCCGGGTCAACTCCGGCTGTCCCCAGTAGCCCAGCGCGACGCCGGTGCCGCCGATGTACAGCTCCCCGAATACCCCGGTGGGTACCGGCTGCCCCTTCCCGTCCAGAATGTAGATCTCCATACCCGCCAGCGGACGGCCGACCGGCACGATGTGCCCCGGCTCCCAACCCGCTTCGGGTTCGAACATCGCGGCCGTAATGGTCGTCTCGGTCAGGCCGTAGTCGTTAATCCAGCGCACCCTGCCGCCGGTCACCTGTTTCCAGGCGGAATAGGTCTCGGGCGACACCTTCTCCCCGCCGACAATAACCAGCCTCAGGTCCTGAGGCAGCCCGGCGCGTCCATGCTGCAGGTCCGAGACGAGACTGTTCCAGTAAGCCGTCGTCAGGTTAAGCACCGTAATGCCCTGCTCACCGATCCAATCTAAAAACTCCCCCCCTTCTGTCAGATAGGCATCCTTCCAGAGCACCAGCTCCGCGCCGGCAAGCAGGGCCGGGAAGATCTCCTGCACCGCCACGTCGAAGCTGACCGAGGTGAACTGCAGTACCCGGTCCTGCGCCTCCAGACCGAAGAGCTCGGTGACACCTGCACAGTGGTTAACCACCCCCTTATGCGAAACCATGACGCCCTTCGGCGTTCCGGTCGAACCGGACGTATAAATAACATACATGAGATCGTCCTGCTGCACTCCGGTCACCGGAGGCACGGCCGACTCACTCTCTATCGCTTCCCGCATCGTATCGACGGCGATAACAGCGCAGTCTTCCTTCCTCAGCCGATCCGCGTGCGCTTCCACCGTAAGCAGAAGCTCAGCCCCCGAGCTGCGAAGCATAAGCTTTTGGCGCTCCTCCGGATACGACGGATCAATCGGCACATAAGCCCCGCCGCTCTTGAGAATGGCGAGCAGGCCGGCCACCATGTCGATGGAGCGTTCCATGCAGAGCCCGACGAGTTTGCCGCGTCCCGCCCCCCGGCCGATGAGATAATGAGCCAGCCGGTTCGACCGCTCCTCGAGCTCCCTGTACGTGCACATCTGCCCGCGGTGCCGGACGGCAGGGGCTTCCGGCGTACGGGCCGCCTGTTCCGAGAACAGCTCATGGATGCAGGCCTGAGGCAGCTCACGGGCCGCCTGCCTGCCGCTCCATACATCCACAATCCGGCTCCGTTCTTCCTCCTCCAGAATCGGGAGATCGGCGATGGACCGCTGCGGATCGTCGGCAACAGCCTCCAGCAGGCTGCGGAATTGGCCCAGCAGACGCTGGATCGTCGCTCGGTTATAGAGATCGGTGTTGTAATCCATGGAGCCCAGCATTTCGCCGTTCTGCTCCGTAATCGTGAAGTTGAGCTCGAAGGTCGACGTCTTCTTCTGGAACTCATACGGCTCGATCGAGATATCCGGCGACAGCTGGATGTCCTCCACCGGAGCGCTCAGATGCATGAGCATCGTCTGGAAAAAGAGGTTATGGCTCATGTCCCGCTCCGTGCGCAGCTCTTCCACGAGCTTCTCGAACGGGATGTCCTGGTGGGCGAACGCGCCGAACGCCGTCTTGCGCGTGCGCTTCAGCAGCTCGGCGAAGGTCGGCTCTCCTTCGAGGGAGGTCCGGAGGACGAGCGTGTTGATCAGCTGGCCGATCACGCCCTGCAGCTCCGGCTGGGTCCGTGCGCTGATCGGTGTGCCGATGCAGATATCCTCCTGCCCCGTATACCGGTACAGCAGCGTCTGGTACGCGGCCAACAGCGTCATGAACAGGGTGACCCCGTTCCTGCGGCTGACTTCACCCAGCCGTGCCGTCAGCTCCTTCGGGATGGTTATCTGAACGTTGTCCCCGTTGTACGTCATCACCGGAGGTCTCGGCCGGTCCATCGGCATCCGCAGCACCGGAAGCTCGCCGCCCAGCTTCTCCTTCCAGTAATTCAGCTGCTTGTGATACTGTTCCCCCTGCATCTTCGCCTTCTGCCAGTAAGCATAATCCGCGAACTGTACGGGGAGCGGCGGAAGCTCGCCGGCCTCTCCTTTCGTTTCGGCGGTGTAGAAGTGCGCGAGCTCCTGGATGATCTTCCCGAGGGAGCCGAAATCGGCGATGATATGGTGGATCGT
Organism: Paenibacillus mucilaginosus 3016; assembly: GCF_000250655.1. Lineage (NCBI taxonomy): Bacteria > Bacillati > Bacillota > Bacilli > Caryophanales > Paenibacillaceae > Paenibacillus > Paenibacillus mucilaginosus. The sequence continues at coordinate 5,511,548 of NC_016935.1, forward strand.
GAAGAGGATGAGCTGATCGTCTTCACCAAGCCGGTACATCCGGGCACGAAGCAGCGGACCGGTATCCAGCCGGAACGGCACCTCGGCCTCCGCATTCATGAGCCGGACGGCTTCCGCCTCCCGCTGCTCTTCCGGCAGCGCGCGCAGGTCTGTGATCGGCATCGACAGGCGCAGCTCTCCGTGGATGACCTGGCAGGGCTCCTGCCCCTCGAACCGGAAGACGGTGCGCAGCGATTCATGCCGGGCGATGATCCGGTTCAGTGCACTCTCGAACCGCTCATGCTGCAGGGGCCCCCGGAAACGGAACGCCTTGTTGATATTGTAGTGAATGCTGTCCGGGTCGAGCTGATGGAGGAACCACAGCCGGTATTGGTCAAAGGAGAGCGGCAGCGGTTGATTGCGGGATACACGTTCCAGCGTTACAGTTCCATTCATCATTCCAACATCCTTTTCCGTTGAATTAGTCGGTGATTGTTTCTACTCGGTTCCCTTCAGCTGCAGCTTCCCTTCCGGCGCCGCAACTGGCTGCAGCGGCCGGTGATGACCCTGCTGCCGCTGCGCCCACAGCCCGGCCGCCAGGCGGACCTGCCAGCTGCCGCCGGCGGCCAGCAGCCCCCCAAGCACGAAGGGAAGCAGCAGGACGGCGGCGGAGGCGGCCATGCCGCTCAGCCCGAAGGCTCCGCCGATCCGCTCCGTGAAGACGAAGAGCTCCGTAGGGTCCGCCAGGAAGAGGACGGGACCGATCCAGCCGATCCCTCCGCTCACGAAGGCGAGCCAGCCCGCTGGGCCGGCTCCTGCGGACCAGAGCCAAGAGAGCCCCGGCGGCCAAGGTCATGTACCAGTCCATCCAGGCGGTCACGAGCAGCATGGCGGCAGTGGAGGCCAGCAGCCATGCCGCCCCCTTCATCATTCGTTTCCCCATTCCTTGTACTCCCGCCCTTTCCGATCTCCTCATGGGGCTTTCCTCCCTCCTGGCTCCAGCGTCCAGACGGGATTCCCGCCTGCCGAAGCCTGGTCGAAGAGCAGGAACTCATTGTACTGTCCTTCCCACCAGGGATTCATCCGGTTGAGGTACCAGGGGGAGCCGGGATTCTCGCTCTGCCCGCCGGGATAGCTCGTCAGCGTACGGCCGCTGCCCCAGTCGGCAATCATGCGCCATGTCGGGCCGTGCACCGATTCCCTGACTCCGACGGAATCCAGCGAGTACAGATTGCCCCCCGATCCTTGGGGCCCGTAGCCCAGGGACGGGATACGGGTCAGGGCCGGGAAGTGCCGGGTGTGCAGCCGGCTCCAGGCCCACTGGTGTGGATCCCCGCCCAGCTTCCCTCTCAGTTCCTCCACCGCCTGGCGGAAGGCCGTACGCATCACCTGAGGAGCCTCTCGTTTTTCTCCGGTTACCGGATTCGAGAAGTACGGATTCCCCGGGTCATTCAGCGTCCAGGCTTCCAGGCTCATGACGAGCGACGGCTTCTTCGGCGATACCGCCAGCCCCGGATGCTCCTTCACGGGAACCGAATGCTTCTCCCACCAGGGACCGAACGTCTCCTGCAGGTACTTTTCCCAGAACACCCACCAGACGGAAGCGGCGGACGAGCCCTCCTCCGCCTTGTAATTCCACCGCTGCAGTTCGGCGGCCGCCCGGCGCTCCACGCCGCTCAGCGTCTCTCCCTCCAGCGCTTCCAGCAGCCTTGGGACCACCGCCGAAGCAAGCGGATCATAGGTGTCATGCTGAAGGAGCTTGAAGGTATCGGAGTCCACCTTGCCCGCCTCCGCCAGCTCCTTGTAGATCCGGCCCGCCCGGTAGCCCGGGTCAAAATAAGCGCTGGTCCCCAGGTAATGCGGGTAAGCGGCGCCCGTCTGGCGCTGGTTGGCCGAGGAGATTACGCCGTCCGGCGGATTGTGGCTCTGCGGGTTCTGCTCGTAAGGCACCCAGCCGGTGCGGTCATGCTCCCCGCTGCCCGGCATCGGCAGCCAGGGCTTCGTCCCTTCGGGAAACGTCGGAATTCGGCCTGCCGTGATTACTCCGATGTCCTTCGCGTCCGCATAGAGGAAGTTCATCATGGGAGCCGTGATCGGCCGAAGGACTTCCTTGAATTCGCCGAAGGACTTGGCCCGCAGCATGCCGGTCAGCGATGCCATGTTGAGCGACGGCACGGAGCCGAGCCAATCCACCGCCAGCGTCCGGCCCTCCTGGATAAGGATGGGACCGTGCACGGAAGAGAGAATCCGGATCGTCTCCGATGCGCCGCCCTTGATCTTCACGGTCTCTTCCCGGACCTCGAAGGGCTTCCACTCCCCTCTCCAGTAGTAGTGGTCCGGCTTGGCCGGATCGGTCTTCTCCTCGTAGTAGAAGGTTTGCTGGTTCTGTCCGCTGGTCATCGTCCAGGCGGAGGATGCGCTGCGCCCGACCAGCACGGCGGGTATGCCGGGAACCGACCCGCCCCCGAAGGAGAAGCCCGGGGAGTCCACATGCACCTCGAACCATATCGATGGGATCGAGTAATCCAGATGCGGGTCTCCGGCGAGCAGCGGCTTCCCGGAAGCGCTCTTCGAACCGGCGACCGCCCAGCCGTTGCTGCTCGGATTCTCGTGCACGGCCATGGAGGGAAGCGACTCCAGGGTATGGAGCAGCTCCAGATGGGCCGCCAGCAGCGGTGCGTCAGCGCCGGACGCGGAAACGCCCGCACTGACGCCGGATCCGGTATGCCCGCCTGAAGAGGCTCCCGGTGCGCCTGCCGGCGCTGCCGCAACGAACGGATACTGACGGTTCGGCGGCAGGACCGGCATCAGCTCCATGGTCCGCTCGTAACCGAGCGTCTCCGACCAGATCGCATAATAGACCGGCAGCTTGCTGAAAGACATCATCTGTGAGAGCAGATTCGTCAGCAGCAGCGTATCCTGCCCCTTCCACGGCTCCGGCTCATAGCCCATGAGCTTGAAGAGCGAGGGCAGCGTTCCGGAAGCCTTTTGCTCCCGGATCACTTCGTTGACCCCCTCCGCATAAGCCTCCAGAATCTGCCGGGTCTCGCTGTCCGGCTTCAGTCCGTTCCACGCCTGCTCCGCGTGGCGGGCAAGGCCGAGCTGCCGCTGGAAGGTGTCCGAGGCCAGGGCGGACCGTCCGGTGACCTCGGCCAGCCTACCGCCCGCCTGCCTCCGCATCAGGTCCATCTGATGCAGCCGGAAGGAGGCGTGCAGGTACCCGACCGCCATCCAGGCGTCACGGTCCGTCTCCGCCTTCACGTGCGGTGTCCCGTCCGCCTCGAAGGCAATCCGGACTCCGCCGCCCAGTCCCTCCAGGGTCCGGTTACGGCCCTCCGCCTCCCGTGCGTCCGCCCGAAGATCGGTCCAAATTCCATCGAACGGGTGAAACACCGACGCCAGCGCGGGAAGTCCGGCGGCAGGTTGACCGGCTGCAAAGAGGACTGCGGTATTCAAGCAAAGCACCGCTGCAAAACCCGTCCATAAACCGAACGTCCGCATTCTCATGCCGTGATGCTCCTTTCTGCCTGTTAGCCCTGCAGGTTGTTCAGTTCCTTCTCAATCTCTTCGAGCGAGTGCCCCTCCAGCTCCCGCAGAAGCCGTTCCACTTCGTCCTGGTCTTCCTCCTGTCCTGCAGGCGACGGCTGCTCCGGCGGCGAAGCCGGTGCTCCCTGCGTTTGCTCCTGTACCGGCGGCTGCACCGCCTGCGCTTCCGCATGGAGCTGCGGATTCCCGTTTTCCGCCGGAGCGGCGGCAAGGGCCTCGTTCACCTGCTTTACCAGGCCCGCGATCGTCGGCTCGTCGAACATGTTCTCCAGCTGCAGCTCGATATTGTAGTGGCTGCGCAGGCGGGAGAACAGCTGGATGGCGAGCAGCGAGTTGCCGCCGAGTCCGAAGAAGTCGTCGTCCGGGCCGATCGGGTGAATACCGAACAGCTCTCCCAGATCGCGGTCACTTCCTCCTCGACGGACCGGGGCACCGGACTGGACGGTGCGCTTCCCTGCTCAGGGGCGGCTGCGGTATCACCCGCTTCGGCCGAGGCCTGCAGCGCCGATGCCGCTGCAAGGCCCGGCATCCGGTCTTCCGCGAGCTCCCTGCGTGCGGCCGCTGCGGCCTGTGCCGGCGGGCTCCCCAGCAGACCGGCGAGAGCTGCCGCCTGCTCGGCCGCCTCCCACTCCCGGCGGTCGAGCCGGACGGCTGTCACGGCTAGTCCGCTGCGGAGATGCAGCCCTTCGGCCAAGGCGCCGAGCTGTGCCTCCGCACGGCGCGGGGATTCCTCCTGCGCAGAGATCACGGCAGGCCGTTCGCTGACGCACAAGGTAAACGACGGGGCGTAGGCCTCAAGGAACGGCAGAAGCGACAGCAGCCCGGAGTACGCTTCTTCGGCAGAGGCCGGCCCGATGACCAGGCCGGCCGCCGGGCCGAAGCGCGAAGCCGCCCGCCGTACGGCCTCGGCCAGCGCTTCCGGCGAGCCTGAAGCCGTGGGCTCCAGCGCCAGAGCCGCCCCCCTTGCAGCGAGCCGGGCAGCCGCATCTGCAGAATCTCCTGCTTCGGCAGCCGGTGCCGGCTCCGGGGTCTCCGCTGCTGCAGCAGCCTCGGGACCGTTCCCGATCCCCGGCAGCGCAGACTCCTCAAGCGGATAGTCCGCCGGTACCAGGAAGACGAACTGCCGGTATCCCCGGTCCGCCAGGCGCTCGGCCAACTGAAGCTTGAGCGCGTCGGGCGCGCCTGTGAAGACGATGGCTCCCCCATCGGCTGCCGGATCGGCCACCGCGTCCATGCCCTCTGTGCGCACCTCTTCGAGTGCCGGCACGTACCGGTGCAGTCCGCGGTAGGCTGCTTCCGCTTCCGGCAGACCCTCCGCCAGAAGCTCATCCGCCCAGCGCGATGCCATCCGGGCCGCAGCGGCGTCTTCTGTCGGCGCCTGTACGTCTAGGCGGCGGAATTCCGCTTCCGGCAGGCGCTCCGCCCAGTCGCGGGCGGCCGCAAGGACTGCGGCACGATCCGCTTCAGGGATCTCGGCCCCCGAAGCGTTCACCGCGCCCGCGGTCACAACACTCACGCGGGGGATGCCGGCTGGCGCCTGGCTGCGCAGCGCCTCGCCCAGCGCTTCCAGCCGCGCTGCATCCGGTGCGGTTCCCTCTGCGGCAAAGACGATCCGGGCAGGCAGGCCGCCGGTGTCCGCCGTATAGCGCTGCAGCACCTGCGCCGGTTCGGTCCCGTCAGTGGAGAACAGGGTCACCCCGCGCTTGCCGAGCGCATCCCCGATCAGCCGCACGAGCGTTCCCTGCGGGCTGCCCAGCAGCAGCCAGGAGCCGCCGGCAGCATCTGCGGCAGGTACCGGCACGTTCGGCGTACGCTTCCATACGCCGGCAAAGATTCGCCCTTCGGCCGGCACCTCAGCGGAAGGCTGCGCTGCAGCGGCCTGCGGCAGACCGGCCGCATGCCTATCGATCCAGTAGGAGCTGCGCTCAAAAGGATACGTCGGAAGCGGAATCCGCTGGGCTCTCGCTCCGCGGTGCAGCGCCTCCCAGTCGGGGGCGGCGCCTTCGATCCACAGGCGTCCCACCGCCTGCAGCAGCACGGCGCGGTCCCCTTGGCGGTCCTTCGGATGCCGGGTCAGCGGCACCGCGACAGGACTGCCGCCATCCTGTTCATGCTGCCACACAAGACCGGTCAGCACCTGTCCCGGCCCGACCTCCACGATGAGCAGATCCGGATCGGCCAGCAGCGTCTGCACACCGTCCGAGAAACGTACCGTTCCGCGGAGATGACGCGCCCAATACTGCGGGTCCACGGCTTCCTCCGGCAGGATCGGCAACCCGGTCAGGTTCGAGAGGAACGGCTTGGAAGGCGGACGCCTCTGGGCAAGGGCCACTTCGTCAGCGAACGCTTCGAGCACCGGGTCCATCATCGCCGAGTGGAACGCATGGGACGTATGCAGCAGACGGCCTTCGATCCCTTCAGCCGCCAACCTGTCCCGCAGGGCTTCGATCTCCTCCGCCGGTCCGGCGGCCACGGCCAGCCCCGGCGCATTCACGGCGGCCAGGGAGAGACTGCCGCTCATGCGCTCCAGCAGCTGTGCCTCGGGCAGCGGTACGGACAGCATCGCCCCGGCCGGCATGCTCTGCATAAGACGGCCCCGGACCGCTACGATCCGCAGCGCGTCCTCCAGTGAGAAGACGCCGGCGAGTGCGGCTGCGGTATATTCGCCGATGCTGTGCCCGAGCATGATCTCCGGCTCGAGACCCCAGGAGATGAGCAGCTTCGCCAGTGAATATTCCACGGCGAACAGGGCCGGCTGGGTGATGGAGGTCATCTGCAGCTTCAGTGCCGCCTCTTCCCCGCCCGATTCGGGATAGATCAGCGCCCGCAGATCCGTGCCGAGCTCGGGAAGAAGCAGCTCGGCGCACAGGTCCAGCGTCTCACGGAAGAGCGGCTCGCACGCATACAGCTCCTGAGCCATGCCGACATACTGTGAGCCCTGGCCCGGGAAGACGAAGGCGAGCTTCCTGCCCCCGGCCGCCCGTCCCCTCCAGAGCTTGCGGCTGTCCGGGCTCCGCAGAATATCGAGCGCTTCGGCCGCCGTGCGGGCTGCCAGCACCGCCCTGCGGCCGAACTCCCGGCGGCCAACCTGCAGCGTGTAAGCCGCATCCCGGAGATGGGTTCCGGGGTGGCTATCGAAATAAGTCCCCAGCTGCAGAATCGCCGTGTCCAATGCCGAGTCCGTATGAGCCGAGAGGATAAGCAGCTGATCTTCTTCCGGTTCTCTCCCCGCTTCCGCCTGGTCCTCTGCGGCTTCCGGCACCGGAGCTTCCTCCAGTACCACATGAGCGTTCGTCCCGCCCATTCCGAAGGAGCTGACTCCGGCGTGCCTCGGCGATCCGTCGGGCTGGCCCCAGTCGCGAAGCTCCGTGTTCACGAAGAACGGGCTGCCCGCAAAGTCAATGTTCGGATTCGCCTCCTCAAAGTGCAGGGTGGGCGGAATTTGCTTGTGGTACAGCGACAAGGCCGCTTTGATGAGACCTGCGACGCCGGATGCGGCGCCGAGGTGCCCCATGTTCGACTTGACCGAGCCGATCGCGCAGTAATTGCGGTCATCGGTAGCGGAACGGTAGACGCGGGTCAGCGCGGAGATCTCGATCGGGTCGCCGAGCGGCGTGCCCGTGCCGTGCGCCTCGATCATGCCGACGCTGCGCGGGTCCACTTCGGCCATCGCCATCGCATCGGCGATCACCTCCGCCTGCCCGTTCACGCTCGGCGCGGTGAAGCCTACCTTATCCGCTCCGTCGTTGTTGATCGCGCTGCCCTTGATGACGGCATAGATCGTATCCCCGTCCTCGAGGGCATCCTCCAGCCTCTTCAGCACAACGACCCCTACGCCGCTGCCGAAGATCGTGCCCTTCGCCTTCGCATCGAACGGACGGCAGTGCCCGTCCGGCGTAAGAATGCCGCCCTCCTGGTAGAGATAGCCGCTCTTCTGGGGCACGACCACCGAGACACCGCCTGCGAGCGCCATGTCGCACTCGCCGCCGAGCAGATTCTGCACCGCCATATGCACGGCCACCAGCGACGTGGAGCAGGAGGTCTGGACGCTGACGCTCGGCCCCTTCAGGTTCATTTTGTAAGAGACCCGGGTCGCCAGGTAATCCTTCTCATTGCCGTGCCGCACGGTGAGCTCGCCTACCGACTCCACAAGCCCCGGCTGGGTGTACAGGTTGAACAGGTAGGAGCTTGTGAAGACGCCTGCAAAGACACCGATGCGTCCCCCGAACTTCTCGGGCGCGTACCCTGCCAGCTCCAGCGCTTCCCAGCAGTTCTCAAGGAACAGCCGGTGCTGGGGGTCAAGAATCTCCGCTTCGCGCGGGGTGAAGCCGAAGAACGAAGCGTCGAACCGGTCGATGCCCTCGAGCACCGAGCCGGCCTTGACATAATTGCGGTGGCCGAGCTGGGAAGCAGGCACCCCACTCTCCACCAGCTCCTCGTCGGAGAAAAAGGTAATGCTCTCCCTGCCCTCCTTCAGTGCCTTCCAATACGCATCGATTCCTGAGGCTCCCGGGAACCGGCAGTTCATCCCCACGATTGCAATTTCCGATCCGTTCCTTGTATCCACAGGTGCACACTCTCCTACTTGGTTGGTTTCGGTTTGTTCTTCATCCGCTGCTCCCGCCGCTGCCGCAGGGAATCCTGCCGCATGGCGGCGCGCTCGCGGTGGGTTTGCGTCTGGAGCGCCGGCTCCTCTCCCCCGGTACTCAGGTGCTTGGCAAGTGCGGACACCGTCGGATATTGGAACAGATCCACTACCGGGATGTCCCGGCCGAGTGTGTCGGTCAGCCGGCTCTTGACCTGCAGGAGCAGAAGCGAATGGCCGCCCAGGTCAAAAAAATTGTCGTCTCTGCCTACCCGCCCGGTGCCCAGCAGCTCCTTCCATACCGAGCTGATGACGGCCTCCAGCTCCGTTTCCGGTGCCGTGTAAGTGACGGACAGCGGTTCGGTGAAGGCGGCGGACGGATCGGGAAGCTTCCGGCGGTCGACCTTGCCGTTCGGGGTCAGCGGCATCCGCTCGAGCCTCACGAAGGCGCCCGGTACCATAAAGCTCGGCAGCTTCTCCTTTGCGTAGGCCCGCAGCTGCTGCGCGTCCGGAAATCCCTCTGCGCCATCCTGCGGAGCAGGCACGTAGTAGGCAGCCAGCCGCTTCTCCCCGCTTGGCGACGGTACGGCGAGTACGGCCGCTTCCCTGACCTGCGGATGCTTCATCAGAACCGACTGGATTTCGCCGAGCTCGACCCGCATGCCCCGGATTTTGATCTGGTCGTCGAGCCGGCCTGCAATGCTCAGCAGTCCGTCGGGGCGGTAGACCCCGAGATCTCCCGTATAGTACACGATATCGTCCGGGCTGCCGGTCCATGGATTCACCGCAAACCGGCTTGCCCCTTCCGTCTCTCCCAAATAGCCGAGCGAGCGGAACGGCGTCCGGATGACGATCTCGCCGGGTTCGCCGATCCCGCAGAGCCCGCCGGCTGCGTTCACCACGAGCGCCTGCGTCTGCGGGAGTGGGCTGCCGACCGGCTGGACCGAAGGCAGCTCTTCCGCAGACGGTACGACATGACAGCACTTCGCGAGCGTCGTCTCCGTCGGTCCGTACAGGTTGACAATCTGCGTCCCTTCGTGGAAGGCGGACCGCCATGCTTGGACGAGTGCCCCGGTCAGCGGCTCGCCGGCGAAGAAGACATAGCGCAGTTCGGCCAGACGGATGCCATGGGATTCGCCTGCCGACACGGTTTGGCCGCGAACTGGCAGCTGCCCCGGAACCTTCGGCATCGACCCGAGCCAGGATTGCGCCAGTGCAGGAACCGAATGCAGGAAGGTGATGCGCTCCTTGTCCATCCACGGCAGGATGCGGGAGGCGGACAGATCCGCTTCGTCTTCCGGCAGGCAGACGGCCGCCCCGCTGGTAAGCGGGAGGAAGACATCGCGAAGCACGACGTCAAAGGACCAGCCGGTGAGCTGTGCCCCCCGGTCACCCGGTCCGATCCCGAACCGCTCCCGCTGCCACACGAGGAAGTGGGACAAGCCCCGATGACGCCCGAGCACCCCTTTGGGAACGCCCGTCGTTCCCGACGTAAAGAAAATATAAGCCGGGTCGTCAGGTTCCGGTGACCCGTTTGCGCGGTGTCCCTGCGGGTACTCCCGGGTGCCGGCACTCTCCGCCTCTGCTGCGGGGAGCAATGAGCCGGTGCGCTCGTCGGCAAGCACAAGGTCTCCCCATGCCCCCCCGGTAAGCATCGCTTCATCCGCCTGTCTGCGGGGACCGACATAGAGCAGCCGCTTAGCCCCCGAGACGGCAAGCATGGCTTCCTGGCGCTCCCGGGGCAGGCTGCGGTCGACCGGCATGAGCACGCCGCCGGCGGCCAGAACGGCAAGCGCCCCGGCGATCAGTCCGGGCGACCTCGGCCCGGCCAGTGCGACCGCTTCTCCGCGGGCCAGCCCCCCCGCCATCAGCCGATCGGCCAGAGCGTTCACCGCTTCGTTCAGCTCCCGGTACGTAAGCATCCCGCCCCGGTGGACCACAGCCTCGCTGCCGGGGTAACGGCTGGCTGCCGTGTGGAACATCTGCGGCACAGACGGGTAGAACGGCTCTTCGAGCTTCGCCGCCGGCTGGGGCAGCAGGGCCGCCCCAGCTGAAGTAACGAGCGAGTAAGCCCCGGCCGCCCTCGTGCTGTCGGCCGCCAGCTGCTCCAGCAGCCCGGCATACTGACCTGCGAATTCCGTCATGCGGGCCCCGCTGAAGAGCTCCTTCTGATAGACGAATTCGAGCTCCAATCCCTCCGCCCTCTCGTGAATGTAGAGCGTCAGGGCGAACTTGGATTCGGGCTCGCCGAGCTCCAGCGCCTCCACCTTCAGGCCGGGGAAGTCCGCCTCTTCCAGCGGTGTGTTCACATGATTGATCATGACATCAAAAATCGGGTTCCGGTTCAGACTGCGTTCGGGCTGAAGCAGCTCGACCAGCTTCTCGAACGGCATATCCTGATGGGCATAGGCATCCAGGCACACCTTACGGACACGCCGCAGCAGCTCAGTGAATGCCGGCCCGCCCGACAGGTCAACGCGCAGGGCCAGCGTCCCCACGAAGCAGCCGATGAGCCGCTCCGTTTCCGTGAGGGAGCGGCCGGCGACCGGCGTGCCGACGATGACATCCTCCTGCCGGCACAGCCTGCCGAGCAGAATGCTGAATGCCGAGAGGAGCACCATGAACAGCGTGGCGCCTTCCCTCCGGCCAAGCTCCTGCAGCTTCTGCATGGTGATGGCCGGTACCTTGACGGCGGTACGTCCGCCGTGGAAGGACATCCGCTGCGGACGGGGATGATCCGCGGGCAGCTCCAGCACCGGCAGCTCGCCGCCCAGCTGCCGCATCCAATAGGCGGTCAGCTCCTCCATCGCTCTGCCGGCCAGCTTCCCGTTCTGCCAAGCGGCATAATCCGGGTACTGGACGGTCAGCTCCGGCAGATCAGCCGGCAGGCCCTGCACCGCGCAGCGGTACAGCTCGCCGAGCTCACGTACGATCACTCCAACCGACCAGCCATCGGAGACCATATGATGCATGGTGAGCAGCAGCACATGCTCTGCCGGAGAGGTCCGGAGCAGCACGGTACGCAGCAGCGGACCGCTGTGCAGGTCGAACGGACGCTTCGCTTCTTCCAGGGCGAGCCGTTCGACCTCCTTTTCCCGATCAGCTCCATCCAGCCCCTGCAGATCAATCAGTGCGAGCACTGGCTCGGCCTGCTCCAGAATATGCTGGACCGGCCTTCCGTCCTCCTCCCGGATCACGGTGCGCAGGGCTTCATGCCGCTGCACCAGACGCTGCAGGCAGCCCGCCAGCACTTGCGCATCCAGCGGTCCGCTCATCCGTACGGCGGAGTAGATGTGATACGCTGCGCTCCCCGGCTGCAGCCGGTCCAGGAACCAGAGACGCTGCTGGGCAAATGACAGCGGAAGGGCAGCCGTTCTTGGCATCCGCGGAATCTCATCCCCCAGGGTTGCCGCTGAACCGGAAGCTTCGTAGTGCGATCCATCCGTGAGGACCGAATCCAGGACAGCCGCCAGACCGGCTGCCGTCGGGTGCTCGAACAGGCTGCGCAGCGGAAGCCCGATCTTCATTTCACTCCTGATCCGCGAGAGGACTTGGGTTGCGAGAAGCGAATGGCCGCCAAGATCAAAGAAAGAATCATAAATGCCGACCCTCTGCACTTGGAGCACTTCTTCCCAGATCCGCACCAAGACCTCTTCCGTCCTGCTCCGTGGAGCAGTATAAGAACGTCCCTGCAGGCCGCGGACCTCCGGTGCCGGCAGCGCCTTGCGGTCCACCTTGCCGTTAGGGGACAAGGGCAGCCGCTCAAGCACTACGAACGCCTGAGGTACCATGTACTGCGGAAGCCTGCGTCCCAGCGCTTCCCGCCACAATGCCGCCAGCTCTGCTCCAGCCACAACCTCTCCGGCAGGCACGACGTAGGCGGCGAGCTGCCGGTCGCCCGGCCGGTCCTCGCGGGCCATCACGAATGCGTCGCCAACCCCTTCGCACTCCCGCAGCGCCGCTTCAATCTCACCCGGCTCGATTCGATACCCCCGGATCTTCACCTGGTGGTCGATCCGGCCGAGGTACTCGACCGTCCCGTCCGGCAGGTACCTCGCCAGGTCACCGGTCCGGTACAGTACCGGCGTCCCCTCGTCCCCGTACGGATTCGCGACGAATTTCTCCGCCGTCATCCCGGCGTCGCCGATATAGCCGCCGCCCACCTGCACCCCGGCGATGCACAGCTCCCCCGGCGTTCCCGCCGGCACCATGCCGAGCTCGCCGTTCAGGATGTACAGGCGCGTGTTCGGCACCGGGCGCCCGATCGGCACCGGCCTGCCGGCCAGCGCCTTCCTATCCGTCAGCCGGCAGAAGACCGTCACGTCCGTGCACTCCGTCGGCCCGTACGTGTTCACATCCTCCGCCCGGCATGCCGGCGACCCGGTCCAGTCCGCCAGCTTATCGGCCGCGATCGGCTCCCCGCCGAGGAACACATGCCTTAACGAAGCCAGCGCCTCATACCCATCCGGAGCCGTCTCCTCGAGCAGCGGATAGAACGCGCTTGGCGTTCCATTCAGCAGCGTGATGCCGTGCTCCTTCACGAGCCCGGTCACCTCCCGCGCATCATACGGCCCGGGCGGCAGCAGCACGAGCTGACCGCCGGTCATCAGCGGAGCGTAGATGTTCTTCTGCGTGAGATCGAAGCTCGGCGACGTGATCAGCAGCACCCGGTCCGCTTCCGTCATGCCGAACTCGCGGGTGTACCACTGCATCAGATTCGCGAACCCTTTGCGGTACACACCCGCTCCCTTCGGCATCCCGGTCGAGCCCGAGGTGAAGATCACATACATCAGATGGTCCGGCCCGGCAGCGTTCTTCGGATTCTCATCCGGATAGAGCTCAATCCCCGCCTGCTCATCCAAGCAGATCACCGGGAGCTCCGGCTGCTTCGGCAGCCCGCCGGCCAGGGCCGACTTCGTCACGAGCGCCTTCAGTCCCGCTCTTCCGGTCATGTACGCGAGCCGCTCCTCCGGCAGCGCCGGGTCGAGCGGCACGTAGGCTCCGCCGGCCTTCAGCACAGCGAGCAGCCCGGCAGCCAGCTCGGGGCTTCGGTCCAGGCACACGCCGACCAGGGTGTCCGGCCCGACGCCGAGTGCCTGCAGCCGGTGGGCGAGCCGGTTCGCCATGCGGTTCAGCTCCCCATAGGAGACGGTCTGCCCGTTATAGACGAGCGCCGTCCGTTCCGGCGAGCGGGCTGCCCATGCCTCGAACTGTTCATGAACGCCCAGCTCTGCAAGTTCGGCCTCCGTCCGGTTCCACTCCTCCGCCTGCTGACGGATCTCCGGCTCGGTCAGCATCGGCAGCCGGCCAATGCGCTCGTCCGGAGTCGCCGCCGCTCCTTCGAGCAGCTGGAGGAAATGTGCGGCCATCCTTCCTACCGCCTCTTCCGTGAACAAGTCCGTGCTGTATTCGAATAAACCGTTGAAGCCCTGCTCCGTCTCGGTCAGCTCCAGCAGCAGATCGAATTTCGCCGTTGTCCGCTCAAGAGGAACCAGCTCTGTTTGCATTCCTTCCAGCTCAACGGACGCAGGCTGGGGCTGCAGCACGAACATGGTCTGGAAGACCGGGGTAACCCCGAGATCACGGCCCGGCTGCACGACTTCCACCACTTTGTCAAATGGCACGTCCCCATGACTGTACGCCTCCACGGCCGCCGCCTTCACCTGCCGTAGAAGGCGGCGGAAGGACACCTTCCCGTCTACTTGGCTGCGGATCACTAGATTGTTGACGAAGAAACCGATCAGCCCTTCGATTTCCTCCGAATCCCGCCCGGCCGCCGGCGTGCCGACCAGAAGATCCTCCTGGCCCGAATACCGGTAGAGCCACGCCTTGTAAGCGGCGAGAAGGGTCATAAAACCCGTTGTCCCTTCCTGCCGGCCCAGCTCCTTCAGCTTCCGTCCCACCTCTTCACTTACCGTGAAGGAAAACGCCGCTCCCCCGTTTCCGGGCTTGGACGGCCTCGGCGCAGCAGTGTACAGCTGCAGCAGCGGCAGCTCGCCGGCCAGCTTCTCTTTCCAGTAGGCGAGCTGCTCTTCCAGCGTGCCGCCCTGCAGCCAGTCCTTCTGGTAGTGCGCGTAATCCGCATACTGGACCGGCAGCTCGGGCAGTTCGTCCGGCTCCCCCCGTACGAAGGCCCCATAGAGCTCAGACAACTCCCGGATAAGCACACCGGTGGACCAGCCGTCGGAGATGATATGATGCAGCGTTACCAGCAGCAGGTGCTCCTCCTCATCGAGGCGGAGCAGCCGGATGCGGAACAGGGGGCCGGAGCTCAGATCGAAGGCCGCCTGCGCTTCTTCTTGCGCCAATCGGAGCGCCCGGTTCCAGCGGATCTCCCCGGGAATTCCGGTGAGATCCTCCACTGGAAGACTCCAGATCAGCCTCTCGCGGATCACCTGCTCGATGGTCCCATCCTTCTCCCGCAACGTGGTCCGCATGGTTTCATGCCGGTCGATGATCCTCCGGAAGGCACGCTCCAGCGCTTCCTGCTTCATCTCCCCCCGAAGCCGAAGTGCAGCCGGGATATGATAGACGGAGGGGTCCTGGAGCAGCTGGTCGATGAGCCACAGACGCTGCTGGGCAAAGGAGGCGCCGAAGGCATACACAGCCCCCTCAAAGGCAGTGTCCGCGGCTTCGTCCGTCGTGTTCTGCGTCACGTAGTTCATCTGGATACTCCTTTCTGGATGACACGATTACGATTATGTTTGGATGACATGAATTCAAGGGCCCCTATTGTACCCGGTGCTCGCTGCGCGAGAGCCGGGTCATCCTTGGCTTGGACGGCTTCGGCGTGGATTCTTCCTCCAGCGCCGCCGCCAGTTCGGCAATCGTCGGCGTATCGAACAGCCGGTGTACGGGAAGATCCGCCTGCAGGGAGGTCCTGATCCGGGAGATCACCTGGGTGGCCAGGAGCGAATGCCCGCCAAGCTCAAAAAAGTTGTCGTGAATGCCGACCTTCTCCAGCCCCAGCACCTCTGCCCATACCCCCGCCAAGGCCGATTCGGTGCGGGTGCGCGGGGGCGTATACGGCTGTTCCCGTATACCGCCGCCCTCCGGTACCGGCAGTGCCTTGCGGTCCACCTTGCCGTTCGGCGACAGCGGAAGCCGGTCGAGCAGGACGAAAGCCGAAGGAACCATATAGTCCGGCAGCTTCCGCCGCAGATCCATGCGCCACTGCTGCACGAAGTCCGCGGCATCCTGCCCCTTGCCCGGTACGCCGCCACCCACAATATAGGCTGCAAGCTGATGTTCGCCGGGACGGTCCTCCCTTGCCATGACGAAGGCGTCACTTACTCCGCCGCACTCCCGCAGAGCCGCTTCGATCTCCCCCGGTTCAATCCGGTATCCCCGGATCTTCACCTGATGATCCATCCGGCCCAGGTATTCGACCGTGCCGTCCGGCAGATACCTCGCGAGGTCACCGGTCCGGTACAGCACCGGTGCCGCCTCATCCCCGTACGGATTGGCTGTGAATTGTTCCGCCGTTAATCCCGGATCGCCCAGGTAACCCCCGCCCACCTGCACACCGGCAATACACAGCTCACCCGGCGCTCCCGCAGGCACCATACCCAGCTCGCTGTTCAAAATATAGAGTCGTGTATTCGGCACCGGACGTCCGATCGGAACCGGCTTGCCGGCAAGCGGCTTCATATCCGTCAGACGGCTGAACACCGTCACATCCGTGCATTCCGTGGGTCCGTAGGTATTGACCACCTGGGCCCGGCAGGAGGGGGACTGCGTCCAGGCCGCCAGCTTGTCGGCGGCGATCGCTTCCCCGCCCAGGAATACGTGCCGGAGCGTGCTTAACCCCGCATACCCCTGCGCCTCCGTCTCCTGCAGCAGCGGGTAGAAGGCGCTGGGTGTCCCGTTCAGCAGGGTGATCCCGTGCCGGCAGATCAGCCCGGATACTTCCCGCGCATCGTACGGGCCGCTTGGCAGAAGCACCAGCTGTCCGCCGGTCACCAGCGGAGCGAATATATTTTTCTGGGTAAGATCAAAGCTCGGTGAAGAGATCAGCAGAATCCGGTCCTCTTCACTCATGCCGAACTCCCCGGTGTACCACTGCATGAGATTCTCAAATCCCCGGCGGTATACGCTTGCCCCCTTGGGGGTCCCCGTCGAGCCCGACGTATAGATGACGTACATCAGATGCTCCGCTCCCGCATCATTCTGCGGATTTGTTTCGGGGTAGAGACCGGTGACCGGCTTCTCCTCGTCCATGCAGATGACGGTGAGCCCGGCCCGTTCGGTGAAGCCTTCGGCCCATGCCCGCTTCGTGACCAGCGCCTTCAATCCCGCCCGCTCCGTCATGTAAGCAAGCCGCTGCGCCGGAAGCGACGGGTCAAGCGGTACATAAGCTCCGCCGGACTTCAGCACGGCCAGCAGGCCTGCAGCCAGCTCGGGACTGCGGTCGAGACACACGCCGACCAGCGTATCGGGTCCGACGCCCAGCGACTGCAGCCGGTGGGCCAGCCGGTTGGCCATCCGGTTCAGTTCGCCGTACGTTACGGTTTGCTCTTGATAAACGACGGCGGTCCGTTCCGGTGCCTGTTCGGCCCATGATTCAAACCGCTCCTGGAGTCCCGTTCCTGGGTACGGGATATTCGTGGAATTCCATTCCCGGGCCTGCCGAGCCTCCTCTTCACGCGTTAGCAGCGGAAGTCTTGCAGCACGTTCGTCCGGATTCTGTGCCATGCCTTCCAGAAGCACGGTCAGGTGGGCAGCCAGCCGCCGCATGCCCTCTTCAGTAAAGCGGGCCGGATCGTATTCCAGCGTGCCGTGCAGCACTTCTCCCACCCGGCCCATCGTCAGGGTCAGATCGAACTGCGCTTCCTGAACGGCCGGTTCGCTGAGTTCCGCCGTGAGAGGTCCCAGGCTGACCGCAGCCCCCGGGAGCCCAAGTGCCGCAGCCACGAGACCGTCGTCCTGCTCCAGCACAGGGACATGCATAGAGAACATCACGTTGAACAGAGGCTGCCGGCCGCCCCGGTGAGGCTGGAGCCGTTCCACAAGCAGCGGGAACGGATATGTCTGATGCTTCAGCGCCTCCGTCACCCCTTGGTGCACCCGTCCGATCATTTCACGGACCGTTTCCCGGGGAACCGACGCCGTACGGATGACCAACGGGTTGACGAAATACCCGAAGGTCCCTGCATCATGGCGGTTCAACCGGCCCGAAGTCGGCGTCCCTACCGTCAAGTCGCTTTGTCCCGTGTAACGGTGAAGCAGGCAGGTGAATGCGCTGAGGAGGGTGCTGTACTGGGAGCATCCGCTTTCTCTGGCCAAGGCTGCCAGCCGTCTGGAGAGGGCGGACGAGAGGGTGAACCCGACCTTGCGTCCTCGCGGTTCATCCGGTGCGGGTGCAGGCAGCGCATGCTGCAGCTGCACGGGTTCCGCACCCTGCAGACGGCTCTGCCAGAACGCCAAGCCGCTCTCCGCCTCCCCTGCCGGCGCTTCACTCTGCCGCTCTACATAGGTCCGGTAGCTTCCAGGCTCGGCCGGCGTCCAGTTCCTGTCTTCGGTCAGCGCTGAATACACTTCCCCGAACTCCTTGGCAAACACGGCAAAGGACCAAAAATCTCCTATGATGTGATGAAGAGTGATCAGAAGGTACGCTTCGCCTTCACCGCAGCCGTACAGGTGTACGCGGAACAGGGGGCCCTGCTCCAAGTCAACGGGAAGCTCGGAAGCCTCCCGGATGCGTTCGAGAAGCTGCACCTCAGGCCAGCCCGCCGTATCCGTATAGGTGATGCAGTCCCTGACCGCCTTGTCCGGGATCAGCACCGGTTCGCCGTCCCTTTCGACAACCCGGCTGCGCAGCAGCGGATGACGCTGGTGCAGCGCATCAATAGCGCGGACGAAGAGCTCCGGCCGCAGCCCGCTGCGGATGTGAAGCGTCCGGGAGATGATGTAGGCCCGGCCTGCCGGGTTCAGCTTCTGCAGGAACCAGAGAGCCCGCTGGCCCGCAGACAGAGGAAACTCCGCCTGTGAAGCCGGTTCTGCCTGCAGCCTCTTCTTCTCTCCTTGAGACTCCGAAGACAGCAGCAGCCGGTCAATCACCGCCGCAGTGTCCGACAGGCTCGGTCCATCCAGCAGCGTATCGAACGGAATGTCCACCTCCAGTACCTCTTCGATCCGCGCCTTCCATTCGACGATCTTCAGCGAATCGAAGCCAAGCGTCTGAAGTGTACTCTCCGGACCGCAGCGCGACGGACCTTTGACCATACGTGCCGTTTCCGTGCACAAATAATGTACCAATTCCCTCCTTCTCTCCTCATCCGGCAGTTTCAGCAGCTCGGCACGATCCGGTAACCCGGGCCGCTCTTTCCTTGAACCGTCCGCCTCTTCCTTCTCACCGGGAGCCTCCGCTCCCGCATACTCCCCGTCCTCTCTGTACTTGGCCAAGATCTCCAGCGTACCTTCCAGATAGGCCTGCCGGCAGGCACTGCGCTGGATTTTACCGCTCGACGTCTTATGGATGGACGCCGGCCTGATTAAAGCAATGGCATGAACCTGCAGTCCGCACCGCTCCGCTACCGCTCCCACGATCGACTCGAATACCGGCATGGGGTCGCTCTTGCGGTAGGCACGCTCCAGCTCGTGCACGATCACCAACCGTTCTTCTCCATCCAGCGTGACCGAGAAGGCCGCTCCATTCCCTGAGCGGACCGCCGGATGACTCTCCGATACACAGAACTCGATATCTTGCGGGTAGTAATTCCTGCCCCGGATAATGATCAGGTCCTTCCATCTTCCGGTTACAAAGAGCTCCCCGGAAGACAGGAATCCAAGATCTCCGGTGCGGAGGAATGGGCCTCCACCCCCACCGGCCAGCTGGCCGCCGAAGGTCTCCGCCGTTTGTTCCTCCCGGTTCCAATATCCTTGGGCGACGCTTCTGCCGGTGATCCAGACTTCGCCCACCCGGTCCTCACCGCAGCGCTCTCCGGTTAAGGGATCCACAATAACCACCTGCGGGTCGCTCTCAAGGGTGCACCCGGAGCTGACCAGGCTGCGTCCGTCCGCGGAGTCCGCGTCCGCCGTCACCACCCGGTTCTCCTCCAGCATCTTCCCTTCAAAGCTGCGCACCACGGGGCCAGTCCCCCGCTGCGCTCCGGTGACAAAAAGCGTACTCTCCGCAAGACCATAACAGGGGTAAAATGATTCGTAACGGAATCCGCACGGTTCGAACACCTCGGCAAACCGCTTCAGGGTCTCCGCCTGAATCGGTTCGGAGCCTGTGAATGCACAGGTCCACCGGCTGAGATCCAAGGCTTGAAGCTCCTCCCGATCAATCCTGCGGACACACAGCTCATATGCGAAGTTAGGCCCCCCGCTTACGGATGCTCCTGTCCGGGAGATGGTCTCGAGCCACTTCAGCGGACTCTGGACAAAATGGGCCGGGGACATCAAGGTCACCGGAAATCCGGTATACAGCGGCTGGAGTATTCCCCCGATCAGCCCCATATCATGATAAGGAGGCAGCCAGATGACGCTACGGCTCTCCGGCGTAAGACCGAAGGAGCGCTGGATCAGCCCCAGGTTGTGCAGGAGATTATCATGGGTCAGCATGACCCCCTTGGGGGCAGACGTAGAACCCGACGTGTACTGCAAAAAGGCAAGACGGGTGCCCTGTGCTCCCACAGCAGGCGCACTCCAGCTCCCGGGATCTTCCTCCGACCACGAATCGGTGACTCCCCATTGAAGCTCGGTAAGTAATGGAGAATCGGGAAATTTGAGCTGAAGCTGCGCAAGTGTGGGGGCATCCGTGAGAGCAAAATCGGCCCGGCAGTCCGATACAATGGACTGCATTCTCCTCAGGTTGGCATTCAGGCGGGGCGGGTACGCAGGCACCGCAGCGGTTCCGGCATACAGACACCCGAAGAAAGCTGCAATATAATCCAATCCGGGCGGATACAAGAGCAGGGCTCGCTTGCCCCCCGCATCCCTGCGGGCCAGCCATACCGCGAGAGTCCTCGCTCTCCGGTCAAGATCGCCATAGGTCAGTACGTTCTCTTTTCCGTCCTCGGTTAGAAAGGAAAAAGCCGTCGCATCACTCTGCCGCTCAGCACGGCAGCGCAGTAAATCCACAAGGGAGTTTACTTCCGGCAGGATTTCTATCATTTAGGGATCCCTCCGCATAGTCTCATCTGATTTCGGAGCTCGATGTATAGAATGAAATACAATCCAAACAGAAGCGGTACCATGGACAGAAGCGTCATTACGTGTGGAAGGAAATGGAATTCAACCCGGGGAGAAAGGAAAACGAAGCGGGATTGCAGTGTCTCCGGAGTCAGCTGGATTGAAATTTCACGCTTACATGCGCATAAAAAAACGAGGGTATTGTAACACATTCCTTTCACGAACATTACATAATCAACGAAATTAATATAACACAAACACTACACTGAATTCACAAAACCAGCCTGTTTACGAAAACGAATGGAAAGAGTCTTGAATATTATTCCAAGAAAATTCTAGCATATGGAGAATAACCTAAGAAAGGGGTTGAATTTGGCGGAAATCAAATCAATTTGTCGAATTCACCAGAGATGTCATGAATATTTACATTAATTGACCCGAGATCAATTGTATGCGCTATACATTCGTTCGGTGTTCTATAGCCGGATTCGTCATACACTTCATCCGTTTTTTTCCGGTAAACTGCCTTTTCGCTTCAGGACAGGCCTTAGCCCTCTTCGGAATGGAGACCGGCGGGAAAACAAGAGGAAATCACATCGGGGTTGCTTTGCGTTTCTTGCTAATTTTTGGTTCGATCGCCCCGCTCCATTTTTTCATCTTTTTTGTATGTTTTTGATCCGCTCCCCAACAAAGCCGCCAGTGTGTACCGGCAGCCCTATGGAGAGCAGGGAACCGGGAGCCATACCGTCGAAAAACGTACGCCCCCCCGGTCGTCGAGTCGCAGCCGCGCAGCAAGCTGCCGTATGTAATCATCATAGAAGTATGCCCGTATTCCCCACACGAACGTCAGCTATCTGCCTCTCCCCGCCGAGTCCCGCAGCATCCCGTGCAGAAACCGGTTCATCAGCAGCGGCAGAGAGATCAGTATGGGCGGATCGTCGAGACGCGGCGGGTGGAGCATGACCTCCTGATGCGGGACCACCGTGAAGGGTTCGACCGTGATCGGGGTCTTCGACCGGGTGCGCAGCGTGGACTGCGGCAGCAGCACGTCCATGGCCTGCATGCTCCAGGAGACGGAGGTGGCCATGAGATAGTACGTGCCGGGCTTCACTCCGGTAAAAGAAAAGCTGCCGAGCGAGGAAAGCACGGTCCCGTACATCGGAATGCCTTCGGGAATCGGCTTGGCGAACAGCCCGACCAGGATCACCCCTTCGAACGGGACCTCCGCCCCCACCGTCCCTTCGATCCGGTCAAATGAAGCGCTTACCGTTCTTGGTGTACGCCAATCCTGGAGTGAACGCAGCTCCTGCAGATGGTGGTTCGTCTGCTGCACGGAGCCCCGGAACTCGGTAGGCGTCATTCCTACACGCTCGGTGAACCGGGTCGTGAAGGTCCCGAGGCTCTGCTGGCCGATCTCAAGACCGATATCCCTTACGCTCCAGCTCGTGCGCAGCAGCAGGTCCTTCGCCTTCTGAAGCCTCAGCGAGGATACATAATACAGCGGCGGCAGCCCGGTCTTCTCCTTGAACAGCCGGGTGAAGTGATAGGGGCTGTATGCCGCCTGCTTCGCAAGCCGCTCCAGGGGCAGCGGTTCATCCATATGCTGATGGATAAAGGAGATGACTTCGTCCATTTCGGAACAGTGGACCGGCATCCTTCCATCCCTCCTTGATTTCGAATGGTTTCGCATAATATCAGAACAAAAGTTCGCATTTATTTACATACTACCATAATTTTCTTGAATCGGAAACAGCAAAATTCGTTGACCACTCCCCTTTCCAATTGTTGTATAATTTTGGGGCAAGCCATTCTAACCGATAGGATGATGCCCATGCTGCAATTTGCCGAGTATGCATACCAAAGACCGGACCTCCAAGCCATGGAACAGGAATTCGGGCGTCATTTGGAAGACTTCCGCAGCGCGGGCTCCGCGGAGGAGCAGGCACACGCCCTCCAGGCGATCAACGGCCTGCGCTCGGGGTTTGAGACGGCCGCCAACCTGGCGTACATCCGGCATACGATGGATACGAAGGATGACTTTTACAAACAGGAGCAGGATTTTATCGATGAGGCACGCCCCGCCTTCCAAAGCCTGGTCAATCCTTTCTATGAAGCGCTGGCCGCCTCCCCGTTCCGCAGGGAGCTGGAATCCCGCTTCGGCAGACAGCTGTTCGCCCTGGCGGAGACCTCGCTGAAGACGTTCAGCCCCGAGGTGGTCGAAGATCTCCAGCAGGAGAATAAACTCGTCAGCGAGTATACGCAGCTGGTCGCCTCCGCGATCGTCTCCTTCGACGGCCGCGAGCTGACGCTGCCCGAGCTCGGTCCGTACCTCCAGTCTCCGGACCGCGAAATCAGGCGCAGAGCCAGTGCCGCGGGGTACACGTTCTTCAGCGCGAATGAGGAGCGGTTCGACGAACTGTACGATAAGCTGGTACAGGTAAGAACCGGACTGGCCCGGAAGCTCGGGTTCCCCAGCTTCACGCCCCTGGCCTACGCCCGCCTCGGCCGTACCGATTATGACGAGACCATGGTCGCCCGCTTCCGGGAAGGCGTGCTGAATGCGATCGTTCCGCTGGCCAGCCGTCTGAAGGAACGCCAGAGGTCGAGAATCGGCGTGGACCGGCTGTATTACTATGACGAGGGCTTCCTCTTCCCTTCCGGGAATGCCAAACCGAAGGGAGAGCCGGCTTGGCTGGTGAAGCAGGCGGAGCAGATGTACGGGGAGCTGTCGCCCGAGACGGGAGCCTTCTTCTCGTTCATGGCGGAGCGCGGGCTGCTGGACCTGTACAGCCGTCCCGGCAAAGCGGCCGGCGGCTATTGTACGTACCTGCCGGACTTCAGGTCGCCTTTCATCTACGCGAACTGCAACGGCACGGCCGGAGACATCCAGGTGCTGACCCACGAAGCCGGCCATGCTTACCAGGTCTACTGCAGCGGCAGGCTGGAAGTGCCGGAATACCACTGGCCGACGATGGATGCGGCCGAGATCCATTCGATGAGCATGGAATTTATCACCTACCCTTGGATGGAGCTCTTCTTCCGCGAGGATGCGGACAAATACCGGTTCTCCAACCTCGTCAGCTCCCTCACCTTCATTCCGTACGGCTGCGCGGTCGACGAGTACCAGCATTGGATCTACGCCCATCCGGAAGCCTCGGCGGATCAGCGCAAAGCGGCCTGGAGGGAGATCGAACGCCGCTATCTGCCCCACCGTGACTACGACGACAACGAGTACCTCGAGCGCGGAGGCTTCTGGCAGAAGCAGGGCCATATTTTTCATACGCCCTTCTACTACATTGATTACACGCTGGCCCAGCTCTGCGCCTTCCAGTTTTGGCAGCTGCATACCGAGCGCCCGGCGGAAGCCTGGGAAAGCTACAACCGGCTGTGCAAGCTCGGCGGCAGCCTCCCCTTCACGGAGCTCGTGACGGATGCGGGACTTGGATCGCCCTTCGACCCGCAGGTCGTCTCTTCCGTGATCGGGCAGATCCAAGTCTGGCTGGACGGTGTGGACGACAAGTCATTGTAGCAGCTTCATCCCCCGGGCCGGCAGTGTCTTTATTCCCGGCCGAAGACTGGCGGACACAGCAAGAAGCAGGCGGCCCACCGGCCGGTCTGCTTCTTGTTCTTTGTCCGCGTCCCCCTGTTCCAGACATTCCATCACGGCTGACGCAGCCCCCTGGAGAAGAGAATGCCTCTTCCAGAGGTCCGCTACCTCCTGCGCGCCTTCACGCCCCGCTTGTAGACGCTCCGCTGGTGGAAAGATACGGTCCGGTACGCCTTGGAGAGACGACGTACACGGGTACCGGTCAGGCGCGATGGATGCGAAGACAGCGCCTTGTTGCGGGCACTGCGCAGAATGCAGCTCTTGGACCTGTGGGCATAGACGTAGTTGCCGTACGTCTCGAACTCGGAGAAGCCGAACTGCTTCCTGCGGTCGATGCTCTTCAGAATCGCCTTGTACCAGGGACGTCCGTGTCTCTTCTCCATCGTCTTCTTGAGGCTTCTCAGCTTGGAGCGCTCGAACAGCATGTAGTGCGTAACAAAGGAACGCGGAGCCGTCTTCCTGCGGCCCATCAGCTTCCGGTAGGTGCGGAAGTATTCCGGCTGGCTCCAGTTCCGGCAGTAAAACACCGGCCGGCCTCCGATCCGGAAGCGGTGCGGACGGATGAAGACCGTGTCCGCGTCGACGACCAGGAAGCTGCGCCGGCACACCCGGTCCCCGCTCAGCTTGAGCAGCTGCTGGTAGAGCCAGCCCGAACGGTCCCACGTGCGGGAACGGTACCGGATCCGGCTCTTGGTCAGCGGCAGCAGCCGGGTCTCCAGGACGAAGGTGCAGTTTTTCTTCGCGCATAAGGCACGGATCCGCCGGCTGTCCGGTGACACGACATAGATCCGGCCGATGGGATGCCGGACAAACGCTCGGATGCTGTCAATGACATACGGAAGGGTATGCAGGTCTTTCTCTATGGCGGGAATCAGGACGTCGATCGCCGGTCCGCCTCCGGGACGCCGCGCCGCTCGCTTGCTCATCCTCTCAGCTCCTGTCGAATCTACTTGTACTCAGAGGTATCTTATGAGAGTGCTAGAGATTCGGTAAGGGACAACAGCGGCCGCCCCGCCAAAAAAATTCTGATTCCAAACCATGACCGTGTGAAATTCCGCGCTGAACTGGACGGTGCTCCCGGGAAGAAAACAGATATAAAAAAAACACCTCGAAGCGAGGTGTGGAATGTGCAGGCCGCACCGAAACGACGGACCGCCGCTAGCCGCTCTTCGGCAGACTCAGCTGCCAGGATACGCCGAAGCGGTCCTGCACACAGCCGAACTTCTCACTGAACGGCGGCAGAGCGCCGAGCGGCATCAGCACCTGGCCGTCCCGGGAGAGCTCTTCGTAAGCATGCTCGATCTCCTCGCTGGAGCTGCAGGTAACGAAGAGGGACATCGCCGGAGTGAAGGCATGCTCAGCTGTCGTACTGTTGTCAATACAGTTGAAGGTTTGTCCCTTGACGGTGAAGACGGCATGCAGAACCTGTCCGTTCTCCTGATAGTGAACCTGCCCGATGGAGGATCCTTCGAACAGCGATGTGTAGAAGCGCATTGCCTCTTCAGCTTGGCCAGAGAACATGAAAAAAGTGACCACGGACGGGACGGTTTGATCCATACGTTTCATCCCCTGCCTTTCACGGGTAGTTTTTCCTGCGATCTTTATCGTACTCTATTTTTGCATAAATTTCCTGCAGCATCCAACACTATCTAGGCTGAAGTCTATTTCATCATTCCGGCACATCATTCGGGGACATCATCCAGGTTCACAGAGGGGGAACGCCGATGGGAACGCTCGACAAACGGCTGCGCAGTCTGCTCAATAAAGCCCGCTTCACGGTGCGCAGCAGGCTCAGCTTCAGCCTGGGCCCCGTCCGCCTCAAGGCCGCCTCCAAGGAAGACCTCTTCCCCGATCCTTCGGTCCGGCGCAGGGAGCTGGAGTACAGGGAGCGGTACGATTTCGCCGGTTGGCATAAGCAGCTCGGTCTGCTCGACTACCGCCTGAATCTGTACTTTCTCGAGCTGCTCCAAACCTGCCGCCCCCACCTCGCGCCTCTCGGATTGGAGCGGATTCGTGCGGTGGATGTCGGAAGCCGGACCTTTTACTATCTGCCCGCCCTATTTCATTACTACCGGACCCTTGCTCCCCTGGATCGGCTGCATGGGGTGGAATTCGACGCTTACCGCCGGTACCAAACAGGCTCCACCGCCTATGACTATGCCCAGGCTTATCTGCGGGAGCTGGCTTCTCCCTGCGCCTCATATCTGCCCATGGATTTCCTCGAGTACCGTGAACCGTTCAATGTGTGCACCTTCTTCCTCCCGTTCGTCACGGAGGATCCGCTGCTGCATTGGGGGCTTCCGCTCGAGAGCTTCCATCCTGCCCGGTTGTTCGAGCACGCCTACAACCGGCTGGAGTCGCCCGGCGTTCTGATCATCACCAACAAAGGGGAGGAGGAGCAGGCTCACCAGCACCGGATTCTGGACTCCCTTGGGATCCGCTGCCGGAATCTCGGGCCGTTCGAGTCCCCTTTCTACGCCTACGATCTGCCAAGGTATCTGACCCTCGTGATCAAATCCGGCACGGCCGGGGAGTAAGATTGCGGTAGACGGGGGATTCGACCTCTAATCCACGTCCCGTTGACACGGTACGAATCTGCTGAAGCGTCAGCCTTACCGAAAGGCAGGTGATTGTCCATGCGTGTCATCCTTCGCGCCCTCCTCACTTTCACTGCTGCACTTCTCTCTGCTCTGGCAAGCTCCGTCACCGTCGTGGTCGCGGCAGCCGCTGCCATGGGTCCCGAGCAGCAGCCTTTCTCCTCCGTTTGGCCCCTCGCTTTCTTTTTTTCTCTGGGCGTGCTCTTCATCGGGGTCCCCGGCTCCGCCGCAATTCAGAGCCTGGCCGCCCGGCGGCATGATTCTTTCGCTCGGACACTGGCGCTTCATGGACTCACGGGCTTCCTCGTCATGGCCGCAATCCATTGCTTCCTGACGATCGGAGATCCACACAGAACCCTGCTCAGCCGGCAAGGAGCATTCCTTTCTATGGCCGGCGCCGTCAACGCAAGCTGGTACTATGTGTTCTCCCGTCTTGGCCGAACATGGGGGTAAGCTCCACAACCCGATGGCAAGCAGAACTCCCTTTCCACCAGGAAGGGATTTTTTTATCGTATTTTGAAACCTTTTGCACGTACTTTGCGTTTGGAGGATGAAGATATGGAATTTATTGTAATATTATCCGTTATGGAGGGAAACTCATGAACCGATTGTCAAAAGGGGGGAGCCGCTGGGCCATCATCCTTTGTGCTTCTGCCCTGCTTACGCTGCCAACCGCGGCTTCTGCCGCGAGTCAAGCTGGCGTCAGCTCCGCTAAGCCCCTCCCGAAGATCGAGCAGGTTGTAGACCCGGCCTTTCCCATGGCACTCGACGATCAGGGACAGGTTTGGGCCAAAGCTCTCAACACGATCTCGGTCAAGGACGGATTCCATCCAACCGTTCTCATTCGAGGCAAGGGCCTGGATCGGGTGTCCAGTGTAGCATCCAACGGCGGAGTTGCCGTTGCCCTGCGGGAGGACGGGAGCGTATGGACGATCAACAGGATCACGCCGGCCAGTGTCAACGATCACGTATCCGTCCAAATTGGAGAGCGTCTGCCGAAGCTTGAAGGCATCGTCAAGGTGGTGCTGGGCGGAACCTTGGGATTGGCGATGGATAAGAAGGGGGACGTGTGGGTATTCGAGATCGGATTCCATGTCGATCGCGGTCAGACCGTGGAACACATGGGGATTATGCCTGTACATCTACCGGCCCTGAAGAAGATCAAGGACCTGTCGTTCGGTTCGACCGCCATTACATTTCTGAAAGAGGATGGAACCGTGTCGCAAATTCCGTATACTTATCGCGAGTCCAAATCCTCGATGTACACGACGCTTCGTACGGCTTCTCCGGAACCGGTCAAAGGAATGAACGGAATCGTCAAGCTGAGTAAAGATTCGGCATTAATACGGGATGGGCGCGTATGGCTGTGGGGAGACGGCGTGTTGGCCAAGCCTGATCATGATGTGATGGCTCCGGCTGCCGAGCCCTTCCAAGTGAGCGGCTTGGATGACGTGGCCGACTTCGCTGCCGGCGGCGAGCATGCGCTATTCATCAAGAAGGACGGCACCGTATGGGCATGGGGCTACTTCAGTCACAACCCCAGCGCGCTTGGTGAGCTGCAGCCCAAGGTGTATCATGAGCTTTCTCCGATCGAGGGGTTATCCGATGCATCCTCCGTCATTGTACACGGAGAACACGGAGGCGATTCCGTGGATATTGTCGTCAAAAAAGATGGAAGCCTCTGGATGTGGGGGGCGGATGAGTCCAGACGCATCCATACCGCGCCCTTGCAGGTGGGCTTCCGCAATCCGTGAGTCCAGCAGTCAAAGACCTCCGAAGAGCATCCCGGAGGTCTTTCCGTTGTTCCTGATTCCGGCGTCCCCTGCCTATGGCAGCATCCGCTCCCGCTTCTCAAGCTGATTCGCATGGTGGAACTTGTAGATGCGGTAGCTTTTGAACAGAATGATCTTACCCACGGCATAGACGGGCACAGCGATCAGCAGGCCGACGAAGCCCGAGATGGACCCCGCGGCGACCACGAGAAGGATGACGGTTAACGGATGAATGTCGAGCTTGTCCCCCATGATCTTGGGCTGGAGCACATTGCCTTCGATCTGCTGGACCACGAGGGTGACGAGCGCCGCCTTGAGCGCCATGACGGGACTGACCGTGAGGGCGATGAACAGCGCGGGAATCGCTCCAATGAAAGGCCCGAGGAAGGGCACGACATTCGTGAACATGGCGAACAGCGCCAGGATGAAGGCAAAATCAAGCCCAATGAGCAGATAGCCGAGGTAGATGAACACGCCCACGAAGGCGGCCACCAGCGCCTGGCCCTTCACATACGCCGAGATGGTGAAATCCATCTCGAGCAGCATTTTGCTCAGCTCGCTCTTGTATTCGTCGGGAAAAGGCCGGACCACGCGGGTATGGAAGCTGGTGCTGTCCTTCAGAAAGTAGAAAAGAATGAATGGAACGAGCGTCAAGGTCGTCGCCGCGCTGGCGAAAGCCGAGACAATCCCCCCGACATTGTTCTGCGCCCACTCGATCAGGGAACGCAGCGTCGCGCTGACCCGCTGTTCAATGTCGTGGATGGAGAAGAACGTATTGTTCTCCTGCAGCAGGTCATCCGTCTTCTCCGTCGCGTCCTGAATGCTCTCCTGCAGATTGGTCGCCAAGTCGGCGAACTGCTGCTGAATCGTCGTGCTGAGGTAGCTGCCCGCCGTGGACATCACCATCGTCAGAATCGCAAAGATAAAAAGAATCGCCATCGTGCGCGGCAGCCGCTTCCCCTCCAGGTAATCCACGAAGGGACGGAGCAGATAGAATAGGAAACCGGAGATCAGCAGCGGGAAGAACAACGCGGAGAACATCTGCCGGAACGGGGCGAAGAAATAACCGATTTTGCCGAGCAGAAAAATAACCAGGAGCACCAGGATGGCCCCTACCGTATATTTAAAAAAATTCTCTCTGTACCACATGGGCATCCCCCCTGTTCAAGCACTTCCTTCCCCTACATTACCATGACGGGATCGCGCTGAATCAGAGAGGATGTTCGGGACAGCCAAGGAAGGCCATCCTGCGAGGGCGGTTCTCCCCCTTGCGGGAGAAATGGATCTGCTGCGCAGCGGTGCTCCACCCTTAAGCCGGACGGCATGCTATAGGACCGGAGGCGGGCACCTTACAGGACCCGGGTCCCCGGCACCCCCGCACAGGATTCCAGGCGCCCGCTCCGGTACGCATTCCTCCATCGTCGGGTCTCGTCTCGCTCTCCTACTATAAGGTGCTCATTCCCCCTCTTCGTCCACCACTTCCCAGGCGATGCTGATCATCCGGTCCGCCCAGCTGCGGATCTTGATCTCAATCGCCTGCTCAATCTCTTCGTCCGTGAGCTCGCCGAGCTTCGTCTCCTCGATCACGAGCTCTTCGGTCTTCACCGGCTGGCCCGCCACCGACAGTTCCACTTGAATACGCATGGTCCGGCCGCCCCCTTCCTATCGTCAGATTCTGTTCGCGTCATCTGCTTGACGCTTCGTTCTATGCTCGACTATAGGCAATTTGTTCCTTGAAATCAACTCGGGGGTACGGCGCTGACACCGCAGCCTGTGCTGCACCCCAACTGGGCTGCAGCGGCGCCCCCGCAGAAAAGCAAAAAGACCGCTGAAATCCAGCGGCCCTTGGGTGGTGCTTCAAGAATCAGGCGCCCTGCCCGGCAGCGGCGGGAGCCGTACCGGCGGGCTGCACGAGAGCTTTGCTCTCCCAGGCCCGGCTTCTCCAGCGGAGGAGCATGATCAGGCCGCGCAGCCATTCGTCCGCCGTGAAGGCGATCCAGACGCCCAGCAGGCCCATGCCGAGCTTGATCCCGAGCAGGTAAGCCAGCGGCACGGCGACGCCCCACATGGAGAGTACGCCCATCATAACCGGGAACCGGGCGTCTCCCGCCGCGCGAAGCGAGTTGATGACCACCAGGTTGAAGGTGCGGCCCGGCTCCAGAATGACCGAGAGCAGGAGAATGCCCGAGCCCATGGCGATAATGTCCGCATTCGTGGTGAACAGTCCCATGAGCTGCTCACGGAACAGGGAGGCGAACCCTACGACGGCGGCGGTCAGCAGGAAGCAGAACCGCAGGCTTCGCAGCAGCTTGTGATAGGCCGCCTTCGTCTCCCCCGCCCCGATCATATGGCCGATGATAATCTCCGTGCCCATCCCGATGGCCATACCGAGCGCCATGAAATAGTTGGACACGTTCATAACGTACACATGGGTGCTTAATGCGGCGGTGCCGATGATATTAATGAAGCTGACGATCATCATATGCTGGGACTGCCAGGACAGGTGCTCCCCTGCGGAAGGCAGGCCGATCGAGAGGATCTGCTTCAGGTAGGTGCTGTTCCACGTGATGTAATCCTTCAGCCGGATCGGATACGGGATGCGGCGGTACAGGATCACGATCAGGACCACCAGACCGATGAGCCGGCTGGCGGCCGTCGAGACGGCTGCTCCCGTGACCCCCAGCTCCGGAAATCCGAAGTGGCCGAAGATCAGCAGGTAATTGCCGGCGACATGGATCAGGTTCACGCCGAGGGTGACGAACATGACATCCCTCGTCTGGCCGTTGGACCGGATAATCGAGGAGATCGCGTACGACAGGGCTTCGATCCAGATGAAGGAGCCGATGATCGTCAAGTACTGCTTGGCGATGGCCGTCTGCTCCGGCGGCAGATTCATCAGACGCATGATCCCCTCGCCGAAGACCACCAGGGTCAGGCTCACGATCAGGCCGAAGATGAAGTTGACCGTGATCGCCAGCGCCGAGATGCGGCTCGCTTCCCTGGCTCTCCCGGCACCCAGGAACTGGGCGACGGCGACACTGGTGCCGATCCCGACAAAGCCGAACATCAGAATACAGAATACGATGATTTCATTGGCGAGACCGACGGCTCCGGTGACCCCATCCGAGATCCGGCTGAGCATATACACATCCGCGGTGCCGAGCATCATCCGCAGGACGGAGTCGACGAAGATCGGCCAGGTGACGGCGAACAGGCTTAGTTTTTTCCAGGTAGGCAGTGATTCGGTATTCATGATATAGGCTCCTCAGGTGTGTTCAAATGCCCCTAGTGTATGTTACGCAAGCGGTTGCAGTCAATTGCTTCTTCCCCTGAAACTAAAAAAGTTAACCGCTTCACCTCCAGCTGGATCGGGCATCGCCCTTGGCCGCCCGAAGGCATGGGAGACCAGGACATGATCACTCCCCCTGTCCCCGTCGACATCCCCCCGGCCGTCAGAGCCGGCGGCCGGGCTGACGGCTCATCCTTCCAAAAGCCGCATGCCTGCGGCTTCCCCTCTCATCCCCTGCCGGTATCGATCTTTCGCCACAACGATTTCGTGTAGGCGACCTTCATGCCGATCCGCTCCATATTCGCCTGGCTGGCCGAGCCGAAGGCGGCTTGTCCGACAAGCAGACCGCACGCCGACCGGGCCGCCTCCTCCAGCCGCTTCACCATCGTCAGAATCGCACAGAATGCCGTCCTCCAGATGGAGCCCACCGATGGCGGCCGGCTCATCCCCGTACAGCGCGAGATAGAAACGCCACCCGGCGCGGCCGTGCAGCACGCGATTGTTGGCGGCAACGGCCGGCTGCAGGAAGGCCGGCATGCCGAAGGAAGCCGCGTAGATCTCGGCGTACAGGTCGAACTCGTCTTCGCGCAGCGGCCGGACGATGACTTGGCCGTCCCGCGGGTCCGTGGGCAGGCCTAACTCCGGAACAGCGCCGTAGAGGGCCGTATGGAATCCGTACTGCCCGTATCCGCGCTCCGCCAGCTTCCTCAGCAGCTCCGGCTGCGCCCCGAAGGGCACGATGTCGAACCGGCAGGACGCCCCATGCTCACGCATAGAAGTCCAGGATCTCATCGATCCGCTCCTCGCTTCCTTCCTCCAGTCCGAGGCCCCTGACCGAATTGAAATAAAGGTCCGGGATTCCCTTGACGAGAAACGCATGCACCCGGCCGAAACGGCGAACCTGGACGCCGTGTGGATTCCCTTCCTGCTCTCCTATCGCCGTGAGCCGCGAAGCCACCGCCCGGATCTCGGCTTCCTCTACCCGCACAGCCCGTTCATGGAATACCGCCTGCATCCCGCCGCCTCCCAAGCCTTTTTTTCCTGATTATACCATGCCCCAAAGAAAAAAAGCGCCTCCTGCGGAAGCGCTCAAATCAAGCTGGAATGCTACTCCTTCCCATCCACCCACTCGGTCAGCATCCGGTCGAATACTTCGGGCTCCTCCCACATCGGATTATGGCCGCTGTGCTCGAACACCGTTACTTTGACATGGGAGCAGCGCTCCTCGATGCCATCCCACAGCGAAACCGGAGAGACCAGGTAATCGTATCGGCCGAGACCGATCCAGACGGGGGCCTTCACCTCATGCAGACGCTCCAGCATATCGATCTCCGCGAACACCCGGCCCCACAGATGATCGATGATCTCCATATTCGTGTACACGCCCGCCCACATCGGGGCGGCATCCACCCCCGGATCATAGAAGCTGTGCGCGGCCATCCGGATGCATGCGTGGGCGAACCGCCGTTCGGGCTCCCGTTCAATATCCCCCGGAAGAAGGGCGATATCCCGCTCGAACTTCGCTTTGCGCTCCGGGGAAGCCGTCTCGTCAAAATGCCTGAGGCTGCCCTGCTGGCGCTCCGCGCTGTTCGTCGGAGCCGAGTTCAGCAGAACCGCCGTGGCGGTATGCCCCGGATAGGTCCTGGCATACTCGAGCGCGATGAAGGCACTGCCGGAATGGCCGAGCACCGTGACGCGCCCGAGCTTCAGCGTCGTCCGGATCACCTCCATATCCTGCACAATCCGCTCCAGCGTGTAATCCTCCGGCTTGATGCTGCGGGAGGGCTTGACGAAGGCGCGGTGGTCGACAAAAATCAGCTGAAGCTTCTTTCGGAGCTCCTGCGAAAACAGCCTCGGGTAATAGGTTTCGCTGCCGACGATCAGGACCGGGGGGCCTTCCCCCTCGATCCGGTACGCCAGCGGGAAGCCGTCCATGTCAATGATACCGCTTGAACTCATGGCACACGTCTCCTTTGATCAGAACACTCGGAATGCATCGCTTCCATGCTACCAAAGGAACACCTTCCAGCGATATGGAAACTTTGACTGATATCGATTTGTTACCCTTTCGCCCTCTGCGCTTCCTGCGCCTCCAGATAGCTCCTCTTGCGCTTCAGGTAAGGGGGAGCGTCCATAGGGTCTTCCGGCACGAGTTCGATCAGGCACAGCCGCCGGCCGCACTGCGCCTCGGCTTCGGCCATCGCCGCATCCAGCTCCCCGTTGGTCCGGACCCGGGCCGTATACGCCTCCCCGCCGAACGCCTCGGCCAGCCGCGTATACGACCACTCCGGAATGTCGTTGTAAGGCTGCCTCTCCGTTCGGACATTCAGGTACTTCTCGATCGTGTAGCCCCGGTTGTTCAGCACGAACAGGATCAGTCGGCCGCCGCAGGCCAGCATCGAGCTGATCTCCTGCACCGTCAGCTGCAGAGCCCCGTCGCCGGTGAACAGCACGATCCGCCGCTGCGGGTCAGCGACCGCGGCACCGAAAGCGGCCGGCAGCGCATACCCGATGCTCTGCCAGGCGCCCTGGTGAATGTAGGCCGCCCCCTTCGGCAGCCGGACCTCCGACATGCCGTAGGCGAGCGTGCCCGTCTCAACGACGACAACGTCCCCCTCTTTCAGCATCCGCTGAAACCGGGGAAGATACGTCTTCGCCGTAACGGCGTCCCCCGGGCCTCCAGCAGGTTCATCGTACGGATGCCGGACCCTCGGCAGCTCCCCGCCCCGGAAGCCCGACTCCTCCAGCGCCCGAAGCATCTCTTCAGCCCGGATCCCCGGGTAGAGCGCTTCGCCGATCCGGACCGAATCCGGCTGAATCTCGATCAGCTGCGCCGTGTCCAGCTTCGCGGTGAAGTTCGCAAGATTGCCGTCCGACCGGACGAGCCCCACGGCAATCAGGCAGCCGGCCTCTTCCACGATGCTGCGTACGTCTTCGCTGCCGAACTCGCCTCCATATACGCCGATATAATTCGGATGCCCTTCGTCGAACGATCCCTTGCCGAGCATCGTCGAAGCGGCCGGGACGTTCAGGGCTTCCGCCAGGCGCTGCACCGGCTCCCCCAGACCGAACCGCTGCACCGGCAGATCGGACAGGATCACCGCCCGGCCGGCTGCACCCAGCAAGCGCTTTGCATGAGCCGATGCAGCCTCAAGCACGGCAGGGTCCGTCCGGCGCTGAAGCTTCGGCTCCGGCTCCCCATGGGCCTGCACCACCACCGGCCGGTCCACAAGATCGATGGCGACGGCCAGGTAGACCGGCTTCTTCTTCTCCTTGGCGGTCCGGATGGCCTTCGGTATTTCGGCCGCCGCATTCTCCGGCGTCAGCACCGCCGTATAGGCCGTGATCTCCCCGTACGCCCGGCGAAACACTTCGTAATCGCCGTCCAGCAGCGAATGGTGCATGAGGCGGCGTTCCCGCTGGGCTGCCGATTTCGGCGTACCGACGATATGCACCAGGGGCACGCTTTCGCTGTACGCTCCCGCCACGGCGTTCGCGGCGCTCATCTCGCCGACGCCGAACGTGGTGATCAGGGCGCCGAGGCCTCGGAGCCTCGCATAGCTGTCTGCCGCATAACCGGCGTTAAGCTCATTGCGCCCGCCGATGAAGCGCATCCCCTCGCATCGCTCCAGCTCGTCGAGCAAGGTGAAGTTGTAGTCGCCCGGTACACCGAATATTTCGGTGACGCCCTCACGCTTCAGGCTGTCGAACAGGAACCGCCCGAGCGATACGGCGGCCTCCTCGGCCCGGCCTGCCGAACTGCGGTCTTTGTCTGTTTTGGCGGACATGCTGCACTCTCCTCTCCCGTCTGTAACGGATCCCATTTTCGGTATCCTCTTCTATTACCCACGGAAAGGCGGACATAAGAAAAAACGCCGCCTGCGGTCTTACCCGCAAACGGCGATGACTTCTTCCTCTTCCGTCTCTTGTGGCATCCAGAAGGAACAACCGGCCCGATCGAAGCGTCGTTCTCCGATCTGCACCGAATGCTCGGTGAACGCCAGGATCTTCCCCCGGTGAACCCATTCCCTGCCGGCAAACACCAGAATCTCTGTTTGATACACAAGAGCCGTACACAGCTCGATATCGTTTACCAACGGCCGCATGCCCTTCCCCCCTTTTGAAGTTATTTATCGACAAAATATTACAGATTGTGAAGGGGGATGCCGTATTTCCGCTGTTGGTATTTACTTCGAATTAAGCTCTTCGAGAAGCTCCGCCGAGTCGTTCCTTACGTTGCCGATGAGCGGCGACACCTCATAGGCATACATCTCATCCGCCGGGTAAGGCTGCAGCAGTCCCTGCAGATGCCCCGGATCCTCCACGCCCGGGTCGAGCCACAGCCGTTCCGCTTCGCGCGGAAGAATGACCGGCATCCGGTCGTGCACCTCCCTCACGATCTCATTGGGCTGCGTCGTGAGAATCGTGCAGGTGGCCATCTCCGTTCCATCCTTCCCTCTCCAGGTCTCCCACAGGCCGGCGAAGCCGTAGACCTCCCGGCTCTTCAGCCTGAAACGCACCGGCTGCTTCGCCTTCCCGCTCCGCACCCGCCACTCGAGGAACCCGTCGGCGACGATCAGACAGCGCGAATGCTTCATGGGCTCCCGGAAGGCCGCCTTCTTGGCTGCGGTCTCCGACCTGGCATTGAACGTACGGTACCCGATCTTCGGGTCCTTCGCCCAGAACGGGACCAGTCCCCAGTGGAGCTGCCTGATCCTTTTCGCTTCCCCGTCGTGCACAATCGCCCACACCTGCTGGCCGGGCGCCACATTATACCTCGGATGATACTCCTCGAGTCCCCCCGGCAGGTCAAACTGCTCCAGAATCGCTTCCGGGGAGACGGTCAGTGTAAACCGTCCGCACATGCGATTGCCCCCTTTCCCGCTGCGGTTGTTACTCTCTATTACCCGGTGCAAGCGGCCTCTGATTCGCTAATCTTCGGGAAGGCAAACAACGATAAATTAAGTATAGATTGCTCTTCGGTATCCGGTAAGCGGGCCGGGAGCGCAACAGCATCTTTTTACGGAGGTCTTCATGATCAAACTTCGCACCCTGCTCATCCTGACTATTACAGGCATTGTCATCCTGCTGACCAGCTTGCTCGGAGTCCTCTTCACCCGGCATTCCACAAATGAAATCAAGAAGGAGATCGGCCATTCGCTGGCCGGCACCGCTTATCAGATGTCCGACAAGCTGGACAATTTCATGTGGTCGAGAGCCGGCGAGATGGAGATTCTCACCACGCTGGACATCTTCAAGCAGGGCGGGGACATCCCCGGCGTCCAGACGGCGCTGGACCAGCTCCAGACCAGCTTTCCCTCCTTTTCGTGGGTCGGCTTTATGAATACCGAGGGCCAGGTGCTCGCGGCAACGGACGGCATTCTCGTCGGCACCAATATCGCCTCCCGGCCCGTATTCAAGGAAGGCATTAAAGGCCGCTTCATCGGAGATGTGCATGAAGCCGTACTGCTCGCAAAACTGCTGCCGAATCCGACGGGAGAGCCGCTGCAGTTCGTCGACATCTCCCTTCCCGTCAAGGATCACGGCGGCCGTACGATCGGTGTTCTCGCCGCCCACATGAGCTGGGAATGGTCCAGGGAGGTGCAGCGGACGATCCTCGAGCCGCAGCTGCACCGCAGCGAGAACCTCGAGCTCTTCATTGTGAGCCGCACGGATCACACCGTGCTGCTCGGCCCTGAGGACATGGTCGGGAAGCCGCTGGAGATCGACAGCGTGAATCGAGCCCAGGCCGGCGGCAGCGGCTGGGAGCTCGCAGCCTGGCCGGATGGCCGCTCGTACCTGACCGGCTATGCCTATGGGGACGGCTACCTGTCCTATGAGGGGCTGGGTTGGACCGTGCTCGTCCGGCAGCCGGAGTCGGCCGCCTTCGCGAGAGTGGCCGGGCTCCGGTCGGATTTTGCCCTGGCGGGCACCCTGGCCGCCATGCTCTTCGCCGTCATCGGCTGGTTCCTGGCCGCACGGATTACGCGGCCGATCAACAGCCTGACCGAGGCGGCCGACCGCCTGCGCACCGGTGAGGCCGCCGAGCTGCCGGAGAACCGCGGATTCCGGGAGATGTACATCCTGTCCCGCTCCCTGCGCAGCCTGGTGGAGTCCCTTGCACGGACGGAAAATGAGCTTGGCGACATGAAGAACCTCGCCCACTTCGACCCGTTGACGGGTCTTCCGAACCGTGTCGCCCTTGAGAGCTACCTGGAGACCACACTGGAAGAGGTGGAACCAAGGACGGAGACCCTCGCATTTCTGTACCTCGATCTGGACGGCTTCAAAAAGGTGAATGACACGCTGGGCCACCATACCGGGGACATCCTGCTGCAGAAGGTCGCCAAGCGGCTGATTTCCCTGCAACAGGCAGGCAATATCACGGTAAGGCTCGGAGGGGACGAGTTCCTGCATATCCTGCGCTTCCCCAAGGAATCGGCTTTCGAGGAAACGAAGCGTGCGGCCGAGGAGATCATTGCCCTGCTCAACAAGCCGTTCCTTGTCGATTACAACCGCATCTCCATCGGCTGCAGCATCGGCGCCGCATTCTATCCGGATCAGGACGAGAACGCGGGCCAGATCCTGAGAATCGCAGACGAATGCCTGTACCGTTCCAAGCGGGCCGGGAAGAACTGTGTTTCCTTCTCGGACGAACTGACGATGAAACTGCAGTAGGATCAGACCGGCCCTCTCGAGGGCTGTTTGGATTGGGTCGCGTCTTCAAGGGTTGTTGCTCTGTGGCTTGATGGGATATATATTCTTATATTTCAAACAAAAAATCCGCCCTGCTGACCTGGCAGGGCGGATCTATTTGGTCGGAACAAGCCAGCTTACCCCTCTTCCGTTGGCGATGCCGGCCGCTTTGCCCTGCCGCGCCGGAGTCCAAGCAGGCCCAGCAGGCCGGCGAGCCCCAGCCAATGGGAACCTTGGTTTTCATTAGCTGGGGCGACGGCTGGCCGATAAACCGGAACATCCCCGGGGTCTCCCCAGCGGCCGTCCGTCAGATCGGCCTGCTGCTGTGGATTCGCGCCCTGAACCCGGAACTGCGGAACGCCTGCATGGGGGGATACCGTCTTGGCGAAGCTCGTATCCCCGAGCGTCGGATTGGTTCCATAGTAATCCGCCACATCCACAGGCTGTGTAGCCGTCTGGTCCGCGGCCGGATTCAAGGCCAGCAGCAGTCCCAGCCATACTGTCTTGATCACGAATGAATCCCCCCGTTTTCCGAATGCCTCACTTTCTTCTTTCTAGGATTTCCTATGGGAGCGAGGCTTATCCTGATCCGCTCTTTCTTGGATGATTCAAGAAGTCTTAGACCGGTGGAATACAGCCGTTTTCATGCCAAATAGACCCTCACCCGGTACGGATGGGGGTCTATCCTCTTTCCCCTTGCTGAAGTATGGGGTTCACCTGCTTTCCCGACTCTACAGAACCGCTGGAGGTTACACCAGCTGCAGCGCCTTCTCCAATGCGCCCGATGCGCCAAAGCCGTCATGATAGTCGATCTTCTTGCCTTTCTTCTCGGCCAGCTCCCGGACCGCCCACATGGAGGTATGCTTGATCGCCCCGCGGAGGACAATGATCACGTCGGCTTTATTAATGATCCGCTGGAAATACTCGTCGACGGGGCCGCCGCCGGTCTTCCCGTTGTGATGCTCCACGAGCAGCCCGCGCTTCTCGCCCAGTTTCTTGAACGTACCCGTTTGGCTTCCCCCGATGATCGCCACTCTCTTCATCGTCATTTACTTGTCCCCCTCGCATGAGTAAATCCGCTGTTCCTTGTCTGTACTCTTTATGATATCCGAATTTCCATTTAAGTCAATAAATTTTATCGGAACGCTCGGATATATGGTTTTGCGTTCCGTTGTGCTTCGCACAAAGGTCACTGTCAAAACCATATATCCTCGCTGGGTATAGAAGACCCCATTTCCGCTTGGCTTCGCACAACCGGTCACTGCCAAAACCATATATCCTTAAAAGCC
Source organism: Paenibacillus mucilaginosus 3016 (assembly GCF_000250655.1). Lineage (NCBI taxonomy): Bacteria > Bacillati > Bacillota > Bacilli > Caryophanales > Paenibacillaceae > Paenibacillus > Paenibacillus mucilaginosus. The sequence goes on from NC_016935.1 coordinate 5,551,046, forward strand.
AAGTCACAACCAAAACCCTAAACCAAAAGCAAAAAGGGCTCTTCTACCGCTTCCTTACGGAAGTCGGTAAAAGAGCCCCATACTACCTTCCCTGCCCAAGGGCAGCGGGAAGGCCGAACCTTCATTCAGGACTTCTCCAGTTCAAGCAGACCCATCTCCAGGCAGGTCGCCACCGACAGCACTTTGTCGGTCGTGCCGAAGCGGATGTGAATCCGCTCCCCCGCCAGCTTCACGATCGTGCCGGAGCCGAAGACGGGATGCAGCACATCCCGGCCTGCGGCCAGGTCTGCAGCTTGGCGGACCGCGTTCGGGTTCTTCTTGCGGGCGGGGGACGCCGATTTGCCGGAAGCCGCCGCCCGGCCAGCGCCGGCTTGGGCAGCGGCCGGCACGCGGCCGGACGTCACCGCGGCTGCCGGTCTTCCCGGCTCCGGCCGCACCGCCGGCTTGCCGGGATTCAGAAGCTGCCGGACGTCGGTTACGAACGGTGATTCCTGCACCTTTTCCCCGTCCCGCATCTTGTAGGTGAGCAGCTCCAGGTGCCGCTTCGCCCGTGTCATGCCGACATAGAAGAGCCGTACCGCTTCCTCCATGGACAGCGCGGCTTCTTCCGCCATCGCTCCCTGCTTGTCGTCCGAAGAAGGAATGATCCCGTCGATCAGGTCGATCATGTACACCCGCTCGAACTCGAGTCCCTTTGCGCTGTGCAGGGTGGAGAACGTGACGACGTTCTGCCCCTTCTTATGCTTCGAGCTCTTGAGGACGCCTTCGAGATGCTTCAGCCGCGCGGCGAATTCCTCCATCGTCGCCAGGGTGTCCGCGATCTCCTCCAGCGTATTAAGAATCCCGAGCAGATGCTCCTTGCGGAACCCGAGCCGCTCGCACAGCCGGTCGAGCGCCTTCTCGTAGCCGAGCTTGCCGCGGATATGGCGGATTGCGTCCTTCGGCGCCATGCCGTGCATCCGCCGGAAGTTATCCCTCAGGAGCTCGATCTGCTTCACCTGATACTCCTTCAGGGGAACATGCTTCAGCAGGTTGTCGAACACGGACTCCTGGTTGCCGATCCCCAGGAGCTGCGTCATCTGTCCCTTGGTGATGTAGCCGGCGCATTTGGTATGGATCGTCTCGAGCAGGTCGGCCCGCTTGTCGGTGAACGACATGCGCATGAAGTTCAGGACGTCCTCCACCACCCAGTGGGAAAAGAACCGGTTATCGGTATCCTTCATGAAGAAGGGAATGCCAGCCCGGTCGAACTCGTTGATCAACGCGATCGAGGACGAGTTGTTGCGGTACAGCACTGCGACCTCACCCAGCTCAGCGATCCCCCGGATCTCCTCCACCAGGTACTTCGCCTGGCTCTTGTAATCCGCGAAGGAGCGGATCTGTGCCGGGGCGCTGCGCGGGTTGCGGGTGAACATGTTCTTCTCATAGCGGTTCTTGTTGCGCTTGATGAACCGGTTCGCCACGTCGACGATGTCCCGGCTCGACCGGTAATTCTGTTCCATGAACAGCGTGAGGGCCGCAGGGTAAGCGTCCTTGAAGTTCAGGAGATAGGACGGGTCCGCTCCCCGCCAGCTGTAGATCGACTGGTCGTCGTCGGCGACCACGCACAGGTTCCCGTGCTCGCGCACCAGCTTCTCGATGATCGCATGCTGCACCAGGGACGTATCCTGGCTCTCGTCGGTGAGCACATAATCGTATCTTCGCTGGTAGCGCCGCAGCAGCTCCCGGTCCCGCTCCAGAATCTCATTGCCGATGGTCAGCATGTCGTCGAAGTCGACGAGCAGCCCCTTGCCGCTGCCGGCGCGCTTGTATTCCTCGTAGGCGATCAGCACGCGGTGAGCCTGCGGAACGTCGGTCTTCACCGAATCCCACCGCTCCGGCGGGATCATCTTGTTCTTGACCAGCGAGATATAGGTCGTCAGCTCCTCCATCTGCTCGTCGGTGATGTTCTCCCCCGCGATCGTCTTGAACAGGTGGCGCAGGATGAACTTCTTGTGCAGCGGAAGCTGATCCGCCGGCTGGGCGCCGTCCCCTTCCGTCTCTTCCTCAAGCTCCACCTGGCCCTCGATCAGATGATACGGCGTTCTTGTCTTGTAAAAATGCTCCCTCAGCACCTGAAAGGCCAGGCTGTGGATCGTCGAAAATTTGACGGGCTCAAGTCCCGGAAAAAACCGCGCGAAGCGCTCCTTCATATCCGCCGCAGATGCCCGGCTGAAGGTGACCGCTTTGATTCTCGAAGGCTCGACACCCATCCGTTCGATGAGATAGCCGATGCGCATGATGATCGTCGTCGTCTTGCCGGAGCCCGGCGAAGCGAGCAGAAGGAGCGGCCCCTCCGTCTCCCGGACGGCCTGCTTCTGCACCTCGTTCAGGGAGACCCCGAGCTCCTCTTTTTTGCTTGCGAAAAAATCTATCCGTTGATGCATGCCTTGCAACCTCTCTGATCAGATCAATATGTACCGATAGCCACCCCATTATAGCATCCACACACCGAAACGTCAGTTCCCCTCCGTCAAAAAAAAGAACGCACCTGCATATACGCACATGCGTTCATCCCTTCCATCCCTTACCTTCACACCTGATTGGCATTCCGCCGGCGGACCTGCCGCAGAAAGAGAATCGCGGCCGCCCCGGCCGGAAACAGCGCAGGCCAGCCGAGGAACGGGTACAGGGCCAGCACCGCCGCCAGCGAGAGCCCTGCGCACCGGCGGCCCCAGCGGCCGTCCCGGAGCAGCCGCACGCCGGCCATACAGCCGCCGATGTACGTGGCGATGAAGGCGGCGTTCGGCAGCGCGATCAGCTCCGCCAGCGACACGGCTTCGCTGTACAGCAGAAGCAGCGCGGCCATACTGCCCGCCGCAATGAAGAGCAGCCCGCCGACGGGCGTGCCGTACCGGGGATGCAGGGCCCCGAGCCACTTGGGCGCGGCCCCTTCCTGCGCCAGGGCATAGGCGGTTCGTGATGCGGCGCTGGAGTAAGCGTTGTGCGCCGCGAGGCAGATGAACAAAGCGGCCACCACGACGGCCCACCCTCCCGCTGCCCCCAGCGAGCGCTGGACCATCAAGCTGAGGGAGGCCGCCGAGTTCTCCCCGCCGTAGCTGCCGGTGGCCACGGTCGTGAAGGCCACGGCAAGGTAGACGAGAGCCACGATTCCCGCGCTCCACAGGATGCCGCGCACCGCGTTCCGCCGCGGATCGACGAATTCGCCCGATAGGTGGGTCACCGCTTCCCAGCCGATGAAGCACCAGAACATCAGCCCTGCCGCCTGCACCACGCTCAGCGGGCCGTGAGGCATGAAGGGCGTCAGACGGGCTGTGTCGACATGGGGGACGGCAGCGGTGACCGACAGCACAAGGACGCCCAGGATCACCGCGACGACCACCGTCTGAAGCCGGCCGGCCAGATGCAGCCCGTAGACGTTCAGCAGCAGCGGCAGCAGCACGATCACGGCCGCCGTCAGGTATACCTGCTCTGCGTTCCAGTGCAGGAGCACGGCCAGATACCGGGCTCCGGTCACGGCAAGCACCGGTCCGCCGAGAGGGACGGAGAGCAGGAAAAACCAGCCCGTAAGGTTGCCGTAAGGCGCCCCGTAAGCCAGGCGGACAAAGTGGGACACGCCGCCGGGGCCCGGGTGCCTGGCGGCCAGCCAGCCCATCGTCACGGCCATCGGTACGACAAGGATTGACATCGCCAGCCAGGCCAGGATCGAGGCAGGTCCTGCCTGCTCCGCGGCCAGGCCGGGAATCAGCAGGATGTCGGAGCCGATGACCGAGCCGAGATAGAGGGCTACGATCTGGGGTAATCCCAGACTCGGCCGCATCCCGCTCCGGCCATCCACAACCGGTTCTCCGGGCCGCCCATCGGCTCCCGGTGCAGCGTGCGTCCCCTGATTGGAGCCGTTCTCCGCGGCGATGGGCTTCCCCGGCCCCGGCAAGGCCTCCGTTCGGAACGCCTCCGCTCCTGCCTGCTTGCCCTGCGGTGTGATCTGAGCAGCCGCTCCGCTGCCCCTCTTCCGTGCATGATTCATATCGCTTCTCCCCGTTTCTGACTCGTACGGCTCCACCCCTGACTCGGACGGTTGCCGGACTCTGTCCCTGAAGCTTATACTGAAACTGACCTGGATGACAGGGCCAGTTTGCATACATATCACAGGGTCAGAATGGAGGGACAGCCTTGTTTGATCTCAGCCTGACGAATCAGGAGGAACTGCCGCTGTACAGGCAGCTGTATGAACAACTCCGTGAAGGCATCCGGGACGGGCGGATTGCGGACGGATCGCGCCTGCCCTCCCTCCGTTCCCTGCGGGCGCAGCTCAATATCAGCAAGGTCACGGTCGAGACCGCCTACGGGATGCTTGTCGCCGAAGGCTACGCCGTAAGCCGGCCGCGCTCCGGATTATACGCCGTCCGCCCGAAGGGCATCCCGCCGCGCAGCTCGGCCGCAGACCCGGCGGCACCGGCCGTGGCGCCTGCTCCGCCGGCGGCGGCCCTGCAGGAGCACCGGATCGACTTCCGGCCCTCCGCCGTCGATCCGCACAGCTTCCCGCTGCGTATATGGCGGCGCATGCTGCACCAGGCGTCGGAGACGGCCGCCGGGCAGCTCGGCCGCTACGGCGATCCCCAGGGCGAAGAAGGGCTGCGCCGCGTGCTGGCGGATTACCTCCGCACATCCCGCGGTGTAGTCTGCCTCCCGGAGCAGATCGTGATCGGCTCCGGGATCGGTTACAGCATGGGCATCCTGGCCAGGCTGTTCACCGCGAAGAGCCCGATTGCGGTGGAGGCCCCCGGTTATGCACCGGTGCGTGAGCAGTGGCGGCACTGCGGCTATGAGGTCATTCCGCTGCCAGCCGGCAGACAGGGATGGGCCTTGGACGAACTCGGGAACACCGGCGCGCAGGCCGCCTATCTCACCCCGTCCCACCATTTTCCAACAGGAATGGTCATGCCTTATGCCGCAAGAGAACAGCTGCTAAGCTGGGCGCACTCGCGGGACGCCTATATCATCGAAGACGATTACGACGGGGAATTCCGTTACGAAGGCAGGCCCCTCCCCTCTCTGCAGAGTCTGGACCGGGACGGCAGGGTGATCTATATCGGCACCTTCTCCAAGGTGTTCTCCCCGGCCCTGCGCATGAATTACATGGTCCTGCCAATCAGGCTGGCCAGCCTCCTCCGCAGCAGGCCCGATCTGCTGCACGCCCCCTCCCGCATGGAGCAGTGGGCCATGCACGCCTTCATCGCCGAGGGGCACTGGTACCGGCACATCCGTCGGATGCGCAGAGCGTACCGGCGCAAGCACGAGACGCTCGTCCGCGGGATCCGCTCCCGCTGGGACGGCCGGATCGAGATCACGGGCCACAGCGCCGGACTGCACCTCGAAATCACGGTTCACACCCCCCATCCGGCAGGCCGCCTGACGGCCTTGGCCGCAGAGCAGGGTGCGGACGTATACGACCTGCGCGAGTCATGGCTGGAGCCCGCCCCCGACGGGCCGCCCCGTCTCTACCTCGGCTTCGGGGGACTGACCGAAGCGGAGATCGACCAAGGGCTGACGCGGCTGGAGCGGGCTTGGAAGAGCCTTTGGGCATAGCGGAGCGCCAGCCGCTGATGACTCACGGCGCCGTTCGGGATGAACACGAGAGAAGCCCTGCTGTCCCGGGGGACGGCAGGGCCTCTGAGTTTGGTAAGTTACTTGCGCAGGTTATGCTGGTCGGTGAGCTTGTTCTGCTCGTCCGGCTTGCGGTTGTGATCCGGTTTCTGATCCCCTCTGCCGCCCGACGAAGCGGTGCTTTGGAGGAACGCTCTCATGTCTTCGGACGCGCCTGCGTCCTTGCGGACAAGCTCGTTCTTCGATCCGGCCGCCATCTCAGCCACCTCCCGGTTGTAGGACATACTCCTTTTTACCCGGATGTGTGCATGGGTAAACGGGCCTGAGCCTACTTGAAGGAAGCGTAAGGGATGATGAACTCCGGCATGCCCTCGGCATACGCCGTGTATTCGTACTGCTGGAAGTAGATGACGAGGCCTTCATGCGTCAGGAAGTAGTCCCGGTCCGGCTCCACGCTCTCGAACGGGGCAATCAGATAAAGGCCGGTGTCCCCGATCTGCTTTTGGACCTCCCGGTTGATGATGCCGACATAGTCCTTGCTCCCCGCCGCTTCCTGAAGGGTCAGCAGCTCTCCGGTCTTCAGATCGAACGTATAGCCCTGCCGGACGGTCGATCCGTGAGCCCCTCCGCCGTAGAAATAATAATCCGAATACAGGCTCAGCCGGCCGTTCTCATTGTAGGTTACGACGTAAGAGGCACTGTAGACGGACTGCGGCGTCTCGATCTCCGGGTTGTCGGTCTTGAGCTCGCTGTTCCACTTCTCCGCTTCCCCCAGCTGCCTGATCCCTTCGGCGATCCGCGCTTCATTCTCTTTCTTGAGCGTTTCGTTGATCTTCCCCATCACCGCCGTATCGGCGAAGCCTTCGATCTGCGGATACTGCGCATCCACCAGCGGATGCCCGCCGTCCGTGGTCACGGTAACGATCTGCAGCGGGTTCTCCTGAATCGTCTCGACCTCGATGGTCCGTGATGCCTGGTCATAAGAGACGCCGTAGCCGAGGCGTTCGAGCAGGAAGCGCAGCGGCACGTACAGGGAGCCGTCCTGGAGAATGGGGAGCTCGCCGTACAGCCGGTTCACGTTCAGCGTATAGACTCCGGTATCCGGGTACACCTTCAGCGTCCGGCCCCGCCCCGTAACCGATGCGGCTCTCTCCCCTGCGTCCCAATCGATCGCAAGGCCGAGATGCTCCGTCAGGGCACGAAGTCCGATATAGGTGCTCCCCTCGGAATAGATGACAGGAATCACGGCTGAGCTGCCGTCCACGGTCACGGGCTGCGGGGTGATCGCGTACCGAGCTGCCGCTTCGTGGGTTTCAGCCGATGCGCCCGCAGGGTTCAGGCTCCCTCCGGCGGCAAGAACCGCTGCCAGAGCCAGCGAGACGGCGGTTTTACGTATTTTTCTGTGTGCATGGATATTGGTCAAGGCGGCTGCATTCCTTTCAACAAGCATGATTCGTATCGATATCCCCCTCATTATAGTCCGGAAGGCGCGGTTTGAATATCTTGAAATGAAAAAAGCCCCGGCACAGGACCGGGACTTCTATATGGTTAATTCGCCTGTCCAGCGGGCTCGGCCTGCGGCTTCGGCATCAGAATGCGTTCAATGCGCTCCTGCATCGTCCCGATCTGCGCCTCCTGGCAGTAGCCGTGGCAGATCTGGATGCGGCCGGATTCCAGCTTCATGTTGCGGACCGGATGGCCCAGCATGCTCTTGTGGATCGTCTTCACATTCCCGGTAGGCAGGCGGAGGATCGAGAACACCTGATTGTCGATCATCGGCGTATGCTGCTTGAACAGAAACCCGACCTTATTCTCCTGCAGAACCCCTACCACCTCGAATAAAATGCCCATCATCATGTCTCCCCTTACTGTGTATGGTTTTCGTTACTGCTTCGTATATCCATAGAATAGCATCCGGGGAAGAAATGCCCGTATGACGATTCTCACAAGGGGGCAAAAAAAGTGAGGTTCACGGCAGCCCGGCTTGTAACTCTGTGCGGTCCGCTGTCGTCTAGTAAGCATCTTGAGTCCCGGAGTGACCACATGCCAACCTCACGTCTCCCGTCACGCCCGTTCCGGACGGCTTGGGCGCTGGTCTGCGCGTGCACGCTGCTGCTTGCATCCTGCGAACCGGGCGGCGGCCCTTCCGCCGATCCGAAAGCCGCCAATCCCTCTGCTGCCGCGTCCGTGGAACCGGCGCGTACGCCACAGGCGGGGCAGCCGGCCGAAGCACCGGTTCAGCTTTCCACGGGTGGCGGAAGTGCAGATGCGCCGCCCCCTTCGGCGTCTCCCGCTGCTGCGCCGCCTTCACCGGCCTCCAGCCAGGACAATGCTCCGTCACCGGCCGACGCCAATGGCCAGCCTTCCGCTGCATCCGGTTCAGCCGCACACAATCCGGCGGCCGCTTCCGCCCCGCCGGTGCCGGAACCGCCTCCCCCGGCTGCAGCCGGGCAGCGTCCTCCCGGCAAGCAGCCGCGGACCGAGAAGAGCGGCAGAGCCGCCTTCGAACCTGCGGGGGCCGCGAAGTTCGAGGTCCCCGTCGTCTGCGTCCAAGCGGATTACGGCGCCGATCCGGAAGGAATCACGCTCTGCCCGCCCGCTCCGCTGTCGTTCAAGAAATACAAGCTTACTGCGCATGAAGCGAGCCGTATGGCCGTGTATTGGATGAGTACGGGCTATGGTAGAGGGATCTCTGTGCTCGCCCCCGGAAGCTGGGCCGTCCATGATGCAGTGATGGGCGCGAACGGGTCTGTATCCTTCATGCTTCAGCACCCGAACGACCCGGAGCAGCGTATCGTCTACAGCGACAGCGGCGCCTGCCAAGGCTGCGTGATTGCGAATATCGGCGGATTTTTCCCCGGGATGGAGGCTTGGGCCGAGCAACAGGGCTTTCCTGTAGAACCTGTACGGGACTTCGCGAGGCGTATCCCGATCGGTCTCGATCTCCTCAGCTATTCCCTGAAGATCTCCAAGACGGGATACGAAGCCCATGGCGTCGCTTCGAAAGAACAGCCTTTCTACCAGTTCCGCCTGCTGGAAGTAAACGTCAAGAACGGATCGCGTCCGCTGGCGACCGCCGCACTGAATTTCTTCGCTGACACCGAGCGGCAGAGAATTCCCCAACCGATGTCACCCTGAAGGGAAATGATCACCAATGATCGCCTCCCTCCCTTAAAAAACCGCTTTTCTTATGTTATGATATTTTCACTACATCCTAGATATAGAGAGAAAACTGATAGGATAGGACATCTGCCACTAGGTTAGGAGGGCTTCTATGCTGCTGGATGCAATCAAGGACAAGGTACGTCAGGAATCTTACGAGGATTTGAAGCTTCCTTTGGATGAGCTCGAGCGGCTCACGGCATTCCGCCCGCTCGTCATTCAGACCCCCAAAGAGCCGGCTTATGTGCTGTTCCAGGCTCACCCAGAATCGTATACGGCGCCGGTCCAGAAGGACGGGGTGCGCAAGGTGGTCGACTGCAGCCTTCTTCGGCCCGCCGGCAAGCTGGAGACGGATCTCATGCTGGAGATGTACCGCCACCGGATCTACACCCTGTACGCTTTCGCTTTCATGTTCACTTACGAGGACAAGGGACTGATCCTGCTGTGGTCGCAGCAGCTCGAGCAGCCGCCGACCTTCAACCGTACGCAGACGAATGCGCTGCTTGAAGAGGCGCTGGGCCCGGAAGGGGACAGCTCTTATTTTACCTTATCCCGCATCTTCCACCCTGCCCAGCTCATCGAACTGACCTATGAGAACCAGACGATCTCCACAGCCGTGGGCGGCCATTCGTTCGTCATGATCATTCCGGTGGAGAAAAAGTGGACCTTATCCCTCCGCCGCTCCAAAAAGGTGCCGGACGACGACTTCGACATCCTCCGGCGCAAGCTGGCCCTGTACAAGGAGGAGGCGATTCTTCTGCAAAATTACTTCCAGAGGAACGGCCTGTGGTCCGAGAAAGCCTCCCTGTAGAACGAACGGTTCACTAACGAAACAAAAAACGGGAGATCCGCTTTAGACGGACTCCCGTTTTGCTGTTTGGGCCGGTCGTTAGGGCTTGGGGGCCGGCTCTTTCAGTTGGTGTTCATATAGGACATGGGATCCCAGGCTCCACTGAGCGAAATACATCGCTTCACCTGCCCAATAAATGGCTGTCGGCCGGGCTTCAAACACGGTCTCGCGTCCGGTTCCGTCAAGCCGGACCCGTTCAAGGGGAAGGGAGCCATGGATACCGGTGGCACCCGCCGCAAAATATATCCAGCCGTCCTTGTAGCTGAGGCGTCCCATGTAGGGTTTCTCCTGCTCCAGCAGCGGAATATCAATGGAGCCGTCCAGACTTATTTTGCGGATATCCTTGCCATCCCTCACATAGTAAATCCAGTCCTCCGTGATGATAAAATCGGTGACCCGCTCCTGAACCTTCCTGTCATCCGAACCGTCAAGCTTCATGGAGTACAGCCCTTCCTTCCCCTGCTCCCCCTTCAGGTAGAAGATCCGGTCCGAGTACACATAGAGGCTCTTGACCTCCCCGCTTGGGTTCAGCTGCACCCCACCCGTTCCGTCCGTCTTCATCCGGTAGATTCCCGGAGGCGAAGAGGAGGCGTTTTCCCGGCTTTCCGGCTGCTGGGTCCGCTTGGTGTAGTACAGCCATTCCCCGTCTGCCCAAAGCTCCCCTACCCCCGTGGCCGGCAGGATCGTTCTGTTCGTCCCGTCCTTGCGGATTTTGACGATGGTACCGGACTGGTCATAAGCAATGTAGTACAGCCACTCTCCAGACGCATTAATGTACATCGCCAGATCATCCGACAGCTTCAACGGATGCTCCCCGTTCAATTCCGTCCGCACCAAGCTGTGCGGTCCTTCCGAGTTTCGTACCGGGTTTTTGTAGATCCACTTCTCATCCGCGGCAAGCTGCCCGCCGTTCGACAGGTTGAGAGCCGTCTGCAGCCGCTTCCCTGCCGCTGCCTCTACCGGACAAGACTGAATGCTGTATCCGCTCACGGGGTCCCAGGCCGCCTGCCAGCCGAATTCTTCCTTCGTGAACCGCCAGGTCATTGGAAAATAAGTGATATTGCGGTACAGCAGCAGCGGATACGTCTCGTTCGGGGAATCGACCGCCTTCCCGTTCACGGTAACCGGAAAAGGCACCGGGACGGCGTCTGCCGCACGGCCGCTGTTCTTCAGCTCCGCCGATAAGGTCTGCGGCACGGGACCGCAGATGCCCTCTGTTTTGGTCAGGGACAGCCCGTCCTCGGCGTTCCAGCTTACGCTGAGACCAAGGGCGGAGGTATAGTTCCAGGTCATCGGAAAGTAGGTGACTCCCTTGTGGAGCAGCAGCGGATACAGGCTGTGCACCCCATCCAGTGCCGTCTCATTCACGGTCACCGGGAAAGCGGGAAAAGCGACTTCCACCGCCTCCGTTGCGGCAGCTTCCGCGTTAGTAATAGGGCCGAGCATGAGCAACCCGGCCGCCGCGGCGGCCGTCCATAAATTGAGCTTACGAAGCATACGCTGCACTCCTTTTTGTTTAGTCACAACCTCGCCCCCTGAACCGGCGGAAGGGAACGAAATGCTTCCGTTTGCTCCGCTTCCCTGATGATCTCCTCTGCAACCGTCGTCAACCCAAGGGTATTCCCGCTGCTGTCATTGCCACAGTTCGCCCAGCGAAATTCTCTGCTGCCTCCATTGATCAGCACCTTTAAGGAGAAATTTCGCTGTTCCGAGGAGGAACCAGCCGAAGTCTCATCAGCAGCTGCTTCACACCCTTCCGACAGCTCCTTGGTACCCAAATAATTCGCCAGCACAAGAGCCCGGTAGATGCGCTGCTTCGCCTCAAAGGGTATTTCAAAACCCTGCGCTACGTGGACGCTGCCGTTGATCAGGTCCCGGCTCAGGCGGGAGTCGATCGTGCTGATTTCGTTCTGCAAATCAAAGGCGGACGGGCCGTATCTCAGGGCAAACTCAAAGCGGTCCTGCTTCGCCAGATCAAAAGCAATATGCAGTACCGTTCGCTCATCTGCTTCCCCCGAACACCCCCGAAGCACATACTTCATCGATACGGAACTCTCGACTTTCTCCATAGACCTGCACGTGAGGTCCGTGATTTTTGGGGATCCGAATTTATCCTGGGTAGTATCGATCCGGAGCTTATGGCCAGCACCGGAAAAGCTGAGATCATTGTAGATGGGATCCCCCTCTATGGTCATATGGACAATCCGTACCGCCCCCCTCTGTCCCTCCAGTGAATGCTGAACGTACTGATCCAGTGCCGTAAGGTTCTCGACATTTCCATGTTGATTTGTCACTTCAGCGGAAACATTCTTTGTTTTCCCCGGCATTTCCGAGCTTTCGCATCCCCACAGAAGGATGGCCGCACCTGCAAAGCAGGCTACTAAGCGATTCATTTACATGCTCCCTCTGTACCGAATAGTCGTTCTGCATTCTTAACGCAAAAACCAATGTGGATGTTCCACTTGACCGTGGAGTACATCTACTGGCCCCGGAAAGACGGATGGTATCAGCATGACTACCGCATGAGTGATGAAGCCCTGCCTCAGAAAATCCGCCCGTCCGCTCTGCGGCATTGGGAAGGACATTCCCTACCTTCGACCCCCTGACACGCAAAAAAAGCAGACGGACCCGGAGGCCCATCTGCTTTCGTCCTATGCTCAATGCTTAGTGTTCCCAAGCTTACCGCTCGCGCTTCGGAGCCAGCTCGATCGCCTGGCGGATCGCTTCCTTCAGGCTCATCTCATCGGCAATTCCTTTGCCTGCGATGTCAAAGGCAGTGCCGTGATCGACGCTCGTGCGGATGATCGGCAGCCCTACGGTAATGTTCACGCCGGCTTCGAGGCCAAGCACCTTGATCGGACCGTGGCCCTGGTCGTGATACATCGCCACGACGATGTCAAAATCGCCGCGGGTCGCGCGGAAGAAGAGCGTATCGGCCGGCAGCGGCCCCACCGCGTTAATCCCTTCGCCCTGCGCCTGCATCACGGCGGGCACGATCTTCTCATCCTCTTCCCCATACCCGAAGAGGCCGTTCTCCCCCGCATGCGGGTTGATGCCGCAGACCGCGATCTTCGGTGCGGCAATCCCTGCCTTCTGCAGCGTCTCATGCGCCATGCGGATGACCTTGTACACCCGCTCCGGATTGATCATCCGCACCGCGTCGATGATGCCGACGTGGGTTGTGACGTGGATGACCTTGAGCTTCGGTGCGGACAGCATCATGGAGAAATCCTGCGTACCGGTCAGGTCGGCCAGAATCTCGGTATGCCCCGGATAGATGTGGCCGCCCTTGTGAAGCGCCTCTTTGTTCAGGGGAGCCGTACAGATCGCGTCGATCTCCCCGGCATTCGCGAGCTCGATCGCCTTCTTGAGGTAGCTGAACGCCGCATGTCCGGCTTCAGCCGATACCTGCCCGATCGGCAGGTCCGCCGAGACGAGGTCGAGGTCGAGGCAGTCCACCGTACCGGCTTCGAATGCCGCATCGGCAACGGCTGCAATGCGGCGCACCTTCAGGCCCGTCCGGACGAATCCGTCGGCGCGCTCCAGAATTTTGGCATCCCCGATCACGAAGGGTCTGCAGACTGCGTACACCTGCTCGTCCTTCAGGGACTTCATGATGATCTCGGGGCCGACGCCGGCAGCGTCGCCCATCGTAATCCCGATAACGGGTCTATTTGTATTCATGAGATGATTCTCCTTTGAGTGCAGATTTGGCATGCGACAAGCTGTGCTCCCCGCCGAAGGCTCCGGCCTTGGTGACGACGGGCAGCGGGATGTCTCCGATCAGCCGGCCCAGCGGAATGCCGGGCTCCACTTCGCGCAGAAGCTGAATCCCCGACACCCCAAGCTCCCGGCAGACCGCCTTGGCGGTATCGCCGCCGGTCAGGATGACGCCCTGAAGCTTCGTCTCCCGCATCAGCCCGGAGGCCACGCGCCCAAGCAGACGGGCAATGTGGTTGGAGACCTCGGTGGAATCCAGTCCTCTCTTCGCGCCGGCCTCCTTCGACAGCCGCACATCCTCCGCAGAGGAGCTCGCATAGAGCGAAGCGTCCGAACCGGCGGCCAGGGCGGCCAGGAGCGCGGAACGGCAGCGCTCGGTCTCCTGCCGCTCCCCTTCCTCCGACGCGATGCCCTTGACGGTATTGAACTCCACCGCGGCGACGCCGGCTCCCGCATTATAGGCGGCAACCTGGGCCCGCGTCACACGGGAGATGCTGCCCGCAACCAACAGAACCGGTTCTCCCGACGAAGCCGGAAGTGCTGCCGAACTCCCTGTGCGCACTGGCAGTGCCAGGGCTTCGGGCAGGTAATCCGCGAGACCGGCCGAACCGGCCCACAGAATCCGGTGCGGGGAAGCCGTCAGCCACCGCGCGATCTGCTCCAGATCTTCCTCGGTTGCCGCGTCGAAGATCAGCAGCTCCGCGCCTTCCTCCAGCCTCGAGAGGACCGCCGCAGCCAGCGCCTCTTTCCCCGCATGAAGCGTATCAAGCTCAATCAGGGCGGCCCTGCGCCTCGATTGCGACGAGAACAGCTTCACGAGGTCGGATTCCCCCACCGGGCATTTCGGATCGTTCGCAATCTCGGTCTGGTGAACCGGTATTCCGTTCAGGCAGTGCACGCCGTTCATCGTAGTTCTTCCGATGCGCGGAAAGGCGGGGGCTACGACGGCGAAATCAAACTCGATTTCGTCCATCACGCCGTCCAGTTCTGCACCAAGATTGCCTCTCAGCGTCGAATCCATTTTCTTGTAGACATGCCGGAAGCCCGAGCGGCGGACCCCAGCCGCCGCTTCTTTGGCCCGGGCATACGCATCCTCCCGGGGGACGGAGCGGCTGTCCGTGTCGATCACGACCGCTTCCACCCCGCCCCCTCCGGCAGAGAAGCGCTTCAGGTCGAAGATCACCTGGGTCTGAAGGCCTTTCCTGGCGAACTGCACGCCTGAATCGGAGGCCCCGGTCAAGTCATCCGCGATAATGGCCATGTGTTTCATCATCGGTATTCTCCTCTCCCCGTCTCTAGCTGCCAGATTGGCACCTTACACCTTAAGCCCTGCGGAAGCAGAAGGTCCCGGATCCAATCCGGGAGCCTCCGCATGGGAGCTTAACCAATCTGGCTCTTGACTCCGATCCTTTTGGCATACCAGGCCGTTACGATCGGGACAAGAATCGCCGTCACGATGACGCAGGAGGCCACGAGCGCCGTGGCCGACGGCACGAGCGGTGCATAAGCCGCATTGGCTGCCGCTACGGCAGCAGGCACGCCGGCGGCGTTGCCGGCCGTGGAAGCGGCGGAGATGCCGGCAATTCCGTTGCCGCCGATGAGGCGGTCCGTGAGGATCAGGGTGATGCCGGTGACGGCGACGACCGCCACGCCGAGCAGTACGCCCAGGAAGCCCGCTTTCCATACGGTTTGCAGGTTCAGGCCGGCTCCCAGCGCGAAGGCGAAGAAGGGAACGAGAACCGGTACGGCTTTGCCGAGGAATTCGCGCATGTCCTTATCCAGGTTGCCGAGGATCATACCGACAACCAGGGGAAGAATGGCACCGACGAAGGTCTGCCAAGGGAACGCGGCAAGTCCTGCAATCCCGAGTGTCAGCATCGTGAAGAAAGGACCCGATTCCAGGCTCATGACCGAGTAAGCGCCCACATCTTCCTTTTTGCCGAACTGCCCCATCAGGGCCATATACAGACCGCCGTTCGTATCGTTCATGGCCGCGACGATCGCCAGGACCGACAGGCCTGCGAAGAAGCCTTCGCTGATCATGCCGTTGCCGAGGAACTGTCCGGCGATAAAACCGACGATGACGCCGGTTGCAATCTTGGTGCCGAGCAGGGTGCCGCCTTTTTTGAGAATATACGGAGTCGCCTTAAAATTGATCGTAGCCCCCATGCAGACGTAGAAAACGGCGAGGATCGGCAGAGAGCCGGTCATCAGGGCGCCGGTGAAGGAACCGAACGTTTTGCCCATGTTCGGGAACAGCGTTGTAAGGATAGCTCCCAGAAGAAGCGGTACAATCATCATGCCACCCGGAATTTTTTCGATGGACGCTTTGATTCTCATGAGGTTTCCTCCTAGTTGTATAGTTTCCTTTGCAAACGAATAAGTGTTGTATTATGCAACATTCATTCCGTGTGATTCGCTTACAAGGTCATTATAGTCCACCGAAAAGCAGGGTTTCAACGCCATTTACGTTTCATTTTGCAACACATCTTTTAGTTTTCTCCACAAAGTGGACCGGTTAATGCCAAGCCGCTTGGCCGCCTTCGACTGGTTCATGTCTTCCTCGCGGAGCACCTCCAGCAGGATTCTCCGCTCGATCTCATCCCAGCTTCCAGACAAATTCAGCTGCACCGTGTGGCTCTCCGCCTCCATCCGAAGCGCCTCCCTCACCTTCCGCCAGCCCTCTTTGGCTTCCTCCATTCCTACATAGGGTCCTTGGGAAGCGGCCAGCATATGCTCGAGCACCATCTTCAGCTGGCGGACATTGCCCGGCCATAGGATCTGCTGGAGCTCCTCTTCCACTACGTCCGGGCGGATGCCGGCGATCTGTTTGCCATAACGGGAGTTATGGGCCGCGATCACCACGCGGGCGATATCTTCGATATCCTCCAGCCGCTCCCGCAGCGGCGGCAAATGCAGGACGGAATCCTGGAAAGCACGGGCCAGTTCCGCTGCAATCTCCCCCTTCTTCAGGAGGGACTTCACGGGCTGCAGGGAAGTGACGACAATGCGAACCGGGCCTGCCCCCTGCAGATACTCGGCCAGCCTCAGCTGGAGGAGGGAGCCGGCCTGCTCGATCTGCGTCAGGCACACCGTACCGGCCGCTTCGGTATGCAGCAGACCCGCGTAGGTCTCACTCCCGAACAGAAGGGATTCCAGCTCCCCGCCGCTTAAGGAGCCGCAGGGAAGCATGAACAAGCCCTCGGCACCCGAGCGGCTCGCCGAGTGGATCGCCTGGGCGAAGAGCCCCTTGCCGGTTCCCGCTTCCCCCTCGATCCAGACCGGCCTTTCCGTACGGGAGAGGGCCTTGGCCCGGGAGACCGCCCCGCGGATCTCGCTGCTTCCCCCGATGATCTGGGTGAAGGTTGCGATGCGTTCGGTTACCTCATAGCCCGCGAAGGCGGGGTTGGTCCCGCTCTCCCCGAGGGGGACCATATAGACAAAGTAACGGCAGTCCATCGAATTCACGGGAGCCGCGGCAGCCACTTCGATGTTCAGCCCCCGCCGCTGGAACCGCCTGGACGGACCGGGGACCGCCCCCTCTTCCGCCGGCGCAGGCTCCCCGATATACCTGGCCCATAAGGGATCGATTCCCCGCAGGTTCATGCCCCGGATGACGCCCGGATCATAGCCGAGCAGAGAGGCTCCGGCCCGGTTGGCGTAAAGGATGGTTCCCTGCCCGTCGACGGCGAGTACGCCGGCGTGGTGCCGCTCCAGCAGCTGCTCGTAGAGCCGCTCGTTCGCCTGCGCCCGGTTCACGACGCCGTACATCCGCCTTACCTCGGCCAGCGCCTCGAGAACCGACTCCCGGCCGGAGGTAATCAGGATGCCGTTATAGCCCATCGCCTCGGCCGCCTGTACGGTAACCACATCCCCAAGTACGAGCTGCACGCCGTCCCCGAAGGCCTGGCGGAGCGCCCCTTCCACCTCGGCGGCGCTCTCGATCGGATAGCTCGGGATGTCAAAATCGAGCAGGCCCGATACTTCGGCCACCCCCCGGCAAATATTCGGAAAGCCGATGATCGCCACCTTGCTGTTCGCGCCGCGCACAAGTGTGAGCACGCGCAGAATGTCGTAGCCCGAGACGGGGATATCCACAACCGGGATGGAGACATGCTTGCGGATCAGAGACGAGGTGCCGCCGCGGCTGAGAATGACGTCGTATGAACGGCTCCGGGCCGCTTGGACGATCGGGAGGGCATTCTGCAGATCCGCGACATGGACCTCCAGCTCCAGGCGAGCATCCTCCCGGGATCCCGCTTCCAGCAGTTCTTTCAACCCCGGATATGGGGCAATAGCCAACACTTTGATTTTCATATGCACTCCTTCGGACGAATCCGGTATGAATTGATGCATTTTTCATCATCTGATACAGGTATTATACACTATGCGTATCAGAAGACATGACAGGGTCAGATCAGAAATTCCTTAGGCCCGGCACGCAGCGGATGCATAAATCCCTACATCCGGATACAGCCTAATTCAGGAAGGAGGGCGCGAAATGGACCGGGATCAAGCGATCAGGCTGAACGATGCCAATGTGGAACAAATTGAGCGGCTGCTCCATCAAAAGGTTCAAATCTGGGCGGAGCATATCGTACTAACCCCTCTGTGGTGGCTTGGCGTCGCCCTGTCGATTGTTCCCTGGATCGTGTGGTACTGTATCCGGGAGCGGCAGTGCACAGACCGTATTCTGTATGCCGGCCTCTTTGTCATGTGCCTCTCCCTGATGCTCGATATCGTCGGAGACCAGTTCGGCTATTGGCATTACCGTTATAACGTGCTTCCGCTGGTACCCACCTATTTTCCATGGGATCTGACCTTGATGCCGGTAACCGTCATGCTGCTGCTCCAGTACAAACCGGGAGCCAACCCGCTTCTCAAAGCATTGTTCTTCTCCCTGCTGACCTCCTATGCGGCCGAGCCCTTCTTCGCCTGGCTGCAAGTGTATCAAATCGCGGACTGGCGGTACTCCTACTCGGTGCCCGTCCAGTTTGCCATCTATCTCCTCGCCCACTATCTCACCCGCAGGTACCAATTTCAGCCGCTCGAGAGGATTTGACGCCGAAAAGGAAATGCCGAGCCGACGGACTAACCTGCCATGCACGGTAAGACAGATCGCACTGTCCCTCCCAGCCGGCTTCCCGGCAACCCGACACTCCAAAGAGCAGTCCCTCCCCAGTGGAGCGGACTGCTTTTATTTCGTTCCGGCCCGCCCTGCCCCGTCTGCCCCCTCCCCGGAAAAAGCATACAGTCCTGTCAGATTCACGAAATTTATCCCCCCATCCCAGAAATGAACACCTCCCGGCCCCGGCTCCAGGATGGCTATAATCAAGGAGCGAAGAAGATCGCCGCCCGGTTCCCCGGCTTCTTGATTCGCCAAGGAGGTGAGCACGCCGCCGCGCGAATGCCGCCTGGTTCACGCTGCCCCTAAGCCATGGCTTGAAGGGAGGTGATTCGCAGGAACGAGTTTGTCATTGTAATCGCTTTCTTCATCGTGCAGCAGGCAAGTCCATTCCCAATCCCCAAGGAGGAACATGATATGACACTTCGCATCCAGGGCTATACGCTGAAAAAACTGGCCGCAGCCGGCGGCATGATGGCGCTGATCGGCGTCTCTTCCGTCCTCTTCGCGGAGAGCGCTTCCGCTCACGGCTATGTCGAGAACGGCCGGGCGGCGCTGTGCAAATCCGGCGCCAACACGGACTGCGGCGCAGTCGTCTATGAACCGCAGAGCCTGGAGGCGCCGAAGGGCTTCCCTGCCGCAGGTCCTGCGGACGGCAAGATCGCCAGCGCCGGCGGCATCTTCCCCAAGCTCGACGAGCAGTCCTCCACCCGCTGGTCCAAGGTCAGCATGAACTCCGGCACGAACACCTTCACTTGGAGGCTGTCGGCTGCCCATGCCACGGCCAGCTGGAAGTATTACATCACGAAGGACGGCTGGAATCCGAATGCGGCGCTGACAAGGGACTCGTTCAACCTGACGCCGTTCTGCTCCGTCCCTTACGGCGGCAAGCAGCCGCCGTTCACCTACTCCGATACATGTAACGTACCGGCGAAGACCGGCTACCATGTGATTCTGGCCGTATGGGAGATCGCCGACACGGCCAACGCCTTCTACAATGTGATTGACGTCAACTTCGGCAGCGGCACCGGAGGAACGACGATCGCGGCACCGGCGAACCTGGCTTCTCCGTCCCAGACCCAGACGAGCGTGTCCCTGACCTGGTCTGCGGTAACCGGCGCAGCCTCTTACGAAATTTACCGCAACGGCACCCAGGTGGGCACAGCCTCCTCCGCTTCCTACACCGATACGGGCCTGGCGGCAGGCACGACGTATACGTACACCGTCGTCGCGGCCGGCTCCACAGGCAAGTCAAGCCCATCAGGCGCACTTGCGGTTAAGACTGCGGGCAGCACCTCAACGACTTATCCCGCGTGGAACGCTTCGACCGCCTACCTGGGCGGCAGCAAAGTGTCCTACAACGGCGTCAACTATGAGGCGAGATGGTGGACACAAGGAGAAATCCCAAGCGCTGCAAGCAGCGTCTGGAAAGTGATTCCTTAGTCTAAGGATCAAAGGCATCGCCTGGAACACTCCTCATTACAAGCAAGGCCGGAACCCCGATGCAGCGCAGGGGTCCGGTCTTTTTGTTTGGTTTACACAGGAAGGACTATGTCGAACGTATGATCGCAGAACCCGTTTTCTGCCCGACGGATGGAAACTTTTGGAGGAAATCGGCGTCCAAATCATATGACTCTTCCCATAAGGTGGTTCTCTTGATGAAAAAATGGTTCAGACTCCGCACTTCCCTGCCCGCCAGCACTGCTGCCCTGCTCCTCGCAGCCCAGCTCATGGCAGCCGCAGCCCAGCTCATGGCAGCCGCACCCGCTGTCCATGCGGCCGCCGCTCCGGCGGTAACGGTAACCCTGCCCTCGTTCCCGGTGAAGATCAACGGGCTGACGATCGATCCGTCCAAGGCGCAGTATCCGCCCATCGTGTATAAGGACATCACTTATTTCCCGCTGACCTGGGATTATACGCAGACGCTCGGCCTGCCGTATACCTGGAGCGAAACGGAAGGCCTCCGGATCACAGGCAATGGGAATCGGTACCGGGTACGGCCTGCCGCCGACACCGGGGGCAGCAACCGAAAGACAGCCTACACGGCAGCGCCGGTCACTTATCCGGTCACGGTGAATGACAAGGCCATCGACACTGCCGCGGAGGAGTATCCGCTGCTGAACTTCCGGAATATCACTTATTTTCCGATGACCTGGAGGTTCATGCATGATGAATTCCATATGAAGCTGAGCTGGCAAGCCAAGGACGGATTCGCCGTGATCTCGCCCCAGCGGCACTATATGTACACGATCTTCAGCGACGATGCGGACTATCTGTACCTGAACTCAGGCAGCCAATCGTACAAGGTCCGCAAGTCGCTCAGCGAGCTGCCTGTCCTCTTGACGGAAGAGGAGAACCGTAAGATCTATGATCAGCCTGTGCGGGTAGATCAGGAGGTACTACCCCCGGCCGAGTTCAAGATGCCCGCCTCCCCGTCCGTCGAGCGCAAATCCCGGACGTTCTACTATGGCAGTCAGGAGCTCTTGACGCTGGCGCCGAAGGACAGCGGGTCGCAGGGTTTCACGGAGACCGATGCCGCCGGGATGGTCTACACGGAAGCCTCGCTGGATCTCGGAGCGGGCCGGAGTCTCCTCGCCGTGAAGGAGACGGACAGCACCAAGGACATGGCTGCGGACTTTTTCACCTATTACCGCTATTTCTACGTGAACGCTGACGGCAAGCCTCAACCGCTCAGCGGCTACACCCACTGGCCGGTCACCGGCTTGCAGCCGAACCCGGACGGTTCGTGGTGGCTCGCGAGCAAAGCATACAAGGGAAGCTCGATCTCCGCCCGCAATGCGTTCATGACCGGCGAGCTCGCCCTGCTCCGGCCCGATGGCCAATCAATATCCCTGAATGAAAAGCTGAAGGTCCGGGAGATCGAGGTACTTTCCCGCAAGGAGGACGGCAGCCTGACGTTTCGCGCTTATTCCCGCATATTTCAGGATGACAATCCTGCCCATGGCATCTATGAGACCGATCCAGCCGGGAACCTGACCAAGCTTAGCGAGGCCAGCGGTGCGGCCTATGTGGATACGGCCGGGGACCTGTGGGTGGCGGGCCGGGAACTCAACCAATTGACCAACCTGTCGAAGAACGTCAGCAGGCTGTGGTATGACTATGAGTTTCCTTTCGCGGAGTAAGGGGCGCAGCGGGCATCACCCGGAACGCCGCCGGCAGGAAGATGACAGAATCGAGCCTTGGTGAGATATAAATTCTTATATTTGAGCCCAAGGAGGTGCCTCCCTTCATGACTCAGGTGATGAAACAAATGAAAAAACAAATGAAAAAACAGGCGGTCCCCCTGCTGACCGCCCTGCTGCTTACCTTCCTCATCGGAATGGTGCTGACCCGGCCCGGGCTTGCCCCAAAGCCTCCCGGGTCCGGCTTCACCCTGACGCCGGTCGAGCTCTTCTCCGGCAGTGAACGCCGCTACCAGCCCTTCCTC
This sequence comes from Paenibacillus mucilaginosus 3016, assembly GCF_000250655.1. Taxonomy (NCBI): domain Bacteria; kingdom Bacillati; phylum Bacillota; class Bacilli; order Caryophanales; family Paenibacillaceae; genus Paenibacillus; species Paenibacillus mucilaginosus. The sequence goes on from NC_016935.1 coordinate 5,572,958, forward strand.
GGCCCGTATGCCGGCAGAGTCGACTTCACGGCGGCCTCCGGAAGGAATCTGATCGCCGAGTACGAAATCTGGAAAGACGGCCGGCTCGCCATGACTCCCTACTCCACGAGCTGGGACGATATTCATGCGGAAGGGAAACCGCCTGTCCATGGCGAGTTCCTCTACTCCGTGCTGGACCTGAGCAGGGACTGGCAGGGCGACCAGCTGCTCGTCCACTCTTCGCTCTCCCCGGGGGACGGGGAAGCGTTCCGGACGCTCCTCGGGCGGGTGGACCGGGCGCCCCGCGGCGCTTGGACCAGTCTTCCGCTGAAGCAGAAGCTGACCCTGCAGCCGGGGCAGGAAGCTTATGTCCTGGTGCTTGCGATCACCCCCGAGGGCGGTACTCTCCAGCCGGGCAATCTTCCGCAGGATGCGCTTCCGAGTGCCTCCTGGGCGCTGGGCATCAAGCTGATCCTGCAGGAATGAACGACCGGTACGCCAGGCACGATGTTCTTGAAGGCCGGATGAACCGGACCGGCAGCCGGTTGGCAGCCGTTCCTTTCCCGAGCTAAAGCGAGCGTATTCTTTCTGAATAATACAAAAAAGACCGCGGACCGCGGTCTTTTTGTCGTGACATGTTCATTTCACACGACGCTGCCGAACAGACCGGAGCTGCTTATCGCTGTTCCACGGCTATATAACTGAGCATCGGCTTCGAAGCGCCTGCCTTCACGACCTTCACGATCAGCTCGCCGCCGCTCACTTCCACATCGAAGGTCTTCTCTTCCTGCTTGGTCCCGATCACGTAGTCGGTTAACACGGTCTGTCCGTTGAGCGTCAGGTTCATCCTGCGGTCGCCGGCTGCCCAAGGGTCGAAGAATCCGACCTTCACTCCATACGTGCCGTTCGGCAGCTCAAAGCGGTAGGCCAGCCCCTTCCCGTTCTCATTGCCGTCATATTGGCGGATGGATGGGTACGCTTCCACCGGCGAGGTATGGGCCCAGGTCAACCCATCGTCGGCTTCATAGCCCCAGTGGACGCCGGTGACCGGGTCCGGGCCATAGGCCTGCTCCTCCAGCGTCTGCAGGGCCCCGAGCTGCTCCCCTGCCTCCGGCTGGGAAGGCGTTCCATCCCCGGCGTCCACATAGTAGAGGACGCCTTGATTCCCGGCCGGTACGGCTGTGACCGGCTCCGAGCGCACTTCCTCTCCTCCCCTTTTGGCCACCAGCCAAAAAGAGTACGCAACGTCATTGGTCAGACCGGTTACGAGGGTGGAGCCTGCTTTGGCCGGGATCTCGACGGGAGCGGAACTGCCGCCGGTCACCGCCTGGTACTGGATCGCATAGGCGTCCGCGCCGTCCACTTCGCTGTATTTGAGCGCAGCCTGGCGGTCTCCCGCTTTCACCTGATAAATCTCCGGCTTCGCAAGCTGCGGGTCCGCCTCCCGGGCCGCCTTCACGTATCCGAATTCGGCATCCCCCCAGCTGTGAAGACCGACACGTCCGCTCGTGTAGGCGGTGTCCGTCACATCGAATGCCACTTCCCCGTCGATCAGCGCCTGGATGCGTTTGCCCTGCAGCCGAACCTCAAGGAGATACAGCCCGCCGAGCTTCGCTGTAAAAGGTACGGAAGAGGCCAGGGCCTGACCGTCTTTACGAAGGTACAGACTTCCGTTCTCAAACCCAAACCCATATCCCTTATCGTAGCTTGGACCGCGGAACGTGATTCCCCAATCGGCTCCCGCCGTGGCATGCTTGGCAATGACGGTAAGGGTGCCGTCGATGATCTGCAGATCCCGGATGCCGATCTCCCCTTGATGGTCCCCGCCGGAAGCGTGTTTGAGCACACCGTCCTCCACCTTCCACTCGCTGACGTCCTGCTGATAACGGGACAACCCGCCGGCCTCAAAGCGGTCCTCGAACCGGAGCTCCTCCGCTTTCGGGGTGACCGTCGTTTCTGCGAAGGCGGTGCCGTTCCCGCCCCGGCCGACGGAGTACACACGAACTGTCACCGGCATATCGTTCGTCAGCTCCGCGAGGTCCCATGCACTGCTGCCGCTCTGCCCGGCGGCCGCAAGCTGCGCACCCGAGAGGAGTTCGTATCCGTACCCTGCCGCCCCGGCGACCGGCGTGACTTCCACATGCGCCTTGGCATCGCCGGCCACCGCAAGAATCTTCCCGGGTGCCGGAATATCCGGAGTCACCTGGAACGCTGCCGATGGAGGACTGACGGCCGTGCCGTCCACCGCCTCGACGACGCCATAGAGGACCGTGCCGTTCTGCAGCCCTTCCACGCGGATCAATCCGCTGGCAGTTCCGCTCTCCAGCACGCGGTCGTAGGCACCCGGCTGCAGCCCGTACCGCACCCGGTAGGACGGGACGCCCACGGCGGCATCGTACTTGACCGTAAACCCGCCGTCGGTCCCTTCCGCCGACACACCGCTTGGAGCGAGTAGCTCGGGCACACCATATGCCCGCTTAGACGGAGGGCCGAACCCGTTCTTATTGCCCGCCCGAAGCGTTACGTAGTATTCGATGCCATTGCGCAGATTCGAAAGGGTGATCACATCTTCGGCCGTCACCTTCACCGTACGCTCCCTGTTACCTTGCTTCTCGCCATAAGTCACTTCCACTTCATAAGCACCCTTGGGAAGGGTAAAATCGATCTGCAGGCCCTTATTCGCAGGACGAATGCGGACGTCTTCCGGCGCATCCGGCTTTTTGCCCGCCTTCACCAGATCGCCGTATAACGTTACGACCGAACGGGCCGGAATCACCGTTTCGAACGTCCCATCGGACTGTACCGGCACGTTCCGGCCTTTGGCCAGGTCCTGATCCGCTGAAGTGATATAGGGCTTCAGCATGTACACGGCATCCTTGGATGCCAGTCCCTGAATGGACAGCTTGACCCGCTTGTCCACCGTGCTGTCGTTAACAAGCACCGTCGTTACCGTCTGTTCCTTCTCATCCTTGTAGGCGGACCCCAGGAGGCCGCTCCGTGCCTCTTCATCCAGCCCGGCAAGCTGGATCCGGTCGGCGCCCGGACGGATGAATTTGCTGTAATTGCCCAGCGTCCAGAGGATTTTGGAGGGGAGAATGTTCTGTTCGTCGCCCTCTTTCGTAAAGTCCGTATAGATCAATCCGTCCTTGTAATCCTCCTTCGACACCGCGGTCCACCACTGCCATGCCGCCGCATTCGCGCGGGTGAGATCGAAGTGGATCGTGCGGGCCACGTGAAGCGCAGGATCGATGCCCAGGTCCCGCCCGGGGCCATAGTCTCCCAGAATGCAGTATTCGGACATCCAATACTTCGCGTCCGCACCGTATTTCTCCAAGTTCTCCGCTAGCAGGTCCCTCAGGAGGCCCAGACGGTCATCCCCGGTTCGGCTGTAATCCGACCAGTACGAGTGGGAGGCGATCTTGTTCCCGACCGCTTCCTTCAGCTGCGGATCGCCGAGCAGATCCTTGATGTATTCGCGGTACTTGCCGGCGCCGAGGCTGTTCGCCCCGCCCGTATACCGCTCTTTGTTCGCGAACCGCTGATAGAATTCATCATCGAGCAGAGCCGTGATCTCCACGCCGTCGGGTGCGCTGATCCCCGCCTCTATGCCTCTTTGCTTCAGCTGCCGGTGAAGCTCAAGGATGACGCGCTTGATATCGTCGTTGTTATAGCGGTTGCCCTCCTGTCCGGCACGGTTCCAGTCCCAGGTGGGCTCATTAATCGGAGAGATGTAATCGAAAGCCAGGCCGTTCTGCTCAAAATGCTCCAGCACATCGCTCAGGAAAGCGGCGAATTCGTCCTCGTATCCTTCTTTTAAGTTGGTGGAACCGACTGTGGCGTCCGGCTGGGCATGGCCGTTCTTGGTCATCCAGACGGGCGGGCTGTTGACGAAAGCGATCAGGGTATCGACCCCGCGCTCCTTGGCCGCCTTCAGGAACCACTGCTGCCCCGCCTGCCTGCTCCAGTCATAGCCGCCGGCTTCGGAGGATTTGAAGGCTTCCGCACGCCGCCATGGATTCGTAATGATCGCTCCATCCGTTTCGGTCGAGCCCGCTCCGATGTTGAAGCGCCAGGCGGAGAGCCCGATGCCTTTGTCTCTCGAGAAGAGAAGATCGGCCACCCGGTTCTTATTTTCTTCAGTCCAGTGCTTACCGAGCGGCTCCATCGACCAGGCGTCGGAGGCGCCGAAGTTATCAATCTTCTGATATTTGACGGAGGCATCCAGCGTGAGGAATGCGTCCACGGGGCCCTTTTCATTCGCGGCGGCGTTCGCGTTCACCGCATGGCCGACCAACCCTACACTCAGGGAGCAGGTAAGCAGTGCAGACGTCCATTTCCTGCAGGTTTTCATGTGCAATAAGTCCCCCTAATCCAAAAATAAGTTCCCCTACAATCCCCAGGCCCATCGAACCTGAACCCTTCCGGAGGTGTTCGTGGTGCTCAGCGTAATATTGGAGCCTGTACCGGACCGGGTTTGAATGCTGTACGTATCGCCGTCTCTAAGACCCGGCCAGTACACGCTCCCCATGCCCAGCTCCCGCATTTTATTGGGTACACCATACATGAATGCGATGCGGGGATTGCCGCCGATCGGACCGTTGTAATTGATCCCTGTCGTCATATCCGCGCCATATTCGGTCACGATCGTGCGTCCATGGTGACTGCCTACTCGTCGGACCAGCTCATCCTTCCATGCCTGCTCCGTCACCTTATCCGTGTGCCAGTACCAATAGATGTGCTGGGACAATAAGCAGTCCTTGAAGCGGCTGTCATTGCCGGCCGCGACGACGGTGTCGCTGTAACCGGTACCGCTTACCAGCACCCTGCCTCTCGGAACGTTCGGGAACTTGCCGAGCCAAGCCGCAGCCACGTTCAGCCAGTCGGTCTGGCTGTAGCCGTAAGGTTCATTCATGATTTCAAAATACACATTGGCATTCGTCCCGTATTTGGCTATCACGGTCTGCCACATGGAATAGAACCGGTTCATGTCATCCGGCTTGCCGTTATGCCACGGCCAATAACACAGGATGACCTTCATGTTCCTGGCAAGCGCCTTATCGATGGCCCCCGTGTAAGCTCCCCACCACGATTCGAGCACACTGGGTTCATTGATCGGCATGCGCACGGTGTTGGCTCCGAGATTCGTCTGAAATCCGCCGATCACCTTGTCGGCGATGGCGGCGGCGCTGGCGTAGGACTCCGAAGCCGTTAAGCCGGAGGGAATGACCCAGCCGCTCACATAATTGTCCCGGGCATCCGCCCAGTTGACGCCCCGGTAATCCGTGGCTGCCGAAGCCGTGGAGCCCGTCCACAGGGTAGTAAATAGAAGCATAAGAACGATGGCGGCCAATCCGCCCGTCCTCATCCGGGCCAGAAATGAATTCAGAAATGAGTTCAGAAATGAGTTCAGAAATGAATTTCTTGCCACTGATCTTCACAACTCCTTCTCATCCTCTATGGGTCAAGCCGCGTTCCTAGAGACTTCATCACCTCCCGGCATGGGTGGATCCGCCCCCTCCCCTTTAATGAAACCCATTTCATGAAATGGGTTTCATTAAAGGCAAAAAAGGAACCCGCGCTCTGCGGGATCTTTGGCCGGGGGGAAGCCCCCCTTCGAATGAAAGGGGTTTCATTGATCTGAAAATCATTATATGCCCCCATTCCAACAACTGTCAATCGCCATTTTTCTGCGGCGCCCTGCCGGTGCTCTGCCGGATAACGAGTTCCGGCTGCAGAACGGTGCTGCGCTTCGCCGGCTTGCCATGAATGATCTGGTAGATCCGTTCGACAGCCAGTCTGCCGAGCTCATAGGCGTTCTGCGTCACGGTGGTCAGCTCCGGAATGACGGCGGTGGACAAGGGCGAATCGTCAAAGCCGACGATGGAGAGATCCTCCGGAATCTTCAGCCCGCGTTCGATCGCCGCCTTCATGGCCCCGATGGCCGTAAAATCATTAACACAGATGACCGCCGTTGGCCGCTGCTCCCCGTTCAGCAGGCGGTTCATGAGCTCCCGGCCCGCCGTGATGGAGAATTCGCCGTAGTGAACCCAGTCACTGCGCAGCGAAAGTCCGTGCTCCTTCAGCTTTTTCTTCACGGCCTTCACTTTCTGCATCGTCGTCGTCATATAATCCAGCCCGCCGACAAACGCAATCTCCTTGTGTCCCAGATCAATCAAATGCTGCGCTGCCAGAGCGGCTCCGGCCGCCTCATCGGTGTATACCCGGTGCAGGCTGCCCTTGGAGAGATTTCCGTTCACGAGCACAACCGGTATGGCTTCGGCCGCTTCCGTCACTTCCCGGATTAACTCCGGCGGGCAGTCCGCCAGATTGATGCGGCCCCCGATAAAAATAAGGCCCTCCACCCTCCTCTCGAGCAGGATGGACAAATACTCGGATTCCCTGCTGTATTCCCCGGCCGAGTTGCAGAGGAAAAAGGTATAGCCCTTCTCTCTCCCCTCGTTCTCCGATCCCCAGAATACTTCAGGGAAGAAGGGGTTCGTCATATCCGGAACGATCATCGCAATCGTGCCGGTTTCCTTTTTGATTAAGCTTCTGGCCAGGGCATTGGGCTGAAACTTGTACTTTTCGATCACCTTCATGATGGTGTCTTTCGTGCTGGCCTTGACGGGAGCCGTATTGTTGAGCACCCGCGAAACGGTCGAAACCGACACCTCCGCTTCTTTCGCGATATCGTATATGGTTATGTTCTTCATCCTGATCCACCCTCGGCGTCGTTTCTTGACTACATGATAACAGATGTCGATACGCGGTGAAACCCATTTCACTCCAGTCCGCTCAGCCGGCTGACCGAATCGCGCTTTGGTGAGATGTAAATTCTTATATTTCAAAGCAAAAAGGAGCCTGAATGGTCTCAGACTCCTTCCCGCTCTGCTTCACTTACCGCCTAGCGCCGGCTGAGGATCAGCTTGACGCCCTCGATCTTCAGCTGGTCGACCCGGATGACCCAATCACGGTACGTCTGGAAGACCTCCTCCGGAATCTCGAAGATCCGCTGCATCTCCCGGACGATGCCCTGCTCCTCGTCATTGTAATCGCCGTCGGTGAAGACCAGCAGTAGCATCTCGGCGAAGAAGATGTTCTTCACCTGCGGATCGGTCACCCCTGCAAGAAGCTCACGAAGCTCACGGCTGCCGGACGGGGCAAACTCGCCTTCCTTCATGTCCATCTCGGCCATATAGGATCTCAGAAACTCCCGCTCGTTGCGGTTCACGAATCCGTCGGCTCCGGCCACGAGGTGGGCGAGTTCCAGGAAGGTTTCCTTTTGTTCTTTCGTCTGTAAAAAGTGCAAAAACAATGCTGCCAGCTCCCCTGTTGAATAGTGAATGTACTGAAACCATGATCATCTATGGATAAGTTCGACTTCAGTCCGCTTTTTCCTGCTCGGCGCTCCGCTTCCACACCCTGACCCGGATGCCGTTCTGCGGCCGGAGCGTGATCGAGGGCTCGAGGAGCACCTTGTGCCCCGGCTCCAGCGTCAGCCGGAACCGCTGTCCGATCGACGCCAGCAGCAGCACCGCCTCCATCATCGCGAACTGATTGCCGATGCACACGCGTGGCCCCGCGCCGAACGGGATATAGACGCCGGCCGGCAGGCTCTTCTCGAATTCGGGGGTCCAGCGCTCCGGCTGGAACTGTTCCGGCTCCTCGAAGTACTCGGGCAGCCGGTGCATCACCCACTGGCAGACCGAGATCTCGCACCCGGCCGGGAGCGTGTAGCCTCCGATCTCCACATCCTCGATCGGTTCGCGGGAGATCAGCCAGACCGGCGGATACAGACGCATCGATTCTTTGACGACGCTCTGCGTATAGGTCAGAAGCGGAATATGCTCGAACGCCGGAGGCTGCCCTCCAAGCACCCGGTCCAGCTCCTCCAGCAGCTTCCCTTCGGCTTCCGGCTCCCGGGCGAGCAGGTAGAGCGTCCACGACAGGACGTTCGCCGTAGTCTCATGCCCCGCCAGGAACAGGGTCATGATCTCGTCTCTCAGCTGCTCCCGGGTCATCCCGGTTCCGTCCTCGTCCCTTGCCAAGAGCAGCATCGAGAGCAGATCGCCGCGGTCCTCCGTCCCTTCCGCCTGCCGGCGGTCGATGATGTCGAGGATAATGCGGTTGAGCTGCTCGACGCTCTCCTGCAGCTTCTTGTCCCCCGGCACCGGGACGGACACCGGGAGCAGGTCGAGCAGGCGCCGCATGACGCTGGTGTACTGCTTGACGTACTCATGGAACACGGCGTCCAGCGCCTCGCCCACCGGATTGGAGCGGCCGTCCTCCGCGTGAAGATCCACGTCGAAGAGCGTCTTCGCCACAATCTCCATCGTGCACTGCATCATGTCGGCATGGATGTCCCGGCTCTCCTCGTGCTCCCAGGCGGCGAGCATCCGCTGCGCATACGCCGTCATGATATCCGCATAGCTGCGGATGCGGTGATGATGGAACGCCGGCTGGCTCAGCCGGCGCTGGCGCAGCCAGAAGCTGCCTTCGCTGGTCACGAGACCGTTCCCGAGCACCCGGCTCAGGATCGGATCCCGGTGATATCCCTTGGCGAAGTACCGCTGGGTCTGGTTCAGCACGTGCTGGATATCCTGCGGACGGGTAATCAGGAACGTATCCCGCCGGGGATCTAGCTTGATCCGCACCACCGGACCGTACTGCTCGGCACACTTGGCAAAAAAGACATGCGGCTCCGCGCCTATACTGAGCAGGTTGCCGAGCAGAGGCACGGGCCTCGGCCCCGGGACACCGGCTTGTGTCTTGGTCATCGAAACTCCCCCATTTCGGTTCGGGTGTGGAACCCCGAAGAGGCCGGAACGCGCCCCTCCGGTCTACGAACAAGATATGTATCGATTCCGCGAATATCACCCGGCGGCGGCAAGATACTCCGCTTCCACGCGCTGCAGCTGCCCAAGGTGCCTTTCGGCGTGGAGGCACAAAAAATACAGGTACTGGTAGACGTCGATTTTGCCGAGGTTATTCACCGACATCATCGTCGTGTACAATGTTCCTTCGCCCTTCTTCAGCTGCTCCAGACAGGCGGCGCACTCGCGGAACTGCTCCTGCAGCAGCACCCGCACCTCCTCCGGGGACTTCTCCCCCCGACGGCTCCATGTGAGCGGGACGCTCCCAGCGGAACGAGCGGTGCGACGCGATCTCGTCCAGACGGCCGAGGTCCACGTCCAGGCTCCCGGCATCCGCAGGAAGGCCTCCCCGCTCCGCGCGTTCCAGCGCTTTTCTCGTCCCTTTGCGGATGAGAATGAGCAGGTAGTGATTGGTCAGCGAGACATGCTCCAGAATCTGTGCGGCGCTCCAGCCCTGCCCGGGCCGGAAGTCCAGCAGCGCGGCACTCCTCTCGAATCACGGGTCCAAGTCGGCGGAGATCCGGTATAGCAGGGCGCGGATCTTCTCTACGGCCGCCTCGATTTTCATTGACCATCCCGCCCATCTTTTGGTAAATAGTCCCCATCTCCATTCTATACGGATAGAGGCTGTTGTTCAAATGTGCCGGCCCCTGCTAAAGAAACGGCTTCGCCGTCAAAATTCTCAGATGCCAAAATCCCGCCGCAGCCAGGAGGCCGGGCGGGATCTGCAGCAAACGCAGGTTATACGGCGGCTCCGCGGCCGATCCGCTCAAGAATCTGACGGGCGGCAGCTTCACCGCTCTCGATGCAGTCCGGGATGCCGACGCCGTAGTACGAGCAGCCGGCCAGAAACAGCCCCGGGTACCGCTCGGCCGTTTGGCTCACCAGCGACTTCACGACGGCGGGGTGCCGGGTATGGTAATTCGGCATGCTTTCCTCCCATTTCCGCACGTTGTAAGCCACCGGCTGTCCGGAGAGGCCGAGGCTCATGCGCATATCCTCCAGGGCCACCTCGAGCAGCTCCTGCTCCGTCATCCGCACGAGCCGTTCGTAGTCCGGCTTCGAGCTCTTGTAGAACAGCCTCACCAGCAGCTGCCGGCCTGCGGACGTATGCTCCCACTTGCGGCTGGTCCAGGTGCAGGCGTTGCAGACCAGCTCGCTGTGCCGGGAAGCGATGAACCCGGTGCCGTCGGCCGGCAGGCGGGCGTCCGGGATGTCGAAGCCCATGTACACGGAGATCAGCGAGCTGTTTTTGAATCGGTCAAAATCCGCATCCAGCACCTCATCCCGCAGCAGGGCCTGCGCCGCATCATGCGGAATGCTCAGAATGACGTCGTGCGCCTCAAGCTCGCTCCCGTCCGCCAGGGTCAGCCGGTACCGGTCCCCGTCCCGGACAAGACGTTCGGTCCGGATGCCCTTGCGGATCTCGGCGCCCCCCTCCAGCAGGCGCCGCTCCAGCCCGTCGATCAGGACCGACATGCCCCCGCTGAAGGACATGAACTTCGCGCCCCCCGTCCCCTTGAACTTCGCCTTGTTCTCGGACAGGCCGCGGATGATGCTGCCGTATTCGTTCTTGTACTCGATGAGATACGGCAGCGTGGAGGCGATCGTCAGATCGGCCAGGTCTCCCGAATATACGCCCGAGAGGACCGGCGCGATCTGCTTGTCCACAAGCTCCTTCCCGAGAAAATGCTCCAGGAAGCTGCCGACCGTGTCGTTCTTGGTGAATGTCTCATTGGGCGTATACCAGTCCCTCAGCGCCTCCACCTTGCCTTCGGCGGACACCAGCGTGCTCTTCGCCAGCGACTCCAGGCTCATCGGAATGCCGAAGACCGTGTCGTCCGGGATCGGCTTCAGCTCGCCGTCCACGTGGATGTAGGACCGGCCTGTCGCGTTATAGACCACCTCGCCGCCCAGGCCCAGCTCTTCGATCAGGCCTCCCGCGTTCATCTTGCGCGTGACGATCGAATCGGCCCCCGTCTCCATAAGGAAGCCGCCGTCCTGATGAGTGCTGATCTTGCCTCCCAGCATGCCTGCCGCTTCGATGACGACGATCCGGAGCTCCTCCTGTACGGCATTCCTGTTTTTTTGCAAATGATAAGCGGCGGACAGGCCTGTAATGCCCCCGCCGATGACAGCTATCGTTCTCAATGCCATGCACCTCGGATGTTGGAATGGACGGACAATCAATATACCTCTAGTCTACTACGCTTTGCCCGTTCTTCCAAATGAACTGGATCACACCCGTTTGGAAAAATCATGAATATGTCTTTCCTGGGATTGGTAAGCTATGGTCAGTCTGAATATGCTCCATCCCCATTCAAGGAGGAACCTAACATGAAGCTTGCCCCTTCCCTGCTCACCGGGACGCTGGCCTTCCTGCTGGCAGTCCAGCCGCTCGCCGGCGGCAAGGCGGACGCCCGCTCCACCGGTGCGAACGCATCGGACCGGATCGTCACAGTGGAGCCGATCAATCCGATTACGCTGCAGGTGACCTTCGAGGCGCCGATCCCGCCGGCCGAGGTTACCGTCGATACCGCCAAAGCCAACTTCCAGTTCACCGGCGGACTGACCCTCCGCAATATCCCGCAGCTCAAGACCGGATCGGCCGCCACTTACATCGTTCCCACCACCGTCCAGTCGCCGGGCACCCTGTACAGCCTCTCCTACAAGGGACAGGAGCCGGTCAAATTCACCGGCAACCCGTACAAGCTGAAGCTCCGCTCCGCCGCACAGGTCGCCTACGATACGCTGGAGCTCGAATCTTCGCTCGAGGACGGGGTCACCGACTACAGCAATATCGTGCAGGCTTATGCCGGCAAACGGGGCGGTCTGGAATTCGCCCTGGATGCGAACCTGCAGCACCAGGGGAAGACCTACCAGGTGATCCCGTCGCTGAGGGACAGCTATGTGATCGTCACGCCGCAGGGCGGCGCGCCCCTCAAGGCGGTCTATGTGCCGTTCACGCAGAACACGGACGGGCGGCAGGCGCCGAAGTACCGCCTCCCGGAAGGGACCGTCTTCGAGGCGGGCACCTCCTATACGGTGACCTCCGACTGGGCGGAGATTACAAGTCCCACGTTCACCGCCAAGACGGCAGCCGCCCTGGAGGCCGTGGAGATCCGGGCCGTGAACGCAACCACGCTTCAGGTGACGCTCGCCAGCGACCCGAAGGACGAGCTCTTCGCCTCGCGGCGGCTGCTGCTGTCGGCTCCGGACGGCACCCTGCTCACCGCCCAGTACAAGGTCACCACAAGGCAGGGCGCCACCGCCACCTTCGAGATCCTGAACGGCGGAGCGATGGTCCCCGGAACGACCTATGCCGTGCACACGGTCGGCTATTGGCTCCAACTGAAGGGGACCCAGACGGTCACGTACACGGCCGGCGGATAAGACGGGTATCCTTCCGGAGATTTGAAGCATGCACAAGGGCTGATGCCGCCGAAGCGCCAGGCGCTCCGGACGGGCACAGCCCTTGTTTACTGCGGCGGCAAAAGAAGGTACAATAGGACGAATCCTTACCCGGCAGGTGGCTTCTTCTATGCTTCAAGCGTATCTGTTTCCCATTGCTTATGCCTTCATGGCCTTTCCCGTCGCAGCGTTGTTCTTCACGCTCCCGTTCCTGCTGATCCAGTACCGGCGCTACGGCTACGTCAACAAGGTGCGGGCGGCGCTGCTGTACCTCATGCTGCTGTATCTGATGAACGCCTTGTTCCTCGTGATGCTGCCGCTGCCCGCCTCGCGGGATAACGCGCCGCTCCCGGGCGGAAGCCTGCAGCTGCTTCCGCTGCACTTCATCCATGACATTCTGGCGGAGACGAAGGTGAACTTCGCGGAGCCCTCCACGTATGGGCTTCTGCTTCAGGAGCGCGCGCTCCTGCAGGTTCTCTTCAACATCGGGCTGACCGTGCCCTTCGGGATGTTCCTGCGCTATTACTTCCGTGCGGCATGGCTCCGGTGCCTGCTGCTGTCCTTCGGGCTCTCCCTCTTCTTCGAGGTGACCCAGGTCACCGGGATCTACGGCTACTATGCCAGCGCGTACCGGATCTTCGACGTGGACGACCTCATCGCCAACACGTTCGGCGGGGTCGTCGGCTTCCTCCTGGCCGAGTGGCTGTCCGGGCTGCTCCCGCGCATCGAGCAGCTCGACAAAGGGGTGGACGTCGCATCGAAGCGGGTATCGTATACCCGCCGCGCCGCCGCGTTCACCGTCGATAACCTCTGCCTGGCCCTCGTCCTGCCGGTGCTGGACTACGCCGGCCTGCCCGGCGCCTACTGGATCGCCACCGGCGTATACTTCATGCTCATCCCGTACGTGACGGACGGCCGCACCTTCGGCAAGTGGCTCGTCCGTATCCAGCTGCGGGGGGCCGGCGGCCGCGTCTCCCTGCGCGACCTCTTCCTGCGCTACGGTCCGCTCTACTGGGGGTACTTCGGCAGCCTGTTCGCCTTCCGCGGGGCGGCCCTGGAGCACACGCTGTATCCCTGGGGACCGCTGGTCATTCAGCTGCTGCTGTTCCTTGCGAGCCTGATGTTCTTCCTGCACCTGCTCTCGCGGCTGTTCACCAAGGGCTCGCTACTGTTCTATGAGACGCTCAGCGGCACCTCGCACCGCATCTCGTGGCCCGCGAAGCAGACGGCGCAGCAGCAGCCGCAGCCGGGGACGGAGAGCGATACGTAGGCCCTTGGGCCGCCTCTCCCTGCTGCTGAAATCTCTTCTTCCATAAGAACGCCCTGCCTGGGGCGAAAGCTCACGCTTTCCCACAGGCAGGGCGTTCTTCGTTGTTCGATTGAGCCGTCGGCTAGAATTCCGGCACCACCGGCACGGCGCTGCCGAGATCCGGCTCCTCCGTCAGGAGCAGCTCCGGGCTCACGGCCCCGTGCAGCTCGAAGACGACGAGCTCATTGGTCCCCCGGCGCAGCAGCGGCCCCGGCAGATAGAGCGTCTTCTGCGGCCCCCGCTCCCAGTACCGGCCGAGATGGAAGCCGTTGATGAAGACGACGCCTTTGGTCCAGCCGTCCAGCCGGACGAAGGTATCCGCCGGCTCGTCCACCTCGAAGGCGGCCCGGTAGAAGGCCGGACCGCCCGGCGCCTCCCCTTCGGCAAGCGGCTCGTACGCCACCCCCTCCAGCGAGTCCAGCGGCAGCCCGTACATCGTCCAGCCGTACTGGAACTGGTTGTCGAGGCGTACGCCGCAGGTGATGCCCTTCGCGTCGCTGAGCAGCGGGCCGTAGTTGATCCGCCCCATGTTCTCGACGAGAATATCCAGGGCGGCGCCTCCCTCGGGCACCGTCACAGGCAGCCCCTGCGGGTCCCAGCGTTCCACGACGCCGGCCGGCGTGCCGTCCAGGAACACCTGCGCCCGGTCCCGCACCTCCTGCACGTGCAGCACCTGCCCCGTCCGCGGCCCGCTGATCCGCGTGCGGTACAGCACGAAGCCGTACGCCTGCCCGAGCCTCTCCATCGTCTCCGGGCATGGCCGCGTCACCGGGGACGAGAGCCGATCGAGCTGGGCGAACAGATCCGCCCGCTCCGTCACCCGCACCGTGCCGTAGGTGCGCCGCGGGATCGGCTCCGGCAGCTCCGGCGCGCCGAGCGGCAGGTGCTCCGCCAGCACGTCGCGCACGGCATAATATTTCGCCGTCGGCTCGCCCCACTCCGTGAGCGGGCTGTCATAATCGTAGCTCGTGATCGTGGGCTCATACGTCTTGATATGGTTGGCTCCGTTGTGGAAGCCAAAGTTCGTCCCCCCGTGGAACATATAGAAATTCACGGAAGCCCCCGCTTCCAGCATCTCGCCGAACACCCGCGCCGCATCCGCCGCATCCCGCTGATGATGCTCCTCCATCCAGTGGTCAAACCAGCCGTTCCAGTATTCCATGCACATCAGCGGGCCCTGCGGCTGATACTCTCTCAGCTTCGCGAACGATTCGGCCGTGCGGGAGCCGAAGTTCACCGTAGCGAGCACGCCGGGCAGCGATCCGCCCTGCAGCATGGAATCCGTCGGCCCGTCGGAGGTGAACAGCGGCACATCGATTCCCCGGCGGACCAGGCCGTCCCGCAGATGCTCCAGGTAAGCTTTGTCGCTGCCGTAGCTGCCGTACTCATTCTCCACCTGCACCAGGATTACCGGTCCTCCGCTCGTGCAGAGCAGCGGAACGAGCCGCGGAATCAGCTCGTCATAGTAGGCGTCTACCTTCGAGAGGTACAGGGGATCGGCGCAGCGCAGCTTCATGCCGGGTTCGGCGAGCAGCCAGGCCGGAAGCCCGCCGAATTCCCACTCCGCGCAAATATACGGGCTCGGCCGGACAATGACATGAAGCCCAAGCCGGCCGGCCAGCCGGATGAAGCGCTCGAGATCGGCCATCCCTTCGAAGACGAAGCGGCCTTCCTGCGGCTCATGCAGATTCCACGGCACGTAGGTCTCCACCGTGTTGAAGCCGCAGGCCTTCAGCTTTCTAAGCCGGTCCTCCCAGTACTCCGGCACGATGCGGAAGTAGTGGATCGCCCCGGAGTAGAGCCTAATCTCCTCTCCATCGTAGGTGAAACGGTCCTGCTCGATTCCAAACACAGCCATGGCTTCTCTCTCTCCTTCTGTTCCTTTCTCGGCAAAAAAGGTCTGTCTTACGGTTCTTACGGTTCTCAACGGTTCTTACGGGACAATCAGCAGCTGGGGACGGCTTGGAGCCGTGCCGTACTCCTTGGAGGCGTAGTTGACATAGCCGTCCGCCCCGGAATTGGCAGGTGCCGACAGGCGGATGGACAGCTTCCCGCCCGCCGAGAGCGCCGCATTGACCTGGCCGGTGACATCGATCTCGAGGGGTGAGCCGGCGGCCGGCACGGTCCACGAACCGATGAGGGCGCCGTCGGCCGGCCGGCTGTTCCACGTGAGCGTGCTCTCCCCCCAGGCCGTATCGCTGACGAGATGGGCCTCATTCGTCATCCCGGCCATGCCGGTCTGGGCAGGCACCAGGCGGAGCTTCGCACTCGTGACCGGCGCCGTGACGGACGCCAGGTCAAAGCGCAGATAGGACTGGCGCTGGTAGCCGGCCGCATCCAGCTTGACGGCAAGCGAGCCGTCCGCGCCGTAGTTCGTGCCGGCGTAAGAGCCGTCGCGGACATAGGCGTCCGCTGCCGACCCGATCACGCCGGGCAGGCTGAGCTTCACTCGCAGGGAGCGGCCCAGCGTGCCGCCCGGCTTCACGGTCAGCTGCACGGTCGGGCTGAGCCGGGTGACCGTCACAAGCGGATCGGCGGAGATGACCCCTGCCGCGCTGCGGCCGATCTCGATACGGATCTCCCCTGTGTTCGCCTGGGTCGGATCGGAGACGGCGATGCTCAGCTCCTTCCCCGCTTCGACGGTCGTGACGGACGCCTTCTTGTCCGAGGTGATCCACGGGGCGCCGTCTACGTTCACGGCAGCGGCGGCATCGTTCCAGAAATTCGCTCCGACCGCCTTCGCCGCCGTATCGCGGACCGCCTGCACGGCCGCCGTATTGGACAGCACCTGCACGGTGGGACTTGCCGCGAAGGCCGAGACGGCCGCCGCATCCCGGTTCGGCAGCAGCACGTAGGCATACGAACCGGCGGTCGGGTTCACGCCGTGGTCGACCGCGAGGCTGGCGAACGTGTTCGTCACGGCAGCGGAGCTCTGCCCGCTGTTGATGCCGTTCCAGCTGCCGGTCCGCTGCTCCCGCTGCCCCTGCACCGTCGATGCCGACGGGAAGTAGTAGCCGATCCCGCTGTCTGCCGCAGGTCCGGCCAAGTGAGCCCAGCGGACGCCTGTAATCGCTTCCGACCACGTCGCCGACGCCGGCTTCGCCGTGCCGTTGACCGTCAGGGCCGCCGTTCCCGAGGCAAGCTTGCGGTTCTCGATGACCGTCTCCACCCGGCGTCCGTCCGATGCGCTGATCCCCGCGCCGAGAGCGGCGATCCGGTCGCCGAAGACGAACCATGATTTCTTGCCCTGCAGGGTGGAGCCGGTCACGGCGGACATCGAGAGCTCCATGCCGGCCGAGCCGTAAGCATCGGACAGCGAGGAGCCGCCCGCCCAGGATTTCGTGCCGAGGTAATGCTTGCTGTTCACGGGCAGCGCCGGCGCATACCCGTCGGTCGTGGTCCCCGGCAGGCGCATCATGTTCACCGTCGGCCAGTAGTTCCCCGCATACTGCGCCTGATCCCCGTTGTACAGGAAGGTCATTCCCGCTCCGGTATACCAGCCCTTGCTGTTCTCCCCGTTGATGTACTCGAAGGCCGAGATGCGGGAGGAGAACAGCGAGAGCCCGAACGCGAAACCGGAGCCGTGATGCACATACCGGTCCATCCCCGCGAACATGTGGCTCTTGGCCAGCGGGGCCGCAGGCGCGAGGGCAGTATCGGCCACCAGAGCCTTCATGCGGACGATGTCATAGATGGCCAGGCCCGCATAATAATTCGCGAAGGTGCGGTCGGCCTGCATCCACGACTTGGCGATCCGGCGGAACGCCAGCGCCTTGTCCTGCGGGGCCCCCTGGGCGAGACGGACGATCGACACGGCAGCCGACCGTCCGGCCGTATGATCTTCGGATTCGCTGCGGGAGATGGCTCTGCCCCGCACCATATCCATCATCGCGCCCTGGTAGACCAGCGGCCGGTAGGCTTCCTCCACCCAGTTGTAGACGTTCGCCAGATTGGCATCGGTCACGCTCCACGAGGAGCCCTGCAGCAGGTAGAGCAGCTTCGCCAGATCGCCGAGCATCACGAGGCCGTAGCTGCCCGTGTAGGCCACGTCATTGTGCTGGACAAAGGAGCCGTCCCGGTAGAAGCCGTCCCCGTCGCTTACGTAGAGGAACGTCTGGCTCATCGCATCGCGCCCCTGCGCCAGCTTGGCCGAAGACTTGCCGACCGTGCCGCGCAGGGCATTGATCAGCGCTTTGTCGAGCCGGTTCGCGCCGGTTTCCGTAATCGCAGGGGTGATCGTGCGCTTCGCCGGATCCGGGCAGAACTTGTCGATCGCCTTGATGTAGTTCGACTTCTGCGCCTCAGATAATCGGTCGTAGACCAGCACCATGATATCGCCGAGGAGCAGCGGGGTGCCGATCTCCCAATCCCACCAGTTGCCCGTCTCGCTCTTCGTCTCGTTGTAGGCGTTCGCGTACATCCAATCGAGAGCGCTTACAATATCGGCGGCCAAGCCGGCATCTCCTTCGAGCTCGGAGCCGGTTGTGCCGTAGGCTGCCGCCATGCTCTTGAGACGGGAGTACGAAGCCGTGATCGTGGCGGACTGGCTCCAGTCCGCCAGGTCGCTCCACAGGGCGGTGCGCCCTGCCGTCTTGTTCATCGTGTTCCAATGCGTCCGGGCCGCCCCGGTGACCGCCGAGATTTGCGCAGCGATATCGGGGTCCGCCGTATTGTAGCCCGGCTCGCCCGTCAGCAGGCTCTCCCATTTGATACGCAGGGTATCATACTCATCGGCCGCTGCAGCGGGAGCCGCCGGCCCCCCGAACGATCCCAGCAGCAGACAACAGACCAGCAAGCCTGTCCAGACCTTCTTCCAACCTGGTTTCATGGAAACGCACCGCCTTATGCAGGATTGATCTTTATCATACAGGATGCGGACGGCGGAGAAAGTGCAGGATTCTGACTCGTATGTGCACATTTTTGACGCTTCACAGGATCACGTTTCATGATGACGTATCATGATGACGACTTTACAAAGGATCACAGATCCTGAGAATAACAACTTCATCCAGACACTTGGCTTCACTAGTACGACACTTCGGAGCATGCTCCGGCGTTCTTCCGGCTCCAGCCCTCTCGACACCCGCTCCAACGGTCGCAACCCGCCTGCGTGCTGAGCCCATCTTGCATCTTAGCTCCGGCGGAATTCCCGCGGCGTCACGCCGACGTATTTCTTGAACACCTTGGAGAAGTAGGTCCGGTCCGAATACCCGAGTGCCAGGGCGACCTGCTCGACGGTTTCCTCTCCGGCCCCGAGCCGCTTCGAGGCGATCTTCATCTTCAGCCCGTTGACGTAATCGGTGAAGTTCTCCCCGGTGAGCCGTTTGAAGTAGCGGGAAAAATAGCTCGGATTCATGTACAGGTGGGCCGCCATGTCGACCGAGCTGATGTTCTCGGAGAGCCGCCGCAGCACAAAATCGTCGATGGCCTGCAGCTTCGGCTCGCGGTGGAGCAGCTCCTCCCGGCTTCGGCGGGTGCCGAGCAGCCTGCGGATGCCGGTGCCCAGCACGCCCAGCAGATCCTCCAGGTACCGGGCAGCCTCCAGCGCCTGATAGAATGCGGCCTCCGGCACCTCTCCCGGCACCTGCAGCTCCAGCAGGCGCAGCTTGGCGGAGCAGGAGCGGATCAGCTCTCCCGGCTCGATGCGCTGAAGCAGCGCCGCCTCCCCGAACGCGGACAGCGCCGCTTCCGCCTCGTCCGCCCCGCCTTCCCGCACCGCAGCCTGCAGCTGCTGCCACTGCGCCTCGAGCAGCTGCACCGGGGCGCAGGGCGGCCCCTCTTCTCCGTCTCCCGTCCCTCTGGCGGCTGCCGGGACACCCAGGAGCTCCAGACCCGGCTTCCGGTAGAAGAAGCGCAATCCCGTCTGCTGAAGCCCCCGGATGCCGTCCCCGAGCGAGGCCAGCGGCAGCCGGACAGGGCCGTAGACACCCGTCAGCTCCACGTGCAGATAATGGCGGCCCGATGCCTGCAGCTCGTGCCAATACCGCTGAAGATACTCCCTTTCGTTGAAAGCGAGTGTAGGCCGGTAGTTCAGGACGAGGAGCAGCGAGTCCTCCTGCCGGAACACGCTGATGCCCTCATAACGAGCGGCGATCTCCGACGCCATGTTGTAGAGCCCGTAGCGGATGGGGGCCAGGCCCGCAGCCCCGTATCTGGATATCACCGGAGCATAAAGCGGCCGTACGGCGGCCGGCAGGAACGCGGCATACTCCCACGGGATGCCGAGGCGCTTCGCATAGCTGCGGACGGCGTCCGGGTCCGCCCCCTGCAGCAGCTGGCCGATCAGCGACTCCTTGAGCAGATCGGCGTTGCGGCTGACATCCTCCTTGTAGGCCAGCTGCTCGGTCCGCACACCCTGCTCGCTGATCCGGGCCGCCGACTTCCGCAGCGCGTCCTCCAGCTGCTCCTTCGTCAGCTCATCCTTGATAAGGTAGTCGTCCGCATCGAGGGTGAGCGCCTTTTTGACATAATGGAAGTCCTCATGGCAGGTAAGGAAGATCAGCCGCACTTCGGGCTTCAACCGGGTGAATTCGGCTGCAAGCTCCAGCCCGTTGATCTGCGGGAGCCCGATATCTGTTATCACGAGATCCGGCAGCAGCTCCCTGAACAGCTGCAGCGCCTTCGCGCTGGAGTAGGTCCGTCCCACGACCCGCAGGCCGAGCTCTTCCCAATCCGCCAGCTGCGCCACATATTTGAGCATGGGAACATCGTCATCAATCAGCAGCACTTTGAGCATAAGATGTCATCTTCCTCCTCCGGATCAGCCTGCAGTCGGCAGCCTTCCCTGCCGCTCCTCCCCTGTTCTCCCCGCCGGCCCTGCGCCGAGGCCCGCCGAACCCGGCAGCCGCAGCAGCACCTCGAGCCCTTCGACGGGTCCCGGGCTGAGCTTCATCGCCGCCCCCTCCCCGAAGGTGAGCCGCAGCCGCTGCAGCACGTTGTACAAGCCTACGCGCTCATACGCCGCCGTCTCGTCCGCCCCTCCGGCGCCGAGCAGCCGGTTCAGCTCGTCGAGCCGGGCCTGCGGCGCTCCGGCCCCGTTATCGCGGATGAGGATCTCCACCCGATCCGCGTCGCGCCGGACCTCCACTTCGATCCTTGCGCCCTCTTCCCGGTCGGAGAGCCCGTGCACGACGGCGTTCTCGATCAGCGGCTGGAGCGCCAGCATCGGCATGGGGAATTCCTCGAGCTCGGGCGGGAGCATGATCTCGAGCCCGATCTGCCGGTCGCTGCGCATCTCCATAATGTCCGTGTAATGACGCAGCAGCTGGCATTCGCTGCGCAGGGTCGCCAGCTCCCCGGCTTTCATATACGCCCGGAGCAGGCTCATCAGCGACTCGATCTGCCCTCCGTGGCGGCGGTCGCCCTCCAGCACGAGCGAGCAGCGGACCGAGTTCAGGGTGTTGAGCAGAAAATGCGGCCGGATCTGCGCATACAGCGCCTGCAGCTCCAGCACCCGCTTCTGGTGCTGTTCTTCCTCGATGCCGGCGATGAGCTTGTCAATATCGTCAAGCATCCCGTTCACCGCGCCGCCGAGCTCCTCGATCTCATCGATGCCCGACGGCTGGTACCTTAGCTTCCGGTTGCCCTGGCCGTACTGCTTGGCCAGCGCCTGCAGCCGCTTCACCGGCAGGTGAAGCCGCTTCGCCAGGAACACGGAGAGCAGAAGGAACAGCCCCGAGAACAGGAAGATAAACAGCGCACTCCAGAAGAACGCCTGGGTAATCTCCCCTGTGATGCTGTGTTTCGGCGTCTGGTAGACGAGCTTCCACCCGCCCTTGGGCAGGATCGTCTCGTTGCGGACCTCATCCCCTGCCGCCTCCTCAGCGGTATAAGGCAGTGCCGCCGAGCCGGCCACGCGGGCGCCGTCCGACGCGAAGAGGGCGAAGGCGCCTTCGCGGAACGGCTCGAACAGGCTCTCGAAGTAGGCGGCGGAGATCCCCACCATGAGCGCGGCCAGCTCGCGCTGCTCCGGCGACTCGCCGGTGACGACCCGGGCGATATAATAATAGCCCGGAGAGCCGGGCGCATCCGCTGCGCCCCTTACGCTGCCGAGCCACTGCAGGCCGTCCGAGGCCGTAAGCGAGATCTTCGGGCGAAGGGCTTCATAGTCGTGACGCATCTCCTCGATGCCGCTCCCGGTGCCTCCCGGAATGTCCATATACGGAATGATGAAGCCGTGAGGGTTGGCCAGATACATCCGGATGTCCTTATTCAGCGATTTCATCGCGATGCTCTCGAAGATCCCCTGAATCTCCATGTACCGGCGGTACGCCGAGTAATCCTCGATCCCCTTCGTGTCCGCGAAGGAGACCAGCTGCCGGCGGACGGACGCATCCCGGGCAAAATAATGGGTCGTATACGACAGATCGTCGATGAGCTTCGTGATGTCCTTCGCCATCAGATCCAGCACCGACTGGTTCGTCAGCCGGATCTTCTCCATCAGCGTGGATTTCGTCACCTGATACGACACGACGGACACCGCCATGACGGGCACCAGAATGAAGACGAGGAACGATGCCTGTATCCGTTTGTAAAATGAGCCCCGCAGCATCCCGCTCCCCCTTCCATACTTGGCAGAAAATAACTCGAATCTTGTCGAAATCTCTTGTCCCCATTATAGCCTGAAACGCCGCTCTGCGGAGCAGAAATCTGGCCGGTGCAGGCGGAAGGGCGGTGATGTGCCCACCCGGGAATGCAGTCACTGTGCCGCCGGTTGGCGGCCGGTACCCTGCTCCAGCGGGGACCAGCCCATCTGTCTTCTGCCGAAGCTGCAGCCCCCTTGTGCCTCCCCGGTAAAACAAAGGACACCATAAGGTGTCCTTTTGGCGGCTGCGAAGACAAAGCGCCGCTGGCCGGTTGATGACTGGGGTTCGTTACTTCTTGTTCGCCTGAATGATCTTATTCGCCTCGTCGACAAGCCACTTCTGCGTCTCTTCCACCGGCTGGTTGTCGAGGATGAACTTCGAGAAGCCGTCGGTCAGCAGCTTGTCGAGATCCTTTTCGTAAGGCACGGCGATCTTCGAAGGCGGCAGCGCCTTGATCTTCTCGTTGAAGAGCGTGCCGTTCAGCGATTCGACGTCGTAGAGCTCCTTGTTCGTTCCGATCAGGCGGTCGACGAGCGGCTTGATATCGCCCTTCTTCCAGCCCGGCAGCTCCGTACGCGCCTCGGACATGTTCGTCGAGAGGAAGCGGGCGAAGAGGAACGCTTCGTCCTTATGCTTCGATGCGGCGCCGAGCGACAGGAACTGGCCGCCCATGTAGACATCCGTGCCCGCGTCCTTGGAAGGCAGCGGTACGGGGGCGAAGGCGGTTTTGAACTTGTGGGGGAACTTGGCCGTATCGCCGACCTCGCTGATCATCCAGTTGCCCGCGAGGATCATCGCCGCTTTTTCGTTGAAGAATTCCGCACGGTAGTTCAGCTTCGCCCCGATAACATCCGCATAGGACTTCGCCGACTTGTCGTCCTTCTCCATCGCTCTTCTCAGATTGAAAAAGTCGCGGAAGCTCGGATCGCCGAAGTTCGTGCCTCCCTCCTCGGTCAGGAACGGATGCTGCCGGTATACCTGGGCGGTCGGGTTCATGTACAGCGTCCAGTTGTGGAAGTAAGCGCCGTACCGCTTGGACGGCCCTTCACCCTTGTTCAGCTTCTTCGCATAGTCGCGGAAGTCGTCCCACGTCCAGCCGAGCTTCGGCACCGGCAGGCCGGCCTCATCGAGCGCATCCTTGTTCAGGAGCACGAAGTTCAGCGTCGTGTTGTTCTGGATGCCGTAATACTTGTCCTTGTACCTCGGATTCACGTAATACTCGTCCGCCGGGTTCACCTTCTCCTTGGCATAGAGCTCGTCCAGCGGGGCCAGCACGCCCTGCTCGGCTCGGGAGTACAGGTGCCGCAGGTTCGGCAGAAGCACGACGTCGACCTGCTCGCCGGAGGAGAGAAGCACGTCGAGCTTCTTCATCGTCTCCTCGGAGTTGCCCGGCACAAGGGACACGGGCTCGACCTTGATATTCGGATGCTTGGCCTCGAACTGGTCGATCATCTTCTTGGTGACTCCCGCGCTCACCTCGTTGTCCCAGTTGTAATATTTGACCGTGACGTTCCCGGATGCCCCTTGGGAGGCTCCCTCGCCGGAGGCCGCCCCCTGTTCCTTGGCGCCCCCGCCGCAGCCGGCCAGCAGCACGCCGATGGCCGCCGTACCGGCGATCAGCTTCACATATCCCTTGTTCTTTGTTCTGCGCATATGCAGTCCCCCTGTCGTTTCTCTCGATTCTATTCATGCAGCCTGTTCATGCAGCGCTTACATGCCTGATTATACGGGCCGCGCCGCCGGATGGCTGTGCAGTTTTCGGTACAATTCGTGCATTATTTTGACTTCCATAGATTCCCAGTCACTCCACTCTTACAGCCCTGCAGGCTCCGCTCTTCAGCCCTTCACGCCGCCAAGCGAGATCCCCTTGATGACCTGCTTCTGCAGGATGATAAAGATGAGCAGCAGCGGAATGATCGCCGAGAGGGAAGCCATCATGAGGACGGCGAAGTTGTCGGCATAGTCGTCCTTGAACAGCTGCATGCCGAGCGTAATCGGGAACAGCTCCTTGTCGAGCAGGAAAATGAGCGGGTGCTGGTAATCGTTCCAGGTCCAGATGAATTTGATGATGCCGACTGTAGCAAGAATCGGCTTGCACAGCGGCAGCATGATACCCCAGTAGATCCGGAAGGGTCCGGCCCCGTCGATCTTGGCCGCCTCGATGAATTCCGGGTGGATGCCGATCATGAACTGGCGCATGAGGAACGTGAAGTAGATCGAGAACATCATCGTCACGACCAGCGCCGCATGGGTATTATACAGACCGAGCCACTTGATGAACAGGAAGCGCGGTACCAGTGTCGCCTGCTCGGGGATGATCATGAAGGAGAGCAGGATGCCGAACGCGAAGTCCCGCCCCTTGAACTGCAGCTTCGTGAAGGCGAAGGCCGCCATCGACGAGAAGAGGATGGTGATGACCGTGACGATCAGGGCCAGCTTCAGCGAATTGAGATAAAAGAGATAAAACGGGATGTCCGCCATCCAGACCGCCTTGAAGTTGCCGGCCGCATTCCAGGCCGTGGGGATCCACTGGATCGGAAACACGAGAACGTCCTTCTCGAATTTCATGGCGGCCGATACCATCCACAGTAGGGGCACCAGGAAGACCAGGGAGACGGCTCCCATGAACAGGGTCGTTACGGCTTTGAGCGGGTTGATCGTTTGGGACTGCATGGCTTGCTGCCTCCTCTTCTAGTAATGGACACTGCGCTTCTGGATCTGCCAGGAGATGAACGTGATCACTCCGACGATGGCGAACAGCAGCCAGGAGATCGCGGAGGCATAGCCCATGCGGAAGTTCTGGAAGCCCTCCTCATAGATGCGGTACACGATCACCGTCGAAGCGTTGTTCGGTCCGCCGCCGGTCAGGAAGGCGACCAGGTCGAATACCTTGAAGGAGCCCATGAGCAGGGTGATGAACAAAAAGGAGTTCGTCGGGCCGAGCAGCGGCAGCGTGATGCGGCGGAACTGCTGAAGCTTCGACGCGCCGTCAATCTCGGCCGCCTCGTAGAGCTCGTCCGGAATCCCGGAGAGGCCGGCCAGGTAGATGACGATCTGGTAGCCGATGCCGGCCCAGACCGCAATGATCGCGATCGAGATCAGCGAATAGTTCGGATCGGGCAGCCACATCGGCGGCTGCCCGATTCCGATGCTCATCAGGAACTGGTTGATCGGCCCGAGCGAAGGGTGGTACAGAGCGCTCCATACCGCCCCCACCGCGATGATCGACGAGATGTAAGGGATGAAGAACGCCACCTTGAAGTAGCTCTGCAGATACACCTTCGAGTGGATGACAACCGAGAGCAGCAGGGCCAGGAACATGCCTAGCGGCACCGTCAGCAGCGTATACACCAGGTTGTTGCGCAGGGCGGCGCCCACCTTCGCGTCCTGGAACAGTTCCGCGTAGTTGTCCAGGCCGACGAACTTCATCGCGGAGATCCCGCCGACCAGATTCCAGTCGCACAGGCTCAGGTAGAGTGAAAAGAAAACCGGAAACACATACAGCACCAGGATGCCGAGCAACTCCGGTCCGAGGAACAGCCAGCCGGTCAGGGCCTCCCTGCGCCGGTGGTTCCAGAAGTTCGCGCCGGCCTTGGGGGAGAATCCCTCCGCAGCCGCTTGTTTCATTGCCATATCTTCCCCCTCTTCGTGTCGGATTTGATAGCTTAACTATACGGGCCGGCGGGAGGGAGCGCCGCGTCCGATTCTGACCGGAATGTGCACTATTTTGACCAGGGGTCCGGTTGAGCGAATCAAAAAAATCCGCGCCCGTGGCGCGGATTCGAATTAGAGACAAGGACGGAGTGGCAGCAGCATGCGGGCGGACCCGAGCGGGCCCGCCCGCGGGAGCGGGGATTCGGAAGGTCCGCTCCCGCCAAGCTTACGGGCGTCCCGGCCAGGAGTCCTCCCAAGGGAGGCCGGCATCCGAATCCCATGCGGACGGCGCCGGTTCCCGTGACCGCTCGGACTCGAGCCAGCGGAGGGCAGCCAGCAGGACACAGCCCGTATAGACGGAGCAGACGACGATGACGATCGGGGTCATCGGATAATTCTTGGCGGCATAGAGCAGACGGTCGGCCAGATACGGGTAGTCCTCCCCTTGGGGAGTGAAGACCGTTTGCTCCTTCCAGTCCCCTATATGGACCAGATCGCCGCCCTGCCAGAGGGCCAGAATCAGGTGCATGAACAGCGTGATCCCTGCGGCGGCCAGCTGGAGCATGTACCAAACGGGACGCATGGTTCCTCCTTCGTTCCACAGGCGGCATCGCCCTTGAATGATTGGATGTCATTCTATTATACCAATAATTCCCTGTATTGGGAGGCTCCATCACAAAAAAAGAGCAGCCCGTTCAGGCTGCCCTGCAGTGCAACGAAACGACCGCCTCGCATGCAGCGGTTTGTGGCCGCTTCGGCCGGCACCTGCTGCGGCTCCGGGTACGAAAGCAGCGCAGCGGTTCGCTCGGCGTCCCGAATCTTAGCCGTTCACCAGCCGATTTCAATCGGCACGGATTCCTTCATAGACTTGGGTTACCAGCTCCTTGATATAGGTATCGTCAATCCGGTCCCCCGTAACCAACAAGCGGTAGAATATGGGTCCGTAGACCAGATCCGTACATAGTGCGCGATCGAGATCCTTTTTTAATTCTCCACGCCCAATCCCCCGGTCCAAAATTCCATGAACCTCCTGCCGGCGGGGCTGGATATAGCGGGTCCGATAAGCCTCCGCCAATGCGGGATCCATCTGTCCTTCCCCAATAATCTCGAGAAAAATGGAACCCTCACGGCTTAACATAAACCGGGCCATGTTCGTGGCATGCGCCAGCATATCCTGGAGCACCTCTCCCGTATCCGGTACAGGAAGTCTTGCGGTGGCGGCGGACAAAAAGCCGTCCATGACAACGGCAGCCTTGTTGGGCCACCATTTATAGATCGTAGCCTTGCTGACCTTGGCCCGATCCGCGATTTTTTCTACGGTCACCGCTCCAAAGCCCATTTCCAGCAAGAGATCATAGGAAACGGAGAGGATGGCGTTTTGCGTCTCCACATTGCGCGGACGCCCTCTTTTCGCCTGCACGTGAACCCTCCTTTACTGCTGTTCATCGTCAGCACTATATAAACCATACGTTTAGTATACGAAAGTTGAGCCGTTTTAAAAAGCCTATTTACAAAACGATACGTTCAGTATATTATTGGAATCAGCAATTACAAAACGATACGTTCAGTATATAATTTGAGGAGGATCACTATGCAAAAGGTACAAGGTAGTCCAGACCGTCGGGTTTCAAGCTGGATCATGCTTCTGTTGTCAGCCGCATGCGGGCTTATCGTTGCCAATCTTTATTACGCCCAAACCCTGGTAGGGCCGATTCACGATGCCATCGGCCTCTCATCTGCAGCCGCAGGGTTCATTGTGACCGTAACTCAGATCGGTTATGTCATCGGGCTGCTGTTCATCGTACCGTTAAGCGACGTCATTGAAAATCGGCGCCTCACGGTGATCATGCTTATGGTGGCCGTCGCAGCACTGCTGACTGCAGGTTTCGCCCAAACCGCACCCTGGTTTTTGTCCGCATCTCTGTTTATTGGAATCGGATCTGCAGTCGCTCAAATTCTGGTCCCCCTCGCCGCCTTCTTGGCGTCTGAGGAAGAGCGCGGCCGCGTGGTCGGCAGTGTCATGAGCGGTCTTTTACTGGGGATTATGTTCGCCCGGCCCTTGGCAAGTTTTATTGCCGGCATTTGGGACTGGAGAGCCATATTTGTGATATCGGCAGCCGTTACCTTTCTGCTTGCCGCTGTATTAGGGTACGCTCTTCCATATCGCAAGCCGTCTCCTGCGGTTCGTTACGGACAACTGATTCTTTCCTTAGGTGCTATCCTGCATCGAACTCCGGCTTTGCGGCGCCGCGCTTTATATCAAGCTTTTTTATTCGGCGCCTTCAGCCTGTTCTGGACGGTCGTTCCCTTACACTTGGCCGATACGTTCGGCATGTCCCAAAGCGGCATTGCATGGTTTGCCCTGGTTGGCGTAGCCGGCGCCATCGCTGCCCCGATGGCCGGAAGATTAGCCGATCGGGGCTGGAGCAGGAGGTTAACCGGGCTGGCCATGGTGACGGCCTTCATGTCGTTTTTGCTCATTCATTTGTTCGCCAGTCATTCTGTACTCGCATTGATCCTTCTCTTCATCTCCGCCATTACACTCGACATGAGCGTGTCGGGAAATCTGGTCATCAGTCAGCGCGCGATTTACTCCCTGGGCAGTGAAGCGAGAGGACGCCTGAACGGACTCTTTATGTCCATCTTCTTTATAGGGGGCGCCATCGGCTCCTCTGTGGGAAGCTGGTCTTATGCGCAAGGGGGCTGGAAGCTCACCTCTCTCATCGGAACCCTTCTGCCGGTCCTGGCTCTGATCTACTTTCTCACCGAGAGCAGAACAACCGGGGCCAAGAACATAACCGTGACCAAGAATCAAATGTAAAGGCCGCGTATAGCTTGAGCCCGGGCATGCATGGCATATGCCAAAAATCCCCTTACTCCGGTAAGGGGATCACATGCCGGCAGAGTGACCTTCACTCCCGTTCGCGGTTCTCCCGTCGCCGCCTCCTTTACGAATCTTTAACACCGGGTTAATACCGCGTTAAATCTATTTTCCTATACTGACAAAAGATAGGAGGTGAATGAGAGATGTATTATGAGGAAGATCGCGTGCCTTACGATGCACCGGACGAAGACATATACGAGACCGCAGCGTCTTCTTTGGATACGAACGAGTAAACAAAAAAGCACTTGTCCGAGGACAGTGCTTTTTTTGTTGGATAGCGCCGGAACGGAAATTCCGCTTCCCGGTCTATCCGGGTCACACAAAGAAAGAGGACCCGCGAGTCCGGCCGCACGGTAAGGCATCACCGCGAACCGGTGTGTCCCGTGCCTACTGATCTTCGCGGACCCTCCGCTTGGGACGCCCTATGCTGTTTCCTCGCCGAACCGCTCCAAAATGGCCTTCACCGCCTGCATGCGCTCCGGATCGATCCCCTGTGCGGGATCCCCGCCGAACCGGACCCCGGTCCCGAAGTGGACCTCCCGCACGCCCGTGCGGCGGAGAAACGCTTCGAGCCCTTCGGGGCGCAGGCCGCTGCCGGCCAGCACCGTCAGATGCGTGCCGCGGCTCAGCTCCGTCAGCTCCCGGAGCCGCTCGGCCGCCTCTAGGGCGCTCGGCCGGCCGCCGGAGGTCAGCACATGCCGGATCTGCGGGTAGGCGAGCAGCGTCCGCAGGGCGCCAGGCTGGTCCCCGATCTCGTCGAACGCCCGGTGGAAGGTGACGGACAAGTCCCCTGCCGCTTCCAGCAGCACCTTCAGCGCTTCCTCATCCACGGTGCCTTCCCGGGTCAGGGCGCCGAGCACCACCCCGCCGGCGCCGGCCGCACGGATGAGGCGGACCGACTCCGCCATCTCCAGGAGTTCGTCCCGTTCGTACCGGAACGAACGGCTGTGCGGCCTCACCATCACGTGCACCGGGACCGGCACGGCTTCCACGACCTCTTGAATGCTTCCCGGCTCCGGCGTCAGTCCGCCTTCTTCGAAGGCGGCGATATACTCGATCCGGTCCGCGCCGCATCGGACGGCGGCCGCAGCCTCCGCCGCATTCACAGCGATGACCTCCAGCTTCACGCCGCCCGGTTCCCTGCTCGCCGGGCTACGCATCCTTCGTAAACCGGAAGCTGCCGTCCAGCTGCCTGACGGCCTCTTCGAAGAGCTCGGCCGTACTCTCGCCGTAAGGGCCGAGGGCCTGCACGGCCGCCCCGTAGTGCTTCCAATCGATTTCGAGCGGCAGCTCCACCTCACCGGTGAGGCAGTCCCACAGCGCATCCAGGTTGTTCCCGTAGTGCTCCGGCAGCCCCAGCTTCTCCTTCAGTTCACGGTGCAGCTCTTCCTTCGTCGCCATTCTCGTTCCGTCCAATGTTACGCTTCGCACGGCAGCTCCTCCTCAGCTCCAGTTGTGATGTGCTCCGCGCCATTATAGCATACAACCCCCGGCAGGCTGGAAAGCTTCATAGGATCTTAACCTTCACGGGATCTTAATCTTCATAGGATCTTAACCTTCATAGGATCTTAACAAACGGCCCGGAGGGGCTCACGGCAGCCGGCGGCCCTGCCCCGCCATGCTTACGCATCCAAGCCTCCATGGCTTCCGCTGCCGGCAAGCAGAATCTCCTGCGCCCCGCCGGCCGCTGTGGAGACTTCCTCGGCTGCCCCTACGGCCCCCTGCTTCCTGAATGAAGAAGGCGTGAAAAGGGAGGGAGGGACCGACAGGACTGAATCCAGGGCCGCGCAGCAGACATCCGCCGCCCAGGCCGTAGTATGAAGTTGACAGCTTCTTCCCCCTCTATTATTCTTTTCTTTCAGACTCTATGGAAAGCAGGAACCGTACATTGAAACTCGCTATGCTGCTGTACTACGCCCTTACCTTCCTCGGCACCGTACTGCTGGTGTCCTCCGGCCGCCAGGGCTGGCTCCTCGTGTTCCTCCCGCTGGTGCTGCTGGCATCGGTGCCGCTGGCCGTATGGGACGGACTCCAGTACCATCGGCTGTTCCACGCCGGACGGGTGGAAGAAGCCTTCGAGGAGGTGGACCGAAGGGAGCGCAAATATGCACGCAGCCCCCGGATGCGGATCAGGCTGCAGCTGATCAAGGCGCAGCTGTACACGAATATGGGAGCGTTTGAGACGTCGGACCGGCTGCTGGAAGGGCTCGGCGGCGGGCTCGACTCCAACGCGGAAGGGCTGCGCCTCGGGCTGAAGTCGTTCAATGCCTTCCTGTCCGGCGGAGACTTGGCTGCTGCGCATCAGGATCTGGCCGCATCCATGAAGCACCTGGACGTGCCGGCCAACCATCTGCTCCTGGCCGTGATGGAGAGGGAGCTTGGCCGTACCGTCGAAGCGGAAGCCTCCTTCGGTACCTTCCTGGCCCTTAAGAATCGAAAAAGGTTCTTTTTCGGAAAAACGCTCCTGGTGATGGACAAACAGCTCCTGATCCCCTATGAGCAGTATCTGCTCGGCCGCTACTATCTGGCCTGCGGGGAAACGGCGGAGGCCCGGCATCATCTGAGGCTTGCGGCGCAGGCACCGCGCCCGAGCCTCTATACGAAGCTGTCCGCGGAGCTGCTCTCGCAAACGGGCTGAAGCGCCGCCGGAGGAAGGCCCTGCGGGATATCGGGCTGCCGTGGGCGGGACGTAAGAAAACGTTCGAGTTGAGAACAGCAAAAGTCCGGCCGGGGGAAGCGTCATGCCTGCCCCGACCGGACTTTTTTTGCACCATTTCAGCTGTTTGTTCTCCGCAGCTGTGTCCCTGACTTCCGCCTCGAATGCTGCAAGCCCTACAATCCGATGGACTGGATAATGTCGCGCAGCTTCCCGGCTGAGCGATGCAGTCCGTCGGTTTCTTCCCCGGACAGCTTCAGCTTCATCACCGAGCGTACGCCCTGCTTGTCCACAATGCATGGGACGCCGAGATATACATCCGATATCCCATGGTAATCCTCGAGCAGGGTGGACACGTTCAGCACCGCGCCTTCGTCCCGGAGGATCGCCGTGCAGATCCGGTCGATCGCCAGCGCAATGGCGTAATAGGTGGCTCCTTTGGCCGAGATGATCTGGTAGGCGGCATCCCGGGTATTCGTGAAGATGTCCTCTCTGGCCTCGTTTCCGATCCCAAGCTCCGTCCCCGCCACATTCGCCAGGCTCCATACGGGGACCTCCGAATCGCCGTGTTCCCCGATGATGTGCGCATGCACGCTGCGGGGGTCGATGCTGAGATGCTCCCCGATCAGATAACGGAAGCGGGCGCTGTCGAGCAGCGTGCCCGTGCCGATAACCCGGTGCGCCGGCCACTGCGACTTCTTAAGGGACAGATAGCTCATGACATCCACCGGGTTCGTTGCGATCAGCAGGATGCCGTGGGAGTTGACCTTCGTCACCTCGCCGATGATGCTGTCGAAGATCGAGGCGTTGCGCTTCAGCAGATCGATCCGCGTCTCGCCCTGCTTCTGGGCGGCTCCGGCCGTGATCACGATAATCTCGGCGTCCCGGCAGTCCTCGTAGGTGCCCGCCCATACCTTCGTCCGGCCCAGGAAGGGCAGGCCGTGGTTCATGTCGAGCGCATCGCCGACCGCCTTCTCATGGTTGGCGTCGATGAGCACAAGCTCGTCCGCCCTCTCCCGCAGCAGCAGGGTATACGCAGACGTAGAGCCGACCGCTCCTACACCGATGACGGCAATCCGGGTTGCTTTTTTCACGTTCATCCATCCTTTCCGGTTTCAAGCGTATTCGAAGGCCTTACCGGCCTGCTTCCTCATGGATTACCCTTCCTGCCCGTCCAGAAACGGCTTGTTGACATAATAATACATCGCTGCCATGAGCACTGCCCCGCCGATAAAATTGCCGATCGTCACCGGGATCAGGTTGTAAACGACCCCTTCGAAGGAGATCGTGCCCGGGTGCTGCAGCACCAGCGCAATGGCAAAGGTGCACATGTTGGCGATGCTGTGCTCGTAGCCCGAAATGAAGAAACAGAAGACGAACAGCATCATGGCGAACATCTTGGGCCCGTCCTGCTTGAACGACATCGGGATGAAGAACGCCAGGCAGACGAGCCAGTTACACAGAATCGCACGGAAGAACAGCTCAAGTACCGGGGCATGCATCTTTTTCTCCACCACACTCAGCAGAAAAGCATTGACGCTGTTGTCCCGGAACAGCCCCGTCAGGTAGATCAGCCCCGCAAACACGACGGCGCCGAGGATGTTGCCTGCGTAGCTCGCCGCCCACAGCTTGGCCGCCTCGATCCAGCGGATCCGCCTGCGCAGCGCCGCATACGTGAAGTAGAACGTGTTCCCGGTGAAGAGGTCTCCACCCCCGTATGCGATCAGAATGATCGCCGCCCCGAACGTCAGCGCCGCCATCGGGTACGTGAACGGGGAGTGCTCAAGATAGAAGAAGCTGCCCGTACGGAACGCCACAATGACCCCGAAGCCGATGAACATGCTGGCCAGCGCCGATCTCGAGAGATACCGGAGCAGGCTCTGCCGGTAGATCTTCCGCTTCTTCAGTGCCAGCTGCTCTACCTTCAGCAGCGGTTCTTGTTCCATGACTTCACCGCCAAACCTCAAATGGGATTTCCATATATTACCCCGGCGCAGGACAAGTCATTCAGCAGAATTCGTTAAGATTTGGTAAGGAGATTCTGGTGGAACCTTTGAAAAAGCCAAAACAGACCTCCCCGTCCCGCTTCCGGAAGTCTGTTCGTCACGGCATATGGATGAATGGAGCTGGGCGAACCGCACCCGCCGCCGGCCGGCGCTTCGTACTCCCGCTCCCGTGTCCGGCAGACGGCGTGCCGGCAGAACGGCACCGAAGCTTATGGCCCTAGGACTGCCGGTACAACAGCGTCGAGTTGATCACGACCCGCTCGGCCGGCCGCGTCCGTCCCAGCAGGCTCCAACCGGCGGCGGACAGCTCCGCTTCATCGACGGACTCGTACATCAGCCGGCGCATCCCTTCCGCCGTCCGGACGGCTACCACGGTATCGGCCCGCGTGTCACGGATGCGTTCCAGCACACCGGCTTTCCCGCTCACTAGAGAGGCGACGAACACAGCCGCGTAAGGCGCATAGTCGAAGGCACAGCCTTCTTCCTGCACCACCCGGATGCCCTCCTTCAGACCCAGCCTGCCGAGGAGTGTCCGGGAGACGGCGCATGCGGCAGGATCGCTGTCGATGCAGGTAACCGGGCTGCCCTGCCGCAGATGAATGAGCACCGCGCTGAGCGGCAGCGGGCCGCTGCCCACGAAAGCCAGGGGGAGACCGGCCGGGAGCAGGCCGCCGAGCAGCTCGAGCTCGTGTCCGACGAGGGTCTCGTAGACTCTCCAGCTGCCGTGGTCTCCCAGATCGTCCAGCTCCAACCGGGAGCGGACACCCAGCTGCAGGGCATCGGCCAGCTCCATGCCCGCTTCGGCCTCCGCCAGCTTCGCGAGCAGGCCCTTATGCAGCCGGGACACGTCCCGGTGGGTCAGCACCTGCTCCACCTGCTCCGCCGAGTAAGGCTGGCGAACATGATGCCGGAGCAGCTCCACCGCGGACCTCACGGAAGAAGGAATCCCCCTGCCGGCAGAGTCCACGCTCAGGGCAGCCCAGGTCTGCCGGATCACCGCGATGAGCTCCCGGACCCGCCGGTCCTCTTCGGTCCGGCTCCACGGAGCCGGTTCAAGCCAATTGGTTTCCAAGGGGGACAACCTCCGATCCCGTAACGTGCCATAAGAGGGCGTATCCCACTATATTCGTCCTGTCCCCCTTTTAGACGCACGGCCTCGGATCAAGCCCGTTCTCCCCCCTCCCCGGCTGCATGGAGTGCAAGCACCCGGAGAGCGAATGCTTCGGCGGGTGTGCAGCTGCCCGTAAGAGCCGGGTCCCGCGTGGAAGCCTCCCGGTGAATGAGGCTTTCGGCCTGCCGCAATCTCCGCAGCGCTCTACTACAGCCGTACATCTCTCAGCCGCGTAGCGTGGAGCAGCCGCTCCGGCAGGAGCGGCACGCTGCGGGCGAGACGCATGACGGGTCCCGCGAGCGCCTGCCTGGCGAACAGCGATTGGAGCAGGTGCCCCACCGCAGCGGTCCGGCGAACTCACGGTGGAGGCCGCGTTCATACTGCCTCCTCCACTGCTCCTCCGTCAGGCTGCCGCGCAGGAAGCCGTCCGCCAGCCGGGTGCAGAGCAGCGCGGAGCGCAGCGCCATCGACATCCCGTCCCCGCAGAGGGGCGGGATCGTCACGCAGGCGTCGCCGACGTGGGCGAAGCTGCCCCAGGCCTGCGGCCTGCGGCGCAGGTTCGGGACGATCGCCGCCTCCGTGCCGGGCAGCGGAGCGGCTGCGGCGAGCTTCTCCCGCAGCTGCGGGTGCCTGCCGGCGGCCTCGAGCAGGAGCCCGGCGGCGCCCGGGCCTCTGCCTGCTCCGGCTTCGGCTCCGGCTGCGGCGAACGCCTCTTGATGGAGCAGAGCCGCCACGTTCACACCGCCCCCTTCCACGGGCGCCATCCCCAGGTACCCGCCGGGGAACACAAACAGCTCGACGGCCGGCTCCATCGCCACGCCCCCGAAATGCGCCTTGACCCCGACGTAGGAGGAATCGGCCGCACGGACCTCCGACAGCCGGGAAGGTCCGCCTCCCCAGGCCCCGATGACCGCCCGGGCACGGAAGACTCTTGTCGCCCCGCCGCACTTGGTTTCGACGCGGTAGGCCTCCTTCTCTCTGCCGACCGCGGTCACTGCCGTCTCCGTGAGCACTTCGGCCCCGGCCCGGCGTACCTCGGCATGAAGTGCAGGGTCCATCGCCTGCCGGCTCACCCCGATCGCCCGGCCGGGCAGCGCCACCTCCAGCGGCGGCCCTCCGCCCCAGTAGAGCCTGGCGTGCGTCAGCTCAGCCGGGCTCAGGGCGGCGACGGCTTCGCGGAAGCCCAGCGACTCCAGCATGGAGCGGGACTCCGGCGAGAGGAACTCTCCGCAGACCTTGTGGCGGGGGAAGCGGCGGCCGTCGAGCAGGAGCACGTCCCAGCCCTGGCCTGCCAGCGCCATCGCTGCCGCGCTTCCCCCGATGCCGGCGCCGATGACCGCCGCATCATATACCCGGCTCATCGGGGGACGCTCCAGTCCGCCTGGGACGCGGACGCCTTGCCGATCACTACGGCATATCGGAAGAGCGGCACCCATGTATAGTGGAAGGACTCGGCACCGAGCTGCTCCTTCAGGTATTCCCAATCGGCGGAGCGGAAGCCCTTGGCCACGGACAGCGGACCGTCATGCCGGATATAGCGGTTGCGCGAGAGCACACGCGCCGCTACCCAGACGGCGGACCACGGAATCCAGTGGCGGTGGATGTCATTGATCACGACGCCGTGCCTGGCCCCCTTCAGCATCCGGCCCACGACCCCCGGCAGCTCCGCCCGGTCGAAGTGATGAAGGAACTGCGAACCGGTTACAACATCCGCGCAGCCCTCTTCCAGGGAGAGAACATTGCAGCGGCGCACCTCGATCCGCGGCTCGTCGCGGAAGAAGGCGGCCGCCTCGTCGCACGCCTCCTGCGTGATATCCGCCAGCGTGATCCGCATGTCAATCCCGCTGGCCTCGGCCCACCCGAGCAGCCGCCGGTTCACGTCGCCGGAGCCCGCGCCGGCATCCAGCACGGTGAAGGTCCGCGGCCGCCCCGTCGCCTCCCACAGCCTCCGGACGCCGTACAGGGTCGGAGCCGCCGCCCGGAACACCCGGTTCAGCCGCCTCAGATGGCGGAGCGCCTCCCGGAGGTCCTCCCCGCCTTTGCTGAAATCGTCCATGAGCTCGGGCCTCAGATCCCTTTCCTTGAGCGCCCTATACATAGAGGCCCTCCTCTTGGGCGGCTGCGGGGACTTCGGCCGGAAGATACGTCATCCGCACCAGCTCGGCGGTCAGCCCCGGCCCGAAGGCCATCGCCGTTCCGGCGGCCTGTCCGCTGCCTTGGCTGCGCAGGTCCTCCCGCATGGCACGCAGGACGAACAGGATCGTGGCCGAGGAGAGATTGCCGTAGTTCCGCAGGATCCCCCGGCTGTAGGACGTCTCGGCATCAGTCAGCTCCAGCATCTCCTGCAGGGTATCGACGATGCCTCTCCCGCCCGGGTGAATCGCCCAGAACCGCGGCCTCTCCCCCGGGCCTATGAAGCGCTCGAACTCCGGCGGCAGGTTCCCCCCGAGCAGGCGCGGGATGTCCTGCGACAGGTACAGATCGAAGCCGTGATCACCAACGTCCCATGTCATGGCTTCCGACGTATCCGGGAAGAGGACGCTCCGGTCCCCGTCCAGCCGGAAGATGCCTGCATGGTGCCGGTCCGGACGGCCGATCACGCAGGAAGCGGACCCGTCGCCGAAGAAGGACGCGGCGAACAGGTCCTCCCGGCTGAGGCCCGGCTGGATATGCAGGCTGCACAGCTCCACGCTGACCACCAGGATGCGGGCCTGCGGATCGGCGGCGCCAAGCTGCCCGGCGAGGGCGACAGCCTTGAGCCCGGCGGCACAGCCCAGGAAGTGAAGGGGAATCCGGTTCGTCCGAGGGGACAGGCCGAGCTCCCGCACGAGCAGGGCGTCCAGCCCCGGGAGGAACTGGCCCGTGCAGCTCACGGTGATGAGATGGGTGACCTCCGCCGCTTCCGTACCGCTGTCCCGAAGCGCCTCGCCTGCGGCACGCACCGCGAGCGGGAGCGCCTCGCGGCGGTACACCTCCATGCGTTCCTTCGTCCCGAGGGTCTCCTCCTCCGCGGCACGCAGGTAAGGATTGCCGCCTGCTCCCTGCAGAATGCGGGGATCGCACGTATAGCGGGTCTCTACGGCGCACTGTTTGAAAATGCGTTTCGCCCAGCGGTACCCGTCTGATTTCTCTCCCATGATCTCCGACAGCGTTTGCAGTACCTCCTGCTGGTCGATCCGGTGGTCCGGCAGTGCAGTGCCGATGCCAAGTATCGCCGCTCCTCCCTGTGCCACAGGGTGCTGCATATTCCCACTCTCCTCATATGCTCGTATATCATTTTTACGCTCCATGCTCGTAGTTCCGTTTTTGCGCTCCATGCTCGTAGTTCCGTTTTTGCGCTCCGTTGAACTTCGTTCAAAGGTCGCTTTCAAAAACGGAATACGTCGCTGGGTAGGACCCCATAGCAAGCCAAAACCCACATCAAAACCAACATCAAAACCAAACCAAAATCAAAACCAAACCAAAATCAAAACCAAAATCGGAGACCCGACCAAAAGCGGAGACTCGGCCAGAAACGATGACCAAACCCAGAAGCAAATACAATGGAAGCAAACCCAAAAAGCAAATGCAAAGTGCAAACGAGACACCAAAGAGCCAAAAACCTAAAAAACAAACAGCCCTACCAAATCCAAGAAACGTAATGTTATTATTCACCAAAAAACCGGCAATAACTCTCCTTAAACCACGGTGAAGCTGTATAATCAAACTACTTCTTTTTTAGGAATGGAGCGCTGCTGAGCATGGACCTGAACAAATTGAACTCCTTAACGAAGTACCCGAGCATCCTAACCTATCACAGTCTGGGAGACAGAGGGCGTCTGACGGAGGCATTGTCGGAATCGCGGGGCTTTCCGGAGACGGAGGACGTCTATGTATACGAGAAGGTGGACGGGGAGAATTCGAGAATCCTTCTGCTCCGGAACGAAGAAGGCATCGATTATCTCATCGGTTCGAGGGAGGAGCTGCTGTATGCGAAGGGGGACCGGATCGGCAACCCTTACGGGAACATTGCGGCCTTTCTGAGACCGCTCGCCGAAGAACTGTGCGCTGCACTGCTCAGCGTCTCTCTGCCCGCAAGGGATTGGGCGCTGACCGTGATCTATCAGGAATCGTACGGGGGCAAAACGAAAGCCGCCAAGAACTATACTGCGAACCAAACGCAGGGCAGCCGGGTATTCGACGTCTTTTCCCTGAACGCCGGAGAACTGGAGAGCCTCCTGTCACTGCCCCAGGAAAAGATTGCGGCGTGGCGGGAGCATGGCCAGCAGCCCTTCTATTCGGAGGAGCGCCGGATGGACTTCGTACACACCTTGCATCTGGCTTACGCCCCGCTCCTTGCCAGGGTGCGCGGTGCCGATGTACCGCGCACCCTCGAAGGAACCTTCTCCTTCCTGAAGCCCTTCGGCCAAACGCAAGTCGGCCTGGATACAGCCGGCCGATCGGAAGGCGTAATCGCGCGGACCGCCGACCGCAAGCTGATCCGCAAGCTTCGCTTCGATGATTACGAAAGAACCTTCCGCGGATAGGGATAGCACGCCGCCGCCCTAGCCAGATCGCAGTCGGCTGCGAAGGAATATAGGCCGAGGGATGAGCCTGAACGGGATTCCGAAGCAGCGGAGTAAAACAAAAAAACACAGGCCGAAGGCCCGTGTTCGCAAGCTTACGCTCACCCTTCATCAGGCTCCCTCGGTCACTTGGCATCATGAAACACGATGCCCAGCGTATACCGGGTTCCTGAAGTGACCGTGCTGACGCCGTGCCGCAGGGTGGCCCGGTAATAGCCCCGGGTCCCGGGCACAGGGCGGTCGCGGGTGGGAAAGATCAGCCCCTCCCCTTGCTCCAGCGTGATGACATGGCCCCTGCTTTGGGCCCGCGGGCGCTGCTCGACCAGCAGGAATTCCCCGCCGGTGTAGTCCTTCCCGTGCTGATTCAGGGCGAAGACGGCCTGGAATGGAAAATAGACGTCACCGTACAGATCCTGGTGCAGACAGTTGTATCCCCCTTCCTCATACTTCAGGATGAGGGGCGTCGGACGCCGCTGCCCCTGCAGGCGGCACCGCTCCAGAAAGTCCCCTAAAGCGGCGGGATACTCGGAGGAATGTCCCAGCTTCTCAAGAAAGCTGTTTGCCGTCCGGGCGAGCTCGGGATACAGTCCTTCCCGCAGCAGCTGCAGCGCCTCCGGCAGCGGAGAAGCAAAGTACTTGTACTCCCCCTTTCCGAACCGGTAGCGGGCCATATCGATCGTGGTACGGAAGCAGGCTTCGTTCCCGTACAGGCCAATGTTACCGCCGCATTGTTCCGGGCCCAGCAGCACGGGGAGCTTGGCATACCCCTGCTCCTCCAGTGCCTGCCGGATCGGGCCCCAGTCCAGAGCGGCGATCCGTTCGGCGAGTTCAGCTGTCATGTTCTCCCTCTTTTCTTCCCCTCGGGGATGCGCTTCCTTTACTCCTTCCCAGTATACCTCCCGCTCTTCTCCGCGAACACAGCCCCCGGCTATCGCAGCAACATATCGACAGGCGGCTGCGTCCGCCAAGCTCTGACCTCGTCTCCATGCCTCCTCTGCGTCAAGATTCCACGACCTCATTCCCTCATGCTCACCTTGCGGCTGATAAAAAGAAAAACCATCCGGTTGTCCGGATGGCTTGGCCCTTCCCCTGCTTCCTGCCGTATCCCTGTGACACAGAGATTAGGCTGCATGCTCAGACGGCCGCCTCAATGCAATGTCGGATTCCGCTCCCCGGTACACGCCACCAAGGATGGCTTACCGTTTCCCGCCTCACAGCTGCACTTGTCCCAGGCTCCGCTTCGCCGGCCCTTCAATCACATCGCCGTTGTAGGCGAACCGGGAGCCGTGGCACGGACAGTCCCAGGAACGCTCCGCCTCGTTCCACTCCACCTCGCAGCCCATGTGCGTGCAGGTCGTGTCCACCAGGTACAGCTCGCCCTGGGGATCGCGGTAGGCTCCTGTCCGGCGGCCGCGGATCCGCACGACGGCGCCCTCGTCGGCCTTCAGCTCCTCCACGCGGGTCTGCGGGAACTGGAGCTTGCCGCTGATGAGCTCCTTGGCTACGTTCGCATTGTGCATGGCGAATTCCCGGATCTCCGGATCGGCGTGGAACCGGGACGGCTGGAACAGCTCCTCATACGGGCTTCCCTCGCCGGTAACCAGCCTGCTGTTGAGGAGGGCGGCAGCGGCCGAGTGGCTCATTCCCCACTTTTTGAATCCGGTGGCCACCAGCAGGTTCCGCTTGTCCCCCTCCTCTCCCATCCGGCCGATGTAAGGCACCTTGTCGAGGGTCGTGAGATCCTGGGCCGACCAGCGGTAGGCGATCTCCTCGAGCCCGAAGGTCTTCTGGCCGAACTTCTGCAGGGCCTCATAGTACTGGAACGTACAGATGCCCTGCCCGCTCTTGTGGCTCTCGCCCCCGAAGAGAACCATGGGCTGACCGTCCACTTCGACGGAACGCAGGGACCGCTTCGGTTCCTCCGCGCTGAGGTACATGCCCCCCGGGTAAGCCTCCTTGGTCTTGGCCAGCACAGCGTACGAACGGTCCGCATGCATCCGCGCAAAGTAGAACTGTCCGCCGTCATGCACCGGATAGTGGGAGCAGGAGATCAGCCGGCCGCACGACACTTTATGTCCGGCATCCGTGGTGAACGAGATGGGATTCCCCGGCGTTACCTTCACGACCGTCGTCTCCCCGAAGATCTGTCCCCCGCGTGACGTGACTTCCTTCGCGAGTTCCGCTACGAAGATCCCGGGGTTGAACTGCGCCTGATTCCGCATGACCACCGCCCCTTTGGTGGCAAAAGGAAGCTTCAGCCCCTCCACATAGCCGCCCGGAATGCCAAGCTCCTCATAAGCCTTGGCCTCGGCCTGCAGCTTGCCGATGTAGTCGTCGGAAGTGGTGTAGACATACGCATCCTCGCGTGTCAGTCCGCAGTCGATCCCGAGCTCCTCCGCCGTACGGACGATGAGCTCGAGGCCTTCCCGGTTCGCCTCGTAGTACAGGCGGGCCTTGTC
Organism: Paenibacillus mucilaginosus 3016; assembly: GCF_000250655.1. NCBI lineage: Bacteria > Bacillati > Bacillota > Bacilli > Caryophanales > Paenibacillaceae > Paenibacillus > Paenibacillus mucilaginosus. Next base: position 5,614,450 of record NC_016935.1, read on the forward strand.
TTTGCCGAAGTGGGAGATGAGTTCGTCATAGATGAGGTCGTGCTGGGCGGTGATTTTGGCTGTCGTATGCTTCGTCGTTCCGGAGAGCACCTGGCCCGCTTCGATCACGGTGACCTTCACTCCCTTCTGCAGGAGCAGGTACGCGGTAAGCATGCCGGTGATGCCTGCGCCAGCGATCACCACATCCGCGTGAAGATCCTGGGTCAGCTTCGGGTACTGCGGCACGTCCGCCGAGTCGAGCCAATAAGATTCGGGATATTGGGGCAAAGCCGTGAATGCTTCCTTCTCGTTCGCTGCCATGTGTGCTCATACTCCTTTTTTTACAACCTATTTAACCGCTAGTGTCCCCCAAGAACCCCTGATTATCCCGTAATCTGGAAAATCCCTATCCCGCTCCACCGTCCGCTCCACCTATTGAAGCGCCGGCGCATCAAGGCTACAACGGAGGGAGTCAGGAGGGACGCCGCGTGGGCAGGAACAGAATTCGACGCAGACTTATATTAAGCAATGAAGGTGTTCGGCCAGTACGGCTATGAGGGCACCTCGCTCCAGCAGCTGCTCCAGCAGCTCGGGATCACCCTCCAGAGTCTCTACGATACGTATGGGACGAAGCGGGACTCTTCATTTCGGCGCTCAGCCGGTACATTGACGAAAAAACAGCGAGGTGGTGCGGATTCTCGAGGAGTCGCCTTCCGTCCGGGACGCGCTGACGGTCATGTTCGAGCAGACGGTGGATGTGCTGCAGGAGCGCGAGCTGTTCAAAGAGTGCTTCATCGTCAAAAGCGCCGTCGAGCAGGCTCCGCTGGACCCGGAGATCGCCCGGATCGTGGATACAAGCACGGCGCTGCTTGAGGACGCACATTACCGGGCGCTGCTCCGGGCGCGGGAGCAGGGCGAGCTGCCGGCCGCCTGGCCGGACGGGAAGCTGGAGCCGCTGGCCCGCTATCCGCACCATACGCGGATGTCGCTTGTCTTTACGGCCCGCTCGGGGGTCGACCGGGAGACGCTGAGGGACATCGCCAGAGTCACGCTCTCGGTATTGGATGCCGGAGCATGAGCCGGAGCAGCGAACTCACGCTGCGGTCGGAAAGGAAAAAGCAGCACACGGCCCGGGAAAGGCGCAGTAGTGCTGCTATTGGGAGGGGCCTGCGGCTCAGAATACGGGAGCTTCGACGGACAGGAACTCCGCCAGCGAGACCGGCCTGCGGCCTGTGATCCTCTCCACGGTGTCCGTTACCCGGCTCTCCGTCCCGCGGTCGCGGATGCCCTCATCGAGGCCGGCCATGAACGCCGCGTAATCCTCAGGCATGCCGAGCGCCATCCACTGCTGCTGCAGCTCCCGTGGGCTTACGGAGACATGCCGCACTTCCCGTCCTGCCGTACGGCTCAGAATCTCCGCCGCCTCGCCGTAGGTCAGTGCCTCGGGCCCCGTGATGACGTGAGCCGTATTATGCGGTACGGAGTCGGTGAGTGCGCGTACAGCGACTTCCGCGATGTCGTCCGCATTCACGAAAGCCACCCGGCCTTCCCCGGCTGCGGTCACCAGATCCCCGCCCTGCCGGACCGCCGCCCCATGGGGGCCTTCCGTGAAGTTCTGCATGAAGTAGGACGGCTGCAGCACCGCCCACTCGGGCGCCTGCTCCCGAAGGTACCGGTGAACCTCCCCGAATACCGGCCCTCCCTCGGGCACCGAAGCGCTGCTGAGGAGCACGGCCCGGCGTACACCGGCTTTCCAGGCCTTCTCAAGGAACGGGATCATGATCTTCGCCGGCTCCATCACCATCAGGGGCCCGACGAGGTACACGGCGCTCACCCCTTCAAGGGCCGCTTCATGCGTGCTCTCCTCATTCCAGTCGAACACGACATGCTCTCCCTCGTGTCCTGCAGCCGCTGCACGGTTTCTGCCCGCCGTACGGACGGGGTATCCCATCTCCCTCAGTCGGCTCGCTGTCCGGCTTCCTGTCTTGCCTGCTGCTCCCGTTACGAGAATCATTACGCTTCCCCTCCTTCCAGTGCTTCCAGGGCGGCAAGCGGATTCCAGTAATCTTTATAATGGATGATCCGGCCGTCCTTCAGCTCGATGACCGAGATGTAGCTCTGCACATAAGACTTCCCGGTCTGCACGCTCTCCCCCCGGCAGCCGAATTCCACCACTCCGCGGTCCGGATCGGAAGAAGGATAAAACACCGGTTCGGTAAACTCATGGATGACGAGAAGCTCCGGGAAGTGACGAATGTAGTCCTGAATCGCGGCCTTTCCGTCGAGCCTCTGGATCATGGAAGCCGGTGCATAAGGAAATTCGAACACGGCCTCCTCATGAAAGAGCTCCGCCCACCTGCCGGTGTCCCCCTCGAGCAGCGACTCCATAAATTCCCTCATGATCTCCTTCATTGCTCCCTCGGTTCCCTGTACTTGCATAATATCCTTACCCGTCATGTTCATCCATTCCTTTCCTGTTTGTGATGCTTTTATCATACTCATTCCGGACTGATTGGTCAAGTATTATTTTGACTGTTTAGTCTGGAAAGCATCTTTTCTCAACGCCAGCGCCAAAAAGGAGCAGCCATCTTCGCTGCTCCATCGATGCGCCCGTCCACTGGGCTCCCTCTTGAATGTAACACATTAAATACAACGGACGTCAGGCTTGGCTGAACGCCCCCGCCGGAATCCAAGGTCCGGGACAACCGTGCGGCCCTACAGGACCACCCAGGTCTTCCCCCCGTCCCTCGTCTTCAAAAGCCTGGACGCGTCCGCCTTCTCGCTGCGGACCAGGGCCCAGCCGTCCAGTGGGGAGACGAACTCCAGCCGGATCAGCTCAGGGAAGCTCTCCAGCGTATCCTCCCACACGCCGCTGCCGCCGAGCACCTCCCATGAGGCGCCTCCATCGGCGGTATGCAGCAGATGGGCTCCGTTCCACATCCAGCCCTCCCGGGCGGAGAGGAAGGTCAGCCCCGTACTGCGGAGCGCCGCCCTCACGTCGGTCTCCGGGCCGAAAGCCTTGAGCTGCCAGGTCTCCCCGCCGTCCGAGGTGAAGTAGGCGCCGAGGCTTACGGTCGCGCCATGCCGGAACTCATACGGCATCCAGCCTCCGCCGGCCTCGCTGTCCCAGAACACCGGAGCGCCGGTAATCTGCGGCTGGCCCTGCCCGTCCCGGGACGAAACCTCCAGGGGCACCTCGTGCCAGGTCCTTGCTTTGTCCTTCGTCCGGAAGAGCGTCACCTTGCCCGGCGTCCTGGATTCGAGCGGCAGCCAGCCGTCGCTGTCGCCGCGGAAGGCGATGCCCCGGTTGGCAAAGCCGGCCAGCGGCAGCACCCCGGCTTTCTCTTCCGGACGCTGGATCAGAGAAGCATTGTCCATGACCAGCGCCCAGGCGAATCCGCCGTCGGCGGTCTCGTAGATCCGCTTCTGCGAGCTGCCCATCGCCGCGTCCGGCTGGGTTACAAGATATCCATGATGCTTCGAGGTGAACACCGCCTCTCCACCGGAGGCTTCTTCCGGCAGGGTACCGCTCTTCCAGCTTCTCCCTCCATCCGCTGAGATGGCGAGGGATGCCGGCAGGCTGTGCCCCGCCGAGAGGTAGACCAGATGCTTTCGGTCCGGCACCCGGAAAGCCTCCGGACCCGGATCCGCCGTGGACTCGGCGGCAAGCGGAGAGGCGGCTTCCGCCCAGGTGGTCCCGCCGTCCTCGGTCCGGTAGAGGCGCAAGTGTCCGCCGGACGCCAGGCCCCAGGCATAGGCGGTCCCCTCATCCAGCGCCCGGAAGCCCGTCAGCCGGGCCTGAATCTGCCGCTTGCCCTCAGGCGCCGGAGCGGCAGACGCAGCCGCGTGACCGCCGGCGGAGGGGGCCGCCTCGGTCTTCGGCGGAGCGGAAGCGGTGCTGTCCGGCGGCATGCCCGCCGTCTGCCCGCAGCCGCCGAGGACCAGCAGCAGCGTCAGGGCCAGCGGTGGGAGCGCTCCGGCGGGACGCCGATGTTCCTTGCGAAGCCGCGCCAGAAGGGATCGGCCGCAGCGCGGCCGGGACGTCATTATGGGATATTTTTGCATGAGACTAGCTCCTTTCGGGCAGGTGTACGTGCGCTGTTATTTCTATACGGTAAAGACCCTTTTCTTATCTTTACCCGAAATGAGTGCTTACGGGGCGGCTATATCGATCGGCCTTCTGCTGCGCATATCGAATTGAACCTGCTGCGTTTTCTTTTCATTCGTGCTCTCCTCGATATAGGTAACCGGCCCTTCCTTGATCCGCAACTCATATCTGCCTGCAGGAACCTGCCTGCCTTCGGAGTCCTTCTGGTCCCACTCGAACTCCAGCACCTGAGAGGCCATCCGCCCCGGGAAGACGGCGGTCAAGGCCGGCAGCCTTCCCGTCCATACGATGGCGGGGTTGTTGCGGCCCTCGTCATACCGCACGATTTCCGCCATCATATCCCGGCTATCCTCCAGCCGCAGCGCCTCCTCTGACGAATTGGAGATCATGACACGAAGCTTCAAAGATTCTCTATAAGGAAATCCGCCGTTCGTACTCGCAGGTTGGTCCGACATCACTCCAACCGTAGGCGAGATGGGATAGCCGGCTACATACGTTGAACCGGGATCGAGCTGCAGCGCACTCCAGGCTCCCTTCACTTCGACGACCGCCCCCTCCTCCGGCGCCTGGTAGGTCAGCGGATCTACTGCCGGAGCGGGAGCATACACCCAGGCGTCCCCAAGCCACGAGCTGCGGATGTGATGCCACCCGCTGCCCCGCTCGAACACCTCGATCGTCTGAGGCGACAGCTCGCCGAGCTTTCGCGCCCGGTGATCCGGATGCTCGTAGACCGCCGTCTTCTGCCCGAGAGTCAGCTTCGTCTCCTCCTGCCGCAGATCCCAAGGGTCCCCGATATTCGTGTTGACCCAGTACGGTCCCTTCCAGGTATCGACCTTATACCATGATCCATAGCTCTCAGAACTCCGCAGGTACTGAGCACTGAGCCATCCTTGAACCGGTCCTCCGGCATCCGGCTCCTTGAAGAAGGGCGTTCTTGAATTCAGGCTGATGTCTGACACGCTAGTCAGGTGCGGCCCCAATCCCCGAATGATCCGGTGCACCGGCCTGATCCACTTGTACCCGTTATAGGAGAGAATCCGGAAGGCCCCGTTCTCTTCGTGAATGGCCCTGACGGCCTGCGCCCCCACCGTCCCAGCCGATGTTCCCGTGCCCTTGGGGCTGTCATACAGCTTCTCACTCCCTGTAAGCAGAACCGTCTCGTATTCGTAGGGATCGAGCTCCGGATTACTCACCTTGATCCAGCGCTCTCCCAGATCCGTCTCAATCCGGAACCAGACTTCGGGCTGCTCCCCGTAGATCAGCTTCTGCTCCCAGCCTTCCTCCGCCCCTTTCACCTTGACGAACTGTGGAGCCAACGCGAACAACGCCGTGCCTCCCGGCTCACTGTATACGGTTGTGGTCTGCTCGCTCAGCAGAAGAGACATGGGCAGACGCAAGACCTTTGCCTCTTCCGCCTGGGCCAGGGAAGCCCAGCCGCTTCCTCCAAGCAGTACACCGGTCATCAACGTCAGAAGCACCAGCCGTTTCATTTTCATGTTCCATCCTCCTGATTCTCTTCAACGGATAACCCTACAGACGCGGCGGACGGCCGGAATGTTGTATCCATTTCCCCCCATCCATACAAAAAAATCAGCCTATGCTCCCGCACATAAGCTGATTCGCTTGACCTGCTGCCCTGATTTCCGTGCCGCTGCCTTATTCTTCGATGGACGAATGACTTCCGTTCCTGGAGATCAGAAGATTGTAGAACTCCGCCATCGATGTCTTGTAATACGAAGCCAGCCAGAGGAACCCGACCCCGAGCGTCAGGAGACAGCCGAGCGCCCATCCGATGAAGCTGAGCTGCAGGCAGAAGTACCGCCACTTGTGCCCGTCCATCAGTTCGCTGCTCATCCGGATCGCCTCGAAGGAGCCCACCTGCGGATTATCGATCTTGATGTTGAGTGCCTGCGCATACCGGATACCGGCAATGATGCCCGGAATGATGAGCAGCAGCGTCCAGGCAAGGATCTTGAGTCCCATGGCCAGAGTCAGCTTGAAAAAAGGCCAGAAGTGCTTGAAGCTGTAGTCGATGACCTGCCCGATCCCGAGCCTGTCTCCGCGGGAGATCGACAGGAAGAAGGCTTCGTAACCCGTTGTGATCATCGTAGAGAAAAAGATGTTCGCCAGGAAGATCACCAGCGCGAGCAGCCAGGGCACCTCCACCCGGTCATCGCTCAGATAACCGAAGAACATGTTGACCGCTGTTGTCAGCAGGACAAATAAGACCGCGTGCCCCCAGTTTCCCGTGAGCGCTTCCCTAGCGCTTTTGCGGATTTCGCTGTTCGTCATAATCAAAACCGTTCGCTCCCTGCCTCAGATGAATGATGGTGCTTACGCCCTATATTGTAAGGTATATACGAAGGTTTGTCATCCGTTTTTTCTAATTCCTGCCAATTTCTGCCCGTGAACTTCTCCCGATGGCTTGATATAATAAGGGCAAAAAGGAGGCGCAGATTATGAACCGCATGAATGATAAAGTCGAGCACCTGCTGCACACCGCCCTGGAGAACTGGAGCGCCATGGCCGGAGCCGGAGGCGGCGGTGAGGAGGCGGAAGCGAACGAATTCGAGTCCTCCTTCTACCGCCTGATCGACGCCGTCCGGGAATGGTATGAGGGACTGAAGAACCCGCCTCGGACGCTGGAGGCTTTCATGGCGCTCCCCGAGGTCGAGAGCCTGACCGACCGGCTCCCCGGCCCGCTGCATCTCAACTTCGAGACGGAGGCCGAGCTCATCCTAGAGAAGGTCAGCCGGATCGATGAGGATAAGTATGATTGATGAGGACTTCCATCGCCAACGAAAAAAAGGCTATCCGGACCCCTCCGGATAACCTCAAATCTTGCCGTGATGAATAACTCCCGCCACCTTGTCCCCGGGTTCAGCTCTTGTCGATCACCTTCATCGTGAACGTCCTGCTGTCCTGCTCGGGTGCATGGAAGAACACTTCGTACATCCCGAACCGGTAAAAGAGGAAGTAGCCGCCGTACGCCTCGTCTTCTCCCTCGCTCTCGGGCTCGCCCAGCCGGCCGGTGATTCCCGTCCGCGGCAGGTCCAGCTCGAGGGAATAGGCTTTGACGGACTCCTCCTCCAGCTCATCGAAGATATAGGGAAAATGCAGGGTCACCATCCGCCCCTTAAGAATCCGGGGATACTCGAGCGTATATCCCCCTTCGCTGGCTCCTCTGGACAAGGGGGCGCCGTATTGGGACCGGACATCCTTCTTCGGCATCCCGAGGAACAGGTCCGTGCCGTGCAGCCTGCCGACGCTTAAGGAGTCCGGGTCGAGCAGCTCGGTCCCGTCTCCCGGCGCGTCCTCCTTACCGGCCTGCCCGGCACCGGCCGTGCCGGTGTCGAGGTACTCCACCATCCTTGCGATCATCACGGCCGCCTGGGCGCGGGTGGCGGGTGCTGCGGGCCGGAAGGTGCCGTCCTCGAAGCCGCTCACGATCCCCGCCCGGGCAGCGGCACCGATCCAGCCGGCCTCAAGCAGTGCCAGGGTATCCGCATAGCCGGCGGCTTCCGGCTCCTCCTTCAGCTTCAGCGCCCGGGCCAGCAGGACGGCCATCTCCGCCCGGGTCACCTCTTCCTCCGGCCGCAGGCTGCTCCCTGCATCACCGCCCGCGATAATGCCCTCTTTCAGCGCGGCTGAAACATAGGATGCCGCCCAATGCTCCGCGGGCACATCCCCGAACACGGCCCCGTCCGCGTCCGGAAGCGGCCCCTTCGCCGCAGCCGTGACAACCAGCTTCAGGAACTGCGCTCGGGTCACCGTTCCTTCCGGCCGGAAGGTGCCGTCCGGATAGCCGCCGATGATCCCCTCTTCCGTCATTGCCGTAATCGGCCGCTCAGCCCAGTGCCCACGGATGTCGGACAGCTCCGCCGCCCCTGTGTTTTCCGCCGCCCGGACGCCGCTCCATCCGGCTCCGCCGCCGGCTGCGGCCGCCAGGAGAACGAGGAGCCCCATGCGGCGGAACCGCCCCCCTGAGCCTGTTCCTGTCGTCTCTTTCATGCCTGCGGCACGCCCGGACCTTCAGGGATCAGCCGTCCGATGCGGCCGCACTCCTCCGCGAACCAGACCGCCCCGTCGCTGCCGAGCGCGATACCGTGAGGCTCCGCCCCTTCCGTCGGGATGCTGTACTCCGTGAGCTCGCCGCCTGCCGTAATGCGGCCAATCCGCCCGCTTCCCCATTCCGTAAACCAGAGGTCCCCGTCCAGGCCCGGGGTGATGGCGTGCGGCCTGGCATTCTCCGCCGGCAGCTCATATTCCCGCAGCTCCCCGGAGGTGGAGATCCGGCCGATGCGGTTCCCGAGCAGCTCCGTGAACCAGAGCGCTCCGTCCGAACCGCAGGCGAGGCCCACAGGCCCCGACTTCTCGCGGGGCAGCGGATACTCCCGGACTTCACCGTCCGTTGTGATCCGCCCGATCGCATTGCCCTGGTTCTCGGTGAACCAGAGGGCCCCGTCCGGTCCGCAGGCGATGAAAGACGGGAAGCAGCCGGCCTGCGGAAGGGCATGCTCCGTAATCTCGCCCGTCAGGCTGACCCTGCCGATGCGGCCGGCCGCGGTCAGCGTGACCCACAAGGCGCCGTCCGGCCCCGGCGTGATGCCGAAGGGAGCCGAGCCGTCCCCGGGAAGCGCAAACTCCGTGATGACGCCCTCCACGGTTATCCGGCCGATGCGGCCTGCTTTGTAGGCCGTGAACCAGAGCGCGCCGTCCTCCCCCGCCGTGATGCAGGATAAGCCTGACTCCGGTGTGGGAACGGGGTGGAAGCTCATCTCCCCGTCCGGTGTGATGCGGCCGATCCGGTTCCCTTTTTGCTCCGTGAACCACAGCGCGCCGTCCGGACCGGCCGTGATGCCGTACGGAGCCGTGTCCTGTTCCGTAAGGAGATACTCCTGAATCCTCGCCTGCACTCCTCATCGCCTCCCTTTATTTTAGCGGACTTCCGTCCCGGACCCCTCCGGCAGCGACAGCCAGTGGAACGGACTGCGGCCGAAGAACAGATTCGGGTCCACCTGCACGTTATGCGCCCAGAAGGCAAAATGCAGATGCGGCCCGGTCGAAAAGCCCGTGGTGCCGACAAGTCCGATGATATCGCCCTTCTTCACCCGGTCTCCCGTCTGAACCTGAAGCTTCGAGAGGTGGGCGTACTGCGAGAACAGGCCCATGCCATGATCGAGATAGATCGAGTTGCCCGTCAAATACAGCGAATCCGCCAAAACGACGACCCCCTCGTTCGCCGCTTGCACCGGCGTGCCCTCCGGCGCCGCCAGATCCACGGCCAGGTGGGCGCCGCTGAACTTCCCGTTCACATAGCGGGTATGTCCGTAGGGGGTGGTCAGCCGGCCTTCGACCGGAAGAATATAAGGGCCGCCGGCCAGGAATTCCGGCTGCGACACGCTGCGCGCCTTGTTGATCTTCGCCTGGTCGGCGGCAATCCGCTTCGTGTCCTGGCGCATCCGGTTCATCTCCTCGGTCACCTCGAGATACTGCGACGGATACTTCTTGGAGGTTACCGTCAGCATCTTGTCCCCGATCGGGTAGCGGCCCGGCTTGACATCCATCCCGATCGGCAGATAGGTGAAGTAGCCCGCCCCGTACGGCTCCAGCCGATAAGTCCGGCCGTTCCAATACACGGACCCCGGCTTGGTATGCCGGATGAGTACGGCGCCCCCGGGAACCGCCGTCTCGGGCATCACCAGCCACTCCGAGCGGAAGACTAACCGGGCGGCCTCCGCCGACGCGTACAGGGGAGCTTCCTTCAGCCGTCCCTGCAGCTCCAGCTTCGCCCGGCGGATGGCATCGCGGACCGGCTGCGTGACCTCCCGCTGCCAGGAGCGCCCCCCGTCCCCGGTGACCAGCAGCCCGCCGCCCAGCTCGCCTTCATCCTGCACGAGCGCCCAGCCCAGCTCCGGGCTCACGAACTGGACCTGCTTCACCGCATAATCTCTGGCCTGGAACTGCAGGGACTTCACGGCAGGAAGCTCCTCCGGCCCCGGCAGTTCCTGCCCTTCCGCCGCTCCCCAAGCCGGGTCCGCCGGTACCGACGCGCTGTCCGTCCAGGTGATCCCTCCGTCCGATGTGGTCCGGACACCGTCCGCATAGCGGATCCAGCCGTGGTCGGGGTCCGTCATCCGAAATTCCAGCGCCTCCCGGCGAGCGGGCTGGTCCGTGGATAAGGCAGTCACTGACTCAACTCCGGGCGTAACACTGCCGACCGGCTCCCTGACGAGGACAGCCGCGAGAACCGCCGCCCCGGCCGCAGCCAGAGACAAGCCCAGCAGAGGCAGCAGCCTCGGCCGGCTCCTGCCTCTGCGCCTATGCCGGAAGCCATCCGGATTCATGCCGTCTTCTCCTCCTGCCACGCAGCTTCCTCCTCTCCTGTTCGCCGGCATCGGGTGCCGGTCTCGGCAGCCTGATGGTCAGCTTTATGCAAAACGGCCGCTGCGGACGATTCTCGTCATGGTCTCCTTATTGGGATAGCCGCTCTCCTCATACTGCCGTACGACCGCCTCGATGTCATACGGGACACGGCGGATCGACGCGCAGATGCCGCCCCGGCCGACCTCCACCACCGCGTAAGAAGCCTCAGGCAGACCGTCGAACGGCAGGCCGACGCTGCCGGTATTGACGATGACCCTGCCGCCCAGGTACCGGATATACGGCTTGTGAATATGCGCATAGACATAGACGTCCGCCTCCGCGGAATGCATCAGCTTCGCCTGCAGCACGTCATCCTCCGTACCGGGCGGCACAATCTCGAACAAGCTGTCGGGGGTCGCATGGAAGGCCCGGATCTCCACCCCTTCCCGGCTCAGTTGGAGCTCCGCCGGCAGGCCCGCCAGGAACTCCAGGTCTTCCGTCGACAGCTTCGATGCGATCCACTGCCGCTCGACATTCATGAGATCGACGGCATCGCTCCGGCACCTCGCCCGGCCGCACGCCGCGCACTGTCCACTCGTCCGCATTGCCCTTGATCACGCCGGTCTCCAGCGCGCGGACCAGCTCAAGCGAGCGCTTCGGCTCGGGACCGCGGTAGCAGAGATCCCCCAGAACATAGATTTCGTCGGCCCCGCTGCTCCGGATGTCTTCGAGTACCGCATCCAGCGCGGTGGCATTGCCGTGAATATCCGAGATAAAAGCCAGCTTCATCCTGATTCCTCTTCCCTTCGCCCTCTTTTTTCCAAGTCTTCCTGTAGAGTATTATAGCACCCCCTGCGAATAGAGAGAAAGGCACCGGTTCGCAAGGAACCGGTGCCTTCCTCATGCCCCTGCCTGAACGCAGCCAAGCTGTTACGAAGCCATCCTTTCGGGACAGCGCCACATCCGTCGGGTATACGCAAGCTGGCCGCCATGCGCCCTATCAGCCCGCGCCTTTCCGCCTGCTGCGCAGCAGGTCCACCGCAAGGAGCCCCAGCGGCAGGAAGATGCCGAGCACGATCATCATCGGAACCCATACTTTCTTGTCCCATTCGAGCATGTAGTGCACATTGGGGTATACGACTTGGCCGTAGATCACGAGCAGCATGCCCATCGGCAGGGTTAAGGGGCGGTAGCTGTCCAGCTTCGCCAGCTTGGCAAGGGAGACGAGACACCCGTGGAAATACAGGGTCAGCTTGAAAAAAATCGAGATGAACCATAACGCCGCGATGATAATCTCGACCCGTTGGATGAACTTGCCCACACTGACTTTTTTGGCTAGGGCATAGCTCGGATACATCAGCCGCTCCGTCAGATCGGCTCCGAGAACGGCGATGCTGACGAAGGAGATGATGATGATGAACAGTCCGCCGGCCAGGTTGGCGGAAACCATGGCCCCCCGTATGCGCTCCGGGCGCTGAACGGAGGAGAACACCAGGAAGAAGGAGATCAGCGGCATGGCCGACGTAGCGGCCAGCGTGAGACCCGCACGCAGCAGCGCCTTCACTTCCGTTTCGAAGACCGGCCTCACATGATCAAGCTCGACCTGCGGCAGCAGCAGGAGGACCAGCGCGCCGAACAGCCCGACGAACCACGGGAAGAAGATCTCTGCGGTCCTTGCAATGGTCTCGAGGCCGAGCCGCATAGCCATCACGACAATCGCGCCGAACAGCAGATGAATGAATTCGATGGGGGTTTCCACCAGGATCTGCGTCGTCAGGAAGTTGCCCACATAAGAAAGCAGGGTCGCCGAGGAAAGGAAGAAAAACAAGACAAGAAACGCGGTGACCGCGGCCCCGGCCCACCTGCCGAGCACATCCCCGCAGTAGGAGGGAAAATCCCTCCCCTGGAGCCTGCGGCCCACTAGGGAGTGGAGCCACACGACCGGCAGGCCGACAGCCACCCCGGCTGCGGCCGCCAGCCACGCGTCCTGCTTCGCCTCGGCCGCCAGCCCTGCAGGAATGATAAGGATCGTCGTTCCGACCGTATAAAGAATCACCAGCAGCTGAAACTGGGAGACACTGATTACCGTCTTGTTCATGCTCCTCCTTGATCTCCGGCATCCCTTGGGCCGGACTGTGGCTTTCGTTGCTACCCGCCAAGCTCCCCGGGCAGTCTCAGAACCTTGTCGAGCCGCTCTCCCGCCGGTCCGAAGAGATAATTCATCCAATCCAGCGGATTGGGCAGAGGAACATCCGCCGCTTGGGCCAAGCCTGCACCTGTACCCAGGGTGAGCAGAATCAGGAAAACGGCAAGCTCCCGGTAGCGCCGGCTCCTCCGCAGGCCGGGAGCTTCATAGAGCAGGATCAGAGCGGCTGCGGACAGCACGCCAAGGATCGGCCACATCGTCTCTTACTCCTTCCGCGGATTGACGGGGTCCGTTACGGTACCCACTCTCCGGATTTTGGCATCGACCTGAATTTCCACCGGGATACCCGGAACCCTTTCGTCCCAGCTGCTCTTGATCTGCTTCCACAGCTTCGGCTGATCCCGGTGTACGGCTCTCCCGAAGCCGAAGATGTCGGTCTTCAGCCTGGTCTTGGACTTCGTCACGGCGGCCTGCACGCTGCTTCGGATGGCCTCCTCCAGCTTCTCTTCAAGCGGAGGGACGTTCTGCAGCTCCATCACCTTCATCGGACATTCCACATCGCCGATATTCGCCTCCGCCTTAACGTGGATCCCGATGGCCGGAGCTCCCTCCTGCACGCGGGCATGTATGCTGCTCTGGACGCGCTGCAGCTCCATGCCCACCTTCCCACCTCCTTCCGGACAGGCCAGGGACACAATCGTACTTTCCAGGCTGCGCATGACATAGTTGAAGCCCGTGCTTTCCTCCTCATTCAGCCAGCCGATCAGCCGATCCTCCCGGAACACCGCCATCCCGTCGTATTGGATAACCGCATCCGGCTTGCTCTTCTGGACATTCGACTTGTTCCCCGCAGCCTCGGATTTTCCGGTCAGCCGAATACCTGTAGCCACGGGATCAATCCCTTCGCTGAGCATATCGGCCAGCAGCTCATCCAGTGTGATCTCCATTACACCTGCCCAGTTCTCCTTCATCACCTGAAGCGCGGAGAACATCTTGTTGGCCGGAATCTTCTCCAGCGGCGCCAGTGCGCTCAGCACCTTTTCGGCACTCGAGCCCCTCGCCACCAGCATGTAGAAATCCGTCCGCAGCTCATGATCCCTCGACAGAAAATCCAGTGCATCCCCGATCCCCTGCCGCGCCAGCTCCTCGCCGAGCACCACGACACGGATGTGGGAAAGGTACAGCCTCCGGTTGATCTCTGTCGTCATCCGCCGCAGGGCTTCGAACACCGTAGCCCCCTTTCCCTGGTACACCGTGATCGGCGTGGCATAGCCCGAGCCGCCCTTCGCCGCGATCTCCTGGGCATTCACCAGCTGTGCGCTGACGATGTAGCCGTCCTTCGCCTTGTCGATTCCCAAGGCTACCACGACCGTCAGTTCGTTGAGCTCCCTGCGGTTCCAGCAGCCGGTTAAGCTGAGCAGGGAGAGCACCAGGACACAACCCAGCAGCAAGCGGCGCCTCATGCCGGCTCCTCCGGACGCGGCCGCGGCGATTGCTCCCGTTCGGAGTTATTCTGGGAGACGAGCCGGGGCCTGGCGAACATCGCCCAGTGGGGCACGCGGAAGATCGAGTCCTTCTGGTCATCGGAGATGAATGGCGCGAAGGGACTCATGTACGGTATCCCGAAGGAGCGCAGACTGCACAGGTGCAGCACGATGCCGATCAGGCACACGACGATGCCGAAGAGACCGAAGGAAGCGGCGAGGAACATCATGATAAAACGGAGAATCCGCAGCGAGATCCCCATATTGAACGCCGGGATGACAAAGTTGGAAATGGCCGTAATGGACACGATGATGACCATGGACGGAGAGACAAGACCGGCCTCGACCGCCGCCTGGCCGATGACCAGGGTACCGACGATAGACACCGACTGTCCGACGGTCCGCGGCATCCGGACCCCCGCCTCCCTCAGAATCTCGAAGGTGATCTCCATCAGCAGCGCTTCGATGAACGCCGGGAAAGGTACGCCCTCCCTTGCCGCAACCAGGCGGATCAAGAGCTCAGGCGGCAGGAGCTCCTGATGGAACGATGTGATGGCCACATACATGGATGGTGCCAGAAGCGTGACGAAGAAGCACAGGTAGCGGAGAACGCGGAGCAGGGGTTGCAAAATCCGCTCTCTGGTAGTAATCCTCGGACGCCTGGAAAAATTGGGCGAACAGGGCCGGCACCAACAAGGCAAAGGGGGTGCCGTCAATGAGAATCGCCACCTTCCCTTCCAGCAGTCCCGCTGCCAGGGCATCCGGCCTCTCCGTATTGTATACGGTCGGAAACGGAGTCCAGGTCACATCCTGGATCAGCTCCTCGATATAGCCGCTCTCCAGGATCGCATCGGTGTTGATCCGGTCCATGCGGCTGCGGACCTCATCCAGCACGACTTCACTGACGATGCCCTGAATGTACAGGATGGCCACGTCCGTCTGGGTCACTCGCCCCACCGTTCTCGCTTCCATTCTAAGATCCGGACTCTTGATTTTGCGCCGCACGAGGGCTGTATTCGTACGGAGAGACTCCGTGAAGCCGTCGCGGGGACCGCGGACCACCGTCTGCGCATTCGGCTCCTCGACAGCCCGCTCCTTCCACTTCCTTGTACCAAGGACCAGCCCTGTGGAGCGGCCGTTCAGGAGCAGCACCGACTCGCCGGACAGGACCGAATGGCACAGGGCCGGCAGCGTCGACGTCTTCTTGAGCTCGCCGACGGCCAGCAGCTTCTCGTTCAGCAGGGTCCACAGGTCGGTCTGTACGGCGGCCGCATGGAACTCGGGATCGGACGCCTTCTGCAGCAGGAATTCCAGCACCTGCGCCGGATCGGCAATCCCGTCCACGTAGATCAGGGCGAGCCGTTCATCCAGCGGTCCGAAGGTCACCTCCCGGACAATAAGATCCGGGCTCTCCCCCAGGACCGACCGAATCTTCTTCAAGGCGTACGTCAGGTCAGCGGGAATCGGCTCCTCGGGCTTCGCCGTGGCGGCCGTCTGCGGCGGTTTCTCCGGACGCTTCGATGTGCTTAGCAGTTTGCGTATCGTTGATCGAATCCCCATCCGGTCCGCCCTCCCCTCATGTCATTACCTCCTATTCTTTCCAGCGCCGCCCCTGGATAAACGAGGAGGAGCGTGCAGCCGCGGGAACGCACCCGGAGCATCGACACAAGATAAATGACTTCGCTGTCTTCTGCGGACGATGCGCGTTAATAAGAACTATAAGAATACAGAAACGAGACCTTGGGAGATCCACATTCCTGCTATTAAAAAAAGCCGGCGGGGCAGCACGCCCCGTCCGGCTTTCATCATCCGTGTCATTAGGAATAACGTATCAGTTCGGTCCTTCTCCGTTAGGGTTCAGGGCGGCGAATACCAGATGATCCTGCCACTGCCCGTTGATGTTCACATTCTTCCTCGCCAGTCCCTCCCGTACGAAGCCGGCTTTCTCCAGCACGCGGATCGAGCCGGCATTGTGCGGCATGACGCCTGCCTCAATCCGGTGCAGCCCCAGGGGGCCGAAGGCATACGCCACCATCAGACGCACCGCTTCGGACATCCGCCCCTGGCCGTTGTGCGCCCCGTCGAGCATATAGCCGATGAAGCAGCTCTGCAGCGCTCCCCTCAGCACCTCCATCAGAGTGATCGTGCCGATCAGATCACCGGAAGAGGGATCGAAGATGCCGAAGAAGTACGCCTCATCCCTGCTCTTCTTCCGCAGATGGTCTCCGATCCGGTTCCGCTGCCCTTCCAGCGTATAGAAGTCCTCCCTGCGGGTGCCCGTGAACAGCGGGAAGAACTCCCGGTTCGCCTCTTCAAGCTCCAGCAGGGTCCCCGCATCCTTCAGCTGCAGTTCCCTGAGGAGGACTCGCTCTCCCAACAGACGCGTTCCATCCCCCGCGGAGAGCAGGTCGCCCGCAAGCACCTCCGGACGCAGTCGCTTCGCTAGGCGGCCGACAGCAAGCAGCGGGTCAATCTCACAAACCGCGAGCTCCTCGGCATGCAGCTTTGCTTCGCAGAGCCTCCTGCCGTCCGGGGAGATCACCTGGGAGGACAATCCCTGCTCCTGCGTCGCATAGTTGACGCTCGCGAAGTAGATCTCGTTCTCGAGGCTGCGGCACTGGAGGGCTCCCCCGTAGAATTCAGGATACGGCGACGGTCCGGTATACTGCGGATGAAACACGACCGCCGCTCCCTCGCGCGCCGCCCAGCGCACCGTCTCGGGGTAGCGCCAGCCTTCGTGGCAGATCACGATGCCAAGCTTCACTCCATCGATCTCGAAGATCCGGCGGCCCGAACCGGGCATATAGCCGAAGCCTTCCTCGTCCGGGTCGATCTGATTCTTCGTCTGGTAGCCGAGCAGCTCCCCCTTCCCGGAGATAACGAAGGCCACCAGGTGCAGGCCGAGCTCATCCTCCCATTCGGAGGGCAGAATGACCGCTATCCCAAGCCGCTCCGCCGCCGCCCTCACAGCTTCCACTGCAGCGGCAACCGCATTGTGATCATAAGCCTCCACCTCATACCCGACGCCGCGCAATCCCGGAAGCACCGCCTCGGGGAAGCAAACGATGCTGCAGCCTGCTTCGGCCGCTTTCTCCAGCATGTCATGGACAGCCGCCAATCCGTCCTGCAGCGACCCGGGAAATCTCGTTTGGGCCAATCCGATTCTCATTCCATCTCCTCCATCCGATTGCATCACAAATTCACTGGTTGATTCCGGGTATAGGCACCCGCTGCGAATCCATACTATGGAATATCTTACGTCTTCATTGGGCTGCCCGGCAAGCACACCGCTTGGGCCGGAGGCTGCCCGGAAGGAAGGAGAGAGAGCCGTGAGCGATTTTCCGGATGATTATACCTTGGCCGAGACGGTCTCGGGCACTTGGCGCAAGCTGGGTCTTGGCGTACGGACCGGCACCCTGCTCTTCCAGATCGCGGGCAACGTGCTGGTCAGCGCGCACATCAGCTCCAAGCGGCTGGACATTCTCCTGGAGGACCGTCAGGGGATTTACCAGTACGCAGGGGACCTGGCCTTCGAAGGGCTGGAGGAGACGGGCAAGCTGAGGCTGCACAGCTGGTCGATGGAATACATTCATTGGAATGACCCGGATGTGATCCTGGATAACCCCGCGAGTGACATGACCGAGCTGTATATCAAGCTTTCCCTCGACAAGCGCAGAGAAACGGAGAACCGGTTCCTTGGTTATTGAGCGGGGAGCCGGACAACTCAAAAAAACCCGCAGCGGCGCGGGTTTCGTCTGTTCCGGAAGACACCCGTCTTCCGGCTTTTATAAGCGGAGGTACCTGCACAGGCATCAGGCCCATTGCGCCTGGTGCCAACTCCTTTTTGTCCCCGGGCATCGGTTCTTCTCCCTTGGACACTTCCGCGCGGGTTAATCCGGGACGACGTAGAAACGGTTGCCCAGAATGTGAATTTCATCCTCATGATCGAGCTCGTCGACGTTCATGCCTGCCAGAGACTGTAGATATTCATAAGCAGATTTTTGATCCTTCTCATCCAGCCCGTCTACCAAATGAAACAGCTTCTCTTTGTAAGTCATGTGTTCATCCTCCAATCAGGTCATGAATTGTATGATCTCCCATCTGTTTTGGAATGAAAGCGGTGTTTTTTGAAAACCAAAAAACACAAGGCTAGCCTTGTGTCTCCAAACACACATCTATCCTTCCCACTTCGCTTACGAGGTTAGCTGTCGGATTAGGGCAGTGAGAATGCGCCCTTCAGTCCAAAGACGTAAGGTCCGGACCGATTCACCCCAGAAAACTTGGTTCCCCCGCTTTTCTTAGAGAAAATTCAGCGATCGACTATTCAATTGTAAAATACAGGTACAAAAAGGAGTTTACTACTTCTTACCCGGGAAAGCAAGACGTGAAACAAGCAATTTAGACAAACTTAATCTTTTTTTCTTGGAAGCTTGTCCGCTCCAGAGCCTTTTCATGACGAAATCTCCCCCTGTGACGGGAATGGCGTCGACTGCCCTCCCCCATTCATTTCTTCCATTTAGAGGGAATTCATGGTTAACTAGAGGGAGACAGATTCCGCCGGTTCCGCTTCCTGCGCAGAACCGGCTCACCGAGGTGAGACGATGGAGTTGAAAGACCGCGTAGAACAATTGGAACGCCGCGTGCTGGAGCTCGAGCGGGAGGTGCGCAGGCTGAGCCGGACCCCGGCCGGGAGCGGGCTGCCCGCCGGGAAGAACCGGGGCACCGAAGCCCGGCCCGTGCCTGAGGCTCCGCCGGAGCCTGGGATCTCCGCTGTCCCGGCTCGGGCAGCCGGTACGGAGAATGCAGGCGGGGCGCCGCACCGCCCGGTGGATTGGGAGCATCTGATCGCCCGGGTCTGGCTTCCCCGGATCTTCATGTTCGTCCTGCTGATCGGCCTTCTCTGGGGCTTCAAGGCCGCTGCGGATGTAGGGCTGCTCTCCCCGGGCGTACGCTGCCTGATGGGCTTCGCTGCCGGAGCCGCGCTGGTCTATGCCGGCTTCCGCCAGCAGCGCAGAGAGCGGGTGCTGCTCTCCCATGTGCTGCTCGGGGGCTCCATCAGCGTCTTCATGCTGAGCACGTTCGCGGCACATAATCTGTACGGCTACTTCGGTGCCTTTCCCGCCTTCGCCCTGAACGTGCTGTGGGTGCTTGCAGGCCTGTACTTTGCCTGGAGGCTGGGCTCGGAGGCACTGGCAGTGCTGGCCTCTCTGGCGGGGGTCCTGGCGCCTTTCCTCGTGCACAGCAGCGAACCCTCCCCGGTGTTCTTGGCCGCCTACGATACCGTGCTGTTCACGGCCTTCCTGCTGTTCGCGCTGAAACAGCGTTACCCTAAGCTGTTCTATATCATGTTCGGCCTGCAGCACCTCTCGTTCCTGCTCTTCCCTCTCCTGACGGATACAGGAAGCGAGGAGATGGCGGCCGGCGTGCTGGCGCAGCATCTCATTCTGCTGGCGGCTCTGCTCTCGGGCCGGCCCCTGCTGCAGCATCATGCCAAGATTCTGGTCACCTCCTTCGTGATCACGGGCATCTGGTTCCGGGCCGCCTTCGAGCCCGGTGTGTATGAGCCGGCCCTGCTGGCATTCGCCGCCGGCTATGCCGCCTTGTCGTGGCTGGTGCTGCGTCCGAAGCAGCCGGAATCTCTGCCGTATGGACTGACCATCGCCTCTTACGCCCTGCTTGCTTATCTCGCCGCCGTCATCCCGGGACGGACGCTGCCGCTGGCGCTCGAAGCCCAGGGGGTGCTCGCTTTCTATCTCGGCGTGACCGTGCGCAGCAGACTGCAGCAGGCTAACGGACTTATCATTTATACCTTTGCGCTTCTGCTCGCTGCGGGCTATTTGTCCGGCGGGATGGACTCCCCTTGGTCGCTCCAGACGCTGACCTGGCTTGGAACGCTCGTGAGCTTGGGCGTCCTTCGCAGGCTGATCGTCCGCCACCCTGAAGAAGTCTCCCGGAGCACCGCGGCATCGGTCATCCTGTACGTAATGGCCGGCATCCTGCTGCTCTTCCTCGCCGACTTCACGCTTGCCGCCGCCGGGGACCTGCCGGACCAGATCCAGCATCTGCTCGTCTCCCTGGTGTGGGGGCTGTATGCGGTGGCGGTGCTCTTCGCCGGCATCCGGACGGACCGCAAGCAAGCCCGCCTCGCCGGTCTTTGCCTGCTCTTCCTGACGCTGCTCAAGGTGATCTTCCTCGACCTTCCAACCGTTGCCCTGTGGGTCAAGGCGGTCCTGTTCATCGGGCTCGGTGCTGCAGGCATCGGCATCTCGCGGATGTTCTACGGCGGAGGTAAGAAGGAAGACTGAGAGCGGCAGCTCCTCCGTGATCCCGGAGCCTTCCCGCTTGGGTTAGGGAGCCGCTTGGACCGCGCACGCGTTCATCACCCGGATTCCTGCAGAACCTGGACCAAAGTCCAGTTCCGAACGCGGCGCGGGTCCGAGGCCCGACGCCCGTGATTCAGGTATGATGGTAATGGGTTAAAAAATGAAGCCGATTCCGATTATGAATGAAAAGAGGCCATGCCATGAAACCGAAACTGGTGCTCGTTGTAGGCACGATGGTGCTCACCATCACCATAGGCGGGGGCCTTTGGAGCAAGGACTCCAAAGAAGGCCCGCTACGTGCCGTGCTCGAACATACCGCTTCGAGGAACATACATACCGCCCAACCGGCCGACCTGCTCTCCACCCTCGGCGCTTCCTCCGAGGAGGAGGTGTACGACGCCCTGCTCGAGGGCAAGTCCCTGGCCGTCATTGCCGAAAGCAACGGCCGCGATGCCCGTGAGGTGGTCGAGCTGCAGACCGCCGAGCTGGCGGCACAGCTTGACGCCCGCCTGGCCGGGGGCTCCCTGGGCTGGGACGACTATCTCGCCCAGCGAGCGGAGCTGCGGGAGATCGTGGAACGCAGCGTCTACGGCGAGAAGCAGGCCTGACCGATGCTGTGAGTCAGGGTGACTGACCCGAAGCCGTCAGGAACAGGATGTATCAGCAGAAGCCGCTCCCCTGCAGGGGAGCGGCTTCTGCTGCGATGCTGCTTATAAGCGGGAAGGGGCTGGAGGAAGCAGGACCTCGCCTGGACCAAGATAAACGGCTTTGCCGTCCTTTAAGGACGATGCGCGTTAACTCAAATGTCAGATGACAGAAATGAGCTGCAGCAAGTTATGCTTTCTGAATATTTCAAGACAAGCCCGCAGAAGACCGCTCCCTCTGCGGGCTTGTCCCCGCCGCATTCCGGATTCGACGCAGGCGTCACACGTTCTGAGGCTGAGCCTTGAACGAGCTTACCGCCTGCGTCAGTCTACAGGCTGCTTCCGGGTTGGCTTGAAGCGGCGTCTCGGACCGGATGGACCGTACGATGCCGTTCAGCAGCTCCTCAGGCATCTCCCCGTCCGGCGATTCCGCCGTGAAGGCTGCGACCAGCTCCAGAGCCGGGATGACGAAGATCCGCTGCCCGCCGGAGCCGGCCGCGTAGAAGGCTTCCAGTTTGGGCGACGGTTTGGACGAATCCCCGCCGGTCAGTCCGGGCACCAGCGGCTTCAGCCACCAGTAATAGCCGTATCCGCCCTTGCGGCCGTCCTTGTAATGATGGACAATGCGCCGCTGCAGCGATTCGCGAACCCACTTCTTCGGAAGCAGCCGGGCGCCGTCCCACTCGCCTCCCTTCAGATACAGCCAGCCGAGCTTGGCCATATCCCGCGGGGTCAGCGCCATCGCCCATGCCCCGATGGCGATCCCCTGCGGATCGGCGTTCCACCGGTAATCCGTGATGCCGAGCGGGCCGAACAGGCGGGCCTGCGCATAGTCGGCCAAGGGCATCCCGACGGCCTGCTGCAGCACAGCCGATAACAGGTGCGCATCCCCGTTGCTGTAGGTCGACACACGGCCGGGCATATGGATAGCCGGTCTCTCCAGGATGTACTGCACCCAATCCTCCGAATGCATCATCTCGATGGAAGATTGATCCCCCGCATTGTTCCACGCCAGACCCGACGTCATGGACAGCAGGTGCTTAATCCGGAGCTGGGAGGTCTTCGGATCGTTCTTCAGTTCCGGGTAAAAGTCGGAGATCCGCTGCTCCACACTTCTCAGCCGGCCATCCGCCAAAGCCGCACCGGCCAGCATCGACACGATGCTCTTCGTTACCGAACGCACATCCTGCGGAGTGCCGGGCTGCAGCCCTGCCCCATAGGCTTCCGCCACGAGCATGCCTGCGCGGACGACAACCAGGCTGCGCACCCCGCGGTCCCGGAAAGCCCGGATCGTATCCGCGAGCATGCCGGAATCCATCCCCATCCTCTCCGGCTCCGCCGTGCTCCAGCCCGCGGTCGGCCATTCGCCCGCCGGGCTCCGTCCCGCTTCCGAACCGTGCTCCGCAGTAAACATTCCCTCCGTCTCTTGGCGCCACGCATGCGGGCTGACGCTGCCGGAGTTCTTACCGTTGGTATCTCTCATTGCCTCGAATCCTCTCATATCCACTTCGGTTTCTCTATGTAATCAGGTAATATTTTACACTTTACTTGTGAAGTGAATATGACGGGAACCTTAACGAGAGTTAAAAATAACCTTAAAATTACCTTAAAACTGTATGAAAACGGCGGCTTCTATTGACGCAAAAAAGAGAGGCCTTCGCCTCTCTCCGCCCTTAATACAATGCCCGCCACAGGTAAAAAGCGGCGTACGCCTCCCACCCCGGCCAATCCGCGAACAACGCCTGCAGCTCGGGCAGCGTCGGCTTGCGGTCCAGCCCCAGCAGGAGACGGACCGCGTTGTGCAGCCCGACGTCACCGACCGGGTAAGCCTCCGGGTCCCGCAGGCAGCGCATCCGCACGTACTGCGAGGTCCACGGCCCGACGCCGCGGATCTGCAGCAGCTGCTCCTCCGCCGCCCGGAAGCTGCCGAGCGCGAGCAGTCCCTCCCGCGACAGCGCTCCCCCGCTCATCCGCCGGGCGACGTCCAGCACCGCGGCCGATTTCATCCGCGTAAGCTGCAGTGCCCCCAGGGCCTCCGGCTCCGCAGCGGCGAGCTGCCCGGGACGAGGGAAGTGGCGGTAGATCCGCCCTTCCCACTCCAGTGAATCGCCGTACGTCTCGGTCAGCCGGCGCTTCAGCGTATACGCGAACGCGAGATTGACCTGCTGGCCGACGATCGCCCAGCACAGAGCCTCGAAGAGATCGGGCACGCCGACCAGCCGGAGCCCGTTGAACTCCCGGGCCAATCCTCCCAGAACGCCGTGCCCCATGGCCAGCCGGTAGAACGGCTCCAGGTCCCGGTCCAGGTCGAACCAGTCGCGGATATAGCGCTCCGCCTCCACCCGGGCAGCCTCGCCCTTCCACGCTCCGGCGAGCACGCGGACCGTAAGAGTCTGCTCCTCCTCCGCCGTAATCCGGAGCAGCACCGGCTCGCCGGAGAGGAGCAGCAGGCGGTTCACTCCGCCGTCCCGGACTTCGAAGAGCGATTCGTTGTCCGACCGGGCCATGTAATCCAGGCAGGGAGCGAAGCGGAAGTCAGGCGGCACCGTCAGGCTAAAAGTCAAAGCGTGCGTGTCCTGCAGCGGCAAGGCCGCTCACCCCCTCGAGCGCCAGCAGCGCCTGCTTGATCCGCAGCCCGCCGCGGTAGCCGGTCAGCGTGCCGTCCGCCCCGATGACCCGGTGGCACGGGAAGATGACCGGCAGCGGGTTCGCGCCGTTCGCCGCCCCCACGGCCCGCACGGCTTGGGGCCGCCCCACCGCCTCGGCGATCTCCCGGTACGAGCGGGTCGTGCCGGCGGGAATCCGGCCGAGCTCGCGCCATACCTCCTGCTGGAACGGCGTCCCCCGCAGATCCAGAGCGATGTCCTCGAAGCGGGCCGCCTTCCCGGCAAAATAAGCCTCAAGCACCGCCCACGCGCCGTTTCGCAGGAACACCTCCCGGTCCTCCGTGAGCACCGCGCGGGGCAGGTGGCGCCGCAGCCACGCTGCGGCCGACTCCAGCCCCTCATGCGGAAAATGAATGCGGCACAGCCCCTGCTCCGTGGCGAACAGGGTCCATGTCTCCCCGAACACCTGGAATGGCGTGTAATACACGAATGCGTCTTTATGCTTCACTGCTTCTCCGCTTGGTTTCACCGCTGCTCCTCCTTTGGTTGGCCGGATTCATGCCGCTCCCGGTACTCCGTGGGGCTGAGCCCCGTCTCCTGCCGGAACCACACCGCAAAATGCGAGGGGCTCCGAAAACCTATCGCTGCCCCGGCCTCCGCCATAGAGACGGAGGGATCCGCCAGCAGCTCCCGGGCCGCCTGCAGCCTCACCCGCTGGAGCTGAACCGCCGGGCTGTGCCCGGTCACCCGCTTGTAGGTCCGCTGCAGGTGAAACGGCGACACCGCCAGCTGCTCGGCCAGCGTTTTCAGCGTCAGCTGGCCGCCATAGCCTTGTGGCAATGAGGGCATCTACCTGGGCGGCCAGGGCCCGATCCGGACCGTGCGGGCCGGGAGCCTCGGGCTTGCAGCGCTTGCAGGGCCGGAAGCCGGCTTGTATGGCCGCCTCCACGCTGGGATACAGCCGGATGTTTTCCTTCTTCGGGGTGCGCGCCCGGCAGGAAGGACGGCACACAATGCGTGTCGTCAGTACGCCTGTATAGTACACACCGTCATAGGTGTCTTCTTTATTGGCAATCGTCTCATAGATTCGGTCGAACAGCTCGGGTTCCATAGGGCCCACCTCCTATCGCCAGTATAACCCGCAGGCCCCCCGTTTGACATGCCTTCCGGCTACGACAGCAAGATTTCGACAGCCCTGGCGGCGTTGACGGAAGGCGCCCAAACACGGTAGTATTTCGTAGGGAGGCGTTAGGTTATGACATCCTTACTCGTACTCGGCAGCCTGAACATGTTCCTCGTCGTCGCACTCGGCGCGTTCGGGGCGCATGGACTGAAGAACAAGCTGACCGAAGACGCCATGAAAGTATACCAGACCGGGGTCCAATATCATATGGCCCACGCGCTGGGGCTGCTGCTGATCGGGGTACTGTCCGGACAGCTGCCGGAAGCGTCACTTCTGGGGACGGCCGGCTGGCTGCTCTTCGCAGGCATCGTGCTGTTCTCGGGCAGCCTGTATGCGCTGAGCCTCACAGGAATCCGCAAGCTCGGGGCGATAACGCCGCTGGGCGGCCTCGCCTTTTTGGCCGGCTGGATTCTGGTCCTGATCTCGGTACTCTAAATCAGGCATCGGCAAAAACCCTCAAGGAATTTCCTTGAGGGTTTTTGGGCTGTCCGCACAGGGGCCGCAAGCATGCCTATTGCTTTCCCGCTCTGCCGGGCCGGCTATCCGGCCGCAGGATCGTTAGTGCGTTTGCTGCCGGGTCAAACCGCCGCTGCACAAGAAGGCGGCCGGGCTGCCCTGCCGGCAGGGGAGCGGACAGGGTATCCTTTATTTGTGTCCTGCCCGCCGGCTTAAACCAGCTTGAGCGCCACGTCAATGTTGCCGCGGGTTGCCTTCGAATACGGACACACGCCGTGCGCCGCTTCGAGCAGCATCTGCGCCGTCTCGCGGTCCGCCCCTTCGATATACACCTCGAGTACGCCTGCCAGCTTGAAGCCTCCGTCCGCTTCATCGCTAAGGATGGAGATGTGGGCCGTCACCGACGTATGCGTAATGCCCGGCACCTTCTTCGTACGGATGACCAGATTCAGCGCCGAATCGAAGCAGGCTGCGTACCCTGCGGCGAAGAGCTGCTCGGGATTCGTTCCTTCCCCACCCGGGCCTCCGAGCGCCTTCGGCATCTTGATCTCCACATCGAGCACCCCGTCCGCCGATACGACCCGTCCCTGCCGGCCGCCTGTTGCCGTAACTTCCGCTGTATACAATGCGCTCATGTTCATTCCCCGTTTCTCATTTGTATTGTTCACAATGCAATCGTACACCCTTTATATCATTTTGTCAAATTAAATTGTGTTCAATTTAAATAGTCAGACTCCCGTCCATCTCCGCATGAGGCATCTAATCACGGCAGTCCCTGGAACGGCAAATAAGCCGGATCAGACGAACATCGGTCCGTACTGTCCGGCTTATTCCGTTTCCGGCTCTCAGAGCGGATCGCGGCCGCCTTCTCCGGGAAGCGCGGAAGCCCCGCCGGTGAATTTGTGCCCGCATCTGGAGCAGAACAGCGCATGCTGCGGGAGGTGGCTGCCGCAGGGACACAGCTTCTCATTCTTCAACGAAAGAATCCGTGACTGCAAACGCTGGACCTCTTTCTGCAGCGCGAGAATCGAAGCGGACTGCGCCGCTACCACCCGTTCCGCCGCCTTAAGGTCGCCCGCCTTGTACGCATCCAACGCCGCCTGGCCGGCAAGCAGCTGTTTTCGTTCAACTTCCTTCTCACGCGAGGAGATCTGGGTCTGCAGCTTCGTGACCTCCAGGGTCATCTGCGCCAGTCTCGCCGCTTCCGCCGCACTCTGCTTTACTTTATCGAAAAATGACATCCGCATGCACCCGCCTTCTGCCTCAGTGGCTGCCCTGTCCAGGACGCTCTTTCTCTACTTTATTCGTATGGAATACCCGGGCCGCTTAGAATTTGTCCTGCGGGATTTCGTTAGGAAGAATCCCGCTTGCCCTCCGCTGCCGCTGTGCTATACTGTCGTGGAAGGGGGTTTTCAATATTTTGGAAGATCATATGCAGGACGATACGGTGTTAACGGCAGAGGCCGACGAACTGGCGGAGCGGTGCTTCGCCCCGCTTATTGCGGCCTACAAAAAGGACCGGTCGGCCGGCGGCGACTTTGCCGAATCGTTCCGGGAGCTCAGCCCCGGCCAGCAGGCGCTGTTTACCTTCCGCGTGTTCTACGCTCATGCGGTCCACTCCCGGGAGGACCTGTACTGGTGGAGCGCTTATTTCCTGGCCAAGGGCCGGGAATGGAACGGCATCAAAGACGGCCTGCGTTTCTTCGGCGACCTTCCCATGCTGCAACTGCTCGAGCGCCTGGAAGGAGTCCTTGCGGAAACAGGCCATGCTCTGGACTATGCGCAGTTCGACCTGAGCTTTGGCAGCCTCGCCCTCCGTCCGGAGCTTCTGGCCGCCGTAGAACCGATCGATGCCGAATTCCGCAGGCTGCTTCCCTCCACCCTGCAGCGGATCGGCCGGTATATCCGCGAGCATCCGCAGGAGTTCGAACGTCTGCCCCGGCAGACCGACGGTTGAACAAGACGACCGATGAATTCATACCTCTCATAAAAAGGAAACAGGCTGCCGATCCGGCAGCCTTGTCTTTTGTGCGGTATTGATTTGGGGAATGAACTCCCTATCGGGACCGTTGAACAAGACGGGCGCTGCCAAGCAAGGTGCTGGCGGCAAGTCCGATGGCGACGAACAGCGCCCCCGCCAGGAAGACGTCCCCGATCGCCGAGCTGAGAGCAGCCTCCCCGGCGCTCAGCAGCTCCGGAGGCAGCGAGGCCCGCCCGGCCGGGTCCAGCAGCACCATCTCCGGCCGGGCGCCCGCTTCAAGCTGCGACCCGGCCGCACTCACGCTCCTGGAGACCAGGAGTTCCTGCCATGCCGACATCCGGCCGGCCAGCAGACTGCCCAGGACACTGACACCGATGGTCCCGCCGATCGAGCGGAAGAATTGGGAGCAGGACGTCGCCGCCCCTCTCTCCTGCCAGTCGACCGCATGCTGCGCCGCCGTCCCCAGCGCCGGATAGACGGCTCCCATCCCGAGACCGGTGAGGATCAGGCTGAGCAGGAGCTCCGGCAGGGAGGAATCGGTATCCAGCCGGCTGAGGAGCAGGAAGCCGGCCAGCATCAGTGCGAGGCTTGGGAGCAGGATCCCCCGGAAGGTGGTGCGGAGCATCCAGCGTCCGCAGGCCATGGAGGTGACCGCCGCCGACAGCATCAGCGGAATAAGCATCGAGCCGGCGGTTGATGCGCTGAGCCCCATGACGCCCTGTACATACAGGGGAACGTAAGCAATCGCCCCGAACATGCCCGCACTCACGAAGAATCCGGCCAGGCTGCCGTACCCCAGGGTTTTCAGCCGGAACAGGCGCAGGGGAATGAGCGGCTCCTTCACGCGCATCTCGACCCCGATGAAAGCCCCGAGCAGCAGGGTGGAGACGGCGAACCATCCCAGCGCGGGAGCGCTCCCCCAAGCATACGTCTCCCCGCCCACTACCAAGGCTGTCAGCAGCGAGGTAACACCGCCTGCCAGCAGCAGCGCCCCCCACCCGTCGACCGAAGGCTTTTGCTGCCTTCGGACATCTTCATGAAGTCCTTTTCTCACGAAATAGAGAGCGGCTGCTCCGATCGGCAGCTGGATCCAGAAGATCCCCCGCCAGCTCCACAGCTCCGTCATCCATCCGCCCAGCGCCGGTCCCACGATACTGCTGACGGCGAAGACCGCGCTGAACAAGCCCATGAACCTGCCCCTTCGCTCGGGAGGGAATACATCGGCTGCGATCGTGAAGGCGATAGGCATCAGAGCCCCCGCCCCCAGTCCCTGAACTCCCCGGAATGCGATGAACGACGCCATGCTGCCGGCCATCCCGCAGAGCAGCGAACCGAGGAGGAAGAGTCCCATCCCGGCCATGTATGTGAGTTTACGTCCGAACAAATCCGCCAGCCTGCCGTAGATCGGCATGGTGACCGTCGAAGCCAGCATATAGACCGAGAAGGCCCAGCTGTACAGGGAAAGATCTCCCCATTCCCCCAGCACATTCGGCATCGCAGCAGCGACAATCGTCTGATCGACGGACGACAGAATCAAACCCAACAGCAGCCCCCAAGTGATGAGCCGCTGTTCCTTGCTTTCGGCAACCATAACCCACGCTCCTTCAGTTGTTACCGCTCCGCGGAAGCAGTAAGGCAACTATATCGGGATTGGGCCGAAAAATATAGACTTATTCTTTCCGATCGGTTATTCTATAGCTAAGATACGCCCCTGACGATATTTTACATATTTTACCATTTGCGAGCTGTGGAATGATGCTATTCCTCAGCTTTTTTGATTTTTGATTAGGATTCGCTGATTTGAAAATGCCAGTAACCCTGCAGCTCCTCCAGTTCTTCCTCCGGCCGGCTCAGGACCGGGGGCGGCTCGTCTGCCGGCCTGCCCTTCACAAGCGGTCGCTTCGCGCAGATCTTCCAACTTCGGCGCGCCGTGCGCTCCTGCTGAGGAGACCGGTTCGCATTCCAGGAGATACAGCGGCTCCCTTATCTGTTGACCTTGGTGAAAAGATGATGCATCATCCTCTCAGTTGCCTCCAGATTAGTTACGCAGTCTCCGACTTCCCATTTTGCCTCTCGCTATGCAGCTTCAGTTCTTCCAGCAAGAAGGCATCGAATGATGAATAAGCCTTCCGGGGTACACCACTGCCTTCCACATACATATATACCGCCGGATTCTCTCCATCAGACAGCAAAAAGTACATGAAGGCATACCCCTGATGCATTGAAAAGACAAAGGCGTCCTCAGGAAGCGTAAAAGATTCGTTGTTCTCTGCAAGGAGTTCTTCCGCCGCCTCTCTCAGGCTGGTTACTTGATCCCATAAGATATCCGTACCGTGAAGCAGCCTTCCTGCTCCATGCCCGGCCGTGAGCAGGAAATTCCGGTAGCTGCCGGGCAGCCGGAGGTTGTTCT
Organism: Paenibacillus mucilaginosus 3016; assembly: GCF_000250655.1. Classification (NCBI taxonomy): domain Bacteria; kingdom Bacillati; phylum Bacillota; class Bacilli; order Caryophanales; family Paenibacillaceae; genus Paenibacillus; species Paenibacillus mucilaginosus. The sequence goes on from NC_016935.1 coordinate 5,644,136, forward strand.
CCATCTCGAAATTTCTGAGTTCTTCCTCACTGCAGCCCCGGATTTCCTGCGGTCCGGCAATCCCTTCGTCCAGCAGCTTCCTGTATAAGCCATCGCCTTCCAGGACACAGCAGCCTTCCCGTTCATTCTTGTCCTTGTCATCCCCCGCCTCGTCCTCGTCCTCCTTCGTTTCCTTATGCTCCTGGAACACTACCGGCGCATGTCCGGTAATCTGGTCGAAGGGCGTATACCGGCTGTCCGGGATCTCCTGGTGACGGAGCATCTTTCCAATGATAATGACGATTATGACAGCAATCGGCACGATCAGCGACAGCATCGCATATAGTCCAACATCGTCCATCTGATCTTCAGTCTCCTTATCCAAACTATTGGAAGTCATTTCCCCCACCATAGCATCCCGAGTGTACCTGTGTCGAGCAGCCTCTGCCATTCCCCGATCCATGCAACCTTCGTCCTCCGTCATCCGTCTGTGGATTAAGGATTTTATGGAAAACGGAGGGTGACCTATGAAAAAACGAAGGTTAAAGGGACTGTCCGCCCTGCTGCTGGCGGCTGCACTGATGGCTGCCCTGCCGCCGGCAGGAATCCGTGCCCAGCAGGCGCTACCGGACCAGCGGACTCCCGCGCAAGTGGAGGCGGTGCGGCTGCTGCTGGATCAAGGGATCGCGAAGGAAACCGTGGAGAAGCTCGGTCCCCGGGCAGAGCTGGCGGCAGCCGTTCTCCGCTCCCGGAAGCTTAGCCGCACAGAGCTGGATAAGCTGGTGCAGGGGCTGGCGCGTTATCCGGACGATCTGGCTTTCACAAGCAAGGAGATCGAAGGTATGCAGGAGCTTACTACTGGTGAACTGTTTTCACCCCAAAATCAAGGAGTCGCCCTAGCCCGTCGAATGATAGACTATAAGCCCATCGACATCACAATCAATTCTGCCCCCACTGTCTTTGACCCCTGGGAAGAATTTCACCAGCCGGTCTACTTGAATGATCAAGCCTATCTGCCTGTTTACCGGATGATGACCATCCTTGGAGGAGATGCCGAGTGGAACGGAATCTCGAAGAATGTCACCCTGATCGCTCCGTGGCAAAGCCGCTGGAAGTTAAAAATTGGCAGCAAAGAGGTTCATAATGCCTCGGGCGACCTCATCGGCACCCTGTCCGGGCCGGCTCTGCAGGTGGAGAACCAGGTGCTCGTGCCCTTCGATTTCTGGAGTGCCATCATGGGATTCCGTTCGGAATGGGATTCGGGCCGGAAGTCGTTCCTGCTTGTCACAGAGCCGCTGTTTGATCCGGATTCCCCGGTTGAAGGCTACGGAGGCGGTGATCACGGCTACATCATGCCGGATCTGAATGTGCGGCTCGACAGCGGGTACGCCAGGTTGACGAGCCTGCCGATTAATTACAACGGACTGATCTATTACCCTCTCGATACGGGCGCCGGGCTTCTGGGTATGACGGCCGTATACGATCCCCAGGCCAGACGGCTTGCGCTGACAACCGATAAGGCGACCCAAGAAAAGAACGAAGGCGTACCGGTCCCTCCGTCGCCGCATCTCAGCGGTGTTCCGGTAGACATCATCCCTTCTGTGCAGGTATCGCTTGACGGTATGCAGACTGCCGCCGATGGAACGCCGCTGGCGCTCAGTTTCCCCCTGGTAATGCACCTGGGCCAAGTATTCTTGCCGGTCAATGAGCTGGCTGCGCTCACAGGCCACCAGGTCACCTACAGCGCATCGGACGCTGAGAAGACCCTCACCCTGACCAAGCCGCCGTCCCGCCGCATCCTCGAGAAACTGGCACCGGGCGTCTCCCGAGACGATGTGCGAAGACTGCTGGGCAACTCCCCGCGGGTGGTGTACGATGCGGCCGATGGCACCCGCAGCTGGGAATACCGCTTCGTCACCGACGAATTCCCCCTCTCTCCGTTGTATTCGGACCCGGCCGTCCCGGAAGCCAACACCGCCGGACCCTACAAGCTTGCAGCCGTAGACCGGGAAGCGCTGATGAGCGGGAAGCTTGCGCTGCAGCTGTTCGTACACCATGAGCCGGACAGCCTGAACATGAGCGGCTATACCCTCTACCGGAAGCTCGGCGACAGCATCCGGGAGACCCGTGTGGCGGCGGACGGCACCCTGACCGAGAAAGAATTGCCTTAGCCCGGGATTACGGTCCGCCGGTTCTAATTGATAATGCAAAAAGCCCCCGGCTGCCGGGGGCTTCGTCTTTAACTTCCTTTTTTGAACCCTTACTTCATGATCTTGCAGATATCGTTCGTAAAGTCGACCGGATCCTGAATCGGCAGGCCTTCGATCAGCAGCGCCTGGTTGTACAGCAGGTTCGTGTACAAGCTCAGCTTCTCCTTGTCCTGCTCGAATGCGTTCTTCAGCGACTGGAACACCTCGTGGTTCACATTGATCTCGAGGATCTTGTCCGCGGACACGTCGCCGCCGCTCGGCATCTGCTTCAGGATCTTCTCCATCTCGATCGAGACATCGCCTTCCGTGGTCAGGCACACCGGATGCGACTTGAGACGCTTCGACGCCCGCACCTGCTTCACCTTATCGGACAGCACGCTCTTCATGTGCTCGAACAGGTCCTTCGTTTCGCTTTCCTGCGCTTCATCCTGCTTCTCGTCCGCCGATGGCTCGATGCCAAGGTCGCCGCTCGAGACGGAACGGAATTCCTTCTCCTTGTACGAGCGGATCATCTTGATCGCGAACTCGTCGATATCGTCGGTGAAGTACAGAATCTCGTAGCCCTTGTCCGCGACAAGCTCCGTCTGCGGCAGACGCTCGATGCGCTGGATGGACTCGCCGGAGGCATAGTAGATGTACTTCTGGTCTTCCGGCATTCTCGCGACATACTCGTCAAGCGTAACCTGTTTTTTCTCTGTGGAGGAGTAGAACAGGAGCAGATCCTGCAGCTCGTCCTTGTTCATGCCGTAGTCGTTGTAGACGCCGAACTTCAGCTGGCGGCCGAACGCCTTGAAGAACTTCTCGTACTTCTCTCTGTCGTCCTTCAGCAGGGAGGCGAGCTGGGACTTGATCTTGTTCTTGATGTTCTTCGCGATGAGCTTCAGCTGGCGGTCATGCTGCAGCATCTCACGGGAGATGTTCAGCGAGAGGTCCTCGGAATCGACCATCCCCTTCACGAAGCCGAAGTAGTCGGGCAGCAGGTCCGCACACTTGTTCATGATGAGCACGCCGTTGGAGTACAGCTCGAGCCCTTTCTCGTACTCTTTGGTGTAGTAGTCGAACGGCGGATTCTCCGGAATGTACAGGATCGCCTGGTACACTACAGCCCCGTCCGCACTGATGTGCAGGTGTGTCAGCGGCTTGTCAAAGCCGTAGCGCTTCTCCTGGTAGAAGTTCTCGTAGTCCTCGCTTGTCAGCTCATTCTTGTTCTTGCGCCAGATCGGCACCATGCTGTTCACGGTCTGCTCTTCGACCTGCTCCTCGAATTCGTTCTCCGCGCCTTCCTTCGGCTTGTGGACTTTGACGTCCATCTTGACAGGATAGCGGATGAAGTCCGAGTACTTCTTGATGATCGCCTTCAGGCGGTATTCTTGGAGGAACTCGTCGTAGTTGTCGTCTTCGGTATTCTCCTTGATCTTCATGGTGATCTCGGTGCCTACCGCTTCCTTCTCACACGGCTCGATGGTGTAGCCGTCCGCCCCCTTCGAATGCCACTTGTACGCCTGGTCGCTGCCCAGCGCACGGCTCACAACGGTCACTTCGTCGGCGACCATGAACGCGGAGTAGAAGCCCACGCCGAATTGGCCGATGATGTTGTGGCCGTCCTTCAGCTCGTTCTCTTTCTTGAAGGCCAGCGAGCCGCTCTTCGCGATGACGCCGAGGTTCGTCTCAAGCTCCTCCTGCGTCATGCCGATACCCGTATCGGAGATCGTCAGCGTACGGGCGTCCTTGTCGGCCGTCACCTTTATGTAATAGTTTTCCTTGTCGAACACAAGCTTGTCATCCGTCAGCGCCTTGTAATAGATCTTGTCGATCGCGTCGCTGGCGTTGGAGATGAGCTCCCGGAGGAAGATCTCCCTCTGGGTGTAGATGGAGTTGATCATCATCTCCAGCAGTCGTTTGGATTCGGCTTTGAACTCTTTAACGGCCATGAAAGAAAGCTCCTTTCAGATTCTCTGCAATGGGTGTTCCGCCCGGTCGGCGGCTGCGTGTGGATGCATGATGAAGTGCCCCGAGCATGTTAGCACTCAAAACTCAGGAGTGCTAACACTTCTTGTTTTTATATATCATATTCTAATTTTTGATGTCAAGGAGTTTACACAAAGTCCATGAAAACGCACGTCATACGGCCCCAGGCGCACGTCAAAAAACCGCCGGAACGGCGGTTTCCGAAGTCGTATACCGAATGATGTCCAGCTCGTCCGGCGCCCCGAGAAGGTTCAAGCAGCGCCGCAGACGAGTTCTACCGGGACTGTTCCTCCAGCTCCGGACAGTAAAGACCGAGCAGCCTGTCGAGCTCCGCATCCGCGCGCTCTCTCCACTCCTGCACCTGACGGATCCGGACCCGGATCGCATCCAGCACGATATGCGGATAGTCCTTCTCCAGCTCGGCCGACAACTGGTCGATCAGCTGAATGGCCGACAGTTCGATGTTCAGCCTCGAAGACTCGATGCTCTGCCGCATCACTTGTGGATTCTTGTTCATCTGTTCGCTCCTGTCCGCCCTGTTCCCGGCCCCCGGCCGTACCCTCATTTGGAATCCCGTTCCCGCTCCCGAGCAGCCGGGCGGTGATCCAATCTGTATCATAGTGTAGCATGGGGAGCCTTCACCAGGCAAGGAAAAAGATAGCGTTTTCGCGCTTTCCGCAGCATCCATTTCTTTCCTCCCGGGCGGTGTACGCCCATAGCAAAAAGGCCTCCTTCCGGAAGCCTCCCGCCTCATCCAAGTATTCTCAGTTCCACCCGTTCAAGGCTTGCCCGGTTAACCCCCGAGCCGGTTCACAATCTTCAGCACGGCGTCCCGGGTCAGCTTATTGCCGCCGCCCGCAATGAGCTTTACGGTCGCATGCGCCAGCGCCAGCGGAATCTTGCAGAAGCTGAGCGCCGGACCGTCCTTCAGGTCGGCGATATAGGCATCCGCCATCGACAGGTTGCGGCGCGTGTACTGAAGCATTTCGTTAAACTCCCACCCTTCCGGGAAAAAGTCCACGCCCCGCTCCAGATCCTCCCCACGGTTGCGGAGAATGTTCACCGCCTGCAGTCCGCGGCCGAAAGCAACCGCCTTGTCTCTGTCCGTCTTCGTTCCGTCGTACCAGTACCAGAGGTCCGAGAGCATCTCGCCCACCATGCCGGCTACGCTGTATGTATACCGGTCGAGGTCCGCTTCGGTACGGATGGTCCACTTGCGGTCAACCCACTCGGCCATCTGCTCGGACATCATCGCGATGTATTTGTACACGGTCGAGGCGATGGTCGACGGGCAGAGCTGCGCCCACTCATGCACCTGCATCGTGACGGCCGGCAGAATGCCTTGGTAAGGAGCCAGCAGCCGGGTCGTCGCTTCCTTCAGATCCGGGCCGCGGAAGGCTTCGCGCATGCCGTACAGCAGCTCCGACTTGACCTTGGGATCGAGCTCTTCATGGTCTTCAATTTCGTCGATCGCCCGCATACAGAGGTAGGCCGAGGTGACGGCTTCCCGGAGCCCCTGTTCCAGACGGCTGATGGGAATATAAAAAGTTCTGCTCGTTTTTTGCAGCATGCTCATAGCATCATTCAGGACAACGTTAGTAATGGGTGTTCCCTCCAAAATGTAACTAGCTGAGATAGACTAGCCATAGCTTTTTTCTTATGATACCATACGCGGGCATCCCGATACCAAATATGAAAACATTTTCACTTCCAAAAGGGCTACACGAGCTTCTCCAGCGCCCCAATCACGCTGCCGAGACGCTCCAGCAGGGAGCGGAGCTCGGGATAGGCTTCCGCCTCCCGCTTCCTCAATAGCTCGGCCGCCTTGGCCAGCATCGACTGCGCTTTCGGGTCGAGGTCCGGCTCATCGCCGTAGTATTCATGGCCGGCCAGCCCCGCCGCCGTGCTCTCCGCCGTCTCGGCGAGCTGTGCGATCGGGTGGCCCGGCGCGAGCAGCTCCCGCAGCGCCGCGGCTCCGGCCGGATCCCCGATGACCGGCGTGCCGTCCGCCAGCCGCTCCTCCTCCAGACTGCCGATGAGCTCCCGCAGCTCCGTGCAGTCGCCGGGCGTAAGCGGACTGGCGCCTCCCGAGTCATACGGATCCCCGCTGCCGTATCCTCCGCTCTCCCTGGGAATGCTGCGCTCCACCTTGTCATAGGCCTTCTGCAGGCGGCTCAAGGTTTCCTTGAACCGCAGCTGCTGCGCATCACCGAGGACATCGCTGCGGCTGTAAAGCTGGAGCAGCCTGTAGGCCTCCGTCCGGCTTCCCGTGCTGACATTGAAGGTTGTCGTCACTTCCAGCAGCACGTCCGCCTTCATCGGCACCACGATCTTATTACCCTTCTGGATATCCTGTTTAATCTCTCCCGAGAGCTTCCCCGCATAAGAAATTCCGTCCTCGCTGTCGAGCTGGAAGGTCCCCCGCTTCATATTGACGGCCGCCAAGGTACCCTTGGCGGTGAAGGTCGACTTGCTCTCGTTGGTCATCTGCAGCAGCCGGTATGCCGACTCCAGCACGCCGGGATGGAGAGCGGCCTCCAGCCCTCCGCCGCCCGGCGACGACCAGCGCAGCACGACGACAGCCTTCGTCCGCAGCAGAAGCTCCAAGAGCCGCTCGTAGGCGGCCGCGGCACGCGGGCTCAGGTGCTTCAGCCCGGCCTGCAGCCGCGCTTCGTCGGAGCTGTCGCGCATGAGCTCCGCCAGCGCCTGAAGGGCCCCTGTCGCCGGCGTCGCCCCGAACAGGTCCGCCTCGTGCCGCGATGCCAGCCGGAAGCCGTACGGCGCGGTATGGATGGCCGCCGCCTCCAGCGCATTATCGCCGCTGACTTCGCCGGGCACTTTCTTGTGGCTGGCCAGCCAGCGCGGATCCAGCGTCCAGACGGCGTGCTGGACCGCCGTGAGAATTTCGGCCAGCAGGGTCAGCTCCAGCCCCCGCGCGCCCGGCGCCGCGAAGCGGAGCTCGAATTGGTCGCGGCCGGAACGGGCGGCCTCCTCCCTGATCATTGCGGCAGGCTCCGGATGCATCACGTGTCAGGTTCACCTCATCTTCTGCAGGATGGGACTTGCATTACTTTATTCCTCTAGTATATCGCCCTGCGGGCAAGAAGGAAATGTCCGCCTCCGCCCCCTCCGGCCCCTCCCGGCTTTTTACGGGAGAGTTTCGCATGGGTGCTTTTTAGTGTACAATGGGGGGACGGGATTCAACTTTTCGAAACCTACTACGATTCAGGAGATGCACACACATGGCTAATGAAGAAGTAATCCTTACCCGCGAGGGGTTTGCCAAACTGGAGCAGGAGCTCGAAGAGCTCAAGACCGTCAAGCGCAAGGAGCTTGCCACCCGTCTGAAGACAGCGATCAGCTACGGCGACCTCAAGGAGAACAGCGAATACCACTCCGCCAAGGACGATCAGGCGTTCCTCGAGACCCGCATCCTCACCCTGGAGCAAATGCTGAAGAAAGCCCGGATCGCTGACAACATCGATACGTCGAAGGTCAACGTGGGTTCCGTCGTGGTGCTCTACGACGTTGAGTTCGCCGAGAAGATCGAGTACCGCATCGTCGGCCCTTCCGAAGCGGACGTGCTCGAGAACCGGATCTCTTATGAGAGCCCGCTCGGGATGTCGCTGATGAACAAGGCCGTCGGGGACAAAATCAGTGTCAATGCCCCTATGGGCGTGATTACGTACGAGCTGCTCGAGATCCGGGCGAACTAAGCGTAAGGGTTTACTATGTACTATGCTGCAACCCAAAAGAGACATGCTGCCATGAGGCGCATGTCTCTTTTGGGTTGCAAGCCAGATTACAGCGCGCCGGCCTTCCCTCCGTCGATGTTCACGGAAGTCCCGGAGACATACGAAGCCGCATCGGATACAAGGAAAGTGATCACCTTCGCCGCTTCCTCCGTATCTCCGATCCGTCCGAGCGGGACGCCATGCTTCGGATCACGGGCGTACTCCTCCCAGCTCTTCTCCGGAGCCGACGCCTGCCAGCCCTTCTCGATCTGGTCGCTGCGGATCAGACCGATGCAGACCGTGTTGACGCGGATGTTGTCCGGCCCCAGGTCCTTGCTCATCGCCTTCGTCAGCGCCATCCCGGCGGCCCGGCTCACGGTGGTCGGCAGGGACGATGCCAGCGGCGTTTTGGCCATGGAAGCCGTTACATTGACGATCGCCCCGCCCCCTGCCCTGCGCAGGTGCGCAATCGCATGCTTCGAGATATGGATCGCCCCGAACAGCTTCAGATCGAGATCCTGCTGCCAGGCCGCGGCGTCCACCTGCTCGAACGGCTTCGCCGCGGACGTGCCCGCGTTGTTCACCACAATATCGAGACGGCCGAAGCGCTCCGCGGCCGCCTCGACGAACCGGCGGCAGTCCTCTTCCTTCGTCACATCGGCCGCCAGATAGAACACCTCGGCCCCGGTCCGCTCGAGAATGCGGGCCGCCGCAGCCTTCAGCGCCTCCTCATTCCGTCCGCAGATCGCCACCTGTGCGCCTTCCTGCGTCAACTGCACTGCCGTTTCGAAGCCGATGCCCTTGCTGCCGCCCGTAATCAAGGCCGCTTTTCCTCTCAAGCCCAATTCCATACCGTCATCTCCCTCTCCGTCTCATTGAATCGTTCCCCTGCCCCACGTGTCCCTGGGTGCTGAGCCCCGGATGAACCTTCCCGCGGAACATGCAGTTCCCCCGCGCAGTCCTTCAGGGGGGCCCGTATTCCACTCCGGTTCCATTTTCCTTATGTATTTCACCATAAATGACTTCGCGCCGGAAGTCCGATTTCCTTTTTTTCTCATGCCCGCTGCTCTCTTCCTCAACGAAAAAAAGCCCCGGGCATGCCGGAGCAGTTGTCATTTATAACGCACAGCTGGTTAATGATAAGTCAATTCGAAGGAGGAGCCCAGCGGAATCACCTCGTGCAGGTATTCCTGGAACAGTTCCTTCTCGATCGCGGTGATCCCGGGGTTCAGGTAGACGTCAAAATGGATCGTGCCGTGGATGGCGTCGTACCGGTTAAACGCAATCTGTCCGATGGGGAACAGCCGGTTGATCCGTGCGAGGAGCTCCGTCTGCTGGACGCTCCTGGACATGGCCGCCTCCACCACACTCTCGGGCAGCTCCGGCCGGACCGGGATGCCGTCCTCCTGCAGCTTGTCATAGGGCTTTACCTTATAGCTCACATAGGGCGACAGGTGACCGGCGGCCAGGCGCCGCAGCCGGAACGCGTCCTGGTCGCTCAGCTGCAGATTTTCGTTCCAGGCATAGATGACGGCCGTATGACCGCCGCCGGAGTGAATCCTGACATACTTCAGGTGCGGAGAATGCTTCTTGATGATGTGTTCCGAAAGCAAGCGGGTTCCCACAGCCATCACCTCATCCTTTGTTGTCGTGAACAGATCGGCCCTCTCCGGATGTCAGCGCTTACAATTTCTCGGTGCAGCGCAGCCGTTATGTCATACCGGCTACTCTTATCATATTCCGGCCGGCGGCGGTTTTGCAATCTTTTTTGAGCACATTTTGCGGAAAATTGTGTCTTGTCGACTGCCGGCTTCCCATGACAGCCCTATTGCGGTCACAAAAAGACTTGGCCCCTTCCCGGGGCCAAGTCTTCGGCGTTGTATACTGCTGCTGTTACTCCGTTACCGTGCCGTAGATCAGCACAGGCGCTTCCGCCTGGTCCGCGATCCGGATGTTCGCGTAGATCATGTCCACGACTTCCTGGACGTTCTCGCGGTTCGCGTGGATCGTGACCAGCGATTCGCCGGCCTTGACGGCATCGCCGACCTTCTTGTTCAGCATCAGGCCGACCGCTAGGTCGATCTCGGATTCCTTGGTCGCCCGGCCGGCACCCAGGAGCATCGCCGCCGTGCCGATCTCGTCGGCCACGATCTCGGCCACGACACCGTCCGTCTTCGCCGGCACCTCGATCAGGAACGCCGCCTGCGGCAGCTTCTCCGGATGGTCGACGACCGACGGGTCGCCGCCCTGGTTCGCGATGAACTCGCGGAACTTCTCGAGGGCTTTGCCGTTGGCGATCACTTCCTTGAGCTTCTCCTCCGCTTCCTCCAGCGAGGCGGCTTTGCCCGCCAGGAAGACCATCTGCCGGCCCAGCGCGAAGCAAAGCTCCTCGAGATCCTTCGGCCCCTGGCCTTTCAGCGTATCGATCGCTTCCTTGACCTCGAGCGAGTTGCCGATCGCAAGACCCAGCGGCTGGCTCATGTCGGAGATAACCGCCATCGTCTTGCGGCCGACGTTGTTGCCGATGCGGACCATCGCCTGCGCGAGCTCCTTGGCGTCATCGACGCTCTTCATGAAGGCGCCCGCGCCGGTCTTGACGTCGAGCACGATGGCGTCGGCCCCCGCCGCGATCTTCTTGCTCATGATGGAGCTTGCGATCAGCGGAATCGAATTGACGGTAGCCGTCACATCCCGCAGGGCGTACAGCTTCTTGTCCGCCGGCGTCAGGTTGCCCGACTGGCCGATGACTGCGATTTTGTGCTCGTTGACAAGCTTCACGAACTCTTCCTTGGAGATCTCGACGTGGAAGCCGGAGATCGCCTCCAGCTTGTCGATCGTACCGCCTGTGTGTCCGAGGCCGCGGCCGGACATCTTCGCCACCGGGATGCCCAGCGCCGCCACCAGCGGAGCAAGCACGAGCGTCGTCGTATCGCCAACGCCGCCGGTGGAGTGCTTGTCGACCTTCACGCCTTCGATCTCCGAGAGATCAATGGTCTCGCCGGAGTGAACCATCGCCATCGTCAGGTCCGCTCTCTCCCGGTCCGTCATATCACGGAAGAAGATTGCCATGGCCAGCGCACTGACCTGATAGTCCGGGATCTCGCCCTTCGTATAGCCCTCTATGATAAAACCGATCTCTTCGCTGCTCAGTTCTTTCCCATCCCGCTTCTTCTGAATCAGATCCACCATTCTCATCGCCGTATCTCCTCGCTTCCGCTTCTCTATTCCCTACAGGGAAACCGCCGTATCGAGCGCCACAATCATCATATCGTTGAAGGTGGACTGGCGTTCCGCCGCCGTCGTCTCTTCGCCGGTGATCAGGTGGTCGCTGACCGTCAGGATCGTCAGGGCGTTCACCCCATGCTTCGCCGCCAGCGTATAGAGGGCGGTCGTCTCCATCTCTACACCCCAGCACGCCGTGGGCCATCAGCTTCTGCACGACCGACTTGTCGTCACGGTAGAAGGAGTCCGAGCTGAACACGTTGCCCACATGCAGCTTCATGCCCTTGGCCGTGCCGCGCTCGTAGGCGGCCAGCAGCAGCGGGAAGCTCGCCACCGGCGCGAAGTCGTAGCCGCCGAACACATGGCGGTTCATGCTCGAATCCGTGCACGCGGCCTGGGCCAGCACAACATCACGCACGCGCACATGCTCCTGCATGCCGCCGCAGGTGCCCACGCGGATCAGGTTCTTCACGCCGTACTCCGTGATGAGCTCGTTGGCGTAGATGCTCATCGACGGCAGGCCCATTCCCGAGCCCTGTACGGACACGCGCTTGCCCTGGTAGGTTCCCGTAAAGCCCAGCATGCCGCGGACTTCGTTGTAGCAGACGATATTCTCGAGATACGTCTCCGCAATATATTTCGCACGGAGCGGGTCGCCCGGCATCAGGACCGTTTCGGCGATATCGCCCGGTTTGGCTCCAATATGTACGCTCATAGTCTGTATCCTCCTGTAGACCGAAGGGCGAAGGGGCTTCTCCCCCGCCCGGTAATGGTATGGTATGTTGATTCGTTTCCCTGCTGCAGCAGCCGATCAGCCCTTGAGCTCGCCCAGGAAGCTGACACCGTGATCCGGCAGCTTCACGCCGAAGTTGTCGGCCACCGTGGCGCCCACATCCGCGAACGTGCTTCGCAGCGGAAGCTCGCGGCCGCCATCCTTGAAGCGCGGCGAGTAGACGAGCAGCGGCACGTATTCCCGGGTATGGTCCGTTCCCTTGAACGTCGGGTCGTTGCCATGGTCCGCCGTGATGATGAGCAGGTCCTCGTCCGTCAGCTTGGCATACACCTCCGGCAGGCGGGCGTCGAATTCCTCGAGCGCCTGGCCGTAGCCCTGCGGGTCGCGGCGGTGGCCGAACAGCGCGTCGAAGTCGACGAGGTTCAGGAAGCTGAGCCCCTTGAACGGTTCACCGAGCACCTGCACGAGCTTGTCCATCCCGTCCATGTTGGACACGGTACGCACCGCCTTCGTAACCCCTTCCCCGTCGAAAATATCGGAGATCTTGCCGATGGCGATCACGTCGAATCCGCTGTCCTGCAGCTCGTTCATCGTCGTGCGTCCGAACGGCTTCAGCGCGTAATCGTGGCGGTTCGCCGTACGGGAGAACTTGCCCGGCTGTCCGATGAACGGCCGGGCGATAATGCGGCCGAGCATGTACGGATCGTCGAGCGTGATCTCGCGGCAGAACTTGCAGATCGCGTACAGCTCGTCGAGCGGCACGATCTCCTCGTGCGCTGCGATCTGCAGCACGGAGTCCGCCGAGGTGTAGACAATCAGCGCCCCGGTCTCCATGTGCTCCGCACCCAGCTCGTCGATGATCTCGGTGCCGCTGGCCGGCTTGTTGCCGATCACCTTGCGCCCGGTGTGTTCCTCAATGCGCGAGATGAGCTCGTCCGGGAATCCGTGCTCGAACACGCGGAACGGCGTGGCGATGTGCAGGCCCATCATCTCCCAGTGGCCGGTCATCGTATCCTTGCCGCTCGACGCTTCCTGCATCAGACCGTAGAACGCCTTCGGCCGGGAAGCGGCCGGCACGCCCTCGATGGTCCGGATGTTCGAGAGGCCGAGAGCGGCCATGTTCGGCATGTTCAATCCGCCGCGGGTACGGGCGATGGCGCCCAGCGTATCGGCTCCCACGTCATCGAATGCCGCCGCATCCGGCGCCTCACCGATGCCCACGGAGTCCAGAACCACCACGTGAATTCTTTGGAAAGTTGAGCTCATTAGCCTCTACCCCTTTCGTACTTCCAAGATATGTGTCTGCTTTAAAGATACAACCCCGCGATGACCGCTGACAATACGCTGACCATCGTTGCTCCGTAGAGCAGTCTCAGGCCGAAGCGGGCAACCACGTTCCCCTGCTTCTCATGCAGCCCTTTGACCGCGCCTGCGATAATCCCGATGGATGAGAAGTTCGCGAAGGAAACGAGGAAGACGGACACGATGCCGGTGGTGCGTGCGGACAGCCCTTCTGTCTTGCCGAGATCGAGCATGGCCACGAACTCGTTGGACACCATCTTGGTGGCCATGATGCTGCCCGCTGCGACGGCTTCCGCCCACGGGACGCCCATCACGAAGGCGAACGGAGCGAAGAGATACCCGAGCATATGCTGGAACGTGATCCCGAAGATGCCCTGGAAAATGCCGTTGACGAGCGCAATCAGCGCCACGAATCCGATCAGCATCGCACCGACCACGATCGCGACCTTGAAGCCGTCGAGGATGTATTCACCCAGCATTTCGAAGAACGACTGCTTCTCTTCCTCCTGCACCTCGAGCAGATCTTCCGCTGCCGTAACGGTGTACGGGTTGAGGATCGAAGCGATGATGAAGCCCCCGAACAGGTTGAGCACCAAGGCCGTGACGACGTACTTCGGCTCGATCATCTGCATGTAGGCGCCGACGATCGACATCGAGACGGTAGACATCGCGGAAGCGCAGAGGGTGTACAGCCGATGCTTCGGCAGAAGGCCCATCTGCTTTTTGACGGAGATGAACACTTCGGATTGCCCGAGAATCGCGGAAGCCACGGCATTGTACGATTCCAGCTGGCCCATCCCGTTGATCTTGCTCAGCGCGAGGCCGATGTACTTGATGATGAACGGCAGCACCTTGACGTACTGCAGAATCCCGATGAGGGCGGAGATGAACACGATCGGCAGCAGCACGTTCAGGAAGAACGGTCCCTGACCTTCATTGGCTATGCCGCCGAAGACAAAGTTGATCCCCTCCGCCGCGTAGGACAGCAGATGCTCGAAGACCCCGGCGAAGCCGCCGACCAGGAATTCACCCGCCCCCGTGTTGAGCAGGACAAAAGCCAGCACCGCCTGCAGCACCACCATGACGATCAGCGGACGGTAGCGGATGCCGCTGCGGTTGTTGGAGGCTGCATAGGTCATGGCGAAGACGACGAGAAGGCCCAAAAGGGCGATAAGATATTTCATGTTATTTTCTCCCACTGATGTAATAATTCATCCCTGGATGTCCTCCCGCACGGGCACGCCCTTTTCTTTAAGCGCTTACAACGCCCTGAAAAGAAGCATCCCGGGCGGGATCATTCTTTTTTTTCGTGAGGATGGTGCAGTTCTGACCGCTTGTCCGGCTCAGCCCTGGCGGGTCATATCCGTGCCCCGGAAGGCACCCGGCAGCAGCTTCTCCATCGTCCACTCCTCGGTGTTTCCGTGCAGATTCGTCAGGTAAATCTTCGTGCCTGCTTCGCAGAACTCGGCGAGTACCTGGCGGCAGGCGCCGCATGGGGATACGGGGCCGTCCGTATCGGCTGTTACGGCGATCGCTTCGATGCGCTGATGCCCTTCGGAGACCATCTTGAAGACCGCCGTGCGCTCCGCGCAGTTGGTCAGTCCATAGGAGGCGTTCTCCACGTTGCAGCCCCGGTATATCTTGCCCCCGGCCAGCAGGGCCGCACCCACTTTGAAGCCCGAGTACGGCACATAGGCCGCCTTCCGTGCTTCCAATGCTTCTTGAATCAGCTGTTCTTTCACCCGGTATGCCTCCTTGACTAGCTCATGCCCCTTATTAATAAGAAGAAGCCGATTGGCCGCCTTCCATGATCTTGACTCCGGAGCTTGCGCCGATCCGGGTCGCACCCGCTTCCACCATCTTCAGCATGTCTTCGCGGCTGCGCACGCCGCCGGATGCCTTGACCCCCGTCCCTTCGCCTACCGTACGGCGCATCAGAGCGACATCCTCCGGTGTGGCTCCGCCGGTCGAGAAGCCGGTGGACGTCTTCACGAAGTCGGCTCCGGCCTTGACGGAGAGCTCGCATGCGCGCACCATCTCCTCGTCCGTCAGCAGGCTTGTCTCGATGATGACCTTCACAAGCGCCTTGCCCTTGGCCGCTTCCACTACGCCGCGGATATCGCGTTCCACAAGCTCGTTGTTCCCGTCCTTCAGCGCGCCGATGTTGATCACCATGTCCACTTCCGTTGCCCCGTTCGCGATCGCGTCGGCCGCTTCGAAAGCCTTCACTGCCGGAGTGGACGCCCCGAGAGGGAAGCCGATCACTGTGCATACCTTGACTTTGGTGCCTGCCAGCTGCTCTGCCGCATAGGCCACCCAAGTCGGGTTCACGCATACGGAGGCGAACGTATATTTCTTCGCTTCCTCCGTCAGCTTCGTGATTTCCGCCTGCGTCGCATCCGCTTTCAACAATGTGTGGTCGATCATGCCTGCCAAATTCATAAGATCTCTCTCCTTTGGATGATCCCGCCGCTCTTCTCTCGCTTCACTTGAACGAGGGCCGGGTATTGGAATATGGACCCATCATAGCACGACCTTGAACATATGTAAATATGTAATTGAAATTACGTTCATATCAAGGCGAACCAATGGCCATGCCTTCCTATCATCCGACGCAGCCTCCTCTTCTATACATCGTACGGCCCACTTCCCACGTGCTTCCTCTCTGCTTCCCGGAGAAGATCGCAGGTTTTGCCCGCGGAACTTTTGTCGGGTGAAGCTTATATTGGCATGTCCGAAGAGAGGAATCCAGGACATATGTCCTGAACGGGAACAAATTTAACGGCGGGATGGAGCACAAAAAAGCAGAAAAAAACCTGCCGCAGGGCAGGCGGCAGGTCCGTGATTCTATTCACCCAGTAGCGCTTGGGCGGTGAATTGATCGGTAATGAGAATATTCGCATACTTGCCGATGAGGGCGGCCCGGATCGCATCGATCTTGCGCTGCCCGCCGGCGACGAGGATCGCCTTCTCCTTGCGGCGCAGGTCCGCCAGGTCGATCCCGACCGTCCGGTCGTTGATCTCTCGGGAGCAGAGCTCGCCGGCCGCGTCGAAGAAGCGGGAACAAATGTCTCCGGCCGCCGTACGCTGGAGCAGCTTCTGCTCGTCTTCGTTGAAGTAGCCGAGCCGGAACAGCAGGGCATCCTCCTTCACCGTCCCTACGGTGAAGACGGCGATATTCGCCTGGCGGCCGAGTTCAATGATCCGCTGGATATGGCGGTCCTCCTCGACCATCCGCTTCACCTCCGTATTGTCGAAGATGACGGGAAGCGGCAGATACCGGGGCATCGTATGGAACGCTTCGGCGAACAGATTGACGATTTCGGCCGCGTACGTATTGACGTGGGAGTGGCTGACGCCTCCTTTGAGCTGGACGACCTCCACCCCCCGCACCGACTTCGGCTGCAGCTGAAGGGCGACCGCATGCATCGTCGTGCCCCAGGTCACGCCGATGATATCGGAGTCCTGCACGGTCTCCTGGATATATTCCGCGGCCTTCTTGCTGATATTCTTCTGGATCTCCGTATACTCGTTCAGCGGGGAATAGCAGACATGCACCGTATCCAGGCCGAACTTCAGCTTGAGCCGGTCCCCCATCGCGTCCAGATCCTCCAGCGGATCGACGATCGTAATGCGCACGTACCCCTGATCTTTGGCATATTGCAGCAGCCGGGAGACGGTCGGCCGGGATACCCCGAGCCGGACGGCGATGTCCTGCTGCCCATAGTCGGACAAATAATACAATCTGGCCGCTTCGATGCTTAAACGCTGTTTCTCGTTATCCATAGCTCAACCCACTTGTCCGTATAAAAGTTGTATGAAAGCCTTCTCTCTTTCTATTATACAGGATCACCATTCGGATTTCGAGAGATCCGGAACCGAAAGATTCGCTAAGCCCTCGATCCATCGGAGTGAAATACGCACAAACTGAAGCGGCATGGACGGAATGTTTGGAAATCGATATGCATTTGTTCAGCTGCCGAAACGGCAAAAAAACATGTTGTCCGCTGGGCCGTCCACTCCCTCCGGTCCGCTCGTGCGGTGCCGAAGGAAGCCGGCTGCCGTCATGACAGCATGTTCTTAAGTGCAGTATCGCCACGAAAAACGGGAGGTAAACCGCCCGGCGAGAAAAAAGTGTGTGGCTGCTGTACGGAGGATGTGAGTTTAAGTAAAGGCAGCTTCGCGGGCGAGGCTGGTCGGGCTGAGCCATGCATTTTCAGCTTCAGAGCGTAATTGTCTTTCGACCCTTCGTCGGAGCTCCCAAGGATCTGGCATTTGTGGTGCTGGTGGTGCCGGTGAGACTGGTGGTGCTGGTGGTGCTGGTGACTTTGGTCAAGCCAGGAAAAGCGGGCATGCTGGTCGAGTCGGTGATGCTCGTAAAGTCAGCGTGCTTGTGAAGCCAGCGAGCTCGTGAAGTTGAATAGCTCGTCAAGCCGTTATAATCCCTTTAGAACTGGTAAGCCGGCGAAGCCAGTCTAAACAGGTCAAACTCAGCAAGCTGGAGATGCTGGCGAGTTCCTCAAGCTGGCGAGGTCGGGGAGGCTAGTACTGCCGGCGTCCGGATGGGGGTCAGCAGGTAATAGGCCTCCGCCCCCGGCCTGTCGTCCACCGGTTCAAGGACGATCGGTCGGTCCGGCCCCGCGAGCACGAGCTGGACACGGTCGCTGGCGATACTCCTCAGCATCTCCTTCATATATTTCCCATTAAAGGAAACCGTGAGCGGCGCTGCAGGGATGCCGGACACGGGTCCGTCCCACGGAACGGTCACCTGCATCTCACCGGTTCCTGAACTGGTGGAAGACAGTATGGCCTGCTTCGGGCTGACGGTAAGCAGCATGAGATGCTGCTGGTCTCCCGAGAGCACAGACGCCCCCTCCACAGCTTGCAGAAGCGAGGCTGTGTGCAGCGTGACCCTTGTAAGCTCCCGTGCCGGCTTCAGTCCGTCCACGGAAGGATAAGCGCCTCCAAGCAGGGAAGACAGCATACGGAAGCGGCCCGATTCCAGCTCCACCGCGTTGGTTCCGATTGAGATCCGGCTGAAACCGGCATCTCCGAGGATCTGGGCATAGGTGCTGAGAGATTTCGCCGGAATCACGGCCGAAGGACCCATCTCCCCGGCCGAGTCCTCCAGTTCACTGCTGCAGAAAGCCAGCCGGATACCATCGGTCGCCGTAAGACTGAGCCTGCTTCCATCGACTCTGCACAGGACCCCTGTAAGCACCATCCGGGCCTCGGACGAAGCGGCCGCGAAGCTCACCTGCTTCACCATCCTCTTCAAATCCCGGTTGGAAATTCGAATCCGGACAACGTCCGTCAGATCGAAGGCTTCCCGGAACTCCGAAGCATCCCGGGCAGCCAAGGCCAGGCGGCAGACAGTCCCGGCGGTGCGGATCTGCAGCATCTCTTTGCCCGCCTCCAGCGCAACCGCCTCCTCCCCAAGGTACCGGATAAGATCCCCAAACCGGCGGGCGGGGATTACGGCTCCACCCTCCTCTAACACGGATAAGGCTGGGTCATCCGACGGGATATGATACTGCAGTCTGGTGACCTCGTTGGAACCCGTCAGGGTCAGGCCTCCAGCATCGGCCTGCAGCCGGATTCCGGAGAGCGCCGGTATGGCGGGACTCACCGCTGCGGCTGGCATTACATGCTGCAGGGCAGCATGCAGTGAAGCTTGGGCAATTACGGTCCGCATTCAGTTCTCCCCCTTGACTGCCGGGACTTCGGGAGTCAGAACCGCTTCGATTATGGATCGCAGCAGTTCCGAACGGGATACGCCAGCTTCCCCGCAGCGCCTTTCAAGCTCTTCCCAGGTGCCCGGAGCGAGGGTTAGCGAGATTTTTTTCGTCTCGCCGATTCCCTTCCTCCCCGCCCCCCGGCGCGGCCCGCCTCTTGCAAATCTCATCGACAGCTGCCCGTCGCGTTCCGGCTCCCCAAGCTTCATGGAGGATTCCTTCATGCCGTCACCTCGTTATTTTGAATTTAGTTACTTATATCAAAGTCGAATCTCCTATCTACCTTAGCACAATTGGAAGGTTCTTGT
The DNA here is from genome assembly GCF_000250655.1 of Paenibacillus mucilaginosus 3016. NCBI lineage: Bacteria > Bacillati > Bacillota > Bacilli > Caryophanales > Paenibacillaceae > Paenibacillus > Paenibacillus mucilaginosus. Next base: position 5,663,327 of record NC_016935.1, read on the forward strand.
AAATCGAAAAGTGCCAGCCCCGCAGAAAAAAGACCGCCAAGGAAGGCGGCCATTGATCGATCTCACAGGACCAAAGTAAGATGCTGGTGTGGGAAGCTAGCAGGATATGCTCGTCAAGCTTGATCGTGAGGCATGCTCGTATGGAGTGCTTCAGAGGCTCGCTCGTTAGAGATACACGTCAGAGATTGCTTGGCAGTAATGCTCGGCAGTAATGCGCGGCAGTGATGCTCGGCAGTAATGCGCGGCAGTGATGCTCGGCAGTAATGCGCGGCAGTGATGCTCGGCAGTGATGCTCGGCAGTGATGCTCGGCAGTGATGCTCGGCAGTGATGCTCGGCAGTGATGCTCGGCAGTGATGCTCGGCAGTGATGCTCGGCAGTGATGCTCGGCAGTGATGCTCGGCAGTGATGCTCGGCAGTGATGCTCGGCAGTGATGCTCGGCGGGAATGTTCGTCAGGCAATCATCTCAGGCATGCTCGTCACGCATACTTGTGAGGCGATGCTAAACAGGCTTGCCGTGAGGCGCACTCAAGCTCAGACTTAGGAAACGTGCATCAATTAGAGGAGTTGACCGGCTGCGGCTGTCCTGGCAACTGACCTATTGTTGAAATGTTTCGCAGCAAGTGCTGCTGTGCCGCTCACAGGTTACTCGTTTGACTCTGCATCGGCCCCTACTCTCTTGACGCGGTTGGACGCATAACCCCAGCTTGGGACAGACGTAACAACTCCTAAGCTCAGCGAAAGGGTACTACGCCTTTGGATTAGAGAAAGCAGTTCCTTGTGCCGGCTTGACCATGGGGAATTTCGAAATAGCGGAACTCAGGTATCTTATCCGAGTATTTCCCGGCATTTCCCATGAAATAACGGAACTCAGATGCCTTATATGTCGGAAACTCACCGCTTCTGCCCCACTTGCGACCAAATAGCGAACCTCAGTTCCTCTATTCTCGAATGAACCCCTCCATTTGCCCGCTTAACGCATTAGAGTTCCGCTATTTTACATCTCCGCTGCGACAGCGGACACAGAATGCTAATACACACTACTGTGCTTCAACAGGCAGGCAGAACAAGGGGGCAGCTGCGTCCCCCCTTCCCAGCGCCCCTGCTTACAGCAGCAGGTCGAGAAACTCCTCCCGGCTCACCGGGCCGAAGTAATACTGCAGATCGATGCCCTCGAGCACAGCCTTCAGGGCCGCGCTGTCATACCGTACGCCGATCAGCTTCGCCTCCACTTCCTTGGCGTCGCCGACGCCGAAGAAGTCGCCGTAGATCGCGGCGCCGCGGATGCGGCCTTCCTCCACATCCAGCCGCACGTCGAACGTGCCTGCGGACAGGCGGGCGGCCTTATGCAGATTGAAGGCCGGCGACCGGCCGTAGTTCCAGTCCCAGCTCCGGTAGCGTTCCTCCGCCAGACGGCGCACGCCCTCCCACTGCTCCTCGGAGAGCTTGTACTCCGTGGGCTCGGCCCCGCCGAAGATGGACCGGAGCAGGTGCGCCCGGAATGCAGCGATCGTCATCGGCTCCCTGAGGAATTCCGAGATATTCGCCACCCGGCTGCGTACCGATTTGACGCCCTTGGACTGGATTTTGAGCGGATTGACCTTGAGGGCCGAGACCACATTCTCCATGTGCGAATCGAACAGCAGAGTCCCGTGGGTGAACATGCGTCCGCGGGTCGCGAACTGGGCGTTGCCCGAGATCTTGCGTTCGCCGACCTGAATGTCGTTGCGCCCGCTGAGCTCCGCTTCCACCCCGAGCTCATGCAGCGCCCGGATCACAGGTTCGGTGAACTTGCGGTAATTGTGGAACGACGTCCCGTCGTCGCGGGTGATGAAGCTGAAGTTCAGGTTGCCAAGGTCATGATATACGGCACCGCCGCCGGACAGACGCCGCACGACATGGATACCTTTTTCCTCCACATATTCGCGGTTGACCTCCTCGGCCGTGTTCTGGTTTTTGCCGATGATGATCGAAGGCTCGTTCATGTAAAAAAGCAGGTAATCGTTCTCCGCCGGAAGATGGCGCAGCGCGTATTCCTCCAAAGCCAGATTCAGTGCGGGATCCGTCCCGCCGCGGTTATCGATAAACAGCATCGCCTATGATCCTTTCGCAGGTTCCAGCCCGGAACCGGATAATATTGAAGTGAACCCATCATACCACAACTCTGCAAGTATGAACGAATGCGGGCCGCTCCGCCTGATCACCTGCACGCCAAAAGGATGTTTCTTCACGGATGAAGAACATCCCATTCTTCCGCTGCTGCTGCTCTAAGTAAACTTCCTACTGAGCCCGTACCTCTCGGACTTTTTCTTGGCGGGAGCCATGACCGGCTGTCTGGATTTGACGCATTCAAGATAGAGTCCCGACACGGTCTGGGTGATCAGAAACACGGGGAACGTGTAAGCGACCTGGAATCCTTTTTGAAATGTAATGATCCCGAGCAGGGTAGTGCCCCATTGAGCCCCAACACCGACGACGGACCAAACCACAACGTACAGAATAAACGTGCGCCGGTTGATCCCGAGGACCTCATAGAAATAGAAGAAGAGATACCCGAAGGGCGCAAACAAGAAGTAATACATCACGTCAAAGGCTTCGTATTGGTTCGAATCGTTCACCATATAGAGATCGACGAGGCCTCCGCCGATCGTAAAATCAAAGATCACCCCCATGGTGAATCCCCACAGTAAACTCAGCGTCCGGACCTGGGGCGTTAATCGCCCGGGCAGCAAAAAGAGGAGCAGATACGCTGCCGCATTGAGTGCCACCAGCGAGATCTCATTGAGATTGAAGTTCCCCCAGAATATCATGCGCGTTCCACCCCTCTACGGCCCAAATGGCGGTAGTACTTCAAAAAGTAATGAGCAATGACCTGCAGCACAGCAAAATAAACGAGGTCATAGGTCAGATTCCAATGAACCGAGTGGGAGATCCCGAAAAAGCGTCCGAGCAGGACAAAGACGAACTGGAGCAGGACGGCCCCCACCACCATAAGCCAAGCCCTGTGATTCGTCGCCATCCGCTTCACCAGATTGATCGTGATCACAACAATCAGGGGAACGGTGATGCTGCGGTGGATCAGGAAGGCCGTATAGTTGACAGGTTCTCGGGAGATCACTACCAGCTTCAGCTCTTCAAAGATAATCCAGGACCAGTTGATGCTGATCACCGTGATCAGCAGCAGCACAACGGTGTTCTCGACCAGCGTCAACTGCTTCTTCATGAATCCGAACGCTGCGACTGTAAGCCAAGCTATAAAGAAAAAGAATGCGAATCCCACTCATATCCCCCCCAGCGGCCTGTTGATTCTCACTTGGTATTGTTACATGCTGGCAGGAAAATCATTCATGAGGGGGGAAGTCGGGAGGGATTCCGCTCTTGGGCAGGCGCATTGTCCGGCCTCGTGTGTACACGGCGAGGTGCAAGCCAAGGTGAACGGCCAGCCCGGCACGCCCGGGTGCCGTCTGGACCGTAACTACAACAACGTCACAGGCAAGCAGCCGGGCCGGATAAGAAAGAAGCTTATCCCGCCCCCGCAGCCGGACAGCCCAAAGAGCCACCCTCTTCCTCAGGGTGGCTCTCTTCCTCACCGGCCGGCAGCAGCAGGATCAGCTCGGAGCCTGCGGCAGCCCGAACGCTTCGGCGAGCAGCCGGTACGACCGCAGCCGGGCCTCGAAGTCGTGCATGATCGTCACGATCATGAGCTCATCCGTTCCGTAACGTTCGCTCATCTCGATCAGCTTCGCCTTCACCGTTGTCACCGAGCCGACGATCATCCGGCTGCGGTTGCTTTCGATGCGCATACGGTCGTACGCCGTATACGGATAATTCGCCGCCGTCTCCGGCGACGGGATGCCCGGCCGCTGGACCCCTTTCTCGTGGAAGAGAAAGCTCAGGTCCATGGACGAGGCAAGCCGCTCCGCCTCCTCATCGGTCTCGGCGCAGACCGTGAAGACGGCAACCAGCGACTGCGGCCGGTCCCCTTCGGATGCCGGGCGGAAGTGATCGCGGTACCGGCGCACCGCCTCCGGCCCCCCGTAGCCGTTGATGAAGTGGGCATACGCGAAGGCCGTGCCCTGCTCCGCGGCGATCCGGGCGCTCTCATCGCTCGAGCCGAGCAGCCACAGCGGCGGCACCGACGGAATCACCGGCGAGGCCTTCAGCCCGGCGAAGCGGTGCCCCGGCGGCAGCGCGTCCCGCAGGTAGGCGGAGAGGTCCGCCACCTGCTCGGGGTAGCGGTCGATGTCCGCCGCCCGGCCCTCCTGCAGCGCCCGGGTCGCCAGCGGCATGCCGCCGGGCGCGCGCCCGAGGCCGACATCGATCCGGCCGGGATACAGCGCCTCAAGCAGCCGGAAGTTCTCGGCGACCTTGTAGGCGCTGTAATGCGGCAGCATGACACCGCCGGAGCCGAGGCGGATGCGGGAGGTCACCGCCGCGAGGTGCGAGATCAGCACCTCGGGGCTCGAGCCCGCGAGACTGCCCGCCGCGTGGTGCTCGGATACCCAGAAGCGGCGGAAGCCGAGCCGTTCGGCTTCCTTCGCAAGGCGGGCGGTCTCAGCCAGCGTCTCTCCGGCCGTGCTCCCCTCGGGGATCGGCGATTGGTCGAGTACGCTCAAGTGAAGGTTCATATCACCAGCCCCTTACTTCGATTCGAGGCGGTTCCAGGAGGTAACGTCACCGATCGGCAGCCGGGTCGTGGGATGGCCCGGCTGGGACGCTTTGCCAACCGCAATGAGCATCACCGTCGCATACGAATCCGGAATGCCGAACGCTTCGCGGAACTGCTGCGCGTTGTAGCCGGCCATCGGTACGGTATCATAGCCGCGAGCCTTGGCGGAGAGCATGAACTGCATCGAGACCAGACCGCCGTCGATAAGGACGACGTCCTTGCGCCCGTCTTCTCCCATGCGCTCATACGCTTGGGCATGGCCCGTCAACAGCTGCTTGCGCTCTTCATCCATGTAGCCGGCCTCCACGGCCGATTGGTAGATCGCCTCCGCCTGAAGGTAGGCGTTCTTGTCGCCGAGCACTGCAATGACGGCCGAGGCATCCACTACCTGCTGCTGGTTAAAGGCGATCGGCAGCAGCTTCTCCTTCAGCGGCTGCTCGTCAATAACGAGAAAACGCCAAGGCTGCAGGTTTGAGCTCGACGGGGCCAGCACCGCTTCCTCGAGCATCTCCGTCAGTTCTTCGCGCGAAATCTTGACGGTCGGGTCATAGTGCCGTACCGAACGGCGCTCTCGCACCACGCTGTAATAATCACGAACCTTCGTTTGATCTGCCGTTGTTTCCATATGGAATCCACCCTCTCCTCCGCATAACTGTTCATATTTTTGCACAGTATAGTTCAAAAAAAAGCACCGTCATGCGCTCTTCCCCGCAAGGGGTAGCGGCTGCTCATGCAAGCAGCCTGCCAGGCCGCAGCTGATGTATACTGTGTGTTAATATGCACAGTATAATCCCGGGGAATGGCGTTGTCAATCCCCTTCCGGCAGCAGTGTCTTCTCCGCCAGATCGGCGATCGTATGCCGCTCCAGCACAGCCAGTACGCTCTGGTCAATCTCCGCCATCAAGCCGGCGAACACCCCGTTCATGCGCTGCCCGAAGGCATGGTCTCCGGTCGAAGCCAGCATCTCCCCGTGAAGCGATTCCTCCTGAAGCAGCGCCTGCAGCACCTGCGCACAGGTGATGTTCTCCGGAGCCTGCTTCAGCCGGTAGCCTCCGTCGCGCCCTTCCCGCGTCTCCAGGATGTTCTCCTGCACGAGCCGGGCCAGAATGCGGCGCAGCAGCGTCGCTTCGGACTTCAGATGCTGCGCGATCTCCCCGCTTGGACACAGGTTCGGATATTTGGACAGCACGGTGACGGCCTGCAGTGCAAGTCCGAACGTTCGGAAATTGGAGGGACAGGTGTTTTTTTCTTTTTTCAAGTCAGTCTCGCTCCCCTCGGCTGGATTCGCATTCTATGGAGTGCATTGTAGCAGACCGGGGTGGAAGATACAAGATTCGCTTCGCCCGCCGCCTGACGCCCCCTCGCCGCTATGAGAAAAAGCGTCCCCATGAATTCACCCGGCAGGGGTGAGGGAGACGCTTGTCCTTGAGCCGCTTTGATCCGTCCAACCTTCGCGGAACGCTTTAGCGGTTCAGCTGGGTCTTGCCGATATGCCGCATGATCTTATGAATGCGTCTGTACAGAGTTCGGTCCTCATGGTGGCGGAACAGCTCGTAGAACGGGTTCGTGTTCACCTCGATAATCCAGACCCGCCGGTTCGTATCGATGGCAAAATCGATGCCGAGCCTGCGGCAGTGCTTATGGCGGCTGCCGAACTGCCGTGCCGCGAGGAGTCCCACCCGGCGCATCTCGGCATACACCGCATCGATCTGCTTCGCCGTGAAGCCGGCACGCCGGAGCGACTCCCGGAACCGGATGGCCCGGCCTCCGTGATTATAGTTGGTCACGATCCTCGCTCCCGATGCCACCTTCCCCATCACGCCCATGATTCTCCAGTCCCGGAACGGTTTCAGCAGCATCAGCCGGTAATCAACCGGATGCCCTCCGAGGTGCAGCAGCGGGATGCCCTTCTGGATCAGGAAGGCCCTCGAACGGGCATGTCGGAAGACGACGCGCTCCACCCGCTTGGCGGGAACCGCCTGCACCCGCTGCTCCCGGCGGACCACATACCCCCGTCTCCGCACGTTCCTGCTTAGCTTCATGATATGGTTGCCGAACGAGCCGTAGACCGGCTTGACGTATACGACGCTGTAGCGCTTCAAATAGGCTCGAAGCGTCTTCCGGCTGAGCAGGGAGGTCGGTGGAATGTGCCGCCGGAGTTTTCGCTGTCCGATGAGTCCCAGATGTCTTTTCCACTTGCTTCGAACATGCCACTGCCGCTTTCTGATCATACCTTCCGTTCATCCCCTCTGCCTTGTCTTCTATCTTATCGAGTCTCTTATAGGAATATGCTCCGAGAGGTTGATAGGAGTGGATGTTTTGTCCGGTTCAGATCACCATTTGTCGAGTCGAGAAGGGCGGCTATGCCAAAAAACCACCCGGCGGCGGAGCTCTCTCCACAGCCGGATGGTTGGTATCGGGTATGCCTTACGGAATGTGCCCCTGTACTGCTGTATTGCTGCAGCGGATGGTACTGCTGCCCTGCGCGTTCCGGATAGCTTGTACAGCATGACTGCATAGCTGCGTGTACCGCCCGGACCGCCCCCCGCTCCCTGGGGAGGGCGAGGGAGAACCGGGCAGGCAAGCCTCTCTTCCCTACCTGCCGCTGCGGACGCCCCAGACCGCCGTGCCCTGCTCCGAGAGGGCCGAGAACGTCAGCACTTCCTTCTGCTGCGCCTCGTCCCATCCGGTCACGAATACGCCGTGATACACGGTGCCGTCCAGCGTAAGCTCCGCCCTGCCGCCATCCTCCAGCTTGAAGGTGCCGGAGGCGGCGCCGGTGATCCTGCCGCCCTTCGTGAGCTCGATGGCTGCGGACTCCTTGATCTCCGCGGAGATATCCTTGCCGTGATTCACGAGCTGATACGTGCCGGAGGCTTCCTGGGCCGTGACTTTCTTCAGCCTGCCCGTGTTCCCAGCACCATCACCCGCGTAGCGCAGAGGCGCGGCGACCGGCCAGCCCTGCGCATTCATGTACATCTCATGCACGCGGATCTCATGATGCTCTCCCCGGTCCGGGAAACGGGCATGGAAGATCAGGAAGTACTTCCCGGTCTTATCGTCATAGTAAGTGGAGTTATGGCCCGGGGACACATAGCCGTTCGCCAGTCCTTCCCCTGGCGCCCCCTCCTCCCGCGGGAAGAGATGGCTGCCCATCAGCTTCACGCCGTAAGGCTCGACCGAGCGGTCGTCGAAGAGCGGAAGCGCCGGATCGGCCTTGGCCTCGATCAGGTCCTGTCCCTGCGCATCCACATAGGGGCCGTCCGGCGCCTTCGAGCGGGCGGTACGGATATTGTAGCCTCCATCCGCATCCAATCCGCCGTAGGAGAGGAATAGATAATAGTAGTCCGTCTCCGGGCTGTACTGGATGTACGGGCCTTCGATCCGCGAGTGGTTGCCGCCGAGCAGCTTCTTGCCGTAGCCCTGTCCGGGCAGCGGCTTGCCGGTCGCCGGGTCCATCTTCAGAATGAAGATGCCGCCGGAGTAGGAACCGTAGACCATCCACAGTTTGCCCTCCTTGTCGAAGAACACGTCCGGATCGACGGCATTCGGATGAATCTTCGCGTCATACACCGTCCCGTCTTCGCTCGGCTCGCCCCACATGCCGGACTTCAGCAAGATGCCCTGGTCCTTGTAGGGACCCTCGATCCCATCCGCCACCGCCACACCGAGCGCAGAGCGCGGGGAATCCCCTTTGCAGGCGTTATAGTACATATAGTACCGCCCGTCCGCGAGCTGAATGACATCCGCCGCCCAGAGCGTATTCGTCTGCGCCCACTCGAGCGTTTCTTTCAGCTCTTCCTTCACATTCGGAATGAGCGGGTTGCCGGCCGTCACCCCGGTGGCGACCAGATCCCAGCTTACGAGATCGTTCGTCTTGGCTGCGGCGAGGTGCGAACCGAATACATAGAACGTATCCCCCGCCTTAATGACGGAAGGATCATGCACGGATGCATTTTTGAATTCCGGAACTGTGCGATTCATGGCTTCCCCTCCTGCCCCCCCATTCTTCTGCTGAAGCGCATTGTTGTACTGGTAGCTGTCCGCGAGCACCGCCGCACTGAAGACCGCAGCCCCCAGCACCACCGGAATCAGCACCTTGACCGCTGCTTTGGTATTCATGTTGCTGTCTCTCCTTCATCTGCCAACCATCGGCCTGAACCTGTAGAGTAACGATTTATCCAAACGAGCCCTGGTAAGACCACGTCATATATGGAAGCAAAGGCCCGGCGGGCAAACCCGCCAGGCTTCTTCCTACATCCCTATCGTATATAACTTGTCTTACGCTTTCTCCACGAGCTCGATGATCGCCACCGATGCCGCCGGCAGGTTCACACGCAGGCCTTTGTCCGTCAGCGACACTTCCTTGAACTCGCGCGGAGCAACCTTCGTCGGCTCCTGGAAGGTGTTGTGGTCGTGGATGTCACCGCTCACCAGCACACGGCCGGAGGCCAGCTCGAAAGAGCCTTCGAGTCCGCGAAGCTCGAGATTCAGGTCCGCCGAACGGTTCGGATCCAGGTTGCACAGGGACACGTTGATGCGGCCGTCCTTCTTGGAAGCGGACACGGTCACCTGCGGCAGCGTCACGCCGTTGTTCTCGTACGTGCCGAACTCGCCATGGATCGCCAGGTGCTCGGCATCCTGGTGAACCTTGAACATCTCCATGACATGGTAGGTCGGCGTGAGAAGCATCTGGCTGCCTTCGGTCAGGATGACCGCCTGCAGGACGTTCACCATCTGGGCCAGGTTCGCCATGTGAACCCGGTCGCAGTGCTTGTGGAACACGTGCAGGTGGATGCCGGCTACCAGCGCGTCACGCATCGTGTTCTGCTGGTACAGGAAGCCCGGGTTCGTGCCCGGCTCGACGAGGAACCAGGTGCCCCACTCGTCAACGATCAGGCCGACACGCTTCTGCGGGTCGTAGCGGTCCATGATCGTGCTGTGGCGGGTGATGAGCTCATCCATGCGCAGCGACTTCTGCATCGTTTCGAACCAGTCGTTCTCATCGAAGGTCAGCGACGGCTTTTTCTCTTCCCAGGAGCCCGGGATCGTATAATTGTGCAGGCTGAGACCGTCCATGAGCGGAGCGGCTTCACGCATGAGCACTTCCGTCCAGCGGTAGTCGTCCACGTTCGCACCGCCGGCGATCTTGTACAGCTTGTTGTCGCCGTATTGGCGCACATAGGTCTGGTAGCGGCGGTACAGATCCGCGTAATACTCCGGCTTCATGTTGCCGCCGCAGCCCCAGTTCTCGTTGCCGACACCGAAGTACTTGAGCTTCCAAGGCTTCTCGCGTCCGTTCTCCTTGCGGCGGCTCGCCATCGGAGACTCGCCGTCGAAGGTCATGTACTCGACCCACTCGGACATCTCCTGCACGGACCCGCTGCCGACGTTGCCGCAGATGTACGGCTCGGTCTCGAGCAGATCGCACAGCTGGAAGAACTCATGCGTGCCGAAGTGGTTGTTCTCGACCACGCCGCCCCAGTGCGTGTTGATCATGCGCTTACGGGATTCGCGCGGGCCAATGCCGTCTTCCCAGTGATACTCGTCGGCGAAGCAGCCGCCCGGCCAGCGCAGGTTCGGGATATTGAGCTTCTTGAGCGCTTCGACCACATCGTTGCGGATGCCCTTCGTGTTCGGGATCGGAGACTCTTCCCCGACCCAGAGGCCTTCATAAATGCAGCGGCCCAGGTGCTCCGCAAAGTGTCCGTAAATATGGCGGGAAATCGTCCCTTGGGACCAGTCGGCGTGAATGACTACCTTTTGTGACATGATGGTTCCTCTCTCCTCTATATGTAAGTGGGGGGCCGGCTTGGCCGGTTACCCCTTGATACCGGTAAGGGCAATGCCTTCGATGAAGTAGCGCTGGGCGAAGGCGAACAGGACCAGCGTCGGAATCAGGGCGACGACGGATCCGGCCATGATCAGCGTCCATTCGGAAACGTAATACGATGTGAACGAAGCCAGCTCCATCTGCAGCGTATATTTCTCCGGCGAGTTCAGGTAGATCAGCGGACCGAGGTAATCGTTGTACCCCGCATTGTACGTCAGAATCGCCTGGGTGATCAGCGCGGGCTTGCTCAGCGGCAGGATAATCTTCAGGAATACGCCCAGCGGATTCAGCCCGTCGATCTTGGCGGCATCCTCCAGCTCGTCCGGCAGCTGCTTGATGAACTGGCGCAGGAAGAAGATGACCATCGGGGCACCGAACATGCCCGGAATCATCAGCGGCTTCCAGGAGTCGGTCCAGCCGAAGTTCTTGAACATGATGAACGCCGGGATCATCATGACCGCTCCGGGGATCATGAGCGAGACGACAAGCACCATGAAGAGCCGGTCCCGGCCCGGGAAGCGCAGCTTCGCGAACGCATAGGCCGCGAGGGCGCAGACGAACAGGCCGATGATAATGGTCGGCAGGATGATCATCATCGTGTTGAAGAACCCGCGGATCATATGGGCATCTTCAAAAATGGTGCGGTAGTTCTCCCACATGATGTCTTCCGGAATCCACTGCGGGGGGTAGGAGAACACGGCCCCTTTGTCCTTGAGGGATGTCGAAAGCATCCACAGGAACGGAATCGCCATGAACAGCCCGCCGATCGTCAGCAGAACATAGACGACCGCTTTGTTCAGGATTTCAGCGGCATTCGTAGTGCGTTTGACTGCGGTTGTTGAACTCAATGTGCTGTACCCCCCTCTTAGTTATAGTGAACCCAGCGCTTCGAGAGCAGGAAGTTCAGGAGAATGATGACCATAATGATGATGCCGATGAACCAGGAGATCGCGGAAGCATAGCCCATCTCGTTATATTCGAATGCCGTAGTATAGAGATAATACACAATCGTCGTCGTCGAGAAGTTCGGGCCCCCGCCCGTCATGAGCACGAAGCGCGGGAAGTCCTGGAGGGGCCGCGATCAGCGAAGTGACCAGGATGAAGAAGGTGATCGGCGAGATGCCCGGCACGGTGATGTGCACGAACTTCTTCCAGCCGCCGGCGCCGTCCATCGTCGCCGCCTCGTACAGGGAGGTAGGCACGTTGCTGAGCGCCGCCAGGTACATGATGATCGAGATTCCGAGTCCGCCCCACACGCCCTGGAAGATCATCGCCGGCATGGCCCACGTCTCATCGGTCAGCCAGGCCGGACCTTCAATGCCGACCAGGCTCAGGAAGTAGTTCAGCAGGCCGTAATCCGAGTTGAAAATCCACTGCCAGATCAGGGTCATGGCTACGATCGAGCAGATCGTCGGCAGGAAGAAGAGCATCCGGAAGAGGTTCTTCCCTTTGAGATTCTGGTTGAGCAGAATGGCGATGAGCAGCGAGACCGCCATGCCGATCGGCACGCCCAGCGCCGCATAGAACGTGTTCCAGAGCGTCTTCCATACGAGCGGGTCCTCGAACAGCGCTCTCTTGTAGTTCTCCGTCCCCACGAACTGGGGAGGAGAGCTGAAGTCGAAGATCGTGAAGCTGTAGTACAGTGAAGTCAGCAGCGGATACAGCAGAAATACGGTCAAGCCGATGAACGGAGGGGCGACAAAAAGATAGCCCCACCATTTTTCGCTCGCGTACAGCGACTTTTTTTTAGCGGTCCGCGCACCGGATGCCGTCAGCGGTTTAGCGTTCATAGCAGTATGGTCCTCCTATCCTGATCTCTGTTCTCCGGCAGACCTTATTTGAACACTTCCGGATTGCCTTCCTGAATCTCCTTGTCGATGATCGGCTTCATCTTGTCGAGGAAGGCCTGCGCAGGTTCCGTACCGACCCAGAACTCGGCGAGCTTCTGATTGAAGGTGTCGGACCACTTCGGATTCGGAAGGTACGTCCACGGACCGGCCTGCTGGTTCTCCGCCGCCTTGATGAAGACGGAAGCATGCTCCGGCTTCTGGCCCGGCTGCAGGAACACATCGGTGTTCGACATCGACTTGAAGTTCGGGATGGAGAAGCCGAGCTCGGTCATCTTCGTCTGGCCTTCCTTGCCGGCGAACCATTCGACGAGCTTGTACGATTCGTTCGGGAACTTCGTCTTCGCGTTCACCCCGAGACCGACCGAACCGGACCAGCCGTTCACCCAGCTGCCTGTCGCCGATGGAATCGGCGCTACATCCCAGTTGAACTTCAGCTTGCGGTACGTCGGCACCTGCCAGCGGCCGCCCGTGATCGTGGCGAGCTTGCCGGCCTCGAACATCTGGCCGTCGTTCATCGACTGCAGCGCACGGGCATCCGGAACGACCTTGTGCACGTTGATCAGATCATAGGCGAACTGCATCGCCTTCGCGCCTTCCGGCTTGTTCAGCGTGAATTCCTTGCGGTCCTTGCTCAGGACATCTCCATTGTTGGACCATACGAAGCCTTCCCACCAGCTTGGGCCGGAGCCGTAGATGTCGGTCTTGCCGTCGCCGTTCTCATCGATCGTCAGCTTCTTCCACATCGCCAGCGCGTCTTCCCAGGACATCGGCTTATCGGCGCTAGGGTAAGGAACCTTATATTTGTCGAACAGATCCTTGTTATAGTACATCACGGAAGGACCGATATCCTTAGGAAGCGCATACAACGAGCCCTTGCCCGGCACTTTGCCGTCGTAGCGGTAGCGGTTCAGACCCGTTTCCCACATGTCGTTCAGATCGAGCTTCCCGCTGGCTTTGACCATCTCGTCGATGTTAAGGAACGCTCCCTGCTTCACCCAGCGCGGGAAATCCCCGTCCGTCGTGAAGATGACATCCGGCGCTTTGCCTCCGGCAATCATCGTATTCAGCTTGACTGAATAATCGCTCGGAATATGCTGGAACTTGACCTTGATGTTCGGGTTGGCTTTCTCAAAGTCCTGAAGTACGGCTTCGAAGACCTTCCGCTCGTCGGGCGCGCCCCAGGAAGAGACGGAGATTTCAACTTTGCCGCTGCCGGAGGCGGCTCCCCCTGCGGCTGCACCGTCCTTCGGCGCTTCCCCGCCCGAGCACCCCGTCAGCGCAATGACACCCGACATCGTCAGCATCGTGATAGCCTTTTTGTTCATTCCTAAGTGACCTCCTTGGTTTGGGTACCAGTTGAATTGTAAACGCTCACCAGCGTTCTATGTCCCGCTGCTGCGGAAGCATTCCCTTATTGGCCGGAAGTTGAAGTTATGTAAGCGATATCACAAGAGCCAAAAGAAGGCAGCTTATTTCATTGCATCCCGTAAGTTGTTTCCTCAATCCTTAAGTGATTCACAATGTTATAAACTACTTCACAACAACGTTTATCTATTCACATCATATGGATGATCCTCCCTCATGTCAACACTTTTTTGTGAAGTGTTTTATGTTTATGTGAAACGATTAGGGATTTACAATATTTTTCTAGGGGACCCGAACCTCCCTTGCTAAATGTCAAATAAGTAAGGTATAGTAAAACATAAACTGAAAACCGGAAGAGGGACCATGGAGAAAATCGTATCGGAAAGCAATCTTCCCCTGTTTGAAGCACTGGCCAGCAACGTCCGGATCAAGATTATCGAACTGCTCGGCCAGCAGCCCATGATTATGAAGGACCTCGCCTCTGCGCTTGGTCTCAGCAACTCCATCATCACCATGCACGTCAAGAAGCTCGAGCGGGCCGATCTCGTCCGCACCGAGATGATTCCGGGCAAGGGCGCGTCCCAGAAGCTCTGTACCCTGGTGGCCGAGCGCATCGAACTCGTCTTCCCGAGCAAGGGGCTCATCCCCCGGAATTTTCACGTATCGAATATCCCGATCGGACACTTCACCGACTTCGAGGTCAAGCCGACCTGTGGACTCGCTTCGAAGTACAAGATCATCGGCGGGGGCTTCGACGACCCGCGCTACTTCCTCGACACGGAGCGCGTCGACGCGAAGATTCTATGGTTCTCCCAAGGCTATGTGACCTATAAGATCGCGAATTACTTGCTGCCGGACGAAGAGCCGGAGGAGCTCGAGATCTCCATGGAGCTCGCCTCCGAAGCCCCGCTGTCCAACGAGCATTGGCCGTCGGATATATCCTTCGCCTTCAACGGCGTCGATATCGGCAAGTGGACCTCCCCCGGCGACTTCGGCGGCACGCGCGGCAAGCACACGCCCGAGTGGTGGGATATCAACATGAACCAATACGGTCTTCTAGTTCATATCCGCATCAACGAGGACGGCACCTTCATCGAAGGCACGAAGGTCTCCGATTACACAATCCGCGATGTCCATATCCGCAAGCTCCAGTGGGACTTCACCCTCTCCGTCAAGGAGGATGCGAAGAACCTCGGCGGCCTGACGATTTACGGCACCGGCTTCGGCAACTACTATCAGGACATCGTCTTCAAGCTGACTTATATCAGCGGTGCGGCCAAGAGCTTCTCCACGCGTCCTGAGGCGCTGGAATTGTCGTAAAGGCCGGCATGTCGTCACTATGCCCGTCCGTATCCTAATGAAATGACCATGAACGCCAGCAGCCCCGGCAGGTTCTCCTCAGGAGACCCGCCGGGGCTGCTGTGCTATGATGGCCGAGCTGTTGTCATGGAAGCTGATGCGATGTGATCTGCGCTGTGAGTCTGCCGCTGCTGCCGCGGCAGGATGGCCCGCTGATCGTGCGGTGCTCCAAGGAATCGGGATGCCGCTTGACTCCGCTCTGACCCTGACTCGGCCCGGTGTACCGCCGGATTACTGGCCGATCTTGGACTGCAGCAGGGTGACCAGCTCCTGGCCGGCATTCCGGCCGCCGTTCATCCCCTGCCCGCCCTGGCCGCTGCCGCGGGCCGGCCGCTCGCCTGCGGCCGCATCCGTCTTCGCCGCTCCGTCGGCCGGCGCCTTCGCGTCCGCTGCGGAGCCTGCTGCCGCCGGCGCGGTGCCGTCCTGCTGCGGCTGGGGCGCGGTGCCGCCGGCGGCCGCCGCATCGGCCGGCCGGTTCCCTCCGCCGCCGGGACGCTGGGCTGCCGCCTGCTCGACGAACTGCTTCTGCTCGTCCGTCAGCATCCCGGTGAGCTTCGTCTTGTTCTCTTCCGTCAGCTCGGAAGCCGTAATCGCGCTCTGCACGAGAGGAAGCATCTGCTGTGCCTGCTCCTTCGTTAGGGCCAGGCCTTCCTGCTTATCGAGCGAGATCAGCGAACGGAAGGTCGAACTCATCGAGAACGTTTTGTCGTTCATGGCCGGCTTGGTTCCGGTCTGCGTCTGCGCCGCCGCTTCCGAAGTTTGGCCTGTTCCGGAGGCCGCCGCAGCAGCTCCCTGTGCCGCCGTTTCCTGTGCCGCTTGGGGCTTGGTTCCGCAGCCCGCCGCCAGCACCGCCAGCAGTACGAAGGAGGAGATCATTTGTTTTTTCATCCGCTTCTTCACCCTTAGTCTCTGTATGGTTTGGTTTCTCTACCCTCCACAGCATAAGGGCTGGAGCTAAATCTTTCCTGAATCCGGCATGAAAGGAAGCTGAACGCCTGCTGAATGTTTGCTGAACATCCTCCCGTACCCGCACCCATTAATCGAGGATGCCTCCTCCGAAGACGAGCCGGTATTCCAGATGCTTGCCCCGGATCGTATCGATGCGGACCCCGCCGGTTTCCTTGGACGCCGTATGGATGATTTTGCCGTTGCCGAGATAAATGCCCAAGTGGGTGACCGGCTTCTGCGCCGGGGTCAGCTTCACATAGTCGGAGGGCCGGGTGCCGTGGAATTTGGTGAAGAAGAGCAGGTCCCCCCGCCGCGCCTGGCTCAGTGCCGTATACTTCCGCTTGGCGAAAGCCTTGACATAAGCGGCCTGGCTTCTCGAATCCCACGGCAGGTCCATCCCCAGGGCATACAGGAACACCCATCGGGTAAAGCTCGAGCAGTCGAACGTTCTCGGGTCCATTCGGTTCGCCCCGTACACGTACGGGGTGCCTATATACGATTTGGCTGCCTTGATCACATTCTCCACGTAACGTCCTCCGATCGGAAGGACGGATTTGTCGGGGTATCTGCGGATCAGGGGGAAGCCGTTCGGGTCCAGAAGCGGTGCCGCGTAGGGCCGTACTCCGGTCTCCCTTCCGCGCATGCGGCTCTCCCGGTGGAGCTGCTCCACACCAAGATCGCCGACCCTCTGATCTTCATCCCTCTGCAGCACCGTCCGGTCCGACATCCTCCCGTCGGTGATCCGTTCATCCTGTAAGAGCCCTTCATCCTCCACGCTCTGCATGCGGCTCTTCCCTGCCGAGCATCCTGTTACCAGCATGCAGCTGCAGAGCAGCCCAAGCACCAGCTTGTTCATTCGCATACGTTCACTGAACCTTTCCGTAAGTTGATGGCCTTAGGATGGGACAGGGAGCCCGATTTTATGTCAGAATCTGCCGCCGGGCCCCGATCACCGGCCGCGGCCGTCTTCAGGGAACAAGGTACGGTTAAGGAAAAGCACGGATGGCCTGAACGGGCCGATGCCCCTGCCGCAAACGAATGTATGCGCAGAAAAACCTTGCCCGGCAGCAAACGCCCAAGCAAGGTTTTCAAATGAGGCCGTATTTTTTCAAAGGGGGCCAGGGTGAAGTCAGGATAGAGATCTGCCGTGTACCCAGGCTGCTTAGAAGCCGTCCATTCCCTGTCTTCTAAGCTCCTCGACGACGATGCGGGCCAGCTCTCTCGCCCCGTTGCGGTTCGGGTGCAGCGTGTCGCCTGTCATGTACAAGGCCAGCGTGGCTTCCGGACCGATCGAGGTGAAATAGGCCGAGCTCAGCACGTTGAGATCCACCAGCGGCACGCCCTCTTCCTGGGCAAGGGCTACCGTGGAGTGGCGGTACCAGCGGTTCTCGGAGAAATGCACGCCGGACGTGTTGAAGTCGGAAGCGCGGCCCTGCGGTGTCGAGAGGATGACCGTCGCCCCCTTCGCCTTAGCCAGCCTTATCATCTCACGCATGTACTCCTTGAACTGCGCCTCGGTCGTCGTGTTCTTCGGATTCGTGTCATTGATGCCGAGCTGCAGGATGAAGTAGTCTCCCGGCTTGATGTACTTCAGGATCGCTTCCATCTGCCCGTCGTTCAGGAAGCCCCGGGCAATCTGTCCGCCGGACGCCATGTTCCGTACCTGGAATGCCTTCGGGTCGATGAACTGAGGGAGAAGCTGCCCCCATCCGGCCTGCACGCTGCTGTCCAGCGGATAATAGTTGCAAACCGTAGAGTCGCCGCCGATCCAGATCGTCCGGTTCGTGACAGGTTTGTTCGAGATCAACTTGATGTCGAGCGCGCTCAGCGTGAACATGGCCCCTGCTTTGCCTTCGGTCACGAGCAGATTGAGCTGTCCGTCCGAGACGGGAATCTGGAACTTGTCCACCGCCCCGTTGCCGGTCATGTTGATAATCTGGTACACCCCTTCGGCGGCTACGCTGGAGCGGCTCGTATTGCCGAGCGTTACGTCGACTTCATAGAGCCCCGGCGGCAGGTCGACGTTGAAGGTATTCGTGCTCTTCGTTCCGTACGTCACGAACTGTACGGAGTCGCTCGCCACCCCGGTACCGGAAGCCGGCAGATTCCGCATGTTCTCCGGCGTATTGAATCCGTAGCCCTTCTTCGCGGTGTACTTGTCCGAAGCGCTGACACCGATATACCCCTGTTCCACTGGCCCGCTGCCAAAATCAAAGCGGTACCGGTCATCCG
Organism: Paenibacillus mucilaginosus 3016; assembly: GCF_000250655.1. Lineage (NCBI taxonomy): Bacteria > Bacillati > Bacillota > Bacilli > Caryophanales > Paenibacillaceae > Paenibacillus > Paenibacillus mucilaginosus. The sequence goes on from NC_016935.1 coordinate 5,681,582, forward strand.
CCGCTTCCGCCTGCGGCGCCCCCAAACTGCCAAGCAGCACGCCGGCGCCCAGCACCAGACTCATCAGCTTCGCGATCATGCTTTTTCTCATCATCTTTCCTCCTTGAAGGTTGATCTGCGCTTTCTTGTAAGCGCAATCAATTCGGCGCGGATTACAGGCCCAAGCCAAATCTCGTCGTCCCTCTCCTCCCCTCTCCTAGAGAACCGCTTCAACGCTGCACCCCGCCGTGCAGTTAAATCATAGAATAATTGCCATATTCAGAGAAAGCCAAAAATCAGTGCTCTCTGTTCAAAATTCCGTTGTATCCTCGGACTGGGATTAGGCATAGTATCCTGCCCATCCATTAAATGTATCCTTTAGGATAATTACCAATTTCCGAGGGGCGCGTTATATTGAATATGCAGCCGCTAGTGATGTACATACAGGGAGGTAGGGAAAGAAAACAAAACGACAAGCCACGGTGTTATGATGATGAAAAGCAGGAAGAAGGCGCCGTGACCGCCGTCACGGATGCACCAACAGGGCGCGCTGGCGAGGCCTGAAGCGGCCGATCCGTTTCCGCGCGAATGAGCCGGAGCGGGCGGGCGCTGCGATTCCCGAAGGCCGGCCGGACGACGGACAGGCTTCCGGTCCCCCCAACCCGGGGGCTGTCCGCCGCCGGTCGGCTGCAGGAAGAAGTGTATTGTCCAGTAAGAAGTTTATTGTCCAGTAAGAAGTGTATTGTCCGGTAAGAAGTCAATTGTCCAGGAAACCGTGTATTGTCCAGTAAGAAGCGTATTGTCTCAATGCAGCTCTGCACTTTTGCAAAGGAATACCCTGAGATGACCCCCCCAAGGAAGACGGCCCGCCGGCCGTCTTTTTTGGGTTTGTCCGGCATCCTGCCTCCGGCTTACTCCAGCTCCAGTTCCTTGCGGGTGATCTTGGATGCGGGAATCCGGTCGTCTTCGTCGATCACGAAGCCGGTTCTTTCATGGCCCTGCACATCCTCGTACAGGCTTTTCTCGTCCTGGTCCTGTTCGATCTCCACTTTCTCGTTCGGCATGGCTCTTCCACCTCCAATGCTCGGGTATCCCTTTTTTCGCTCCGTTATGCTTCGCATAAAGGTCGCTTTCAAAAAGGGATCTCCTCGCTGAGTAAATAAAAGCTAAACCTTACTTTACGCCAGCGATATCCAGGCTATACAAAAACCATGGAAAACGATAACAAAGCCAGGAGCAAGGACAAAGAATGACATCTACGAAAAAATTGGATGAAGCTTCGATGAGGATGTCATGAGGCGGACCACCGGCAAACATGTTCACAGCTCCCCGAATGGTATATAATTAAAGGGATGTCCCGCGATAAGCCAAGCAGCGGGTCAATAGATTCATAGGAGACCATGCAGATGAACATGACCGAAATTGCGATGAATTTGATTGACGAAGACAAGGACCAGCCCCGCTATCAATTTGGCGAGGAAGCCCTCCGGGAGCTGATGGAGAGCATCGAAGAGCTGGGACTTCTCTCCCCGATCAAAGTAAGAACAACGCCGGGCGGGCGGTACAAGATCATTTATGGGAACCGCAGATACAAGGCATGTGAAATGCTGGGCCGGGAGACCATCCCCTGCATCGTCTCGGATGTAACCGATGAAATGGAAATTTATCTGGAGCAGATCGCGGAGAACCTGACGCGCGAAGGCTTCTCGCCGATCGAGGAAGCCGAAGCGTTCGACAAGCTGCTCAACAATCCCAAGTTTAAGAGCTCGACCAAATACCTCTCGAACAAGCTCGGGAAGCCCGAATCCTACATCAAGAACAAATGCGAGCTGCTCAAATTCGGCCGGGCGGTCAAAAAGCTGATCGTCGGCGGCACGGAAATCCGCAAGGATCTGCTCACGGAAGAGCAGCTGCTTCCGCTGAAGGATCTGCCGCTCGAGTACCGTGACACTCTGGCGCTCACGATCGCCCGGGACGAAATGCCGGTCAGCGACGTCAAGAAGATCGCGAAGCTGTTCAAAGCCAAGGACATCTCGGAGAACACGAAGAGCAAGCTGCTCTACAAGAGCGGACCGGGTCTGATCGAGACCTGGTCCGTGCATGAGCACAACAAGGCCGAGCGCGCCAAGGCGGCGGAAGCCAAAGCGGCCGCCGAAGCGGAAGCGAAGGCAGCGGCCGAGCAGGCTGCGAAGGAGCAGCAGGCCAAGGCGGTGCAGGCCGCAGCTGAGGCCGGCGCGGCCGCAGCCCAGCCTGCGGGCCAGGCCGCAGCCCCGGCGCCGGAAGCACAGCCGGCCGCCCCTGCTGCAGCGGCGGCCCCGCAGGCTGCTGCGCCGCAGGCTCCGGCAGCGCCAAGTGCGCCGGGCGGCGAAGCGCTGCTCCTGACGCACCCGCCCGCTTCCCCGGCGCAGTCCAGCCCTTCGCCGGCCCTCGGCCAAGTGCAGCGCATGCTCGCGGCCCTGCCGCAGACGGCCCCGCTGCGGGCGGACGTGATCCGCTCGCTGGGCACGCTGCCGGCCGCCGAGCGCGAAGAGATTCTCGCCGGCATCGACAGTCTGATCGGCCAGCTCGAAAACCACCTGCTCGAGTGGAAGTCCGTGCGGGAGCAGGCCAAGGCCACGGTGTAGCGCGGGAGCGGCATACATACGGCTTGGCCAACTGCTCGGCTGCCTTCATACGCAGCGCAGCACTCACATGAATAAAGGCGCGGCCCCATCGTCCAGGGGCCACGCCTTTATTCATGATTAGACCAACCGGTACACCCGGGCTTCATACGGCCGCAGGTCCACCCGGCGGACGGAAGCCGCCTGCGACTCGGCATCGCCGTAATTGCCGATGATGAGCTCGCCGCCGCCCCCTTCCACCGAACCGGGCAGCTCGAACACCGCGCTTTCCCCTGCGAAGTTCAGCAGGATCAGCCAGCGTTCTTCGCCGAGCTTCCGGAGATAGGCATAGATCTGCTCATGCTCGTCCAGGATCGAGATGAACTCGCCGTAGACCATAATGTCATGCTGCTTGCGCAGGGCGATGAGCTTTTTGTAGTAATGAAATATCGAATCGGGATTTCTCCGCGCTTCTTCCGCGTTGATCTCATGGTAGTTCGGATTGACCGCCAGCCATGGCGTGCCGGCCGTGAACCCGCCGTTCGGCGAAGCGTCCCATTGGAACGGTGTCCGGGCATTGTCGCGTCCCTTCGCATGGACTGCGCGCAGCAGCTCCGCCGGGTCCGCCCCTTCCGCCATCCGCTCCTTGTACCAGTTCAGCGTCTCGATGTCCTTGTACTCCTCGACCGAACCGAAACGGACATTGGTCATGCCGATCTCCTCGCCCTGATAAATATAAGGCGTGCCCTGCATCGTGTGGAGGAGCGTCGCCAGCATTTTGGCCGACTCCACGCGGTAGGGCCCGTCGTTGCCGAAGCGGGAGACCATGCGGGGCTGGTCATGGTTGTTCAGGTACAGACTGTTCCAGCCCCTGCCCTGGAGCTCCAGCTGCCACTTGTTCAGAATCCGCTTCAGGTCGGTGAGCTTCCACGGCTTGACGTTCCACTTGCTGCCCTCGCTGTCCACGTCCATGTGTTCGAACTGGAACACCATGTTAAGCTCCCCGCGGTCTTCGCCCGTATAGAGCACAGCCTCCTCGGCCGTGATGCCCGGCGTCTCGCCTACCGTCATGATGTCATAGCGCGAGAGCACCCTGCGGTTCATCTCCTGCAGGAACTCGTGAATGCGCGGCCCGTTCGTGAAGTACTCGCCGCCCCATGCATACCGGGCGTCGCCCGCATCCGGCAGGGAGGGCTCCTTGGAGATCATGTTGATGACGTCCATCCGGAAGCCGTCGATGCCCTTGTCCAGCCACCAGGTCATCATCTCGTATACTTCTTCGCGGACCTTCTCGTTCTCCCAGTTGAGGTCGGGCTGCTTTTTCGAGAACAGGTGCATGTAATACTCCCCGGTCGCCTCGTCATACTCCCAGGCCGGACCGCTGAATACGGACACCCAGTTCGTCGGCTCCCGCCCGTCCCTGCCCGGTCTCCACCAGTAGTAATCGCGGTACGGGCTGTCCTTGGACTCCCGCGAGGACACGAACCACGGATGCTCGTCCGAGGTGTGGTTGACCACCAAGGTCCATGATCAGCTTGATGCCCCGGGCATGGAGGCCCTCCAGCAGCCTCTCCCAGTCTTCCATCGTGCCAAACTCGCCGAGGATCGCCTGATAGTCGCTGATATCGTAGCCGTTATCGTCGTTCGGGGACTGATACACCGGCGACAGCCAGACGACGTCCACGCCCAGCTCCTGCAGATAATCCAGCCTCGAGACGATGCCCTGCAGATCGCCGATCCCGTCTCCATTGCTGTCCATGAAGCTCCGGGGATAAATCTGATACACTACGGCTTCCTTCCAAAATGCTCGCTGCATGATGTCCGCTCCTCTCCTCTCTATCACCTCTGTACTCCCCATCACCATATCACAGCGCGGCTGGGGACTCCAGCCGGGCAGCAGCCTGCCGTGCCGACCAGGCCGCATGGGATCCGCCTCGCTGCCGAAGCCCCTCTTCCCCGCCCTCCGAATCCTCCGCTTGATGCCGTTCCCGTGGCGGAACCTCAGAATCCGTTCACGCCGAAGGGACCGCCCCTTCCATCCGGGTGACGGCCCCTTCTAGCGAACCGCTGCGTAACAGGAGCGTTCAGCCTCCGGGTCATGAGGAATGCGCTTCGGCGCTTTCCCCGCCCGGCGTCCTCCCGTTCAGCTCCAGCCACTCCTTCCGCTTGCGCTCCAGCGTCCGCTCCAGACGCTCCAGTTCAAGCTTTGCCTTGGAGACGGCATGCTCGGATGCGGAGAGCTGCTGCTCGTAATCCATCCGCCGGCGCATCGGTACAAGGATGAATTCGAACACGGTCTTCCCTTCGCGTTCCCGGCGCACCGCATTCAGCAGCACGGGAATCTCCTGGCCGGAGACCGCCTGCAGGGAAAGGTACATCTCCTCGACTTTTCCCTCCAGGTGCATTAAGGGAAAGAAGTAGATCTGAAAGAAGATGCGGCTCGAAACGGCCAGCACCGAATGCAGCGGCCGCCCCGCCAGCTTCGAGGATTCGCTGCCGAGCAGCTTGGCAAGAGTCTGATTGCTCTCGAGGATCGTGCAGTCCTCCTGTACGGTCAGGTACCCGCAGGGAGCCCGATCCAGTCGGTCATCCATGGACTTCACCTGCCGTCTGCCGAGGATGCGCCGCCATGCACCGGCTGCAGGGATTCACCGATCCGCCGGATGGTCTCCTCCGGGTGGCTCAGGTGGGGGCAGTGCCCGGTCGCTTCCATGAGGACCAGCGTACTCCCGGGAACATGGCGGTGCATGTACGATCCTACCTCGAGCGGAGCGATCACGTCCCCGGCACACTGGAGAATGAGCGAGGGTACGGTCACCCTGGGCAGGTCGCTGCGGTTGTCCGCCAGGAACGTCGCCCTGGCGAATCTCCGGGCAATGTCCGGGTCCATCGAGCAGAAGCTCGTCTTGAGCTCCTGTGTCAGCTCCGGGCGGTCCGGATTCTGCATCACGGCAGGGGCCAGGAAATCCGCCCAGCCGGCGAAGTTCCGCTCCATGAGCTCAAGCAGCCCCTCCAGATCCTCCCGTTCGAACCCGCCGGTATAGGACGGCGGGAGGTTCATATAACACGGCGACGGGCTCACAAGAATGAGCTGCGAGAAGCGCTCCGGCTCACCGATCGAAGCGAGCAGGCCGATCATGGCTCCGACGGAATGCCCGACGAACACCACCTCTTGCAGGTCGAGCGTGCGGCAGATGTCCAGCACATCCAGCGCATAGCCGTCCAGGGCGGCGTACCGGTCCGCGTCGTAGTAAGCCCGGTCGGTCCGGCCGGCCCCGACATAGTCGAAGCGGATCACCCGGTATGTATCTTCGAAGGCCGGAGCCACGCAGCGCCACATGTTCTGATCACATCCGAAGCCGGGTGCGAACATCATTGCCTGCTTGCCCCTGCCCGATATGTAAACTTGATTGCGGGCAAGAATATCGATCTTCATCATACTCCCCCTTTTCTGTCCCACAGCTTTTGGACTGAGCGGCACATGGCAGAAGCAGTTACTCAGTTAGCAACCGTATCCTACTATACCATACTCTGCCTGGCCTTTGTTCCTATTCGCCGAAATAGAATTCAGTCCCCTCGGGAGGAGAGCCCCTCCCATCCCCCACCTCTCTCTTACCCGTACAGACAGGAATCATCACAACAGCCTGGCAATGTAAGCCCTTACCCTCAAAAAAAAGAACACCTGCCCTCTCCAACCTGAGAGAACAGGTGTACCAGCCGTGGGGGAGCAGCGGACTCACTCGCTCGGCATCCGGCTCATATCCATATACAGAATGTTCCAGCGGTGGCCGTCCACATCGGCGAAGCCCGCGCCGTACATCCAGCCCTGCTCCTCCTTCGGCTCGCAGAAACACGTGCCGCCGGCCTCCACAGCTCTCCGGATGATTCCGTCCACTTCTTCCCTGCTGGCCGCACCGATGGAGAGCAGCACCTCCGATCCTTTCTTCGGATCGGCCGCTGCATGGCCCGCGAACTTCTCGAAGGCTTCTTCCGGGAACAGCATCACCGTCACCTTCTTCTCCCCGATGAGCAGTCCGGCCGCATCCCTGCTGCCTTCGTGTCTCGGGTGCAGCGCAAAGCCCGCCGCAGAGTAGAACGCTTTGGCCTTCTCCAGGTCCTTCACCGGCAGGTTGATCCACAATTCTCCGTTCATCGTCAACACTCCTTTCTCCCCTTGCTGGCTGTCCTTGATTCTGACTTCCAGCCGCTTCTGAGACCATTATAGCTTATAAGAAGGAGCGGGATTTCTTACGGATTGCGGACCCCCGCCGGGGGAAGACCTCCCGCGCGCTGCTGCAGGAGTGATCCATCCTACATGGAGTAAGGCTCCGTGGTGAAGTCGATCAGCGCTGCTTCCGAACGATTGCCCGCATGGTCGACGGCCTCCACCGCAGCCAAATAGGCGGTTCCCGGGGACAGCCCCCAAAGCTCATAGCTTGTATCGCTTCCCGGAATTTCGGTATGGATCACCTCATATCCCATCTCGGGGATCAAGACCGTGATATTGTAAAACTGCACTCCGCCTTCATCCTCGGCAGGCTGCCAGCTCAGCAGCGCTTTCGAATCGGTAACCCCGCTCACGCTGAGCGGTTCAGGAGAAGGCCATACCGGGACCGTCTCGTCAACGGCACCGGATACGATCCCGAGGATCGTACCGGACAACGCATTGAACCATTGTCCCTGAATCCCTTTGACCTGACCGGCTGCACCGCCGGTCCGTATCAGAGCCTCGTCCTGCGGGTCGTACAACTGCAGTTCGGAATCGGTCTGCACCGCCAGCGTTCCGTCACCGCCCAGTCCCGCGATCCTTGGGGCCGTCAGGCCATAGGTCACCTGCGTAACCGTCCCGGAAGGCTCGCGGAGGCACACCTGGCGGCTGCCGTCGGCGCTCCCGGCCGTATAAGCAATCCAGCCGCCCTGAATCTCGTAGTCGCGGTGCGGCCTCGGTTCATAGGAAGAAGCTCTGCCCGTACCGGCAAGCTCCCCGATCTCGCCGCCCCTCAGCGTCAGCAGCCGATCTCCGTCGCCCCGGAAGACGACCGTCTCTCCGTCCGACAGCGGCTCGTCGTACACCGCGCCGGTGACGGTGAGCGCCTCCGTACGCCCGTCGGTATAACGCCGGAACAGCTTTCGGCCTTCCTCTTTTTTCACTCCGGCTGCGAAGACGATGGAGCCGTCCGGCTCAAAGGCAGCGGACTGCACACCGCGTGCTTTCACCTTCTCGGCTCGGCCGTCCCGGGTATCGATGACGTACAGCTTGTCTCCGGTGCCGGGGGTATACACAGCCGAGCTCCCCTGGACAGCCAGCGAACCGCCGTCCTTATACTTTACACCTGTGGATTTAGCTTTCTTCCCTGGGGACCATACGTAGAGCTTTTTCTCCGACTCCTCCGCATTCTCTGCGGCAAAGATTACGCCCGAGTGGGTCAGCCGCGCGGATTCGCTGATCTGCCGTCCCCTGGTCCGGGGCACCTCCGTCACCTTGGCGCTCGCCCTCTCCTGAAGAAACAGAACGCCGCTGTTCGCATACAAAATCCGGTCCGCGTCATAATCGATCACAGTTCCGTCGACGGATGCCACGGTCTCCAGCCGCTTGCTCGCTTCGATCACGATCGCTCTCTCGGCGATCACCCGTGGCGGATACTCCGACCCCTCGCTTTCGGTTACCCGCAGGGTCAGCGTCTCCCCGTCATAGCCCTGGACTTGCAGCCTTGTCTCGAAAGGCGCGCTGCCGCTCTCACTGGCCACCACGTCCCCCCAGGCATTCACCAGAGAAACGATCAGGTATGGCGAGCGGTAATCCCTATCTGCGGCATCGACACGGACCTTGACCACCCCGCCGGCAGCAATCGTATTCGGAGCCGGTTCGAGGCGGATAAGTTCAGGGACATAGTCAATCGTAATCAAACGCTCGGCTGAGCCTTGTCCTCCTTCCGTGCCTGCCGCCTTCACCTGAAGCGGATAAACTCCCTGCTTCACCCCTTCGAGCGGCAGGCTTCCGCTCCATGTGCAGTAAACGTCGGCACAATCGGGAGACAGTGAAATGAGTCTGCCGTCCAATTGCGCTGTCATGGATTGGATCTTCTCGCCCGATGGGTAGACACGAATCGGAAGCTTCTCGCCGCCATAAGGCATATACTCTTGCGGTTCTCCGATATCCAGGTAGATCCCTTCGGCCGCCATGGCCGGCAGAGGCATCAAAGCGGCCAGCAGCGTGCCGATCAACCCGATTTTTTGCATGCGTTTCATCGATTTCTCTCCCTTTCTCATTCACCTTTGATACCCTTTGTATCCAAGCGATGATGCTTGCCTGCACTGTCGTATCGTCTTGGTCAAGATTGCGCCGTGCCACCCTTGCGTCCCTCCAGAGCCTCCTCCCGGGTCGAACCTGCTCTACTGCCGCAATCTGCCCTTATAAAAAATAACACCCGGCCCATGGCCAGGTGCAGTATCCTTTCGTATACACTTAGGATTATATGGTATAATATCCTGTTTTTCCCTTGTATTCTCTCAGTCGTAATCCTTATGCACCCATTCGTCTTCGGGAATCGGAAGCTCCTCGCCCGAGAAGCGCTCTTCCCGGAACGGGTCGGCCGTGTTATGAAAGCCGTTGCGCTCCCAGAAGCCTGTCCGGTCCTCCGTCATGAATTCGATGCCGCGGATCCACTTCGCACTCTTCCAGAAGTAGAGATGGGGCACAACCAGGCGCAGCGGCCAGCCGTGCTTCGGGGTCAGCGGCTCGCCGTTATAGCTGTGGGCGAGCAGCGCATCGCCCAGGAGATCCTTCAGCGGCACGTTCGTCTCGTAATCCGTGTCCGCATGGATCATGAGATAGGGAGCCTTCGAACGGATCCCGAGCTCCTCGAGCAGATCGCGGAACCGCACCCCCGTCCACTGCGTATCCGCCTTCGACCACCGGGTTACGCAGTGAATATCGCACCGCAAGGTCGTCTGCGGCAGCTTCATCAGCTCCGCATAGGTCAGCGTGCGTTCCTCCAGCCCGGCTCCAAAGAGACGGAGCGTCCACTCGGCCATGTCATACTGCGGTACCTCTCCTTCATGGAGAATCGGGAACCGGTCGGTCCATACCTGCCCGGGCGGCAGCCTGTGGGCAAGCTCCGGCTTTACCGCAGCCGCCGTGCCCGGCGTCTTCATCCCTTTCAAACGTTCGGCTTTGCTGTGCATGAGATGCGGCCTCCTCCGGATGTCTGTTTTGATCCCGGTTTTTGCTTAAGTCCGGGTGCTTGCTTGAAGACCTATGGGGTTCCCCCGCTCTCTAATCCCTCGGATATTCCACTTTCATGATATCCATGAACGGCACCTTCGTGAGCTGCTGCTCCCCCTCGACATGAACCAGCTTCGTCCGCGAATCCATGTTGACGATCCGTCCGCGTACCTGCTCCTCCCAGCCCCAGACGGTCAGCACGATCTCGGAGTCCTCGTTCTTCGCTTCCACCAGCTGATTGCCGAGCTCTTCCAGCTCGAATTCGTCGCGTGTCGGACGCTTGGCCACCTTCGCTTTTGCCATGTTGATCTTCCCTCCTGCCCTTCGGTAAAACGGTCCTGCCTCTTACCCATATCCTCTTATTATAGCAAAAGTCGGGACCCAAGGGGAGAGCCGATTGCAAGACACGGGCCCTTACTTGGCAACCCCTTCCCGGCCGCTGCCGGTAGGGGCCAGGCCCGTCCCTCCATAGGTATATACCACCCGCTCGAGCACTGGGCTTCCCCCGAGCAGGTGCTCCTGCACCATCAGCCGACCCGATTCGGGCGTCATGCCCTGGTACCACACGCCTTCCGGATAGACGATGACCACGCACGCGTCGTCACAGCGTCCGTTGCACCGGGTCCGTGTCGTGTGAATGAAGCCGTCCGCCCCGCAGGCGCGGATCTCCTCCCGGATCGCCTGGGTCACCGCCTCTGCGCCCCCGCGCATACAGCTCCCCCCATTGCAGATCAGCACGTGATGCCTCGTATTCGATAGATTCCAAGTAGCCATGATGACTCCTCCCCCTCTTACCATTCAAGAAAAAGGGCGTCCTCCCTTGTCCGGTCCGACAAAAGGGAGAGACGCCCGCCAAAGTGCGAACCTCATCACCGCAGTCTATTCGTAGGATATCTTCCTTCTTCCGGCCGACGGCAGCAGGCTTCCTGTTCTCCGGCCGGCCGCCAAGCCTACGGCATACGCTCCGGCTTCCCTGCTTCCATGATAACGGATGCCTGCCGCTGCGGCAACTTGTTCCCGCTCCGGCGCTCGATCACGCCGATGCCCCCGAGCAGCAGCACTCCTGCTGTAGCGAGCACCGCGAAGAACAGGTACACCGCATGTACTGAATAAGCGTGCAGAAGCAGGCCTCCGGCAAAGTTGCAGAAGGCGTTGCCCACTCCCGCCCCCATCATCGAATACAGGGCGATCGCCGTCACCCGGACCTCCTGCGGGGCGGCGGCGACGATGTAGCGGATCGTAAGCGGCAGCAGCAGGCCGACGGAGAAGCCCTGCAGGAGCAGCGTCAGGTACAGCAGCGGCTGCGGCAGCCCGAAGAGGTACATGTACCATCTCACGGCGGTGAACACCGCGGCAACCGTAATGAGGCGCAGCAGACCCAGCCGGGCGGCAAACCGTTCGGCCGCCTGCATGAAGGGGATCTCGCTCCCGGCGGCGATGAGCATCAGCAGGCCTGCGGCGGCGACGCTGCCGCCAAGACCCGCCGCATACGTGCCGAAGTACGTGTTGTTCGCGAAGACCGGCCCCATGATGAGCAGCGCCGCCAGCAGGAACATCCAGACCTGAGGAAGCCTCAGCAGCCGGAGCACCGCGCTCAGCGTCGAGGCCTGCTCACCGGACCCGGACCCGGACGCCTCCCGATCGCCGAGTTCACCGGGCAGCAGCAGCAGAATCAGCAGACCCAGCACGCTCGCCGTGACGAACGCCCATACCGCCACCGACATCCCTAGGCCCCCGGCCAGCCGGCCCGTCACGAACACGCCGGCCGAGAAGCCGATGGCTCCCCACAGCCCGAACGAACCGTAGGTTCTCCCGGTGCGCAGGGAGAAGGCCATCGTCAGACTGTCGGCAATCGGCATGAGGGCGCATTGGAACGAAGCCACGCCGACCAGCGCCAGCACCACCCCGGTGAAGCTGTCCGCTGCAGACAAGGCCAGACCGCTCGCCACCATGCACAGCGACGCGGCAGCCAGAATCCCCTTGGCCTGCCGCGTCGTGTCGCAGAGCAGCCCCCACAGCGGCTGGACCACGATGAGCATCAGCGGCTGCACCGCAAGCAGAGCCCCCGCCTGCAGCCCGCTGAGCACGATCCGTTCCTCCAGGTACGGCACCAGATACGGGAACAAGGACCCGTAGGCGGCAAAATAACAGAAGTAGAACACCTTCAGCGCGGCCGCCTGGATGCCGCTGCTCCTGGAGAGGACGGCGGCAGGGCCGGGCTGCCCCATTCTCATAAGTCCCCTCCGCTTCTTTGGAGGAGCTTGCGGAACATCGTGCGGCTGCGTTCGGTCACCGTGACTTTGTGGCGTCCGACCTGGATCAGCCCCTGTTCCTTCCACTCCTTCATGATCCGGTTGACGCTCCGGCTCGTCACCCGCAGCTGTCTCGCCGTCTCTTCGGAGGAATAATCGAGCTCATAACGGGTCTGGCTGCCGAAATCCAGTCCCTCCAGGCGGTCCACCCAGTATTTGAGCAGCCGCTGCTTCAGCGGGATCAGTGCATATTCCACCGTGCTGACCGACGACTGGTAAAGCTTGCTCGCCAGCTGCAGGTTCAGCATCCGCGAGTAGACGAGATCGGTTTCGAGCCGGCGGCGGAACTTCTCCACCTGCGTGGCCAGGACCGTCGTGGGCACGACGGCCACCGCCTGGCAGACCACCGGCTCTGTCAGCAGCAGCTCCAGATCGCCGATCATGTGCCCGCTCTCCATGCGGGCGAGCACCACGCCTTCGCCCCCGGGCATCAGATGCTCCGCCTGTACAAGCCCTTCCACTACGATCTGCAGCAGGGTCAGCGGCTCCTCCTGCCCGCACAGCTTTTCGCCGGGCTGGTACGTCAGCACCTTCCATTCTTTCAACGCTTCCTCTTCCACTCCGGCGAACAGCTCCGCAATCGGCCGGTGCTTCTTCAGGATTTGGGATATCTCCATGCTCTCCACCTGTCTGTATTCTTTGGATATTCCCCATTAAACCCGATCCTCACCCGGATGAAAAGGACATATGTCCTGAAGCATCCCCCCCTACTCGCGGCGTTCCTCCCGGAGGGGGAATACATCCGCCGGAATCCCTCCCTCCTCCACATGGATGTATTCGGCACGGAACCGGCCGCTGTACCCGAAGAGCGGCCCGAAGACGGGATTCGCGACATTCACCTCAATGCGGAAGAGCCCTTCCTGTTCGTCGAACCATTCGCATACATCCGCATAGCCCGAGAACCGCATGGGGAAGCGGAAGCCGATCCAGCCCTCGTAGAAGTACTGATTGCCCGACCGCAGCCGGACCCCGCCGTTCTCCGCCGGCGACATATCGATCTCCACAGCGAGATGCTGGTGCGTCCCGAGATAATCTACAATCTTGTGCCGCTGTTCGCTGTAGATCATCGTGGCATCGAAGCGGCGGATCCGCCCGGGGAACTGGAACTTGCGGATCCAGGTGACGGTTTCTCTCCCGAAGCGGTCCTTGTACGCATAGTTCTCGATGGTAAAAGGCACGTTCTCCCCCTGCTGGGGGAACATGATATTGCGCCATGCGCCAAGGGACAGGAACGGCTTGGTGAATGCTCTTCCATACCAGACCCGGTCCATCACGCCGCGGCCGATGGAAGCGATCCGGTCTTCGGAGCAGAACCCGAACCGCCTGCGGATCTCCGGATGCAGCCGGTTGAACTCCGAGCCAAGCACCCTCTGATATATGGACGTCACGCTTCCTCCCTCCTCTCCGGTCTGCGTACGCACCGGCGGGCCGAAGGAAGGTCCCCGAGCTGCTGCAGGCCGATGAAAGCGATGGCGATCATCGACAGATTCAGCGTCACCGGATTGAAGGGCTCCACATAGGTGAGGGGATGGCCTGCGGCACTCAACCCGAGCCCGGTCAGCAGGATGATATGGAGCCAGTAGACGAGGTGGCCGTACCGGCTGCCGGCGGCAAGCGTCAGCAGGCCGAATCCCGCCTCGGCCGCGCCCATCAGCCGGATGACCTCCAGCTCGCTGCCGGAGAACCACCCCGTGCTTCGCAGAATCTCCAGCTCTCCCGAATTCGGGTAGATCAGCTTCGGCACGACCCCCTGGTAGATCCAATCGAACGACAGCACCGCAAGACAGACGGCGTGGGTCAGGGCCCTGGCCGCTGACAGGTGCGGAGGGATGCCTCTCTCGAGCCACAATCTCAGGCAGTCGAAGCTCCAGGCGGTCGCCCAGCCCATCAAGGGCCGGAACACGAATCGGTCCAGCAGCCTCCCGAACGCCCCGAAGCGCGTTTGATAATCATAGCGGGTCAAGAAGCGGATCCTTCCATCCGCCTCCGGCACGTACCTCCAGAATCCCGCCCCTTCCCGGATCAGCGAGACCGCCTGGCCGGAGGAGAACTTCAGCACGGAGGTCTTCACCCCGTTCTTTTCTGTTGTCCCTATCGTTTCGCCTTCACCTGCGATCGACAGCCCGAACCCGATCCGCGTGCGGTACAGAAAGCGCTGCGGTTCGCCCTCCTCCGTCTTCGGCAGATAGCGGATCTCCGAGAACCTCAGGTCCCACTGCTGATGCAGCTGGGGTGACTGGGTATGCTCCCACAGCTTCTCCATCTCCGTGTTCATTGTGATCTCGACATAGATCGGTTCCCTTTTCAAGGTTCCACCCCTCCCGTACTTGATCAGGCCCAAGTGTTCTGCCTATGTTGGTTCCCATCCTACCACAATCGCCGCAAAACTAAAAAATCGGCTCTATCCTACGACCCCGGCCCGGACATGGGAACTCATAGTTTCATAGAATAACGCAGGAGGTGAAGCCTTATGGCTCTTCTGCCGTATACGGCAACCACGCTTCGCAACTTCATCAACCGGGCCGAAGCGCTCTGGTTCATTGTCTTCGACTCCTCTCTCAGCGGGCGGCTCATCACGATCGGCGGCAACGAGTACCGACAGCTGCCCACCCGCTTCAATACGCGGGCGAAGATCTTCGCTTTCTTCCGCCGCTACTTCGGGCCCAGCCTCAGCCGGATTCTGCTCTGCAACCTGAGAACGCTGCGCTACCGCGGAGCGCTGTACGTACCGGTCGGCGACCCGGGCCCTGTGCCTGACCGTGTCGTCTCCCTGGCGGTCATCCGCCGCACGTCCTCCCGCATCGCCGTACGGGCCGTGCTGTCCGGTGACCCCTCCGGGAATGTCACGATCCTGTACACGTTCGCGGTCATCCGCGGGCGGCTCGCCATTATTAACCGGACCCGCCGTCAGGTGGATTACCGGTATCAGCCCTGCCGTTAAGTCATGCCCCAGACTTGCCCATGCACAGTGACAAAAGCGCCGGCCTCCCATGGAGGACCGGCGCTTCTCTATTGTAAAGATATACAAGGTTTAGCCGATAAGCGCGGAGTCCCCGGCAGCAAGCAGAAGGTCCTGCGCTTCACCGGCCGGCCCGCCGGCTTCCGTGGCGTCCCCGCCCCCGGGAACCGCAGCCATGGCCTGCACCATCTGCTCGACCTGCGTATCCGTCAGGATGGTACCGCTCCCGAATTCGAAGCGTTCCACACGGTATGCGCCTTTGTCAAAGAAGTGTTCAATGGCGCGTAGGTTTCACCTATGAAGACCGTATCCGTCTCCCCCGCCATACCCGCTTCGCGGATCCTATTCGAACCCCCGTAGGCACGATAATAGATCTCATACCGATCCTTGCCCATGCCTCCGCTGAGTAAACCGTCTCTGCTGTCATAAATGTTCGAGCGCGTGATGATCCGGAACCCTGTCCTTGGCCGCAGCCGTAATCACATCATTGCCTCTCGTACCGAAAATCAATCTTCCTTCCGCAGTTGCCATTCGTCTTCAGCCTCCATAATCGAAGTGTCGACGAACCCCATCCCAATCGTACCATATCCTTTTCTCCTACTGGATTAAATTCCCTTAATATTCCCATGAAGAGGAATACATCCCCCCCTCTGCAGAAAACCTCTTGACCCTCACATCCATGTCATGGTTTATACTGGGGGTACCCCACGAGGAAAGGAGGCGCCGCCGGGTGCGAATCGGAGAGCTGTCCAGCACAACGGGCGTCAGCATCCGCTCCCTGCGCTATTACGAAGAGCAGGGACTGATCCAGCCTGTTCGCATGGCTAACGGGTACCGGGAATATAGCCCGTTCGCCGCGGAGCAGGTACGAACCGTGCAGTTCTATCTCAGTCTCGGGCTGACGACCGAGCAGATCGCAGGATTCCTGCAGTGTGTCATGAAGAACAAGGAGGCCTTCTGCGCGGAGGTGCTTCCCGTGTACGAGAAGAAGCTCGCGGAGATGAACGAGCAGATCGAGCTGCTTACCCGCATACGTTCCAACCTCGTCGAGCGCATTGAAGCGATCCGCGAGGAACAGCAAACCATCTTGAATGGAGGAAACCCTACATGAAACCCGTGAATGTGAATGATACGAATGCAGACGAGCAGATTCGCTCCCACGCCCTGACGCTGCTCGACTTCGGCGCCGTCTGGTGCCCGCCCTGCCGGACCCTGCTCCCGATCCTCGATGAGCTCGGGGAGGCCTACGGCTCCAGCCTGTCGATCCTGAAGCTGGACTGCGACGAGTCGCCGGAGACGGCGGCGGCTTACGGCGTCATGTCCATGCCGACGGTGATTCTCTTCAAGAACGGCGAGCCTGTTGAGAAACTGGTCGGCCTCCGGTCCAAGGCCGGCTATCAGGCGATCATCGACCGGTACCTGCCGGCCGCCGCGGGGAGCACACCTGCGAACGGGTAAGGAGACGGCCTGCCGCTGACCCTGTGTCAGAGGCAGGCCGTACTTCGCTTTCGTCGGGCAGGGAACAGCCGGCGGGGATCGGGTGCGTCAAAGCAGGCTTGGACCCGGGCGCAGCCCCGGCTTATAATAGAAGCTGTATGACCTTCCAGAACAGAGCCAAGTGCACTCATCTCATCGATCAAGGAGCCGCCTTATGCCGAAGTTAACCTTTTTCCTCGGCCCCGCCGCCGCAGGCAAAACCACCCTGGCCAAGAAGCTGGCCGCCAGGCGCCGGGCCGCTTTCTTCGATATGGACACCCTGCTGCGCCCCGCTGCCGAGAAGATTATGGAGATCTCCGGCCTCGACCCGGCCGACCGCGATTCCGCGGAGTACAAGGTTCGCTGCCGGGACCTCGGTTACCGCATCACGATGGATGCGGCGCTCGAGAACCTGGAGCTCGGCATCGATGCCGTGGTCGTTGGTCCCTTCACCAAGGAAACCGGGGACGGGGACTGGATTGCAGACGAGCTGGCGCGCATCGGCGCCACCCTGGAATCCATAGAGGTCCGCGTCGTGCTGGTCTCGCTCCCTTCCGAGGAAGCGTACAGGGAGCGGCTCTGCGCCCGCAGCTCGGAGCTCGACCTGTGGAAGCTCGCGCATTGGGACGAATTCCGGGGTTCTCTCGCCCCGCGGGAGATCCGCTGGCCGCTTCCTCCGTCGTCCGTGCTGCACTTCGACAACTCAGGGCCGCTGAGCGAGGCGGCTCTGGCCTCCCTCGAGCACTTCGTCTACGGAGGCAGGACGGATACTTCTTCCGCGTCATAAACCTCACCGCAATCACCAAGTGAGAAAAACGGCTTCGCCATCCTTTATGTACGCGCATACTTGAACAAAAAGCCGGGACCTCCGTCCCGGCTTCGTACCCAATTGGGCGCATGTGATGTGACTCAGATGACAAATGCAGTAGAAACAATCACAAGCAGGATGAAAAGAACCAGAATAACCCCTGTGCTCGTGAATCCGCCACAACCTGCACCATAACCCATAGCTGCCGCCTCCTTCCGGTTAAGCATAATGCAGTTTATGGGATTCTTCGCTTGTCCGGTTTGGACAGTGCTTGAAAATGTGTCTTTGTGCACAGTCTCTCACACATTCTGCTGTTGATAGATTTTCATATACTGTAGTGTTGTCGGATCACCGCCGGTCCACAGCAACCCATAGGCAGGCCTTCTGGAGAGACGGTTGTGTAAAAGCACCGTCTTTTCCGCGTTCTGTTGTCTCCATTTCATTAACAGAACCTTGGTTCTTCACTCTCTTCCCGCGTTTCACCGCCGCACCTTGAGCGCCTCTTATCTCCTCAGCCCAAACAGAGCAGCCCAACTTGAGCTGCTCTGCTTGGAGCCATCTGTTTTCCTGTAGAGTCGTACTTATTACTCTTGTACGGTGACGGTCATTTTTGCGGTTCTGGTTTCGCCCGCTTGGTTGCTTAATACGGCCTCGTATACATAAGTGCCCGGTGCCTTATCAACGATTGCCGTGACAGCTAATTGGGCGTCAGGCGTACGAGCTTCCAAAGACTGCGTATCGATCAGTATCCCATTCTCGTAGAGCGCGTACTCCGAAGCGTTCGTGCCCCACCAGAGATTCATGCTGACGTTAAAGCTGCCGTCGCCATCCCAGTTATCATGGGACAAAACCGCCTGCCCCGGAGAGGCATCCGTGACGTTCACAGTCAGCGGAGCGCATGGCGTCGCGCCGAGGGAATTGATCAGTTCGCAAGTATAGACATAAGTGCCATTCTTCCTGCCGGTAATGTCCGTCTTCACGGACTGGGCGGACGGAGACTCGTCAGCCAGCGCTGTTTGGTTGATCAGCTTCCCATTCTCGTACAGCTTGAACTGGGTTCCGTTGTTGCCCCACCAGAGATTCATCGTAACCGTATAATCCCCGTCTTCCAGACCCGTATCGTGACCGTTATTATCGGACAATACCGGCGTGCCGGGGGCGCTCTTCGCAAGCGGCGTCATCTGTCGAAGCCAAGATGCCCACTTGATGAGAGTATCAGCCTGTGCAGTCGTGAATACCTTATCCCTATTCTTATTGACTTGATTGCTGTACGCCTCCAAGAGCTGGCGAGCCTTTGCTCCTTCACGCGCCTTCGCCGATTGTTCAGCCTGCTCCAGCAGACTAACGAGCTGCTGTGCAATCTTTTCCGAGTTCGGGTCCTGGGATTTCGGCAGCGAAGCCAAGCGTAAGTTCAGCCAAGCTATCGAAGGTGGCCATAACCCCGAAGCTGAAATCGACGCTCTGCTCCCGTCCTGCCCGATCGTAAACCGCAGCGGTTACCTGATGTGGGCCTGGCTCCAGCGTATAAGCCGGGACATTCAGCAGTACGCCGGTCGGCTTGTCAACGCCGGACGCTGTATCGGAAGCCGTGTAGGTAATCTCAACCTGCTGATCGATCGTATACTCGGTTTGCCCTTGGACGTCAATGGTTGGAGGGGCAAGGTCGATTCGCACGGGTAACGACTGCTCTGCCTCCTTGTTCCCTGCCTCGTCGACGCTCCAGTAAGTAACGGTATGTTCTCCCTCCTCGTTCAGGAGCACCCCCGTACCCGTCATCATTTCCCCATGATTGATCTGATAGTAGGTCGCTTCGACTACGGAACCTTCATCAATGGCGCTCAAGGTTACCTGCACCGGCGAAGTATACCAGCCGTTATGCGATTCCCCTTCCGCTGTCGCGGTTGTTTGCGGTGCCTCCTGATCCGACGGCTTGACAAAGGCAGCAAGCGGAATATTCAGCTCTCTCACCAGCCCCGCCACCAGCTCGGCTACCTTGATGGCGCCGTTCATCTGCAGATGCGTGTTGTCCTCTTTTCCGTCTACCCACATGAAGATGTCTTTGGTCCCCTCAGGTCCAAGCTCCTGAAAATATTCCCAGCTGGCTTGATTCAGATCCATGAGGAGGGTTCCGGTTTCTTGCGCCGTTTCTTTCATCGCCTGAACGTATTCCGGGAAGCTCTTGTTCAAGGTTTCACCCGTGAAGTCACGCCTGTTCACCGGCGTCACCAGAACCGGGGTCGCTCCTCGCTGCACGGCACCGTTGATATAAGCTTTCAAATAATCCTTAAATTGCTCCGGCGTTAGGTATCGCTCCGGACGCGAAGGCGTGGAATCATTATGAGACCACTGCATGAACAGATAATCGCCAGCATGGATGCCAAGCAGAATTTCGTTCAAATATCCGCCCACCAGGAAGGTTTTACTGCTGAGCCCGCCGACCGCCCGGTTATCGATGCGGACCTGATCCAAATCGAAGTGGGCTCCCAGCGTTTCGCCCCATCCGGCTTGCGGGCGATAGCTTTCCGCATAGCTCGCAACCGTAGAATCACTCGCCAAATAAATTACCGGCTTTTCGCCCGCGCCGTTGTCAGGCAGGCGTTCAATTTTCAGCGCATTGATCTTCGGAGTGTTGCCCGAGAAGTCAAAGTTGAATACGCCGTCAATCAGCGCAATGTCATAGGTGATTTCCTTGAATTCCCCCGCTGGTATCGATGTAACCGGCACTTTCGCCATCTGCTCTACCGTCACACCGGCGTTCGTAGCCTCCTGCGCATCGCCAATTGTCATCGTGATGCGGTAATTCGCCGGCTTCATCTCCACCAGGAAGGAGGTGCCGTTGATGCGGGTGAAATCCTCCGTCAGCGCATTCCCGGTCTCGCGGTTGGCGTCCAGGGTTAGAGAGGTATCGGCAAATCCGTAGCCATTCCCTTCCACATACGCTCTTTTGTCGTCTACCTTGAGATAACCTTCGGCCGCAGCTCCGGAGCCAAAGTCGAATTGGTACTCACTGATGTCGCCTGTCGGTTCGCTTGTCAGCGACTCCTTCGCGACCGTCAGCATGTTAAACACATGATCCACCTGAGCCTGGGCGGCTTCCGTGCCTATGATCGCCTCGGCAGCCGCCAAAGCCCGGTTCAGCACGGCAGTGGAGTGTTCGGTATAGGCCGACAGATCCAAGGCTTTGACCTCTTCATGCAGCGCAATCAAGGCCGTCTGATCGCCTGCAGTCGGCGTAAGCTTCGTGCCTTCCATCCACACATTGTCGATCTGGGTGGTCCAGCTCAGCGTTCCTCCGCCGCTTTTTCTCGTACCGAGGAACCGCATCCCCCTCACATTATCGGTGTAGGCAGTTCCGGAGCTCATCGGAATACCCTTGATCGTCTGGGTGACGTTCGGGTCCGTCAAGCTCGTCAGTGTCAAATCGATCTTCTTCTCGGCAAAGTGAATGGCGGCATCCACGTTAACCCACTGGTTTTTATAAACGTTAGTGGTTACGCCGCCATCCGGAATGGCCGTGCTGCCCGTACCGTAGCTGGCGGTGTAAAGGCCCGGGTAATAACCGATCCGCGTGTTCGTACCGCTGGTGGTGTACAGGGTCAAGATTACATTCTCATTCGCGTCCATCAGCGACAAATGCCCTTCGGATGGGAAAGCGCCCACATTGCCCGAATGCCAGTCGAAATTCACACGGACCACATCGCCGTTCACCGCATCGAACAAACGGAACACTTTGGCACGGTTTCCGGATCCGCCGCCGGTAACGGACAGCACCTTGTTTCCGTTCTGCTCCACGACCGTCCCCGTCATCGTTCCCGAGATCCCCGCGGCATTCACCATCGCATATTGGATCGCGGCAGGATCGCCCTCGAAGTTCTCCTCATAGAGCTGGATTTCCGGCTCCGGCTCCGGCTCGACGAGATCCGGATTAATGACGTACGGTGATATGCTTAGATTCAGCGGTTTGACCGCTCCCGCAACCAATCCGGCAATGACCTGTGCGCCATATCCGCTGAAGTGCGTGTTATCGCTCACGCCATTCGGGTATTTCGGATATTCGCCCGGATTCGCATATAAGAAGAGCTTCTCAGAAGCGGCCAGGCCGATCTTATTGTAATGGGCGATGCTTAACTGGCTCAAATCAACAAGCTGCACCTGGAGCTCCTCCGCCACTTCTTTGGCGGCTTTAACATATTCCGGGAAGCTTACATTAAACTCCTGGGTGATCGTATTGAAATCTCTGCGCCCTACCGGCGTAAGAAGTATCGGCGTCGCGCCGCGCTGTCTGGCGCCGTTGACATAGCGGGCCAGGTAGGTTTTATAGTCCTCCGGAGACGCATAACGCTCCGGAATTCCGGCGCTGGCATCGTTATGACCGAAGGAAATGAAGAAGAAGTCTTGCGGCTTGATCTCGCGCAGTATCGTATCGAGCCGGCCGTCAACCATGAAGGACTTGCTGCTTCTGCCGCCGATCGAGTGATTCTCGACTACGACGCCATTGGCGAAATAAGAGCCGAACTGCTGCCCCCAGCCTTCCTGCGGAGCCTGCATGGCGCTGTAAGACTGCATCGTCGAATCGCCGGCCATATAGATCGTCTTGGAGACGCCCGGCGTTTTCTCCGGATACTTCTCAAGGATGATTTCCTGCACATGAATAGACGAGCCGGAGAAGATGAATTCCAGCTGACCGTCCACCAGTGCGATGTCATAGGAATAGACGAGAGGCTCTCCCGCTTTCACATTCGATACGGCCAGCTTCTGAACATATTCCGACTTGACGCCCACGTTGGAGTCTTGCGCATCATCGCCGAGCTTGACCGTCACCTTATAATTGGCATTCGGTAAATCAACCGCAAATTTGGCATTCTCCGGTAAGGTCACCTGGCCGGCGCCCACGGTAATGCCGCTTGTATTCTCGAACCCGTAGCCTGTGCCTGCCGTGTAGTACGTATCCTGCACAACGGTTGTACCGGCCTCCGTTTCCGTACCGAAATCAAAGTGGTAGACCTGCTCCGTCACTGCTCTGCCGCCCGTGAGATCCATATTCGCTTTAGGGAAGTCTGCCGCGCCGAAACCGATATGAAATCCCGTGTGAGGCGGCTGATTGTAACCCGCGTTCTGCCAGGCCGCACCCAAGCGGTATACAGGATCCTGCATCAGCGCGGGAATCCGGTAAGCCGTAGGAATGGTCGTCGAATACAGCCTGTATTCCGTGCTGTCTTCGCTCCGCAGCAGAATTTCCTCGCGCCAGTCTCCTAGGATATCCGCCTGAATCGCCGGATTGCCTTTGGTACTGTTATTGGTCAAAGCGCCTTCCGCTCTGAAGATTTCATTCAGCTTTTTGTTTTGGTAATCCCATTTGTAAACGACCGGGACTCCTTTGGAGGTGCTGCTATCCCATACATGATCGAACAGCTCCCGGCCAAGGTCTCCGTCCCACCAGATCGCAAAGTTGGCGCTTTTCGGCGCTTCTTCCTTGCTGTAAATGACATTTCCGCCTGCCGAATAGCCATTGGTTACGGGGACGATCTGCCCGTCGACAATGGTAGCGGCCCAGGATTCGTAACCCGGATAGGTCGGGTCGATATCCGCCGACATGCCGCGGCCGGTGTCTATGCCGGTATACTCACCCCAAAGAATGTCGCCCGTTGCGGCATCCCGCATCTCAAGGCCGTATTGGGCAGTGGTGTGTTCATGCACGCTTACCACCTGGTAGCCGTCCCTCGCCGGATCGAGCTTGCCTGCATGCATCGCATCGCCGTGGCCGAGTCCGGTGCTGTACATCAAGGTTCCGTCATCGTTAATCGCCAGCGCGCCGAACATGATCTCGTCTTTCCCGTCGGCGTCGACATCCAGTACGCTTAAGCCGTGATTGCCTTGACCTTCGTACTGTTCGCCTGCTTCATTCGTGTCGAATATCCAGCGATTTACCAACTGGCCGCCGGCAAAGTCATAAGCAGCCAGCACGGTGCGCGTATAATAGCCGCGGGTCATGATGACGCTTGGCTTCACGCCATCCAAATAAGCGACAGCGGCAAGGAAACGGTCCACGCGGTTGCCGTAACCGTCGCCCCACGCGCTCACATCGCCTCTTGGAGGATCGTAATTCACCGTGGAAACGGCTGCTCCGGTTTGACCGTCAAACAGCGTGAGATATTCCGGGCCCGACAGGATATATCCGCTCTCGTTGCGGTAATCCTTGGTGCCGTCGCCGATCACTTGTCCTTTGCCGTCCTTCGTGCCGTCCGCCGTTTTGACGACGACTTCGGCTTTGCCGTTGCCATCCAAGTCGTACACCATGAATGGCGTATAATGCGCGCCAGCACGGATGTTGACACCCAGATCGATACGCCAGAGCCTGGTTCCGTCCAGTTCGACGGCGTCAATAAACACATTGCCGGTATAGCCGGCATGGGAATTGTCCTTCATGTTGCTCGGGTTCCAGAGAAAGACAATTTCAAACTCACCGTCACCGTCCACATCCGCCACGGACGCGTCGCTGGCTGTGTAGGAATAAGTGCCGCCATCCTTGGTTCTGCCATCGGCCGGTTTAACCAGCGGGATAGGCAGGTATTTGTTATGCCAGACGGAAACGGTTTCCGGCTGCATTTCTTCCTTACCGGCGATCACCGTGGAAATCTGGTACTCGGAACTGTCGGCGCCGGTCGTGTCAACATAGTTGGTCGAGCCGCTAATAGGCGCCGCATTCACCTTTTTTCCGTTCTTGTACACATTAAAAGCGATTTCATTCGGATCCGTATTCAAATAGCGCCAGCTTAAGAAGACGCCGTTATCGACCAGCACCGCCACCAAACCCCGGTTCAGATATTCCGCCTGACGGGCCTGCGTGCTGTCTGATGACGCTGCATGCCCCGGAGCCGGCAAGACGACCGCCGAAAAAACCATAAGAAGAGTTAAAAAGAATGCGCATATTGATTTGCTGCGGGATCCTGCTTTTGTACCCAATGAACTCACTCCTTCTTATTTTCCAATCCCAGTCCATGACTTGACCTGACAGTTTGGAGTTCCCTCCGTCTCCCAATCGGTATTTTCGTTCATGCGAGCACAGAATCATGATTTTGTAAAAAACCGGAGAAAAAACGATCCCACCCCTTTGTTATGCGCTTACATTTCAAAAAACTACTGTCTGCTTATTGAAGCGATTTGGATCGACTCACTTTCCTTCGCGTGTTTCGCGGCTCTTGGTTGTCGGCTAGTCCAGGCTTTGCTTATACTGCTCCCCTTTCCCAGAGACGGCATCTTTCCAGCTGAAGCATTCTAACGGTGTCATTCCAAGGCTTGATCCCTTGGACTCGATGATTGTGGAAACCTCTGTCGGCGGTTCCAATTTTATCATGCCGCTCCTTCATCCAAACATAATCACTTCATTTGATTATGGGTGAAGCAGATGAAAAAACCATAGGCGCAAGAAAGTGCAATATCGACGCATTGTATAGATCATAAAGAAAATCGCCCTCCCCCCTGCCAAGTAGGCAGAGTAGAGGGCGATTGCCGTTTACCATTCTACACTTCCGAAAATTCCGCCTCGGGCTCCACCACGGCCAGCTGGTCCGCTCTGCGGATCTCCACCCGGCGGATGCGGTAGCTGTCCTTCTTGTGGACAATGAATTCCAGACCATGGTTGATCCAGGGTTCGTTCACCTTGATCTCGGAGTTCGCCGCGAAGAGCCAGCCCCCGATCGTATCCACATCCTCGTTGTCGAGATGGCTGCCCAGCAGGTCGTTCACTTCCGTCAGCGACACCTTGCCGTCGAAGATGTAGTGGGCCTCGCCCAGCTTCTCAATCTCCTTGGCTTCGTCCGCATCGAACTCGTCGCGGATCTCGCCGACGATTTCTTCCAGAATGTCTTCCATCGTGATCAGTCCGGAGGTTCCCCCGTACTCGTCGACAAGCAGAGCGATATGCACCCGCTCCTTCTGCATCCGCGTCAGGAGTTTATTGACCGGCATATACTCGGGCACTGTCAGCACCGGATGAACCAGCGAGGCGAAGTCGAAGGTTTCCGGATGGTTGTCGTATTTCAGGAAAAACTGCTTCGTGTTGATCATCCCGATAATGTTGTCCTTGCTCTCCTTGGCAACAGGGAAGCGGGTGTACTGCTCGCGGCGGATGATCTCCAGATTCTCCTCGAGCGTATGGTTTGTATATAAGCAGATCATATCCGTGCGGGGCACCATAATCTCCCGGGCCAGC
Source organism: Paenibacillus mucilaginosus 3016 (assembly GCF_000250655.1). Lineage (NCBI taxonomy): Bacteria > Bacillati > Bacillota > Bacilli > Caryophanales > Paenibacillaceae > Paenibacillus > Paenibacillus mucilaginosus. The sequence continues at coordinate 5,707,153 of NC_016935.1, forward strand.
ATATCGTCAAAGGCGAAGATGCGATTCACGTAGCCGTACTCGGACTGATTGATTTTCCCGCTCTGGAAGCTTTCGGATACGATGATCTGGATTTCTTCCTCGGAGTGCGCTTCTTCATGTTCCTTGGCCGGCTTCAGGCCGAATGCCCGGACCATCGCATTGGCCGAACCGTTCAGCAGCCAGATAAAAGGGTACATGATCTTATAGAAAATCATGATGGGCCGTGCGAGCATCAGAGAGATCGCTTCCGCCTTATGAATGGCGAACGTCTTCGGCGCAAGCTCCCCGAACACCACGTGGATATACGTCATGATCACGAAAGCCGCCAAAAATGAGATCGGCGTCGCGAGCTCTTCGGAGAGCCCGAACCTATCAAAAATAGGGTGAAGCAGCGCTTCTACGGTCGGTTCTCCCAGCCATCCCAGTCCGAGCGCGGTGATCGTAATCCCCAGCTGGCACGCGGATAAGTATCCGTCCAGATTGCGCTGAACCATTTGCACAGCAACCGCATTTTTCCGTCCCTCAACGATCAGCTGGTCCACACGGGAGCTCCGGAGACGAATGATCGCAAATTCGGTAGCGACGAAAAAGGCCGTGAGCAAAATAAGAAGGGCTACAAGAAACAAATTTAAGGCCATATCAACCTTCCTCGAAAATTGGATTTTAAGACCTCAACTCGAAAGAGTTCTTATGAACTCATTATATCGCAGCGAGCAGCAAACCTCCAACGGTCATTTTGGACCTCTTGCCCCCTAATTCAGGCTTCTTGGAGAAGCGTGAGGACTAAACACCCCCCGTTCGCTCGCTGACTCACTTTGACAAAGGATTGCTGAGGATTTATGATGGGTTCAAATGAACTCGTCACACCCGACAAACTGCTGAAAAGAGGAGATTGTTATGGAGACGTTCACTCTGACCCGAAAAGAAATGGCGATTATTCTCCTCTCGCTGAAAGGAAAATCGGCTGCCGCTACACCGCTGACGGTCCTTCAGGAAGCCTGGAAGAAGAACCACCGCACCGAGGTGCAGCACGGCGCTTCGCTGTCCGCCTTCCTGTCGACGCAGCTGACCCCGGTGCTCGAGAAAATGATCAAGACCGAACGCGTGGAAGGCTTCTCCCTGCAGGAGATCGTCTCCCTCGGCAGCGGCATCGAATATACCCATATGTCCATCACATCCATGCAGAACTGGGTGAAGCGGGATTTTAAAGATTTCTTAGGATCGCCCAAAGTTGGCAAAAAATATTCGATCGACCAGGCGGCCATGCTCTTCATCATCGACGACCTGAAGCACTGCCTTGACTTCGAATCGATCCGCCGGCTCTTCGAGATTATCTTCCAGAAGCCGGAGGACGAGACGGACGATCTGCTGGGCCCTGTCGACCTGTATGCCGCGTACTCGCGGCTGTTCGAGGAGCTTGACGCCAACGACGACCAGCTCATGGACGTACAGGGCCATGTGGCCGGCCGGCGCAACCACGACCTGCTTACGGAGCTCACGATCCGCCAGAAGGCGGACCAGTATGCCTGCGCCATGGAGCACCTGAACCCGCAGCAGCGGGAAGCGGTGCGCAACATGCTGTTCATTGCGATGATCTCCGTCCAGACGGCGTACTTCCACTCCATGGCCCGCCGGTACCTCAATGCCACCCTGTTCCTGAACAACCTGAACTGAACCTCCGGCGTGCAGCCGGCCCGTATCAAGATAAACGGCTCCGCTCTTTTATATTATTAAAAATAAGATCGCCCCTCCACTGTGGAAGGGCGATCTTTTGGGTGTCCGCACCTGCACCGGCTGAGCCGCTCGGGCGGTTACTTGAACTTCGCGTACTGCTCGTTGTACTCGGAGATGATGGCGTCGCCGCCCTCCTTGCGCCACTTGTCTACCGCGGCCTGGAAGCCCTTCTCGTCGATCTTGCCCATGATGTACTGGTACGTCGCATCTGTGATGATCTGCCCGAGGGGAACCCCGTTCTTGTCCTTCGTCGGAGAGCTGAAAGCGGCGGTCGGGTCGGTGATCAGGATCTTGTTGTTGTCCTCCATGCTGTCGTCAGTCTTCTTCTGCAGCGGATTCTCAACCAGCGGCTTCAGCCCCGCCACCGTCTCCGGACCGCCTACCCGCAGGCTGAGCAGCGGCCGGACCTCCCGGTCGTTCACGGCCACCTTCGCCGCGTCGGTCGGGATCTTCGCCTTGCCGTCCACCACTTCATAGTGCTCGCCTTCGATCCCGTAGTTGACGAGATTGTAGACTTCGGGATTCATCAGACCGTCGAAGAACGACAGCACCTTTTTCAGTTCCGCTTCGGTCTTGACTGCGGATTTGGGGAACAGCACCATGTTGCCGTAGCCCGGTACGGACCATACCTCCTGCTTGCCGGTCGGGCCCGTGATCCGGTTGACCACATCAAGCTTCGTCTCCGGCATCGTCTTCGCCATATCGCGCTCATAGCCGGGGGCCGCGCAGATGCAGCCGATGTAGACGCCGGCCTTGCCGGATTTGAAGAAGGCTTCGTGGTCCGATTTGCTTGTCACCGAGAAATCCCGGTTGATCAGCCCCTCGTCCACGAGCTTCTTGAAGAAATTCATCGTATCGAGATAGGCAGGGAACATGAACTCCGGCTGCAGCTTGCCGTCCTTCTCGCCCCAATAGTTCGGCGTGCCGAAGTAAGAGGAGACCGTCTTGAACGCGCCGTAGACGAGGTCGCTGCGGTCGGCGAGTCCGAACGTATCCGCTTTGCCGTCGCCGTCCGGGTCCTTCTCCTTGAACGCCTTCATCATCGTATAGAGATCATCCAGAGTCTGCGGCGCAGGCAGCCCCAGCTTGTCCGCCCAGTCCTTGCGGTAGATCACGCCCTGCCTGGACAGCGGAGTCGCCTGATACACGCCGTAGATTTTGCCGTCGACGGCGCTGTTCTTGAGAACCGCAGGGTCCAGGTTGCTGAGGTACTTGTAATCCTTGAGATACGGGCCGATCTCCCAGAACTGTCCGTCCCGCAGCGCGCTCTTGAAGTTATTGTAGATCGCGACATTACCGACATAGACCGCCATCGGCAGGGTTTCGGTGGCGATCGCCGAGTTGACCTTTTCCTCATAAGAGCCGTTCGGCACCCAGCTGATCTTCAGCTTCGTGTTCGTCTTCTCCTCGATTCGGCTGAGCACCTTGTCATTCGGCACCTCGGGCGTATGCAGCACCGTCATGATGCTGAGCTCAAACGGCTTGTTCGGGTCCGCCGCTCCTTCCTGCGGGGATGAGCTTGAGGAACCGGCGCCTGAAGAGCAGGCAGACATCGTCAGAAGCACGGCGGCGCAGGAGAGCGGCAGGAATGGGGCTCTCCCCCCGGCCCATTGGAATCGACGATTCACGTAAAAACCTCCTAGTAGCGGTAATGGGTGGCGGCTTGCATTTTAGTTATGTTAACAATCAGATGTTAACGCTTTCATTTTATAGCAAGTCATCTTCCGTTTCTTCCTTCTTCTTGACTTTTTCGGGCCAAACTTCATTATTTTTGTCATTCTGACATGCGAAGCAGCCCCTCTCCCTAATTGGAGACGGGCTGTACGTGATTTCTGCAGCGCAGATCAGCTGCCGACGAAGGAGATGTTTTTGGCGTAGTAGATCTCGTCCATCTCCGTCTTGAGCCGGTCCGCGATCTGCTCCTGTTCCTGCTTCGTCAGCTTGTCCTTCGTATAACCGAACAGATAGTTGTCGAGATCGAATTCCCGGAGCTTGCACTTCGTGTGGAAGATGTTCTCCTGATACACATTCACGTCGATCATGTCGTACATATCCTTGATCTCTTCCGGGATATAGTTCTGGATGGAGCTGATCTCGTGGTCGATGAACAGCTTGTGCCCGTGAATATCCCGCGTGAAGCCGCGCACACGGTAATCGATCGTCATGATGTCCGTATCGAAGGAATGGATGAGATAATTCAGCGTCTTCAGCGGCGAAATCTCCCCGCAGGTCGATACGTCGATGTCCGCCCGGAAGGTGCTGATCCCCTCGTCCGGATGATACTCGGGGTACGTATGCACCGTGATATGGCTCTTGTCGAGCTGCATCACGACCGTGGACGGCAGCGGCCCCGGCGACTCCTCGAACGACTCCGTCGGCACCTCGACGACCGGCCCTTCGGATACGAGCACCGTGACGCTCGCCCCCTGGGGCACATAATCCTGCTTCGCGATGTTAAGCACATGCGCGCCGATAATCTCCGCCACATTCTTCAGAATTTTGGTCAGCCGGTCGGCATTGTACTGTTCATCGATATATTCAATGTAGGCTTCGCGTTCTTCCTTGGTCTTCGTGAAGCAGATGTCGTACATGTTGAAGCTGAGCGATTTCGTGAGATTATTGAAGCCATGCAGTGTCACTCGCTGTTCCGGCGTTAGTTTCATAAGCGATGTCTCCTTCTGGTAACAGTGTTTGGGACCACCCATGTTCCCTTGCGGCTTTTCGTTCTCTCCGTAGCACAGCGGCATACATACTATGTTTACCCATTCTTACTAAGAAAAAACACACCTGTGCCGGCAGGGGCATTGCGGGGGCGGGTAACAACGCAAAAACCCGCTCCGGAGAGCGGGCAGGGGTTGCTGTTTCCTTCTTATGGAACCTGAATGGACAGAATCGCAGCTTTAATCTGTTTTTTAAGAGTTTCGGTGTACAGCGCATTTGGCTGGTAGCCATGAGCCACATAGGTCGTTCCGTCTTTCTCAAAGACACATACAATCGAAGTTGTCATCCCAGCTTCGAAAACATTCCAATGAGCGTTCACTCCGGCAATGGTTTCGGATTTACTTTCGATATCCTTGATCTCTACTTCGTCTTCTTCCTTGATGGCATTTTTCAAGTGGGTGATCATTTCCTGAGGCGTAACACCGACATCCTCATATGCCAACACGCTGAACTTGCCTACTCCTGTTCCGAACTGAAGCATGTTCGATTCAGCCGAACTGTTCTGTTTCCAGTGAGCAGGAACCGTCACATGAAAACCATATGCTTTGTTTCGGACCAAGCTCGTTTGCGAACGGTCCGCATCCGCCGCATCTTTCAGATCACCGATGGACGAGGATGGCTGCGTAACCTTAAGGGAATTCAGCGTATCCTTTATCAGCATCTCGGAAAGATCAGCTTCTTTCTCGAAATCAAAATGAATTTGATATTTATAATTGCCTTTGATGAAAAATACATTCTCCACGGCCGACCAGCTCTTTTTGTCGATCGTAGTCTTGGAACGGAGGGCTACAGCCGGATTGCCGTCCACCGTCGTGCTGCGCTGGGCATCCATCTTTCGGTAATCGGCAACAAACATGTCTTCAAATCGCTTCGCCACCCGGTCAACCCAAGGCTGAAGTGAATCCTTGTCCGCTTTGGACGAAATCGTCATTGTGATGAACTTGCTCTTCTTCGGGTCATAGAAGAGAATTTCATCGTCCTGGTTTTCGGCCTTCTCCCAGTCCGCTGGCAGTTTCAAGGAATAGCCGTACGTTTCATCTGTGTAGGTCCGATAGCCGTTTTTTACCGTAGACAGGTCCTTTACCGTGCTGTCACTCGAGTTGAACTTCACTTGGAAGCTGTCCAGCAAATTCTGATACTTGCTGTATTTGGCAGGGTTCTTGTAATCTTCCTCTTTCTCCACATAAAAAATAAGAATGTATAGACGGTCCCCGCTCTGGTATGCTCTATGTTCGAATACCCCGTCATCATCTTGGGTTACGATGAGTGCGTATGGCATTTGACCTTGTTTTACAAAGGTCTTTTTGAGGACTTTCCCTTCCGTTTCATCGGATAAGCGGCTAATCAGCGCATCCTCGGACATGTTCTCGGTGACGCCCGTTTCTGCCTGCACGCTCATGCGGAATTCGCCGTCTGCATCTTCAAAGCCGACAAAATCCTCCTGGAAGCTCTGGTAATCCTTGATCAGGCCGGTCGGATATTTCATGGACCAGCCATAATAGCTGTTCCCGATCTGAGTCTTGCCGAGATCCGTATCGATACTGCTTCCGCCAGAAGAAGCCTCGGCAGATCCTGTAATAGTGATCTGCTTAGTAGCATCATCATAAGCTACCTTAGCCCCGAATTTTTCGGAGATGAATCGCAATGGCACCATCGTCGTGCCGTTTTGAAGCTCCGGCGCGGCCTCCAATGTTTCCTGCACACCGTTTACTGTGGCTGTCGTACTGCCGATTTGAAGAGACAAGGAAGTTTGACCGCTCTTCAGTCCTACCGTCTTTGTCTCCGAATCCCAAGTCAGTACCGCGCCGAAGGCTGTTGTGATAACCCGCAGCGGAACCAATGTCGATCCGTTCGAAATATACGGCTTTTCCACAGTGATCGCTTCATTATTCACTTTAAGGACATCCTGCCCGAGTGTAAGCTCGATATGTACCTGCTTGCCGGAATCGGCAGCCCATGCACCTGCCGGAACAGCCGCATTCCACAGCAGCAGCGAACCTAATCCCAATTTCCATATTGCCTTCATGTTGTCACTCTCCGTGTTAGTTCGTCTTGATTTCAACCAAAGTGATTTCTTTCTGCACCAAATCGCCGCCGGACTGAAGGGTCAGCGTAATTTTGTCCCCAGGCAGGTACTGCTTCAGGTACTCATTAAGATCCACGATACTCTTCAGATTCTTGTCTCCGATGGAGTAGAGCACATCCCCTTCCTTAATCCCGGCCGACGCTGCGGAAGTTCCTGGATGGATCCGGGAGACTCGAAGCGGCTCGTCGGTTGGAAGCCCGACAATGGCGGCCCAGCTTTCTTCCACATCCAGACCAAGCCCCGGATGCTTTACATAGCCGTAGGTTAAAAAGTGCTTCAATACGTACTGCACCGTGTCCGAAGGGATGGCAAAACCGAGTCCGTCGACACCCGCAGCCGAAAGCTTAAGGGAGTTGATACCGATGATTTCCCCTTTGAGGTTCACCAAGGCTCCTCCACTGTTCCCCGGGTTAATCGCCGCGTCCGTCTGAATCAGGCGGTACGTACTGTGAAGTGAACGGTCCATACCGCTGACGACACCGACGGATACGGAGTTACGCAGAGCAAAGGAGATCGGGGTACCAATGGCAACAACCGTCTCTCCCACAACCAGTTCGCTGCTCTTCGCAAATTCGGCTGTCGGAAGACCTTCAGCTTCAATCTTAACAAGGGCGAGATCGCTCTCTTCATCGATATGTGTCGTCGTTCCCTTATACTGCTTGCCGTCCGCGGTGACTACGATCAGCTGGCTCATCTCTTTGACTACGTGGGCATTCGTAATAATAAGTCCATTCGACTGCACGATCACCCCTGTGCCATGAGCCAAGTTATAGCGATTGTCCGACGATGAACTGTTCCCGATCGGTTTGCCGATAATCCCGACAGTTGCAGGAGACACCTTCTTCACCGCATCCGGGACAGCAGATGGGGCAATATAGCTGAAACGATTGGCATCCGCCAGGAAAGTTCCGTCCCCTCCCAGTGTTCGTACCACATCGGATGCTTTAACATACAGCTCCCCATTCATCTGGGCTGCCGCCCATGTCACGGGCTGAGCTTGTCCGCCCTGCGCTACGGCACCGCCCGCTCCAAGAACCAGTGATAGCATCGCCGCACAGCCAATAATCCTATTGCGCTTAAGCTTCAAACGTTGATCTTCCCTTCATCTAGTCCGCCGCAGCGGAGGCCATCATACCAATGGACTATAGTGATATGCTGCCTTTTGTCGTATTTATATGAATATAAGCGATTTTTATGGAGCTGTCGACGATTTTTTTCCCGGATTTGGGAAAAAGCAAAAGAAAGAGGCCTCAGCCTCTTTCCTTGATGACACGAGATGCAGCACCTGGCTACGCCGGAAGCTCCTGTCTGCTGGCCCCGGCAGCCGCCGGCCGGTACAGCAGACCGAGCAGTGCGAACAGGACGAAGACACCGCCGAGCCAGTAAAACATACTGTGAATGGAAAAGTACTCCATGCTGAAGCCGCCGATGTTCGGACCGAGAATGCTGCCGGCGCTGAACAGCACGGACGCGATCACATTGGTCCGCGGCAGCACCGCCCGGGGCACCACATCCGCCGCGTAAGCAAGCCCCAGCGTATAGAAGGAGCCCACCGCTCCGCCGGCCAGGGCGAACAGCCCAAGCAGAACATACGGGCTGCCGCCCGCGAAGAACGGAACGGCCAGGAAGGCTGCGCCTCCCAGCAGGCCGGAGACCATCAGCACCGGGCGGCGTCCCCACTTGTCGCTCCACATACCGAGCGGCAGCTGAAGCACCAGCGATCCGATCCCGAGCGCAGGCAGCAGGAGCGAGATCCAGGTGTCACTGAAGCCCGCACGAAGACCGTACACCGGGAAGTTGCTGTTCAGGGACGATTCCATGTAGCCGTACAGCAGCGACGTCAGCAGGGCGAACCAGGCCAGGCGGAACACGGCCGGATAGCCGGCCGATGCCCGCTCCCCCGCTTCCGCCGTCTGCGGAAAGCTGCTGCGGAGCCGCAGCACAAGCAGCAGCGACATGGCGGAGAGGACGGCGGCCGCAAGGAACGGCACACTCTGTCCGAAGATCAGCAGGTTAATGCCTAGCGGCCCGATGCTGAAGCCAACGCCGTAGGCCATGCCGTAGAGCGAGATATAGCGGCCGCGCCGGTCCGCCGGCGAGGATGAGACGATCCACAGCTGGGTGGCATAGTGCAGCCCGCTGTCCCCCGCCCCAACCGCAATGCGCAGCAGGAGCCACACCCAGTAATGCGGGAACAGCGGGAAGAGGACCAGCGCCGCACAGACGATCACCATACCGGTGACGATCACGGGCTTGTAGCCGAACCGCCGTACCGGCTTCTCAATCCAGAACATGGTGGCAAAGATGCCGACATACAAGGCGGCCGCATTAAGTCCGTTCACACCGGACGAGATTCCCGTCTGCTCGAGCATAAGGGTCAGAAGCGGGAGCAGCAGTCCCTGATTCATGCCGGCTACGATCACCACTGTAATGAGAATCAGATAATGCCGGAGAGGAATCGAAGCATCGGCTGTGTTAGGCTTATTCGGATGCAAGACACATTCTCCTTTGGAAGGCCAGATTGGATGTTCATACTGGAACTAATTTCCTTATATGTGCCCCAAGGGCACGCCAGACTATTGTATCTGATCGTTGGTCAAAAATGAACCCCTTTTATTGCTCATAAAAACAAGAAAAAAACCTGCCTTCCATTCCCCCAGTGAAGGAGAAAGATGGAAACAGGTTTGAACCATCCAACCGACTTTATTCAGACTTTTACAGTATTATGGCACTTGCAATGACAAGACCGCATCCGTAATTTGCTTTTTCAAGCTCTCGGTAAACACCGCATTGGGTTCTACAGAGTGAACGATATAAGAGACGCCGTTTTTCTCGAATGTGCAGACCACCGAGATCGTATTCCCCGCTTCGAAAATCGACCAAGCGGCCTCTACACCCGCGACGGTTACGTTCTTATTCTCGATCTCCCTAAATTCGACTCCCTCCTGCCCCCGAATGGAGTCTTTGAGTTTGGAAAGCGCAGCTTGAGGCGAAACTTCCGCATCATCCACAGCAAGAATGTTGAGTACCCCGTATCCCGTTCCAAAACGAAGTGCATAATCATCCGCGGTCGTGATCTGCTTCCAGTGGGCCGGAAGCGTCACCTGGAAACCGTATGTTTTATTCTTTACTACGCTCATTTGAGTGCGGTCCATGTCCTCACTGTCCCGCAGCGTGCCGATCGACGAAGACGGCCGGGTAATCTTGAAGGATTTCAGGGTATCCTGGATCAGCATTTCGGAGACGTTGCTTTCTTTATCAAAATTAAAATAAATTTGGTATTTATAATTCCCTTTCATCAGGAAGACATTCTCCGTAACGTCCCAGTTTTTTTTGTCGAACGTATTCTTGGAACGAACGGCCACCGCCGGGTTGCCGTCAACGGTCAGGCTGCGCTGAGGCTCGAGTTTACGGTACTCGGGCAGGAACATGTCCTCGTATCTCCTCAGCATCCGGTCTGTCCAAGCCTGAAGCGTATCTCCTTCCGCCTTGGAAGTGATGACCACCGATATGCTCTTGTTCTTCTTGGGATCGAGGAATCCGATATTATTGTCCTCATCTTTGGCCATCAACCACTCGGCCGGAAGCTTCAGGGAATAACCATAGGTTTCATCCGTATAAGTCCGGTATCCCGCTTTCACGGTGGACAAGTCTTTGAGGGAACGGTCACTTCCATCGAACGATACCTTGAAGCTGTCGAGCAGATCCTTATACCGGCTGTATTTCACAGGGTTATTGTAATTCTCCGCCTTGTTGACATACAGCGAGAGAACATAGAGCCGGTCCGCCTTTTGATAAGCACGGTATTCGTAGACCTCTCCGTCCTCCTCAGTCACAATCAGAGCATAGGGCTGCTTTGCTTCTTCTATATAGGTCTTCTTGAGGACTCTTCCTTCCGTCTCATCGGACAGCCGGCTGATTAGAGCATCCTCGGACATGTTCTCGGTTGCATCCAGTTCGGCCAGGACGCTGAAATAGAATTCGCCGTCCGCATCTTCAAACCCCACCAAATCTTCCTGAAAGCTCTGGTACTCCCGGATTAGTCCAGCCGGATATTTCATCGACCAACCATAATAGCTGTTACCGATCTGCGTTTTGCCGAGATCCGTATCGATTTCGTTACCGGCTGCCGAAACTGAGGCCGTCCCAAGAATGGTGATTTTTTTAGTAACCTCATCATAGGAGACCTTGGCACCGAATTTCTCAGCAATAAACCTGAGCGGTACCATGGTAGTCCCGTTCAGCAGTTCGGGCGCCGCCTCCAGCGTCTCCTGTACTCCGTTCACTGTAGCTGTCGTACTGCCGATCTGGAGCGACAGGGAGGTGTTGCCGCTCTTCAATCCGACCGTCCGTGTCTCGGAATCCCAGCTCAGGACGGCGCCGAACGCCGTTGTAATCACCCGCAGGGGCACCAGTGTAGAACCGTTGGCCACATAGGGCTTCTCGACGTTCAATTCTTCACTGTTCACCTTCAGAACACTCTGTCCCAGCGTCAGCTCGATCTGCACCGTTTGACCCGCTTCAGGCGTCTGCGCCCATGCACTAGCAGGAAGGACGGCCTGACATAGCAGCAGGGCGCCCAGTCCCATTTTCCAAATTGCCTTCATGATGTCACTCTCCGTTAGTTAAGGCTTGTTTCAACCAATGTAATTTCTTTCTGGACAATATCGCCGCCCGACTGAAGTGTCAAGGTAACCTTGTCTCCAGGCAGGTACTGCTTGAGATACTCGTTGAGATCCACAATGCTTTGTACGTTTTGATTCCCAATGGAGTACAGCACATCTCCCTCTGAAATGCCTGCGGCCTCAGCGGATGTTCCCGGATGGATGCGCGCAATCTGCAGCGGTTCGTCGGTAGGGAGTCCTACAATTGCCGCCCAGCTTTCTTCCACATCCATACCCAGCCCGGGATGCTTTACATGCCCATAGGCCAGAAAATGCTGCAAGACATACATTACCGTGTCGGACGGAATCGCGAATCCCAGACCATCAATTCCTGCAGCGGACAGCTTGAGGGAGTTGATGCCCACGACTTCGCCTTTGAGATTCACAAGGGCTCCTCCGCTGTTTCCCGGATTGATCGCCGCGTCCGTTTGAATCAACCGATAAGTGCTGTGCAGCGAACGGTCCATTCCGCTGACCACACCGACCGATACGGAATTACGCAGGGCGAAAGAGATCGGTGTGCCGATGGCTACTACCGTTTCTCCCACTTCAAGCTCGCTGCTGTCGGCAAACACGGCGGTCTGCAGTCCTACCGCCTCGATCTTTACCAAGGCAAGGTCGCTTTCTTCATCCATATGAGTCGTTGTTCCCGCATACTGCTTGCCGTCTGCAGTAACGACAATCAACTGCGCCATATCTTTGACCACATGGGCGTTAGTGATAATGAGGCCGTCCGACTGCACGATAACTCCAGTGCCGTGGGCCAGATTGTACCGGTTATCGGAAGCCGAGCTGCTGCCAAGCGGCTTGCCGATAATGCCCACCGTGGCAGGTGCTACTTTCTTGACTGCGTCGGGTACAGCAGACGGTGCAATATAGTGGAATGCACCGGTGTCCGCTGCATAGGTTCCTTCACCGCCCAATGTATGAACCACATCCGATGCTTTAACGTACAATTCGCCGTTCAATTGAGCGGTTGACCATGAGACCGGAGGGGAATCCGCAGCATGAACCGAACCGGCACTGGTTCCTGTCATAAGAGACACGGCCGCCGTACAGATCAAAATCTGATTCCATGTAAGCTTCAATCTAGGTTACTTCCCTTCATAGTTAAAATGATGCATGGCGCATGTTGTGAATGGGCCCTTTGAACTATAATATAGTACCTTTGTCGTATGCATATGAATCATACGCCTTTTTCGGGGGGCTGTCGACAGGGAATCCCGGAAAAATTGCAAGCAGTTTATGGAAACTTGCCAGCGTTGGGATGGAAGAACGGTTATTGCCCTGCAAGAAAAAAGAGAAGCCGAAGTCGGCCTCTCCCTATCTTTTTACTCCTCCTGCTCACACCTCTCCGCCCGCCGCTGCTGCAGCCCTTTTCTCCCGAAGCATCGGCACCATCGTGAGTCCCCCCAGGGCAAAGAGCAGCGCGCTGACGCTGAATACGCCCCCCAGCGATAAGAATTCTTTCAGAAAACCGGCGGAGGACATGCCGATGACCATCGAGCCCATGAAGAGCGGGGTCAATACGCCCCCCACCCTTCCGATGAAGGCCTGCTCGGTGTGCTTCAGGATCAGCGTGTTGATGCCGATGTGGATGCACGGGAGCAAGAAGCCGTTGAGCGCCTCCAGCGAAAGCGTGAGCCCCATGCTCCTGGACCAGCCAAGCCCGAGCACGCCGGCGGCGGACACGATCAGGCCGGCCGCCAGCAGCAGCTGCGGCGGCAGCTTCTTGGCCAGCGTCACGACGACCCCGCCGCCGACCAGCATGGCGGCACCGTTGGCCATGAGCAGCCACTGCAGGAACGATTTGTCCTGACCGAGGTTCTCCACCGCAAGGAAGAGCATCAGGGGCTGGGTCAGACCGACGGCAAGGCCCGAGAGGCCGAAGGTCCACCCCAGCGTGCGCAGAGCCGGCCTCCGCCCTACATAGCGGAGCCCGTCTCGGAGCTCCGTCATGAAGTTCCCCTGTGTCACTCTACCGCCCGAAGCCGGGTCCCGGGGCAGCCCGAACAGGATGAGCCCCGAACCGACAAAGCAGATGCCGGCCAGGACCAGCGAAGGCACAATGCCGTACTGCTGGTAGATGAAGGCGCCGAGCACCGGACCGATCACCATGAAGACGGCCATCGTCGATTGGAACATCGCCATCACGCCCTGCAGCCCGTCCGCCGGGATATGCTGCTTGAACAGCTTCATCGCGGAAGGCTGGGAGAATTGGGACATGATGGAGGAGACGAGCGTTGCGAACAGCAGGACATGCCAGGAGCCGTAGACCAGTCCCCCCAGGACGGCGAACATGGACAAGGCCGAGAGCAGGTCACACCCGATCATGGTCCGTTTGGAAGGCCAGCGGTCGGCGAAGGTGCCTCCGATGATGGAGAACAGGAAGATCGGTGCGAATTCAGCAACGGAAATCAGCGAGATGAAGAGCGGATCGTTGTTCGTCACATCGGTCACATAAAGCAGTATGGCAAAATTGCGGATCCAGACCCCGAGCTGCAGCAGGATTCGGGAAAACAGAATCGTCCGGACCAGAGCGTGTTTCAGCATGGTGCATCCCTCATTTCAAAAAATAGATGACAACACCAAACAATGACGTCAATTGTTTGATATAATATAGACAATTAAAATATATGTTTGTTTATATGTCAACAAAATTATAGAATGTCCAGTATGATGCCATGCATTCGTTTAAGGGGGGCGTGGTAAGGGTATGCAATGAGGTAAAGGGATTTGAGACAACGGTACACAGTGGAGAGGAGCGAGCCGAATGGAACCCTACAGGGTGGAATGGATCCCGCTGACTCCCGCCGGGGAGATGGCGGAGCGGGAGTATGACGTGCTGATTGTGGGCAGCGGGGCTGGCGGAGCTGCCGTTCTGCGAAGGCTGGCGGAGCTGTGGGGAGGCCGCGGCCGCAAGGTCGGCATGCTGGAAGCCGGCGGGCTGCTGCTGCCGACGCACGGGCAGAACCTGCCCACAGTAACCGCGGACCGGGTGGTTACGGAGCTGTTCGCCCGGATGTCAACGCCGCTTGGGGAGCGCCTTCCGGATTATCCGGACGCCAAGCTGACCTTCGGCCTCGGCGGTCGGACACTGTTCTGGACCGGGGGAACGCCCCGCATGCCGGCCTGCGAGACGGCGGATTGGCCGCTCTCCCGGCAGGAGCTGGAACGCTACTACCGCCTTGCGGAGCAGGCGATGGATGTTACAGACGGCTTTGCCGGCGGCTCCGCCCTTCAGGACGTCCTGCTCTCCAGGCTGCGGGAGCACGGCTATCCGCATGCCGCCGCCCTGCCGATGGCCGTCCGGCTGGACGCGGCCCGCGGCGGCAGGCTGTCTTCGGGGAGCGTATTCAGCTCCATCGACCACCTGGCGTACGCCCAATACCGCATGCCCTTCGACTTAGCCGCGGGAGCCCGCGTAACCGAAGTGCTGCTGGACGGCGGCCGCGCGGCGGGCGTCAAGGCGGTAAGCGGCGGCCGCACGCAGGTGATCCACGCCCGGACGGTCGTGGTGGCTGCCGGGGGTTTCATTACGCCGCAGATTCTGCTGCACTCGGGGGTACCGGGCCAGGCGATCGGCCGCTATCTGACGAACCATTCGACGGTAAGGGCTACAGGCCGTCTTCGGGAAGGCAGCCCGCCGGAGGGCCCGGCCGTGATCAACGTGCCCCAGACAGAGGAGGCCCCCTACCAGATCCAGCTCTTCGGGCCGGCGCCCCACTATGCTTATCCGCGGGAGCACCCGGCCCCCGTCGGCGATGGGCCTGTTGACGTGCAGATGAACGGCTTCGCCCGCGTGGAATCCCGGGTGGAGAACCGGGTGTACCTTGACCCGGTTCAGCTCGACGCGGACGGGATGCCGCTGCTGCAGGTCGCCTTCACACGAAGCAGCCGCGATCTCGAGACGATCGACCGGACGGCACAAGCCATGCGGCAGGCTGCCGGGGCCCTCGGCCTCTCTCTCGAGGAAGCCGACGGCGCTTCGCAGCCCAAGGCACTGCCACCCGGAGACGACAACCACGAGGCCTGCACCTGCCGGATGGGTCGTCACCCGGACACCTCCGCGGCCGACCCGTATGGGCAGATCCACGGTGTCCCCGGACTCTATATCGCAGACAACAGCCTGCTGCCGTCCATCGGCGCGGCCAATCCGACGCTGACCACGGTGGCGCTCGCCATCCGGACGGCCGACTGCATCGCCGAGCGGCTCGGGGGGTAACCGCAGCCACTCCCCCAGCCGCTCGCCCTCAGCAGACGCACAGGCAGCATCGGCGAACAGCCCCAAGGGCGGAGGAACCGCCGCCGCAAAGAAGCTGAACGGCGCCGTTCTCCGGTTTGGGCGGACAAGCCGCACCCTGATCGGGACAGCTGCAGGTACCGAGTACAAAACGGAGCCTTTCGGCGGGCTTCAAACCAAATCACATCAAACCAAACCAAACCAAACAACCCTCCGCCTGCGCCGTTCGCAGAATGAAGGGTTGTTTTTTACACGTGCTGATCATTTCTCTTGACCACTGCCGACCGAAAGGCCTGCATGAATCGAACGCCGCCCTTACGCCGTCTCCAAACCGGTAGAGGACTTCGCCGGCATCCGCGCTACATCCACGATGAACTCCCGCCCCCGCCGCTCCGCAAGATACTGCGGCCGGAATGCCCTGGCCCACTCGGCATGCTGCAGGTACCAACGGTAGGTCCGCTCGAGCCCCTCTTCCAGGGACACCGAGGCCTTCCACCCGAGCTCCGTTCCGATTTTGGCCGGATCGATCACCAGAGAGGCTCCCCTCGACGGAGTCGGTTCCTGGGTGTGCAGTTCCACTTCGGGCGTCTCGCCGCCAAGCCGGCTCATCAGCCGGCCGACACTCTGCATATCCGTTCCTGTCCCGGATGAGATGTTGTAGATCTCCCCCCACCTTCCGTGCTTCATCACCGTCCAGATCGCCTCGGCCGCGTCGGTTACGTAGACGAAATCCCGGACGACACGCCCCTGGATATCCAGCGGCACCCCGTCGATCAGCCGTCCCATATTCCTTGGAATGATGCGGTCGGGAGCCTGCCAGGGACCGTACAGATTCGTCAAGCGGATGAGCTTCGCCCGGATGCCGAAACATTGGATGTAAGTTTGGGTGAGCACTTCACAGGAAACCTTCGACGCGGCATAAGGGGAATAAGGTTTGTAGGAGGCCGTTTCGGCGTAAACCCTGCCCTGGTCTCCGCCGTACACTTCAACGGAGGAGGTCACGAGGATCGGAAGCCCCCGGTCGCCGCATAGATGCAGCAGGCGCTGGGTGGAGGTTACGTTGTTATGTACGACAAGCCCGGGATAATGCATCGAAAAGTCTACGTGGGGCCAAGCGGCCAGGTGAATGACGGCATCGATCTGGGGAGGAACCTCCAGCGGGGCATCCAGCAGATTCCCGGGGAGGAAATGGAGTCTTCCTTGTTCGGCTTCGCCCATCAGCCTCGATCCGTACTCCAGCCTGCAGCAGAAATCATCCAGATCGAGCAGATACACATCGATTCCTTCCTGAAGCAGTTAGTAAATATATACCATCCTCTCCTCAAAAATCCTCCTGCTCCTCATTCGCCAGCATCTCTTTATTTGGGTACGTAAAAAAACCGGAAGAACGAAACCTCGTCCTTCCGGTACCGATTAGTTTGGGAGCCGCCCTTGATTGCCTCCTCTCGGGTGCTAAGCCGGCAGCAGCGCGAAATCGCGTGCCGCACAGTCAGACTCCGATCACGGTCAGCTCCTTGGGGAATGCCGTCAGCACGTCGGCCCCGTCCGCCGTCACCACGACGTTGTCTTCGATGCGGACCCCGCCGAAGCCGGGGATGTAGATGCCGGGCTCCGCTGTGAACAGCATCCCTTCCTGCAGCAGGTCCTCGTTGCCCCCGTGAATCGACGGGTACTCATGAATCTCGAGCCCGAAGCCGTGCCCGGCCCTGGTGATGAAGAATTCCCCGTAGCCTCTGCTCTCGATCGTGCTTCGGGCGGCACGGTCCAGCGAGCCGAACGGGACACCGGGACGGACGGCCGCGATCATGTCGAGATTGGCCTGGAGCACCGCGTCATACACGGCGCGGGCTTCATCCCCGACCTCCCCTACGGCGAAGGTGCGGGTGAGGTCGGAGGCGTACCCATCGACGAATACGCCGGCATCGAGCAGTAGAAGCTGCCCTTCTCGGATTTCGTCCGCCGAAGGGACGCCGTGCGGCAGGCCGGACTTCGCGCCGGAGAGGACCATCGTCTCGAAGGATGGCCCTTCCGAGCCGAGGCGCCGCATCTGGTACTCCATCTCGGCCA
This sequence comes from Paenibacillus mucilaginosus 3016, assembly GCF_000250655.1. Classification (NCBI taxonomy): domain Bacteria; kingdom Bacillati; phylum Bacillota; class Bacilli; order Caryophanales; family Paenibacillaceae; genus Paenibacillus; species Paenibacillus mucilaginosus. Next base: position 5,724,668 of record NC_016935.1, read on the forward strand.
CGAGCTCCATCTCGGTCATGCCGGGCTTGACCTTCGCCGCCGCAAGACGGAACACCTCCTCGATGCAGTGGATCGCCCGCCGGACGACCGCGATCTCCCCTGCATCCTTGATCACCCGCATTGCGGCCAGCTCCGCTTCCAGGCTGCGGGCCGATTCGGCACCTGTGGCGGACAGCAGCGCACGGCAGCTTTTGACGCTGAGCTGGTCCTCCTGCAGGCCCACGGTCCGGATAGGCCGCCCTCCCAGCAGGCCTGCCAGCTTGGTGTACGGGTTCTCCGAGTCGTAGTGGGCGGCAATCTTGGCCACCGAAGACGTTTGAACCGCCTTTTCCTCATCCAGGGCCGGCACGTAAAGCATCGGCTCCTCCCCTTGGACGCAGACGAGGGCCAGGAACCGCTCATGGGGATTCGTATAGAATCCGGTAAAATAATAGACGCTCTTCGGGTGGGTGATGAATGCCGCATCCAGCCCTTCCCGCTCCAGCAGCGCATACAGCTTCTCCAGTCTTTCGTTCATGCGGAATTCCGCCTTTCGTGATATGCTTCGCTCTCTATTGTACTACGCCGCCTTTACCGGATAAAATCGAAAGCCCAGGCCGGTCCGCCGCCAGCGTGTAGATCCCCGGCACCCGCTCTTCGATCCCGGCAGGGGCCTCGGCCGGGAAGACCCACCGCTGTGCCGGTCCCTTCTCTTCCTTCAGCGACCGGATGATCAGGCCTACTTCCGCCGCGGCGGTAACGATGTCGCCCATTGTCCAGCCCCGGGTGTAGACTTCGGGCACTTCCGCCCGCTCCGCTTCCGTCAGAAATACCGCATAGGGCACCGCTCCCGCCCGCAGCGACTCGTCAAAATAATCGCCGTCCGCCGTCATCCCGCCATCCTTCCACCGAAGCAGCTGCCGGTGGACCGGATGAAAGTCGCGGACGATCAGCCGGCCTCCCGGCTTCAGCATCGCCGCCGCAACCTGGAAGAAACGCTTCAAGTCGGCGAACCAATGGAGGATGCCGAGCTCCATGATCACCAGATCGCAGTCCCTCGGCGCTTCGCCCTCCGGCAGATTCATCACGTCCGCAACGACATACCGGATCCGGACGCCTGCGGCTTCCGCGAGCTCCAGCGCATAGCGGGCATTGTCCGGGGAGAGATCGACCACGGTTACATCGGCACCGAGCAGCGACAGAGAGACCGCCGCCTTGCCGTTCGAGCCGAGAAGATTGGCGACCCGGCAGCCGCCGGGATCACCGAGCACGGACCGGAGGGGAGCGAGCTTCCTCCACGGATCCGCCTGGAGCTCCCGAGCCATGGCCTGCGGACTCCCTTTGCCCCTCACCCACGCCCGGTAAGCATGCTTGGACCAGCCTTCCCTGTTGCTTGCCGCTATCTGTTCCATTGGATACGCCTCCTTGATCACAAGAGATGGATGTACAATGAGCCCATAACTGTAAAGGATATCCATTCAGGTGTCAACCCTTACTTCGATCCCCCGTAGGCTTCGTTCATATGACAGTCCCCTGGCCCAAAATCCCGGCTGCCCGGGCCGCCTTTCCGCACGCAGATTCATTCGTTCGTGCTTCTGAAGGCGCGGCTTGGGTTCTCATTTCCAGCCTCTGCGGCTGCCGCCTTCAAACGTCAAACAAGCCGGAGAAGCTTCCGGCTTGTCTGGTATTCCGATAACGATGGCTCGGTGCCCTGCTGCGTTCAGCGCGAGGCCAGCCGCTTGGCGAGGTCCAGCAGCAGTGCCTGATCCGCCTCCGTCAGCCCGAGCGCGATCTCCCGCAGCTCGTCGGCTTTCGTCACGGCTGGTAGGGCGGCCGCCTCTTCCACCGGCTGCCCGGCAGGCGCGCCGCCGGCACCCTCCGCCTCTGTCCCCCCGGACTCTTCCGCCGCTTTGGGCTCGGCTGTGCCGTGGATCGAGCTGACCACCTGCGAGCCCTGGCCCGGGTAGTACGTCACATACTGGACATCCGGCTCCTCTTCCGCCTGGAAGTCATCGAGACGGGACATCCGTATGCTCTGCGACTCCTTTGAGTCATCGTTGTAAAGTACGAAATCGACATCCCCGTCCGGGAGCATCTCGTACTTCATCACCCGTCCCCACAGCTTCACCGGCGTTCTCTCGCCCTTCCTCACAAAGCTCGCATAAATCAGCGTCCCGTTTTCCAGCCAATAGTGAAACCTGCGATCCAAATCCGACATGCGTGTCCTCCGATTCCCCGCGCGCGCATCCGCCTTCGGCCGGGATAAAATAACTGCCTGAAGCCCTGCTTAAGATATCGTCAGAAGGGCGTCGTATTGTTAATTTATCCCTTAGTATACCCGTTTCCGATGTTTTCCCTCGTTCCCGCATGGCCCTCGCCCGCCAGCTCAAGATCGGTTACGGCCCGGCGCATCTCCTCCAGCACGTCGGAACTCCGCCATTCCTTCGCATAGCCGAGGCAGGAGCAGATCAGCTCCGTCCGGTGAAACGTCAGCCTTTTGCGGTAATGCACGTGGCCGCACACCGCATAGCGGATGGAATCCGTATGCCGGGCGATCAGGTCCGCATAGGCTTCGCTCCCGAGGAACGCGTTGAAATAGCTCCACGTCTCGTTCGGCAGCGGGACAGTAAAATGCCTGTGCGGCACCGCATGCGTGACAAGGAGGATGCGGCTCCCCCGGTGGGCTTCAAGCTGCGCTTCGAGCTTCTCCACGAAGTACCGGTGCATCTCCGGAGCCGGACGGTCCCAGGGGGCGAACTCCCTGTCGTTCCAGACTCGGCCGCCGTACTCCATTCTCAGGAACTCCTCCTGCGTGAACCGGGGGTCGCCGAGCGAAAAATCATACCAGCCCAGATCGCCGATGACGACCCATTCCGCGTTCACCCGGTAGGGTCCGCGGGCCAGATTGTGGGGATAGTCCAGCAGGCGGTTGTAGATGTCCCATGTCCCGAGCTGCCGAGCATGCCGGTTCCAGACATCATGATTGCCGGGAACCATCAGGCAGGGAAGTCCCGTGCGGCGTTCGATCTCGCCAAGGGCCTCCAGCGTAAGACGGTAATCGCTGGAAAGGTCGCCTGCGATCAGCAGCAGACCGGGGCTGCGCTCCTGCACCACGGTACAGAGCGCGTCGAGAATGCCGGCCGCGGCGGACGGCGGATACGTATCGATATGCAGGTCCGAGACCACGCTGATTTTCATGAATGACCTCCCGAAATAGGATGGGCGAAGGATATCCGCCCGATGAAGGTTAACCGTTTTTTCTTAATGACAACCGGGGAAGCGTTCAGTACAATGGAGATTCGGAGTCCTGTCGACCAGATCAACGGATTCGCCTTTCTTTTAAGACAACGCGCGTTTATAAGAAATAGAAGATGACAAGAGGCGAGACCCGGTAAGATATACAATCTTGTATTTTTAAAAAAAGGGGGGATCCCCATGCGCCCGATCTTGCTGGGCATATTGGCCGCTTTCTTCTTCGCCTTCACCTTCGTGCTCAACCGTTCGATCTCGCTCTCCGGGGGCTCCTGGATGTGGAGCGCCTCGCTGCGGTATTTCTTCATGGTGCCCCTGCTGCTGCTCCTCGTCGGCCGGCACCATCTGAAACCGCTGTGGGCGGAGATCCGGAGAGCCCCCGGCGCCTGGCTCCTGTGGAGCACCGTCGGCTTCGGCCTGTTCTACGCCCCGCTGTGCTTCGCATCCGACTACAGTCCCGGCTGGCTTATTGCGGGCACCTGGCAGATCACGATCCTCTCCGGCTCGCTGCTAGCCCCCCTGTTCAAGCAGGAGAAGGACGGCGTGCCCGTCCGCGGCCGCATTCCCTGGGGCGGTCTCGGCTTCTCGCTGATCATCCTGGCGGGGATCGTCCTGATCCAGGCGGAGCACTTCTCCTGGGAGGACCCGTCCGCCCTGTGGCTCGGCTTCCTGCCGGTGCTTCTCGCCTCGTTCGCCTATCCGCTCGGCAACCGCAAGATGATGGACGTCTGCGGCGGCCGGCTCAGCGCCCCTCAGAGGCTGCTCGGCATGACGCTGCTCAGCCTGCCGTTCTGGCTGCTGCTGGCCGCCGGCGGGTGGGTCCAGTCGGGCCTTCCGTCCTCCGGGCTGGTCATGCAGTCCGCGCTGGTCGCCGTGCTGTCGGGGATCATCGCGACGGCCCTCTTCTTCCAGGCTACGGATGCGGTCCGCGGCGATATGCAGAAGCTGAGCGCCGTGGAAGCGACCCAGTCGCTCGAGGTGCTGTTCGCCGTAATCGGCGAAGTGATCCTCCTCTCTGCGCCGCTGCCCGCCTTGTGGGGCTGGCTCGGCATGGGGCTGATCTGCCTAGGCATGGCCGCACAGAGCTTGTGGACCGTGCGTGCCGCACGCCGGTCCAAGCGCCTCACGCCGCCTCTCTCGGGCTGAGAGGGAGGAGCGCGGCAAGAAGGGCGGCGAGCCGGCCGCGTTCATCCGGACTGGGCATAGACCCTGCCCCGGCTCCCGCACACAGCTCTGCAAGCAGCATCCGTTCTCGCTGCCCGCAGGGCTCATTTTCTTTATATTTTCGACAAAAGGTTGGAAATTCCTTCCTTCGTCTGCCCGTTTCATGACAAAAAAGCGCGGAATCCCGGCTGCCTTCCCTCTCCATCCCCCTCGCTCGTGCAAACGTGTCGGTATGGAATACAGGCCGCCGGCCGGCGAATTCCAGGCGCCTCCAGACTTCCTCTCCTTGCAGCGCGGGTCGATGTCCGCCCAGACACCCCGGCCCACGTCGTCCACAAAAAAAAGAAAGCACGGAAATCTCCGTACTTCCTTCTCGGCTTCCCCAACGGCTGCCTTGTTACACCGCTTCTTCCCCCGGGATTTCGGCGGGTCCCCCCGGGTTCACCTCCGGGGGCGATTCCGGCCGGATCTCCGGCGTTACGGCCGGCACGATTTCCGGCGGCTGCTTCGGGGTGATCTCCGGCTGCGTCTGCGGCTGGGGAACGATCTCCGGCGGGGAAGGCGTCGCCGGAATTTCCGGCTTCTCCAGCACCGCGCGGGCTCCTTCATTGTTCCAAGGGTTCTGCATGGACAAGCACCTCCTATGGCTTCTTCCTTTTATTTACCCGAAACTTGGCCTGCCTACCCGCCTTGACGAACCTGCCGTCCGCCGCCGTACCTGTCTATGAAGCGAATACGAAAAAACCGCCCGGTAAATCCGGACGGTTCTCCGACGTGCTTGGCCGTATTCTAGGCCGGAATTGCCGGGGGTGCGGTTCAAGCTACCCTTCTCCGGACCAGACGAACTTGTCGGGCAGGGTTTTAATGATCTCCTCGTACTGCAGCGCAATCGAAATCTCGAGGATATGTACGGGATTGCGGTGCGCATAGGCCAGCAGCAGCTCCTTGATGAATTCATCTTCATTCAGCTTCATGCTGCGGCGGATGAGCTCCATCATGGCTCTCTGGTTGCGGATATTAAGCTGCTCGATCTTCTCGACAGCCAGCTGTATCTCTTTGTCCATCGTCAGCTCCTGAGTCCTGTTCTAGTGGAATGCTAAGCCGCCTGAATCTTCCTCATAGTGTTCGTCGGAGGCCTGGAATTTCATAGTATACGTCTCTCTCTCCGAACTTTCAAGACGGCAGGCCGCCAGCCTCCGGCATCGCCTCGGCGGCTTCACGCAGGAGCACCTCGACCAGCTGTGAAGCGGGCAACGCTCTGGCCAGGCGGTATCCCTGTCCCGCCCACAGGGACATGGCCTCCCCATCCCCGCAGTCTCCCCCCGCTTTGCGTATGGGCCTGGTAAGGTGGTGCAGCTGCGGGTAAGCCGCAGGGGCATCCGGGTATTCCCGCATGAACCGGTTCACCAGCCCGCGGGCCCGGCGTCCGGTAAAAGCCCTCGTCAGCGCCGTCGCCGCGTATCGGCCGTCCGTCAGTGCGGCCCGGTGCACCGCATGCGTCCCGCTCTCCGGGCAGAGCAGGAAGGCCGTGCCGAGCTGCGCCGCGCAGGCTCCCTCTCGCAGCACCGCCGCCACATCGGCCCCGTGCATTAAGCCGCCGGCAGCGATCAGCGGCACGGCAGCCGCCTCGCGGACCTCCCGCAGCAGCTCCAGCAGGCTCTGCGGCTCCCGGTCCGGCAGCGCATTGCCGAACGCGGCCTGGTGCCCGCCGGCCTCCGAGCCCTGCACACACAGTGCGTCCGCCCCCGCTTCTGCCGCGGTCACCGCTTCGTCCCGTGACGTTACCGTAACGACGACCGTGGAGCCCGAGGCCTGCAGCTGCTTCACGACCTCGGAAGACGGGCAGCCGAACGTGAAGCTGACCACCGGGACGCTCAGCTCCCGGAGCACCTGCAGCTTCCCTTGCCAATCATCATCTTCGTACACCGGCCGTCCGGGCTCTACGCCGTACAGAGCAGCTTCTTTTCTCATCCGCTCCGCGTAAGCAGCAAGTGCCGCCTCGTCCACGGCATCCTCTCCCGGCACGAACAGGTTCATACCGAACGGCGCATCGGTCAGCTTCCTCAATGCCCCGATCTCCGCCCGCATGGCGTCGGCCGTCTTATAGCCTGCGGCCAGGAAGCCCAATCCTCCCGCATTCGATACGGCGGCCGCCAATGCCGGCGTCGATACCCCTCCGGCCATTGGAGCCGCAATGATCGGATGGTGCCATGTCATCTTCATTGTATCCGCTCCCTTCTTTCCGCTTGGTTGCAAACACTGTTACCAGTGTAATACGGGAGCCGCTGCCTGTACAACAGCGCCCTGTGGCAAGTCGTATGTCGCCCTCCGCCAAGGTATGGCTTCCCCATTGACATAGAAGTGAAGCCCCTTGCCAGCCCTTGTTCACGAGATCTGTTTTCTTTCCTTCCCCGGCATGGTTCGGGTAGCCAAACGGACGGATGAATCCTTGATTTGCTGGCTGTACCAAGGTACGGCCTAAGTGAACCGGCAGAATATCCATGGAAACAAATATATTTTAATCAAGCTTGATCAAACTTCCCCGTCCTGATGCCATAATACACTAGTAAAGGCTCGCCGGTTGGTCATATGCGATGAAAAACATTGTAAAAGCGGACTATGCGGCATATTGCGGGTGTTTTATGATGAAAACCATCGCAAAAGGAAGCAAAGCTTCCATTGGGAGGGGGATATGCAGATTATATGATGCGAATCATCATTTCATCGGCTTTTTTCAGCGGCTCCCACGCATCATCTGATCAAAAACATCCTATGGTGCAGCCCCGATCAAAGCCAAATAGAGGGTTTTGACCGTCCCTTCCAACCGAGCCGGGTAGCTGCCCCAGCACCCGCCCTAGCGCTAATTAATGAAGTGTTAAAGTTTAAGTTGTTTGGTTGGCCGCAAAAAGCATGCTAACAAGTATATTGCATACACGCTTACATGTCCGCTCACTGTCAACGAAAAAAGACGCCTCCCGGCGCCTTCTATCGCTTCCTTCGGATCACAAAGGCTTTGTCCGCACGGTCAAAGCCGATCTTCGGATAAAACTCCACTGCTCCCGGAGCGGAAAGCAGTACGTAGGATACCTCTTCCCCGAGCTTGTCCCGAAGCAGCTGTACCATGCGGCTGCCGACCCCCTGCCCCTGATATTCAGGGTCAACGGCCAGATCGGAGAGGCAGCAGCAGAACGCATAGTCGGTCACCGCCCGGGCGACCCCGACCAGCCGCCCGCCGTCCCATGCCGTCACCGTTTCGTCCGCTCCGTCAATCATGCGCTGCAGGCGCGCCGGGTCATCGACCGGCCGGGTCATCCCCGACCGCCGGAACACCTCCGCCAGCTCCGCCGCCGTCAAAGGCGCATTCATGCGATACTCCACCCCATACGCCCCCATTCGTCCTGGCCTCTTCATTCGCACTCGTTCTCCCGCGTTCGCAGAAGGGCTTTTTTCTCCCTCAGCTCATGCCGTCCAACCCGCTTCTTCCGATACCAGCTTCCATACACCCGCCTGCAGTTCCAGCACAAACCGCCTGCCCTCCGCCCCGAGAGCCGTCTTGTACAGATAGGCGTCGACGACCAACCGGCTGCCTTCCACTTTCGTCTGCTCTAAGCCGAGCAGCACGCCCTCAATCGCGTTGTTCCCTTCGGTGTTCACCCGGCCCTGCCTCTTCAGCTCCTCCAATGACGCCTTCAGGACCGGGACCCGATATTCCCCCAGCTTGCCCAGCAGAGCTGTGAACTGCTCATTCTCCAGCCTCTCCAGCCCTCGGGGATCGACGGCGATATAGGCTCCCGGACCCCCCTGCTCCTTGTTCCCATCCACAAGCGAAGCAAAAACAAGGCCGTAGGCCGCATCCAGATTCGGGAGATTCACTCCCAGCTCCTTGAAGGCGACCTGTTCCCCCGTCTCCGCGTGGAGTACAACTTCCGTGCGGGTGCCCCCCGGATCAGTGCCCGTCACTATCCACACCGGACCTTCCACCGCTCCAGCCGCATCGCCGGCCTTCCATCCATGTTCAACCAGTTCGGCCTTCCACACAACGCCCTCGGCATCCGGGTCCGCCAGCTTGGCCAGCTCCAGTGCCACCGCCTCCGCCACATAGCTTCCCGCACGGTCGATGTTCACTGTCCTGGTACTCTCGTCGTATTCCACCTTCAATCCGGCCTGCTCGGCTACGAATCGGATCGGCACATACGCATGCCCGTTATAATTCAGGCTGACGTACTCCCCGCCCACCTGCGCCAGCTTTCCCCCGAACCGGTAGGCCGCGTCAAAAAGAACCGCCTGCACCGAGTCCGCTGCCGAAGCCGCCGTACCTGCGGACAATGCCGCCATCAATGTGATTCCTGCAATCCATCGCTTCATGTCTGTCTCTCCCAGTTATGTAATCCAATCCAACAGCTTGGCCGGCTCCTTCAACCGCTCATATCCCTGAATGCGTGCCGCCATCGCCTCCGGAACGTACCAAGCCGCCGACTTCTCCGCCCCCCGCTCTTCGAGCATGCGCTGCAGTGTCTCTTCCGTATATGCCAACCCGCGGTGGGTGCCGATCTCTCTGAGCACCGCCGGATAGTCCGGGAATGCCCCAGTCATTCTCCGGCCGATCCGCGCATTCCACTCCTGCCGGAACTCCCGCTCTGTAAGACCGATCCGACTCCGTCTTTCCGGGTTGGCGGCTCGGCGGACCTTGCGTACCCCGCCTGCGTATTCGGTGATCAGAGTCTCGAACAGATCAAAGAAGACCGCTTGCACTTTCGTCACAGGCTCTCCCCCTCCGGACCTTGGCGTCCCTGACGAACAGGCCGCGCCTTCTATCCTATTCCCTATTCTACTTTTTGTAAATAAGTGGAACCCTTTTCGCTGCCCGATACAGAGTGCCTCCATCCTTATGCCCCATCTCTCTTGCAACCCCCACCCCTTCCCCACCGTCATACAAAAGAAACCGCTGCTCTCTGCCGCAGCCCCAACGGAGGTGAAAGCATGTTCTATGCTGCTTTCTGTCTGATCTTCATCATCACTTGTGCCGCCCTGCTCCGTAAGGCTCATGTGCCTTATGCTTGTTCTGCAGCCGCCGGATTGGGCCTGGCCCTGGCTCTTTTGGCCTCCATCGCACTCGCCCAAAACTACAACTACAGCAGGATCCCCGGCATTCACGACGGGCTCGGAATCTCCAATATCGTCGCTTACTGGATCATCGGGGAAGACTTCTGGTCCCACGAGAGATTTAACCGTGCCTTCGAAGCCTCCCTCCTCTGGACACTGCTGGTTACGGCTGCTGTACCGGTGGTGATCCTGCTCGAAGCCCGCTTCCGCCGCAGAAGCGAATAAGTTCGCATGAGAAAGCCCCGGCTGCCATTGTATGGTTCGATCCACTGAACGAGGATGAAGCCAGGGAGGAAGGGACCGTGTCTCAACAACCATGCGACACCGCCAAATTGTAGAATAATGTCGAACAAACTCTATGATTCGGGCCTTTCAGCTGATATAATAGCTTGGAAATGATAGCCAAGGAGGCCCATGCATTGAAACGATATACCTTCTGCCTCACTTTACTCCTCGCCGCTTCCTTAACCTCACAGGCGGATGCGGCCGTCGTGCTGCCGCCGGAGGCGCAGCAGTCCTATGCCCGGACCGAGCTTCAGGAGCTGGCCGACCGCGGGGTGATGCCGGATGAGCTGCTGGCTCGTCCGCAGGAGGCGATCAGCCGCGAGCACTTCATCGGCGTGCTCGCAAGGGCGCTGTCTCTTGAGCTGGCTCCCCTGCCTGCTGAGCCAACCTTCACGGATATGCCGGCGGACCATCCCTCTTATCCTTACATCGAAGCCGCCGTGAAGGCGGGTCTGGTACAGGGCGTAGGAAGCGGACGCTTCGGAACGGGACTGCCGCTGAACAGGGAAAGCATGGTGGTCCTGTATGTGCGCGCGCTGGGTCTGCCGAGCGGCGGCAAGGGCAGCCAGCTGACGTTCACGGACAAGGACGCGATCTCCCCGTGGGCACTGGATGCGGTCGGCGCCGCGGTGGAGTACGGACTGATCTCCGGCTTCCCGGACCATGCATTCCGGCCGCAGGGCATCACGACCCTCGAACAGGCCGCTTCCGTCACCGCGCGGTACCTCCGGTCGGAAGATACGGCGGCGCGTGACAAGGAAAAAGAGGAAGCCACGGACCCTTCGCCTGCCCCGGCCCAGTCCGGAACGGGCAGCGGCAGCCCTGCTTCCGGCGGAGCCTCCCCCGCCCCCTCCTCATCAGGCGGAGGAAGCGGCAGCCCGGACTCCTCTTCGGACGATGACGATGACAATGATGCCGGTGACACTCCCGCGTCTCCCCAGCCTTCTCCGGATCCGGAGCCTGCGGCGGACGTTGAAATCATCCAAATTTATTAAAGGAGTCCCTCTCTTATGACACCAAGACGTCTGCACTCCCTGCTTTTATCCGCCTTCCTGGCCGGTAACCTGCTGCTTGGGGCCGCTGCCGTCCCTTCTTCTGCAGCGGCGGCCGAAGAGTACATAGCCTGTGCTCCCGCCGAGCAGGATACGGTATCTGCGCAGGTGTATGACGGCAGCAGCGACCCGCTGCCGCAAACCGATCTTGAGGCGGTGCGGAAGTGCCTGCAAAATACATATCTGTACGATATCCCTGATGAGATTCTGCAGCTGGACTCGATTCAGGAGATGATCGCTGCGGTCAAGGAGCGCTTCCACGATCCCTATACGAGATACGTCACAGCCGAAGAGTATGAAGCCTTCCTCGATGCCATTAATCGAGAATACGGCGGGATTGGCACCGTTCTGGATGGCGCACCCGGGGGAGTGTCCATCACCTCCGTAACTCCGGGCTCACCGGCTGAAGAAGCCGGTCTGCTGGCCGGGGATCTTATTACGGCTGCGGATGGCGTCCTGCTCGCCGGCATGCCCGTATCGGAAGCGGCAGCCCTCCTCAAAGGCGTTCCGGGGACCGTCGTGGATCTGACCGTTCTGCGGGACGGCCACCCTTTGCATGTGGGAGTCACCCGTGCCGTCATCGACCTGCCCCAAGTAACCGGGGAGCTGCTCGACGGGCATATCGGTTACATCCGCATAGCGACCATGGGCAACGAAACGACGGAACAGTTTCTGGCCGCAGCGGACCAACTGGCTGCGGAAGAAGCCGACAGCTATATCCTGGATCTGCGGGGGAACGGAGGCGGATACATCCTGCCCGCGTTCGAGATTGCCGACTTCCTGCTTCCTCCCGGCAGCCGGTTAATCGGCTTAGGCTCCAAGCTGGACACCCTGTATCTCGACTCCTCCACCGGGCCCTTGTGGGATCCCGGCAAGCCCGTCCTTCTGCTGGTTGACCGCAATACGGCAAGCGCAGCAGAGATTCTGACCGCTTCGCTTCAGGATAACCATGCCGTATACACGCTGGGGGAGAACACCTATGGCAAGGGTGTCGGTCAATCCAACGTTCCGCTGCCCGAAGGAGGGATGCTCTTCCTGACGGACACGGAATTCATCCGCGCCTCCAGCGGCGAAGGCTATAACCATACCGGCCTGCAGCCGGATCTGAACCTCGCCGCTCTGCCGGCGGACGATTGGCTTCGGATTGCCGCCATGCTGCTCCATCCCGAGGCAGGCATGAAGGACGGCGACCTCCGGCTCCGGCTTGGAGACCAGGTCATCGAGCTCTCGGGCGAGAGCCTCCGGCAGGAACAGAATACGGCAGCCTTCCGCCATCTGCTGCAGAAGGCGGAGACCGATTCCGTCGAGCTCCGCAGCGGCAGTGCCTGGATTGCGGCCGGGGATGAAGCGGTCGAGAAGCTATGGCCGCTGTACTACCCCGGCTTCAAGGATATGGGAGCCATGGAGCAGGTGCCTCTCGACAAAACGTTCCATGTCGTCTTCTCGCAGAGCATGAATCCTGACTCTGTCACACCGGAGCGCGTACGGCTGGTCGAGAAGGAAACGGGGCATGAGGTGCCTGTAACGGTGGGCTGGAGCCGGACGGACGAGCTGCATATCGTTCCCGCAGAGCCCTTGACGGCAGGCACCGCCTACTGGCTTGCCGTTCAGCCGCCAATGCAGTCCGCCGCAGGAACTCCGCTGAAGAGCGGCGCCGTGCTGGAAGTAACTACAGTGGACTGACCAGGCTTCAACTAAGCTAGCCTGCTCACCGTCCTACACGAACGATGCGCGTCATAAAGTGCGTTATCCTTTCCGAAACTTCCAAACCAAACACCCCTCGTCTTCCGGACGGGGGGTGTCTTTTGCTTCAGAGCTTCTGCTGCCCTGATTTTTATACAGCATACCAAAACAACAGGGTCCCGGCACCGACCCCGCCAATCATGACGGGGAGCGATACCCGCTTGTTCAGGAAGCGGACCTTGGCGCTCATCTTGGCCAGCAGGTAATCCGCCAGTCCGATTCATGAATTCCCCCTCCTTCCCTCGCCCTCCCCCGATTATACCAAATATTGGATGGAAATGTCCGATAAAAAAGCCATTCCCTTCGAGGGAACGGCTTACGGTAACCCCCAAACTCTCCAGCCCGATCGGCAGTAGGGAGTTTGTCTGCACTCGGTCAGAGGAGACGCGGCTGCGGCATCACGCAGTCCGACCGGACCGGCTGCCCGTCAGGCTGTCTCCATCCGTGTGCGGCTGATGAAATCGTCGATGGTCATTTCGGCCGAATACACCTTGCCGAGCAGCCCCGCGGCCTCCCCGGAGTGGTAGTCCGCGCCGAGCAGGCGGACGACTTCCTTTTCCATCTCCATGATATCCGCAGACAGGTGATCTATGTAATCCGATTCGAGACCGGAACGCTTCGAGTCTTCCAACAATTGTACGGCGGCAATGAGAAGCTCCACCGCCGACCTCGCGCTTGCTTCGATCATGGACATCCACATGGTGCCATCCCCTCTCCCCTGTTCAGCCGCGCAGCAGCTTTGCTTGTATAAGCCCACTATACACCGGGCTCAAGGGGACGGCCTATGACGGTTGTTACATTTTCCTATATCAGGAAATGAAGAAATCCTCCCCAGGTCAAGACCCCGTCGACCGGTAATAGCGCACGCCGACCAGCCAGACAAGCAGGCAGGGCAGCACGAACACAGCGCCGCCCAGGGGCATCAGCATATACAGCAGGGGAGGACCCTGCACGCGGTCCAGAATGAACAGGAGCGGCAGGTAGCTTACGCAGCCGAACGGGATGATGAAGGTGAAGAAGACCGTCACCCATTTTTGATAAATGTTCAGCGGATACTGCGCCATCTCCCGGCCCCCGTCGGTGAAGATATTGGCGACCTCGAGGCCCTGGATCGTCCAGAAGCACAGCGTGGCGGCCAGCATATAGATCCCGGTGAAAATCAGCGTGCCTCCGACGATCATCAGCACGAGCGTGAAGGCTTTGGCGGCCGTCCATGCCACAGGCAGGCTGCTTACCGCCCATACGAGGACGATGGCACTCTGTACAAGGCGGCCGATCCGGTTGAATTCGAACCGGGAGCCGAGCACCTGAACCGCCGTGCTGCGCGGGCGGACGAGCAGGCGGTCGAACTCGCCCCCTCCCACGAGGGACGAGAAGGAGTCGAAGCCGCGGGCGAAGCATTCGCTCAGCGAGAATGCGAGATGGATGACCGCGAAGCAGAGCGCCGCTTCAAAGAAGCTCCACCCCTGCAGCTGCCCGAAGCGCTCGAACATGAGATACAGGCCCGCGAAGACGGAGAAGGGGATGAAGAACTGACCGAGCGTCAGCAGCCAGAACGAAGCGCGGTACTGCAGCTGGGACCGGAAATGCAGCGACATGTAGCGAAAATAGATCATATACCTATCACCCTCCCTGTACGACAACTTGGCGGAGCGCCCGCCGCAGAAGCAATCGGCCGGTGCCGACAAGAAACGCCAGCCAGCCCAGCTGGATCAAAATCCCCCAGAGCGCTTCGTCCGCCGGAATATGGCCCGAATAGACCCGGAACGGCAGGTCGACCGCCCACCGGAACGGGAGCACATACGTGATGGTCTGCAGCCACTGCGGCATCAGCGGGATCGGCATAATCATGCCCGCAAAGAATTCGCCGGCTACCGAGACCATCAGGATGGAGCCGGTCGGCGACAGCGTCCAGAAGACGGAGATGTAGATCAGCATCGAAACCGACACCACGAGTAGCAGGCCCAGGGCAAGGGTGATAAGGAAGAGAGCGAACGCCCCCGGGGATTCGGGCAGAGAGAGCCGGTAAGGCTCCGGCAGGAAGAAGACGATGAGCAGAATCGGGAAACAGCGGAGCAGCGCACTGGAGAGACGCTGGGCGAGCAGCTTGGCGAACCAGAACGGATAGATCCCGCACGGGCGGCACAATTCATAAGCGATGCTGCCCCCGGTGATCAGCTGGAAGATTTCGTTGTCCCGCGCCCACAGCATGATGAAGGCAAGGAAGATCTGCTGCAGCCAAATGTATGCGACAATGTCCTGGAGGGAGATCGGAGCCTGCACGGTGCTCCCGTTATAGAAGGCGATGTAGACCATGATGAAGATGAGTCCGAAAAACAGCTGCGTGGCGACACCGGCCAGCGCGGCGGCCCTGTACTGCAGGCCGTTCAGAAAGCGCATCCGGCACACCGATACATACGCCCTCATACCTGGTGCTCCTCATACAGCCTGAGGATCAGCTCGTCGACCGGCTTCGTCTCCACCGACACATCAAGCAGCTCCACCTCTTCGGAGAGCCGGGAGATCACCCGGTCGATCCGCACGTGCTCCGTATCCATGCTGTAGACCGCCCGCTCCGGTGTCCAGGAGAGCCTGAGCGTTCCCGGAATCTCGACAGGCTCGGGGTGCGTACGGAAATCCGCGGTCAGCGTCCGCTGGGTGCCGAACCGTCCCCGCAGTTCATCCAGCGTCCCGTCGTAGAGCAGCCTGCCTCTGCCGATCATCAGAATCCGGTCGGCCAGCGCTTCAATATCGCTCATATCATGGGTCGTGAGGATGACGGTGACGCCTTTCTCCTGATTGATCGTCTTGATAAACTGCCGGACCGCGATCTTGCTGGCTGCATCAAGCCCGATCGTCGGCTCATCGAGGAACAGGATCTTCGGATCATGGAGGAGCGAAGCCGCAATCTCGCAGCGCATCCGCTGCCCGAGACTGAGCTGCCTTACAGGAACATGGAGGATATCGGTGAGCCCGAGGGTCTCTGTCAGCATATCCAGATTGGCCCGGTAAACAGGAAATGGAATGCTGTAAATATCCCTCAGCATCTCGAACGAATCGATCACCGGCACATCCCACCACAGCTGCGAGCGCTGTCCGAACACGACCCCGATTCCGCGGACATAGTCCACCCGGTTCTTCCACGGCGTGTAGCCCATAATGCTGCACGTCCCCCGGTCGGGAACAAGAATTCCGCTCATGACTTTGATCGTCGTGGACTTGCCCGCTCCATTGGGGCCGATGTACCCTACAATCTCCCCTTCCCGGATCTCAAAAGAAATCTCCTGAAGCGCCTCCACCACTTTATACTCGCGGGCGAACAGCGCTTTGAAGGCCTTGCCGAGCCCGGCCGCCCGCTTCGCCACCCGGAACGATTTGCCGATGTCCTTCAGCGTAATCACGGGCTCCCGATTGATGTTCATCCTGTTCAATACTGCAACCTCCTTCAACTGCGGTTTGGAATGCTAAAAAAATATATCCAAAAATGGAAAGAAAGTATAGACTTATAATCATCCGCGTGTTATACTACTATTATAAGAAATTGAGTTTCACCCTCATGAGTCGGTATTCAAATCTTATTTTTTTCGAAACAGCATTCAAATTTTTGGTTCTTTATTTGTTGACCTCGGTTGTTTTAATGGTTTATTTATATCGTTAATGATAAGTCGTGCAGGCTGCATCAGCAGCTGCCCGGCTTTTTTTAATGTTTGGAGGCCCCCCCTTTGGTTCCGGTTTGGGACGGATGGCGGGGATCATGCCAAAAACCCCCTTCCGTTGGAAGGGGGTTCCCTGCATCTCCCGGCTCAAGCCGGTTCACTTACTTCTTCACTTACAAGTCCTGGCTCAGCCGCACCATATCAAACAGCTGCATGCCGTTCTCGTAGATCGGTTCGCTGTAGTGCCTGACGAAAAAATCCCGGTCGATCCCGGTCATGCGGAAACCGCACTTCTGGTACAGGGCCAGCTGCCCGACCCCGGTGCTTCCCGTGCCGACTTCAATGGTGCGGAAGCCGAGCTCCCTGGCACGGGCAACGGCATGCAGGACCAGCCGCTTGCCGATCCCCCGGCCCTGATGGGCTTCATCTACCGCCACATTGACCAGCTCGGCCGTGTCCGGCCGGGTCGGAAGGAGCACATAGACTCCAACGACCCGGCCATCCTCGCCGTGAGCGGTATAACACTCGCCGCGGACCGTGTACTCTTCCACCAGCTTCCGGGAAGGGTCCGCGAGGAGCAGCAGCTTCATCGGGAGCGGCTCCCCCGCTCCCACCTTGCGTATATCCATCCAGCCTGTCCTCCTGACGTTCCGCTCCGTCGCCCCTCCGGGGCACTTCCGGCATCCTCTCTGCCGGGCCGGCGGCCATCTTTCTCTTGTCCTCTTACTCCTCCACCGCCCGCCCCATGTCCAGGAGCTTCCGGACGGTCGCCTCATTGCGTGTGGTTGCCATGACCTTCAGCTTCGCCTCGAGGAAGTTATTCGAGAACTGCGACTTCCCGTACGAGTCCCGGCACAGAATATAGGCCACGTCGCCCACGATCCGGTAGTCATCCGCCTCGCTGGCATAGGCCTGCAGCGTCTCCACGGCCGAAGGCTCCGGAGCCTTCGCGAGAAAGGAATAATACCGCTTCTCCCCCGTCTCCTCCTGCGCCGCACCGACACTGCCGGCCGCGAAGGGATTGCCGCGCAGAGCGGCCTCGAGCTCGTCCGGGGTCTTGACGATCACCCCGACCTCGAAGCCGTACTTCAGCTTCAGCGCGGCGGAGATCCGCTCCGCCAAGGCCTCCTGAGCCCCGGCAGCCGCGGAGTACACGGCATTGCCGCTCTGGATATACGTCCGCACCTGCTGCAGCCCCATCGATTCCAGCAGGCTGCGCAGGTCCTCCATTTTAATGATCTTTTTACCGCTGACATTGATGCCGCGCAGCAGTGCAATATACACGGCCATCCCGACGCCCCGCTTTCCTGGCAGATGATATTCCTGGCTTTACCAGTATAGCATGATCAGCCGGAAAGCGGCTTCTCCGGAATCCACACCGGCCCGCCGAACGATTCGATCCGGTACCATACGTCGCCCTGCGGCGATGTCCACTGCTCCAGCGCCCGGACCTGCTGCAGCCGGAAGGTTCCCGCTTCGTGGCTTACTTCCCCCGTCAGCGGAAACCGGTACGCCCTGGTCTGCGGCGTAAGTGTAATGACCGCTTCCGAGGGCACGATCCCTTCAGGCCGCTCAAGCAGGGCACGGTTCAGGTTCACCCAGGCGGAGCCGTCGGCCGTCCTCAGCTTCACCCAGCCTTCGTAGACCTCGTCCGCCGGGTACATTCCGGGCTCCAGCCAGCGCTGCGCCGTCCCCTCCTCTTCCCCGCGGCCGGCGAACGCCCGGGCACCGGTCGGCAGCTCGACCGGCGCGCCGTTTAGCAGGAACCGGTTCCGCTCCTCCTGGGTCAGCGGATCGGGGCTTACCCAACGCTCGCCTCCGTCCGCCCCCTTGTAACGGTACCATGCAGACGGACCGTCTTCCCCGGGCAAGACAGCCACGGAGACCGGTTGAACCCAGGGCTGCCCGATGCGCTCCCCTGCGCCATCGGCGGCGTAAGGGTACGGATAGCTGAGCTCGGTGCCGCTAAGCTTGACCGGCACGATATAGGGCCGCTGCTCCACCTCCTCCGGAATGACGGGATTCGGAATCCACTTTGCTCCGAGCGAGGTGGAGATCCGGTACCAGGTCCCGCTTTCGGCCACCATGCTGCTCGCGGTGTGCGCGTCCCGGGGCGTGTAGGCGATCGAGGCGGTGATCACGACCGGCTGCGGGCCCAGCTCCTCACCCGCTGCCTGCTCCGCGTCCGGCTCATCGTACAGCTGCACCTTGTGCACGAGGGTCCCCTGCCGCTCGGACGGATCGAGCCGGCCCTGCATCACGCCGCGGTCCCACGCGATCCATTTTCTCCCCTCCGCCGTCTTGACGGGAATCCATGGCTTACCGCCGTACAGAGCCAGACATCCCGGCTGCAGCGGGAGGCAGTCCACCTCCAGCTCCTGCAGGGCGGGCAGCACGCCTTCCGCCGGGCCCGGCTTCCCCTGTTCGTCCCCGTAGAGCCGGGTATCCGCTGTGATCACCACTTCCTGTGCGGCTATCGATGTATCCTGCCAGCCCGCCGGTCTCCTCGCCGGACACGATGCCCGGCAGCAGCAGGAACAGCGCCGCAGCCAGCCATCGGACGCTTTTGGACATGTCGGTCCCACCTCTTCTGCTTTAGAGTCTTTAAGATGAGTTAACCGCCGCGCCGCCCTCCAGAAACATCCGAAGCGTGTATGGGCATGACCGGGAACCCGAACATGACAAAAAGGACCAGAGCATCCTGGTCCTAAAGTCTATACGATCCGTTCTCTCTCGTTCATAGGGTCGGCGGCCGGGGCCGGTTCGTGGATCTCGAACTCCAGCAGGAGACAAGTCCCTTTGGAAGACGTATGGATCACAACATGATCGGATGAAGTGCACATCAGCGAGAAGCCTCTGCCCAGAGAGCGTTTGCTGCTGTAGCCGGAAACAAGAATGGTTTTGGGCAGCTCATGCAGAGGGATTCCGGATCCTTTATCCTGAATCAGCACCTGCAGAACCCCACCTTTCTGATGCACCGATACTTTTCCCTGATTGGCGTGCTTAATCATATTGGTTACCCCTTCAGTGACGGCAAGCTTAATGCTCATTTGTTTCTTGGTATCCTGCGGGTGCCATATGAAATCACAGACATAGGCCCTGCTCAAGGGAACGTCTTTTCTTTCCACAACATCCATAGCTCCGAGAGGCGTACCGAGATACTCCAGCACCTCGTTCTCGCTCAGATGAATGCTGATTTTGCCGTGGGACAAGGTTTCGATGATATCCTGGTAGGAACGCATGGTGTTCAGATGAAGCTTCTCACGGTAAATAAGCAGAGGAGTAATATCGATAATGAAAATGCGCACCGCCGCAGGGTCGTAGAAAAAGTGACTTTCGTAGGTGCAGCCGCCGTATTCCATAATCTCGTAGAAGCTTTTCTCCCTTTCCTTGGAGATGCCGGCAATCATGCCGATCTCGTCAAGGGGCAGATCCAAGCCCTCTCCGGACAAGGTACCGTCCGAATACTCCAGCATGTACGTTTTGCCAATATAGTTGCTCTGCTCCGCCTTGCTCGGTTCATAACCGTCCTGATCTTGCGGAAGCTGGGGGGTGACAGGGCTAATCTGCTGCTCGGCGCCCAATATACGGCGCAGATGGGAGATGCGTTCCGGTGTAATCCCATCCAGCAGTGCCGGATCCAAAGCCTTTCCGGACATGGACCTCAGCATCTGATGCACTTTCTCATCGGAAGAAGTGGTCTGCATGAGGTGATCCAGCTCGTTGCACACGGCAAGGATTCTGGATTCCAAAGGAATGCCGGTGCCGGTCAATCCTTCCGGATACCCCTTTCCGTCATAACGTTCATGGTGGTGCTTGATCCAAAGCGCAATATGCTGGTCTTCAAAAAAAGATAGAATGATGTCATGACCCAGCTTCGAATGCTCGGCGTATTCGGCTTCCTCCGATAACGATAGAGCCCCTCTTTTTACGAAGAGATGGGGGGACAAAAAGACTTTTCCGATGTCATGGACGATGGCGGCATAGACCAATTGATTCCTCGTTTTGAGCGGGTAGGATAAATGAATCGACAGCTCCTCACAAATCCGGCCCACGCGTTTGCCATGACCCTCCATATGCTTCGCCAGTTTGGATTCATAGAGCTGGATAAACTCTTCGATGGTCTTTTTCCTGAGCTCAGCCTGCATCAGATATTTCCTGGAAAAGAAGATGATACAGACAGCCCAAAAGAGAAAAAACAAGGTTTCCTGGGTCATGCTGATCCAGTTCAGGTTGTCCATGAGGTGCGGGACGATCAGCGTGCAAAGAATCAATGGAAGAACGAGCTCCATCAATTTATTGCGAATGTTCCAGAAAAAAAGGCGCCCGGTACACCGTCTTCATCAGTCCGGCGAGCAAAAATACGTGGACAGCCTCAAAGACCAGCGTAGTCATAAAAATCTGAAGGTGCAGGGGAAGGGATTCCGCATACAGCAGGACCTTGTGGGCCGCAAAAGCACTTGCCCCAAAAATCCCATAGATCGCGAAGGCCCGAAACCAAAGATATGAATCCGCTTTGGAAGAAAAGCGGTCTTTCAAATAACAAGCGGAGACACTGACAAAAATCCCGAGCGAAGAGGCTTCCGGCCCGAAAGCGACCAATAAGAGAATCATGCCAATGATGCTGCCGCTGTATTGAGTGCCGCTGAGCATGCGGACAGGAAATACATCCAGTACGGCGATCAGGATCAGGATCGGAAATACCTGAAGGATCGGCACGGCGGGAACAGCTGCTCCGATCCAGGTCAAGAAAGCTAATCCCAGAATGCATAACATGGAAGTATACATGTTCTTGATGTTCATAAACTCTCTCCTTTCCTGCCTGATCGTCAGCTGCCGCCTGGGTCACATGCTTTCAGGGCCACAGAGATGTCGCATCATGGTCGCCTCATGGTCTCATGATTATTCTTTTTAACGAACATTCCGGCGTGCCTTTACTACTCAAAAACCTCGGGTCCCAGAATCTCCCCAATTTGCAGCAGCTCGAACACTTCATTGACTTCCGGCCGGATATGCTGAATACGGACCTTGACTTCACCTTCCTGAAGCGTCTGCACGAGTTTGATCAGAAGACCGATTCCCGAAGAATCCACGAAATGCACCTCGGAAAAATCAATCACGACGGCTTTATGCTGGGATAGAGCCGGCTGCACCTCATCTTCCATGACTTCCGTTCCGTCGATGTCGATATCTCCGATAAACAGGATATGAGCGGTTTCTTCCTTGACTGTAACATGATACTGGAACACAGGATTTCCCCCCTAATACAGTAATAAATTGCCGTTGGAATCCAATCTGGCGTGGACGCTCGCCGTTTCCTTCTCAAAATGGTGCGTTTTGGGTCCGATCCGCAGCACGGTATTCTCCATCACTCTTCCGATCCGGATCTCCGAATCTTCCGGAACATGAAGCTTCGTCGTACTGCCGCCGTTAGACCCGGCTTCTACCGCCCGTATGCCGCCCCGCGCATAATACTCGCCTCCGCGGAGAAACTCCTTGGCTTCGAAGTGTCCGTAACAATGGATCTGGCTGTTATAGCACCCCTTGTTTGCCCGGACGCTGCCTTCGCAGTAAATGGTGCTGTTATGCGCATAAGCAATCTCACAATAAGGCTGGTCGTCAGCGGTCAGTTCCCACACTTCCAGAAGCTCATCGATCCATACGATGAACTGTTCCAGGTCCTGCACGTCGCTCAAGGTACCGGACTGCTGGCTCGTGAAGTTCTTCCTGATTCTCTCGGCGACCTGCAGCAGCTCGGGCTCCGCGCTGCGTTCCTCCTCGGAGATCAGCGCCAGAAGCCGGGTGAACGTGATCTGAAGATCCTTAAACTTCCCCTGCAGCAAAAGATGAAGCAGCGGCCAGATCCCGCGCTGCCCGTAATCCGTTGACTTGAATGCACTGGCTTGGCCGACCTGAATGACCGCGGCCTTCATCAGCTTTAATTTACCGGAGACCTGGCGCAGCAGCGGCAGAGCTTTGGCTGTCAGCAGACTTCCGGCTCCGACAGTGATTTGGCTGCTGATGACATTGGCCGATACCACTAGTGAATGTTTGGCACGAATGTCGGCCATATTGACGTTGCCTCTTACGATAATCTCGCCTTGGGCGGAGACCTTCATCCCGTCTTGTACCGAACCGAGGATTTCCAGATCACCCTGGAAGTGAATGTTGCCGGATTCCAGGTCTACATCCGTACCGTGAACCATTTTGGGTACGATAAGAACGTCGACAACCAGCCCCCTCTGCACAATCTTGGGCTTCCCGGGCTTTGTTGAGAGGGCCTTGGAATCATTCTCAATCAGCGTCATCCCCTCTCCCGCCCTCAGTTGAAGCGGGTGAACCGGCTCCGGCTCCACTTTTTGGCCGGTGACGTCGATCCCCGGAGCACCGGGAACCGGAGGCAGCAGGGCCCCGATCAGAACGCCTTCATCTACGGAAGGAAACTCCTTGATTTCCCGGTGATCGATCGTGCCGTCGGCCCTTACCTTCGGAGCTCTCGTTCGGTCGGCATCCGCATCAAAGAACCGCTGAAATTTCCCGTTCTCGCCCGGCTCAGGTTCCTTCCCTCTGGCGATGGTATAAGTGCCTCCGGAAGATGAACGGCATGCTTCGGTGATCTCGTCGATCTGGATACCGAACTTCACACCCCATCGATCCAGCTCTCGAAGGATGTCTTGACTTTCGGTGCGGATCACCGATTTGATTTCTTCCACGCTGATTTTCAGGTGAGCGGCCGGAGGCTGGTCCTTAAGATAACGCGATATATGGAAGCCGGGCTTGATCTCCAGTACGACTGCCATTTTTCGGTCATCCATCGAGAGCTTCCACTGGGGCTCCTGAAATTCATCATCCAGCTGAACGGTGAATACCTCCTTCTCCGCAATCGTTGTTGTTTTGTCGACGGGGGCGCCGTTCTTGAATAACTGGATTCCTTCTCCCGCTGTGATCAAGGGCATCGCCCCTTCCGCATCGCGGCAGTGGATCTTCCCTTCTTTGACCCAAGCTTTCCCAAGCTTATGAGAATCCTCAGCAGCAGGGGGAGCCGCGGCATCCAGAAGCGTATCCAGATCCAATGTTTCGAGCCGTTCCCTCAGATCAGGTACGGCTGCTTCTTGCGGCACCGCTGTCTTTCGGGTCACCTTGACAACGGCTTGCTTGGAGCCTATGCCGAAGAGACCGCGGCTTTCCGTTTCGATAATCTCAATGGTAACATCCTTCTTCTCGGCATCCAGCAGGTCCAGAGCGAGCTCGACCGCATCCTTTACCGTCTTCCCGCGAGAAACTATACTCTCACCCATACCGCAACCACCGCCTCATCAAAGTCCAAGCATTGTATATATGAAGCCTGTCTGCAGCCCTCGTTCATTGTTCCACTTCTTTATAGGATTAGCAGTACGATGTTCACCTTAGGATGTGAAGCGTAATCGACACTATTTCTTCGGCATGATCGGGAGATACTAAGATAGTAGATGGATGGATATGATGCAGATGTCATCGCTTTTCCTGTCTTTGATCAAGGCCATCCGCTCAATGAAATCCTCATTGCTCTTGATCTTCATCTGGCTGACGAAATATTCGAGACGCATGATGCTTTTGGCCAGCGAAACACCCGGCTTCTCCACCAGCCCATCCGTATAGAGCAGGATCCTTGCGCCGCTTTGATAGGTTAATTCTCCTTTGCTGTATGCCGGATTTTTTTTAATCCCGATCGGAACCGTCGTGCTTTCCAGCCGGATGATTGGATTGGCACTGCCATCCATGAGCATACCGGGAGGATGACCGGCGTTGAAATATTCGATGGTTTTCTTTTCCGTATCGATCAGCAGGTAAATGGCCGTGAAATAAATCAGCTTCTTCGTTCCCCCGAATAACATCAGCATTTGCTGGTTCAGTTCCTGAAAGATCGAAAGGGGATCTTGTTCCTTTTTGATCATCCCCTCCAGCATGGACCTCACCGACATGGTTATGAGCGCCGACGACAATCCGTGACCCGACACGTCCAGGATGAGTACGGCATACTTGTGCGGGGCAACCTTAGTCCAATAATACATATCGCCGGACACCTGATCCGATTCAATGTACTTGCCACGGATCTCGATTTCGTCATTGATAATGGGGGGACTCAGCACGGAATTCTGCACCAGCTTGGCCAGCTGCAGCTCCCTCTCCATCTTCTTGTCCTTCGCTATCCCCGAATCCATTTCTTTCTTCAGCTTTAATGCGGATTTCACCCGGGCCAGCAGCTCGTATTGTTCAAAATCTTTTTGTATAAAATCCATCCCGCCGGCGTTGAAGGCGCTCTGCAGTTGATTTTTGCTTGCGGTCACGAAGATAACGGGCAGGTCCTTGTACCTCTCCTGCCTCTTAATGATCCTGCAAGCTTCAACCCCATCCATGACGGGCATGACGATATCCAGCAGGATCAAATCAATCTGGGCCCGGGCCTTACCCGGCTTACCGTCTTCAGAAATGCCCAGGATCTGAAAGGCTTCGGGAGCAGAACCGGCGGTATAAACCTTGGTATATCCGGATTTGGTCAGCGTGTCTTTAAATAATCGCAGCATTAGCGGGGAATCATCAACGATAAGTATACCTCCCATGAAGCCCATCCTTTCTACTATCTGCAATTATTCTTTACGAATTATTTCTTCGTCATTCTACTCCGCTGTGGACATGTGTAATGTTTGCTAGTTTGTTACTAAGAAATAGAAGAGAATCGAGCCCGGGTGAGATCTGCATTCTGATAACTCCATAAAAAAGAGAGGCACCTGCTCCAACGCGCAGTGCCCCTCTATCGTAAGGTCTATGGTCTGTACTTATACTTGATTTTTACCGTACGGACGGACGTATTGCCCGCAAGGTCCACCGCGCGCACCATCACTTCATTATCACCCTTCACAAGGGGAAGGGGGCCGCTCTTAAATTTCCCCTGAGCGGTGGGGAGGCTGACCGGCGCTCCGCCGTTGTGGGTCAGGGTAACCGTACCCCCGCGCAGCTCCTCGTTCACGCTGCCGGAGATCACCGCTGTGCCCTTATCGGAGCTGCGGTCAACCGGATCCAGCGTGATCTTCGGCGCCTTCGTATCCTGTCTGCTGTCGGCAGGATCGCCCTGCACGATGCCCAGACCGTTCGTCCCCACATACACGCGTCCATACACCCGCGGATCGCCCGTAATCGTGCGGTTCGCCGAACCAAACTGGTGCGCATCGTCGTTGATCCGGGTCCACGAGGCGCCGGCGTTGTCGGAGCGGTAGATGCCGTACTGGCCGCCGATCTTGGCGTAGGAATAGACCGCCATGTAGTCCTGCCCCGGCGCCGCCTTCCCGAAGCCGACCGTCGCCGCTTCCTCCACCCCCGCGACCTTAGTGAACGTCCGGCCGGAGTCGGTGGAACGCCACAGCCCGTACGCGCTGACCGTATCGGAGTTGTCCTTCGCCGCGCCGAGCCAGATGTCTCCTTCTACCCCCGGCACCGCTTTGAAATGGCTTGTCAGCTTAGCCGGCAGGCCGGATGCCGCCGATGCGGTGAACGTGGCCCCGCCGTCCGTGCTCACGTAGAACGTTCCGCCGGAGAAGCCGTAGAACTTCAGCGGATTCACACGGTCGGACGAAATGTGTGCTCCGGCAGGAATCCCCTTCGAAGGCGTCCATGTCGCTCCCAGGTCGGTGGAATAGCTTACGGGCACCGGGGCCTCCGGTGTTCCTCCCTGCGGACTCCAGAGGAGCACCGACCCGTCGGCTCCCACGGCCGCATATCCGCCGCTTGTGCGGTCCTCCGCTCCCGACACCCACGCGTTCGCTGCAGGACGCCATGTGCGGCCGTTATCCGTGGAGACGCCCATTCTCGGTGCGCTGCCGTCGGCATTCCCGACACGGACCACGATATCCGGGTTCTTCTCCGCGTAGTCGAGGTCGGTACTCGTACCGAGGTACGGATTCGTGATCATCTCCGGCGCCCGGTTCAGATCCTCATGCCGGAAGCCGCCGATGTCGCCCATGGCGCTGAGCAGCGGCGCGCCGGACGGCGGGGAGACGAGGCCCAGTATCGCGGTCTCCTCGATGCCTTCCGCCGCGACGCTGATGTTCACCGTGCCGCCCTTGTCCAGGGCGGTCAGATTTTCGCTGCTGAACAGCGTGGCTCCCGTCCCGTACATCATCCGGTCGGAGTTGAACGGGTCGATCTCCAGGTCCCCGATCATCCAGCCGAGCTTCGGCGCAATCTCAGGAAGCTGCTTCTCCTGGCCCCAATCAAGCCAAGGCGAGAGAGAGTAATCGATCGTGAACCGGTTCTCGCGGACCGGATCCTTGGCATAGTCCAGCGTCCAGAACGGCTTCCATGTCTCGCCGCCGTCCGTACTGCGGTAGATGTGATCGTCCGGCCACCATTTGTTCATCGTGGCGACCATGAGCGTATCCGGATGCTGCGCATCGACCGCCAGGCCCCCGTAAGGGCTGTCCGTGCTGCCCGTCGGGGAGATATCCTTCCAGGCGCCCGTCTTCGTATCGAGCTTCCAGACCGCGCCCCGGCCGCCGTTGTAAGGTCCTGCGCCTTCATTGTAGGTCACATACAGGTTCCCCTGCCCGTCCAGTACGCCGTGATGCGGCAGGAAGCCCTGCTCCGGCTGTCCCGGCACCGCTTCCCAGGTCGCGCCCCCGTCCGTGCTGCGGTAGATGCTCCGGTTCGTGTCCGCCACGCCGACGTAGATCGTCTGCGTCGTCTTCCCTTTGGTCCCCGTCTTCGCGTCGAAAGTCACCCAGGCCACGCCGACGAGATCTTGGTAGTCGTCCACATAATTGCCCACCGCCGTGAAGCTCTCGACCCGGCTCCAGGTCTCGCCGTAATCCGTGCTGCGCCACAGTCCGTTGCCGCTGCGGGCGCCGAGATACAGCACCTTGTTGTTGTTCGGGTCCACCGCCAGACGCTCGCCCATGGAGCGGCCCGGCATGTTGCCCCCCAGCTTGAAAGGCAGCTCGGTCCGCTTCCAGGTGCGGCCCTGGTCCTTGGAGCGCAGCAGTATCCCGTTCATATCGGTCCAGTCGTTCGTGTAGGTGCCTGCGGCGACATAGAGCCTGTCCGGATCAACGGGATCGGTGGCCAGACTCTCCACACCGAGCATATTCCACTCTTCGAACGAGACGGAATCGAGCAGCTGAATCCACGTTTTTGCCGCGGGGTCCCACCGGTAGGCGCCCCCGATGTCCGTTCTCGCATAGATCAGGTCTTTCTTCGAGGGGTTATAAATGATGCCGGGCACAAAGCCCCCGCCGACCACCTTTACGCGTCCCCATTCGTAGGTTTCTTTCTTGTAGGTTTCTTTCTTGTAGGTTTCTTTCTTTTTCCCCTTCCCCTGCGCCTCCGCGGCACTGCCTGTTCCCGCCAGCGAAAGGGATAAAGCGCTTACCAAAATCAAACCGAGCCACTTCTTGGACATAAGTCTCCTCCTCTGACTGCTTTGTTCTGAGCAAGCCTGCTCACAATCTTTATCCGGTCCGCCTCCTCATGCTGCTGCGTAAGCGCTTACTCTTCTTGGGCGCTGTTCCGGTTGATCCGGTCCGGCCCGCCTCTCTTCCGGCCTCCGCTCCTATTGTAACTTCCCGCCTCCCGCGCCAGTACCCCGCATTTTAAACGAAAAATCATAGCAGAATTAGCTGTTGCCCATAAGGGGGCCTGACGAAAAAGGGTTGTTCTTTATAAAGAACGACATTACAATAAATAACAGCACCCTTGGCGGAGGAGAAATGACCTATTAGCGACAATCGGAAAGCTGTGAATGACAAACGCCCGATAGCCCCCCCCCCCGCGGGAGACCCTCCCCCTTCTTCGGAGAAGCCGCCCTTAGCGGTACCTCACCGTGTTAGGGAAGACCCTGTCTCGGATCACAAGCGCATCTTCCTGTTCCAAGGCTGCCTGACCGCCATCGCCGTCTGCACGCCGTTCTGGATTCTGCTGCTCTATCTGCTGGTGAAATGGATAAGGTAAAGATTCTTTGAACGAACAGGGGCTGATCCGATATGAAAAACCCGCATACGCACGTACAGGTCTGCCTGAACGGCAGGACGACCCGCCTCATGCATCCGGCCGTACCGCTGACAGCGCGGGAGCTGGCCGCGGATGCCCGCCGCTGCGCCACTTTGGGCGTGCAATCGCTGCATGCCCATGCCCGGCTCCATGACGAAGCCGAGACGCTCGAGCCGGCCGCCTGCGCCGGGGTGGTCCGAGCCATCCGAGCCGTGTGCCCACGGACGCCGATCGGCCTTACCACCTCGCTGTCCGCCGAGCCCGATCCCGCGAAGCGGCTGCATCTCGTCTCCCGGTGGGAGGTGCTTCCCGACTTCGTCTCGGTGAACTTCTGCGAACCGGGAACCGCGGAGCTGTGCAGGCTCCTCCGGGAGCGGGGCATCCCGGTCGAAGCGGGCCTCGCCACCCTCGAGGATGCCGATGCGTTCCTCTGCAGCGGCTTCGAGGACGCGTGCATCCGCGTCCTGGTCGAGGTCTGCGACAGAGGCGAAGCGGAAGCCGCCTCCCGCGCCCGGGCCATCGCCGGGATGCTTCAGGAGGCCGGCATCACGCTGCCGCAGGTCCACCACGGCGAAGGCCCGGCCACCTGGGCCGTCCTCCGGCAGGCGGTGCGCCTGGGGCATGGCATCCGCATCGGCCTTGAGGACACGTGCACCGGCCCGCACGGAAGCCCGGTCCCCGGCGGCAACGCGGAGCTGGCCGCTGCGGCGCTGGAGCTGGAGTGAGGGAGGTTACCCGGCAGGTGCTGTACGGCTGTGCGGTGATGGCCCCAGGGCGGCCATACGCGGTGCGGAGTCCTCATGGGCAGATAGGAGCACATAAAAAAAGCATCACGCCCGAGAGGGGCGTCATGCCGGATGAGTTGCAAGGTCCCACGCACCTTTGGTGAAGGAAGACCGTGCATTAGACTCGTTTGTGAGCGGTGCAGCCGGCCTGCGTGCCTTGTCCGCACCCCCGTGATACCACCGATTCAACCGAGAAACTGAAATAAAGGAACCAGGATGCCTTATTCGGATATTTCCCATCATTTCCCGAGGAATAGCGGAACTCAGATGCGTTATGGGTCTTCATTTTACGGGAAAGCAGCACCCAGCCTCGAAATAGCGAACCTCAGTTCCGCTATCTCAGCAAAGGCCCCTGCCAATATGAACATAACGCATCTGAGTTCCGTTACTTGGTTGGTGCCCTAAGGGCAGCAGCCCATTTGCTGTCTCCTCAACATAAGCAGGCTCTGCCCCCCGTACTCCTACGTCCCTGCCGCCGCGCGGAACAAGTCATCATAGGCCGTTCGCGGATCGGCGAACCAGCCGGCGATGCGGTCCGCCGTCGAAGGATCTCCCGCTCCCGCCATAAGCAGACCTACCGCATGGTCCGGCAGCGGCCCCATCATGGCGTTGGTCCACGTCGTCACCTCGGTGACGTGGTCCCGGATCCGGCGCCAGTACGCTTCGCCGGTCTGCTCATCCCACGGCCGGCCCAGCTCCTCCGCCAGGGTCAGAACGAGCTGCTCGGCGCAGTACGAGGCCGTATTGCAGCCCTGGCCGGTGATCGGGTCGTTCAGCACGACGCTGTCCCCGCAGCCAAGCACGAGCGTGCCGCCCACCGTGCAGTAGGGCCGGTGAACGGACGGCTGCACCGCGATCTGGACGAAGCCCCGCTCGTCGCAGAGGCCGAACCGCTCCCCGTCCAGCCGGGCGGCGACCGCAGGGAAATGGCTGTCCACGACCGCCCTGATCCGGTCGCGGAAGCTCTCCGCGGTCTTGATCCCGCCGAACGCATCCAGCGGACCGCCGGGCACCGCTTCGATAAACAGGATGGTCACGGGACCCTGCGCGGTCAGCGCCGGAATCTCGAACAGCTCGCCGGCACCCGGCAGAATCGAGATCGAGACGCCTGACGGCTCAAGCGGCGCGACGCCGTGGAAGTAGCCGACACTGCATTTGCGCTGGGGAGCCGGCACCGGCGAGAGCTCCTCGAGCTGCGGGAACGGCGCGAGCGGCCCCCGCTTGCCGCTGCAGTCGACGAGCAGGTCATACGCCGGCGCCAGCTCCTGCAGCCGTTCTTCATCCACGCGGCCGTAGACGAACGAGACGCCTTTGGCCTCCAGGTCCTCCATGCACCTGGCGAAGTAAGCCCGCTGGTCGACCGATTTGGCCGGGCGCTCCAGCCGCCCTGTGAACAGCTTCTGTCCGCCCACCGTTACGTGGATGCTCTCGAGGTCCGGCCCCTGCTCCCATGCAGGCATCCCATAGGCCGCCTCCCTCGCCCGGGCCGCACCAAAATGCACCTGCGTCGAGCTCACCCGGCCGCTCCGGACTTCCTCCGGCGACCGGTCCGTATATACGGTCACCTCGAACGGTCCTCTGCTTACCAGCGCATAACTCAAGTGAAGACCCGCGGTCCCGCTTCCGAGCACTGCTATCCTCTTCATACTCCGCCTCCTGCCTGTCTTTACATAAACTCAACATACCTTTACTTCTGCCATCATAAGGGAAAGCATTTTCAGCGGGAATAGGCGGATTTGACTATTCGTACGGGAAGAAAGAGCCCGCAAAATCCCCCAAAAACAAATTCCCAAAAAAAACTTCTTCAAAATTTGGTTTTTTTCCGCAAAACGCTTATAATAGGCTTGTAAGAAAAAATTTGTTGGTTTACACAGGAGGACGTTACATGAAGGGTCAAGTAAAATGGTTTAACGCTGAAAAGGGCTACGGCTTCATCGCCGGCGAAGACGGCACGGAAGTATTCGTACACTTCAGCGCTATTCAATCCGATGGCTTCAAAACTCTCGACGAAGGCCAAGACGTAGAGTTCGACATCGTTGAAGGTCAGCGCGGTCCACAAGCTGCGAACGTCGTAAAACTCTAATACTAAGAGTCAATCAGAAGAAGGAACCACTCTCCGGAGTGGTTCCTTTTGTGTTTGCGCAGCGCAGCGGCTGCCGAGCCCCGTCCGGCACCCTGACCCGGTAACGGTAAAGCGTGCTAGGCAGCCCTTGAAACTCGAGCCGTCTCGTGCACATCAAATATAGCAGGCGATCATTCGGAAAGCTGTCCCCGATCACCTGCCGCCGCTCACTCCCCGGCCGGTTCCTCCGGCCCGGGCTGCGGCCGCGGAGGCCGGCGGCGCACAAGCAGGCTCATCAGGGCACAGATCAGCAGGCCGCCGACGAAGCCTCCGCCATGCGCATACATATCGACCCGCGGCACGACGATCGAATAGATGAAGCCGACGATGACGATGGTCCGCACGGTCTGCTTCGTCGCGTAGTCGATGAGATCCCTGCGGAAGACCGACAGGTACAGGAAGGCCGCATAGACGCCGTAAATCGCGCCGGAGGCCCCTGCGCCAATGTAATAATCGCCGTGCAGCCAGGCGCTCGCGAGGTTGCCGGCGATCCCGCACAGCAGGTAGAACAGCAGGTACTTCCACTTGCCCAGCAGCCGCTCCAGCGGAGCCGCGAACACGTACAAGGCGAAGCTGTTGAAGAGCAGGTGCTGGAAGCCGATGTGGATGAAAATCGCGGTCACATACCGCCAGGGCTCCGGCTGGATGCCGGGCAGGTCGAACATGGCTCCAAAGGCCAGCAGCGTCCGCTGGTCCTCGGACGAGCCCGCCCATTCCATGGCGAACCATACGCCGAGCTGAACCAGGATGAGGGCGAGCGTCACAGGGTAACGGCGCATGTATTCTTTCAGGCTTTCTCTTCGGTCGAACATGGGGCTGCCCCTCTCCAGGTGGAATGACATTCAAGAATCCGCGCCAGGCCAAGTGCCTTCTTCACGGCGCTGATTCTCCTTAGTATACCTTGGCGGGCAGTCCCTTCGCCAACGACGAACAAGCGGCCCGCCGGCAAGGCGGACCGCACAGTATAGGACAGACGATAATCGTTCAGGAAGTGGTTCTCCCGTTCAGCCGCTGCTTCTTCGGAGAGAGCACCTGGGTGACCGTTTTCCACAGGCCCTGCCAACGCCGCTCCCGGGCCGCCGCCACCATCCGCCGGGTCTCGAGAATTTCCTTCATCATGTTCATGATCTCATCCTCGCGGATTTTGCGGTACGCTTCATTCTGCCGGGTGCTCTCATCCACTTTCTCGTGAAGCACGAGCACCTCCGTCACGAGGGTATCCTGATCTTTCTCCAGCCGCGTGACCCTGGCCTCGGTTTCCTTGACCCGCTTGCCGGTCTCTTTGACCTGCTCCACCGCCGCCTTCATCTGGTTCACGGTCTTCTTGACCTGGGCCTCGGTCTCCTTCACCTTCTGCTCGAGGTCCGCCAGGCGCTGCTCGCTGCCGGTCTCCTTCACCTTCTGCTCCAGGTCCGCCAGGCGCTGCTCGCTGCCGGTCTCCTTCACCTTCAGCTCCAGATCCGCCAGGCGCTGCTCGCTGCTCTCCATATAATCCTTCATCCGCAGATCGAACAAGTGATGGATCAAGCTTTTGATTTCCTCCTCATCCACGCCGAGCTTCTGCACCGTCTGCTTGCCGCCGCCTGCCGCTTCCGGGGTGAGATACTGCGAGACGACCTCCTTGACCGCCACCCGCAGCTCCTTGCCGTCGAGCAGCTTCATGGAGATCCACTTGATCGCCTCGACGTCACGCTCCGTAAAGTCCCTCTCCCCCTGCTCGTCCAGAGCGAACTTGTACTTGTATTTTTCCATCAGCACACACCACCGCTTCAAGGAAACCTCCGACACGAATACACGCTGGGCTAACGACTCTATGTTCACGGGTACATTCATCCTTTCTGAGAGAACAGTTTGGCAAGCTTGTGTTACTAGAATACCTTCCCCCGCAAAAATATACTGTCGAAGCCCGGTGTCAGAATCGCAGAAATAAAGCAAAAGCGTGTACGATCCCAGCGAAAACGAACGCAGCCGGGCAAAAAGAAAGACGAAGGGCGCCTCCTCTATCATTCCGTGCGCATCGGCAAACCGATCAAATGACAAAAACGAGCTAAAGCGAGTTAAGTTTTCCTGTACGTCCAAAAAGCCGCCGGCTCCCATAAGGAGCCCGCGGCCTGCTTGCCGGGTATCGTCCTGCTGCTGCGTCTATCCCGGCACCCGGACGATTAAGGCGAGATGCTTCCCGGTGCCGGCACATTGTCCCTGTATTCATAGTCCCCGATCTCTGGCGCCGGATGACTGTGCAGAAAATGATGCTCCACCCGGTCGCTGAGATTCATCAGGTCCGCCGACAGCAGGGACAGAAGCTCCGAGAGGTCCTTCAGGGTCCGGTAATCCTTCTTGAACCGGTAGGCGAGCGGCCGGCTTCCCTCCTGCTCCGCTTCGCTCAGCTTCTCGAACGCTTCCTTGTCCCCGCCGAGCGCGCTGCGGTACTCCTTGAGGGACTCCTCCAGCTTCGCCTCCACGTCCTGGATGCACGGACGCAGCTCCACCCGCAGGTCGGCCAGGCTCTGGCGCAGAGCCATCACTTCGGAGCGCTCCTCCGGGAGGGCGTGCATCGTGCTGAAGTGCTCTCTCATCCGGTCGAGATGGCCGATGAGCTCCTGCAGCTGGCCGGATTGCAGCCGGCTCTTGGCGCTGTCGAGCTCGCACAGCGCTTCGCCAAACCGGATCCGCTCCAGAATCTGCGTTACTTGATCTTCCATGGTAATCCTCCTCTGCCGCTGGAATCGGTCAAGCCTTACATCATCGGGGCAGGTCCAGGGTTCGTAGGCTGGTAGGCATGCAGGAAGGTTTTGGCGGTATGATCCTGCATCGTCGGCACCTGGTACAGGCCCTGCTGGTTCATGATCAGGAACGTCTCATACGCCTGCTCGGCGCAGAGGTTGGCGCCCTGCTGCAGCATGCGTCTGACGTTCGGGTCGGCACACTCCAGGCAGGCCTGCATGTGGTTCTTCGCGGAAGCCTTGTGGCAGGAGAGCACCGCGGCCAGAATCTGGCGGTCATTCAGCGCGCCCTGCAGCATCGGCGCCATAGGTGCCGGACGGTCGAGGCCGTATTGGATCTGCTCCGGACGGATGCCGGAATTGAAGCCCGGCATGCCCGCTCCCGGCGCCTTCGCCGCGCTGTAATCATGCGTGTAAGCTACGAGCTGGTCATACCCGGCCACAGCCGTCTGCAGGTGGCGCGAGACCAGATCGCGGACCGCCGGCGACTGGGCCATTTGTCCGTAGAGAGCGAAATGCTCGATGAGGTTCATTTTTTCGTTGAGAATTTCATGGACTTCCATCGTTTCGTGAGCGCCGAATGGCATGGGGGTAGTCTCCTTTTGTCGTCAAATCGGTTCCTGGCTCTTCTAAGCCCATAGGTTACTTTTCCCAGATCGCCCCGCAGATATTCCATCCCCTTCCACAAAATCCACCCGCCGCCAACCGCCGCTGGAAATGCCTTCATCGTATGGTATACTGTCTTACAGCATTCACATCCCCTCTTCAGACAAAGGAGTGCCGAATCATGGAAAAGAGAGCCTTCGGAACGACGGGACAGCAATTCCCGATCTTGAGCTTCGGCGCCCAGCGCATCGTGGACGAGCACGGCTGCTCAGAAGAAGAAGCCGTGCGCATTGTGCACCGGGCCATCGAAGCGGGCGTCACCTACTTCGATACGGCGCCGAGCTATTCGGCCGGGCAGTCGGAGCAGCGCCTCGGCCTCGCACTGGAGGGTAGGCGCAGCGATGTATGGATCGCCACGAAGACGCACGACCGGACCCGGGACGGCTCGTGGCGGCTGCTCGAAGCGAGCCTCAAGCGGCTGAAGACCGATCATGTCGACGAGTGGCGTCTTCATAACATCATGACGATGGAAGAGCTCGACGCCTGCTTCGCCGCGGACGGGGCCCTCAAGGCGCTGCAGGAAGCACAGGAGCAGGGCGTCGTCAAAAAGCTCTCGATCAGCGGACACACCAATCCCAGCGTCCAGCTCGAGGCGCTCGAGCGCTTCGCGTTCGACAGCGCGCTGGTGGCCGTCTCCGCCCCCGACCACCTCATCTACAGCTTCGCTCACGAATTCCTGCCGAAGGCGCTGGAGCGGGGCACGGCGGTCATCGGGATGAAGGTGTTCGCGCTTGGCAAGCTCGCCCCCTGGTACGAGAAGGCGCTGCAGTACACCTGGAGCCTGCCGGTCTCCACGGCGATCGTCGGTATGGAGACGATGGACCAGCTCGAGCGCAACCTGGCTGCGGCCCGGAGCTTCCGGCCGATGACCGAGGTGGAGCAGCTTGAGTTCCTGAAGGAAATCGCCCACCTCGCCACGCCTGACGTGCTGCGCTGGAAAGCGTCCGAATGGACCTCCGGCCAGTGGTACCAGCGTCCCTGAGGCACGGCGCCATGCTGTGGCGGGCGGCAGACGAGCCCCATTCCCTGCAGCTTGGGCGGGCATCGGGAACAACAAGGGGGGCCGGAATCAACGGCCCCCCTTGTTGTCATGCCTGGCGGGGCGGCTTTATCCCGGCGTCCGGCACGTTGTCCCCTACACCGGAATCACCGCCTTCCTCCCGCGTCAGCTGCCTTTGGCGTGCCGGCGCCTGCCGCTCCTTGCGGCTTCAGCCCCCCATCAGCACCCAAGGAATGGACAAGTTTTCCAATTTTATAATTGACTGAATTAATCAGTCTACGTTATAGTGTGGCTATAACATCATCGTACGCAGCCGATCCGCTGCACAGCCCGCCTCCGAACCATAACTTTCCAAAGTTAAAAGGAGCGATCACTATGAACTCGACTCAAGAAAGCAGACAGGGAACAGCCGTCGTCATCGGAGGGAGCATGGCCGGCCTGCTTGCGGCCCGGGTGCTCTCGGACTTCTACCGGGAAGTGCTTGTGGTGGAAAAGGATGACCTGCCGAACGGACCGGAGCTGCGGCCGGGTACGCCGCAGGCCTTCCACCCCCACCGGCTGACGCCGCGCGGCCTGGAGCTGCTCGAACGCTACTTCCCCGGCTTCAACGAGGAGCTGCTCGGGCATGGAGCGCCCTCTTCGCTGAACGGGTTCAATCACATGAGCAACGAGCACGGCATCCTCGTCCTTGGCCCCGACCCGGACAACAACGCCTCCTGCACCCGGGCCCTGCTCGAGTGGGTGATCCGCCGGCGGGCGCAGGCGGTCCCCGGCATCCGCTTCCTCACGAAGCAGGAGGTGACCGGGCTGCTCTCCTCGCCGGACGGCGCCTCCGTTACCGGCGTGCTAATCCGGGAGCGCGGCTCCGAAGGACAGCGGCGCACGCTTGCGGCCGACCTCGTCGTAGAGACCGGCGGGCGCGCCTCCCGCCTCACCGCCTGGCTGAGCGAGCTCGGATACGAGGTGCCTGCGCCGGACCGCCTCCACCTGAATCTCGGCTACAGCACCCGGCGCTACCGGGTCCCCGAGGGCATGGAGCGGACCTGGAATGTGATCCACACCTCGGGCCGCGCGTCCGAAGGCACAGCCACCGGGGTCTTCGGCCCGATCGAGAACGGCCTGGCCGAGAGCGTGCTGTACAGTGCCGGCGGGGTCTATCCCACCACGGAGGCGGAGAGTTATGCACAGGAGGCCGGCGCCCTGACCTCCCCGGTTCTGGCCGAAGCGATCCGCGATCTGGAGCCGCTCGGCCCGCCCCGTGCATTCCGGGTCCCCGAGCTGGTGCGCCGGCGCTACGGGCACATGACGAGCTGGCCCGCCGGCCTGCTCGTGCTCGGCGACGCCTTCTGCCACTTCGATCCGATCTTCGGCCAGGGCATCACCGTGGCGTCCATGGAAGCCGAGCTCCTCGAGGAATGCCTCCGCGAAGAACGGGAGCAGCCCCGTGCAGGCTTCGAGCTGCGTGCGCTCGGCCGGATGCAGGAGCTCATCGAGCCGGCCTGGTGGCTGAACTGCACGGCCGCCCTCCGCTGGAAGGGCGTTGAATATGCCGGTGCAGCGCCGCTGGAAGGCGTTGAGTTCGCCCAGCGCTACTTCGACCAGTACCACCGCCATGCCATGCAGACGCAGAGCATGGAGCTCTACGGTCTGTTCTGGGCGGTGAACACCCTGTTCGCGCCGCCGGGCGAGCTGGTTCGGCCCGAGCTGGTGGAAGCCGTGCTCGCCGGGGCGCCGGAGACGGACCGCACCTGGTTCGATGCGCTCGCACAGCAGCACGGAGTCCGTCCAGCCGAGCTGCCTGCGGCGCTGCTCCCCGCTTTCTTCCGCAGTGCGGCGGCTGAAGCCCCCAGGGCCTAGCTGCAGCAGCGGAGTCCCGGTGGTATACTTGAAGCTGCGCACCGCTTCTTGCGATTCATTCATCCTTTTTCTCGATACCCCAATCAAAGGAGCATCCACTGTGGCCCCACTTAACGACGAACAGCTGCACCAGATCCGCGACGAACGGCGGGAGCAGATCCGCAGGGCCGGCCTGAAGGTCTTCGCCCGGCGCGGCATCCTCGGGACGAAGATGAGCATGATCGCTTCGGAGGCCGGCATCTCGCACGGTCTTGTATACCACTATTTCAAATCCAAAGACGAGCTCTTCATCTCCCTGGTGGAGGAGGCCGTCGTTTCGGCTGCGGAAGCGGTCCAAAGCATCTATTCGATTCCGGGCACCCCGATGGAGAAGCTGCGGCTGCTCACCGCCGAGATCCTCGATCCCGGCGGCACGGAATACTTCCTGCTGATCCACCAGGCCCGGACGTCGGACGGCGTGCCCGAGCAGGCCAAGGAGCTCATCGCGACGTATTCCATGCGAAGCTTCATCGACACGCTGATCCCCTTGTTCACGGAGGGCCAGCGGACCGGAGAGATTGTCTCCGGGAACCCGGAAGACCTCATCGCTTCCTACTTGTCGATCATCTCGGGACTCATGGTCCTGCATGCGAAGGAAGGCGAATACCGCATCCCGGAGACGGCCCTGCTGCTCCGCATGCTCACCCCGCCCTGACATTGGCTCCGCCTGTGATCCGCTCCCTCCCCTCCCCTTCCCTTCCCTTGGCACCGTATAATCCGCCCTCTCCCGGGGGATAGTAGTTGCCGGATGGAACATCCTGACAAGGCGGGAGGGAAGCGGCATTGCAACGCATGAAAGGTTCGGCATCCGAGTTCAGCCGGGCTAAGCTCGTCCTGTACGGCGGAGCGGCAGCTCTGCTGCTGTTTCTCCTCTTCTGGGATCAGATGCTGGGGAATTGGGTCTCGCTTCACCCCATGACCGCCGGGATTCGCTGCCTGGCCGCCACCCTGCTGCTGGCGGCGAGCATCCGGATGATCTCGGAGCTCATGGACAGCATGACGAACTCCAACGCGGGACTCCCGCTCATTTTCACCGCTTCGGGCATCCTGCTCTTCATCGTCATCCTGGGCTATGCGATCCTTTTTCACCAGGTGTACCGCATCTACGGCTCGGCGTCCTTTTCGGGGGAAACCCTGACGGAAGGCGACTTCCTGTATTTCAGCGTCATGACGTTCACCTCCACCGGCTACGGGGACATCTCGCCCCACGGCGCACTGGCGAATGCGGTGGCGGCTGCGGAGATGCTCTACGGCTTCTTCATCAGCTCCCTGTTCATGGCTACGCTCGTATGGAAGTATGTCCAGCAGCACCGTGAGACGGACTCGGAGAGAGAGGCGGGGCCCAAGGCCTGCGTGAAGCGGAAACCGCAAACTCAAAAAGAACCTTGAGCGCTGGAAGCATGGCTTCCCGCCCAAGGTTCTTTGGTTATGAAGAAGAAAATAAAACCCGATTAAATCTCGACCGATTAAATCTCAATATCCACGACGATGCTGTCCACCCGTCCGACCTCGCGGATGTAGGCGGCCACTTCCTGGTGCTGCGGGTTCGGGCCGTAAGCTTCGAGCGCCGCGCGGTCTTCGAAGCGCACCGACAGCACGACCTGGTAGCCTTGGTTCTTCTCGGAGAAATTCAAACCGGCCTGCAGGTCCACAATGCCGGTAAGATGCGGCTTCAGGGCCTTGAAGCGCGTTACCACTTCGCTCAGCTGCTCTTGTGTTGTCGATTCGCCGAATTTGACGAGTACGATATGGTCGATCATCTGTATGTCCTCTTTTCCGGTAATAGGGTTCATGTCCAAGCTATACTATATCATGGGGAAGCGGACGAACCAACCCTTTCAGCAAACCTTCACACAGCCGGAGCCGGCGGCGGGGTTAATCCCCTCCGCCTCCTCCTCCACCATCGCCTCCACCGCCGCTGTCGCTTCCTCCGCTGTCCGAGCCGTCCCCGTCCCAGCCGCCTCCGTCCGAGTCCGAGCTGCCGGAGGAGCCTTGACCCGAGGCTGCGCCGTCCGATGTGAACCGCAGCGTCGTCTGCGTGTAGAGCACACTCTGCATTCCGCCGGAGAGGCTCAGGAGAGGAGAGTCCGCCGTCCGTCCGGCCGCCTTCAGCCGCTCCTGCAGCTTCGTCAGGTACTCGCGCCCGACCCCGAGCAGCACGGCCGCTTCCGCATACTTCTCGAGTACGGACAGCTCTTCCGTTTCGGCACCGACCGCCCCCTGCTTCAGCTTCCTCCGCCAGGAACGGATTGAGCCCCGGTCCCCCGCCGCCTCCCACGTCAGGCTTCTGCGGGGCAGCAGCGGCACGAGGAGCAGCGACCCCAGCACAAAGAGCAGATAGACGCCGCTGGCAGCCGCGTCCACGATGATGGCGCCGGCCACGAAGCAGGCGAAGAGGTAGAGGGCCAGCCTCCACTTTTGTTCGATCCGATGCAGGGTGAACCCGCCGCCGGCCGCGAGAAACAGCAGCAGATACAGCAGGACATCCCATGGCTGTGCATCGGCATAGAACAGATAGAGCAGGAGCAGCGCGTGCAGCGCTGCAAGCCCCCTTCCGTACCGGCGCAGCGGGGAGTAAGGCCGGAAGCACGCCCCGGCCAGCTCCGCCTCCACACTCTCCTTCCATGGCCGGAAGCCGGCCAGGAAGCCCCGCCGCTTGTTCCGGTAATAGGCGGTCCGTTTGCCGCTCCTGTACTCTGTCAACGTCGGTCCGGCCAGACTGTCGATGCGTACCGACGGAATCCCCTGCTTCCGGGAACGGAGCAGCCACGCGTTCAGCTTGGCATCCGAAGCCGTATCCCCGCTGCCCTTCCCTGTCCGCACGAACTGCAGCGACGTGTGGAAGGCCCCCTCCTCCGTGCAGAACCGGTTCTCCGCCGGTACGGCCGAAGCGGTTAGCAGCCCCCGCCGGCGCTGGGAGAACAGTCCGGCCGCAAAGTCTCCAGCCTGCAGCTCTCCCAGGCGGTACAGGAAGCTCAGCCGCACCGGGTCGGTCTCCGCGAGCTCCTTCAGTCCCCGCCGGCCTGTCCGCAAACCCGCCAGCCGTCCCTTCAGGGAGAAGAGGAGCGTGAGCACCGCCCCCAGCACCAGCACGATCAGGCCGGCCGACACCGCTTTCCCTGCGCCCAGCAGCATCTCCCGCATCCCGAAGCGCTTCTCCCGTGCGGCCTCTTCCTTGAGGATGTCCTCCACGCGCACCGCCTCGCTCTTCGTCGGCGCCTCCGGGAGGAACTCGGACGGGAACAATAAGCGGACCGCGCCGCTGCCGTACATCGACAGGTTCGGGTTGTCATACCGCACGGTTGAAGGCGGCATAACCTGGAGCCTCCCTCCCGTCGGGTCGTGAAGGAAGGCATGCACCTGGTCTTCCTTGAAGGTTTGGGGCAGAAGAATCTCCATCGTTACGTTATGTATGTCGGTATCGCTGTCCTCGAAAAACTTCCATTCGAGCTCTCCGGTCCGGACATAGCGCGAGGCCGCCTGGTCCACCCGGTACCGGTAGTAGAGCTCCTGTGTTCCCTCCTTCACCGCGGGGAACGTATAGAAGAACTCGTCTTCCTCCCGGAACGCCGTGTCGAGCTGCTTCAGCCCCTGGTGCGCAAAGCTTCCGAGCTTCGCCCCCTTCGGAGGCACGTACGCTTCGAAGAATTCGACCCCTCCGGCGCCGCCGAGTCCCACATGCCTCTCCAGTTCGTCCACCGGCTCATGAAGCGTGTAGGTGAAGAGCTCCTCCACGAACAAATCCCCGTCCGTCAGCACCTTGGCCCTTACGCTCACTTCATCGACGGTGTAAGCCTCAGCCGACGCCGCCTGCCCTCCCAGGGTCAGGCACAGCGCCATCCCTGCCATCCATCCTGCTCCCATCAAGCCTTTCCTCATCTGCTCACCTCTGGTTGGTCCAAGTTTCGTTACAGCACCTAGACATATACGCACCAACCGGCAAAATGTTCCACAGCCCGTCCGTATTTTCCTGAAGAGGACGCCGAATGGACCTGACCGGGCAGCGCCGGTGCTTGGAGGAGCCGCTTCCCCGCCTCTGTCCGATGCTTGCAGGCTCTGTGGAGCTGGACAGAGGGGCGCTTGCCGCGGGCCTACGCCAAAAAGCGGCAGCGCATGGGGCACTGCCGTGGTGATGGGACGCATTCCGGTGGAGGAAGTCAGTGAAGCGGCTCCGCTTTGACGAGCCCTTCCCCCTTCCGGACGGCTAAAGCATCTTGAACCTGGATGTCTTGCAGCTATTAAACCTTCGTTCCCGCCGGGAAGACGTTGGAATCTCTAAGCAACAATGGATAGCATCGATGGAAATCATCCATGCAAGCTACGCCGGTGTCTGCAGCTTATGCGGATCAAAGGCGATGGATACCTCCATGTCCCCCTCCCGGTCGGTGTACAGAAGCGCCTCGCCTGCAGCCAGCGGCGTGGAATAAGGGACGCTCTTCGAGATCTCGATCCCCGAAGCACACTCGAGCAGGCGGTCAATACAGGACGCAGGAAGCGCATGGGGAAAATGGGAAGACACAATCTTCCCGGCAGGAAGCTTCCGCAGCTTCTCCAGGCTGGCCGTGTAGGTGCTGAGGCGGGTGCTTTCCTGCAGGAACAGCCACACCATCGGCATCACGGTGTCGGCCGACAGCAGCGTTCCCGTCCTGGAATCGAGAAGCGAGATGCAGCCGGGCGTATGGCCGGGGGTATGATAGACCGCAAGCTCCCGCCCTCCCAGGTCGAAGCGGTGCCCTTCCCGGATCGGGCTCCACCCGTGGGGAGTGCTCCCGAGATAGGCTTCACGGGAGAAGACGTCCGGCAGATGCGAAGCATCGACGGCCCCCAGGATGTGCCGCCTCAGCGCCTGTGAGCCGTGCTCCCGGGCCAGGTCCAGGTCGGCCTCGTGGAGATAAGCCCTGCCGAACGGCCGATTCCCCCCCGATATGGTCGACATGCCCGTGGCTGTTCACGAGAATGACCGGCAGATCCGTCAGACTCCTCACCGTGCCCGCCAGATTCCCGAAGCCGTACCCCGTATCGAAGAGCAGCGCCTGCTCCGAACCCGTAACGAGCGTACAGCCTACGCCCGCCGGCTCAAACAGGTGGTATATGCCATCTTCCATCGGATGAACCGTATAATAGCCCTGCGTCATGGATTGTGTTCCCCTTTCGGCTGAAGGTATGATAAACGAAATATAAACGTTGTACGTAAAACTAATGTATTACGTAATACCTTCATTTGTCAATGATCGGGGCGTGCTCCCTGCAGCAAAAAACCGCCTGTGAAGGCGGCTGCGAGTAGGTTTCGAATAGGCTCCGAATAGGAGATGGTCACGGAAGAGGAGGCGCTGCCCGGCCGGTTCGCGGGTTCGGGCTTCGTGCACCTGCCCCGTGAGAGCTGGAGGGCCGTGTGCAGGGCAGCCCGGCCGGCACCTCCCCGTCGCGGGCTCCCGGCTCAATGAGCGGCAGCCGCCAGCAGCCGGGTGTACGGATGCCTCTCGGGATGCAGGATATCCCCGCTGCCGAACGTGTCGACGCTGAGCCCGTCCTTCATGACCAGAATACGGTCGCTGACCGAATGCACCGCCGCCAGATCATGGGAGATGAAGAGCATCGACATGCCGAGCTCGCGCTGCAGGGATTTCAGCAGCTTGAGAATATGCGCCTGCACGGTGACGTCGAGGCTGGACGTCGGCTCATCGCAGACGAGCAGCTTCGGGCTCAGTGCGATGCCCCGGGCGATCGCGACACGCTGGCGCTGCCCGCCGCTGAGTTCATGCGGGTACCGCCCGAGCAGCCCCGGGTCAAGCCCCACCATCTCGAGAAGGCGGGCCGCCGAAGCCCTCCGGTCCTGCCGGACCTCCTGCAGGAAGGGCGGAACCACCTCCGGGAAGTTGTCTAGCGGTTCCACGACCGAACGCCAGACGGGCAGCCGGTCATTGAGTGATGCGGACGGATCCTGGAACACGGCCTGGATGTGCCTGCGCGAGCGGCGCAGGGCCTCCCCCTTCAGCTCGGGCAGCGAGACGCCTTCGAGCCGGAGACTGCCGCGGTCCGGCCGCTCGAGCGCTAGCAGCAGGCGGGATACCGTGCTTTTGCCGCTGCCGCTCTCCCCGACGACGCCGAGGCACTCCCCCGTGCCGATCTCGAAGCTCACGTCGCGAACCGCCTCCACCATGCCGCCGGGCCGCCGGTACGATTTGCACAGCCCTTGGGCTTCGATCAGACTCCCCATGATACCGCCTCCTTCCGATCGCTGTGATGAAGCTCGCCGCCATCGCAGCCGGTCTCCGGGTGCAGGCCGTGCGAATGACCGTCCCCGGGAAGCCGGGGACACGCCTCAAGCAGCTGCCGGGTGTACGGATGCTGCGCCCGGTCCCGGATATCCTCCGCCCGGCAGCTTTCCACGATCCGGCCTTCCCGCATGACGGCGATCCGGTCGGCACGCTTCAGCACCTGGCGCAGGTCGTGCGAGATGAGCAGCACCGCACAGCCGGTCACCCGCTGCAGCTGTTCGAGTAGGTCCAGCACCTTCTCGCCGGACAGCACGTCGAGCGCCGTCGTCGGCTCGTCCGCGATGAGCAGTCGGGGCTGCAGCAGCAGGGCCGAAGCCATCGCCGCCCGCTGCAGCTGTCCGCCGCTCAGCTCGAAGGGATAGCTCGAGAACGTCCGCTCCGGGGGCAGCCCTAGCCCTTCGAAGCCTTCCAGCACGGCGGCCTTCGCCTGACGGGCCGTCAGGCGCCGGTGGGTTCGGATCGTCTCGACGAGCTGGTCCCCCACCCGCCAGAAGGGGGAGAAGCTTCCGCGGTAATCCTGGAACACGCAGCCGATCTCCCTGCCGCAGAGGCTGCGCCGCTTCTTCGCGGACCAGGGAAGAACGTTCTCTCCCCCGTAGATCAACTGCCCTCCGGTGATTCCGATGCCTTGCGGCAGCAGGCCCAGAATCGCTCCCGCGGTCATGCTTTTGCCGCTGCCGCTCTCGCCGACGAGCGCGAGCGTTTGGCCCGGGTGGAGGGTGAGCGACACGTCCTGCAGGATCGGCACCCGCTTCCCTCTTGCGGCCGCAGCGTCCAGGGAGAGCCCCTGCAGTTCCATCACCGGAGGCTCCTGCCGAAGGAGGGCGGCGCGGGAGGCGCCGTCCCTTCCACCCGCCGGAGTCCCGGCTTGCTTCAGCCGCTCATCCAGCAGCGGACCAGCCGGTCCCCCCTCCTCCTGCATCCTCGCCTCCGGGCTCCCGCCGGCTCTCATTTCCGGCCCGTCGCTCCGCCCGGCCTCCGTTTCATTCTGTACACTCTCAAGGTGTACACGTTCTAGCAATCCTTCCGTCATGCAGGCCTCCTTCTTCCCGGCTTCACCCCCGGCTGCGCACATCCAGCAGATCGCGCAGCCCTTCCCCGATCAGGTTGAAGGAGACCACGACGAGCAGAATAGCCATAC
This sequence comes from Paenibacillus mucilaginosus 3016, assembly GCF_000250655.1. Lineage (NCBI taxonomy): Bacteria > Bacillati > Bacillota > Bacilli > Caryophanales > Paenibacillaceae > Paenibacillus > Paenibacillus mucilaginosus. Next base: position 5,769,531 of record NC_016935.1, read on the forward strand.
CGGGGTAGATCATGAGCTCGGGATGCGTTTGAAAATAAGACCGGCCGTCGTTCAGCATCGCGCCCCACTCCGGGGACGGGGGCTGGGCTCCGAGGCCGAGATAAGACATCGATGATATCACGAGAATCGTTTTGCCCATATCGAGCGCCGCATAGACCAGCACCGGGGAGACCACCTGGGGCAGCAGGTGCCGCCACAGAATGGTCCGCACCCGGCCGCCGGCCACTCTGGCGGCCAGCACATAGTCCTTCTCCCGCTCCGAGAGCACGATCCCGCGGATGAGGCGGGCGTACCCGCACCAGTTGATGAGCACAATGGAGAGGATCAGGTTGTTCAGGGAAGGGCCGAGGAAGCCGGAGACCGCAATGACAAGCAGAAAATCCGGCACGACGGACATGCCGTCCACTGTGCGCATCAGCAGCGCGTCGATCCGGCCGCCGGCATAGCCCGCCAGCAGGCCCGCAGGGATGCCGATCGCCATCACCATCGCGAGCACCATCACCGGGATGCCGAGGGTCGTCTGTGCGCCGGCCGCCAGCCTTGAGAACAGGCAGCGGCCCATGCTGTCCGTACCGAGCGGATACTGCAGGCTCGGGGGCTGAAGCCGCTGCGCCATGTTGACGGCCAGCGGGTCATTGGCAACCAGGAGCGGCCCCAGCAGGGCCAATCCCAGCAGAAGCGCCAGGATGAACAGCCCGGCTGCCGTCATCGGGTCGCTGAGCATCCGCAGAACCAGGGACCTGCGGGGACCTGCGGCCCCCTGGAGGCCCGGCGGTGAATGAACCAGACTCACTGCACCCTCCCCCCTTTCACACGGATCCGCGGATCCACCCAGCCGTACAGGAGATCCACCGCCAGATTGGCGGCGATGATGAGCAGACCGGTCATCATCAGGTAGCCCTGCACGAGCGGATAATCCCGCTGGAACACGGCCTCGACCGCCATGCTGCCGAGCCCCGGCCAAGCGAACAGCGTCTCGACCACCACCGAGCCGCCCAGCAGGCTGCCGAAGGTCATGCCGAATACGGTGAGCACGGGAATCAGAGCGGCCCGCAGGACGTGCTTGAAATACACGCGGCGTTCGGACAGGCCGCGTGCCCTGGCGCTGCGCACATACTCCTGTGACAGGCTCTCCAGCATGCCGGAGCGGAGCAGCCTGGCATGCACGGCCGCGAGCCCGAAGCCGAGCGTGACGGAAGGGAGGATGAGCCCCTTCCATTCGCCCCTTCCCGTCATCGGAAGCCACTGCAGCTTCAGCGAGAAGATGAAGATCAGGATCAGGCCCAGCCAGAAGAGCGGAACGGAAGCCCCGAGCAGGGCGAAGAGCCGCCCGAGATGATCGGGCAGGCGGCCAGGGTATCTTGCAGCCAGCATCCCGAGCGGGACGGCCACGAGCGCCATGAACGCCAGTCCGCCCAGCGTCAGCTCGAGGGTGGCCGGCAGGCGGTCCATCAGCTCCTGGAGAACCGGTTTGCCTTTCATGATCGACGTCCCAAAATCCAGCCGGAGCACGTTCCCGAGCCATGCCAGGTACTGCTGGTGAAGGGGCCGGTTCAAGCCGAGTTCCTCCCGAAGCTGGGCTTCGTCAGCCATCGTCACCTGCATTTCGTCCACCCGCAGCAGCGACAGCACCGGGTCCCCCGGAGCCAGCTTCATCAGGGTGAAGGTGAGCAGCGACAGGGCGAACAGTACGGTGAAGAGCTGGATCAGACGGGATCGAATTCGCTGAAGCATGTTATTTCACATCCATTTTGTTCGTGAGAATATAGTATTCTTCCGCGCCCGGCTTCCAGTCGGAGACCCGTTTGTTCATGCCCACGATCAAGTTCGGGTAGACCGCGTAGGCATGCGGAACTTCCTCCCGCACCACCGCGACCGCTTCCTGGGTGATCTCACTGCGCTGCTTCGGGTCGCTTGTCGCCTGGAGGCGGGCGAGGATCGGATTCAGCTTGTCGATGGAGATCCCGCCGGCATTCAGCGAGCCCCCCGGCACGAGGGACGAGGACAGGAAATACCCTCCGTCCCCCCGCGGAGCGGAGAGGTTGCTGTACGTGGCGAAATCCCAATCCTTGTTCTGGCGCAGGTATGTATCGATGTTCTCCACCGTCTGAATGTTGAGGGTGATGCCAGCCTTCGCGGCATCGGACTGCAGCAGCTGCGCAATCAGCGGCAGTTCCGGCCGTCCCTTATAAGTGATGAGGTCGAGGGTCAGGGGCTTGCCGTCCTTCTCCAGCTTGCCGCCGGCACCCGGCACATACCCCGCCTCCGCCAGCAGCTTCTTCGCCTGCTCCGGGTCGGAAGCCCTCACAGGGTCCTTGCTCCCGAAGGGAAGACGGGTATTGAACGGGCCGTTCGCCGCCGTGGCGTGACCGAGCATGATGTCACCCACAATGCTCTCCCGGTTCAGCAGGAGGTCCAGCGCCCTGCGCACCCTGACATCCTTCACCGCGTCCCGCGCGGGATTGAAGAGCAGGAAGTGTACGCGGAGGCTGGAGGTCGATTCCACCCTCAGCTCAGCATCCTTGGAGATCGCGGTGACGGTTTCGGCCGGCAGCTGCGTGGCAATGTCGACTTCCTTCGCCTGCAGGGCCATCGACCGCACGTTCCCGTCCTCGTTGAACTTCCACTCCACCTCGTCGAGCTTGGCCGCACCGTCCCAATACTTCGCGTTCTTCTCGAGCTGCACGCCGACATTCGGCGTGAATGCCTTCACCCGGAACGGTCCGGTGCCCACCGGCGCCAGGTTGAACGCCGCCGTGCCCGCCTTCTTCTCGGCCTCCGTGCTGATGATCCCCGTGTACGGGTTGACCAGCTCCGATACGAAGGACGGATGCGGCTCGCGGGTCACGATGGTGAGCTGCTGTCCCGACGCCTCCATGGAGGCGATCTTCAAGGCGCCGCCGAGCGGCTTGCTCGCCTGCATGGACCGCTCCAGGGAAGCCTTGACGGCGGCCGCATCCAGCGGAGTTCCGTCCTGGAACTGAATGCCATCGCGGATCGTAAGGCTCCAGGTGACCGGATCCTTCACTTCCCACTTGGAAGCAAGCCAAGGCTGGACTTCCAGATTCTCGTTCAGCTTCGCGAGCGTCTCGACGATGCCCGCCCGGACCGCAATATAATCGTTCGACGGGTCGAGGCTCCCGCTTTTGAAGTGATACATCAGGGTAACTTTCTTGGAGGCGGGAACGGCAGCCCCCGAGCCCGGAGCCGTTCCCTCCGCTCCTTTAGAGCTGGAGCAGCCTGCAAGCAGGATCGCTGCGGCGAGTACCGCACTGAGGCTTAGGGTGCCGATGTGTTTTTTACGCGATTGAAGTAACAAGGTGGAACCTTCCTTTCGTGATCGAGAGCATAATGATGTAAGGGGGCCGAAAAATTCACCTTTACAGCCGGCCAATATACTGTAATAATTACGAATATATCTCATGCATGATTCCGGCCTTGGTAAGCCTGTACCGAGCGTATGGAGACTTTTCTTAACCTCCGGCCGCAGATGGAGTGTTCCAGGGCCGCCTTCGCCTGCCAAGCCCCCGCAGAGTGGCGCCGAACCAAACATATCGCACGGCCCGGGATCTGATGGACCGTCACGGGCCGACACGAATGTGCTCATCTGCATTTAAGCGTAATTATTACGATCTGAGTATAGCAGGCGCCCTTTCCTCCCGTCAATAGCGGATTTCCCTTCCCTTCCAAACGGTTCGGCGGACAGCCTGCTGCCGTCGCGTCCAACGGCTGCCCACGAGCCTGTGTGGGATTTTCATTCTTAGGGATCGAAGCTCCGGCATGCCGGATAGGCCGGAGAGCGGTTGGCACAGCATGGTCCGGATTACAGGCTGCAGGCTGATCCGCTCCCCTTATTTTCCGGGAAATGAGCTCCGCCTGTCACGCCCCCTGTCCCTGCAGCAGCTCCCCTATCAGCCGCTCGAGATCATGAGGCTCGTTCGCATAGTTGTACATGCCGAGGAATGCCCTCGCCGCTTCGGGATGGGCGCCGATCAGATGGTTGACCGCCGTCTGCTCGGGGGTGAACGGCATGTTCTTCGTGTAGAGGCAAGCCATGCCGAAGCGCGTGATCGTCTTGGCCTCCATCGTGCCGTTGTACGCCTCCCGCATGCGGTCCCAGGAGGACGGCCAATCCGGATGCGAAGCCAGAATGTCCGCCAGCACCCGGCTGCCGGTCATCGCGTCGTACATCCCTTGGCCGACGGCCGGATCCTTGAACGACATCGCATCGCCGAGCAGCGCCCAGCCCGGTCCCATTCCGTCCCACCAGTCATTATCGTAGCCGAGAAGCCCCTTCACGCTGCCGTGTAAGCGCGCCTGCGCCAGGCGCTGCGGGAAGCTCAGCTGAGGGAACGCCTCGCCGGCCAGTTCGATGAAGGCCGTCTCGGCATCCTTCGTAAAGCGGTCCGTCCAGGCCTGGTCCTCCAGCGGATACATCAGCCCGACAACGGCCAGTCCGTCACTGGTCGGGAAGACGATCGCCAGCTTGTCGCCCTGCTTGTAGAACTCGACGCACGTCTCCCCCTCCTGCCGGTAGTCTTCAAAATAACCGACGAACGAAGCGAACTCCGTCGGCACGCAGATCTTCCGCTCGCTCTTCACCATCTCGCGCACGGCGGAGCGCCTGCCGTCGGCCCCGACGACCAGCCGGCCCCGGAAGGTCTCCGTACGGCCGTCCTTGTGGCTGCCGGTGACCCCGCACACCGCACCGTTCTCGGTTACGACACCCGTAACGCGGAAGCCCAGCAGGGCCGTGACCCCCACCTGCGAAGCCGCATGCTCGAAGAGCGTTTGATCCAGATGGGTGCGGCGGACACAGAGGCAGTTCGCTTCCCCGTTCACGACCGGATAATCGCCGTCGATGACCGCGTCCTCGAACTGCACATGGGCTCTTTTGTATAAGGGAGCCCCGCTCTCCAGCAGCCGGTCCAGCACGCCCATCTCCCGCAGTCCCGCCACGGCGTTGTTAAAGAAATTATGTGTTGAGAGCGTATCGCTCGGAAACATGCCTTTCTCCAGCAGCAGCACCCGCATGCCCTTCTTCGACAGCTCATAGGCCAGGGAAGACCCGGCCACCCGCGCCCCCACGATAATCACGTCGTATATGCTGTCCTTTGCCATGCTGTCCATCCAGCCCCTCCACCTTCCATACGAATGGTTCTTTCGTTCATCGTACCCCGGCCGCCGTCATGTGACCAGTTACCGGAGTCATGCAGGCTGTCATGCAAGAAGCCGCCGAAGAAGGGCGGGTGAAGGCGGACGAATGGCAAAAAACCGCGCTGGACGCGCGGCTTGATGCCTTCACGGGATAGACGGGTCGCTTACGCTTTCTCCTTCGTCGAAGGGGCTGCAAACTGTTTGAACTGGCTCATCAGCTTGTCACGGGTTTCTTTGTTCCTGAGGAGATAGGCGGCTCCGAGAGCAACGGTTGTCAGAAGTGATTTTTTGGTTACCATGTTGATCCCTCCTAAGATTGAGTAGTAGTGAGTACCTGTCTTCTCTTAGAATTTACCCGCTCCCGCCGGATTCAAACAATCCTCAGGGCAAACCGTCAAGCCCCGGTTCCACCGCCCGCCAGCAGCTTATAGTAATACACGGTCGCATCCCGCCTCCCGTCCGCCGAGATCGCATACTGCGGGATGCGCCCGGCTTCGGTCCAGCCGAGGGAACGGTAGAGGTCATTGGAGGGGTCTCCCTCCCGGGTGTCGAGAACGAGCAGCTCCCGTCCGAGCTCCGCCGCCTTCCGCTCCGCTTCCTGCATGAGAATGCGGGCCATTCCATGGCGCCGGTAATCGGGGTGCACCATGAGCTTGGCAATCTCGGCGCGGTGCACCGCGTTGGCCTTCCCGGCCAGCTGCAGCTGCACCGTACCCGCGATCCGGCCGCCGGCCCGGGCCACCCACAGATGGACACCGGGCCCAAGCGCGCTGTCCCAGTAGCCGCCTGCTTCCTCCCGCTGCAGCGGCGGCACGAACCCGACCGAAGCGCCGCCGTCCACTACGGCGATCAGCAGGTCGACGAGGCCCTCCCGGGTACCCGGGTCCAGCGAAGAGATCGTTTCGAGTGTAAAGGGGACTGACATGGAAACCGCCTCCAAATAAAGAATAGGGGAGAAAAACCCGGATGAAGCTGCAGCCTGTGCAGACTTGAACTTCGATTATCTGACGAGATTGGCGACAGCGGCCACAAGTACAATGAACAGCGAGACGACGACGAAAGACTTCACGACCCCGGCGACAAAGTCGTAGATCTCGCCCCGCTGCATGCCTGTCATCCCTAGCAGCCACAGTGCGATCACCGTGCCGAACATCGCCATGATGCCGAATCGCAGGACCTGGATGACATACTCCCTCAACGGCATGCGGAACGATTCCCATTCCGGAATGAACAGAATGGCCAGGCAGATGCCAATGACGAAGCTGTATACCGCCCCTTTGACCAGCCGCTTTTCCATGGCTGCACCTCCCTTTCTCCCCACCGCCGGAAGGGTTTTCTTTCTCTTTCCTCTATTTATCTAGAATATTCCATATTTACAAATGAAATCAACCCCCTGCTGCGAATCCTTCCCCAGCCTTCGCCGGTACTTCCGCCCAAAACAAAAAAACCGTCCGGTTCCCCGGACGGCCCAGGAACAATCTGCTCCAGCTCATGTGGAGTGTAAAGCTAGGTGGAATGTGAAGCTAGGTGGAGCAAGACCGAAGTCTGAAGCGGCCAAGATTCATCTGCTGTACACATATTGCACAGTTCCGTGTCAAGGCTTCAGCAGCACCTTGATCGCGCCGTCCTTTTTCCCCGCAAACAGGTCATACGCCCGCTCCCCTTCGTCAAGCGGCAGACGGTGCGTAATGACGTCCGCCGGGTCCAGCGCTCCGGTTCTCATCAGATGGTAGAGCTCCGGCATGTAGTGGACGAGGGGCACGCTGCCCATCCGCAGCGTGATATTGCGTTCGAACATGTAACCGAGCGGGAACGCATGGTAGAGCATGCCGTAGAACCCGGTGAGCTGCACGGTCCCGCCCTTGCGCACCATATGAATGGCCATACGGAGGGGGCCGAGTGTTCCGCCCTGCAGCTTCAGCGCCGTCCCGACCTTCTCGAGCACGGATTTTTGACCGTCCATGCCGACACAGTCGATCACGACATCGGCACCTCCCCGGGTGATCTCCTTGATGTGCTCCTCCAGGTTGTCGGTCTCGTCGAAGTTGAACGTCTCCACACCGTTCGTCGCCCTGGCGTGCTCGAGCCGGTAGGGGACGTGGTCGACCGCGATGATGCGCGCCGCCCCTTTGAGCTTCGCACACTTCTGGGTCAGCAGGCCGACCGGTCCGCAGCCGAGAACGACCACGGTGTCTCCCGGCATCACACCCGCGTTCTCCACGCTCCAGTAGGCGGTCGGCAGGATGTCCGAGAGGAAGAGGAGCGATTCGTCGCTCAGCTCCGATTCCGGCGGCACGGGGAACGGCATGAAGTTGCCGTACGGCACCCGCAGCAGCTCGGCCTGGGCGCCGGCGAAGCCGCCGTACTTCTCCGAATAGCCGAGCACGCCGCCCGGCTCCCCGAACGCATTGGCATTGGGGTTCCCGTTGTCGCACAGGCTCTCCAGATCGCTGCGGCAGTAGCGGCATCCCCCGCAGGCTACGGTGGCGGGGATAATGACGCGGTCCCCTTTTTTCACCCGGGTCACCTCCGGCCCGGTCTCCTCTACGATGCCCACCGGTTCATGCCCTATGACATATCCGTGCGGCGTTCCGGGGAGATGGCCGTTATACAGGTGCAGGTCCGTCCCGCAGATCGCTGTCGTGGTGATCCGCACGAGCACGTCGTCGGCTTGCTCGAGCTTCGCATCGGGCACCTCACTGACTTTGACGCTTTTGGCTCCTTGGTAGGTTACAGCTTTCATGGCTGATTCTCCTTTCATCCAGACGGAGATGACTGGCAGACTGGGATGACTGGCAGACTGACAGCGCAAAGCGGTTTCCCAGTTGATTCCACACCTTCTTTATTACCCGCAGCAGCCCCCGTGCATCGGGCACGAGTGATTTACACGACATGCCGGCCGGATTCCCCTTCGCTCCTCCTGCCCGCCATCCCCCTGCAGGTACCTGAAATCCTGACACCCCATCTTAACTTCAAGCCCCTGCATCCTCCGCGCCCCCTTCTTATAATGAGAGACGGGAGGTGTTCAACAACTCTTTTTTGTAACCGCTTCATCCAAATCATTCGTTCCCACTTAAGGAGGTAATATCATGTCCCGTTCCATCCCGAAGCTTGCAATGGCCGCCCTGCTCGCCGCATCCGTGTCCGCTTCCGCCGCACCTGCGGCCGAAGCCGCCCCCACCGATCCCTGGAATCTCGTATGGAGCGATGAATTCAGCGGAGCGAACGGCTCCGCCCCCGACGCCGCCAAGTGGTCCTATGACATCGGCACCGGCATTAACGGCGGCTGGGGCAACAATGAACGCCAGTATTATACCGACTCCCGCAAAAACTCCTACATCCAGGACGGCCGGCTCGTCATCAAAGCGCTGGCCGAATCCTACGGCGGCCGCAATTATACCTCTGCGCGCCTCGTGACAAGGAACAAGGGAGACTGGACCTATGGGCGGATGGTCGTCCGCGCGAAGCTTCCGGCGGGGAACCCTACGCAGCTGCAGGGCATCTGGCCGGCGATCTGGATGCTGCCGACCGACAATGTGTACGGCACATGGCCGGTCAGCGGCGAGATTGACATTATGGAGATGGTCGGCCGCGAATCGACCTCGGCCTCCTCGCAGAAGGTATGGGGCACCCTGCACTTCGGCAACCCGTGGAAGTACATCAACAGCTCCTATACCATCACCAACAACAGCACCAACGGGGGCTTTCATGAATACGCGGTGGAGTGGGACCCCGACCAGATCCGCTGGTATGTCGACAGCCAGCTCTTCCAGACCCGCTCCGCCTCCGAATGGTACAGCTCCGGCGCCCCCTCGCCCGCCCCGTTCAACCAGCGCTTCCACCTGCTGCTGAACCTCGCGGTCGGCGGAGACTGGCCGGGCGACCCGGCCGCCTCCACCGTTCTGCCGCAGACGATGGAAGTCGACTATGTGCGGGTGTACCAGCGGCCGGCGTCCTCTGGCGTCGTCTCCGGTGCGAACTACAAGCTGATCAACGTGAACAGCGGCAAAGCCCTCGACGTCTACTCTGCGGGAACCGCCAACGGCACGAACGTCGACGTATGGACCGACAACGGCACGGGAGCCCAGCAGTGGCAGGCGCTGAGCAACGGCGACGGCACGTTCCGGCTCGTGAATCTGAACAGCGGCAAGGCGCTGGATGTCGCGGGTGCGGTTACGGCGGACGGGACCAACGTGGCGATCTGGGAGGTCAACGGGTCCGCTGCCCAGAAGTGGCAGTTCGTCGCGAATGCGGACGGCACGTACAAGCTCATCAACCCGAACAGCGGCAAGGCGCTGGATGTGGCGGGAGCCGGCACCGGCGACGGGACGAACGTGCAGATCGCCTGGGATAACGGCTCCGCCGCCCAGAAGTGGCGCCTTGTCCGGCTCTAAAGGTCCGGGTCCATGTACGGTTTTGGTTCCGACTCGCGTTCCTTGGGCATATGCTTAGGCGTAAGAACCAAATCGCCTAAAGGAGTGGGGATGGAACATGGCAAAACCGAACGCAGGGTACCCGGCTCACCTGGCCTGGCATGAGACGCTCGAGCTTCATGAGCTTGTAGCTTTTCAGAGCGCCCAATTGGTTTCGTTCAAGAAGAAGCTGCCGACCCTGCAGGACCCCGGGCTGCGGGCCCTCTACACCGAAGCGGTCGCCAGCCTGACGAAGAACCTGACCGAGCTGCTCGCCTTCTATCCCAAAGCGCCGTCCGCCCACCGGGACAGCAAGGGCGACGTGGAGCTGCCGGATGTGGAGTCGGCCCAGCTGCTCGGCATCATGAAGACGGCGGTGCGCAACTACGCCATTGCCATAACGGAGACGGCGACGCCCCAGCTGCGCGATACGTTCGTGAGGCACCTGAATGCGGCGATCGCCCTGCATGCCAAGGTCTTCGCCTTCATGTACGAACGCGGCTACTACCCGGCCTACAACCTCGACCAGCTGCTGGCCGGCGACGTGAAGAACGCCACACGCGCCATACAGCTGTAATGCGGACGGCGTTCCCGCCGGGCGTATAGGCTGGAGGCGGCGGAAAAGCAGCTCACCGCAAAGCCCGCGCACCGGCACCGGTTTCCTGAAGACCGCGCTGCCGAGGGGGACGGTTCATACGGCTCTTCAAGAGCCGGCATCAAACACATAACCGGAAGAAGCCGGCTGCGCTGCAGTCCGGCTTCTTCCCGTTTCGACGCGGCGCGGGGGCAGGAGTCCGCTCCATACCAAATTGGGGCGGCTGTTCGGGCGCGCTGCTTTCCGGAGAAGCGGGGTTCCGCACGCTAGCGCGCGAGCTTCCAGCCGGGCCGTGGCACAGCAAAAGGGCCGGCTTCCCTTTCGGGGAGGCCGGCCCTTTCATTTCTGCGCCGCTCTTATTTGATTATAACGCCGCTGCCCCGCTGTAGATGGCCTTGAGCCGGGTCAGGAGCAGGATTCCTTCCGCTCGGCAGTCTTACAGCTGGCCTGAAGCGAAGAAAGACCCGGCGGGGCCGACAGTCCCGCCCGCACCGGATGAAGCCCGTTCGCCGCCGGTTTACCAGGCGGTGACCCTCGGCTCCCCGCCGAGCGGCTGCAGGTCGCCGCTGCCCGTCAGATGCAGCTGATCCAGCAGCTCGCTCTGGAACCGGCCCGGACGGTCCGCGCCCGAGAGGGCAACCGCCCTTTCGGCTGCCGCCGAATAGAAGGCCAGTGCCGATACGGCCGCCAGCACCCCGTCAGGCTCCACGGCGGCGAAGGCCCCGATGACCGACGTGAGCAGGCAGCCGGTGCCGGTGACCTTCGTCAGCAGCGGGGTCCCCCCGCTGATCCGGTACGTCCGCTCCCCGTCGCTGACCCAGTCCTCGGGTCCGGTCACGACCGTGACGCAGCCGAGGGTGCGGGAGGCCTGCACGACCAGCGACGCAAGCTGCTCGCCGCTGCCCCCGGCAGAGTCGACGCCCTTGATATCCCACGGGATGCCGATCACGTTGGCGACTTCCGCCGCATTGCCCCGGAGGATCGACACGCCCGGATCCTGTACGAGGCTGCGGGCGGTCTCCGTCCGGTAAGGCGTGGCTCCCGCGCCGACCGGGTCGAACACGACCGGGACGCCATGGGCACGGGCGGAGCGGCCGGCCAGCCGCATGGAAGCCACAACCGACTCATCGAGCGTCCCCATATTCAGCACGAGGGCCCCGGCGATCCGCGCCATATCCGCGACTTCTTCCGCCGCGTAAGCCATGACCGGCGAGGCGCCGAGGGCAAGCAGCCCGTTGGCCGTAAAATTCGTAACCACGACATTCGTAATATTGTGAACCAGCGGGCTCTTCGCCCTCACCTGTTCCAATACGCTGCCGATTCTCTCCATATCCATCGGTGTTCATCCCCATTATCTGTTGTGTGGTCCTGCTTGTCCCTGATCATACGCTACATGGCAGCCGGGGGTCAAGACGGCGCCATTTGCCCCCCGCCCCATATAGTTGTATAATACAACCGTATGAATTTATTCCCATATTACGCATAAGGAGGAATACTTATGAATACCGGCTCCCCAGCAAAATATGCGAACATCATCCCTCTGAAAGAACTCGATACGGTGCAGAAGCAGCTGTATCCGTTCGACTTCTACCGCGAAGCTCGGACGCAGACCCCGGTCCGCTACAACGAGCACCGGAGCGCCTGGGACCTGTTTCTCTACGCGGACGTGCACCGGGTGCTGAAGGACCCGGCCGCCTTCTCCTCACGCCGCGGGATGGAGATGCGCACCGAGAACCTGCTCGTGATGGACCCTCCAAGGCACACGCAGATGCGCGACCTTGTCAACAAGGCGTTCACCCCCAAGGCGATCGGTGCGCTGGAGGAGCATATCCGCCGGGTTACCGCCGACCTGCTGGATGAGGCCGCCGGCCGCGGCAGCATGGAGATGGTGCACGACCTTGCGGCCCCGCTGCCGGTCATTATCATCGCCGAGCTGCTGGGAGTGCCGACGCAGGACCGGAAGCTGTTCAAGGAATGGTCCGATGTGCTCGTCAAGGGCGTCGACGAGAATACCGAGGCGGCCTTCGCGAAGATGCACGCGGAACGGGGCCAGGCCGCGAAGGAGCTCAGTCTCTATTTCTCCGGCATCCTGAAGGAGCGCCTTACGCAGCCGCAGGACGATCTGATCTCCGCGCTGCTCGCAGCCGAGATCGACGGGAAGAAGCTGTCCGAGGAGGAGGTCATCTCCTTCGCCATTCTTCTGCTCGTCGCGGGTAACGAAACGACGACCAACCTCATCACCAACGGGGTGCGCCGCCTGACCGAGGACCCGGCTCTGCAGACGCTGCTCCAGGAGCAGCCGGAGCTCGTACCGGGCTTCGTCGAGGAGGTCCTCCGCTTCTATCCGCCGATTCTCGCGGTCGGCCGCGTGGCGGCGCAGGATGTTGAGATTGGAGGACAGACCATCCGCACCGGCGACCAGGTCATCTCCTGGGTGGCCTCCGCGAACCGCGACGAGCGTAAGTTCGACGACGCGGATGCATTCCGCCCGGACCGCAAACCGAACCCGCATCTCGCGTTCGGCTTCGGACCGCACTTCTGCCTCGGCGCGCCGCTGGCCCGCTTGGAGGCGAAGGTCGCCGCGGAGGAGCTCCTCCGCCGGTTCCGGGATCTGCGGCTGGCGGACGGGGCGGAGCTCGTACCGATTCCGAGCCCCTTCGTCTTCGGGGTGAAGAGCTATCCGGTGACGTTCCGCACGCAGGCTTGAGGAGCGCCCGGCCCTCAGAGCATGAGGTCAGCACAACCGGCGGTGGTTCGCCCCGCCCCAAACCCAAAGAGAGCTGTCCCGCCGGGCAGCTCTCTTCCGTTCTTTCCTGCCGGGTCCTTGATCCCGGCAGTTTCTTTTTTTCCTCTTATTCCGCAGACTCTCCCGCCTTGCGCTCCCCGTCCCCGATCAACCCTTCGGCTGCCCGGTACTTGGCGATATGCTCCCCGGTCGTCCGGTTGAACTTCGCCATAAGCTCGCCGAACGCCTGACGCTCTTCCTCCGGCCATTCCTTCAGGAGCTCGGCATAGAAAGCCGCGCGCGCCCGGCCCATCACGCCAAGCTGCTCAAGGCCCCGCTGCGTAATGCGCAGCAGCTTGTAACGCGCGTCCCGCGGGTCGGTGACGCGCTCGACATAGCCCCTCTCCTCGAGGGTCGCCGTCTGCCGGCTGGCCGTCGAAATGTCGAGCAGGAGCGCCTCCGCCAGGGCTTTGATCCCGAGCGGCCCTCTGCCGCTCAGCTCCTGCAGCAGCAGGTAGGTGGAACGGTCCATCGGAGTATCCTTGAGCAGGGCGATCCGGGCGGCCTCCGCCCGGCGCACGAACACGGCGATTTCCCGCTCCAGCAGGCAGAAGACGCTTTCACTTGGTGGCTGCATCAGATATCCGATCCCCATTCCTGTTGCGGTATAGTTACCCTTAGCTTACCGGGAGACGGCCCGGGATGCAAGCGGGGGGCAGGCCGCGCTCGGGATCACCGTCAAGCCGCCGCCCCTTCGAGCGGCTCATAAGGATCTGAAAGAACTGCCAGAATCAGCAGCACATAGGGAAGCAGGAACAGAAGCAGCGTGGCGGCGATGATCCATCCTCCGTACCTCTTCCCGCTTCGGATCCGCCGGACGCCGGCCCAGAAGCCGACCACCGGCACCAGCAGCCAGGTCCCCGGTACAACCAGCAGGAAGACCAGCACGGCCAGCGGCAGGAGCATCGCTCTCAGTATCTTTCCCATTTGTGGTTTCATACCTAATGGACGCCATCCGACGACCGACCGTTCCCTTATCCCTTACCTTTTCCCTTACCTTATCCCTTACCCTTCGGCCTCACCATCCATCGGCCGGCACACCATATGCACCTGGCTCAGCTTCTGCACGAGCCCCAGCGACTCCAGCGCCTTTATCAGGTGCGGCTGTGTCTCGGGCACCGCATTCGCCGAGATGCGGCGGGCTCCCCCGGCGGACAGGACACTGCGAAGCAGCGTATCCAGGAGCTCCGGCGTATCCTGCCGGCCCCCGTCCGTGCAGCACTGCAGGATGGACGTCGCCGTCAGGCTCCCCGCCTCGTCATAGACGTGCCGGTAGAGCACATAGCCGGCCGGCCGGCCCGTTCCCGGGTCTTCGGCGATCAGCGCCTGCCCTTCCTTCGCGCTGCCCCACTGCATCTGCCACGGGACGAGGCCCGGATAGAACGGCAGATGCGCCAGCTCCCGCGGACTCGACGGAATCAGATCATAACCGCTTTCCCGGCCAGCCGCATTCTCCTCCAAGCCGCCCGGAGTCTCGCCGCCGTATACATACAGCGTCTCCACCGGCTGGTAGCCGAACTGCTTGTACAGTGCGATCGCCTTGTCGTTCTGCGAGATGGCCTCCAGCTGCGCCGTATCGACTTTCAGCGCTCTGTATTCCTGCAGGGTCCGTTCCATGAGCGCCCTTGCCACCCCCAACCGCCGGTATTCCGGCGCCACGGCGGTCCCGCCGTTCCATGCGACCTTCTCCCCCCGGATCGTGCGCAGCCCGTTCAGCAGGAGCCCAACGGGCACGCCGCCGACATAGGCGAGGAACGAATGGTCCGGATGGATATCCTCCATGCTTAATTTGACCTTGGTAAAAACAGCCGGGGTCATGCGGATGTCCACAACATAATCGCTGAAGCCCTGATTCAACGCCTGAACGGCATCGCACAGCGAACAATCCGTCAGCCTTCTGATATCCATGCTGCTCATGGGGTACCTCCCGTATGGTTATGCGATCCTTTTATCTAACCTGTCCTTCCTTAACTTCGAGTCCACCCCTGCAAAATCCTTCCAAGGCCGGCGGTTCTCCGCTCCTGATGGCATAAAAAAAGAGAGCCAGGCTCCCCGGCCTGCGGCTCTCCACTCCTATCTCTTCTGCCTGCCGGCCCTGGCCCTGCCCGTCCGCCTCCCGACCCGGTGTCCGTTCCGGCTTCTCTCGTGCATCCGCATTATCCGGCAGCAACCCGCTGCCCGTCGCAGCTGTACCGGACCGTGCGCTGATTCTCCCCGCGTGTCTCCAGATGCACGGGCTTGCCCCACAGCCGGTGCACCAGCGGCAGCGTGCGGTCCACATACTTGCGGTCGAGCTCGAGCCCCTCGTACCGGTGAAGCAGCAGCAGTTCGCCTCGGCCCTGATAGTCGTCATCCATCGCCGTGATGTAAGGGAAGCCCCCGTTCGCCCGCTCCCGGATCAGCGTGTCGCGCACCTTCTCCGTTTCCTTGTCCGTCACCCGGTACACCCGGTCCTGCCGCTCGAAGAGGAACAGGTCCATCTCCTCCACCATATCGCGGCTCAAATACCCCCGCAGGAAGGAGACATCGGACTCCGTCTCCCGCAGCTCGAAGAGCGCCTCCAGGCCCTCCCGCCGTTCCACGTACTCGAGCATCCGCAGGCCGAGATGATACGGGTTCACCCGGCCCGGCGCCGTCTGGATGACGCCCGCGTTCATCTTTGCGAACTCCAGGATCTCCTCTTCCTCCAGCGCCAGGCGGCGCAGCAGCCGCAGGTGCCAGAAGGTGGCCCACCCTTCGTTCAGGATCTTCGTCTCCATCTGGGGCCAGAAGTAGTGCATCTCGCCCCGCAGCATGTAGAGAATCTCCCGCTGCCAATCCTCCAGCATCCGGCTGTTCGAGGCGATGAAGCCGATCACATCCTTCGTGCCGCCCTCCGTCTCCCGGAAGCCGCCCTCCCGTCCGAAGCGCTCGTGGGGGTCGATATGCTCCTGGATGGCCAGCCCCGCGTCAAGGTACTTCTCGACCTCCTCACTGCCGTAGGCTTGCTCGAAGATCCGCATACGGTCTGCGAACACCGCCATCCGTTCGACCATTCCGCGGTCGGTGCGCGAGAACATCGCATTGTTTTTGAAAAAGTCGCTGTGACCCAGCACATGCGCCACAATCAGCTTGTTCTGCAGCAGCGTATTGCGGTCGAGCAGGAACGCGTAGCATGGATCGGAGTTGATCACGAGCTCGTAGATCACGCTCAGCCCGTGGTCGTAAGCGGATTTCATCCGCTGGTACGCCTTCCCGAAGCTCCAGTGGGCGAAGCGGGTCGGCATGCCGTAAGCGCCGATCGAGTACAGCACCTCCGCCGGGCAGATCTCGTAGCGCATGGGGAAGAAATCGAGCCCCTCCTCTACCGCCATCTCGGTGATTTCGGCAATGGAATGCTCCAATGCCTGCAGCTGTGCCGTATGCAACGGGCCTCCCCCCTCCCTCAATTGTACTTCTCAGCCTTCCGCCTCTTCCCGGAAAAACTCACGCAGCGTACGGTACACGTCGCTTTTGTCCCGAAGGACGGAGCGCGAGAATGCCTCGTGCCGGATCCCGTTCATCGTCTCCCACAGCCGGCCGCCCTGCCCGTACTGCCGGATCTCCCCGTAGCCGAGGAGGTGGACCGACTCCAGCAGCTTCTTCGCAAGCTCGGCCGTCGCCCCATTGTCGGAGTCGAGATTGTCGCCGTCCGAGAAGTGAAACGCATACGTGTTGTAGAGTGAAGGCGGATACTCCCGCTCGATCAACTCCAGCGCGAGCCGGTACACGGAGGAGCACCGCGTCCCTCCGCTCTGCCCCTTCGTGAAGAACGCCTCCTCGTCCACCTGCTTTGCCTCCGTATCGTGGGCGAGGAAGCAGATCCGCACATCCTCGTACTTTGTCCGCAGGAACCGCACCATCCAGAAAAAAAAGCTGCGCGAAAGGTACTTCTCGAAGCGGCCCATCGAGCCCGAGGTGTCCATCATCGCGAAGACGACGGCCGAGCTCTGGGGCTTGCGGAATTCCTCCCAGGTCTTGAACCGCATGTCCTCCTGCCGGATCAGCCCCCGTACCCCGGCCTGCTGATCTGCAGGAGCCGCACTGCCGGCCAGGGCGGATGGAAAGACCGGCTGCGGGGCGAAGCCTCCCCCCTGCCCGCTGAGCGCCTGCCGCTTCAGGGCCTGCATCAGCGTGCGCCGCTTGTCCACGTTGCCGATCAGCCCCTTCGGCCGCACGTCGTGGAACCGCACGTCGGGCACGGTCAGGTCCTCGGCCCCTTTCGGCTTCAGCTTCGGCAGCTGCAGATCCTCCAGCACGAGCTCCGCCAGCTCGTCCACCGTGATCTCCGCCTCGTAATAGTCGCTGCCGGGCAGGTCGCCGGCCTCCCGCCCCTGTCCCGGCATCGCCTCCTGGCCGCCGTCCCCGGCCTGTCCGATCACATCGCCGACGGAGGTCCCGCCGCCGCCCTGCCCCACGCGCGGCTTATCGCTGTAATCGTAACGGAAACGGGGCTCGTCCATGCTGCGGACCGGCACCTTGACGATCCGATCCCCCTGCGAGGTGATGATCGACTCCTCGCTGACCAGATCGGCCAGGTTGTCGCGGAGCGCTTCCTTCACCTTGCGCTGATGCCGCAGCTGATCCTGCTCGCCCTTGCGGTGCAGAGACCAGTCTTCCTGCGACAAGATAAACAGCGGATGCTGCATCGGTCTCTCCCCCTTTCGGTCGCTAGCGGTTGAGCAGGCTGCCTACGTACTTCAGAAGTTCGTTGGCGCAGACCGCGCAGTAGCCGTGATGCTCGATCAGCCTGCCCGACACTTCGTTGATGCGCTTCAGCTGGTTCTCGTCCGGCGTCTTCGCCGAGGTGGTGATTTTGACCACATCCCTCAGGTCTTCGAACAGCTTCTTCTCGATCGCCTCCTTCAGCCGCTCGTGGCTCGTGTACTCGAACCTCTTGCCCCGCCGGGCGAGCGAGGAGATCTTGATGAGAATTTCCTCACGAAAGGCTCTCTTCTGGTTCTCGGTGACGCCGATCCCTTCTTCGATCGACCGCATCAGCTTCTCGTCGGGCTCCCGCTCCTCCTCCGTGATCGGGTCGCGCAGCTTGAAGCCGTTGCAGTACGCCTCGACATTGTCGAGATAATTGTTCATGACCGTGTGCGCGGACTCCTCGAACGAATAGACGAAGGCCCGCTGCACCTCCGTGCGCGCCTTGTGGTCGAATTCCTTGCGGGCGAGATTGATGAAGTTCAGCAGCCGCTCCCGCTCCTCCTTGGTGATCGAGGCATGCTGGTCGAGCCCTTCCTTCAGCGATTTGAGCACGTCGAGCGCGTTGATGCAGGACTTGTCCCCTTTGAGCAGGGCGCTGGAGATGCGGTTGATGACATAGCGGGGGTCGACGCCGGACATGCCTTCGTCCGTGAATTCCCGCCGCAGCTCCTGCAGGTCGCCGTTCTTCGTGCCTTCGACTTCCGTGCCGTCGTAGAGGTACATCTTCTTCAGCGGGTCCATGCCGGGCTTCTTCGATTCCTTGAGGCGCGAGAGCACGCTGAAGACGGCGGAGGTCCAGAGGGCGCCCGGTGCGATATGCACGCCGTGGATGTTCGACTGACCGATGAGCTTGCGGTAGATTTTCTCTTCCTGGGTGACCTTAAGGTTGTAAGGGATGCGCATGACGATCATGCGGGAGTGGAGGGCTTCGTTCTTCTTATTGGCGATGAAGGTGCGGTATTCGGTTTCGTTCGTGTGGGCGACGATGAGTTCGTCGGCGGAGATGAGAGCGAAGCGGCCTGCCTTGAAGTTGCCTTCCTGCGTCAGCGAGAGGAGGTTCCACAGGAACTTCTCGTCGCACTTCAGCATTTCCTGGAATTCCATCAGTCCCCGGTTCGCCTTGTTGAGCTCGCCGTCGAAGCGGTAGGCACGGGGGTCGGATTCGGAGCCGTACTGCGTAATGGTCGAAAAATCGATCGAGCCCGTCAGGTCCGCGATATCCTGCGACTTCGGATCGGAGGGGGCGAACGTGCCGATCCCGGAGCGGTTCACTTCAGAGAACAGCACCCGCTTCACCGGCATGAGCTCCGCCCGGCCGCCGTATTCCGTCTCGAGCCGCATCCGGCAGACGGGGCACAGCTCGCCTTCGACCTTCATGCCGAATTCGCGCCGGAAGTCCTCGCGAAGCTCCATCGGCACGAGATGCAGCGGTTCCTCCTGCATCGGGCACCCTGCGATCGCATAGACGGCGCCGGCCTCCGTACGCGAGAACTTCTCGAGCCCCTGCTTCAGCAGCGCCACGAGCGTCGACTTCCCGCCGCTCACCGGCCCCATCAGCAGCAGCAGCCGCTTGCGGACATCGAGCCGCTGGGCGGCGGGGCGGAAGTATTCTTCGACGAGCGTCTGCAGGTCGTCCTCGAGCCCGAACAGCTCAGAGCTGAAGAACTTGTACTCCCGGCGTCCGTCTTCCTTCTCCTCGATGCCCGCGGCTTCAATCATCCGGTAGATCCGGTCATGGGCGAGCCCGGCGATCTCCGGCCGCTCCCTGACCTTCTCGAGATACTGTACGAAGGTCCCTTCCCAGTGCAGACCCTGTTCTTTCACCCGAAAATCCGCGAGCTTGTCCAAAAATACCATAGGCGCATCTCCCCTCCTCGTCCGTCTCTCGATTTTGAGAAAACAACACGTCATGGAACAGGTACACTTCCCAGTATACCAGCAAATTATTGTCAGATAAATATGAATTTTCAGATTATATGAAAAAAACCTTCGCCGGTTCCCCGAAGAAGGCTGAAAATAGTCCCCGTTCCTCTTACATAGAACCCAGCGATCAGGCGGCCGGACTTCATTCCGGCGTCAGCCTATTCCAACCGGCGGGCGGAGGCAGCGGGCAGCATTCAGGCATTCAGTCTCCCCCTCCGGTCGGAGCGCCGCGCATCCGGCAAAGACGCCGTCCGCTTCGACGATGCGCGTCGATTCGGAGGCATACGCCCCCGGAATCGTTCGTGGACCTTCTCTTCGTCGTATCTTCCCAGCCGGGTCAAATCCGTCTGTAGGACAAGGGCCCGAAGGCTCGCAAGCCTTTCCCTTTTTGGGCCGATTCGGAAGCCCGCACTGTGATGGACGCAGCGCCGGGGCTGGTGTTCATCCGAATCAAGTACGGGCCGGCCGGAGCAGCGCCCGCAGCACGGTGTAAACCAGCCACCCGAACGGACCGAACATCAGCGTGCAGAACAGGATCACGGACAGCACGGGCAGGGGTAGAAACCGGTCCGCCATGTAGTCCCGGTAGATCCAGTGGCCGATCGCCTGGTCGAAGCAAAGGATATGAATCCATACGATGAGGGCAAAATCCGGCATGGCCAGCAGGCGGAGCACCCCATCCTCCGAGCCGAAGTCCTGCACGAAGCCGAGGCCGTAGTGCGCGACGGCGGCCCCGATCCCGGCCGTGTAGAGCACGGCCAGAAAGAGGGGGAACACCTGGCGTTCCGCGAGGAATCTCGTAACGCGCCACCCCGGCAGCAGGATCATCAGCAGCCAGAACGGGAAGGCGATCCCCGCGGCGGCGAATAACCATGAATACATGCAAAGCAGCTCCTTTGATCAGAATGATCTTCATTCGTCTTCTCTTCAGTTCAAGCATAAAGGGTTTCCCGACAGGCTGCCACAACTTTCCAAGGGTAACGGCGTTGTGCCCGCAGCGTCGGTACTGAGCGCCATCTCCTCAGCGCAGGGACAGCCGGCCTAGCTCCGGCTCTCAGGAAGCTCTCTCGGTGCGTGCACCGGCCCGGCCGCCGCCCCACGGCCTCCCTTTCCACCAGATCAGCAGCGACAAGCCTGCGGCAGCTGCCCAGACGAGCAGCAGGAGGACCGCCAGCACCGGGAGGGGGCTCAGCTCGAACACGGTCAGACCGCGCAGCGTCTGAAGTCCGACGAGGACGACCGCGGCATTCCAGGCGATGCCGCCGGTGTGAATCAGCCGCCGGGCCTGCGGCGAATGCGCCCCTTCCCGCTCCAGCAGCCAGCCGAGCAGCGGCAGGGTCTGCAGCGCATGGAAGCCGAGCCCGTGCAGGACCATCAGATTCCCGGAAGCCCCCAGATACCGGCTCTGCAGGGCAATCATGACGAGCCCCGCAGCAAAGGCGAGCATCGTGGACGCGAACGCATACCGGATGCCGAGCACCATCAGCGTGCGGTCCCCTTGAGGTCTGCGCCGGAAGAACGGCACCGCCACCACAATGGCCACCAGAATCAGCAGGATGGAATCGATACCGAACAAGAGGCCAAAGAGCCTGTCGACGCCGGAGCCGGCCTCCGAGAAGCGGGGATTGATGCCCCGCAGATGCTGAATCGTCTCGATCAGGAAGGCATACAGGGCCGATGGGATAAACACTGTGCGCAGACGGCGACGTCCCCGGTCGCTCATCCCGCTCAGAGACAGAATCGCGGCGAACGAGAGCACGAAGATCCCCAGCGCCGCATCGAAGGAGAAGGCGCTCTCCAGGCTGCCTTCCGGCGCGACCACCGGGCCGCGGATCAGAATCGGCAGCCTCAGCAGCAGGGCGAGCAGCAGCCCGAAGAGTCCGACGAGCACCATGCTCCTTTCACCGGCGAAGAGCCTCGGGGCCTCCTTCCATCCGGATTCTCCTGCCGAAGTGTTGCTGAACATAGTCCATCTTCCTTTCCTTTTTATTTATAGATAAATAAATAAAACCGTTTTGAAAAAGGCAGCACCGGCTGCCCTGGGTGGAACGTCTGAAACGATTCTTGGATGGAATGAAGGAGGAAGTCCTGGCAGGTTCTCAGATACGTGGGAAGGCGGTTCCCTGTGGTTCAGCTGCTCTCGTCTTTGAAGCAGACGATATCCGGCAGCTCCAGCACCTGGGAGAGGGTGATGAGCAGCCCCATGCCGATAAACTGCGAGGCTGCCGCTCCGGCTTCTCCTGGAGGGAGACCGGCCCTCTCATACTTGGCCTTCAGCGTATCGTGGATGAAGGCGAATCTGCTGCGAACGTAAGCACGGATCTCCGGTTCGGCAATGACGTACGCCTGCATCACCATCAGCGTCTCGTCGCGGTGGGTCTCCAGGATGCGCATGAACGCATCCCCCATCGACTCGGAGAGCTGGTCGGCGGGTGCTTCCACCTCGGCGAAGGTGTCGTAGATCCGGTTCATCGCCCGTTCGATGACGGCCATGAAGAGCTCTTCCTTGTTCTTGAAAAAATGAAACACGTACGGCTGGGTGACTCCCGCCGCCTTGGCCACGAGCGCCGTCGTCGCCTTATAATACCCCAGTTCCGCGAAGATGCCCACGGCTCCGTCGATGATCGCTTCTCTTTTGCTTTCGCGGGCCAAGCGTCTGCACCTCATTTTTTTGATTTATTGATAAATAAATAATAAGGCAGATGAGGAAGGAATGTCAATCCCTTCCTTCCATGATTTACAATAAGTCCGCTATCGTCCCGTTCCTCAGGGCGCTTTCCGCAGAGCCAGGAACTGCTCGATAATCCCGGACACCGCATCCATGCTGATCGGCTTGCTGATATACTCATCCATACCCGCCGCCAGATACTTCTCACGGTCCCCCTTGATCGCGTGGGCGGTCACCGCCACAATATAAGGGCAGCTCCCCTCCGCAGACATGGCCTTGATCGCCTTCGTCGCTTCCAGCCCGTTCATCAGCGGCATCTGGACATCCATGAAAATCAGGTCATAGGCATGCCGTTTGGCGGCGTCGACGGCTTCGGCTCCATTGGATACCACCGTCACGGAATAGCCCAGCTTCTCGATCACCCTCTTGAGCACCAGCGTGTTGATGTCGTTATCTTCGGCGATCAGAATCCGGATCCTGCCGCCGTCCAGCTCATGATCCCCTCCGTCCGCATCATCCGCAAGCGCCTCCGGGTGGGTCCGGAACTCCGCCGTGAACAGGAATGTGGAGCCGTGCTGATCCAGGCCGGCTTCATACCAGATGCTGCCGTCCATGAGCTGCACCAGCTTCCGGCAGATCGCAAGTCCGAGTCCCGTTCCTTCCGCATTGCGGGTCATGAAATGATCCACCTGGTAGAAGGGCTCGAACAAATGGGCGACCTTCTCCTTCGGCACGCCGAGCCCCGTGTCGCGCACCTCGAACTGAAGACGCACCTTATCCTTTTCCCTTTTATTGCAGTGTACAACGATCGAAACCGCACCGTTCGGCGTATATTTGATCGCGTTGCTGAGCAGATTCATCAGCACCTGCTTCAGCTTCATTTGGTCCCCGAGCACCAGGTGGGGAATGT
Organism: Paenibacillus mucilaginosus 3016; assembly: GCF_000250655.1. Taxonomy (NCBI): domain Bacteria; kingdom Bacillati; phylum Bacillota; class Bacilli; order Caryophanales; family Paenibacillaceae; genus Paenibacillus; species Paenibacillus mucilaginosus. Next base: position 5,792,712 of record NC_016935.1, read on the forward strand.
CGGGAGAAACCGAAGTCTTGATCTCCAGGTTCTTCTGCAGGGCCTTAGGCAGAATCAGCGAGATCGTCTCCGACAGGATCGCCCGAATGTTGCATGGCTCTTCAATCAGCTCGGACCTTCCGGATTCCAGCTTCGAGAAGTCCAGGATATCGTTAATAATACTCAGCAGCGTATGCCCGCTGTTCTTGATGATCTGTACGTATTCCCGCTGCTCCATGTCCAGCCGCGTCTCGAAGAGCAGGTCCGTCATACCGATCACCCCGTTCATCGGGGTGCGGATCTCATGACTCATCATCGCCAGGAATTCGCTCTTGGCCTTGTTCGTCTTCTCCGCAGCCTCTTTCTCGATCAGCAGCCGCTTCTGCTCCGTCATATCCTTGGCAATGATATAAAAGCCTGTGGTCTTGTTATGAATAATAATCGGCGCCAGCGTAGCCAGCACCTCCGTCGTCCCCCCGTTCTTGTGCTGAAGAACCTGGATCGACTGTTCGACCGCCGTGTAATCCAGCGTATCCGCCAGGATCCGTTCCAGGTTCTCCCTGCCGATGAGACGGGCGATACTCGTGCCGGCGAGCTCTTCGATGGTATAGCCCGTGAGCTGCTGCACCATCCGGTTGCCATTGATGATGTTCCCGTCGAGCCCGACCGAGATGATGGCGTCGTGGTTGTACTTTTTGAGGGAAGTATACCGTTCGATGCTCTCCTGCAGCTTGATCTCCGCAAGCTTGCTTGCCGTTATATCGATGATCTGCTTAATAAAGAACATCGGCTCCCCGCTCGCTTCCTCGCGGGCCAGACTGACGTGCAGTGAGGTCCAGACGAGCCGGCCGCTTTGATGCAGGTACTTTTTCTCGATCTCAAACGAAGTCCGCTTCCCGTCCAGCAGCTCGTCCAGGAGCGGCTCCTCCAGATCCGATTCCCCCTCGACCCGGAGCCGATCCGGCGTAAGCGTCCTCAATTCCTGCTCCGAGTATCCCAGAATCCGGCATACCGCAGGATTGCAGCTGATCCACCGTCCCTCCGGCGTCAGGAATGCTATACCGATCGGAGCATTTTTATACATATGTTCAAATAACGTCTGGTGGGTAAACACATCCAATTCGCCCATAGCCTTCGCATCCCTCATCACTTTAGTTTGTTTGCTCGTGGCGGCTCGTGCTTGTAGGATAGCACACGTTTTCGTCCAAGCTCAAGCTCTTCCGGCGGGTAAAATGGCGGCCTTCCTCCAGCGTATGGAAACAGCAACATGATATGCTGTATGACCGATGCTGCATGATCGGCAGCGGCCTCCGGCAGGAACGCTAAAAAAAGCCCCCGAGGCTCGGGGAGTACAAAGCTTATCCTCCCGGAGCGCCCGGCCCTCAGGCACGGAACAACCCGTAGCCGGCAAGCGGCACGGCGGGCTCTTCGTCGGCATGCAGCCCGTGGCTGCCGGCATTCGCCGCCGCATGAAGCAGCCAGCGGGTGAATGGGGCGACGTTCATCGACGCGATCTCCTCAAGCGTGTAGAATCCGGCCGCATCCACCTCGGTACCGTCCGGCTTGGGCTCTCCGCCCACGTATTCCATCTCGAAGGCGATGTATACGTTGTGGATCGCCCTCGGCTGGTCCCGCAGCGCCACTACCCGGCGGACCACGGCGTCCACCCCCGCCTCTTCCTTCACTTCACGCCGGATCGTCTCCCCGATGGCCTCGAGCTGCTCGATATAGCCTCCCGGGTTCGTCCAGTAGCCCTTGCCCGGCTCCTGTGCCCGCCTCACAAGCAGGTACCTATGATCTCTGGCGATCAGGGCCCCGACCCCGATGCTGTAGTTCCCCCAGTGAACGAAGCTGCACTTCGTACAGGCCCGTCTGATCGTTCCGTCCACGTCCCGGTCTTCGAGAGCCGCTCCGCAGCTCATGCAAAACTTCACTTCCATACGCTCCACCCTTGCCTGAATTCTTAGGATTAATAATGATTGGATTTGTGACTCACCGCAAATCATTCGTCTATTGTACTTCAGCCTCCGGCGGACGTACAGGAAAGAATGCGGAGCAGCGGGAGCAACTTCCGGCAGCTCCGGCTCGTCAAGAGAGCAGGAGCGGGCCGCTGACGTTTGCGGCCAAGCCGGGAGGTGCGATGACTGAGCTGCGATTATCGTACTGCGATTATCGCAGGGTCGCCGCCATGATTTGCATTTCATTCAGGGGTGTTATCTAGGAGGTGTTCATCCTGCTGCATCATGTGGAGGTCAACGTATCGAATTTGGCGGAGTCCGAGGCGTTCTGGGGCTGGCTCCTCCGCCGCCTGGGGTATACGCCCTATCAGCGGTGGGAGCAGGGCTTCAGCTTCCGGCACGGTCACACCTATCTCGTCTTCGTCCAGACGGGAGAGCGGTTCCTGGTCCCGCCGTATCACCGGTGCCGGGTGGGTCTGAATCACCTGGCCTTCTATGCCCGGTCGAAAGAGCAGGTCGATGAACTGACGCTTGAACTAAAGGAGCGAGGGTGCTCCCTCCTCTATCCGGACCGGCATCCGTACGCCGGCGGCCCCGGCCATTATGCCGTGTTCTTCGAAGATCCGAACCGGATCAAAGTGGAGGTCGTCGCCTCTTCTGTCACTGGAGAGTTTGAGAGCTCGAAATCTTAATGTTAGCGAAAGGAGCGGTTTCGATTGTCTGTCGTCAGTGCAGCACTGTGCCAGTTCTTCGCCTGGGTCCTCCTCTGGCTGTCGCTTCAGGAGAGCAGCCCGCTCGGCTGGTTTCTCCCTCCGAATGTCAACAACACCCCGGCGTTCATCACCGTCTCGAAGTGGCTGGTCCAATGCCTGCTCGTCACGAACCTGTTCAGCTTCGCCCTCACCCAAAGCGCCCGATACCGCCTTCGCAGAAGGGGGCGTCCCCCGCTGCGCTGGGACGGGCAGCTGCATTTCACCACCGCGGCGGTACACCTCTTTTTGGTTAATATGCTGATTATCCTCGTGGCCGGCTTTGAGGATTTGTGACTCGGGATCGGTCCAGTGGCCGATCGATGTTCACAACCGCACCGCTTGGGATACGCGGCCTTCATACCCGACTTTGTCGCGTGGTGCGGCTGGTTCTCCCGCGGCTAACACGGATTTTCCGTGTTAGCCTGCCGCTTTCCTGCGCTGCTCGCGCTTTAGCACGGATTTTCCGTGTTCCGCGCGCTGCCCGACTGCCGTACGGCTGCTGATTCCTCCCCGCGAACCTGTTCCCGTTAACGCCGATAACAAAACAAGCAGCATCCCCCGCCGCCTCCAACGGACAAGGGATGCTGCTTGATTAACCCGCGGCTCCCATCCCATGCTTTACGGATGGAGCATCAAAATCCTCGCGGACCTCCGCCTCCGTCAGGGCCGACAGCGCCTCCTGCCCGGGCTGGATGACCTCCTCGATGAGGTTCTTTTTGCGCAGATGCAGCTCATGCATCTTGTCCTCGACGGTCCCCTTGGCGACCAGACGGATCACCTGCACGACGTGCTTCTGTCCGATCCGGTGCGCCCGTCCCGCAGCCTGTTCCTCCACCGCAGGGTTCCACCACATGTCGTACAGGACGACGGTGTCCGCGCCCGTCAGGTTGAGGCCGGTGCCGCCCGCCTTGAGCGAGACGAGGAACATGTCGCCCTCGCCGTCGTTGAACCGGCGGCACAGCTCGACCCGCTCGGCGGCCGGCGTCTGGCCGTCGAGGTAAAAATGCGGGATGCCCCGATACCCAAGCTCCCGCCCGATCAGGTCCAGCATCTGGGTGAACTGCGAGAAGACGAGCATCCGCCTCCCCGCGCTCCGGCAGTCGTCGATAAGCTCGAGCAGCTGCTCGAATTTGGCCGAGCTTCCCTGATAATCTTCGACGAAGAGGGCCGGATGGCAGCAGAGCTGCCGCAGGCGGGTAAGGCCGGCGAGGATCTTAATCCGGCTTTTCTCGTAGCCGCTCACACTGAGGTGCTTCAGGGTCTCCTCCTGCAGTCCGGCGAGGTAGGCGGCGTAGAGCTTTTTCTGCTCGGGCAGCAGCTCGGCGGCCTGCATCGTCTCGATTTTGTCCGGCAGCTCCCGGAGCACATCCGACTTCACCCGGCGCAGCAGGAACGGCCGGATTCTCCGGGCCACAGAGGCACGGGAGAGCTCAAGGAAGGCCTTACGCGGCGGCAGCAGCTCGGGGAATACGCCGCTGTAGATCGACCAGAGTTCTTCGAGCCGGTTCTCCACCGGTGTGCCGGTAAGGGCGAAGCGGTGCCGCGCCTGCAGCTGCCGCACGGCCTGGGCCGTCTGGGTCGCATGGTTCTTGTAGAACTGCGCCTCGTCGAGGATCAGCGTATGGAACGTCCGGCCGGCATACCGGGCCCAGTCGATGCGCAGCAGAGGGTAGGAGGTGATGATGACATCCGCCTCCCCCGCCTCGTCCATGGCCGCGCTGCGCTGCGTCCGGCTGCCGTCGGCTACAACCGCGCGGAGCTCCGGAGCGAATCGTTGGATCTCGCCGAGCCAGTTGTACATGAGGGAAGCCGGACAAACCACGAGAGCGGGCTCCCCCGCTTCCCGGATCTCCCCCTGCACGGACAGCAGAAAAGCGATGCTCTGCACCGTTTTCCCGAGCCCCATGTCGTCGGCAAGAATGCCGCCAAACCCGTAGCGGGCGAGCGTCTTCATCCATTGATACCCGTACACCTGATAGTCGCGCAGCACCGGCACCAGCCTCTCCGGCAGCGGGAAGTCCAGGTGGTCCGGGTTGCGCAGATGCTCCATCATCCGGCGCAGCGTCTTGCCGAGCCGGACAGACCCGCCGCGATCTTCGGTCTCAGGCAGACGGAGGCCGTAGTAAGCCGGCAGCCGCAGCCCCGGGGCCGAAGGATCGACCGCCATGCCCACCGCGTTCATCGCGTGGAGAATCTCCTGGAAGGCATCCCCTTCCAGGGGCAGCAGCGAGCCGTCCGGCAGACGGTGGTAGCGGCGCTTCTCCTGCAGCGAGAACAGCAGCCTGCGGATCTCCGATTCCGGAATGCCTTCGAGCTCGAATTTGAACTCGAGCCATTCGGTGCGCTCGTCCACGTCCACGGTCGCCTTGGGCCGCAGCGGTCCGCTGTGGATGCGCAGCTTGACCGCCGAAGTGGCCAGCACCTGAAGCAGCTTGTCCGAGCTGGGGCACGATCCGGTACAGAAAATCATACTCCGACTCTTCGTCCTCCATGTAGTAGCCGGCCTCGGTCTTAACAAAATTCCCCTGCTCCATCAGCTCCAGGATGCGGTGCTCCAGCTCCCCGTCCCGCATGAGGATGCGGCCCTCGCCCTGAACCTCGCCTGCGGCCTCCAGCGGATTGATGACCAGATCCCCGTAGTGGAATTCCAGCCCGGCCAGCAGCCGCTCCCTCACCCGGTCCAGGTAGAGCTTGGCCTTCAGCGGCATGTGCACCACCTTCTCCGAGACTGCCTCCTCGATCCGGACGGTTCCCAGCTTCATCAGCCCCGGGACAACCTTGGCCATAAAAGGCTCCGCCTGTTCTGCCGCGATCCGGATCTGGCTGCGGCGGGCGGTACCCAGCATCCGCTTCACCTCCGACAGCCGCCGGCATTCCTCCTCCGGCAGCTTGAGGAACCGGCCGTCACACAGCGCAAGCTTGTACCCTTCCAGCACCACGACCCGCTCCAGCCCTGCGACATCCAGCTGGTAGCCGGAGCCGGGCCCGTCCGCTTCGCTGAAGCGGAACTCGAGCGGCAGCCCGCTCTCCAGCCACGCGATCCCTTCCGCTGCCGCAGCCCCCTGTTCGACCCGTACCGAGGGGGCCGCCTCCAGCAGAGGCAGCAGCCCCTCCCAGGCGTACGGCGGGATTTCGATCACCTTTTGGCGCAGGTGAGCACTGGCCCTGGACTCCCCGTTCTCCGGCTCGCGGTACAGCTCTTCGTTGCGGTAGATCCGGATGAGACTGCGCAGCACGGCATCCTGCTCCGGAGTGAAGCCGTGAAGATCCGGATCATAGAGGAACCCCCGGCTGACCCGGCAGGCCTCCCTCCGGTCCACGGCATCCAGGAACGGCCGGATCGGCTGTACGGTATAGACGCGTTTGGGGCCTGTCCTGAGCTCGATTCCGAGCAGCGTCCTGCCGTCGCCATATCCCACCGGCCTGCAGACGAACTCCGCCTGAAGGACCGTCCGGGAATCGAACAAGGGCCGCATCCCGCTCGGCCGCCGCGGCTTGTGCCCGAAGAGATCGAGCATCCCTCCGGCCAGCTCCCGGTCCACCTCCGATACTTCGATGGGCTCCTCCGGCGGAGCGTCGAGCAGATGCCAGAGCACAGCCGCGATGTGGGCACAGTATTTGTCATCGGGGTGGTACACGGGGCAGGAGCACTCCGCATAAGCCTCGCCTTCCCGATCGAGATCCACGGTAATCAGGAAGAGCTCCTGCTCTCCGTCCACCTCCGCCTCCTGAATCCGGGCCCCCGGCTCCGCAGGCAGCAGATTCACCTGCCCTTCCCTGTACAGCGTCTCCCCCTCCTCATAGGCAAACCGGCCGCACAGCAACTTGATACTCTCATCCGTCAGCGTAAAACTCATGGCTCTCCCTTGTCCCTTCAACCTGATCTCGATCCGCTTGCTATCCGCGCCGCAGGGCGAACATATCATCCCCGCACATATGTACTCCTATCATACCAGATTGCAGCCGAAAAAAAAGATGACAGCCGCATCGCCTTCGATGACGTTCCCTCCCCCTCCCCCTCTCTCTCCCGCTTGCGGAATGAACCGCTTGTGCTTTTTATTAAACACACCGTCAGTACTCCTCCCGCAGCCCGTGCACCTCATCCAAATGAATGAGATGCAAAAAAAGAGCCGTGTCTCCACGGCCCCCCAGGGTTACTGCTGCTTTGTATAGTCGCTGATGACCCGTACCATGAGATCGTTCAGGAACTCCACCTTGTAGTCCCCGACTACCGGGTCGGCATGATGGCCTCCGATCCCGCTGTGGTTGGTCAGGAAGACGTAGGTGCCTCCGCTGAAGGCGGCAAGGGACCGCATCAGGAATTCGGTATTCGTATCCACGCCGCTCGAAGCGACCGGAATGATCCTCACCCCCATCTCGGCAGCCTTCCGGGCAAGCTCCCCCATCTTCGCGACGACGTTCTCCGTGCCGTGCGGCGGGGCGTCCAGCACCAGGAAGAGCAGCCGCGCCCTCGCCGTTTCACTCCACTGGTGGTTCAGCAGCGCATCCGCCAAGGCTTCCTCGACCGCCTCCGGCGTATCGCCCCCGCCCCGTGCCGACTGCTCACCCAGCCGACCCGCCGCCTCTTTCACATCCGTCGTGAAAGGGAACGGGCGGAGCACATAATCATCCCCATGATCCCGGTAAAAATTGACCGAAACCCGCATCTCCAGCGGCGCCCCCGCATCCTGCGATTTGACCCGCTCCACGACATTCACCAGCTCCGCGGTCAAATAATCCAGCTCGTCAGCCATGGAGCCGGTCGTATCCACGACCAGCATCAGGTCCGCCGTCCCCGCCGGTTTCGCCGCGGCCCCTGCCAGCTCAACCGCCAGCTCCGTACGGTACTGCAGCTGGACCGCTTCCAGCTTCCGGCTCGTCTGCCCGCTGGCCACCGCTACCGTGTACGTGTCCTTGGGAAGCGGCCCGAACGCGCCGACGAACAGCTCCGCCTCCCCCCTGTTGTTCGTCCGCGCGGCCCAGACCGCCTGCCCTCCGCCCGACGGCTGCAGAGTGACCGAAGCATCGCCTACCGGCTGCCCGCCGTCCGTCACCTTGACTGTGACCCGCTGCTGCGGATACATCCTCCAGCGGCCCAGGTACCTGGCTGTACTCCGGCTTGTTCAGCGTGCCCAGCCATGCATCCCAGCTCCGCAGATCGTTCCACTCCCCTGCGGTGAGCTGGCCGGCCTGTGCCTGACTGGGCTCGGGCCGGGGTGCGGGTTCCCTCGGTGTAATGATCCGCTTATCCGTCGTCGTGCTGTCAGCCGTTCCGCCTGCTCCGCCGCCGTCCCTCGAAGCCGGCGCCGCCGTCTCCCCCTTCGCAGCAGGCTTTGAAGCGGTGCCCGAGTCTCCTGCCGCGGTACTGCTCGCTGCATGTTCCGCCCTGTCCTGCGAAGAGCTGCAGCCCGCCAGCAGCGCGGCACTCAAGAGCAGACCCAGGCAGCCGCTGCTTCGGCCGTTTTTCTTTTTCTCCGGTTGCCCCCCCATTTCGGCTCATTCCCCTCTCGCTTATCTTCCTTCCTTTTTCCAGACGAATTACACAGTTGGGATGTTGCTCCTGAACTGCTTGTCCTTGGGAATTCAATACCTACTTTTTGAGAGGGAATGTCTCCTTGCTGCCTGCTGATCTTTGGATCAAGATCCCGGCATTGCAGGGAAGCGTTCGACATAGCTAGGTTCAGCAGCGGCGGAGAAGGAGAGATAGGGGCGGAAACAAGTATATTGTTAAAACGTATGGTGCTTGGTTGGTGGTTCGTGGTCAGTGCCACGTGGTTGGTTGGCGGTGGTTGGGGGTCGTGGTCGGTGGTTGGGGCTCGGCGGGCGGGGGTCGACACTCGGGGGTTGGCGGTCGGGGGCCGGGGTAGGTGGTTGGCGGTCAGTGCTCGGTGGGCGGTGCTCAGGGGTCGATGCTCGGTGGTCGTGGTCGGGTGGCGGCCGTCCCTGTTCGATGCTCGATGTTCGGTGATCGGTGTTAGGTGTTCGGTTCTCGGTTCTCGGTTCTCGGTTCTTGGTTCTCGCTTCTCGGTTCTCGCTTCTCGGTTCTCGGTTCTCGCTTCTCGCTTCTCGCTTCTCGGTTCTCGGTTCTCGTGCTCGGTAGCCGGGGGGGCGGTGCCTCAGTGTTCGGTTGTTGGTGGCCAGGAAAGGCGGTAATGGTTCCGTGGTCCGTAGTCCTTGGTCACTGGTCCATAATCCGAAGGCGGCGGTCCGTGGTCCCTGATCCGGTCCGTCGTCCGCAGATCAAGTCGTGCAAACAAGTATATTAACGGTACGTGTTCATATTTTTATAAGATTTGCTGACAAATGGGCGGCTAAAAAGGGGCACCCAAATGCCCCTTACGATGTCCCAGTCTAACTCTTTGTGGACTGCATGAAAAATAGAGCAAGTCCGCGGCTTCCTGCATCCTGCCATGGTCCGCTCCGGCCCTATCCAACCGCCGTTCTCGCTGCAGCCTGCGTCTTTTTGCCGCTGCTTGCTCCGGCTCTTACCGCAGTCTTACCGCAGTGCTTCCTCCAGATCAGCAATCAGCTCTTCGGGAGGCTCGAGGCCGACAGCAAGCCGGATCAGCCCCGGAGACAGCCTTTCCTGCTCCAATGCCTTCAGGTTGTAGCCGTAATTCGGAGACACGACCTGGCTCTGGTACCCGCCCCACGAGGGGGCGATCTCAAACCGTTTCATCCGGTTGATCACCTCCGCCACCCGCTCGAACCGGGCATCCTTCAGCTCGATGCTGAACACGCCGGAATAGCCCTTGAGCACCCGTGTTCCCAGCTCATAGTCAGGGTGCGAGGGCAGCCCCGGGTGATTGACGCGGGCTATCAACGGATGGCCTTCAAGTGCCCGTGCGACGGCAAGTCCGCCCTCTTGGTGCCCCTTCATCCGCAGCGGCAGCGTACGCAGTCCGCGGCTCAGCAGCCAAGCCTCGAAGGGCGCCAGCGCCGCCCCAAACAGCTCAAATTCCTTGGAGAACATCTTCTTCAAGTCCGCCTGCGAACCGATCACGGCTCCCGCGAGCAGGTCGTTATGCCCGCCCAGGTATTTGGAGGCGGCTTCAATGACGAGATCCACGCCATGCTCGAGCGGCTTCTGGAACAACGGCGTGGCCCAGGTATTGTCGATCAGGGTGCGCAGTCCGCGGCTCCGCGCCAGCCGAACGACTTCCGGCACATCCGTCAGCCGGAAGGTCATGGAGCACGGACTCTCCATGTAGATGACCTTCGTGTGCTCCTGCAGCGCCTGCTCAATCTCCCGGATGGAACAGCCTGCCGTCACCGTGTGCGAGACGCCCCATTTGGCGAGGTGCTTCAGCAGCGCCGCCGTCGATTCGTACACCTGCCCGACGGCGACGACATGGTCCCCTGCAGCCAGAGAGGACAGCAGGGCCGCCGTGATCGCCGCCATGCCGGAGCTGAAGCATTTGCAAGCTTCGCCCCCCGCCAGCTCCGCAAGCTTCCGTTCGGCCAGTTCCACCGTGGGGTTGGTCCCCCGCCAATAAACATACTGCTCCTGATCGCGCCGCTCCGCCTCCGCATAAGCCTCAAAGGTGTCATATGCGAATGGGGCGGTTTGATAGATGGGCGGTACGGCCGCATGCCCGAAGGCTTCCTGTTCATCGCCCCCGTGCAGGAGCGTCTGCCGGTCGTCCTGCGGCACTCCCTCCGAAACCAAATCGCTCTCCTCCTCGATTCATCAGCCGATCCGCCGGCCAGCCTCAGCCTGCCCTGCCAATGCTTTCTTTGCCACTCAGTTTCTGCCTCCGAAGCCGGATCTATGCAGTGCAATCCAGCCGGAGGCCTTCCTTCCTGAGAGCGGCATATCTGACTGACATAATGCTCGGACTCGCTCAATTCAGCCCTTAATCCAATACCAACTTCGTCCATTCGGCTCTTGATGGTGGGGAGGAGGCGGAATCCATGGGATTGAAAGCCATCACAATCTCTCCTCCTATGAGAGCCTGCACCGGCCGAAGCAGCAAAAAAAAGAACGCCCGGCTCCCCGGACGCTCCCTCCCTTTCCCTGCTTACACAATGCACATTTGATCCAGCTTCGCTTTGATCTCATTCACTACCCGCTCGGCATCCTCCGGACGGTTGACGACATCGGTGCGGTCCATGTCGATAACAAGCACGTCCGAGGCCTTGTAATGGTTCATGACCCAGTCGTCGTAGCCGGACCACAGCAGCCGGTAATACTCCACGAGTGACGCATCCTGCTCGAAGCTGCGGCCGCGCAGGCCGATCCGGTACATGACCGTTTCAAACGACGCCTTGAGGTAGACCATCAGGTCCGGCGCCTTCTTCGGCAGCTCAGCAAGCTCCGCCATCATGTTGTCCGCGAGCCCCTCGTACACCTCAAACTCCAGCGGCGAGATGCGGCCGAGCTCCAGATTCACTTTGGCAAAATACCAGTCTTCATAAATACTGCGGTCCAGTACGTTACGGTTATGTATAAGTGCAGCCTTAATCGCCTTAAATCGCGTATTTAAAAAATGAAGCTGAAGAAGGAACGGATACCGCTTCTTCTCGATTTCCTCGGGCGACGACGTGTAGAACAGCGGCAGAATCGGATTGTCGTCCACGCTTTCAAAAAATACGTCAGACCCCAAAGCCTCTCCGAGCAGCGTGGCTACCGATGTCTTCCCCAGGCCGATCATTCCCCCAACCACAATCACAGACATATTTCCCCTTTCCCCTTTTACCCAGTTCGCGCCCCGGCCGGATCTTCCCTGCCCGGAGCTTCCCTATTATAGCAGGGAATGCGCCGGGACGGGAGTCCTTTCTTTTGCCAAAACGCCGAACGCTCCGCTACAGTGCCTTCAGTCCCGGAAAGCGTGCTTCCAGCGCCCCGAGCGCCTCCGCATACGTATCCCGCAGCTCCGTGATCGTGATGAGCTCCGGCGTATTCTGCTTCTCCTCTTCGGTATGCTGCTGCAGCACCCCGTTCAGCCCTTCGAGATTAAAGCGCAGGTCCTTATGGGTCATCTGCATCTTCTCCAGCACGACCCCGATCAAGTTCTGATAGGCTTCCACCGTACCTCGCCTCCCTTTCCGCCTTATGATACACGATCCCCCTGCCTCGAGCCAATATCGCAGCACGCCCGCAGTGTTCCCCTCCATCCATCCGCGTCTCCCCCTCGCTCACCCGGCATGTAGGAAAGGACGAAGCCCCCGACAGCCGGCACAGCAAAAAGCGGCCGGACTATCTCCGGCCGCTTTCCCCCACTGCATACAGCACCCGGCATCCCGGAACTGCCGCTCTCATCTTACACCTTACGTCTGCGCACCGCGCGGGTCCAGGAACTTCGCCTGGAACTCGGAGGCAGGCACCGGCTTGCCGTAATAGTAGCCCTGCGCTGCGGCACAGCCGAGCGAGCGCAGGAATTCCGCCTCCTCCGCGGTCTCGACACCCTCCGCGGTGCATTGGAGCCCCATGCTCTCCGACATCGCGAGCACGGTATGGACAATCACCTGGTTCGCGCTTGTGCTGAACATCTCGCTGACGAACGAGCGGTCGATCTTCAGGCGCTGCACGGGCAGCCGGCTGAGGTAGCTCAGCGAGGAGTAGCCGGTGCCGAAGTCGTCGATCGCGATCTGCACGCCGAGCGAGCTCAGCGCGGTCAGCACGCCGACCGCCTTCTCGACGTTATCCATCACAACGCTCTCGGTGATCTCCAGCTCGAGCAGGTGCGGCGGGAACTTCGTCTCCTGCAGCGTGCGCCGCACGAATTCGGCGAACGCATCGTACTGAAGCTGTTTGCTCGAGACATTGACCGCGACCCGCAGCCCCTCGTGCCCCTCGTCCAGCCAGGCCCGGCCCTGCCGGCAGGCTTCGTACAGCATCTGCCGGCCGAGCCCCACGATCAGGCCCGTCTCCTCGGCGACCGGAATGAACTCGCCCGGCGGCACCAGGCCTCGCTCCGGATGGTTCCACCGCGCCAGCGCCTCGGCCCCGGTCACCCGGCCGCTCGCCAAATGAATCTGCGGCTGGTAGAAGACCGTGAACTCGCCGCTCTCGAGGCCCTTGGAGATCTGGGTCTCGAGCGACAGGCGTTCGAGCGAGTTGCCCTGGATCATGTCCGAGTACACGGTGAACTGTCCGCGGCCGCGGCTCTTCGAGGTATACATCGCATACTCCGCATGCTTGAACAGGGCCAGCTCGTCCAGGCCGTGCTGCGGATAAGCGGCAATCCCGACCGAGGCCGTGAATCGGAACTCGATCGCATCCACCGCGAACGGGGTGTCGAGCGAAGCGACGATCCGTTTGGCCGCAGCGGTCAGCTGGTAATTCTCGCTGTATTCCATCGCGATGGCGAATTCGTCCCCGCTGAGCCGCGCGAGGCAGATGACCTCTTCCTGCCCCAGGATCATGCGCAGCCTTTCACTGACCTTCTTGATAATGTCATCGCCCCGCTCGGGTCCGAACGAATCGTTGATCATCTTGAAGCGGTCGAGATCGACGAGCAGCACGGCCAGCTTGCCGTGCCCGCCCTGGGCTCCCGTCAGCCACTCGCGGACCTTCCGCATGAATTGGCGCCGGTTCGGCAGCCCGGTCAGCTCGTCGAAGTAAGCGAGCTCGTTCATCTGCTCGAGCATCAGCTTCCGCTCCGTGATGTTCTGCACCATCCCGTAGACGCCGACCACTTCGCCGTTGACCTTGATCGGGATTTTGACCTCCCGCAGGTACAGCTTGCTGCCGTGGACATCGATGACCGACAGCTCGAAGTGCTGCGGTTCCCCTTCCTTGGACCGGAGGAAAATCTCCCAGATCCGCTCCCTCTCCTCCGGGGTCACCAGCATGAGAAAGGAAGACCCGAGCAGCTGCTCCGGGCGGTAGCCGAGGAACGCACACGCCGGGTTAAAGGCGGTGAACCGCCCCTCCAGATCGAGCGCATACACCGGGTCCGGGCTGTGATCGAACAGCGACTGGAACCGCTGCTCGTGCTCGGCGTACCGCTGCTTCATCGCGAGCTCTTCGGTCAGATCCCGGAAGAGGCAGAGGAAGCGCACGACCTCTCCGCGCCTGCCGCCACGCAGCGGGATGACCGCTGCCTGTACCTGGATGCGCCGGCCTCCCGGCAGCATCAGCTCGGAGTCGAACTTCTCCTCCCGGCCGGTGCGCCGCACGGCGTCCACACGGTCCATGAAGCCGCCCCGGCCCTCCTTGGGGAGCAGCTCGGTCAGCGACTGGATCCCGGGAGGGAACAGCCCCTCCGCCAGAGCCGGAAGCTCCTCGTGCAGCACCTCGAGATCCCGGTCTGTCACGAAGGCATATTCCGTCATACCGGTCGCCATCCGGGAAGCCAGCTCAAGCCCGGCGCCCTGCTTAGCCGTCGCAATCTCCTGGATGACGGCCAGCCGGTCGGCCAGCAGCGGAAGATCTCCTTCGTGCATACCGGCAGACGGCGTCTCCGCACCGCTCTGCCGGATGTAGGCCAAGGCGGCTTCATTCATGCCCCGGACCCGCTCCGACCAGCGGCTCACCCTTGCGCTGACCGGAATGACGATCAGCAGAATCGTGGATACTAGCAGGGCAAGCAAAATATTTAAATTTTTCTGCGTTTCCTTCTTCAGGTCTTCCGCATGTTCCTCCCGGATCACCTTCATCAGCCGGATCGCATCTTCCGCCTGGACCCGGATCGCCTGAAAACTGTTGTTCTCGCTGAGCAGCTCCGGCTTGGATACCGCCGCCCCTTTGCGGAACCGGTCAATCTGGGCGAAGGCGTATTCGCTGTGCCACGTCTCCGCGGCACGGATCAGATCATGGACCTCTTTATGGACCTCTGGATGATGGTCTTCATATTCATAGAGCTCCTGAAGCTCCTTCGACAGCCGCTCAAACTCCCGCGAGCCTCTCTCATAGGTTTCGAGATACACCGGATCCCGGGTCAGCAGATAGCCGCGCTGCCCGCTCTCCTGGGTAATCAGGGCGGAGTAGAGCTGCTGAACCATGAATTCAGCCTGGCGGTCGATCCGGTCCTTGCGGACCACGAGTGCCGAGTCACTCCACACCGCGGCATAGAAGAGCCCGAAAGCCGTCAAGACCAGCGCCGATACGAGACCGAGATCCACCGCAAGCGAGCGGCCCAAGTTCCGGCTCCTCCACCTCATCACCTTTTGGAGCATCGGCTCTCCTCCTTCCCAACGCCGCTCCTATATCTGGATCCTTATTCCATGCCTCCCAAACCGCAAGCAAAAAAACGGTTATCGCGCCAAAATAAAAAGATCCCCATAGTTAATATCGGGGATCAGGTACAAGAACATTATGCCGGGTCCGAATTTCTTTCGGGAGCGGCCTGCTCCAGGATATATTCAATGCCGGGTAAGCCACGGTATGCCGGAAGCGGTACGTATCGGTCACCGCCTCCGTATGGTCGCTGAGCAGTCCGTGCTGCAGTACCGCGGCCCGCCACCCGCGCTCCAGCGCGCCCTGGTAAGTGAACAGAACGCAGTGCTCTGCGGCGAACCCGCAGACGATTACCAGTCCCGCTTCCTGCTCCTGCAGCAGCTCGGCAAGCCGGGTTTCCCAGAACGCATTCGAATGGGTTTTCTCCAGGTGAAAATCCCCCTCCTCGACACGAATTTCGGGGATCACCGCCAGAGCTTCCGGACTCCAAGACTCCGCCTCTTCCACGTCGCGGATATGGATCACAGGGTGTCCCCCGGCCCGGAGCAGGCCCGCCGTATGATGAATGACCTCGCAGGCACGATTCAGGTACGGCCCCTTCCTCAGATGTCCGACGAACCCTTCCTGCATATCGATAATGCACAGTGCCAGCTTCACATGCATCCCTCCGTTTTTTTCTCCAGTATACCGGAAAGGGAAACCGGCGTACGAGGCCCGGTATCGCTATAATCGTTTTTTCGTTTACCCGGGGTAAGTTTTAAACGCCAACAAAAGCGATCCCCGCTTGTCACCCCTTCCAAATCTTGTATTCTTCTATTGAACGGGGCACCCGAATGTGGTAGTTTTAATAAATAATTCACATTGAGTTTTTTCCTTCTGCGCCTGATTCTCTCTTTCCTTCCATTTCCTTGTAGATTCTGCATGTGTAAGGGGTCCGGATCAACGGACGGTCCATCGATCGTTCTTGATTGTATAAAACATGTGAAGGAGCGAATCTATGAACCTGCGTAAATGGCTCTCCACCACGGTTGTACTTACCCTGGCCTGCGGGCTGGCCGCCGGCTGTACCAGCGGCGGAAGCGGAAGTACAACGAACGAAACGGCCACTCCAGAGGGGAAAGAGACTGCGGCACCCAAGCAGCAGATTACGGTCAACTACCGGGCAGAGCCCGGTGCGCTCGACGTCTCCAAGACGACCCAGATCGCGGCCTTCACCATCCTCGGTGCGGTCGGAGAAGGCTTGTACCGGCTCGATAAGAATAACAAGGCGCAGCCGGGCCTGGCCAAGGACATGCCGAAGATCTCCCCGGACGGTAAGACGTACACCATTACCCTCAAAGACAACCTGACGTACTCGGACGGCGTTCCCGTCAAGGCACAGGACTTCGTCTATTCCTACCAGCGCAGCGTGGACCCGGCCACCAAGGCCATCTATGCCTTCATGGTCGCCTGGGTCAAGGGCGGCACCGACGTCATGAAAGCCAAAACTCCCGAAGAAGTCGAAGCCAAGAAAAAAGAAATGGGCGTCAAGGCGCTCGACGACAAAACGCTGGAGATTACGCTCGAACGGCCGATTCCCTTTTTCACCGAACAGCTCTCCTTCCTGAATTTCTTCCCTCAGCGCCAGGACATTATCGAGAAGTACAAAGAAAAGAACGGCGCCGATGCCGAATCCGTCATCGGAGCAGGTCCCTTCGTGCTCGAGAAGTGGGACCACGACCAGCAGCTCGTCCTCGTCAAGAACGACAAGTACTGGGACAAGGACAATGTGAAGCTTGAGCGGATCCAGCTCAACATCGTCAAGGATGAGAATACGGGGCTCAATCTGTTCCAGACGGGCGGCTCCGATCTGCAGACGATCACCGGCGATAATATCGGACTTTGGTCGGGCAAGCCCGAGTATGTGCTGCAGCCCGAGCTTTCCTCCTGGTTCATCAAGCTCAGCCAGAAGAACGTGCCGGGCTTCCAGAACAAGAAGATCCGCCAGGCGCTGGCGCTCAGCGTCGACAACAGCGCCTTCATCGAGACCGTCATGGGCAAAGGTCCTGTGCCCGCCACCGGCTTCGTTCCGTCCGGCACATCGGACGGCAACGGCGAAGAGTTCCGCAAGAAAGCCGGCAGCATCATGCCAAAGTTCGATCCGGATAAGGCCAAGCAGCTGCTGAAGGAAGGGCTGCAGGAAGCCGGTCTCACTCAGCTGCCGCAGTTCAAGCTCCAGGGCGACGACCACAATACCGGTCCCAAAGCGCTGGAGTTCCTCGTGGCCCAGTGGAAGCAGAATCTCGGCGTCGATGTCATCGCCGAGCCGCTGCCGCACAAGCTGCGCGTAGACAACGAGAACAACCACAAGTACCAGGCGTCGGTCTCGGGCTGGGGCGCGGATTACAACGATCCGATGACGTTCCTCGACATGTTCATCACGGGCTCCGATCTGAACGACGTCGACTGGTCGAACGCCGAGTACGACAAGCTGGCGAACGGAGCCATTGCCGAGCTCGACAAGGCGAAGCGCTCCGACCTGATGGTACAGGCCGAGAAGCTGCTTATCGAAGAGATGCCGATCGTGCCGAACTATTTCCGCGCCACGAGCTGGGTGAAGAATACGAAGATCCAGGACCTGCTCTTCCCGCCGTACGGCGTTGAGCTGGAATTCAAGTGGGCGTCGGTGAAATAGCCCCCGGCCCCTTCCTTTGCGAAACATACGAGCAACGACACAAAGCCCCTGCTCTCTTCGGAGAAAGGGGCTTTGTGTCGTTGCTGTCCGCCGCGCGGGAACCGCGCCAAGAGGCTGGGCAGCCAAGTACCGCGTTCCCTCGATGGGAAGCGGGGTCCCAGAACTCTTCCCTGCTGCTCGGCCGCAGAAGGGCGGGAATGTGTTCAATGCCTGGTTCTGGTTTTTTTGGGGACCGAAGCCTTGAAGGCCACAATCTTGGGACGGGCCCATTTTCTTGGCGGACAATACCAGGAATCGGGCGAAGGACGTCCCGCCGACTCCGTAATCACGCTTCCGGTAAGAAATCGAAGCAGGTTCCAGTCCACATTTTTGAGCATGTTCATCTCCCCTGACTCTCAAGGTTTTCTTCCCTGAAAAATTCGTTCCTTTCCCATGTTTATGATGCGTCAGGATTGTCTAAGTACTGATGGGGGTAAAAGGCGGAGGAACTCGGATAACGGGACAAATGCGGCTCGAAAATGAATAGCTTGACACGAATGCGAGAAAATATGGTAGGATAATGGAAACCCTTTCGGACAAAATTCCCAGTCTTGTGCCGAACTGTGTTGTAAGGCCGTCATTTCCAAGTCATCCATGCGAGACCAACCCACCATACATAATGCGGTTTATTCATTACTTAAGGAGGTTCCGTAACGTTGAAAAGACTGACAGTAGCTGCTGCGATCCTGGCGGGCGCACTCGGGGTCCTGGGGACTTCCGGAGACCGCCCATGCCCTGACGCTCAAGCAGGGCAGCAAAAGCGCGCAGGTGCTTGACCTGCAGGAACGCCTGGCCTCCCTCGGCTATTTCAAGGTAGGCACGACAGGCTATTACGGCACCGTCACAGAGGCGGCCGTGAAGAAATTCCAGAAGGCTTACCGCCTCCCGGCCGACGGGATCGCCAATGACGCCACGCTGGCCAAGCTCAAGAAGGTAACCAAGGACAGCGGGAACACGCTGGAGCAGATGGCGCGCATCATTCATGCCGAAGCCCGGGGCGAGACCTACCTCGGACAAGTTGCCGTGGGCGCCGTAGTCATGAACCGCGTGCATCATTCCATGTTCCCGGGGTCGATCCGCGAGGTGATCTTCCAGGATGGCCAGTTCGACGCCGTCGCCGACGGGCAGTACAACCTGAAGCCGAACGCTTCGGCTTACCGTGCCGCACGCGAGGCGCTGAACGGCAGCGATCCGACCAAGGGCTCCCTCTTCTACTATAACCCGAAGATCGCCACCTCCGAGTGGAGCAAAGCCCGCCCGCGGGTCGTTAAGATCGGTAATCATGTCTTTACCCGGTGATCCCCTGTGCCAACAGCAAACCAAGAGAAACGGCTCACGCCTTTTTCTTGGTTTTTTTCTATGGGCTTGTTTTTTCTGCGGGTGCCTCCCCTTCGCGAAAACACCTGAAAGCCCCCCCATTCCCGCAATATATCTTATATTTCTCCATCCGATTTTCGACAGCAACTTCGCTCCGGATCTTTTATGATATAAATATCATTTGAGAGTTTGCAAGATTCCATGAAGCTGCACCAATGAGACCGTTTCCTTCGCCGCACCTCTCTTCCTTCCGGGCCCGCCGGCCCGCTGACTTCTCGGCCGCTTCCGCGGGTTCCTGGGGCGTTTGTTCTTCCGGGGATGCGGTTGTATAATCGATTGGGGGCGTTATAAGCATGTTAGCACACGAAACCACCACGGATGTCCGTCTGACTCACGATCTCGCCAAGCAGCTTGGCATCTCCGACAGCTCGCTGCGGCGCTGGTGCCGCATGCTCGAGTTCCAGGGCTACAGCTTCGTGCTCGGGGAGGATGGGGCCCGGGTATTCCGCGAGCAGGATCTGGCCGCATTGAAGCGGTTCCAGGTGCTCGTGAAGCACAAGCGCATGAACCTGGAGGATGCGGCCAAGGGTGTCATGGAAGCCTGCCTCGAAGAGCCTGCCGCGCCGGCGGAAGCGGTGGTGCTTGCCCTTCCCGGTGAGCCTCCTGCCGAAGCGCCCGAGCCTGCACTGTCTACCGAGGTGATAGCCCACCTGAAGACGTCGATCGAGACGGATGTGCGCATGGGGCTGCTCCCCGAGCTCCTCTCGCTGAAGCAGTCGCTCAACGAGATGGATTTTGAAGTGCAGGAGCTCAAGGTGCGGAACAAAAAGCTGCTGCAGCAGTTCGCCGAGCAGCAGGAAGAGCTCTCCACGCTCAAAGGCTATATCGAGAACCGGGTCGAACAGCGGGACAAGGAGCTCATGTTCGCCCTGCGGGAGATCCAGCAGACGAAGACCCAGATGGCCGCCGCGCGGGACAAGCGCTGGTGGAAGTTCTGGGATGACAGCGCGCCGATGCGCGGCTGAAACGCGGCGGACTCCCGTCCGGACGCCCATGGAGGATTCGGATGCCGTGCGGCTCACCCCCTATGACAGAAGAAGACTGGGGTACCTGACGGATGAAAATTTATGTAGTGCTCTCCTTTACGGAGGGTGAAATGGTCAATGTGTACGTAGGTGATGACGAAGAGAGAGCGCTTGGGCTGCGCCCCGAGGAGTTCGAGAACTGTGACGCCCTGTTCGTCGAGATCTGGGAGGACGGCGAGAAGACCGATGATTTCCGTCTGGAGCATGAGGCTTCCCTACTCGATGAGCCGGATTCGGGACTGGAACAGTGACAGCCGGTCGATGAGCAGCTTGGCCAGCACGGCCATCACCACCAGGCTGAGCATGGATAAATGCGCGTTCCAGTGCTTCTCCATATAGATGCCCGCAAGCTTCATCAGCGGAAGAGAGACATACGATACGCCAGCGCTGAACACGCCAAGAGCGATCAGGAACTTCTTCCAGGAGGAGAAGAACTGGTAGACGAGCGTGAGTCCCATCGGGATGAAGAACAGGTTCACCGGCAGCATCGTCGGGATAATCGGCTCGAGCTGCATCCGGTAATCATACCAATCCAGAGCGGTCGCGACGTCATCCAGGTTCTTGTTCAGGATATAGATGATTCCCAGGTAGGCGGCCATCCGCAGGGACTGCTTCTTGTCGATGAGCAGGAGCAGCGCACCGAGCGAAATTACACAGGCGAAGACAAGCATCCACCACTGCCAGGTGAAAAGCGTATGCTGGAACCACATGTCCCAGCGGAGCTCTGTGAGCTGGTTGGAGAGCTTGTCGATTTTTTTTGCCCATCGCTTCCATATGGATTCCTCCTCCACCTGAAGGCTTACGGCTTCCACCGCACCGCGCAGGTACCTTGGTAGGTTTCCCCTGTCCGCCGCTGCTTAACAATTTCTTCGGACCGGGAAGATCCACGGGAAGGTACAGGAATGAGCTCCTCCGGTTTGTGGAAAAATATCAGGAGATGGGGTACTTCCCGTCTACGGTTCCTGCAGTTCGAGAGGAGACTCCCCATGATCCTGTTCCTGCTCTGTGCGATGCTGCTGCTGTACCCGCTGTTTCTCGACATCCTGGATATCCGGACGCTTCAGGATGTCCGCGTCATCACCTACTTCCTGCCCTATGCCATGGGAGCCCTCGGCCTGACGATCATCCTGTCGGGTCTCATCGACCTGTTCAGGCGGAAGGAAGATTCCGGCGCCAAATAGTCCGGCGTCTTTAGGATGGGACCAATCGTCCGTTCCCTGCCCTTCAATAAGTTCATGCCCGGCGCGTCCGGCGCCCGTGCCGTGAAGCCGTACTTTTCGTAGAAGCCCCTCTTTCCTTTGGCGCACGCCAGCTGCACCCACCGGATTCCCCGGGACCGGCAGTGGTCCAGCAGCTGCTCCAGGATGCGGCCCCCAATCCCCTGGCCCCGGAAGTCCGGCAGGACGATCAAGTCGCATACGAAGCACTGGTGGATGCCGTCCGAGACGAGCCGGCCGGATGCCGCCAGCTGCCCGTTGCGGTAGCAGGCCACAAGATACCAGCTGCCGCGCAGAGGCCTGGTGCAGCCTCTCCGGCGTCCAGTTCTCTTCCGGGTCCCAGCCAGTGGATTGATAGAGCCGATAGTAGTCCTCCTGCCCCGGAAGCTCGGTACGGAAGATAAGATCCATGGGTATGATGATCTCCTCCTAACTTGGCACTGCGGTTTTTTTGAATAATTATGCATTATTTTGTATTATAATCCAATTCCTTGCACGCCTTCAACATCCCTAACGCAAAAAGACGACAGTCTCGCTGTCGTCTTTTTGCGGATATCCAATCCCCGGAGCGGACGGTACCTATCTCCGGTCTTCCATCTCATCGAGACGCTCTTCCATACGCTCGTTGCGCATCTCCCGAACCGGGTTCTGCAGCGTGCGGTCTTCACGTTCGTCAAGCAGGTCTTCCTGGCGCTCCTGCTGCATCTCGGTCTGCGGATCTTCGCAGCCGGTCAGTGCCGCACCCAGCAGCATTGCTGCCAGCGCACCTTTGGCGGCGGTGGAACCCAATGGATTTCTCATGACTTGTAACCTCCCCTTAAAAAAGGCTCTTTTCAGCTTCGCTGTTAGATTGCGCTTCAAGGGGATTTATTATTTACATGGTATTCATTACATGATCAAGGTGATGTACATACTGCCCGTTACGCCCGAGCCGTCTTTGGCTGCGGCCGTCACTTTGAGCGTGCCGGCTCTCCGTAACCCATGATGGCCGCATCGAGGGGGTTCCCCTTTCAAAAAGAAAGACTCCACAGGCCTTGCGGCCTGTGGCGCCATGGGTCCCTTGCTTGACCACCGGGACCTTTACTTTATATAGGGCACGGCAGCGCTTCTGTCTGTCCCCTGTCCGTTCACTGCAAGGCCTTATGGCGCCGTGCCCCGTTTTGCTCCGGCCGTATCTTTCCACTATACTAAGAGCATATCTTTGCTGAAGATCCGGCAGCCGCCTTTTACTTGAAGAAGATCCGGATCACGTACATGACCAGTGAGAACACCACACTGATCACGATGCAGGTCACAATGGGAAAATAAAACTTGACGTTCTCTTTCTCTATCGCTATATCTCCAGGCAGCCTGCCGAGCGGCAGGAATCTGCCGGCAAGGGACCACAGCAGACCCGCCGCGATCAGGACGATGCCCGCGGCGATCAGCAGCTTCGGGATCGAACCCATGAGGCCTCCGCTCCTTTCGTACCGTTTCTTACCCGCTCTCCTGCCGGTCTGACGCCGTAAGCAGGAAAGCTTCATTTGCTTCATCACTTATTGTACCTAGGGGCGGCAGAGCAAAACAAGCTTATCCGCTGAATCGAAACATGAGAACACCGGATTCCCCGCAGCACCGGGAGTCCGGCGGCCAGAAGGAGCAGACGACCTGATATGAACCGTAAAGCAACCGAAGAAGAAATCATCCGCGGCTACCAGCGGGACGAGCAAATGATGATCCTCGTCTTCGCCCAGTGGTGTATTAACCATGATCTTGATCCCCACGAAGTGTATTTGCGTGCCTATCCCGCCCAGGGCGAGAATCCGGCGCTGCAGCAGGCGGTGGAGCTCACCGTGCCCAAGGAGGAAGCCGGCGAGATACCGGACGAAACCCGTGCTCGGCGTGCTGTCCCTGTTCGGCAACGAGGAGCTGGCCTTCGCCGTCACCGAAGAAATCGGCCGCCGCAAAGCGAAGCGGAGAAACTAGTCAGCGGATCAAGGGACAGCTCAAGGCAGTCAAGCAGCTGCATGAGCGTTACCCGGCAAGTGATTTGGCTTTGAGATGTTAAAAATTTGCGTTGAATAGAGACGGGGACGATAAGCAGATGACTGCAAAAAAGTCAGCAGCCTACCCGCCGCCGGCAGCCCTGGAGCTCAGCTGCCAGATGGACCGGCGCACGTCATACCGTCCGTCCATTGTGGAGGTGCCTCATGAGTTCCATCCAGGGAATCCGCACGTCACGCCTGCGCAATTTTTTTGCCTTCCAGCGCGATCCGCTCGGCTTCATGGTCGAGCTGCTTCATGAGGGCGAGCTGGTCTCGCTGCGCACCAGCCGCACGCGCCCGACCTTCATCGTCAACTCGCCGCGCTTTATCCAGAGCATTCTCGTCAGCCAGGAAGCCTCCTTCCGCAAGGGGCGCTCGTCGGATGTGCTCCGCCGCACGCTCGGCGACGGCCTGCTCACGACCGAGAAGGAGACGCACAGCGTGCAGAAGCGCTATATGCAGCCCGCCTTCTATAAAGAGCGCATCCAGGCGTATGCCGAAACCGTGAGAGAACTCACCCGGGAGGCGGCGGACCGGATCCGTCCCGGCCAGACCGTCGCGCTGCATGACGAGCTCATGCAGCTTACGCTTGCCATCATCGCCAAGACCATGTTCGGCGCCGATGTGGACGAGCTCAAAGCGGAGCTCGCCGCTGCGGTGAACGACACGATCGAGCGGACGGCGAAGACGCTGTTCTCCCCGCTGGTCCTTCCGCTCTCCTATCCCACCCCCGGCAACCGGGTGCACCGGAGAGCGATCCGCACGCTTGAAGAGATGGTCTACGCTGTGCTGGACGATGCCTCCCGGACGCCGGAGAAGTACCGCAGCACCCTTCTCGGGATGCTGCTCGATACGACCGACGGGGAAGGGAACCCTCTCCCCCGGGAAGAGATCCGCGACCAGATGATGACGATGCTGCTCGCCGGTCACGAGACGACGGCCAACCTGCTCACCTGGGTGTTGTACAGCCTCGGCCGGGAGCCCGAAGTCGCGGCGGAGCTGTACCGCGAGCTCGACGGGCTTCACGGTACGCCGATGTCCGCCTTCGAGGCGTACCGCCGGTTCACCTTCCTGCCGAAGGTCGTCCAGGAGGCGCTGCGGCTGTATCCCCCGGCCTGGATGATCCTGCGGGAATCCGAGGAGAAGGTGGTCCTGCACGGCGAGGCCTTCCCGGCCGGCAGCACCTTCCTCATCTCCCCGTATGCCATCCACCGGAACGGGGAGGTATTCGAGGAGCCGCTGGCCTTCCGCCCCCACCGGTTCGACGGCGGGGAGAGCGCCTGGCCGCGGTTCGCGTATTTCCCGTTCGGCGGCGGCGTCAGAGGATGCATCGGCTCGAACTTCGCCATGATGGAGGCGTCCCTCATCCTCTCCGGCCTGTGCCGCTCGCTGCACTTCGAGCCGCTGGACGATGCGCCCGCGGTACCCGAGCCGCTGGTGTCCCTGCGCATCCGGGGCGGGCTTCGGATGCGGGCGGTACAGCGATAAGCACTCGGGCGCTCGAGTATATCTTTGGCTCAAGTATATCTTTTTTCGTTCCGTTGTGCTGCGCACAAAGGTCACTTTCAAAAAGATATACTCTCGCTGGTAGGTGAGAAGAAACCGTTGGCTGCGCACAAAAGTAACGATCCAATGATATTACCTTGCGGGGGATTGCTGCCCGTTTAAAAGCTGCGAATCAGGTAGCGCCAGGGGCATGGCTGCGTTCGTGCATTGCATGCTCTTCAACTAAGCGTTTCGCACTGTCTCCAAGCATAACGCGAGACAAACCAAAGCCGTCCGGGATATACGCCGGACGGCTTTGGTTTGTCGTTAAAAAAGTTAAGGGTCAAGTCAGGGGTAAGTGGTGCCGCTTCGGTTCAGGGTTGGCCTAGCTTGGCGGCTCCACCGCTGCAGCCATACCAAATAACGGAACTACGATGCGTTATCGGGGTATTTCCCATGATTTCCTGCTGGATAGCGGAACTCAGATGCCTTATGTGCCCCTGCTGCCTCGAAAAACAGCCTCCAGCAGCGAAATAGCGCACCTGAGTTCCTCTATTCCACGAATCCCCCTATCGCAGAAGGGAATAACGCATCGGAGTTCCGTTATGTCCCCGGCTGACTCCTTTCGAACGTGACCATGGTCTGCGCAGCACAAACGTGGTTGCGTTCTTCCCCCCATGCCAGCGAGGATCTATCTTTTTGAACGCGACCATGGTCTGCGCAGCACAAACGTGGTTGCGTTTCTCCCCCCTGCCAGCGAGAGTATATCTTTTTGAACGCGACCATGGTCTGCGTAGCACAAACGTGGTTGCGTTCTTCCCCCTGCCAGCGAGGATCTATCTTTTCGAACGCGACCATGGTCTGCGCAGCACAAACGTGGTTGCGTTCTTCCCCCTGCCAGCGAGGATCTATCTTTTCGAACGTGACCATGGTCTGCGCAGCACAAACGTGGTTGCGTTCTTCCCCCTGCCAGCGAGAGCATGTCATTCCGGATGCGACTATGGTCTGCGCAGCACAAACGTGGTTGCGTTCTTCCCCCTGCCAGCGAGAGCATGTCATTCCGGATGCGACTATGGTCTGCGCAGCACAAACGTGGTTGCGTTCTCCCCCCTGCCAGCGAGGATCTCTCTTTTCGAACGCTACCATGGTCTGCGCAGCACAAACGTGGTTGCGTTCTTCCCCCTGCCAGCGAGGATCTATCTTTTCGAACGCGACCATGGTCTGCGTAGCACAAACGTGGTCGCATTCTTCCCCCTGCCAGCGAGAGTATATCTTTTTGAACGTGACCTTTGTGCGAAGCACAACGGAACGAAAAAAGATATACTCGAGCACTCGAGAAAAGATAGATCCGAGCGCCTTATCCCTGCAGCACACCCGCGCGGTCGGGGCGGACGGCCGCGGGGGCCGGCTTCGACAGCTCGGTGCACTCGTCGAAGGTGAACTGCCGGCAGCCCAAGCAGCGCGCGGGGCTCACCCGGCGCAGGGCGTACGCGATCGCTTCGCCCGTGCGGCGGAACAGCCGCTCCTCGCCGATCTTGGCGCTGAGGCCGCTGCTGTCCAGGATCGGCCGGACGGCCGGCGTGATGCCCGTGAGCAGCAGCGTGCCGCCGCGCGCCTTGACTTCTTCGGCGATGTCGGCCAAAGCCGCCTCGCCGGTGGTGTCCATGTCGCTGACCTTGCCCATACGCAGCAGAAGGATCGGCTGCGGCCCGCCCGCGGCCAGCTTGTCCTTGATCGTCTCCAGGAAGGCCGACGAGGTGCCGAAGAACAGCGGGCCTTCCACGGTGAAGATCGCGATCTGCGGGCAGGAACGCTCTTCCCCCCCCTGGGCGGGCTTCACGAGCTTGTCCTGCGGATCGGGAAGCACGCCTTCGAGCTTGAGCGTGCCGCTCATCCGCTTGATGAAGAGCACGGCCGCCAGCACCAGTCCCGCGCCTACGGCGGTCGTCAGGTCGGCGAAGACCGTGAGCAGGAACGTGACGACGAGCACGACGGAGTCGCCGGTCCGCGTCTTGAGCACATGCATGAACTCACGGCGCTCGCTCATATTCCAGGCGACGAACATGAGGATGGGCGCCATGGCCGCCAGCGGGATGTGCGAAGCATACGGCGCGAACACCAGCAGCACGACAAGCACCACCAGGGCGTGGATGATGCCGGAGAGCGGCGAGGCCGACCCGTTCTTGATGTTCGTGGCTGTCCGGGCGATGGCTCCGGTAGCCGGAATCCCCCCGAAGAGCGGCGTGACCATGTTGGCGATGCCCTGGCCGATCAGCTCCTTGTTGCTGTTGTGCTTGTCCCCGCCCATCCGGTCGGCAACCATCGCCGAGAGCAGGGACTCGATCCCGCCGAGCATCGCGATAACGAAGGCGGCCGGCAGCAGATCCACGACGAGGTCCCAGGACAGCGCCGGCAGCTTGAAGGTCGGCAGCCCGGTCGGGATCGCCCCGTAGGTCGAGCCGATCGTATCGATCTTCCCGCGGAAGAACAGCACCGCGGCCAGCGTCGCCGCAATAAGCCCGGCCAGCGCGGGAGGGACCTTGGTGGTCAGCCGGCTGGTCATCAGCAGCACGGCGAGACAAATGACGGCCGTCCCGACGCTGTACCAGTTCACCGTCTCGATATGTACGGCGATCTCGCGCATATTCTCATGGAACGCTTCCTTTTTCTTGACATTGCGAAGTCCGAGGAAGTGGGCGATCTGGCCGCTGAAGATGATGACGGCAATGCCCGTCGTGAACCCGATGGTGACCGGCCTCGGAATGTACCGCATGAGCGAGCCCAGCTTGAAGAGGCCCAGCAGCACCAGCATGATCCCGGCCATGAAGCCGGCGATGAGCAGGTTCTCGTAGCCGTGCTCCATGACAATGGCGAAGAGGATCGGGACAAAAGCCCCCGTGGGTCCGGCAATCTGAAACTTGGAGCCCCCGAGCAGCGAGACGAGAAGGCCGGCGAGAATGACCGTATAAATGCCGTATTCCGGACGGACCCCCGAAGCGATAGCGAACGCCATGCCGAGTGGAATCGCCACGATGCCGACGATCAGCCCTGCCGCGAGGTCCCTTTTCAAATAAGAGGCGTTATAGCCCTGAAACCGGATGTCGGATAACATCAATGCACACTCCTTCCTCTTGGTAGGTTACGCTGGTCCCGCTAGATCAAAGCCTCGGCCGACTGCTCCTTGGCCAGTACCTCCAGGCCGTCCACCACCAGATCCAACTGGCCGGTCGACGGGTGAATGACGAGCCCGTGCACCGGCACCGTAGCCGGGAACAGCGGATGCGAGCGGATCATATTCACGCTGTTCGCCACGCTCTCCTCGATCTTCTTGAAGCCCGTCAGCCATCCGTCCAGATCGATCCCCGCATAGGTCAGCGTCCGGATGTTCTCCTCCGGAATCCCGTACCGCTTGGCGCTCTCGAGCACATTCGCGCTCTCCAGATTGGCCATGCCGCATTCGTGGTGCCCGATCACGCATACTTCTTCGGCCTTCAGTTCGTAGATCGCGAGCAGGATGCTGCGCATAATGCTGCCGAACGGGTGCGATACGACCGCCCCGGCATTCTTGATCACCTTCGCATCCCCGTTGCGAAGCCCCATCGCCTGCGGCAGCAGCTCAAGCAGCCGCGTATCCATGCACGTGAGGATGACCAGTTTCTTGTCCGGAAACTTGGTTGTCTCGTAAGCCGTGTACCTCTTCTCCTGAACAAATGCCCGGTTGTGTTCCATAATCGCACCAATAGCTGACATCTTAAATTCCCTCCACTCAATATTTTACTAGAAAATAATTTAGTTAGTTACTTTTTCTAACTTATTTTCCAGTTTTTATAATATCATACCTTATCCAGGATAACCTTAAAGGAAGATTAAAAAGTTATGTTACTTTTGTGAACATCACTCTGTCAGTTAATCTGATGGCAAGAGAAAAGAAAAACGCCGCCCCCTAAAGGAGCGGCGCTTCTCGCGCTGTGGCGTGCTGCGGGGACTGCCGGCTTGGCCGGCTTCATCCGATCCCGTAGAGGGAGGCCATGCAGTCCACGAACATTTTGTTGTATTCCTGCCGCGACAGGTCGCGGCTGCACGCAATGTCTCTTCCCAGAAATTCGTGCCAGGTAATGCGGATATCTTCCTTCTTGTAATGAAAAAGCTCATGCTGCAGGCGAAACGTCTCGTTCTCGAATTCGCCCACCTTGTTGAAGTCAAGCTTCTCGCCGCGCTGCTCGGCAGCCAGGGTGGCCAGCAGGATCAGCATTTTAAACGGATCATCGTACATCTCATACGCGGTGTTCATGAGTAAATCACGCCCCCTTCAAGATACTGCCATCTTACACCAGAACCCGAGGTACGGCATAGGACTTCGGAGCAGCTCGTGAGAATTTCGAAGAAACACAGGAGAATCCTGTAGAAAGTTCAGGAAATGGGCTTCCTTTATTTCCAGTATATGCAGGGAGGCGCCCCACCAAACATGCGGTCCGGCAGGAGAAGCAGAGCCTGCCCTTCCTTCCCGCCGCTTAAGACGCGGCGAACTGCACCTCGCCTGCCTCCCGCAGCTCGGCGAACAAGCCTCCAAGCACCGTATGGTGATGGGCAATGATCTGTTCGGCCTTCAACACCTCGGAGTCGAAGGTCGTATGACCGTCCGTCACGAGCGTCACCCGGTACCCGAGACCGAAGGCGGACCGGCAGGCCGTATCGACACAGTACTCGGTCTGCACCCCCGTGATCACCAGCCGGCCGACGCCCAGCTCCTGCAGCAGCTCATGCAGTCCGGTCCCGAGGAACGGATCGGCATGGCTTTTGTTCAGCGCGGGATCCCCGGGGAGCGGCGCAATCTCCGGATGCACGTGCCAGATCGGTCCGCCCTCCCCCCTCGGCGTTCCCGGCTCCTCCGTATGCCGGATATAGATCACCGGTGCCCCCGCCTCCCGGGCTCTCTTCATCAGACCGCTCAGCGTACCGATGAGCTCCCCTCCCCGGTACAGTTCCGGCCCCCCATAGTCCTTCCATATAAAAGGAGCCACCTGAACATCCACGACGAGCAGCGCCGTTTTATTCCCCCGCTTCTCCATGCTCCCCTGCCTCCTTCGGTCTGTTGTAGCCTTGTTCGCCGTAAGGCTGAAGCTTCTCAAGCCACTTCGCTTCGAGCTTCTTCAGGGCATCCTTCGCGTCAAAATACCCGGTTTCCTTGCGCTCAAGCACCTCCAGCACCTCCATGGTAAAAGCCTCTTCCCCATAGCGGCTCCAGTCCGCCTGCAGCTTGGCGTTCTTGTTCCCGCCCATGTTCAGCTCCATCTTCTTGCCGTTCATCGTCCTGAAATTCGGCGTACTGGTTACCCAGCGTTTGCCGTTCACGTTATTGAGGATCTGGTACACCCCGCCGGTGATTTTCGTTTCTTTATAGAGCTGCAGCAGCTCCGCCTTTCGTCCGGAATGTTTCATGGCCGCTTCTCCTCTCGATTTATCAGATTATTATAATTTAAGTTTGTTATTACATAGATATATTATGTTATTGTCTATTATTTAGTCAACACTTTCTTGAATTAAGGGGACCTGTTGAATCCCATGCCCGCTCCCCGAAGGACAAGCCCAGTCAATTTTGGACCGAAACGGACAATGCAGCATAAAGAAAAGGCCGACCGCCCTGCGTTACAATGTAAACGTTATCAATAGTGCAGGAACAAGCTTCCATTTCCAGCCATACTCCACCATCGTACCCGGGAGGTTAGCGTACTCATGACAAACCAATCTTGGCACTACCGCCGATGGCTCACCGCCTTCTGCGCCGCAAGTCTGCTGCTCTCGGCCGCACCTTCAGCTCTTCGTGCAGAGGAAGCCGGCCAAGGGACCGCCGAACCGGTCCGCATCGTACAGGCGAAGGCCCTTACGCCTACGACCATCCAATTCACCCTCAGCGGTAAGCTGAACTCGCTTCAGCCGTCGGACTTCGAAGTGCAGGCGGCGCTCGGCGATTGGAACAGCCTCAATCCGCAGCTGACGGGAGCCTACACGGTCAAATCGGCGTCCCTCGGCACAGATCACGAAGGCCGCTCGATCGTTACGCTGGAGACGGAGCAGGGACTGAACCCGGACGCGACCTTCACGCGGACCCCGGCAGAGAATCCGAAGAGCGTGCCTTATCTCAACGCCTCCTACTATACGGGGGACCGGACTGCCGACATCCAGCAGGCGGACAACCTCCTTACGTGGCAGATGGACCACGGCGGCTGGTACAAGATGGGCGACAAGTACAAGCGTGCCTGGAACGGGACAGAAGCCAAATCCGACTGGAAGGCGCCGGACGGCACGGAGCTCGGAACGATCGACAACAATGCGACGACGAACGAGATTCTTTTCCTCTCGGTCATGTATAAGGAAACCGGCGACGAGCGCTACCGGGACGCCGTGCTGAGAGGGTTCGAATTCCTCGAGAAGCTGCAGTATGCCAGCGGAGGCTGGGCTCAGGTGTATCCGTCCCGCGGCAACTACTCGGACTATGTCACGTTCAACGATAATGCGATGATGCGGGTTATGAATGTGCTCAAAATGGCCCGGGACCGCCAGTATCCGTTCAACTCTTCCCTGCTGCCGGAGGAATCGGTGCAGAAGCTGCAGGCGTCCCTCGACCGCGGCCTCGATTATATCCTGAAGTCGCAGATCCGGGTGAACGGCAAGCTGACCGCGTGGTGCGCCCAGCACGACCCGCTCACGTATGAGGCGCGCGGCGCCCGCGCTTATGAGCATCCGTCGATCTCCGGATCGGAGTCGATCGAGATCATCAAGTACCTGATGGCGCTGCCGGAGCAGACGCCCGAGGTGAAGCAGGCGGCGGACAGCGCCCTGGCCTACTTCGAAGCGAGCAAGCTCAGCGGCATCAAATACGTATCGGCCGACCCGAACAACGTCTACTTCGTTCCGGACCCGGCGACAGACACCTGGTACCGCTTCTATGACATCGCAACGAATCTCCCGATCTTCTCGGGACGCGACGGGGTCATCAAGCACAATATCCTGGAGATCGAGGCCGAGCGCCGCAACGGCTACCGTTGGGCGGGATCGTGGGCGCAGAAGCTGCTCGCTGCCGTGAAGAGCACCGGCTACTATGAAGGCCGCGTCTATGTGAAGATCGCCGGCAGCGCATCGGAGACGGCTTCGGGCAGCGGACTGGCGGTAGGCGATCTGGAGCGGATCGAGGACGCCATCCGGCCGTCCCTCACACTGGTGGAGCCCGGACGGAAGACCGGCAATCACTACAACGTGGACGGGAGCAGCATCGTGCTGAAGGGCGCGGTCAGCGAAAAGGCGGCCGTGCAGGTCAACGGGGCTGCCGCGTCCGTGGGCAAGGACCTGGGCTACGACTCCGGCGAGCTCGCCCTGCAGCCTGGCCGCAACGAGTTCACCGTGACGGCGGTTGACGCCGCAGGGAATCCCTCGGAGCCGCTTCAGGTCAACGTCGTACCGACAGGCAAAACCGGCAGCTAAGCCGGTGGGAGATCTGACGGGAGCGTGATTTGCGCACCGGGATCTCCTCTCCTGCTCGGCAGGGCAAGCATGCAAAAAAAGGCCGTACCCCTACCGTCCGTTCGTCGGACTTCGGGGTGCGGCCTTTCCATTGGATCCGAGCGCATTCCACGCTCGGGTACAGCAGCGCGGACCTGGCTGGGCTCGGGGGATGCGGGCACTGCCCGGACACCGTCCTCCATGCAGATCGCGCGGGCTGGACTTGAGCACCGGCGGCTGGGAGGCGGCACAGGGTGCAATCGCCTCTCGGACTTCGAGGCGCCGAAAGAGTGTCCTGCCTCTCCGCCCCCAGCCCGGCACAAGGGCACAAAGCTGCAGCCCGCTAGCTGTCGTACCGCAGCTGCTCCTCCTCCGCGATCTGCTGCAGATCGAACGCATTGATGGTGAGGATGCGGTAGCCCTCCTCCTTCTCGGCGTGCTTCAGCGCCATCTCCCGGATGAACCGGGGGGAGCCCCCCTGTTCTTCGTCATAGATGAGCAGGAGCCCGTCGGAGTTGCGGAGCAGGAAGCGGTCCTTCTCCTTGAACTGCCACGGTCCGTCGTACTTCGTCTTCGTGACGCTGTTGACGTAATCGGCGCGCGCGGTGAGCGCCCGGTAGATGTTCTGCTTGTCCTCGCTCCAGTTCTCCTCGGGCTCGATGAACGGCGTAATGACGGCGAGCTGCAGCGGCCAGCCTTCGGTCTTCAGCTCGAGCGCCGTTTCCGCGGCCCACAGCTCCACGCCCCACTGCCCGCTGACGATGACCCACTCGAGCCCCTCCTCCAGCAGGGACAGCAGCTTCGCCCGAACGGCTTTTTTTATGATGGGAATGCCGGGATGCTTCTGCGAGAAGATGCCGAGCTCCGACGCTTTATATCCGGTTACTAGCACACGTTTCAAGGGGTAACGCTCCTCTGTCTCGGCCCGGGGACTCCCCCTGGACCTCATGTTGTTATGTAGGATTCCACAACCGACCCACGAAACCCTCC
Source organism: Paenibacillus mucilaginosus 3016 (assembly GCF_000250655.1). NCBI lineage: Bacteria > Bacillati > Bacillota > Bacilli > Caryophanales > Paenibacillaceae > Paenibacillus > Paenibacillus mucilaginosus. The sequence continues at coordinate 5,825,853 of NC_016935.1, forward strand.
CCGCGTCCCCAAAAAAGAAAGACGGCCGCCGGATGACCGGCGAACCGTCCTGTCGTGCCGTGTACCGGCTGTCGTCCGTGATAATCGTGCCCGGTGCCGCTTTTGCACAAAAAAGCACCATCGCCATAGAAGCGCCGCTGCGCCCAAAGTCTTCCCGCCGTTCCCTGCGCGCGGAAGACATGGCGGCGAAGCCTCCATCCAACCGGTTGAAGCCTCGAACCGGCCGGTTGGTGCGTCTGCCGGCCGATGAGCCGGCCCGCTTACCCCAAGTCCGGCACCCCGCCGGCCGCGAGCAGCAGATTCAGCTCCTGCGCGCCCGCTCCAGCCTCCAGCGCATCGCCGGCACTTCCTGCCGCCGGTGCCGCCGCCATCGCCTGGATCATCTGTTCCACATCCGTATCCGTCCACACCGTGCCGTCCGCCAATTCGAACCGCTCGATCCGGTAACCGCCGTTGACGAAGAACCGGTCCACGGTCAGCTCCTCCCCGCCCGCTTCGATGACCAGGTTCCCGCCGTCGCGGGACAAGGTCAAGTCATCTTGGCCAAGTGCCGTGAACGTAAGCGTATCCTGCTCGCCTTTGACCCCGGCGTCCGACACGACGGAGGAGCCGAGCACGGAATCCATCACGTAGTGGTCCTGGCCTTGGCCGCCTGTCATGATGTTCTTACTGCTGTAGCCATGAATGGTCAGAACATCACTCCCGCTCCCGCCAAGCAGCTCGGTACCCGCCAGCCAAGAGCTCAAGTGATCCTGTCCGTTCCCTCCGTCGAAGACGTTATCCTCTCCCCCGCCGTTCTCCCCGGTCTGCAGGAGATCATTGCCGCCCTCTCCTCGGACCACATTCCTCCGGAAATTGGAATAGTCGGCTGTCAGGAAAGTATCCTGCCCGTTCCCTCCGGAGTAAGTGCAGTCGTCACTGGTCATAAGGAACTCATCACTGCCGTCGTTGCCATAGTACTTGCTGTATTCGTTCCCGTTATAATCGAAATCACCGGGCGTACTGTTAAAAAGATCATTTCCCGCCCCTCCGGCAATGGTCGAATGAACGGCATTGTACGTATTGAACGTATCATCCCCGGCCTCCCCGTCATAACGGTTGTTCTGTACGAAGAGAGCATAGATATCATCGCCCCCTTCTCCCCCGCGAACGGTGCCGTCCGAAATCCCGGAGAGGACCATGGAATCGGTTCCTGTACCCAAATGCACCGTATTGCGGCTCAGGTCCAATCCGGCATCCGTCAGGAGCTCTACCGTATCGTCCCCGGCTCCCATGGATGCTTCATTGTCGGATCCTTGCAGCAGCAGGCTATCGGCCCCTGCTCCGCCCGTGATCAGATTGGAGCTTCCCGCCACCTCGAGCCGGTCATTCCCGCTATTGCCATGTACCGCATTCTCTCCCGAGGTCACCAGGAGGCGGTCGTCGCCCCCTTCGCCGTAGAGCGTATTGCTTGCCCCCGTCACGCCGAGCGTGTCGCTGCCGTCTCCCCCGTGCAGCACATTGCTCCTGCTCGCCGCAGCCAGCACATCGTCTCCTGCCAGCGCAAACAGATGCTCTCCGCCCTGCGCCGAAGCCACCAGCACATCGTTCTCCTGCGTCCCGAACACCAGCTTAGGTCCTGTCGTCTCCGCCATGGTCATCCTCCTCCACCAGGTTATGATCAAAAGACGTGCTTCCGGCCGGAGGCCCGGGATCATCCAAAGCCTCCGTGCCTGATCCTCCTGCTGTCCCTTCCGTCCAGCTTACCCCTGGGCCGGTGCGCCGCCGGCGGCCAGCAGAAGGTTCAGCTCCTGCGCTCCCGCGCCGGCTTCCGGCGCATCACCTGAAGCACCCGCCTCCGGTGATGCCGCCATGGCCTGGATCATCTTTTCCACATCCGTATCCGTCCACACAACGCCGTCTTTAAACTCGAACCGTTCGATCCGGCAGGAGCCGTTCACGAAGAAACGGTCCACCGTCACCTGCATATCGGAGTATCCGCTTAAGACCAGGTCGTCCCCTTCCCGGGACACATCGATCCCATGATGCGTGAGGAAACCAAAAGCAAGCGTATCCTGCTCCCCTTTCGTTCCGTTATCCGATACGACGGAGGAATTCGCGAGCAGGTTAATCACATAGGTGTCCTCGCCCTGTCCGCCTGTCAGCGTATTGCCGCCGTTGTAACTTACGACGGTTAATACATCGTTCCCGGTGCCGCCCAGCAGCTCGCTGCCTGCCAGCCATGAGGTCAGGGAATCGTTCCCGGCCCCGCCGTCAAACACGTTATTCGATCCCACGCTGATCTCGCCGGCATGAATCAGATCATTGCCGCCCTCTCCCTTGATCAAGCTGTCGTCCAGCCTGGTGTAACGAACGGTCGCCAGGAGATCATCGCCGTTCCCCCCGTAATACGTTTCCCGGCTGCCGGCCGTCCAGAGTTCGTCATTGCCGTCATTGCCATAGTACTTGTTATCGAAGCGCGTGTAGTCTTCGTAGTCTCTGCCGCCTTTCCCGTTGACGAAGCTATCGCTGCCGCTGCCCCCGATGAAGCTGGAATGGGAGGCGTCAAATCGGTAAACGGTGTCATTCCCCGCTTCTCCGTCAATCCGGTTGTTCGCAGCAAAACTCGCTGTCAGACTATCATGGCCTTCTCCGGCGCGCAGGGTGCTGTTCATCACCCGGTCCAACCCGGCGGAATCGTTCCCTGTCCCGAGAAACACCGTATTTCGTTCGGCCGCTTGCTCGGCCTGCCCCCCATCGCTTCCGAGCAGCAGCACATCGTTCCCGGCTCCCATGGATACTTCATTGTAGGAACCTTTCAGGTTCAGCTCATCCTCTCCATCCCCGCCCGTGATCAGATTGGAGCTGCCGGTTACCTCGAACCGATCGTTCCCTTCGTTGCCATGAATGGCATTCGAGCCCGACCCCGACCCCACCAGAAGAAGGTCGTCGCCTCTTTCGCCGTAGAGAGTATTCTTCGAGCCTGTCAGCCCCAGCGCATCGGTTCCGTCTCCTCCGTGCAGCACATTGCCGCTGCTTGCCGCACCCAGCACATCACTCCCGGCAAGCCCAAAGAGATGCTCCCCGCCCTGTGCCGAAGCCATCAGGACATCCATCTTCTGCGTACCGAATACCAGCTTAGGCCCTTTCGTTTCCGCCATCTTGCATTCTTCCTCTCCGATTCAGAGTTAAAAAAGCAAACGTTACATTCATGCAGCCTCTTCGAAGCCGAAAAAAGCGGATTCGAGTGATCCGTTACGGGTCAAGCCTGATTACATATCGGCCCGTCCGCTTTTTGCGGCGCCCCGGGTACATACCGCCCCCTTGGGCGCGCTGCCGCTTTCTTAGCAGCAGGGACTTAAGCTGGAGCTGGAGCTGGAGCTGGAACCGGCCCCGGTTCCGGCCGCACCGGCCGGCACGGAAGCCGACGGATGCCCCGCTGCTGCCTGCGAGCCCAGACCCTTGCGGCCCCTAAGCCGACACCGCTGCTCCCCCGGCAGCCAGCAGCAGACTCAGCTCCTGCGCCCTCGCGCCGGCGTCCGCCGCATCGCCTGAAGCACCCGCCTCCGGTTCAGCCGCCATCGCCTGGATGATTTTCTCGACATCCGTGTCCGTCCATACCGTGCCGTCCGCCAGCTCGAAGCGCTCGATCCGGTACGAGCCGTTGACGAAGAAGCGGTCCACGATCAGCTCCTCCCCGCCCGCTTCGAAGACCAGGTGCGCGCCGTCCCTGGACAAGCTCAGGTCATCGCGGCCCAGCGAGGCGAAGACGACGGTATCCTGCTCCCCCTTGATGCCGTAGTCGGACACCAGGGAGGAACCGAGCGCGGAATCGATCACATACCGGTCCTGTCCCTGCTCGCCCATAAGCCAATTCTCGCGGCTGCTGCCCAGCGTGGTCAGCACATCGTTCCCGCTGCCCCCGAACAGCTCCGAACGCCCGAGCGAGCTCGTCAGCGTATCCTGGCCCGCGCCCCCGTCGAGCCGGTTGTAGCCGCCCTCGATGGTTTCCGCCGCTTGAATCGTATCGCTGCCTCCCTCTCCCAGGATCACCGTTCCTTCGAGAGTCGAGTTTTGCACCACCGTGAACGTGTCTTCTCCGTTGCCGCCCTTGTACAATTGGTAGATGCCGGATACCGTGAACTCATCATTGCCCCCATCGCCATGGTAGGTGTTGCCGACATTCCCGTGGTCGTACCAGGCGTCCACGGCATTCACGAAGCTGTCATTCCCGCTGCCCCCGATGAAGAACGATCCCTCCGAATGGTAGCTGTGGAACGAATCGTTCCCCGCTTCGCCATCGATCCGGTGACCGCCGCTCTCCGACACGCTGAAATTCTCGTTCCCCTCTCCTCCGCGCACGAAGCTGCCGGAGATACGCAGGCCTTGGAAGCTCGCCGAATCGTTCCCTGCCCCCAGATTCACCGCATTGCCTTCATACGTATTCCCGAATCCCGTGACCTCGCCGCTCAACCAGTCATTGCCGGCACCGAGCGTTACTTCATTGCGGGATCCAAGCAGCTTCGCGGCATCCGAGCCAGCCCCCCCTGTGATGAGGTTCGAGCTGCCTCTGACCTCGAAGCGGTCACTGCCGTCATTGCCGTGAACCGCATTCTCTCCGGATGTGACCAGGAACCGGTCACCGCCGCCCTCCCCGTAGAGGGTATTGCCTGAGCCCGCCACCCCGAGCGTGTCGCTGCCGTCTCCCCCGTGAAGCACATTGCCGCTGCTCGTCGCTGCAAGGATATCGTCTCCCGCCAGCGCAAAGAGGTGCTCACCGCCCTGCGCCGAAGCCACCATTACATCGTTCTTCTCCGTGCCGAACACAAGCTTCGCTCCCGTCGTTCCCGCCACAGCCATCATCCTCCAAGGGTTCTGATATGAGGCAGCAGCCCTTATGATCCCGTCGCAGTCTGCTGCTGATGTCTCCTACATGCTATCATAGAAGAATGCCCTCATGAAGACGTTTTCACCTAAATTTTTCTTGATTTGGTAAACCCATACTTTAACAGAGACTTACAGAAGTTCTCCTTTCGGAAATGCCAAAAAAGCCGTTCTCCGGCAGCACCAAAGCTACCGGCAGGAACGGCTATCCGATTCGGCCAATGTCCGTTACAACAGAGGATGCCCTGCTGGCGGCGCGAGCAGGAGTGCGAGTGCTTCGTCCCGCTCCGGGGCAGAAACCGCTTCCAGGGAACCGCCACTTCCAGGGGCGGCGGCCATCGCCTGGATCAGGCTCTCGACCTCCTTGTCGGTCCACACCGTGCCGTCTGCGAATTCGAACTGCTCGACGCGGGCCGCCTTGCTCTCGAAGAACCGCTCAACGATCAGCTTCTCCGTCCCCGTCTCACTTGCGATCTCGAGATCGGCCCCCGAGCGGGCGGCCTTCACGTCCTCCGCTTCCGCAGCCAGGAACTTCACGCGGTCCTGCTCGTTCCAGATGCCATCCTCCCGGATCGTGTTGGTTCCGACACCCGGTCCGATCTCGTACAGATCCTCCCCTTTACCTCCTGTAAGCGTATTCTCCAATGAATAGCCGGTCCACTCAAAGCCGGTTACGGCGAGCGTATCGCTGCCGGCCCCTCCTTTGAGCGTGTTATAGAACGAGACGGAGGTCAGAGCATCGCGGCCTTCCCCGCCATCCAGCACATTGCCCGTGCCGCCCGACGGGAATTCGATCGACAGCTCGTCATCTCCCCCGTCGCCCTTCAGCACCGAGGCATACAGCGAGGTATAGGCCTCCACCCGCAGCGTATCGCCGCCGGCTCCTCCGAGGAACATATTGTCTTCGCCCGAGCCCGCGAAGAAGTCATTGCCTTCATTGCCGAAATACTTGTTCCCGGAGCTGCCGTCCTGTCCGTGCTCATCCACCGCATTCGCGAAGTGATCATTCCCCGCTCCGCCGACGAAGACGGACCGGTACACATTCAGCGCCCCGAACTGGTCGTCTCCCATGCCGCCCTCCAGCCGGTTGTCTCCCGACTCGCGGACGAACAGATCATCGGTGCCCGCACCGCCCAGGGCTGTATTGCGGCTGCCCCAGAGCTGCAGGCTGTCATCCCCGTTCCCAAGCTCGATCCGGTTGTCGTCGGAGGGGTTCAGTTCATCGTATTTTTCAAAAACAACGTCATCCTCCCCATCCCCCGTCACGAGATGGCTGCGGTCTCCGGCATAGCTGAGAGAGTCATCCCCCGCGCCTCCGGTAACCAGGTTGTCCCCTCCGGTGACCCAGAAGGTATCGTCGCCGCCGTTGCCGTGGATCCGGTTATTCTCGGCATCCACCGTCAGCCTGTCATCCCCCTCCTCGCCATACATGACGTTATGCCCGCCCAGCACCTCAAAGTAGTCGTTGCCGAGGCCCCCGTGAATATCCGCATATTCACTTCCACGAAAAACCTGAATCCGGTCATCGCCGTCCGAGGCGAAAATCCGGTCTCCCCCTTCCTGCGAAGCCGTCAAGTTGTCGCTGCCTCTCGTACCGAACACGATACGGGGTTGTGCCGGGTTACTCATCTTTTGCATCATCCTTCCTTCGATGGTTGATTATGGTTCCCCTCCACCTCCATCGTAGCACACTCCCCTGCTCCGGGGTACTCCTTTTAGGCATGTTCTTCCCCGCGGGCCGCACTTTCTGTCCATGGCAAATACCGGAGGGAGCTCCTCCGGCAGCCGGGTCAAGCTATGTACCTCCCGGGCCTCTTACAATACCTGCAGCAGAATGAGCATAAGCAGGAAGCCGGACATGAACGAGAACGTCGCCGAGAGCTCCCTTCCGTTCTCCTGGCTCTCCGGGATCAGCTCCTTGAACAGGATGAAGAGCATCGCCCCCGCGGCAAAAGAAAGCCCGTAAGGCACGAGGGATCCGACCGTCTGCGCCAAGCCGTAGCCGAGCAGCGAAGAAACGATCTCGACGGCTCCCGTAAGGGTAGCGATACCGAACGCCTTCCAGCGGCTGATCTCCTGGGTTACGAGGAACAGCGCGACCATCAGCCCCTCCGGGGCATTCTGCAGCCCGATCGCCAGTGCGATAATGCCGCCGAGGCTCTGATCCTCGCTCGCATAGCTGACTCCGACGGAGAGCCCCTCCGGGATGTTGTGGAGCGTGATGGCGGCCAGCACCAGGATCGCCTTGCGGTCAAGCACCTGATTGACCTTCCGGGTGATGGGCAGATGCGGCACCCCTTTCTCCACCAGTGCCAGCACCGCCGTTCCCAGCAGCACGCCGGCAGTGATCACCCAGACGCTTCCCTGCTTCATGGCTTCGGGAATCAGGCTGAAGGTGGTCGCCACGATCATGATGCCCGAGGAGAGCGCCAGCAGCATATCCCTCAGGCGCTGGGTCGTTCCTTTCATGACGAGGATCAACAGGGCTCCCGCCCCGGTGGACATCGCAGACAGAATGCTTCCCCACAGCACTTCCCACATACGGCATCTTCCTCTCTCTATAGGGCCCCTTCAGTGGCCGGTCTTGGGACATGCGGTCCGCAGACGGCCGGCGGCTTCCCTCTTCATTACCGCATTCGGGCGGCGGCGACGCAGGCACAGGACACGCCGCGGAGGAAATCGGGCAGAGGCGGCTAAGGGGTTCAGGGCAGAGACGGCCGCAGTGGGGAAGGGCATCAGCCTTGCATGGAAAGGGCTAGCAGTGCCCCACAGAATCGAGCTCTGCCGAGAGCTGCATGTGAATACAAAGAAGAACGGCCGCAGACCGTCCTTCTTCATTGCGACAGGGGATATGGCGGCTGCCTGCTGTCTTACCGCGGTGATTTGCCCGGAGCCGAAGATCGCTCCGCCCCAGCCGCAGACTTCATGGAGGCGGGCTTTCGGCGCAGGAAGGCGAAGAGCGCCCCCGCCGCCGCCAGCACCAGCGGGAAGCCCGCAGCCCAGCCGCTGAAGGCATAGATCGCAAGACAGAGCACCAGGGAGAGGCCCGCCCACACCCGGCCCCCGCTCTTTGCGGGCAGCAGCCGCAGGGCGGCCGCCATCACCACGATGTACGAGAAGATGAAGATGGCGCTCGGCCACTTCACAAGCCAGGCCAGGCTCGGCTCGGCCGTGCCGTAGTACAGGAGCACGCCGCCGAAGACCGCGCCGCAGCCGTACAGCGCCGCGATCGGCGAGCGGTGGGCCGGATGCAGCTTCGCCAGCCAGCCGGGCAGCTCCCCTTCCCGGGCCTGGGCGTAGATCATCCGGGAGAAGCCGGCGATATTCGTGTGCACGGAGCTGAACGTGATGAACAGCGCCAGCGCCCCCGTGACCGCCCCCGCCGCCGAGCCGAACGCCTTCTCCATGAGCAGGCTCAGGGGAGCGAGCCCCCCGGTGCCCCCGTAGGAGCCGGTGCCCACCGTCACGGCGACGATCGACAGATACAGCACGATGATCAGCAGCGCCGCCGTCATCAGACTCAGCGGAATGTCCCGCGACGGATTCCGGAACTCCTCCGCCAGCGGGACGATCATCTCCCAGCCGCAGAAGCAGAAGAAGATCGTGACCGCCGCAAGGCCGACGGAAGCCCAGCCGTGCGGTAGGAACGGCTCGAAGCTCTCCCGTTCGACGAGCGGGGCTGCGCCACCGGCGGCTATCATCAGCATCAGCGCGATGATGACGATGACGACGACCTGCACCCAGCCGGCGAGCTCAATGCCTCGGGCATTCAGCAGAAGGGCGCAGAGGATCAGCGCCCCCGCCAGGACGGTTGTGCCGGTATGGGAGAGGCTGAACAGGCTGCCGACATAATGCGCCCCCGTCAGGGCCATGACCGGCACGCCGATCGGAATGGACCCGAGCATCGTCCAGCCGAGCAGATACGCGGCCCGGTCGCCGAAGGCCCGGCGGGCGAAGGACACGACGCCCCCGGAGTCCGGAACCGCCGAAGCCAGGCGTCCCATCGTCAGGGCGATCGGCAGCACGAGCAGCGACATCAGCATCCACGACAGCAGGGAGGCGGGACCCGCCTCCTCCGCCGTCAGCGCCGGCAGCACCAGAATGGCCCCCGCCGAGAACGGCGCCCGCTGTCATCGCCGCGCCCTGCACCCAGGAGAGGGAGCGGCGAAGCTCCCGCTCCTCAGTCATTGCCGCGCGGAATCTTGGTGAAGGCCGCGATCAGCACGTCGCGGTGGCCGCTCTCCGCCCCCGGGCACAGGATTACCGGCGTCACGCCGTGCATCGTGCGGCGGTCGTCGCCGATGATGCAGTCCATCGGCTCGGCCAGCGTCAGTCGGCCGAGCGGTTCGCGGTTCAGGCTGTAGATCCCTGTCTCGCCGCCTTCAATGCTGCTGCGTTCGATCAGGAACGTAAGGATGAACGTAGTGCCGTCGCGGTGGATGCCCTCCGGTGTCGGCAGCCCGGCTTCCTGCGGCTTCGCCAGGATGCGGTACTGATGAATCTTGATGTCCCAGTCGCTCCCCGGCTCGAGGCGGTCGAACATGCCGGCGCACCACTGCAGCAGACCCGTGAAGAAGGAGCTGGCCGATACGCCCTCCTCCATCGGTTCGAAGTGGCGCTGAATGCCGCCGTTCAGGGGGTTGATCTCGTACGACTGGAAGTACGGGCCGTGCGGCAGCAGCTCAAGGGAGGCGTGTTCCGGCCGGTACACGTAATTGCCGTACCGGCGGAGGCGGTACTTGCCGTTGTCGCCCATATACCCGTCCATCTCCAGGCGGTTCCAGCTGTCCGCGAAGGCGTTCCAGCTCTCTTCCGTGAAAAATTCGGCCTGGCGTACGGCCCCGCCGCGGATATGGCAGAAGCCGGGGCCCGCCAGACGCTCGACGATCAGGTTGGTGTCCACACCGGTAACATCTTGAATCTGCATCGTAATCATGGATAATAACCTCTTTTCTATAATGGGTTAATGCGATGCTTCAGTAAAGTATGCAGGACTGCGAATCCGCCGGATCAGCGCTGCAGCACGAGCTCCAGAATCAGGTCGTCCGCCTGTTCCTCCCCGCCTGCTGCGGCGTCGTGGGGGATGGCCGTCCCGTCCCCGAGCCGCTGCTGCCTGCCGAGCTGCTGGAAGAAGCTGTTCAGCGAGTACTGCTGGAACTCCTGGGCGAAGGCCGGGAAGCGGGAGACGTACATGCCTTTCTCCGCGCTGCGCGAGATGCAGAACATCTGGCCGGGGGACACGCGCCAGCGAACCCAGCCGGTAATGTCGCGGTTGAAGGCGGCCATTGCGGCGTCTAGCGTGCCCTTAAGCTCGCTGTACCAGCCGCCGGTCACAACAAGGTGTGTCCACTCGCGGTCCAGCGACTTCTTGATGCGCAGCTCCTGCGCGGACAGGACCGCCTCCTCCAGCTTCACATGGGAAGCGTGGATCATACAGGCCGCGGGCGCCTCACGCAGCTCGGGCATCTTCGTGCCGAAGAGCCCGTCCTCCAGCCCCGTATACCGGCCGATGCCGTACCGGCCCAGCACTCCGTTCAGTTCGCCGATCATGGCAAGCAGCGGCATCGACTGCCCGTTCAGGGCCACAGGCAGCCCTTCGCGCAGCTCCAGCGTCAGCTCCAGCGGTTCCGTGCTGCACGCTTCCGGGGGAGCGGTCCACTCGAACACGCCGTGCGGCGGCACGTCCTGCGTGCAGTCCTCCAGCGGGCCGCTCTCGATGACGCGGGCCCACAGATTCTCGTCAACCGAGTAGAGACTCGGCGAGAGCGGGAATGGGATGCCGAGCGCTTCGAGGAACGGCGCCAGGGCGGCCATCTTCTCTTCGCGTGAAGCGTACTCCCCGACGGCCGGACAGAAGATATCCATCTCGGGCGCCAGCGCCATGATGCTCGTCGTGTACCGGGCCGCCGAATTCTGCAGCGGGGTCGCACTGTGGATGATGAGCCGGGCGCCGATCTTCCGGGCGAGCTTCACGGCTTCCCTGGCAATGAGGGGGCGGGTATAGCTCGAGGAAATCGGGTAGTGGTCGTTGAACAGGGCGTTCGCCAGAATGCCCTTCGTGATATTCTCCTCGCAGAGCGCGCTGCGCACATCCGCGATCTCCAGCCGGATGCCGAGAGCGGACGCCGTCCCGCACAGGTGGCCCGGCATCGCCTGGCCTACGTCAGCCGTCAGCGCATGCACCTCGAGGCCCAGCTCCTTCAGCATCAGGGCGGTGTACATACTGTCGAGACCGCCCGAATACAGCATGACCGCCTTCTGCCCGCGGTGCCTCTGCGCCTGCGAGTAGGAAAGCAAGATTTGACCCATGATATCCCTCCTGATCTGATCATCTAATCGGTTACCGGTATTGTGCAGGCCTCCATGCCGAACCTGTGTTCAGTATAGGGCAGGCCGCCCGGACCGTGAATAATGCATATGCATTACCCTGTTCTTAACAATCGGGCTTGACCCCCTTTTCATACAATTTCGAGTACTTTCAGAATCATCGACGCCTTCGAGGCGACCCCCAATTTGCCGTGTATGCTCGCGATCATGACCCGAACCGTATTGGGCGAGATGCCGAGCGCCTGTCCGATCTGCTTGTAGTCGTAATCGAGCAGCCAGTATTTGGCGATCTCCATCTCCCTGCCCGTCAGGCGGAACGCCGCCAGCTGACGCTCGATGGAGGTGAGGACATGCCGGCGGCCCGCCAGCTCCCGCTCCGCTTCCCGCACCAGTCCCCCGGTGAGCGGATACAGATACGACAGAGACACATGCTTCGGCACCGTCAGCGCCAGGTACCCCGCCGTCTCCCCGTAGCCGTCCTTCACCGGCATGCAAAAGCAGGACCAGTCGCGGAACAGGCACAGCGTATGCTCCCGCCCGCGGGTGAACATGCTTCTGCCGAGCTCCACGGCGGCCGAGACGGCATGGATGCCGGTCTCCTCCAGCGTCAGCCGGGTGCCGGGTCCGATATTGTGACGCTGCAGCCGCGTCAGCACCTGCGCCGTGCTCTCGAGATGCAGCAGCGTGCCGTCCGTGTCGGCGGCCATGACGATCGTCAGCCCGTCGCGGTACAGCACGGAGGGCTGCTGCAGCCAGCGGATCAGCCGCCGACGCCTCGCCTGGCGAAGCCGCAGCTCCGCTCCTTCCAAGCGCGCGCTCAGATAAGTAACGTCCGGATCCTGGATCCGCCGGGAAGCGGCCGCTTCCAATCTCCTTCTCTCTTCGGGAACCAGGCCGAACGCTGTGCCCGGTCTTGTCCTGCCCTCCATTCTTACTTCAGTCCTTCCTTCTGTCCGTCCGGACCTGTCCGTCATGAATCCACCCATCCTCATCTCGATTTCCTTCTATTGGAAGTTCTGTGTCCCACTTCCTGATTTATACCATACTATGATTTTGTGACATCGGCCATGGTTCGGGAGACCTTCCTCTCAGCCCCTCCGGTCTCGTGCTAAAATGTGACACCTTATGATCGGCAGGCGCCTCCATCCCGGTTGGAAGCGCTTAGCTGCGCCCCCGTCATCCGCAGACAGGGACGAACGGGAAAAAACCGACCCTCCCCGGGTCGGCTGCTGTCAAATCGGCAGGTCCTGCCGTATCTCTTGTGGCAATGTAAAGGGACAAAAGAACGAACGCTAGTTCCTGTTCCAGAGTCCAGGTTCCCGGGCTCCTTCCACCCGGATTACGCTCCGCCTTCACGCCGTCCCGGGGCACCGTGCGGCTTCGCCCTGGAAGCGGCTACAGGCTGGGTTTCTTCCAGCCGAAGTCGCCCTGGCTCTCCAGCTTGTCGATCTGTGCACAGATCTCATGCTGCCACTGCGTATCTCCCGTGAGCGAGGCGGCCAGCGACAGATTATATAATCCCGCCAGCTTCCGGGCATAGATGGCATTGTAATGCAGGCAGGCGGAAACCTCGGACTCTTCTTCTTCCGTGAGCTCCCTGGACTTCTGCAGCGTCCACAGTTCCGCCAGCCGCCAATGTACAGCAAGCATTCGCTTGATCCCTCCAGTGAAAATTCGGTGTCTTCACCAGTATGGACAGCGTGCCCCGCCTTTAGTCCGCCCCGTCCCATTCGGGCGGTGCGGCTCCCCTCCGCCCGAATGGGACGGGGGCAGCATCAGGCGGCAATAATTCCGTAAGGCTGCCCGAGCCGCCTTCAGCGGCCTGTGCTCCTTGCTGCTGGCGGCCAAGGCTTACCCGGAAAGCGCGCTGCGCACCGCCAGGATGTACTTCGCCTGGTCGAGCGGGTTCACGCCCCGCCTCGGCCGCTCCGCCCTCACGTCCGGAGGCGCCTCCTGGTAGCCGGCGAAGGAGGTCGAGAGCACCCCCCGGCCCTTCGTCAGCGACCCGAGGCGGGACGGAAAATCGAGAGAGGTGGCCACCGGCAGGAGGCCCTCCATCTCCATCCGGCCGCCCTGGCCGACCGACGTCTCGTACACGGCGCGCATCTCCGCCAGCTCATGCAGCAGCCGGCCGGCGGCCTCCTCCGGCGCCGAGAGCCGGAAGCGCAGCAGCGGCTCCAGCAGCTTCGTGCCGGTTGTCGCCAGCCCGTCCATGATGCCCATCGGCGTCGCCACGACAAAATCCAGCGGGTGCGTGTGCCACACGTGATGCTCACCCTCGAGCAGGGTCACCGACAGGTCGGTAACCTCCCAGCCGTACAACCCCTGAAGCAGCGCCTCCGGCACCCGCCGGGCCACCTCGTTCTGGTAGCTCTCAAGCAGCCGTTCCTCGCGGGCGAGCGACCTGTACCGCAGCCCGCTTCCCCTCTCGCCCGGCTCGATGAAGAAGCGCAGCACGGCCCAGCACGGCTTCGGCATCGTGTAAGCGACGAAGCCCTCGCCCGCGGAGGCCGGCGTCTCCTTGTAGATAACCGACGGCGGCCCGAAGGTGACCCGCTGGCCGAACCGGCTGTGAAGCAGATGGGTGAGCACCTCCATCTGGATCGGCCCCATCACCCGCACGTGGAGCTCGCGGTTCTCCGGAATCCACTGCAGATCGAGCAGCGGATCCTCGTCCGCCAGCTCCTGGAACGCGGCCACCACCGCCGGGTATGCCGCTTCGCTTTCCCAGTGCACCTGCACGGTCAGCAGCGGAACGGCCAGCGGCTGCACGCCGGGCACGTGGTCCGGCACCCCCAGGATGTCGCCGATCCGGGCGCGGCCGAGGCCGTAGACGGCGGCAATGTCCCCGGCGGTGAGCACCCCCCATATCCTCGGTCCTCTGGCCCTCGATCCGCCGGATCTGCGTGACCTTCTCCTGCAGGCCCCGGGTATGATTGTTCACGGTGTCCCGGTTGCGCAGCGTGCCGCTGTACAGGCGTACATAGGCGATGCGGCCCATCGCCGGGTCCTTGTCCAGCTTGAAGACGACGCCCGACAAGCCTTCGTCCGCCGGCGATGCCGGCGGGGGCAGCAGCTCACCTACCGCATCCAGGAGCTCGGCGATGCCGATCCCCCGCGCGGAGGCCCCGAAGAGCACGGGGAAGAGCTCCCCCCGGCGGGCCGCTCCGGCAATAACAGGCCGCATCTCGGACGGGGATAACCCGCCCTCTTCGAGATAGCGCTGGAGGAGCGCCTCCTCCCGCTCTGCCGCCGCTTCGGCCAGCAGGTCGAGATACGGCGTCACGCCGCCCTCCGCCTCCCCCTCGGCCTCCGTGATGCCGAGCAGATCGGCGCTGCCCGCGAAGCGCTCTTCCGCGCCCCGGGGAGCCTGGACAGGCACGGCCAGCGGCGACAGTGTGCGCCGCACCTCCTCCAGCGTCCGCAGGCCGTCGGCTCCGACCCGGTCCAGCTTGTTGATATAGATCAGCGTCGGGATGCCCAGCGCCCGCAGCGCTTGCCAGACCACTTCCGTCTGCGCCTGCACCCCTTCGACCGCCGAGACGACGAGTACCGCGCCGTCCATGACGCGCAGCGACCGCTCGACCTCGGAGAGGAAGTCGACGTGGCCCGGCGTATCGACGAGATTTACGTCAGTCCCCTTCCAGCCGTAACGCGTGACGGCCGCCCTCACCGAGATGCCGCGCTCCCGCTCCACGTCCATCCAGTCGGTCTGCGCCGTGCCGTCATCCACGCTGCCCGGGGTGCGGATGCGTCCGCTGCGGTAGAGCATCTGCTCGGTAGTCGTCGTTTTGCCTGCATCGACATGGGCGAAGATGCCGACATTGCGCAGCCCGCGCCCTCCTGCCTGTTGTTCTGTCCCTTGATTCATGAGGCTGATTGGCTCCTGTTCTGTTCTATTCGCTGCCGAACCATTCGTGAAGCAGCCGGTTCACCTCCGGCGCTTCTTCATGCTGCACCCAGTGCGTCGCCTGGGGGAACCGCTCCAGCCGGCCGCCGGAAGTGCAGTACTTCAGGCTCTCCCCCGCCATCTCGGGCAGCAGGAACTGATCCTGCTCCCCCCAGAGGATCAGGACAGGCACCGGGATGTCCCGGATGGGCGCGCGGCCCTTTTTCCGCCAGAAGCACCGGTACCAGTTCAGCATGCTCGTATAAGCGCGCGGCTGGTCCCAGGCCTGCCGGTACCGCTCCAGATCCTCTTCCGAGAAGGTGCCTTCCCTCGAGCTCTTCCGAAGCACCTCCGTAAGCGTTCTCCATCTCCCCCACTCGGCCGAGATTTCCGGCAGCCAGGGCAGCTGGAAGAACGCCGCATACGAGCTGCGCACCATCTGCCGCACCGAGGTGCGCACTTTATGGAACATCACCTCGGGATGCGGCACATTGATGATCGCTGTCCGGCGCACTTTCTCCGGGTAGAGCGCCGAGGTATACCAGGCGACCATGGCCCCGAAGTCATGGCCCGCAAGGTAAGCCGGCCCCCCGCCGGCTGCATCGATCAGGCCGGCAATGTCGGCGGCGAGTCCATTCATCGCATACGCTTCAATCTTCTCCGGCTTGCCGCTCCGTGCGTAGCCCCTCTGGTCCGGCACCCAGACCCGGTAGCCCTGGGCGGCGAGGAACGGAATCTGGCGCTTCCACCCGTACCAGAATTCCGGAAAACCGTGCAGCAGTACGACCAGCGGGCCGTCCTCCGGTCCGCTCGTGACCACATGGAGCCGGATGCCGTTCGTCTCCACATATCGCTCCGAAAAGCCTTCGGGAAGACCCTCCACGATCCTCACCCGCGGGCCGGGACCGCCTGGAAGTCGATCTCCAGGAAGCGGGTGACTTCCTTCTCCCAGCGCTCCGATACGAAGGCGGTATGTACAGGATGGGCATTGTAGGCCTCATAGGCCGTCCCGTCCGCAAAATCCATCGAGAATCCGTACTCGTAATCATTCTTCGGGGAGACTTGGCGGAACACCTCGAAGCGGGTGACCCCGGGGATCGAGGTCAGCTGCGTCCGGCCGTCCTCCAGGAACTGCTCGGCTTCCGGCGAGCCTGCGGCATGTTTCAGATTAAAGATCACCATATGGCGGATGGATGCGGATGTCATGATATGTTTCCTCCTCATGTGTTTTGGTATAATATGGATAGAGTTCCGGTGCAGTCTATGGATAAAAGCAGGGGTGAACAGGCTGCGGATCAGACCAGCTTCACCTGAGATCCGCCCGGCACTTCGACCACCCGGTCGTCGACCTGCAGCCACACGGACGAGGCGCTGGGGTTATGCACAAACGTGGAGTCTGCGGAGAAGCGCAGCCGGCGGAAATCCGCCATATAATCCACAATCTCGATATTGGTCGCGTACCAGATGTCCTCCCGGCCTCCGATATATTCGCAGAAGCGCTCGATGCGGTCCCAGTTGTTATCGTTGTCAAACTCATAGCTGTGCCCCCACACATACATCATGTAGAGATATTGCTTCTTGTGCAGCCCGGCGAACTGCTCGGCCAGGCTCATCAGCGGCCCGTTGTGGTGGCAGGTCGGCTTCCATTCGTGCCAGTCGTCCGGCATGCCGAAGCCTCCGGTGCTCTCCACCGTCCGGGAATACTCGATCCCGAGGAAGGGCAGCAGCTCCTTGATCTGCCGGCTGTAGGAGCCGTTCGGGTACGACATGCCCCTGACCGGGTACTGCACCAGCTGCTCGAGCCCCCGACGGTCCTGGGCGATCTCCTCCACGAGCTGCTCCTTCGGACTGCGCGCAATCGTCGGATGGGTCACCGTATGGGCCGATACCTCGTGGCCCCGGTACTGTGCTGCGATCTCTTCGGCGGCCAGACGGTCGCCGGTGCCGAGCAGCCCGGAATTCAGGTGGAATGTGCCTTTGATCCCATGCGCATTCAGAATGCCGATCAGCCTGCGGTCCGCCGCACGGCCGTCATCATAGCTCAGTGTAAGCACCTTGTGCTTCCCCTCCGGGAAGGTTACGACTACTTTGGGCATGGATTCGGTTCACCTCGAGTGGAATGGGTAGGATCGTTCGTCTGCAGCCCTCGTATGCGCGGGCTTGTCTGCTGCCGCTTCTTGGAGTTCATTCTATTATAAAACAGATCGGCGAAGATTTCATGAAACGCTTCAATGATCCGGCTCGCTCTCTCGAGCTGCTCTTTTCCGACCGCTTCGCTGCCCGGGTTGGCGTCCTGCCGGCCGTCTCCGCCCCCGGCTTGTTCCCTGCCTCCGACTCTGTTATGATAGGTTTTATGCCTTTTTTTCTCTTATCTTACTTGTAAAGGAATACATAAGTGATGAACCAAACGCACACCCGCATGCAAAAAATGCGGCAGCTCCTCCTCATCCTGCTGCCGATTCTCGTCACCCAGGTCACGATGTTCGCGATGACCTTCTTCGATACGTTCATGTCCGGCCATGCCGGGTCAACGGATCTGGCAGGCGTCGCCATCGGCGCCTCGATCTGGGTGCCGGTGCAGACCGGACTGACCGGCATCCTCTTCGCCGTCACTCCGATGGTCGCCCAGCTCGTCGGCGAGCGGCGCCAGGACCGCGTAGCCTTCACGGTCATCCAGGGTGTCTATGTCGCCGTGATCGTAGCGGCCGCCGTGGCGGCGGCAGGCTTCTTCGCGCTCGACCCGATTCTGGACCGGATGAGCCTCGAATCGTCCGTCCGGGAGATCGCCCGCGGCTTCCTGACGGCCATCTCCGCCGGGATCCTGCCCCTGTTCGTCTATACCGTGCTCCGCTGCTTCATGGACGGGCTCGGGCAGACCCGCATGTCGATGATGATCACCCTGGTTTCCCTGCCCGTCAATGCGGGCCTCAACTACCTGCTCATCTTCGGCAGCCTCGGCTTTCCGCGGCTCGGCGGTGTCGGTGCGGGCGTGGCGTCGGCCATCACCTACTGGGTGATCTGCCTGATCGCCGCTCTCTTCATCGCCCGCTACCGCCCGTTCGCCGAATACCGGGTGTTCGGCCGGCTGTACGGCCTGTCGCTCCGGGCCTTCGGCGAGCTGCTGCGCATCGGGGTGCCGATCGGCTTCGCGATCTTCTTCGAGACAAGCATCTTCGCCGCTGTGACGCTGCTCATGAGCGAGTTCCAGACGGTCACCATTGCGGCGCATCAGGCAGCCCTGAACTTCGCCTCGTTCCTGTATATGATCCCGCTCTCGATCTCGATGGCGCTGACGATCCTCGTCGGCTTCGAGGCCGGAGCCCGCAGGGAAGCGGACGCGCGGCAGTACAGCTATCTCGGGATCGGGTCCGCCCTCGGCATGGCCGTGCTGTGCGCCGTCGTGCTCCTGCTCTTCCGCGGACCGATCGCCGCAATCTACACGTCGGAGCCGGAGGTGCTGGAGCTCGTCGAGCACTTCCTGCTCTACGCACTGTTCTTCCAGCTCTCCGACGCGCTCGCCGCCCCCATTCAGGGCGCCCTGCGCGGCTACAAGGACGTCAACGTGACGCTGGTCGTGGCGCTCGTCTCCTATTGGGTGATCGGCCTGCCTGTCGGCTACTGGCTCGCCCACACGGAGCTCGGCGCCTTCGGCTACTGGATCGGCCTCATTACCGGCCTGGCCTTCGGTGCGGCCGGCCTGTTCACCCGCCTCGTCTACGTGCAGCGCAGCCGGGCGCGGGAGCAGGCCGCCTCTTAAAAGGACGAGGCGCCGCAGTGCGCGTCGTTGGATCATAATGCAAAGAACACCCTTCGACGTGGAGGGTGTTCTTTGCTTCTGCAGCCATGAACCAAGAATCAGTGGACCGTACCTGGCATCATTCTTCTCGCGTTAAGTAAATTCTCTGCCGCTGCAAGACTTTATATCGACTGCAAGACATTATATCGACGCATCCGCATTTCGGCAAGCGAATCGGCGGGCCAGCTTCGCGGCACTTCTATGGGCATCGGGACAGCGGGCCCCTACTCTCTTCATTCAAAATATAAAGGAACTATAATGCCTTATTCGATGATTTCCCATCATTTCCCGGCACTTAGCGGAACTCAGATGTGTTATTGGGGTCCTTTTCATCAAAAAACAGCCTCAAATCTGGTAATAGCGAACCTCAGTTCCTCTATATTTAACCAAGCTCTTTCGCAAACAGATATAACGCATCGGATTTCCGCTATTTCTGATTTCTCCTATGAGTGCTTCGCCGCTTGCCTGCCCGTGACTGCGCCGGGGGCTAGCTGTTAGCGTCAGGCCGCGGCGCCGGCACATAGGAGCTATCAGCTCTCAGCGTCTGCTCAGCACTCGATGCCAGACCTCGACGCCAGACCTCGGCATTAGCCCTTGGCATCAGCACTCTGCCAGTACTCAGGGTTAGCACTCGAGGTCCGACCTCAGCGTCTGCACTCGCGCCTGCACTCAGCTCCTGCACTCAGCTCCTGCACTCAGCTCCTGCACTCGCACCTGCACTCGCGCCTGCATTCAGCGTCTGCCTTCAGCGTCTGCCCTTGCGTCTGCCTCGCGCTCACCCTCAGCGTCTGCCCTCAGCGTCTGCCCTTGCGTCACCCACAGCGCCTGCCCTGGGCATCAGCACTCGGCGTCAGACCTCAACGCTGCCTACGGCGTCAGCTTCGGCAGCGCCGGGATGCTCTGCGAGCAGTCGCCGTTCAGCGGCAGGTTGCGGCAGACGTACTGGCCCGCGCTGTTCTCGGTGGCCGCGCCCGCCGGCGCCGGCTGGTGGACGCGCTGCTTCCACAGCTGCCAGAGCATGAAGCCGTCCGAGGCTTTGCCCTTGTTCTTGATGTATTTCACCATCGTCTCCACATTGTAGTACTGGACGGCCATGTTGTTCTGGCCTGTCAGCATATCGGCGTCATACACGGTCCCGGCCGGCGCCTCCACCTCGAGGATCGCACCGCCGGCGCCCTCGGGCGCAATCTGCATGCCCATGTTGATGACGCCTCCATAGATCGCACGGTAGGATTCATAGCTCTCCCGGGGATCAAAATAGTCGCCCGCATCATAAGACATCAGATTGATCATATCAATCTTGCTGCCGTGATTTTTGACCACCGTGTACATCGTGCCGCCGAACGGAGAGCCCCACTGCACTTTGCCTTCTTCGAACGGCGTGCCCTTTACATAGTAGGCTCCCGTGGACCAGCCGGCGATCGAAATCTTGAGCCCGGCGCTGCGGGAAGCGATCTCGCTGTGCAGCGATGCGATGATGCCGCTGATCTCCGCATCCTTGGTGCAGGAGAAGGCTGCCGCATCCCCTTTGTTGCAGACGCTCGAGCTCGACTCCCAGTCGATGTCCACACCTGAGGCTCCGAGGTCGAGGGCCAGATCGACGACGCGCGGAGCGCTGAAGCGGGACCACTGGTCGCCCTGGCTGTAGGACCATCCTCCGACCGAGACCCAGACCTCCGTGCCGCGGGCCTTCAGCGCAGCTATCGCACTGCGCAGATCCTGAGACTGCTGGGCGGTGAACTTTTTCTGGCCGGTGGTCGCAGCCGCTCCTTCCACGAATTCAAAGCCTGCGACCGCCTGATCGAACTGGTACGAGCCCTTGACATACGCCGTGTCGGGACGAGCAAACGATAGGTTGACGTTCGTGATGTAATTCGGGATATTCTCCGGCTTCAAGTCATAGATGCTCGTATTCCACGTGCTCGCATAGGCCACAAACCTGCGCGGGCCGGGCGGCGTCCCCGGACCCTGCCCGGTCACTGCGGTCACGGAGGCGCTCGCGGAGGAAATATTGCCGGCGGCATCCTTCGCCTTCACCGTGAACGTATACGAGGTGCCGGCGGCCAGGCCGCTGACTGTCGCGGACGTTCCGGTTACGGAAGCGGCAGGCGCCGAACCGCGGTACACCTCATAGCCGGTTACCCCCACGTTGTCGGTCGAAGCCGTCCAGCTCAGCGTAACGGACGAGGAGGTGACGCCGTTCACCTTGAGGCCGGTCGGAGCGGTTGGGGCCGTCGAGTCGGCCGTGGATGCCGGACTCGTCGTGACGGTGACGGCGGCGCTCGCCGCCGAGACATTGCCCGCGGCATCCTTTGCTTTCACCGTGAACGTGTACGGCGTATTCGCCGCGAGCCCTCCGACCGCCGCCGATGTGCCGGCAACAGCGGCCGCAAGCGCCCCACCCCGGTACACCTCATAGCCCGTTACGCCCACATTGTCCGAGGACGCGGCCCAGGCCAGCGTGACGGAGGAGGATGTCTTCGAGGATACGGTCACATTCGCCGGCACGGTCGGTGCCTGGGTGTCGGCTCCGCCGCCGTTGTCCCCGCCGGTGATGTCCTTCCACAGGGCGGGAACGTTCGGCGGCTCCCAGCCGGTCAGTGACGTATGATTCTGAAGGCATTGATACGACTTGCCGCTGTAGGTGACCTGGTCGCCCGCCTTGTAAGCGGTGTTCGCCTGCCAGGGCGCCGCCGCACCGAGGGTCTGAGCGGGGGCCAGTGGAATCAGGCTGAGCAGCAGGACGGCAATAAGAGCAAGAATCAGGGCTTTCGGCTTCGTGCGCTGCCGGATCATGAAGGAACACGCTCCTTTGGGATTCATTTTGGGATTCCATATCTCATGGACCGCTCCTCTATTATTGGATAATTCCCCCAGATCTTTAAGGTGGAAATACCGACAATCAGGGGATAAATATCGCTCATCCGTGCTGCGGCCGGCCCGCCATTCCCCTGGTCCTCCAGCGTTCGTACGTGTTCCGGCAAATCGGAGCCAAGCCGGTACGAGCCCGCATCTCTAGACCTGCAGCTCCGAACTTTTGCATCTGCGAACCTCCACTTGCTAACCTGCAGCTCCGAACCTGCAATCTCCGAACCCATATCTCTGAACCTGCTCCCCGAACCACCCTCTGAACCTGCTCCCCGAACCACCTTTTTACCCGCACCAAAAAAGCCCGGGATTTCTCCCGGACTTCTGGAACCCATAACAATGTCATCGGCAGCCTCTGCCGGCCAATGGCCGATCAGCCTGCCTGCCCTTACCCCTGAAGCGCCTGCAGCTCCTTCAGCCGTACGCCCTGCGGCAGCACCGCTTCGATCCGCTCCCGAACCTGAGCGCTTTCGGGGCGCTGCTCGGCAAAGACCGCCACGATCCCCCGATCCTCGCGCGAGCGGATCAGCCGTCCGATCCCCTGCCGCAGCCTCAGCAGCATGTAAGGCAGCTCCACCTCTTCGAAAGGCGAGGCGGAGGCGGCCCGCTTCACCATGAAGACCGGATCATGCGGAGGGAACGGCAGCGACCAGATGATGACGTTCGAGAGCGACGGGCCCGGCACATCGAGGCCCTCCCACAGCGAGACGGCGCAGAGGACGCTCTCCTCGTCGGACTGGAACTCTTCGATGAGATGGCTGATCTCCGCATCGCCCTCGAAGAGGAAGCGCAGTCCGGCACAGCCCGGCTGGCCTGCGATCTCGCTCTTGAAGCGCCGCAGCTCCTCCTTCGTGGTGAAGAGCACGAGCGCCCGGCCCGCCGTCCGCTGGAGCAGCCGTGCGGCCGTACCGAGCTTCTCGCCGAAGGTCCCGCCCTCTGGCCAGACCGGGAACAAGGCTTCCATTTGGTCCTCGTAATCGTAAGGAGACGGCACGGAGAAGGACAGATAGCTGCGGATGCCGAGGCTGTCCGCCACATAGTCGAACGACCCGTCGACGGAGAGGGTCGCGGAGGAGAAGACGACCGGCATCTTCGCCGAGAACACCTGCTCCCCGAGCACCTCCTTCACCGTGCGCGGCATCAGACAGAGCGTCAGCGCCTCTCCGGCGCCTTCCGCCCAGCAGATCAGCGTATCCGGGGAGTCGAAGAGGCGCAGCGCCCGCTGCATCATCTCGAGATGCTCCTCTACGATGCGCAGCTGGTACTCGTTCAAGGTGTAGAGCTCCCCCTCGAACACCAGCTCTTCCTCGATGGCGGTGAGCACGCTGCGGAAGCGGCCCACCTCCCGCAGCAGCGCGGGACTCAGCTCGATGCGCATGCGCTCGGAGCCCGGGATCGGCCGGGTCTGACGCTCCAGTTCGCGGAAAAGAACTTCACTGCCGTCGATCGCTTCGTCGATGAGCACCGCCAGCGTCTCGCGGATCTCCCCCTGCAGCAGCCGGACGATCAGCTCTTCGAACACCGCATGCTTCAGCCGGTACGTCAGCGCCTTCTGGGCCGCCGTCTCGAGCAGGTGCCCTTCGTCGAAGACGACGGAGCTGTGCTCGGGCAGCAGCGGCAGCTGCCCTTCCCGCTTGCGGCTGTCGGCGGTCCACACATGCTCCATGTAGAAATCATGCGAGCAGATGATGACGTCCGCCGACCGCCGGTAATGATCGCGCGACAGCCGTCTGGCCGCAGCGGTGCCGCTTCTCGCACACGAAGCAGTCCTGGAAAGCGTCCCAGCCCACCCGGCCCCACTGTTCGTCGGTCAGGTGCGGATAATGCTTGCGGTCGCCGTAGGGGTGGAACGACTGCATCGCCCCATTCGTGCGGACGAAGTCCGGCAGCCCTTCAAAGACCTCCTCGAAGAGCTCGCCGTCCTCATCCCGGAACCGGGCTTCGTCGAGCTTCATGAGGCAGAGGTACTGGTCCGGCGACTTGCCGAGCCGGGCGTCGATCGCCAGATCCAGATGCTCGGCCAGCTTGGCGACATCTCCGCCCGGCTTCACAAGCTGCTCGATCAGCGACTCGTCCGCGCAGGCGATCACGGCAGGCTTGCGGGTATATCTCGCATAGCAGACCGCATAGAGCAGGTAAGCGAGCGTCTTGCCCGTACCCACGCCCGCTTCCGCGAAGATGATCTTTTTGTCCGCATAGGCTTTCTCGAGCTGGAAAGCCATATAAATCTGCTCGTCGCGGACCTCGAAGCCCGCCTCGGGCAGGATATCGTAAAACACATCCGCCACCCATTCCCCTACCTGTGCGGCAAAGGGACGGGACGGATCAAACGCAAAAGGGTACCGCTCCACTATCAATCGTTCCTCCATGACCTAAGAATCGTGCAACGGCTATGTATTCGACACCCTGTACGGTCATCCCTGCCGAACAGGCTCAATCCTCCTCCAGTTCCTGCCGGTAGAGCCGGATGCACAGGTACCCGAAGATAAAAAACATAAGGTAGGTGGACAGCAGCAGCAGTTCCCCTACGAAATGGACGATAATATTCGAGAACCAGACCGAGCAGAAGGTGAGCACAAGCACAATACGGAACCGCTTTGACATCGCCGGCTGAACGTGCCTGCGCACCACCGTGAATCCGAGACGCAGGGACAGCATGGCGTAGGACATCAGGAAGATCAGGAACGCGAAGAACCACTCCTGATGCATGATGCCGCTGGCCAATGCGATCGAAGCCCGGTCCATCTGGTAGTCGTTGACGATCATCGAGGTCACATTCTCCATAAAGACGGCAATGCCGTAAGACAGCGTGACCATCATGAACGAATCGGTGCGGCTCAGCTTGAACAGCCGGTGCATACAGAGCGTGGCGACACCGATCTCCACAGGCGCATTCAGCATGTGAAAGTACTCATGGATCTCCATGAGCTGGATCAGCGCCCAGGACAACGGGGTCATCAGCCCGACCGTAATCAGCATGGGCTTCACATAGGTATGAAACTTGATCCGGAAAAAGGCAAGAGCGAGCATAAATATACCGATCCAGGTGACGAAGAAGAAGGCGGCTAACGGCAAATTATCCAAGAGACTCTCTCCCATTGAATTCAGAGTTATGAGTCTTAAGGCATGTATATATGCGACTATAAGACCCTGGTAAGGATATTATTCGACATGATTCTATGAAATCCTCTTCCGAGGTCTCCAAAATTCGTCCCATATTTATCCTCTACCCTACCCTCTTCCCCGAGACCGGCTGCTATGAACCTTCCTTGCCCGGAATTCCCTCGACCGGCACCCATTCATACAGTGACCTGACCTCGCAGCCCAGCGTGTCGGCGATGGATACGGCCACCTGCAGCGGCATGATCCTTGTCATGCTGATATAATCATACAGCTTCTCCGGCTTGTAGAACAATTTGCCGGCCAGCTCCTCCACCTTCAGTCCCCTCTCGTTCAACCGCTCCTGCAGCAGACAGGCCCGGGCCTCCAGTTTCAACGCCATCTCCTCCTTTCACCTGCTTCCCTTCGGCTACCCTTCGTTACCGGCTTACCTTCATTGCGCGGCTTCCCTTCCTTACCCGGCTTCCCTTCATTGCCCGGCTTCCCGCTTTACCCGGCTCCCATCTTGTGCCGCTCTAACCTTAACCTTTCCATTGTTTCCAGCCTCGGAAGAATTATCCTTCCCCTTATGCCCTCTTGCCCCCTACGGATTCGCACATACCCAAAAAGACGGCACCGCCGGGATGCCGTCTTCCGTCTATCGCTGTGTTGTCTATAGCTGGGTTATCTATTGCTGTGCTCCATTTCCGTAAGGATTGTCTCCTCCACCGGCCGAAGGCTTACTTGGCGTCGAGCGCACTGCGCAGGCCGTCCCCGATGAAGTTGAAGGACATGATCGTAAGGAAGATCATAAAGCCGGGGATAAAAGGAAGCCACGGCGCTTTCATCAGAATCGTCAGATTCTGGGCGCTCTGCAGCAGGTTGCCCCAGCTTGCGGCCGGAGGCTGAATGCCAAGGCCGAGGTAGCTCAGCGTCGATTCGGTGAGAATCATCGTGCCCATCTGCAGCGTGGCGGAGATGATCACCGGTGCGAGGCTGTTCGGCAGGATGTGGACGAAGATGATCCTCGCATCCGACATCCCGATCGTCCGGGCCGCCTCGACGAACTCCCGGTTTTTCACCGTCAGAATCTGGCCGCGGAGCAGCCGCGCCTTGCTCATCCAGCCGAAGACCACGAACACGAGGATGATATTGAACAGGCTCGGCCGCAGCAGGGTCACCACGGCGATCATGACGAACAGGGACGGGAAGGCGAGCATCATATCGACGAAGCGCATGAGCACGGCATCGACCCGGCCGCCGTAATAGCCGGCCAGTGACCCGACCGTGACGCCGATGATGACATTGAGCACGACGGAGACGATGCCCACCGACAGCGACACCCGGGCCCCGTAGAGTACACGGGAGAACAGGTCCCGGCCGAGATCGTCGGTGCCGAACCAGTGCGCTGCGCTCGGCGGCTTGAGCCGGTTCAGCAGATCCTGCTCCGCCGGGTCGTGAGGGGCGATAACCGGCGCCAGCAGCGCCAGCAGGACCAGAATGATCATGATGACCAGGGACGCCATCGCCATCTTGTTGCGCTTGAACCGGGCCCAAGCCCGGTTTTCCTTCTTGGACGGGGCCGCCCCCGGCGGGACAGCTCCAATGGCTGCTTCCATAAGACTACCCCTTCGCTTCTTTAGTCGTATAGCTGACGCGCGGATCCAGCAGCGCGTACGAGATATCGGCGAGTATGCTGCCGAATACGTAGAGGAAGGCCGAGATCGTCGTGATGGCGAAGATCACCGGATAATCCCGCTGGAATGCCGCCTCCGTGAAGAGGCGGCCCATGCCGGGGATGGAGAAGATCGTCTCGACGATCAGCGTGCCGGCGAACAGCCCCGGCAGGGACAGGCCGAAGAGCGTCGCCAGCGGAATCAGCGCGTTGCGCAGGCCGTGCACCCCGAGCACCCTGGCGTCCCGCAGGCCCTTGGCCTGCCCTGTGCGCATGTAATCCTGGTTGATAACCTCGAGCATGCTCGATCGGACATACCGGGTCCAGACGGCCACTTCGCCGCAGACGATCGTGAACAGCGGCAGCACCAGATGCTGCAGCCGATCGGTCAAGGAGAAGCTGCCGCCCACGGTCTGCAGGCCGCCGGATGGCAGCACGCCGAGCTTCACCGAGAAGAACATGATGAGCATCAGCCCGAGCCAGAAGGCGGGCACCGACATGCCCACGAAGGTCATGGACGAGACGAACCGGTCAAGCCGCGAATCCACCCGCAGCGCGCACAGGATGCCGAGCGGCAGGGCGATCAGCAGCGAGATCGCCATGCTCGTGACTGTCAGCAGCAGGGTATTCGGCAGGCGGTCGAGAATCAGGTCGCTCACCGGCTGATTCTTGAGGAAGGAGGTGCCGAAGTCGCCGGTGACCATGCCGCTGACCCATTTCCAGTACTGGACATACAGCGGCTGGTCGAGCCCGTAGGTACGGACCATGTTTTCCTTATCGGCCGTCTTGATGGTCGGGTCCTCCATGAACGCCGACAGCGGGCTGCCCGGCGCCATGTGGATGATGGCGAACGAAATGATCGTGATGCCGATGAGGATCGGTATCGCATTAAGAAGTCGCTGCAGCACGTAGCGGGACACGGGATCCCCTCCTGTCGGTCGTAGTAGAGCGGTCCGTACCTCTTCTTACTTCGTGAAGTACCATTTCTCCACTTCCCTCAAGGAATCGCGCGCCGGGTTGAATCCTTCGAGGTTCGCCGGGTACGCGACCGTGGTCGTCGGGGAATACAGGAACGTGTACGGCTGGTCCTCGGCGATCAGCGCGTCGATCTTGCCGAGGAGCTCCTTGCGCTTGTTCGTATCGAAGGTCTGCAGATCCTCGTCGATCAGCTTGTCGACTTCCGGATTCTTGTACGTGACATTATTGAGCCCGTGCTCGATCTCGGCGGAATGCCAGATGCCCTTCGGGTT
Organism: Paenibacillus mucilaginosus 3016; assembly: GCF_000250655.1. NCBI lineage: Bacteria > Bacillati > Bacillota > Bacilli > Caryophanales > Paenibacillaceae > Paenibacillus > Paenibacillus mucilaginosus. Next base: position 5,853,620 of record NC_016935.1, read on the forward strand.
CGGGTCGCCGCTAATGTTCCAGCCGTAGAAGATCGACTCGAACTGCTTGCTCTGGAAGTTCTTCGAGAAGGCCGAGCCTTCCACTACCCGCGGCTGCACCGAGATTCCGATTTTTTTCAGCTGCTGCTGGATGACCGTGACGGCCTTCTCGCGCACCTTGTTGCCCTGGTTCACCTGCATCTCGAACTCGAACTTCTTGCCGTCCTTGTCGAGGATCGTATCGCCGTCCGAATCCTTCCAGCCGGCTTCGGCGAGCATCGCTTTGGCCTTCTCGGCATCGAACGGGAACTTCGGCACGTTCTCCGTATAGCTCCAGTAGGTCGGCGGCGTCTGGCTGTGGACGATCACCCCCTGGCCCTCCTGCACCCCGTCGACGATCCCCTGCCGGTCGATGGCCATCGTCAGCGCCTGGCGCACCTTCTTGTCCTGGAACAGCGGGTTGGTCAGATTCCATGCGACATAGAGATAGGTCGAGGATTTGATCCCCTTCTGGAGCTTGATCTTGCCCGACGTCTTCGCATACTGCTCGATGACGGCCAGGTTGTCCGCCGGCACCGTACTGGCATTGACTTCCCCGGTCTGCAGCTGCGCCATGATGGAATTGGCGTCCGGAATGATTTTCACCGTTACCTTCTCGACAGCCGGCTTGCCGCCGTAGTAATTCTCGTTGCGCACCAGACGCAGGTACTGCCCCTGCTTCCATTCCTCGAGCTTGTAGGGGCCCGAGCCGACCGGCTGCTTGATGAACGGTGCCTTGTCCATGTCCTTGACCGGGGTCTCGCCCAGAATGTGCTTCGGCAGAATGTTATAGGCCATGAGGTCGATGAAGCTCGCGAAAGGCTGCTTGAACGTGAACTTGATCGTCGCCTCGTCGACCTTCTCGACTTTGGCCAGCTGTTCGAAGACCCCTTTGCGCGGACCTTTATAGTCCGGACTCAAGGCGACATTATAAGTAAAAACGACATCGTCGGCCGTGACCGGTTGGCCGTCCGTGTACTTGGCGTCGGTGCGGATCTTCACGGTCATCTCCTTCTTATCTTCCGAAAAAGTGGGCTGGCCGACCGCCAGGTCCGGATCGAGGTCCTGCTTCGTGCTGTAGTGGTACAGCGAGCTTGTCACGAGATCGTTGATCTCGCTGGATGTCGTCGTCGTGGCCCACAGATCGCTGAAGCCCTGCGGATCGGACAGGTAGGCCCAGATGATCTCGCCGCCGTCCGTTTTCTCCTTCTTGGCTTCGGCTGCAGGGGGCGTCTGTTCCCCGGCAGGCGGAGCCGTTGTATTCTCGCCGGACGTACAGGCGGACAGGAGCACGGCGGCGGACAGGAGGGCGGACAAAGCGGCGGCAGGACGGGAAGAACGAAGTTTCATGAACATGTCTCCTATCTATGTATGAATGGGGTATAGCTCGCGGATACAGACGGGCAACGGTTCTCACGGCAGCCTGGTGTGGTGATGGGATCAGGAGTGTGCAGCGCATCCATGTCCGGATTCAAGAGACGGACAGCGGGGCGGATTCGATCGTTTCGGCAAAATGGCACGCCGCAAAATGGCCGGGCGCCGTCTCGCGGAAGGCCGGCGTCTCGATGCTGCAGCGCACCTCCGCCGCCGGACAGCGCGGGTGGAACGGACAGCCGGAAGGCGGATTCGCGGCGCTCGGCACCTCACCCCTCAGGAGGATACGCTCCCTCGGCCGCTCCACGTCCGGCTCGGGCACGGAGGTGAGCAGCGCCTTCGTGTAAGGATGCCTGGGCCGCAGGAACAGGTCGTCGCGCGAAGCAAGCTCCACGATGCGCCCGAGGTACATGACCGCCACACGGTCCGAGATATGGCTGACGACGCTGAGATTGTGCGAGATGAACAGGTAGGAGATCTTCGTCTGCTCCTGCAGGTCCCGCATCAGGTTGACGATCTGCGCCTGGATCGAGACGTCGAGCGCCGATACGGGCTCGTCCGCCACGATCAGCCGGGGCTGCAGCGCAATCGCCCGGGCGATCGCAATCCGCTGCCGCTGTCCGCCCGAGAATTCATGGGGATACAGCGAAGCGGCTCCCGCGCCGAGGCCCACCAGGTCCAGCAGCTGCTCCGCGCGGGCCATCGCTGCGCTGCGGCTCAGCTTGTCCTGGACGATCAGCGGCTCTGCCACCGTTTGACCGACGGTCAATCGGGGGTTCAGCGAGGCGTACGGGTCCTGGAACACGCACTGCATCTGGCGGCGCAGGGGCCGCAGCTCGCGCTGGGACATGCAGCCGATCTCCCGGCCGCCGAAGCGGATTTGGCCTTCGGTCAAATCGAGAAGGCGCAGCACTAGCCGCCCTACCGTGGACTTGCCGCAGCCGGACTCCCCCACGATGCCGAGGGTTTCGCCCTCCTGCACGGTGAAGCTGACCCCGTCCACCGCGCGGACCTGGCCGGCGCCGGCGCCCTTGCCGTAAGGGAAGCTTTTTTTGAGATTCGATACTTGGAGCAGCGGTTCGCTCATGGACATTCCTCCTCTGGGCTGGAACGGCTCAAGATGTTGCTGCTATGCAGCGCACTTCGTGCGAGGGCCCGATCCCCTCCAGCTTCGGCATGGCATCGCGGCATTCCGGGCGGACGATCGGACAGCGGTCCGCGAACCGGCACCCCGGGCCGTGGCTTCCCGGCGGCGGCACGCTGCCCGCAATGGGCACGAGCCGCTCGGGCCCCCCGTGCATGCGCGGCGTCGACTGCAGCAGCCCCTGCGTATACGGATGCCGGGGCGAGGTGAAGAGCGTCCGCACGTCCGCCGACTCGACAATCTGGCCCGCATACATCACAATGACCCGCGACGCCATCTCCGCCACCACCCCGAGATCATGGGTGATGAAGAGCACGGCCATCTCGCTCTCGCGTAGGAGCTCCCGCAGGAGATCGAGCACCTGCGCCTGGATCGTGACGTCGAGTGCGGTGGTCGGCTCGTCGGCGATCAGCAGCTCGGGCCGGCAGGCCATCGCCATGGCCAGCATGACGCGCTGCCTCATCCCGCCGGAGAGCCGGTGCGGGTACTCCCGGCAGATGCGCGCCGGCTCCGGGAAGCCGACCCGGCGCAGCCACTCTTCGGCCGAAGCCCGTGCAGCCGCCTTATCCGTCTTCAGGTGGCGGACGATGCTCTCCGTGAGCTGGGTGCCGATCGTGAGCACCGGATTCAGGGAGGTCATCGGCTCCTGGAAAATCATCGAGATGTGCCGCCCCCGGATCTGCGACAGCTGGCGCTTCTTCAGGCCCACCAGCGACCGCCCGTGAAACCGAACGTCCCCTCTCGCGATCGCTCCCGTGCGGGGGAGCAGGCCCATGATGGAGAGCGAGGTCATGCTCTTGCCGCAGCCCGATTCGCCGACGAGCGCGACGACTTCGCCGCGGCCGATCCGGAAATCGATGCCGTCGACGATCGTCACCTCCCTGCGCTTGTCCCGGATGACCGTAGTGAGGGATTCAACCTCCAAGATGCTTTCGGACAATACGAACACCTCGCTTATGGAATGCACGATCGATACGTAATGTATCATTCGCAATAGAGAGATTCTTAAGATTGTTTGGATTGTTGAGAATCTTAAGAAAATTTAAAATATATATGGCCTATTGTATAAGCTGAGGAAGAAATTGTCATCAAGATTTTTATACTTTTGGGAATATTCAGGAGGTCAATACAACGCCAAAAGGACACAGGATTCCTCCTGCGCCCTCCGTTTCCCCCATGCCGCATCGGCTTCAGGCCCTCTCATCCCCGCTCCTCCCGCAGCTTCCGGGATTCTTCAAGGTCTCAGCGCTCAGTCTTCTTCCCTGTATTCCAGCTTCCGCGGATCGATATCATTGTCTACATCCAGATCGTCCCCGAAGACGTCTTCGAAAGCATCGGAGATCGCATCCCACTTCACGATCTTGAAGTTCTGGTTGATCACGGCACCGTCCTGCAGGTTCTCATCATCCTGCGCGATGAAGAGGCCCTTCGGATACTGGCTTCCGAGGCCGAAGCCCAGCACATCGATGCCGTCGGTCTCGCTTGTGCCGTCAATGCCCGGAGCGTCCGCTATGACAAAGCTGCCTTCGTACTCCCCGTCTTCGCGGTCGAATACCGCATAGGAGGAGCTTCCCTGGCTGGAGGCGATGAGGTAGCCTTCCCCGTCTTCCGCGTAATACAAGGTCAGGCCTTCGACGTCGGCCGTGAGCTTCACGCCGTCCACGGCAGCCACCGTCTCCCGCACATCCCCGTCGCCCGGCTCCGCCCCGTAGAGCCAGACTCCGGCATCTTCTTCAGCGATGTACAGACGGCCGTATTCGTCATCGGCCACGATCCCTTCGGACTGGGTGGCGAGCTTGAACTCCCTCACCTTTTTGCCGTCGATGGCTCCTTTGCCGTTATCGAACAGCTCATACTGCTCGAACTCGCCCTCTTTGCCGAGCACGAGCGCATAGTACTTGCCGGTTTTCAGGCTGTGGTACAAGCTGAAGCCGTATACCTCGCTCATCGACGAGACGATCGGCGTGCCGCTCACCGCTCGCAGCGCGCCGGTGGACTTGTCTATAGCAAAGATGTCAATCGAATTCGTGGTCCGGTTCGTCGCCGCGGCGATATCTACAGTCTGTCCGGCGAGCTTGAAGCCGTAGCGGACATCAATGTTGTTCATCCGGCCGGTCTCGTAGGAATACTTCTGTCTGCCGTTCAGGTCGTACACGAGGATGCCGCCGTCTTTATTCGTCGCGATAATCATGCTCTTCGCCGGGTCGGACGGATGCACCCAGATCGACGGATCATCCGCGGCATCCGAGCCGCTGGCCACAGCGTCGGTCTCGGCCGACGGGAGTACGCGGGCCGACTGCAGTGCGCTCGCTTCAGCTACGGACGGCACACCGGCCAGGCCTGCGGCCGCCGGAAGGACAAGGGAGAGTACGGCTGCTGTGAGAATACGGGATTTCAATGCTTTCAAGGGATTCCACTCCATCCTTAAGGTGTGTTGATTTCTCTGCTAAGGATAGGAGGGCCGCATGTCCCTTTTATGAACCCCATGTTAACGTTTCATGAAGACGCTCCGGCATGTGCGGCACCGGAACATGTAAAGCGCCTGAACATATGAACCCTATGAACCGTTAAGTACCGGACCATGCAAGGCCCTAAGGCGTGTGCACCTTCATCTGGTCCAGGCTCTTGAATTCATAGCCCTGCCGCCTCGCCTCGTCGATGATCCGGCCGAGCGCCTGCGCATTGTCCTTCGATACCGAGTGCAGCAGAATGACTGCGCCGGGATGCAGCTGCGCCATGACCTTGTCATAGGCGTACTGGGGGCCCTTCTGGTCCGTCGTATCCCAGTCCTTGTAAGCGACCGACCAGAACACATTCGTCATTCCGAGCTCTCGCGAGACGGACAGGGACCGCTCCGTGAAAATGCCCCGCGGCGTCCGAAGATAGCGCATCTCCTTCTGCCCCGTGAGCTCGGCCACGGCATCCTTGACCCGCAGCAGCTCCTCCTTCATCCGCTCCGTGGAGATCTGGCTCATGTCCGGGTGGTGCCACGAGTGGTTGCCGATCAGGTGCCCCTCGGCCGTCATCCGCTTCAGCAGCTCCGGGTGGCTCTCGATATAATGTCCGGTGACAAAAAAGATCGCCGGCACGCCCTTCTCCTTCAGCGTGTCGAGCACGCCTGCCGTGAACCCGTTCTCGTAGCCGTTGTCGAACGTCAGGTAAAGCTCCTTTTGCGACGGGTCTCCGGTGAAGACCGCATCGTACTTTTGGAGCAGGGGCTTGAAGCCCTCCTGGTCGATGGACGGCTGCTGGCCCTTCGTCGACCGTTTGAAGCCAAAATGATACCCGCCGTCCGCCGAGGCCGGCTGCCCTGAGGTGAGCAGCAGGCCGGTCAGCAGCACCGCGGTGACCCGCATGGCAAACTTCGCCTTCTGGCGCATGGTATACCCTCCTCGCTGGTGGAATAGGCTCCGCTGGAACCGGGAGCACAACTCCCCTGTAATATTCCACATTTTCCGGTTCCGAGGAGCCTTCCGCGTCTGGAAAATGCCGGCAGGAGCAGCAAAAACCGCCCGGACGTCATGTCCCGACGGTTCGATGCGTGCATAGATGGATGGCTGGGAGGGAGATGCTCAGACGGTCAGCGGAGCTGTCGACAGACGAGTTCCAGCCGCCAAGCTTGGCGCCCTGCCTGATCCGGCTGCGTGCTCCGCTTAATTGAGCAGTGCATCGGGGCGAAGTCCGATCCGGCTGCCGCTCCATCCGAGGGGCTGCGTATGTGAGCTCCGCCGGGTCCGTTCGCGTATGGAGGCTCAGCTTATTGTGCTGTGCATCGGGGCAACGGCCACCCTGTCTCGCAAAGCAGCGTTCCCCAGCTTCCGCTTTCCCTCTCAAATCCCTTAATTTTGCTCCGCACGAATCTCCCCTTGCTGCTGAAACGTTTTTCTGCACACCAAAAGGCAGGCTCTGCGCCTGCCCCTGATACAAATTCGGCCACTTCCGGCCCACGGTATGTTAACTGTAGAATGGCTCTTTTGCTCCCGACTTTAGCTTCAAAAATAGCGGAACTGAGATACGCTATGTTCCGTTTCAACAGGGCTGCTGCGGAATTAGCGGAACTGAGGTACGCTATGGATAGAAATGGGACGGCCTGAAGTGGAAAATCCGTCCCATAACGCATCGGAGCTCCGTTATTCTTTGGGAGATACCGGGAAATAACCGGATAAGGCATCCGGGTTCCGCTATTTTCATCCCAGCTCCGACGGATGGGCAGGAAGCCTCACACAACCGGATCGGCAGCGCTCTCTACCGAGCAGTTCAGTCCAAAGCATGCGATGCTCCATGCAGTGGAGTACAGCCAGCCCTCCAGCCGATGCGCATGCACCGCTTTAAGTCCGCAGCTTCCAATACCGGCATGCCCTCGTACTCCGGCGCTCGTTATTGGACTGAGGCCCCAGCAGGGGGCTCCACAATGCAGTACGGGAGCCCCAGCCGATGCCCGCATGTTTAGGCACGTCCTCTGCCTACCCATCCGCGCGCTGCATGGCCTCGACTACCCGCACACACAATTGACTCAAGCCGGTGCGCTTCTTGGAGAGGCTTGCAGCAGCCGTGCCACGCCGTCCCGCTGCTCCGCACAAGCCCCGAAGCCTATCAAACCTTTGCAGCGCGCTCTCCGGCTTATTTATACTTGCGCCAGTTCGGATCGGACTTCTCGAGCAGATGGCCGAAGTCGTTATCGAGCCGCTTCTGCTCCGCACGTCTGGTTTCTTCGGCACGCCGGCGCTCCTCTTCCCTGCGCTGCTCCGCCTCCGCCTTCATCGATTCGGACTGGGCTTTGAGCTTCTGCAGCACCTCGGGATTCAGCAGATCCTTCAGCGTTGCCGGTTTGTCCTCCGCCGCGGCTTTGGGTGCCGCGACGGGTCCTCTTTTTTTCACCATGTTCCCTGCCTCCCAGCTTATGAGAAATAAATAAAACGTCGGGTACGGCCCCGGCCGCGCCCGTCTCCCTGAACGGGAAAAGATGATGGTTAATCATACCGCATTTTTCGCCGGCGTGACAACCACTTTGGGGGCGAAAACTGCATTTGGCCGGGGGAGGAGCCGCGTTGTACAATGGACTTATCGATTTTTATCCAAGCGGGAGGTTTGACCGATGTACCTGCGTGAACTCACCTTACTGCGCAGCCGAATCCCGGACGACTCCGTCTATCCGTTCAACATTCCCGCTGTTCGGCACCTGGATACGCTGAACTTCAGCGGCAGCATCACCTTCTTCGTCGGCGAGAACGGCTCCGGCAAATCGACGCTGCTTGAGGCGATCGCTTACCAGTGCGGCTTCCATACGGCCGGCGGGGGACGCAACAATACGTATGAGGTAGATGCGGCCCATTCGGCGCTTGGGGACTATCTGAGGCTGTCGTGGATGCCCAAAGTGACGAGCGGCTTTTTCCTGCGGGCGGAGACGTTCTACCAGTTCGCCTCCTACCTCGACCGCAATCCCGAGTCACTGCACTCCTACGGCGGAAAGTCCCTGCACCGGCAGTCCCACGGGGAGTCGTTCCTGTCCCTGTTCGTGCACCGCTTCGGGGGCAAAGCTCTTTATCTGCTCGACGAGCCCGAGGCCGCCCTCTCGCCCGCCAGGCAGCTCTCGCTCCTGCGGATCATGAAGAACCTTGAGGACCGTGCCCAGTTCATCGTCGCCACCCATTCCCCGATTCTGCTCGGCTACCCGGGAGCCGCGATCCTGAATTTCGATGACGTCCCAGTAGCCCCGATCCGCTATGAAGACACCGCACACTATGTACTGACCCGCCAGTTTCTTGAGAATCGGGACCGGCTGCTTCATGAGCTGTTCAAAGATGATGAGGATGAAGAATAAAGGCATCCTCCCTGGCGTCCGGGTCACTCTGGAGCCAAGGGCGGTACAGGTCCAGCGTCCGCTGAATGCAGCGGTCCATCCCGAGATGCACGTCACCCAGCGTGATCAGCTGCAGCTCTTCGGTCAGGTGGGCGGCAGGGTAGTCAAAATCGAGCAGCGCCCTGCGCTTCTGCTCCGCCAGCAGCGGACCGAGCCCCCCTTCCCGCCCGCTCCAGCCGGACGGAATCTCCGCTTCTAGCAGAGCGGCATACAGCTCCTCCTTCGGGTAGGCTTCGAGCAGCTTGGCGTTGCAGAGCAGGAAGTCCCGGTAATACACCTTGGCGAGCCGCGGCTCCTCCCGGACCCTGTCGCGGAGTCCGCTGGCATGCACGAAGATCGACCAGATATCGTCGCCGACCAGGTGCGACAAGTAACCGAGCAGGAACGGATCGGGCATCCGCTCTCCGTAGCGGTGCAGGAAGTCGCCGTAAGCAATATACGACCTTGAGGCAAAATGCAGCGCCTCGGACGCGGCTTCATCCGCCTTCGCGGCATCGGGTGCCAGGGCGCCGAGCAGCAGGGCGCCCGGAGCCTGGGCGCCGACCTCCTTCGCCAGGGCGTCGGCGATAATCAAATGCATAATGCGTGACGGCATTAGAGCCCTCCTCTACCGCAAAAATCTATGCAGGGCTTCACCCCGCCGCTTCCATTGTCTCCCATCCCCGCCGCCGCCTTCAATCGCCGGAAGCTGATGAATCCCTGACAGACTCGCATCAGCTCCTGGCTCCCCAAGGCACTTCAAAGCACCTCCGCTTCCAGGAAGTGCCGCTGGCACACCCCCTTCTCCCCCGGTATGATAGAAGCATACCGGGCCCCAAGTGAAGAGGCCCGGCATCACTTCACAGAACCCGGGAGAACGCACTCATGATCTATCACGTTTTACATAGCAGCACCCGCGAACTTCGCATCCTCACGCCGGCCGAGGTGCTCGATATGGACACCGACGCGGCCGGACGCATCGTCATTCACGGGGCGGACGGCGAGTTCTATTATCTTCTCGCGGACGAGAGCCTGACCGCTTAAGCTCGGTCCACTATGCAAGGTCAGCTCCAAAAAGCCCCGTAATCTGCCGCAACGATGAACCGGTGCGGCAGGTCAGGGGCTTTTTGGATAGGGGCGGAAGAAGGAAAAGTGAAGGACGCGGCGGACCTGCGCCTTATCTGCTCAGACAGCCGTTACGGCAGCTTGACCTGCACCGGTGTCAGTGATTTGCGGAACGTAGCGTCCCCGAGCTGGCCGAGCGCATTCTCCCCCCAGGCCCAGAGCGTACCATCCTTTCGAAGCGCGAGATAATGGCTCTCCCCCGCTTCTACTGCGATAATGTCTCGAAGGCCTGCCCATGGTTGGGGAGTATCCCATTTCATCGTCTCCTTCGATCCCGACGCCCAAGCCGGGTTCAATCCCCAGAAATATAACGAGCCGTCCTCACTTAAAGCGAGGGTGGAAAAAGAAGTTGTGATCACCTCGGTTACGTGACTAAGCCCTTGGATTTTGACCGGCTTCCGGATCACCGGTTTATCCCGGTCGGATACAGGTTCGGTCTGAGGTCCAATCTGATTGACCACATTATTCCCCCAGCCCCATACGTCGCCATGCTTGTCTATGGCCATAAAGTGGCCCGCCTCTTCGCCTTGAGACAGCTTTACGATCCCTTCCAGCCCTTCCACCTTAGTGAATTTCTTGTCTGTGTTCAGGTTAAAGCCCTCGAACTGCTTCCACTGCCATACGGTTCCATCCTTTTTAACGATAACAAGAGAGCCAATGCCTGCCGAGATATCGACTGCATCCGACAGATCGGAAACGGGACTCGCTTCTCCCGTACCATAGGGCGGATCGATCCACATCCATACCCGGCCTTCCTTATCCAGCGCGGCGTACAGGGACATGCCGGCAGATACTTTCACGATATTGGATAACCCCGTGATCTGCTGGGGGACGGAAAACTTCGACCCTCCCTCTCCCGTCATCGGGTCGATCACCCAGTCGCAGGACCAGGTCCACACCGTCCCGTCCTCTTTCAGGATCAGATTCCGCTTCACGGAAGCCGCAACTTGTTTTGCGCCTGCGAGACTCATGATCCTCTCGGGCTTGTTGTCGTGAACGATGGTCTCCCCGCCGGTGACCTGTGCCTTATTGCCCCAATACCACAGGGACCCTGCATCATCCATGACGACATTGTGCCTGGCGGCTGAGGAGAAAAAGAAATGCGCTCCTTCCGCAGCAGGACCCGCCGCATCCTGGGCCGAAACCGGTCCTGCCGCCGTCAGCAGCAGGGAGGACAGCAGCAGGGAGGTCCCTAGTAAACGGGTACGAGAAAAGGATTTCTTCCGATAATTCATCCTAAAACACACTCCTTATTTCTATATATGGATTTAATTTCCACAAACTTTTAACGCATCTCCCCGCTCACTTGTTGCATTTTTTCTATTTTTTACCTGTTTTTCAGGGCAAAAGACTCGTTTTGTAAGGTGAAATGTATCGAAAGCAGGTCTTGGAGTCTATACAAATACGCCAGGAATCAATACAATAGAAGTATAACTTCCGACAAAGGCAAACTCCTCTAAAGGGGAGGACGCAAAGCCACGGGCCTACCGAACATCCTGTTCCACGGCTGCCGGGCTGCCGTTAGTCTAACCCAAGCGGCTGTACTGTCTGCAGGGGCAGTCCATGCGTGATCAGCGATCATCAGAATCTGCACCATTCTACCTTGGCACAAATCTTCTGATCTCGTGAGAATTTGTCCTTTTGGAGGTTACCAGCTTGAATCATTCCCTTGAAAAATTATCGGATGAAGATCTTCTGGAGGCCTATCTCCTGGCTCTCGATTTGAAACTGGAGCCCAGCTTCATCCGCTTGCTGCGGGATGAAATCGACCGCAGACAACTCCATATGGATTGATACACAAAAGGAGCATATGCAGGCAGGATGTCTACTACCCTTCAAGGATTGCTGTTAACGCGAATGAATCCCATCATCACTCAGTGGGTCAGCGGAGTGGAAGAACGCTTTCCCGGAAGGTATGATTCCGCAGAGCTGCTGCGGACGGCCGAATCCTATTTTCACCTGGTCAATGACTGGCATATCCCTTTGGAGCTTCACCCGCTCTTCCCGGTGATTCCGGCGCTCACCCGCTATCATGTATCGATGAGCACGCCGCCCACCCATCTTTTGGAGAGCTCCCATCTATGGCGTTCCATCCTGCTGGCCTCCTCCACCGAGCTGTATACGGAAGGCCTGGTTTCCGGAGACGAGCTGATCTCCGACATGCCCCGCATTCATGGGCGGATCGATGAGATCCAGTATGTGATATCCTCGGGCTTCTGGGAGCATTCCCAGCGGCAGCTCGACTCGGCCATGACCCAGATGCACAAGGAGCGGCTGCAGATGGCCGGCAAGCTGGCGGCCAGCATGGCGCACGAAATCCGCAACCCGCTGACCACGATCTCCGGGTTCCTGAAGCTGCTGACCTCGAAGATTCCGGCCGAATCGGCAGGCGCCGTGAAGCATTACGTATCGATCATTCAGGAAGAATTCAACACGATCCAGATGCACATCAACAACTTCCTGAACTTCTCTAAGAACAAAGAGCAGGAGCCCTTCCGCGAGGTCGGCATGGAAGAGCTCATTCTGGGCATTGTGAATCTGGTTGCACCGCGTCTCAGCAGCGAAGGCATCGAGCTGCTCTCCGGCGTGGAAGGCCCGAACATCCGGCTGCGCGTACAGCAGGTCGGGATGCAGCAGGTGCTGATCAATCTCATCAACAACAGCATCGATGCGGTACAGCACATGGAGCCCTCCGAGCCCAAGATGATATCCATCCACGGCTTCGAGGACCGGGATCACACCTATATACGGGTAACGGACAACGGCCCGGGCATTCCCCCGGACGTCAAGGACAAGCTCTTCTCGCCGTTCGTCACGAGCAAGACCACCGGCACCGGGCTCGGCCTTGCGATCTGCAAGCAGCTCGTAGAGCAGCACGCCGGCGTGCTCTCCTTCGACTCCCGTCCCGGCGAGACCTCCTTCACCGTCAAGCTCCGCAAAACCGGTGTCGGAGCGGTTCCCGTCAACAGTGCTTCCGTATGATACGGAGTACACCGCAAGATCAAATCGAGCCCTGGCGAGATTTTGATTCTTGTATGTGAAGCGAAGCCCGCTGCGAAGCCGGCTTTTTTGCTTTTGTCCGCGCGATGAGGCGGAACACAACCACCAAAAGACCAAGGGCCCTCGCGGTCCCTTGGTCTTTTTGGCGCTGCCTTCCGATCCCCTTCTTCCGCCCCGCCATCCGATCAGGCCTGAGGGAAGGAATTCCCTCCGCCCCAGTACACCGTGACGTGGGAGCCAAGGGCGAACCGGTCGGTGGCATGGATCTCCCACACTTCCGTGCCCGTGTCGACGTAATAGTGGTATTCACTGCCCTGGAACTGGGCGGCGGTCACCCGGCCCGGTATGCCGCCTCCGCCAGCGAAGCCCAGCATCAGCTCGCCCGGCCGGACCGGCATCACCCCGTGCTGCCGGAAGGCAGGCGGCGGCTCCTCGCAGGCCCACAGCTCCGCCGAGCCTCCCGCCCGCGGCCGGAACCCGCCCTCTTCCCAGCTGCCCTCCACCAGGTTCGCCTTCGAGACGAACCGGGCGGTGAACGGAGTCTCCGGGCGCATGTACACTTCCTCGGGAGGGCCCGCCTGCTCGATCCGCCCCTGGTTCATCACGATCACCCGGTCGGCCATGGCCAGCGCCTCTCCCTGATCGTGGGTCACGTATACGACCGCGGCCCCGCTCAGCCGGTGCGCCTCCTGGATCTCCCGGCGCATCTCCACCCGGAGCAGGGCATCGAGCGCGCTCAGCGGCTCGTCCATCAGCAGCAGCCGGGGGCGGGGCGCAATCGCGCGTCCGAGCGCCACCCGCTGCTTCTGGCCGCCGGAGAGCTGATGCGGCCGGCGGTCCGCCAGGGCCGAGAGGCCGAGCGCCTCCATCACTTCGCGGACCCGCTCCTCGCGGGAGGCCGCCGGCTCCTGATGCCGGTTGTGCCGCAGCGGAAACCGGATATGCTCGGCCACCGTCATGTGCGGCCAGAGCGCGAAGTGCTGGAACACCATGCCGAGGCCTCTCTGCTCCGGCGGCACGAGCACGCCGCCTCCGGCGACAAGCGTCCCGTTCATCCGAATCTCGCCGGAGCTCGGGGCCTCGAAGCCGGCGAGCAGGCGCAGCAGCGTCGTTTTGCCGCAGCCGGAAGGACCGAGCACCGCCGTGAATTCGCCCAGCGCCAGGCTCAGGTCGACCGGATGCAGCGCCGGATCGCCGCCGAACGTCTTGGAGGCGCCCCGCAGCTCGATCAGAGGAGCTGCCTGGGGCTGCCTTCCGGCCCCTCCCGTTTCCGTTCGGGCGGCCTTTATCGTATTTCCCATGCTCATGCTTTCCTGATGCCTCTCTTTCCTGCAAAATGCCGTATCCCCGCCATCAGGCCACAGCCTGCCCCCAGCAGGAGCACTAGAAGCGTCGACAGCGCCGTGGAATACACCGTGTCGCCCCCCTGCTCGAAGCCGAAGACCGTGATGCCGATCGTCTCGGCTCCCGGCGACCAGAGCAGCGCGGAGACCGTCAGCTCCGTCAGCGCCGTGAAGAAGACGAGGAGCGCGCCGCCGGCCAGGCCCGGCAGGAGCAGCGGCAGCAGCACGGTGCGCCAGACCGCCGTACGTCCGGCACCGCCCGCCCGGGCCGCCTCCTCCATCGAAGGGTCCACTAGGGCGAACGCCGCCAGGCCCGCCCGCAGCTGCAGCACGAGAAACCGGCAGACATAGGCGATGAACAGGATCGCCCCGGAGCCGTAGATCCCCGGATTCCATCCCGGCAGCGGCTCCATCCAGGTCAGGATCATCGCCAGTCCGAAGACGATGCCCGGCAGGGTATAAGGCAGCGCGAGTCCAAGCTCCGCGGCTCTTGTCCACCGGGATGGCCGTCGGACACACAGATAGGCGATCGCCGTCCCGAGGACCAGGATGACGGCCGCCGCAGCCCCTGAGAGCAGCAGCGAGTTGCCGATGGCCCGCCACACCTTCGGGGTCTCGAGCAGGATGTAGCGGTAATTGGCGAGCGTGGCGTTGGCCGGCCCGAAGGGCAGACCGTACGCCCGCTTCAGCGAGGTGGCGGTCATCGAGAGCAGCGGCAGCACCGTCACGAGGAGCAGCCCGCCGGCGAATGCCGCTTCGGCTGCCGGTCGCCACCGCCCGAGGTGCAGGCGGGCGGCCGTCTCCGGCGCACGCGTCTCCGGCACCCCGCCGCGGCGGACCGAGAGCCGCTGCAGCAGGGCGCCGCCCGCGGCGATCACCGCGAGAAGCACCGACAGCGACGCCGCTCTCGGGAATGCCGACGGTCCGAAGCCGACCGTCTCCTCGTAGATGCGCGTGCTCAGCACGGAGATGCCCGCGGGCAGGCCGAGGAAGGCCGGGATGCCGAAGTTGTCGAGCGACGCGAGGAACGCCAGCAGCGCCCCGCCGGTCAGCCCCGGCGCGGCCAGCGGCAGCGTGATGAGGAGCAGCGTCTTCCAGCGGCCGAGCCCCGAAGCCCGGGCCGCCTCCTCCGCCTCCCGCGGGATGCGCCGCAGGGTGTCCAATGCGAGCAGATAGACGAGCGGGAAGTGATGGGAGCCCCATCACGAGGATGATCCCGCCATAGCTGTAGACGCTCCACAGCTCGGCCTCCGGCGAGATGGTCCGGAGCAGGGCCGCCGGCCAGCCCTGTGTGCCGAGCAGCGACGACCAGGACAGCGTCAGCACGTAGGACGGCAGCAGGAACGGCAGGAGCAGCAGCGCATGCAGCCAGCGCTTGCCCCGCAGGTCGGTATAGGCCATGAACCAGGCCGCAGCCGCTCCGAGGAGCAGCGACAGCCCGGAGGCGCCGCCCACGATGACCGCCGTATCGCGCAGCGACCGCAGCAGACGGGGCTCCCGCAGGAGCTCCCCGTAGTGGCGCAGCGTCAGGCCCGCTTCATCCATGAAGCTCAGGCCGGCCAGCTTCAGCAGCGGCAGCACGAAGAACAGGAGCAGCAGCGCGAGGCCGGCGTACCGCAGCAGATGGCCTCCAGCCCTACGGAAGGAGGCCGTTAAAGGTTTCCGCCGGCTTCCCTTAGGCCTCTGCTCCTGCAGCCCCCCGTGCCGTTCTCTCAGCCCTGTGAGTTTCTCCCCCGCACCGGCTTCCCCCATGACGGCTTCAGCGGCAGACGCTGCTCCCCCGGACGTACCCTTCCCTCTGTGCAGTTCCCGGAGCTCCTCCATTATTGGCCGAACACCTCGGTGAACTGCTTCTTATCCGCTTCCCGCGCTTCCACGAGCTCGGCCGGGCTGGCGGACAGCACCTTGATGTCCTTCAGAGCCTTCAAGCCCTGCGGGGCTGGCACCCCTTCGCGAAGCGGCGTATAGCCAAGCTTGGAGGCCAGCGTCTGCCCTTCCTCCGAGAGCACGAAGTCCACGAATGCTTCGGCCAGCTTCCGGTTCGGACTGTTCTTGACGATCGCGATCGGCTCGGTGATCACCGGCACCCCTTCGGACGGGTACACGAGATCGACCGGCGAGCCCTTGGCCTTCTCCCGTGCGACGAGGTAGTCGACCACCATCGCCATGGACTTCTCCCCCGAGGCGACGGACTTCAGGACGGCCCCGTTGCCCTTGACGACCGTCATGCCGCCCTCCTTGAGGCTGCGGAGATAGTCCCAGCCGAAGCCCTCCGTCCGGGTGAACACGCCGATATTGTAAGCGGCCGCGCCGGAATACAGCGGGCTAGGCATTACGGCCGCATTCTTGTTCTCCGGCGCCGCGAGCGCCTTCCACGAAGCCGGCACGGTCTTCACCTTGCCTGTATGGACGGCGAGCACGGTGGCGATGATTTTGGTGCCGGTGTAGGCTCCGTCCCCGTCGGCGTAGCCCGGCGGAAGCTTGGCCGCTTCCGGCGACTGGTATGCGGCGAGCAGATCCTGCCGCTTCAGCGATTCGAAGGTGACGCTGTCGGCCAGCAGCAGCAGATCCGCCTGCACCTTGCCGGCCTGCTTCTCCGCCTGCACCTTCGCGATGACCTCCTCGGTTCCCGAACGGAACGGGGCGACCCGCACGTCCGGATACTTGCCCTGGAAGGCGGCGACAAGCTTCGTCACATCCTCCTCGGGCTGGGACGTATAGAAATTCAGCGTTCCCGACAAAGTGCCGGACGCGGCGGCGCTCTCCTGTGTTCCTGCTCCGGCCGCCGGGGCGGATGCGCCCGGCTGGGCTTTGGTACCGCATCCGGTCAGGGCGAGTACGGTCAATAGTCCGATGAGTCCGATGGTTTTGCGCTTCTTTTGCATGAGAAATGAGAACCCTCCCGAATCTGTTATCGTCTGGTATGCCTACTGAAGTATACGGGATCGTTGTTATGGGGGCGTTAAGAGGACGTTGCGGAATTGTAAAGTTCTTTTGAAGAGGCGCCGGCCGGCAGGAATACGCCGTGGAGCGGCGGAATATAGATGGGGTAGCCCGCCATTACACCAAGTTGGGAGTTGGGACTTTCTGCATTGCATATATTCACTGTGGGAACATGGAACGACTGCTTGCGCTTGACGCCAAAGTGTTCCCTCCAAGCCACCGGATTGACGCAGCGACGACGGAGCGGCGGCTCCGGGTAAATCCACGCACGGATATTGCCGTATGGGACGGCGAGGAACTGATGGGCTACGTTTCTCTCTATCCGATTCCCCATGCGATTTACCGGGAGATCCGCAGCGGCAGCTTTGACGAACAAAGGGTGGAACGGCACACCCTGCCTTACCGGCGAATCGGCCCGTACGACGCTTATCTCTGCGGCATAGCGATCGACAAGATGAGGTATCCGCGCCTGCGGGCCGCCTACCTGTTCGATCTGCTTTCGAAGCATCTCACCCGGCTGAGGCGGCAGGGCTTTTTTATCCGCCGCATCATCGCGCACGCCGTATCGGCGGCCGGCCGCAGGACGCTTGAGCGCATGGGATTTCATGAAGGACAGCCCGGCATCTATCTCTACCACTGCCTCCGGCAGGGCCTCCTGTTCATCCGCCCGCGGACTAGCTTCCCCGCCATCCTGAGCATCGCTCCCGGACAGGGACAATGCATGTTCAGCGCGGCACCGAGCGCCTATAACGGCGAATCCGTCTGGGACACCGATACATAGCGGCCCTATCCGATTCATAGATCAGCCTGCGCTTGCAGCTTTGATTGAAATCTCCCTTTTTTTCCGCAAAAAGAAAACCTCTCCGGCCTTCCGCGCGTCGCTTCGCGGGAATCGGAGAGGTTTTTTGCAATACGCGCATCGTCCGTAAAGGACGGCGAAGCCGCTGATCCTGCTTACGGGGAGTGCGGCTCACCCGGCCTGACCGCCCCAGCCGTCAGTAAGGCCCGCGGATCTGCGAAGCCACCGATTCGCGGTAGAACGAACGCAGCCGCTCCAGCTCCTCCGCTGTGAACGGACGAGCTCCAGCCGCCCGCAGGTTGTCTTCCACCTGGCGCACGTTCTTGAAGCCCGGGATGACGCATGTGATGTTCGCGTCTTCGAGAATCCAGCGCATCGCCGCCTGCGCCATGCTTTCGCGGCCCTCGGCGATCCACGCGAGCTCTCTGGACAGCTTCACGCCCGTGGTGAACGGAAGCCCGGCGAACGTCTCGCCGACATTGAAATGCTCGCCGTTGGCGTTGAAGCTCCGGTGATCGTCCGCTTCGAAGGTCGTCTCCTCCGTGAACTTGCCGGTGAGCAGGCCGCTGGCCAGCGGCAGGCGGGCCAGGATGCCCACGCCCGCTTCCCTGGCCGCCGGGAACAGCTCCTCGGCCGGCTTCTGGCGGAACAGGTTGAAGATCACCTGAAGCGCTTTCACCCCAGGCACGCCGAGGCAGAACAATCCTTCCTCCACCGTCTCCACGCTGACGCCGTAATGGCGGATCTTGCCTTCCTGCTGCAGCTTGTCCAGCACCTCGAAGACCGTGCCGTCCTTCAGGATCGCCAGCGGCGGACAGTGGATCTGGTACAGGTCGATGCGCTCGCGCTGCAGCCGCTTCAACGAATTCTCACAGTAGCTGCGCACCTGCTCTTCCGAGTATGTCGCCGGATCGTGAATGTCTCCTGCGCGGCAAAATTTGGTCGCGATATGGATCCGGTCCTCCTGCCCGCGGGTCGCCTTCGCCAGAAGCTCCTCCGCATGGCCGGAACCGTATACATCTGCCGTATCGAAGAAGTTCACGCCTTCATCCATCGCACGCTGCAGCCCGCGCAGTGCTTCCTCGTCACTCGTCTGCCCCCAGCTGCCGCCGATGGCCCAGGTGCCGAAGCTCACCTCGCTGACGCGAAGCTCCGTATGTCCAAGCTGTCTGTAGTTCATTCGGTCATCCTCCTCGCATGGTACTTCCCACAGCGTAACGGAAGCCGGCCCTCTCCGCAAGAACTTACCTTGACGTTACTAGCTTACTTTTGTCCGACGTGGACCAGACGGTTCTGCGGAGGAAGCCTCACCGGACAGGATCGCGCCTGCTTGCTGCCCGGCTCCCCTCCCGGCGGCCACCCCCAGCCCAACCTTTTCTCACCTCTCCGGACCTCATGCTTCACCGAACCTCATGCCTGCGCCAATTACAGGCGGTGTACGCTTCGGGTCTCCCGGATCTGCCGGATGTGATGCGCGGCATGCGCAATGTCATGGCGGATGGCGTCACGAACCTGCGCCCTGCCGTGCTCGTGAACCAGTGTCCGGTCCATCGCTCCGGGCAGCACGGTGCAAAGATAGGCAATGTAGTCCCGCATCGCCCCGAACAACTTGACTTCCCTCTCTACGGAGCGCATCGCGTGCTGCATGGTCCGGTTCCACACCCCCGCGTCGAATACAGGGAAGAAGTAGGTCTCCCCCGTGTCCGCCAGCGCATAACGGTTAATCTGAAAATAGTTCATATCACAATCCACGATATGATGCACAATCTCCCGGATCGACCACTTGCCCGGTTCCCTGGTCCGGTCCAGGTCCCGGCCGCTCAGCCCTTCGATGGCCTGCGCCAGCTCGCCGCCCGCCCGCTGATAGATCCCAATCAGCTCCCGGTCATCTTCGTTTAGCTGCATATACGCATTTCCCCTCATCTGTTAGTCCAGCCAAAAGCAAACAGCCGCCGGCTCCCGAGCCCGGCGGCTGTCCCTCTGTTTCGCTTACTTGACTTCGTTCAGGCGCTCTTCCAGACGGTCCCACGTTTCGGTGATGCCCTGCAGCATGCCCATGTCCATGACGGTCTTGAGCGCTTCCGCGGACACGTATTCCCCACGGTTGACCAGCTTCGTCTGCCCGCCCAGGTCGATGAATTCCAGCGTTACTTCAGTTGACGGCATGGAGTCGTTCGTTTGGCCCTCGGCATCCGAGAAGTAATCCGTATAGGCGATTTTCTCCGTCTCGACAATCTCCTTATAGACGCCTTTTCCCCAGGATTCCATCCCGTAAAAATCACCCTGGTTCGGATCCACGCACTTCATGCAGTAGTGCCATACACCGCCCGGACGGAAATCGATGCGGCACACCGGTACCTCCCACCCTCTCGGCCCCCACCAGCGCTGGAGATGCTCCGGTTCTTTGAACATCCGGAACACCAGCTCGCGCGGTGCATTGAATACCCGCTCCAGTACCAGCACCCGTTCATTTTCTACTCTCGAAACCATCGCGTTCGTTGTCATTGTTATTCCTCCTCAGATATATATTGATTTTTGGATTAAAAGGATGATGGGTCCTTGTTCTGCAGCTCCCGCAGGTACGCTTCCAGATGGTCGAATCGCTCTTCCATGCTTCGCCGGAAGGACTTCACCCAAGAATCCAGCGCCTCGAAGGGCTCGGGCCGGAGCTTGTAGATCCGGCGGTTGGCATCGGCCTTTCCTTCCAGAATCCCGCTGTCGCTCAGCACCTTCAGATGCTTCGAGACTTGAGGCTGGCGAAGTCCCAGCCGGCCGGCGATCTCCCCCACGGTTAAGGGGCCGTCACGCAAGAGTTCGACGATGTCCATTCGATTCGGTTCGGCCAGTGCGCTGAGCGTCGTCCTATCCATGCCTGGTTTCTTCCCCGACATGCGGCTCACCTCGTTACTTGGTCTGTCTGTATCCTCTCATCTCCTTCATCGCTCTGGTTATCTTCTTGTTGACCTAAATATACCTCATAAGGAATATTCCTGTCAAGGAATATTATAAAAAAAGAAAAACTCCTGATCGGGGTCCTTTCGAGGAGTACATCCGTGGTTCTGTTGAAATTTCTCTTGCATCAGATGACGGGAAGGAGTTAAAGCGAGCTGATCTATCTGCTTATTTCAACAAAACCGGGCAGACCCGCGGGTCCGCCCGGTTGATGCAGAAGCTTAGCGGTGAGAATGCGTTCCGCCCGCTTCCGTTCCCTGCAGGCCGATCTTCGCGATCGACGATCCGATCCCCGGCTCGTTCGGCATGTTCGTCCCGCGCGGCAGGTCGAAGTTGCTGATATACAGCGCTCCGCCCATCACGTGCACGCTCGCCGGGAACTCCAGCGGCCCTTCATTGGTATTGGCCGCCAGCTCCGATACCTCGCCGTTCGGCGTCACCTTCACAATGGCGTTGCGCTCGTTCGCGCACACATACAGCACACCGTCGGGTCCAAAGGCAATGCCGTCCGCACCGTACAGCAGCGGGCTCTTCGCGAAGAGCTCCGGCGTTCCGATCGATCCGTCCGCCGAATTCACCGGCGCCTTCCAGATCTCGCCGGAGCTGGTGTTGGCGATCGTCAGCCGGCCTTCCTTATCGAAGGCAAGCCCGTTCACCGTGATCTTCTGCTCCTCCCGCTCGGCCTTAAGCCCGCTCGACCATACGGTGCTCTTGCCCTCCGGCGTGATGCCGTATACGTTCCCGGTGACCCCGCCGCTGACGAAAAGCCGGTCGCTGCCGTCGAAGACAAGCCCGTTGGCCCCGTTCGTGCCGCTGGCGAACGTCTCGACCTTGGAGGCGTCGAACGCGCCGCCCTGGAGCACGTCAGCCGGCACGCGCAGGATGACGCCTTCCACGCCCTGGCCCCCGCCGCTGGCCATATACAGCGCGCCGTCCGGCCCGAAGGTCATGCCGGTGGCAGGCCGCGGCAGCACCGTCAGCACCTCGGCTTTGCCGGTTTCGGGCAGAATCCGGAACAGCCGCTTGGAGTCCATATCGACGGTGTAGAGACGCCCCTGCGCGTCCCCGGTAATCCCCTCAATGCGCATGCCGGTCGCTTTGTCCGGGTCGAGGTCGGTCAGGATCGCCGCCTCGTGGCGGTCAGCGTCAGCCATCCCCTCCGAGGTGATGAGCACGGTGCGGGTCGTCTGGTCATACCCCACCTTGTAGCCGAAACGCTCGTATACGAAGCGCACCGGCACGTAGGCATTCTCCCCGATGACAAGCAGCGGCGCCCCATCCGGCTCGGCTCCTTCCACCGCAGAAGGCTCGGCCGTCAATTCGACCTCGACCGTCCCCTTGTGCAGCCGGAGGGTCTTGGATGCCGCATCCCACTTCGCTTCGGCCCCCATCGCGGAAGCCGCCGGCTGATAAGGCGAGTAGAGGATATGGTCCAGCAGAAACGCATTGTTGGCCAGCGCTGCCGGCTCCCCATCCCACTTTACCGACAGGTTGGAGGGAACAGGCTCGGCCGCCGACGCGGCGGGAACCAGCGGTCCCAGGCATGCGAGAGCTGCCGTCAAGGAAATCACCATCGATTTACGCATCAACCTCATCCTTTCTCCGCTTGAAATAGTCAACATCCGGGCTTTCTCCCAAAACTTCGACACGCCTCCAGAAGATTCCTGCTTCCCCGCTGTTCCGCCTTCTCCTGTCCGCTAGAATATGGTAAAGTGATAGATTGAGATTGTGAGATGGACAGATGGGATGCTGATCTGACCAATATACCAGCCGAAGGATGATGAACCATGAGCGCCACCGAACTGTTAAAAAGCCGCAGAGCCGTCCGGGCATACGAGCCCCGTGAAGTGGAAGAAGAGAACATTCACAAGCTGCTGGAGGCGGCCACCTGGGCGCCGAACGACCGGCTGCGTGAGCCTTGGCATTTTTATGTCGTGCGGGGCGAGGCCAAAGCCCGCTTCGAAGCGATCGCACGCACCTTCCTGGAGGAACGCTTCCCGACGAAGCCCCACCTTGTAAAAGAATCGCTGCACGTGCTCGAGAGCACCCCGCTCGTGATCGTCGTGACGGCCGACATCGTCCCTGGGGACGAAGCCTCCTCCGAAGACAACGAGTATGCCGCCGCCTGCGCGATCCACTCGATGTGGCTTACGGCGCAGGAGCTTGGTCTCGGCGCGGTCTGGCGGACGCGCGGGATCGGCCTGGCCCGCGACGAGCGTCTGCATGCGTTCCTCGGGTCTCCCGAGAACCGCAAGGTAATCGGCTCCGTCTTCATCGGATATCCGGCGGGCGACACGCCCCCTACATCCCGAAAGCCGTATCAGGAGAAGAGCACCTGGCTCTAAGGGCATCGTGAGGGATGCGTCCGGGAGGATCGGTGGACGATTCTCGGGTAGCTGAACTCAGGTTTCTTATGTACCGACATTTCCTTAGATCACCCGCATCATCGGCGCCATAACGCATCTCCGTTCCTTTATTTCCCGCAGTGAACTATAAAATCGGGTAATAGCGAATCACAGTTCCTCTATCTCCACCAGTGAACGGGATGTCCTTTTCATGGGGTATCGGAATGCTTTTGGACCGCCTTCTTCCCCGCCCATCTTAACCCAAACAAGCCAAGAGCCCGCTGCAGCGCAGCGGGCTCTTGTGCTTCATGCATGGGCCTTCATCTCAAATTAGATGAAAGCTTTGGAAACGATAACCAGAAGGATGAAGAGAACCAGAATCACGCCTGTGCTGGTCCATACGCCGCCTGTTCCGCCTACGCAACCCATCGCTGCCGCCTCCTTCCGCTCTAGGTAATGACATTGTATGAAGGTAAGCCCTTTCGCGGTTGGGCCAAGTGAAGAATGTGCGTTTGCAAGAGGGTGGCCGCACATGCATGTCTGCTAGATTTACATAAGATAGAGTATGGTACCGTCACCGCCGGCGGTCCCATACAGCGCCCATCGTGCTCCTTCGGAACAAACGACAGACGGCTGCATCGCCGATGCAGCCGTCTGTCGTTATGTCTATTGGATGGTGGGTCCTGTGATGCAATGTCTATTGGTTGATGTCTCTTGTGATGTCTATCGGATGTTGTCTCTTGTGATGCCGATCGGATCATGTCCATTGTGAAGTCTAGCGGATGATGTCTTCGGATGATGTCTTCGAATGATGCGTCAGGAGGCAAGCCCCAGCAGCCTGGCCAAGATCACGGCAGCCTGGGCCCGGTTCGCCATACCCTTCGGTTCGAACGTATCTTCCGTCATGCCGTTAACGATACCTTCCTGCACGAGCAGGGCCACGGCTTCTGCGGCATAAGGCGCGATGGATTCACGGTCCTTGAATACCCGGAGGATTTCCTCCGCTTGGACGGCCTTCTTGCCGCCAATCCCAGTAAGCAGCCGGGCGGTCATCAGGCTCATCTCTTCGCGGGTAATCGAGCGGTCCGGCTCGAACCGGTTGTCACCGACGCCTTCGACCAGGCCCTGTGCCACGGCGGAGGCCACCACGCTGTAGTGCCAGTCCCGAGGCGACACGTCGCTGAAGCTCGCTTGGGCTTCCAAGTCGACCTTGCCGTAAGCGCGCAGGAGCATCGCCAGGTACTCCGCCCGGGTCACTTCCTTCAGCGGAGCAAAGCTTCCTTCGCTCACGCCGTTCACGATCCCTTTGGCGCCAAGCGACCGGATCGCCGGTCCCGCCCAGGAAGCCACCGGCTCCAGGTCGCCGAAGGCCGGTGCTGCAGCAGCAGGCTCCCCCGGCTTGGCCGGTGCCTGAGGCTCGGCCGGCTTCTGTGGGGCCGCAGGTGCGGCCGGTGCCGACGGCGCAGCCGTTACTCCGCCGCTGTCGCTGTTACTGTCACCGTCACCGTCACCGTCACTGTCATTGTCACTGTCACCGCTGCCGCCATCGCCGCCCCCGTCGTTCCCCCCGTCACCTCCGGAGCCGCCGGCCTGAACTTGAAATACAGGGGAGAGAAAGATTTCCTCCCCCGTGGAGACGACCGCCTGATAGTCCCCTCCATCCAGGACGGTGCGGAAGGCATAAGAGCCGTTCCCGTCTGCAGCCGTCTGGTCAATATGGACCCGCGTTCCGTCGCTCTCGCGCAGGATGACCAGCGTGACTTGGCCGGTGCCGCCAGCCCCGCTGCCGCTCAGCTCCACGGTGCTGCCGTTCACGGATGCGCTGACACCGTAATCCGCCCCTTGGACTGCAGGGATCACATAGAGCAGCAGCATCAGAAGTATGAGAAATGAGGACATGGTTTTTTTCATGGTCGTTACACCTTCTCTTTATCGAAGTGAAGAAGCAAGCTTTCATCAAAGCTTCTATCAAGCTTCTATCAAAGCTTCTATTAAAGCCTTATCAAAGCTCCTGTCGAGGCGCCTATGGAAGCACCTGAACCTTCAGCGGCTCGGCCAGAGCCCTCGCCTGATTCCAGTTGTCCCAGACGAAGACGCGCACTTCATACCGATCGGAGTCCGGAATGTGCAGGCCCGTCGAAACCACGGTCTTCGCGCCCGGCTCGATGCTCTTGGTCACATACGCGTAATCCGCCATCTTGTTCGTGGCCTTCTCGTACAAAGCTACGACCAGCGTCGCCTGCGCGTCAACCCCGTTCTTGTTCTCCACTTCGATCCGGACGGAAGCTTCGCTGTTCTTCTTGAACGACTGCGGCTTCTCCGCATACGCCACTTCGTACCGGTCCGCTTTGCGGTTAGGCTCGAGCCCAATCGCCGCCGTATAGATGGCATTGGCCAGCAGGCGGAACTGATGCTGCGGGTGGGCTTTGTTCGTCAGCGTATTCGCGAACAGCGTGATGCTTCGTCCGTTCTCCCGGCTCGACAGCCCGATGACCTGACCCTTGGCCTCCTCATGACCCGGCCACCAGCCGGCTTTGAAGAAATTCGCGTCGCTGCTGGCCTTCACGAGCACCTGCGCCCCCTGAGGAACCGAAGTAATCCAGGTCCCGGCAGCCGTATACAAGTACTCCTCCCGGTCATACTGCGCCGTAATCAGCGACGTCTGCACCAGCTTCGAGCGGAACAGCCCCTCATGGTAAGGATCCGTCATGTCAAAATCAAACCCGGGCAGCAGGCCCTCCTCTTTGACCAGCGTCAGCGCATCCGCACCGTACCCGACGTACGGCTTGCCCGCCGCGATCAACGCCTTGTCGGCGGCACCCGCATCATCGACGATCACGTCGCTTCCCGCTTCCGTCTCGGACAGGCTGAAGCCGAGCCCCTTCAGCACGAAGGCCGTCTCTCCGCTGCCGACCGCAGCAACCTTCGGGCTCTTGAGGAGCTTCCCGGCCGCCGCCCCGTCGTAAGGCACGAAGTCGAGCAGATAACGGCCGCTTACCCCCGCCAGATCCTCCCGGGCGACGAGGAAATCGCCCATCTCATAGCCTTCGCCGCCCCCGACGAGCAGCTGCACGCTTTTTGCCCTGACCCAGCAGTTCATTCACCGCCTGAATCGCCGCGTTATTCGTATTGCGCACAACATAAGAAGCATGATTCCCCACCTGGGCCGATGCCGGTATGGTCACCGAAGTCACCGCCGCCGTTTTTCCGGTGAACGCCCCCGGCTTGCGTACCGTGTACCGGTCGAACCCGCGCAGCTCGGCAAAATTCTGGACGATCTCGGCGTACATGGCCTCCCAATCCGATACGTCCGAGCCGTCGTACAGCACGACATTGGCGTATCCGCGTTTGGCCTGGCGCATGTCAACGACATAGGAACCGGCCGGATAATCGGTGCCTTCGATCTTCACCGCTTCGGTCGAACGTTCGACCTTCACTCCGTTGTGCAGGAGATATTCAGCCATCCGGTGGGCTTCGAGCGGGTTGTCCTGCAGTTTTCCGGATACGGGCAGCACGTAATAGTCAGGGAAAAAGCTCTCATTCGGGTTCTGGCGCGGACGCCCGATCACTTCGCCCTTCGCATTCACAAACCAGGTGTCGACGGCCCGGTTGTCCTCTCCCTCCACACCGCGCTTGTAGTATTCCAGCTGGTTGGAGAACAGCTTCGTCTTGTTGTCGATCACGTATTGGAATGCGGCAAGACCCGCATAGTAGAGCGCCTTCTGCGACTCCTGGTTGAGCTCCGGAATCTCGATCGTATGACCGAGCGCCCCGTGCTCCATCGCATACATGGCCGTGTACGCCGGAGTAAAATCGTCCCAGGCGTTCTCATAATCCTCCAGCGGAATCTCGTAGGAGTCATAGCTCGTATTGGCAATGCCCGCACGGCCCATCACCCTCGCCTGCTCCAGCATCCCGTCCATGAGCAGGTCGTATTCGAAATTCGGATCATGGGGCGGCGTGCACGGCTCAATCAGGAAGCCGCCGACAAAGCCGTGGAGATCCAGGAACGAGAGCGGCGACCACTTCGCAATCTCCCGTGTGACTGCCTGCGTCTCCGGCTGGGTCTGGTAGGAGTTGTCGCGGTTGAGGTCGAAGCCGTTGGCGTTCCCGCGCGTATTGTGTACCCGCCCATCCGGGTTCTGCGTATAGTTCAGCAGGAAAATGACGTTGTCGAGCGCCTTGTTGACATCCAGGGTGACCTCGGTTTCGGCCGCGTTCTCATCGTCACCGTTCTTCGTCTTGAACGTCACCTGATCCTCCACCGCGAGGGTCTTCAGGAAGTCCAGTATGACGTCCACACCCGGCGCTTCGTCCGGATGAATGTTGTTGATCCAGACCGGCACCTTGACGTCGCTCAGCTGCCCGGAAGCGAGCTTCTCCTGCATCTCTTTCGGATGCTCCAGCATCGCAGGCACCGTCTCGTTCAGGTACGTATCCACGGACGCCTGGTCCTTGGCGACGACCGTGAACAGAATGTCGCGGCCTTCCGCCGACTTCCCGATGACCCGGGTATCGATATACCTCCCGTTCTTCGCCTGGGAGGTGAGCTTCCCGATCGCCGGCTTCAGCTCATCGTACGTGTGGTAGCTGTCGTACACGTTCAGCTTGATATCCGACGAGCCGATCAGCCCCTGAGGGCCGCTGACCGCAAGGGGATAGGTTCCGATCAGCTCCGGATACAGCACCCGGATCGAGCGGTTCTGCAGATTGGAGGTCGGCACGTCGTTACCGAGCGTATAGACGAGATCAAAGGCAATCTTCGCCTTCACCCGTCCGCCCTCCACAACCGGTTCGCCGGCCAGGGAGATGAACGGTTGGCCCGAGTAGCTCTTGTTCTTGGCGCTCCACTGCTTCCACTCCTCGAGCGGTTTGCCTCCATAGGTCCAGGTGAGCTCGCCTAGCTCCGTGCCGGGAGGCAGGTCAAACCCTACCTCGATCTCCCGCTTCTCCGTCATCGAAGCTTTGTCGCTGCTCAGCCGCAGTTCGCCGGCCGCCCCCACCTCGGTGAGGAGCCCGCTCAGCACCTGCGAGAAGGTCTTCAGATGCTCTTCGATCCGCCCCGGATAGTTCTCGCGGAGATACGCGAGGGTGTCCTTCGGGGTGTGCCAGATCTCCCCGTCCTTCACCGTCTGGGTATATCCGTCCTGGTCTCCGAGCGCCCAGTTCGTCCCTTCCAGGTAAGCGTACGGAATGCCCTTCGCTTTGAACGGCGCATGGTCGCTCCAATCCCCGGTGGTGCCCTTCGGGTAATCCGGATTCAGCCCCGGACTCGTCTCGAGCGCCAGTCCCAGCTTCTCGGCCAGGGCGAGCCCCCTGGTCCGGACCCATCCGTCCGATCCCGCTGAGCCATATATGTACATCTTGTCGCCGGCAGCCAGGGAATCCAGGTTAATCATGACAGCCGTATTCCGGATCTCCTCTTCCGTCATCCCGGCAGCATAATGCTTCGAACCCCTGAGCCCCTCTTCTTCCGCCCCGAACGCGATGAACTTTATCGTATAAGGGGAATCCAGCTTCGCCACCGTTTCGGCGGCTTCCAGCATGACCGCGACGCCGGACGCGTTATCGTCGGCCCCTTTGCCTGCCGTTACCGAGTCGTAGTGGGCTCCGACGATGATCTGTTTCGGCGAGAGTCCCGGCTTCGTCGCGATGATATTTTTCGAGTAGACATCGACGGTTACCGCTGCCGAGTCCTCCCCGTATACCGCTAATGTGACGCCCGCTTCCTCTCCGCCTTCGTTATGTAATTCCGCTTCCAGGCCCTGCTGCTTCACCGTGTAATGAAAAGGCTGCTCCTCCACCGCCAAGCCCAGCTTGGCGAATTCACCGCTGATGTAGGCGGCGGCCTGTGCCTCCTGTTCGCTCCCTGCCGGGCGCGTGCCGATGGTTTCGGCAAGATAGGCCAGATGCTTCCCGGCCAGCGTGCCCGGCGGCTCCGCGGGTACGGCTGCCGCCCTGCGGAGACCTTCCAGCGGGAGTCCTGCAAGTCCGGTGCCAGAGGAGGAAGTCCCTTCTCCCGTCTCCCTCGCATAGGCTGCAGGGGCGGTCCCCGTAACAGCCAGCAGAAGGGCCAGCGACAAGGAGATCAGCTTCCTTGGTCTGCTGCGATCTTTTGTACCCTGCATGTGTGTTCCCATTCGCATCCTCCGATCACCTGAGTGTGGGCATACCAAAACAGAGCTCCGATCTCCCGGGCCCGCTAAAGTATGTCAGTGATTATAACACCGGTCAGTTACCTCTACAAGAAATATTTAGTAGATTTGTGTAGAATTCATAGATTTCGCGATTTATTTGAAGCCCATTACAAATGAGAAAGGAGATCATTTCCAGAAATAAACAAAAGGAGATCCTCTGCTGGATCTCCCTTACCATCGGCGTAACTTTACCTTGCTATCAACGCTATCACTTTCTTCGCGGCTGCTGCCCCATCACGCTTCCAGGCCGCTTCACTTCAGCCGCAGCCAGCTAAGCTGTACGGCTCCGCCGAAGACGAGGTACACATCCCGCACCCCCGCGGCATCCGCGAGCGCCGTGCTAACCGTCGTCCAGGCCTGCCATCCCCCGGTCGGCGGCACCGTGAGGCTGCCTGCAGCCGGTCCGTCCGGGGCATCCAGCCGCACTTCCACCCGGCCGCCCGGCTGCGGGGCGGTTACCCGCGCCTCCAGAACAGCAGCGCCAGCGCCAAGCGCCGCTTCCCGGAACGCGATCCAGCTGCCCTCACGCGAAGCCCGCACACTAGTGCCGCCCTCGCGGCATTCCTCGATCGTCACGCCTTCATAATCGTCATAGTTCGCCGCAGCGACGCTCTCATCCAGCCGGCGCGGCGGCACCCGCTCCCCCTGCACCGGAAGCTCCGCTGCCAGCGGAAGGTTCCCGGAAGAGCCTCCGGCCATGAACCGGTATGTCCCTTCTTCCACGCAATACTTCTCCCGTGTGACGTCCCAGAATGCCAGCTGCGGCGCCTCCACGGTAAACTCCACTTGCTCCGTTTGGCCCGGCAGCAGGTGGATTCTTCGGAAGCCGGCCAGCGTCTTGAGCGGCCGCGGCACCCGGGACTCTCCCGCTTTGACGTACAGCTGGACAACCTCATCTCCCGCCCGGCTGCCGGCATTCTGTACCGTCACCGTGACGTTAAACGCACCATTTTCCGAGGGAGCAGCCTGCACTTCGAGGTACCGGAATTCCGTGTAAGACAGCCCATGGCCGAACGGATAGAGCACCTCACCGTCAAAATACTGGTACGTGCGCTTCCCCTTGATGATGTCGTAATCGAGCAGGTCCGGCAGATCGGCGGCCGACTTGTACCAGGTCATGTTGAGCCGGCCGGCCGGGCTGCAGTCCCCGAAGAGCACGTCCGCCGCCGCGCGGCCGAGCTCCTGGCCCGCATGGGACGTGTACAGGATCGCCGGCACATGCGCCTGCGCCCAGTTCACCGCGAACGGGTAGCTGCCGACGAGCACGGCCACCGTCCGGGGGTTGGCCGCAAGCACCGCCTGCAGCAGCGCTTCCTTGGCGGGCGCCAGCGTCAGGTCCGGCCGGTCGACGCACTCCTTGCCGTTGATGAACGGCGAATTGCCGAGAAACACGATAGCCGTCTCCGCCTGACGCGCCGCCTCCACCGCGGCCTTCAGCCCGTCCTCGAGCAGCTCGAGCACGAAGCGCTCCTCCCCGCCGGCTGCCGCGCCGCCGTTCACGGCTTCAGCGGCCGTCAAGCCCTGTTCTCCTGCGGTGATCGTCCGGCCTTCCCACGACTTCCAGACCGAGGAACCGTCCGGTCCCTCTTCGAAGCCGAACGCCTCCTTAACGAACCAGCCCTTGGCCTCGGCAGCCGAAGCCGCCAGCCCTGTCTCGCTTTCGGTGACGAAGAGTCCATTGCCGGCGCTCTTCAGCGTGACGCTGCCCCAGCCCCAGTCCGTGCGCTCGAACACTTCCGCCTCTTCCGCTGTGCCGTCGGCCGTCAGCGAGAGCCCGTCCGCTCCGCCGAGCCGGACATACCGCCCGGTGCGCAGCGACTTGATCCGGATCCGGTCGCCGCCGGTCCGGTGGATGACGGTCCCCGGCGCCATCCGCTCCGCCACCCCCTCCAGCGGGGTGATGCGGTACGGCGGCGTTCCGCTGTACCAGTCCGTGTGGACCACGTCCGCCAGCGGCCCGATCACAGCAATGGATGCCGGCTTCGCCAGCGGGAGCAGCCCCTCGTTCTTGAGCAGCACAAAGCCTTCGCGGGCCGCCTGCAGTGACAGTGCGGCATGCTCCGGAGCGCACAGCTTCGCCTCCGGCACATGGGCATACGGATTCTCCTCCGGGCTGTCGAATTCGCCGAGCCGGATCCGTACCCGGAAGGCATTGCCTACCGCCCGGTCGAGATCCTCCTCGGCGAGGAGCCCCCCTTCCAGCGCGTCCCGTATGGCGCGCAGCGTAATGCCCACATCGTCGGTGATGCTGTCGATGCCGCTGCGGACCGACGCGGCCACCGCCTCCGCATACGAGGCGAAATAGCGGTGCTCGTTCACTGTTCCGAGCACATCGCCCGCATCGCTGACGACGAAGCCGTCCATGCCCCATTCGCCCTTCACGATGGCGTTCACATCCGGGTTCAGGTTGCACGGCGTGCCGTTCACGGAATTATAGGCGGTCATCATCGACTGGGCGCCCCCTTCGCGGAAGGCCGGCTCGAACGCCTTGAGATAATACTCGCGCATGTTCCGCGGGTCGATCGAGGCCGAGCATTCCCCTCGGTCCATCTCGTTGTTGTTGCCGAGGAAGTGCTTGAGCGTCGCCGCCGTCTTCAGATAGAACGGATGGTCGCCCTGCATGCCCTTCACGAGCTCCGTGGAGAGCCTGCCCGTAAGATACGGATCTTCGCCGTAGGCTTCTTCGGTCCGGCCCCAGCGGGGATCGCGCTCCATATCCACGGTAGGCGCCCAGATCGTCAGGCCGTTGATCTCCGGATTGCGCTGGTAGTACACCCGTGCTTCGTCGCCGATGACCGAGCCGATCTCTCTCATCAGCTCGGGGTTCCACGTGCAGGCGAGCCCGACATTTTGCGGGAACACCGTGGCCTCTCCCAGCCAAGCGACGCCGTGGGCTCCTTCGGTGCCGTGCTTGTATTTTGCGATCCCGAGCCGCGGGATCTCCTCCTGGTATTGGCACATCAGGTTGATCTTCTCTTCGAGTGTCAGGCGGGACACAAGGTCCTGCACACGCTCCTCCAGCGGCAAACGGGTATCCTGGAACGGCATTTTGGTTTCGGTGGTCATGGGTTTCCCTCTCCCTGCAGATCATCTGTAATCGCTTACGATTCGAAGTAATATCTGCATTGTAACGGTTCGGCCGCCGCGCTCCTACCCTATGAATTCTCTTCTTTTTCATATCAAAACCGCGCATGGCAGGCGCACAGGAACGTCTTCGTTGAGAGCGGCCGGAGCAAAAAGAAAGCAGCTCAACGCTTGGGCCGTCGCATGAAGGGCGACAGTCAGACAAGCCCGCCGGGCATGCTGCCCAGCAGGCTTGTCTGCGGTGATCGGCCGGCGGAGCCCCGTGTAAGAACGACGCAGCGCCTATGTGACTCCTGAAATGCTGCCATGAGAACTCCCAAGTGCCCGCTGTTCATGCCGGCTTTCATCCGAGCTCCCACCGGCAGATCATGGCACAGCAGCCTGTTCCCGCCCGCGGGCCGCCTCCTTTTCCGATCCAGCTTATTTACTCGCTGGGCGGTCCGGGAAGCTTGTCCTTATGCCGGAGCGACCGGACGGCCAGCTCCACCTGGATGACCGACAAGCCCGTCACCCGCGAGATCAAGTACAGGTCCTGCTCGCCCGACAGGTACGGATGCCGGGTGAATACGTCGAGAACCAGCCTTTCATGCCCGGTCAAGCTGCCCGGAAGCGCCTGTGTCTGCTCGTTCATCTCTCCCTCCTTCACCTTGCGGAAGTAGGCACGGAGCGGTACTGGAAAGCGGATGAGGCTCTGTGTGCCCCTGCCAAAAGATTCGCCTCCATCCTCCTCGTTTTCGTCCGGCAGGCAGGGATTTTTTTCCTGCGTTTGGAAGAGAAGCCGATGTCCTCTTTTTCCAGAAGATGGTTGATTTGCAGCTGCATCCCGATTATAATAACAGTCAAGCGGTTAAGTTACAGTATAGTGTAATACACTCATTTAACTGTAAAGGAGGACACCCCGATGCAGACCTACACGGCCAAAGAAATCACCGCCGAGCTGCTCCAGGCCTATCCGCAGATCAACCTGAGAACGGTCCGGTATTACACGCAGATCGGCATTGTGCCGCCCCTCGAGCTCTCGGGTAACAAGCGCGTTTACACCTCGAAGCACCTTCATTATTTTCGTGCGGTGCTGACGCTCGCCAAGACCGGGGAAACCCTCGCTGCGATCCAGGAAAAGCTGAGGCCCCTCCCCCTGGAGGAGATTATCCGGGTCGGGAACCAGATCTCCGTTGTGGACAGCGGACAGGTGCTGCAGAACGAGACGCATCGAGTAAGCGAAGATGTGTACATTACGCTGGGTCCCCGCGTTTCGGCGGAGCTCAGGCAGAGAGTGATCGAGTCCGTATCCAAGCTCGTGAATGGGGGAGATCGGACATGATGGAGTTGAAGTGGGCCAAAAGGGTCATGGAGCATGAAGAAGGGATGAATCATCTGTGGATCAGCCTCGGGGACCTCCCGGAAGGCTCCCAGGTGGAGGTGGAAGTGGAGTGCCCCGCAGGCTTTTACCGTGCCAAGAACCTGAATGGTTATCCGGAGTCAGCGGACGGAACGGCCCGGATCGCCTGCACCGGCGTGTCCGCCAGGGACGTAGTGTATGAGGTAGGGGTGCGCAGCGGGGTCCCTTACAAGTCAGCGGACTTCCGCATCCGGGTCCGCTGCACCGCTCCGGACGGTCACCGCAGCGAACGCGAATGCTTGACCCGGGTCGGGCTGAGCCGGGAGGAAGCCTTTGATCCTATGCTGGATGAAGAGGTCGTCGCCCGGGTCGCCTCGCTGCTGGCTCCCCCCGCCGCCATCCCGGGGGAAGAAACGGCCGAGCGGGATCCTTGGCCCTGCGTCACGGTTCCGCCCGTGATCCGCACCGCCGAGCTGTCCGAATGGGAGCAAAAATACCGCATCGACTGCCGGCCACACCCTATCGGCCTATATCTCCCTTTTCTGAATAGAGAAACGGGAAAAACAAGCTTTATAAAGAATTTTTTATCACTTCCGGGGTGTGATATCTGTTATAGTGAACATAACAAAAAGTTTTGGGAGCTATGACTTCGACATCCGCAACGTGGGCACTTGGATGCGAACGAGCTGGTAGTGCAACCGACCATCTTCTATTTGGAGAGGGTCTTTTTTATTCCCCTCTTCCCATTCATTAGGGGGTGTCCATGATGGAGAAAGTCAATGAGAGCAAGCAGGAGACATGGGTAAAAGCGGAGGACATTGTGAGGGTGCTGGAGATTGATCCGGAGGTCTTCCAGCGGTGGTGCCGGCTCCATATCGGGAAGCCGTCCGAGCCTCAAGCCTTCGCCCCAAGCGTATCCCTGGTTTCCTGAATCCAGCCGTCCGTCCGCTCGTGCTTTGGATTCACAAGAATGCACTGCCGGCATGCACAATTACAAGAGTTGAGCCCATGAAGGGTCACAGGGAACCAAGGTTCCTGTGACCCTTGTTTGCGTCGTCATCCTCGGACTGCCCCTCCATCCATGTCGGCAGATCCAGCCACCCGACGATCGCATTCAGCACCTTGTCGAGATTGCTCATCCCCGCTTCATCCCGATAAGCACTGCTGGAGCGGAAATAATCCGGATGCCCCCCGGCCAGAGCCAGCGACATGCGCACGGACGGCGCATATTTCTCCGCCTGCCAGTACGGCAGCCCGCCCCGGCCCCTGCTCCAGCCGCCCCAGGACCCGAGCCGGGTCACCGGGTCCGGTGCCCTGCCGCCCTGGTTCACCGCCCGGATATACAGGGTGTAGTCCTGAAGCTCCGGCGGAACCGGGCACTTCGGCGACCCGATCATGACCACACGCAGCGACGCAGGCGGCCGGCCTGTCCGGCGCATCAGGATCGACGCCGCCTGGACCGCCGCGATGCCGCCTGCACTGTGGCCTGCGAGCAGGAGCAGCGTGCCGGGGGCATCGCCCGCCCCCAGCAGCTCCTCCGCCGCCCGGCTGCCGCCAAGCGAGCGCTCCGGTCGGCCCGCCGGCAGCAGCAGGTCGCCGCGCGTCTCGTGCAGCTGCCGCAGGCCTCCCCGGCTGCGGTCGCCGTAAGGGTACAGCTGCTGCGCCGCCGCCCGCATGCCCGGTACACGCAGACGCTGTGCCAGCGATTCGCCCAGCTCCTGCATGAAGTTCGGGTAGGTCAGGATCCCCGACAAGCAGTACACCGCGATCTCCCGCGGCAGCCCACCGACCTGCTCCTTATTCTCCTTTTGCTGCTCAGACCGCTGCTCTTCGTGTTGTCCGTTCATCTGCCGTGTTCCTCTCCGTTCAGCCTGTTTCACTGCCGCCATTATACCATACCGGGAACCTCCTCCCTATTTCGGCTCCCAAGTTTCTCCTTCCTCGATCGAACCTTTTTTCCGTCGGAAAGCGTATAGGGTACGAATGAAAAAACGGAGGATCGTTCAGTGGAGACATTAGGCATTTCTGAAGAGACGGCGCGGGAGCTGTTCCAAGATCATGCTTCCTATGTGTACGGCATTGCGCTCATGCTGACCCGTTCCGCATCGGCAGCAGATGATATTACGCAGGAGACGTTCCTGCGTGCATACCAGAAATATGCTATTTATGACCCCACCCGTCCGGTCCGCCCCTGGTTGTACCGGATGACGGTGAACATGTCCCGAAGCATGCTTCGAAGACAGCGTTGGCTAACGTTCTTCGGCCAGACACCGGAGCAGGGAAGCGTGCCCTCGATCGAAGAAGCCGTGCTGCAGCTGGAGACGAACCGGGAATTATGGGAATTGGTGGAGTCGCTGACCCCCAAAAGAAAGGAAGTCATCGTTCTGTTCTATTATGCCGGGCTGCCTTTGCCGGAAGTGGCGGAAATCCTGGGTATCCGGCTCGGAACCTGCAAATCCCGTCTTCACGCCGCGCTGGAGCAGCTGAGAAGCGGGCACCACCCGGCTGCTTTCCAGCGTCCGTCTCTTGCAGCGAAGGAGGTCATTGAATGAACCTGCGCAGGAAGAATAGGAATCAGACACTGCCGCATCCCGTTCCCCCGCCATTCGTGTCCCAGCGAATGCATGAGCTATCCCCCTCCTTTCCTTTTGAGACGGTGTGGGAAATCCATCAATCGCAGGCGGCCTCTGAGAGCAGCCCTAGACGTGTCTCTAACAGCAAGAGGAAAATGGTAAAAGCGGCTGTGCTCCTGTTCGGTGCAATCGCTGCGGCCGGAGCAGCCGTCATGAGTCCCGGCGTGAGCGCCTCCCTCAAGCAAATTCCATTTGTGGAGATGCTGTACGAAAAAGCCGGTCAGCACACCCTTCTCTCCGAGCTCGGTATGGAGGATATCTGGAAGAAGGAACTCAGCACCACGACAAGCCTGTCCGTCACCGATCAAGATATCCGTTTTACGGTAGCGGATGTGTACTATGACGGCATTCAAATTGTGCTTTCTTATCAAGTAGAATATCTGGGGAGGACAGATCCTATTACCGAAAACGATGCAGGTGTTTACTATCAGTACCGGATCTTGGGAGCCCGTCCAACCCTGAGCGGCACCCATGAATTTACCATTACCGGCGACCGTACCTTTGTAGGCACTACGATTATCAATGTGGAACCTCTGCCTGAGAACCCCAGGCTCCGATTCGAGGTTCCTCGAATCGGTGATATCTACGGGGATTGGAGCGTTACCGTCCCTCTCTCCCTGGACAAAACCTCCTCACAGATTCATGTGATGAACCCTAACTTGACATCGTCCTATGAAGGCATGGAGTTCACGGTAGAGGAAATAAGATTCACACCGGTATCCACACAGATAGTCGTTAAAACAAAGTACACTTACCCGAGTGAGCAGACTTTATGGTTCAAACTGCTGGATGATCTTGATACCCCCTTGCCCCCCGCAGGAGGAGATATGGGTGGTAAGGGTATGATGAGGGTCAACTACGGTTCACTTCCTGACATCAGTCCACGCCCTGAGTTTGTCACACTTGTTGTCGGACGTTCTCCCAGTGAATATGTGGAGAGAAAGAGCCGTGAAGTCTACAACGACTTAAATGGCAAGTTTCCACTCGTCCTGGAAGGTACCCCGGGAGGAACCGTTACAGTTACCGGCATAGAACTGCTGGAGGACAAGACCATCCTACGTTATACAGCCAGCGACGCCGATAACCAATTTCCGAACTTGCTGCTGGTTGATTCATCGAACGAGCAGTATAGTGAAAACGCACTACCCATCCGTACCTCAAGGGAAACGTTCTCTTTCGAAGCGGAATATCCGCCCTTAGGTTCCACGACAGGTCTTCGGCTTTTGAACATCATCACTGAGACTCCTGAAGACCGCGAAAAACCGCTGCGGCTCCGAATCCCCATCGATTGGGAAGCATCTTCGCTCCGGCAAAAATAGTTATAACCAGACTCCCCCTCCAAAGCCGGCCGGCGGATATGATAATCTGGCTGTAGGGCGGAAGCGCCCTACCACACGTATAGGAGTGCATTGCCATGATCATTCATTTCATTCGTCTGCGATAACGGAACAGCCGTCCATCCCATCAGCAATCCACGAATGAAGCGAGGGAACGATAACGATGACGGAAAAAATGATTGCCCATAGCGGCGTTGAGATTTGCACGGAGAGCTTTGGAGACCCGGAACATCCGGCCGTCTTATTGATTATGGGAGCAATGTGCTCCATGGTGTACTGGGATGAGGAGTTCTGCCGGCGCCTGGCGGATACCGGGCGATTCGTTATCCGCTACGACAACCGGGATACCGGACGCTCCACGGTGTACGAGCCGGGACAATCCCGCTATGGCGTTCCCGATCTGGCGGATGATGCGGCCGCGGTGCTGGACGCATATGAGATTGGGCAGGCCCACATCGTCGGCCTGTCGCTCGGCGGGATGATCGCCCAGGTCCTTGCCCTGAGGCATCCCGGCCGGGTGCGGAGCCTGACCCTCATCGGATCGAGCATCTTCGGCTCGGATGAGCCTGCCCGGGATCTGCCGCCGATGGACCCGAAGATCCTTGACTACCATGCGGGCGGCTCGGCCGTCGACTGGTCCGATCCGGAGGCGGCCGCGCAATACCTGACGGAAGGCTCGCGGCTGCTGTGCGGCCCGAAACGCACCTTCGATGAGCAGCGGGTCGGCCGGCAGGTCCGGCAGGAAGTCAGCCGGGCCCGGAACCTCCTCAGCATGTATAATCATGCCCTGCTCCGGGGTGACGATGCCTACGAAGGCAGGCTCGGGGAGATCCGGGTTCCGGCCCTGATCATTCATGGCACGGACGACACGGCGCTGCCCTACCCTCATGCGGAGGCCTTGGCCGGCGGGCTGCCGAACGCCTCGCTGCTCCCCCTCGAGGGCGCCGGACACGAGGTGCATCCCGACGATTGGGAGACGATCATCCGCGCGATAGAGGACCATACGGCAGGAGTCTGAGACGACTCGATGCCCAAAATGAAGAGCTGCAGCCCAAAGCTGCAGCTCTTCATTTTGGGATGGGTCCCCCGCCGGCTAGTCCTGGAGCGTGAAGCTTCCTGAGGATGTGCGCACCTTCAAAGGGATCTCGCCGGCCCCAAACGCCCCGGAGATCCGCTCCCCATCCTCACTTTGATCCACGTATACGAAGCCATCCCAAAGGATGCTGCCGCTCCCGGAGCTGCTTCGGTAGTCCAGATGCAGGGATGGGGGCCGGCGGTCCGATTGGACCGTCACGTCTCCACTGCCTGCACTAAGATCCGCCGGATGGAGAATCTCCTCGGTCTCGACCGTAATACTCCCCGAACCGGTCGATCCCTTCAGCGCCGAATGCCCGCGAACGAGAATCACATCCCCTGACTCCGCTTGGAAGGTCAGCTCTTGGCCTTTGAATTCCTCGGAACGGATATTTCCTGATGTCGTTCGAAGCTTGAACCCGGCGGCCTCAATCCGTCTGGCTTCAATATCTCCCGAGCTTGCTTCCGCCGCCACCTCACTGCCCTTCAGATCGTCCAGTTTCAGATCTCCGCTTTGGGTCCGGATGCTCAGCGACTCCCAGTCTTTTGGCGGCAGCTCCACGATGAGCTCGAGCTCCGTCAGGTTAATGCCGATGTGGATGCTGTCCGGTTCGACAACGCCAATCTGAAGCGTTCCGTTCTGCGGTTTCACTTCGAGCTTCAGCTGGTCGGCATAGTCCGGGCTGGCTTTGCCCATCAGCCGGGCGTGAATCTTGTCCGAGGCGGCCGGAATCACCCGAACGTCCGTGCTGCCTGAATGGATGGCGATCCGCCCCGTGGAAGCGGCATCTGCAGATTCCTCCATCCGGATCTCCTTGGTGCCCATCGAGAAAGATACGGGAAGGGTACTCCAGCCTTCCTGGGTCAGGGCAAGGATCAGCAGCAGCACTCCGCCTGCCATAAGCAGAATCCCACCTTTTGCATTTCGCTTTTTCATCGTCCATGGTCTCCTCATCTATGCGGATATTTACAGAATGCGTTCATCGTTATTGTCAATTCTGTAATATTGTGCATATCCATTGTTGCATGAGTGCCCCTCTCTTATCGCTGGACCATGGCACGAAAACATACCAGACTTAGGTCTGGTTTTGACGAAGCAGCCGGATGAATGAGCCTTGCCTCAGGGAAGTTACTACCCAACTGTTCCCTCGTCAGGTTTTGTACATAGGGGCGCTGTGAGTAACGACAGCGCTGAGTCGATGCAATTATCGATCCATTCCCGATTAGGGTTTGATTTCTTTAATACGGTTATTCCAATGAAAGCCACCACAAGGGACTGAGCTATTGCCCGGCAGTTGACCGATCCATCGATCTCTCCGGAGGTTACCCCCCGTTCAAGCGTATCTTCAAATATCGCTGCCAAATATTGTTGATGCTCTCGTGACAAAATTTCAAACTTCGCGTCGTGCGGAGCCAGCTCCACCATTGTATTAATGCAGAAGCAGCCATTCCGCTCTTGCGTTCCGTTAGGGAATGCCCCTTCCAGAAACAGGAGCCTGAAAGCAGTCTTGACACTCGTAATTTTGTTTAGCTTCAAGCGAACGGATTTAGCATGTAACTGGTTATAATTTCGAAGAGCTGATTCAAATAAAGACAACTTGTCTCCGTATGCAGCATATAAACTAGGTTTCTGAATCCCCATGCGAGATGTTAAGTCACTTAATGAAGCAGCCTCGTACCCTTTCTCCCAAAAAACATGCATAGCTTCTGTTAATGCCTTTTGTTCATCGAACTCGCGAGCTTTAGCCATAACGCCTCCCAATAAAATACCGTTTGGTACATTAAATTTGTTATATATACATGATATATGATACCGAAACGTTTCATGGTAGTCAATATTCCGTTGACACACTTGACCTTTTGTGAGTTAATTAGATTCGAAATTAAAATACCGATCGGTACAGTTAAGGGAGGGTTTTTCAATGTCAAGTTCCCCGAAGCTCCGTCCGAATTACATGGAGTCACAACAAGCTCAACTTTCGAGCGCAGCGCTTTTACTGTATGCGGTCATCTGCGGTTCGGCTGTGGCCACGGTTTATTATTCCCAACCTTTGCTTGATGCGATTGCTTTAGAATTTGGCATCAACAGCACTAGCATCGGCACTGTGGTAACAGTGACACAGATTTGTTATGCGTTTGGATTGTTTTTCCTGGTTCCGCTAGGGGATTTGCTTGACCCACGCCGGCTTGTAACCGGGATGTTGGTGTTTATAGCGATTGCTTTAAGCATCGTTGCGTTGGCTTCAAATACTTTGTTTCTGTTCATCGGCATGGGAATGGTTGGGTTCCAAGCTGTAGTTGCACAAATCCTTGTTGCACTTGCCGCTAATCGAGCATCGTTGCACAGTCGCGGCCGGGCTATTGGAGTCGTTACAAGCGGAATCGTAATAGGGATTCTACTCGGTCGCACCTTCTCGGGCACCTTAGCGGACCTGGCCGGATGGCGATCCGTTTATATAGTCACAGCAGTAATCATGATCTGCATGGCTTATCTATTCCTAACCATTACACCCGCTGCACGGCGTCCGCCAAGTCTAAACACATATGGGGGCATGCTCAGCTCCATGAAGGATTTATTCGTTCAAGTACCGCTCTTGAGAATTCGCGGACTACTTGCCTTCTTCATTTTTTCGGACTTTAGTATTTTATGGTCCTCAATGGTATTGCCAATGAGCTCCCCTCCACTTTCGTTCAGCCACAGCGTCATTGGATTGTTTGGACTTGCCGGTGCAGCGGGGGCGTTGGCCGCCAGCAGTGCGGGACGACTGGCAGACCGGGGATTAGGACAACGGACGACTGGCATCGCTTTGTTACTGTTACTGTTTTCTTGGCTGCCAATAGGGTTACTGCAGCATTCCATGTGGCTGTATATCATAGGGGTCGTTATGTTGGATTTCGCAGTGCAGGCGGTTCACGTTACGAATCAGAGTATGATACTAAGTGTTCGTCCAGAAGCGAGGAGCAGGCTAACCGCAGGGTATATGATCTTTTATCCTTTGGAAGCGCAACGGGTGCAGCAGTGTCGACCTGGATTTATTCTTGGGCGGGGTGGTTCGGTGTGTGCATACTGGGGACCCTGGTAAGCATGATAGCAGTGTTTTTTTGGGCATGTACTTTGAAAAGGTCCTATCGTTCCACTAATGCACAGCAATGAAGTAGAAGCCGGCTAAATATTCTGAACTACATCACCATTTGTCTACAGAGAACCCATCATGAGCTGCTCCCATCTTAGCATAATTGAACGGGCCAACTTGAGACGTGGCACCGGCTTGGTTGGTCGACAAGAGCCATGGGTCGTCATGAATCATTCATGGGCGATGTCGCATTTAGCTTGACAACCGTCAAATAAAAAAGACTCTTGCAGCGGCATCCGTCCGATGCGCCCAAAGAGCCCGCGATAATGTACCATTGCATTCATTCCTGTCCCGATACTTCCGAAGACGTTACACCCGGGTCTGCGCAAACTGACCCACATAAGAGTCGAACAGCTTGTATACCTTCTGCGCGAGCTTGACTCGGTCCGGCAGATCGGACAGCAGCGCCCGAAAGTAGACCATCCCGGAGTCGGTAATCTCGTAGTACCGGTTGTAGCGGTTATCGTCGCCCCATTCCCGCTTCACATGGCCGTTCTCCGCCAGTTTCTTGAGCCGGGCACTGAGATAGCCGTCGTTCACTCCGACCCCATCCAGTGATTTGATGATCCACTGCTCCATCTCGCTGGCATACCGGCGGCCCTTTTGAAGCTCCGACAGTACCATGAAATCGATGACCTGCTGCACTTTCACGACATGACCAAGCGATTCTTCCTTGACGACCGGATCCTGGTTGCGTGCCATCCGCTTCTCACCTCATCTTCTGGATA
Source organism: Paenibacillus mucilaginosus 3016 (assembly GCF_000250655.1). Lineage (NCBI taxonomy): Bacteria > Bacillati > Bacillota > Bacilli > Caryophanales > Paenibacillaceae > Paenibacillus > Paenibacillus mucilaginosus. The sequence goes on from NC_016935.1 coordinate 5,896,028, forward strand.
AAGTCTTTAACGCTTACCCCCATTATATCCCACCGGATATACCGAAACAACACACTTGTTCCCCTTTTTTTCCTGCTTTGTGCGATACTTACGCCTCTTTATCCTTGCTGATCAGGGGTTCGATCCCAGACACGGAGCTCTGGTGGACATCGCCGGCAGAGACAAGGAAGCGCCGGTGCAGAGGGGGGTATATTCATGGAAACAAGTATATTTATAAAAAGTATACTCTGTTCGCATTGTGCTCTTGTATCTGCACTTGGATCTGCCCTGGCGCCTGCCAGCAGTATACTCCGTCCTGCACCTTGGGCTGGAACCATGGATACCCATGCAAACAAGTTTATTGAAAAAAAGCTTACCTCATGCGTAACCTGACCACCGAGTTAACCGGCCGGCAGCCGCCGGGTCCCCTGCTCCCTACCCACTCAGACCAAAAAACCGGTGCACCAAATGCACCGGTCTGCTAATTCTAATGCTCCCTGCTAAATGTCGTCCCGCTGCTCTATTCCCTGCTCCGGACTTCATAGGATTGATCGCGCACCACAACGGTATCCGGGGTGAACCGGATCAGCACGCTGCCGTCACCGAAGCCGCGGAACCGCGGGTCCCACAGCTCCTGATCGGGCCCCAGGTAACGTGCGAGAAGCCTTCTGCCTCTCTCCCGGTCATAGGGGAGAACCTCCGCTCTTCCCCTGAAGCCGGCATGGAGAACCAATCCGCTTCCCGGATCATAGTCCACGATGCCGAGGGCGCAGGATGGCTGGGAGCGGATTCGGTCCGGGAACGTATCCGCAGAAGTGCCGATGATCCACAGGCTTCCGTCTTCCCACAGAAACCACACCGGGGAGTGGCGCGGCCCCTCCATGCTCTGTGTGGATAGATGGGCGAACAGGGGCTTTTGCAAAAAAGGGTCCAGCTCAAAGCTTCGTCTCGTATCCCGGATCATCTTCAGGGTTCTCCGCCTCCCTCAGGAGCGCTCCTGCTCCTCTTCCTTGCCGGACACCTCTTACTCCTGCTCCGGCTTCCACTCCAGCTTTTTCAGCAGCTCACCCACGTTGTTCTCCGAAAACACTTCAATCCCGTGACGCCGCAGCAGAGCCGTCGTTACGCCGAAGCCCGGCTCCTTCGTCCGCGTGTACGTGCCGTCGTAGATCATCGTACTGCCGCAGGACGGGCTCGACTCCTTGAGCACCGCGTACCGGGCGCCGGCCGTCTGCGCGGTCTTCAGCGTCTGCTCGGCGCCGCGGACGAATTCGGCGGTAACATCCTCGCCTCCATTCGTCACCACCCGGGCGCGGCCCTCCAGCACGTCATCCCCGCCCCCGCCGACAATCTCGGCCGGCGGCCTCGGCGTAGGCAGACCGCCGAGCTGCTCGGGGCAGACCAGCACGGCCTTCCCCTCCCGCAGCAGGCGGGCAATCTCCTCGCGGTAATTGTCCCCGCCGTCATAGCGCGTCGCCAGACCGGCCAGACAGGAGCTGATCAAGATCATGGCTTCCGCCTCCTTTTCTTCTCGGTTTGCTGTTCCCATTCTCTGCCGAAGCTGAGCATCAGATCGGCTTCACCGCTTCCCGCAGCGCCCTGCGCCGCTTCACGAGCTCCTGGAACTCCGCGTCGAGCTTCTCCACATCCGGGGTGCCCGGCAGGCTTAGGCGTCCGAGCACCTCCGCCAGGCGGAGCTCGACCTGCATCAGCTCGCCTGCCGCGTCATTCTCCGCAGGCTGCGGAGCGGCCCCGCGGTCCCGCTGCTCCCGGTACGCCCCATAACCGCCGTCATACGAATGCAGCCGGCCGTCCCGGATCTCCAGGATGCGGCCCGCGGTCCGCTCGACAAACCGGCGGTCGTGGGAGACGTAGAGCACCGTTCCCGGATAACCGGCCAGAAGTCCCTCCAGCGCTTCGAGGGAAGGCGTATCGAGGTAATTCGTCGGCTCGTCAAGCACGAGCAGATGGGCCTCGCTCAGCACCAGCTTCGCCAGCGCCGTTTTCACCCGCTCGCCGCCGCTCAGGTCCCCGGTCCGCTTGAAAACATCGTCCCCCCGGAGCAGCAGCCGGGCCAGCACGAGGCGGGCGAGCCCGTCCCCGTGGACCGACGTCTCCCTTACATTGTCCAGCACGCTGCACTCCAGGTCAAGCAGCTCCAGCGTCTGGCTGAAGTACCCCGGCTTCACGCCCGGTGCGAGCCGTACCCCCGCTCCCCCGTCCAGAATGCGCCGGAGCAGGGTCGTTTTGCCGCAGCCGTTCGGGCCGAGCAGCGCCGCCTTCTCCCCGAAGCGCAGCCGGAAGGAAACCCGGCTCCACAGCCCCCGCTCCCCGGCGGAAGCCTCCAGGTCCTGCACTTCGAGCAGAACCCGGTTCTTGGCTAGCGGCGGCATAGGCACCGACAGCTTCACCTCGGGCGGCTCGACCGGCTTATCGACCTTCTCCAGCTTCGAGAGGCGGGTCTCAAGCGCCTTCTTCGCTTGATGAATGCCGGCCTGCGTCGAGCCCCTGTAGTCTTTGCCCATCCGGGCCTCGGAGCTTCCGAGCCGGGACGGAGGCTTCATTGCGCCGGCCGCCTTCTGATCCTTCAGCCGGATCGCCCGCTCCAGGGCGCTGCGCTTCTCTACGTACGCCTCATATTTCTCCCGGTGCTGCCGGCGTTCAAGCTGCTTCTGCCGCTCGTATGCGCTGTAGTCTCCGGGGTAGACCCGCACCTCGCCTCCGTCCACCTCCCAGATCTGCGTGCATACCCGGTCCAGGAACACCCGGTCGTGCGAGATCACGACCAGGGCTCCCCGAACCCCGCGCAGCCGTTCTTCGAGACGCTCGGTATGCGCCTCGTCCAGGTGGGTGGTCGGCTCGTCGGCGAAGAGCAGATCCGGATCTTCGGCCATCACCGCTTCGACTACGCGGATCGTGATCTCTCCTCCGCTGCCCTGCCCATCTTCTTTGAACTGGGGGATCACTCCAAGCGTCCCTCTGCGGGTCACATGCCCCTCGTCCGGCTCGATCTCACCGGCCAGAATGCGAAGGAGCGTCGTTTTGCCCGCCCCGTTGCGTCCGACGATACCGATCCGCTCCCGCTCCTCTATTCTCAACCGGTCCGCCCGCAGCAAGGGACGGTGCCCGACACCATGCTGCAGTCCATTCACTTCGATTCGGCTCATCAATCAAAAAACCTCCTATCCGTTGTACCGGACAGGAGGCGGCGCTGGCTCCCCGCAAGCGGGCGGACTCCCCCCCGGGCGCAGGCATCCGCGCGCAGTAAAGAAACCGCTGCTTGGGCTTACAGGGAGTCACTGAAAAAGGCCGCACTGATCCTATCCGGTCAAGATTCGTTTATAAACGAAAGAAAAATCGTATATAGACGATCGTCTTCTTGAGGAAATAGGATTAGTGCTTCATCGGCCTTGGTTTCACCCTCTCTTGGAACTCTCGCCATAGGATATCCCAATCGAAGGCTGTCTAACAAGGGACAGATTCATTATACCGATTCTTTCCGCACAAGCTGCAGGAACGTCGCCGACGAAGTCGACACGAGCTCGCCCTGGTCGCCCCGGATCTCGCAGGCCACCTGCAGCAGCTCCCGTGCCTGGTGCACGAGCCGGGCCTCGGCCTTCAGCCGCTTGCCCTTGCCGGGATTGTGGTAATTCACCTGCATGTCGATCGTAACGAACTTGCTGCCGGGCTCGAAGCGGTGCTCGAGCATCCAGCCCATCGCCATATCATGCAGTGTCGCCGTAACGCCGCCGTACACGATCCGGTACGGATTCAGCACTTCCGGCACGATCGGCATCGAACAGACGAACACGTCCGGATCCGCGCTCTCTTCCTTCTCTACGTTCAAAAAATTGCCCAGAAACGGGTAGCGGTTTTCCTTCATCTGCTCGAGCGCCCGCACCGTATTCTCTACGGCGCGAAAGCTGCGGTCGGACAGCGCCGCAATCCGCTCCATCACTTCCTGTCGGTCCATGGAACTCCTCACCTGTCTATCTATCGCTTGGAATGAATGTGCCTGCCTATCATACCTTATCGACCTGCCGGGTACAACCGGGCAGCCGGCAGCATGCCTCAGGTAGGCTCCTCACAGGTCAAATCACGGATGATCTCCGCCAGACTCATGCTGGCCAGCTCACGCTCCATCGCCGCCTGGGCTCTCGAGAAGGAGGCATCGAGCGTGGACTGGATGCTGCGGCCCACCGTGCAGTCCGGATTCGGCTTCTCGTGAAGGGTGAAGAGGCCCTCCGCCTCTTCGGCCTGCACGGCACGGTATATATCGAGCAGCGTAATCTGCTCCGGAGGTCGGGCCAATGCCGCACCGGCTACCCCCGGCGTCGTGATGACAAGACCGGCCCGCCCCAGCATGGACATCAGGCGCCGGATGACAACCGGATTCGTATTGACGCTTCCGGCTATATAATCGGAGGTGATGCGGGTCCCCTTGCTCATCTCCAGGAGCGAGAGGATATGAACGGCAACGGAAAAGCGGCTGGAGATGGCCATCGGAACTCCCCCTCTGTCTTCTGCGGCGTACGAACACCTTTGTACCGATTGTAGTGACAGGCGCTCCCCTTGTCAACTTTCCGGGAAACCGCCGCCCCACCCGGATCCGGGCACAAAAAAAGCTGCCGAAGCAGCGAATTTTCTCTAGTTATGCTAATCTCTAGTGCGGCGCCGGGTGCGATCTTTGCTGTGTCTTCCATCTGGGGAACGGGCTAGTTTGGATTGACCATCAAACTGTCGAATACGGAGGTCTGATTGTAGGTGCGCAGGCCGACATGGCCTTCGCCGGACAAGCTGGAATCGGTTACATTTACTTTCTCGACACCATTGACGTAGCCTTTCAGCGAGCTTCCCTTCAGTTCGAGCCGCAGCACATACCATGTGCCCGGATTGGCGAACAGATCGGCCTCGCCCAGACGCGTCCAAGTTCCGTTCACTTTCTTGTACAGCTGAATCTTGTTCAGTTCATAATTGATGCGAAGCGTGTAGTAGCTGCCAAAATCAGGCGTCGCTCTCGCGATCAGGCCGGTGGAAGCCTGGGCTCCGGTATCATGCGCTTTGACCGCGACCGTCACGTTCACGTCGGCCGGTGACATGGCACCGCGAGCTTCTCCGATGCCCGCGCCTGTCTGCTTCATGACCTTGGTCAGTTCATCGGAATCAATCGACCAGGTTCCGCTGAGGTGCGTCCACGAATTGGCATTGCCGTCCTGGAAGCCGTCCCCGTAATGGACCGGTTCGAACATCACGGCATCGGCCCGGTGATTGGCCGTCGTGTTCACTTTGAATTTGACATAGTTGCCTGTTCCCTGGCGCAGGTAGACCGTCTCAAGCAGGCGCCACTGGCCGCTCGCAATGGTCATCTGGTCGACGTACGAGTTATTGTTGATCCCGTTATAAATCGTATAGAGGACCTTCTTCTCCGAATCCTTGTGGAGCGGGTAACGCACATACACGTTGTAGTAGCCGGCCTGCGCAATATTGGGCGTCCACTGGACCGTGCTGCCGTTCGTGGAACTGAACCGCGACTTGCCCCCGTAAGAGCCCGGCAGTTCGCTGTCCCCCCAGGTTCCCGCCTCGGTGTAGCCCGGGTCTCCCTGGTCAATGACGATGACTTTCTTCGGGGTGACCGGACCGATCACATTGGAATAAGTCGACAGGGTGCCTCCGAGATTCTTCGCCCGGATCCGGTAATAATACGAGCTGCCCGGAGCGGCCGAACCGTCGTCGAACAGCGGAACGGTGAACGTATGGTGGCGCGGCGTCGTCACATCGTCGGTTACTTCGCTGGCAATAAGCTGCCAAGGTCCCTGCGGGTCAGCCGCACGTTCAATATCGTAAGCGCTTACGCCCGATGCACCAAGCCAGGACAGCGTATGGGACGAGTCCGTCGGGAACAGGACCGGTGTCTGTGGTGCAGGCCACGGCGGAACCGACTGCCCTCTCATCGAATAGGCATAGGAACGCATGGAGTTGATCGTCGTCGTCTCATTCGCCCAATCCCCCGTAGCAAAGCCCGGGTAGCGCAAATAAGACCAGGTGTTCGCAGGCTGCCAGTGCCATCCGCCTTGACGGTGGTGGTGCATCGTCCCCCAGAAGAGGGCGCCTGTCGTTCCGTTCGACTGCACGGTGCTCAGCAGCTGTTCGATCTGGGCCGGGCTGTAGTCTCCGAATTCGCCGATGATCAGCGCCTTTTTGCCCTGTGTCGTCTTGCGCCACTCGGCCAGCTTCGCCGCTAAGTCCACCTGGTGGTAGCCGTAGATGTGCGGATCGATGATATCGATATTGGGGTCCGCCACGGCATTCGCCTTGATCCCCTGGGCACGCACATAGCCGCCGTCGGCCAGCAGGTGATTGGGGTCGATGCTCTTCACATGGGCCGCCATCTCGCTGGTCCAGCTGTCGGTGGAGCCGAGTTCATTGCCGAGCTGCCAGGCCAGGATCGTTTTATCATCCTTATACAGGACGCCTGTATATTTATTTTTGCGGTTCAGAACATACGTAATAAACGCCTTGAAATCCTGCTTGATCTGCGGGTCGCTGTAGAATTCCGTCTTGGTCTTGCCCCGGAATGCGGCCCAGTCCTCCACCCCGCCGATATAATTGTGGGTGTCGACGAAGGGCACGATCAGCCTGACATTATACTGGCCCGCCAGGTGAAGGACCCGGTCCATAAGCTGAAAGGCCTTCTCGTTATACTGCCCCGGACCGAGCACATGCCTCGGCGTGCCCGGAGGATCGGTTTTCATCCGCACCTCGAACGGATAGACCCGGATCACATCGATGCCCGAGATGCTGGCAGCGCGAATCGAATCCTCCACTTCCTCCACGTCCATCCAGGAGCGCTCGAGAAACGGGTGGTTGGAGCCGATGAACCGGAACGGCGTGTCCCCGTCCATCAGCCGGTCCCCGCTGCGGGTAATGAAGTTGGTGAACCCTGCCTGTACGCGGCCAGGAAGGGCCAAGCCCATGAAAACGGTTACAAACATCATGACGGATAAGGGGGTGGAGACAAATTTCAGCCATTTGTTCAAATGGATGACCTCCTCTTTTGGGTGACGGTCACCAGGCGAAATGACACACGGGCAGACGGATCTGGTACAGCCCCGTAATAGGTCCCACCTCGGTGTCCTGTGCGCTGCAGCATGCCCTGTCATCGAAGCAGGCAGACTGCAATGCGATAATCCGCCGGTTTCCGGTCGAATCGTCGCTTTCGGAAAATCCGCGCGTTACACCGCCGACTCAAAGAGAACGGGCGACGTTCATGGAAGCGTAAATCACTCGGTGCCAGCCATCGCCTTCAGGCGAACCCTCTATCTCTAACCGCAGCCCCCAGCCGATTCCTGCATCGTCCCGCCAGCATTGGGGCGGATGCGAATCCATGTATTCCTTACACTTCTCCTCTGCTCAGCGCTGACTCCACCACCTCCGAGGGCTGCTGCCCAGAATTCATCATCTTATGCATATGAGCTTACAGCACGCCTCTGCCGCCGGAATACCTGCCTTCCCGCGGAACACAGAAAGCGCCGTAAGCCCTCAAGTTCCCGGGAAGGGAAATCCCGGGAACGGAGTGCCTGGCTTATGCTTTTGTCTTCCCTGCCCGCGGAGTCCGGGCGTTCCTGCCGCCGGCGGCAGTTACTTCACGTATCCGAGACCTTTGAGCGTTTTGTCCGCTTCTTCCAGATACACCTTGAAGTTGAACGTCTTCTCCAGGGAGGCAAGGAACGCGTCGTAGTCCTCAACCTTGGCTTTGCCCGTATAGAACTTCAGCATTTCTTCGCCGATGAACCGGTTGGCGTCGGTGATGTTGAAGCCCTTCGGCGGGATCACGAAGCCGTTGTATACCTTGAGCTCGGGCAGTGCGCTCGATTCCTTGATGAGTGCAGCCTGCGGCGGGAATTTCGTCATGAGATAATCCATTTCCGGACGGCCCGTGAGCTGGTAGAGCCAGGTGTAGGAAGCCTCGCCTTTCTTCTCGGTGAGGACGATCTTATCGCCTTCCTTCTTCCAGTGCACATCCTTCTGGCCGTAGTACACGAGGTTCGCCCCGTCGCCTTCGGACACGTAGTTCAGGAGCTCGAGCACCTTGTTCAGCTTCTCGGGATCCTTCTCAAGCTTCTTCGGAATCGCGATAATGGCGGTAATCTGGCCGACATCGTTGAAGCGGACGTTCTTCGCGCCCTGCAGGGCCGGCAGCAGCACCAGCTCGGCTTTCGGGTTGATCTCCTTCATCTTCTTGACGTGCTCGTCACGCACCAGGCCCGCCCACTGCTCGTAGAAGATGCCCGCGAAGCCCTTGGCCGCTTTGTCCGTCACGTCGGTCACCTTGTTCGTGAAGAGCTCCGGATCGACGACGCCCGCCTTCAGGAAGCGCTGGAACTCCTCGATGCCCTTCTTCATGTTCGGATCGTAGAGCGAGTTCACCAGCTTGCCGTCCTGGATATAGAATTTGTTCGGCTCCGTGGTGCCGTGGGCGCCGAGGAATCCGCGCTCGGTCTCCCGGGTGCCGGAGATGCCGTAGGTGTCCTTCTTGCCGTTGCCGTCCGGATCCTTCTCGGTAAACGCTTTCGCTACTTCCAGCAGCTCATCCATCGTCGTCGGCGTCTTCAGTCCCAGCTTGTCGAGCCAATCCTTGCGGATCCAGAAGCCCTGGGGCACGATCCGCGGAGCCTGCGAGAAGCCGAACACCTTGCCGTCCACTTTGCCCTTCGTGAAGCCTTCTTCCCCGACCTGCTTCTTCACCGATCCGAGCTTGTCGAGATACGGCGTCAGGTCGAGCAGCAGCCCGTTGCGGGCCATCTGGTAGTATACCGAGAGATCCTTTTCCTTGATCTCGATGAGATCGGGCAGGTTCTGCGAAGCGGCCAGTACGCTGAGTTTGTTCGCATGCTCTTTGTCATCGGTAAGGTCCAGCTTGAAGTTGATCCCGAGTTTGGCGTCAAGCTCCTTCTTCACGAAGTCTTCTTTCGGAATCGCCGACGGCGAGCCCGCTCTCGCCATGGTGATTGATACCGGACCGGCCGATTTGGCCGGCTCCGCGCCTTTGGCTGCCGGTTCCGGAGTCGCAGCCGGATCCGCCGCCTTCGGTGCGCAAGCGCTTACGAGAAGTCCCGAAGTCAGCATCGTCCCCATCAGTACCCGTACCCACCGTTTGTTGTTCATTGATTGATCCCCTGCCTTTATATATAGATAAGGTTGTATGCTGAATTTGGTTCCTCTTGTCGAGGACCAAAAATTCATCCGCTGTCCGGCTCTCCCCGCTCAGCCCTTGATGCCGCCGAGGAGCATGCCTTTGGAGAAGTGCTTCTGGATAAAAGGATACACAATGATAATCGGGATACTTGCCAGCACGACCGCCGCCATCTGAAGCGTGGTGGTCGGAAGCACTTCGTCGACGTTGTTCATCGAAATTTCGTTCATGGAGAGAATCCCCCGGATGACGACCTGCAGAGGCAGCAGCCCTTTATCCTGCACGTACATCACCGCCTGAAAAAATTCGTTCCAATGGCCGACGGTGTAGAACATGCCTACCGTGAGCATGGCCGGCACCGACAGCGGAATCACGATCTGCAGCAGCACCCGCGCCTCTCCCGCGCCGTCCATCCGGGCGGATTCGAAGAGCTCCTTCGGCAGTCCTTCGAAGAAGGTCTTGAGCACGAGCAGGTTGAACGCCCAGACGATGTTGGGCAGAATCATCGCCCAGACGGTGTTGAGCAGCCCTGTGCCCTGTACGACCATGTAGGTCGGGATCAGCCCGCCGTTGAAGATCATCGTGAACACGACGAGGAACGAGAAGAACTTGCGTCCCGGCAGCGTGGGACGGCTCAGCGGGTAAGCCATCAGGACGGTGAGCAGCATGTTGAGGAACGTGCCGACCACGGTGATCCAGACATTGACATACAGCGCGTTCGGGATGAGCGGCGTCTCCCAGAGCAGCTTGTAGGCCTCGAGCGTGATCTGCTTCGGAATGAGGATGAACCCGCCGTTCTTCAGCACCTCGGAATACGGTGTAAGCGATACCGAGATCACGTACAGCATCGGAGCCAGCGAGACGACGGCAACGGCCAGCAGCAGCGTATAGACGACAAGGTTGAAAGCCCGGTCGGACATACGGTTTACCATAAGCCTTCATCCCCCCATCTCTTCGCGAGCGCATTGGAGCCTACGACGAGCACCAGGCCGATCAGGGATTTGAACAAGCCGACCGCACTGGCCAGACCGAAGTTCATCTGCTCGAGCCCTACCCGGAACACCCAGGTATCGATGATATCGCTTACAGGCATAACGTGCACGTTGTACATGACATAGATTTGTTCGAAGCCCGCATCGAGCAGGTGGCCGAGCTTCAGGATCAGCATCAGCACGATGATGTTGCGGATGCCCGGAAGGGTGATACTCCAGATCATCCGCAGGCGTCCGGCGCCGTCCACCCGGGCCGCTTCGTAGAGCGTCGGGTCGATCGAGCTCATTGCCGCCAGGTAGATGATCGCCCCCCAGCCCATGTCCTTCCACATATCGGTGCCGACCAGCACGCTCCGGAACCACTCGCTCGAAGTCAGGAACGGAACCGGATCGAGTCCGCTCTCCGTGAACCAGCGGTTGAACAGGCCCGTCGTCTCCGACAGGAAGGCGATCGAGATCCCGTAGACGATGACCCACGACAGGAAGTGGGGCATGAAGCTCAGCGTCTGGACGACATTGCGGAACCACAGGGTGCGGCATTCGTTGAACAGGACCGCCACGATGATCGGCGGGATCGTGCCGAACACCAATTTATACAGTGAGATGAGCAGCGTGTTCGTCAGCAGCTGAGAGAAATACGGCGACTCGAAAAAGAACGTAAAGTGCTTGTGCCAGGGGTCCGCCCATGGGCTCGCGAGAATACCGAGCGAGAAGTCGAACTCCTTGAAGGCGAGAACAGCGCCGAACATCGGAACATAGCGGTATACGATAAAATAGGCCAAACCCGGCAGTAGCATCCAATACAGCATCTGGTGCTGCAGTACGGCCTTCCATAGGGAACGCGCCGCCTTCTTCTGCGGATGGGCCGTAGAGCGGATATCTATGGCTCTTTCCATCTTCCACACCCTCCTTGATGAGCTTCGTCTTGTTGTACTTATCGTACCAAAGAGAGCTCCCGGGATGAATGCACAAGTTTGTCTTCCGGACTGCACGATTTGGGTACAGTTTGTAAGCGGAACCAAAATGTGCAGTCCGGCGAAAAAACGCAAGCGCGGGTGCAGGAAGCGGAAGCTTGGGAGAGCGGGCGGCTGCCTTAAGTAAGGCGCAGGCTTCCGCCGGGTGATCGCCCGGAGCCAAGCCGGCCGCGTGGGAAACCCGTGCAGGCCCCGCGGGACAGCAGCAAATTTGGTGCAGTGCCTGGACCGCACAAATCTGTTACTGCCGGCTGGGGGAACGCCCCGGGCAGGGGACCACAGCCCGCCGCAGTCCCCTTTTGTTCAGTGCCTTTTTGTTCAGTACGATTTTGTGCAGTACCTGTGAGTGCCTAAAGAGGTACATTGCCCTGTGAGCCGGACGACTTTGGCTTCGGGGCGCCCCATTTTGTGCAGTGAAGGCCAATGCTATGCTCCTGCCCAATGTGTGCAGCCGCACGCTGCCTGGCTACGCGCTCTCCTGCCCTTATGCCTGTGTCCGCCCCCCATGCGTCTTGCGAAAGGCGCCTGGGGTCTCGTTCGTCCACCGCTTGAAGGTGCGGAAGAAGTAGTTCTCGTTCTCGAAGCCGAGCCGCTCGCCGATCTCCTTCACCGGCATGTTCGTCTCAAGCAGCAGCTTCTTCGCCTGCTCCACCCGCTGCCGCTGCACGTAAGAGATCAGGTTCTCCCCGGTCTTCTTCTTGAACAGCTTCGAGAAATAGTGGGGATCCATGTTGACGAAGCGGGCGAGCCCCGTCAGATTGAGATCCTCATGCAGGTGCCCGTGAATGTGCCGGATGACCTTGTTGAGCTCGGCGTGGTCGGTCTGCAGGTTCGCGCTCTCGGCCGACGCTTCCTCGTATGCGGCGAGCCGCCGGTACAGCGCCTCCTGGAGCCCCGCGTGCCGCCGCTGCGTCACCAGCTCCTCCGCCGGACCGCCTGCTGCGCCCAGCATCTTCGCGAACGTACGGTCGCACTGGAGCGCGAAGGCCTTCACGGCCGGCGAAGGCCACCGCCCTTCCTCCATCGCCTTCCAGAGGCGCCCGAGGAGCTCGCCCGCCGTGCTGCGCTGACGCAGCTCCACGCTCTTCCAAAGGTCGCGCTCCCACTCCCACGCCACCTGCCCTCCGGTACCGCCGGACGGACGGCCGGGAAGCGGCGGAAGCAGCCCGCGCGCGCCCGAATACCAGGCTTCGTCCAGACCGTTCAGCGTCTGCAGCCAAGCCTCCTCCCAGCCCCCGGAGGCTGCTTCCGGCAGCCACACCGCGGGCTCCGCCTCCTCCGGCGCCCGCAGGCGGGAAGGGGGCCGCACCCGGCTCCAGTAGAAGCGGGTCGTGATCCCGTCGCGCTCGTACTCGAACACGTACGGCCTCTCGCCGCCGAAGTACTCCTCCAGCGCAGCCGCTTCCTTCCCGGCAGGCATCAGCGTGCCGGTCCACGCCGTCAGCACGCTGACGTACGGGAACGGCGACAGTGCCGGAGGCTCACCATCCGCGGGTGCGGCCGCATCCATTGCCGGCAGCGCGGCCGCACCCGCGTGCAGCCTGCGGGCCCACAGGGCGTCGCAGTGCTGCTGCAGGTAGACGGCCGCCGCCGCCTCCCGCTGCAGCCGCTCGCGCTCCAGCTCTTTGGCCGCCTTGGAGAGCGCGCCGAGCAGCGCCTCCGGGCTCAGGGAGAGCTTGAGCAGATACCCGCTGGCCCCGTGCTCCAGTGCGGATCGGGCGTATTCGAATTCGTTCATGCAGGTCAGCATGATGAACCGGCTTTCGGGATAGGCGGCCTTCGCCTTCTCGAGCACCTCGATCCCGTCCATTACCGGCATCACAATGTCGCAGATGACCAGGTCGGGACGCAGGCGCCCGATCAGCTCCAGCGCCTCTGCGCCGTCCTCCGCCTCCCCCACCAGCCGGAAGCCGGCGGAGGCCCAGTCGACCGTCGATTTGATCGTCTCTCTAACATAGGGCTCGTCTTCCACAAGCAGCAGTGTCCACACCGCGTCCCCCTCCTTTGATCCTATGAATCCTATGATTCTATCATTCTATGATCCCGATCCCTCGATGGCCTGCCGCTGCTCCGCCCCGCCCCCGAAGGGCTTCGAGAGGAGGAACGGCTGGCAGAGGACCGCCTTGCACCCGATCGGCATGGGCACAAGCTCAAGATATGCCTCGTGGCGGACCAAGAACAGGGTATCGCCGAGGGCCTTATGCCACTGGTCTCCCAGCGCCTTTCAGCGTTCCCCGGTCCGAGGACACCTCGCGCGGCGCTTCCGCCTCAGGCCCCCACCGCCACAGACGGCCGTTCCCGCGAAGGTACAGCGTCCCGTCTGTGCCCAGGCCGGCAATCTCCGCCTGTGCGAAGGGGAGCTCCGCCGTCACGGGCGCTCCCTCCGGCGGGAGAAGCACCGCCCGCAGGCTGCCCGCTGCCTCTTCCAGATAGGCGGTCCAGCCGCCCCGGGTCTCGTACGCCCCGGTGGGCGGCCGCTCCGCCCGGCAGGCCGGCCGTCAGCTCGCTGACGGTTCCGCCGGCAGCCTGCAGAAGCCGTCTGTCTGAGGCGAAGAGCACCTTCTCCCCGTCCGCCGCCAGCCCGGACGCCTCGCCGACGCCATCTGCGACCGGCTGCACGGTGCCGTCCGGCCGCAGGCGCGCGATTGAACCCGACGAGACGTACAGCAGTCCGCCGTCTTCCTCGAGCGCAGCTTCCCGGTAGATTGAGCCGTCGAAGGTGCGGGCCAGACCGGTCGAGGTATCGAATACCGTGCGGTGCACCCCGTCCCCCTGTCATAGAACACATAACCGCCGCGGGCTTCGCCCCGTTCACCGGTCCCCTCCCGGACCAGGCTCAGCTTCCCTTCGCTCCAGGTGTAGAAGCTGCCCGATTCGAAGCCGGATGCCAGCACTGCCGCACCTTGCGGTGTCAGCGCAGCGAAGCCGGGCGAGCCGAGACGGGCCGGAAACACCACCGCATCCGGGCCGACGCCCTCCTGCCTCAGGAGCAGGTCCCCCGCTTCCGTACGGTAGAGGATTCTTGACTCATCGTAATCCACAATCTCGCCGGGGACGCGTCCCTTCTCTTCTAGCGCTCCGGCCGGCTCGCGGTAGAGCCGGTGAAGCTGCTCGCTGAGCACGTTCCGCGCCGGGTCATAGACGTTCACCCGGTAGTGGAGCTCAGCTCCCGCGGATGGGGGCAGCCCTATGCTCTTGTCGATGCCCCCCTGTCCGCTGAAGGCAGCCAGGCTCTCGCCTTCCGGAGTGAGCAGCTCCCCTTCGATCGCCAGATCGGAAGGCTCCAGATTGTAGCTGTACGGTGTGACCTGAGCCTGTACCGTCTCCCCGGTGATCGAAGTTCCGGGGGTCGGGCTGACAAGCACATAGGGCTGAGGCACAAGAAAGAACGGCTGCGCAGCTTCCGACGTGCCGCCGGACGCATCTTCCGCTTTGACCAGCAGCGTCTGGGGTCCCTTGGCAATTCCTCTGAGGTCCAGACGTCCGACCCAGGAGCATGCCTGCCCGCACACGCGCACCAGTCCGACCCCGCGGTCTCCTACGCTGGCGGTCATCCGGGTGACGCCGGCCCCCCCATCCCGAACCTCGATGTCCAGAAGGGTATCCTGTCTTGTATCCGCGTATGGAGCTGCAACATCGGGAATAGGAGGCGCATCGGCATACACGCCTGACGGCGGCAGCAGGAGCATGAGCAGACCGCAGGCCATCATCCATCGATTGGTAGCCATTGTGTATATAACACCTGTCCTCTCGTTTATGATACATCCTGTATCCAATTGTCCGCGGCCCGCCGGCGGCGTGTGCCCGGTGAACTTTCCAGCGACTTGCAGGCTCCCCCCTCTCCCTGCGGTCTTATACCCAACACAAGGTACAGAAATGACAGGGCAATAAGATATACTACTATATTTCGACACCTGCCAGCTTTTTCCTTCCGTCGTCCGCTCCAAACCTCAACAAAAAAACCGTCCGGTTGTCCCGGACGGCGTTCTGCCTTATGCTCAATAATTGATGTAGCGCTCGAAAACAAACCCGAAATCCTTGACGCTGTACTGCTTCCGCGTTTCGACAAGCCAGTTGAACGCCTGCTGGTTGAGCTCCTTGAACCCTGTGACCAGGTCCCCTTCCGTTTTGGCCATCCGGCTGAGCGTGGAGGAAGCCAGCTCGAGGCTCTGCTGGGCGAAACCGAGCGTCACTTCGTTTTCCCGGGAGATCTCCGATATTTTGAGCAGCGCTTTGTACAGGTCCTTGAGTTCCTCCAGGAACTTCTTATTGACATCGATGGAGTAGGAGGTGCTGCCCATCGTGAACTTGATCTCGACGTCGAGATCGACCGTGCCCGCTGTCTCCAGCGACACGTTCGAGATCGGAAACGCCGCGTAGGCGTACCGGCGCAGCGTGCGCTTCTTGCTGGCCGCGGACGTGCCGTCGAGATGAATCAGCGCCTGATTCGTGAAGCAGTATTCGTCCGACTTCGATTTGATCAGAAAATAAATTTTCTCCTGGTCCTCATGCATGACATAATCGTCCGCGTCCACCTTGTCGTAATTCTCCGGACGTATGACGCTCCCCACGTCGCTGAGTCCCAGAATGTCTGCCGCTACCTTGCCGAACATATGCCTCATCTCCCGTTTTGGCAAATTTCTCTTACCCATTTCCTTTTCTGATTTCCTTTTCTGATTTCCTTTTCTGATTTCCTTTTCTGATTTCCTTTTCTAATTTCCTTTTCTTTGCCATTATACCAGAAGCAAGACGGACAAGCGCGCCGGAACTTCCGGCCGGACTGACTTTCCCGCTCAAGTAGGCTGGTACACGAACTTGCGCCGGTCCGACGCCTGGGGCGGCTGCTCCATCCAGCCCCGGCGGATCATGAGGTCCGCGCCGTCCTTGGCGAACAGCGAAATCTCGGCGGCCAGCCGCAGGTAATCCGCAGCGATGTCCGCCCTCATGGTGGCCGATGCGGAGGCGCCGTAATTCCCCAGCCCCGCCGCCGCCAAGAGCGTCATATGGAACATGATCAGCTTGTCGGAGAAGCCCGGTTCGGTCATGTTCGAGACATGCGTATCCCACGACATGGGAGCCTGAACGTCGCTGTCGATCAGGTGGTCCCCAAAGATCTTGAGATGCTTCTGGGCGATATCCTTGCCCCGCATAAGGTAATCCTTGACTTCCTTGGACTGGGCGGACTGGGCGAACGCGATCCCAAGCATGCTGCCGAGCAGATTCGTCTCGATGTTCGTGAACAGGTGAGAAATTTCGATCGCGTTCAGCGGACGTTTGTGCCTCAGCAGCCCTTCCCCTTTCAGATACGAACCGTTCTCCACGAACTCCACCACGGTAGGGACGCTGATGAATGGCGGTCGGATCGTTGTTCCCTTCGCCGTCGATACCTTGGTCGTCAGCTCGTAGAGCTCGGTTGCCGCAAGCAGACACTCCTTATAGAAGGCGAGCAGATCCTCACGAACCATCATCGACAGGAAGCCGCTGAAAGCCAGCATCCCTACCTTGGCCATCTGCCGCATATACATGAGATAGAACGTGTCGAAGAACATTTTGGGCTTCGTTACATCGACATCCTCCGACGTAAACCCGACCGGGACCACATATTCCTCTTCCTTCATTATGCTTCGCACGGTTTTCAGATTCGTCTCCGCCCGCTTCAGGGACTTGTCAACAATCGGACGGATATCCGGATCTTCGGCATGGGCTTGGAAAAAGCTCAGGACGCATACCGCCATACTCTCATTCTGGTATGAGGTCCAGAGCGCAGCAATCTCAGCCGAAGTCAAACTCATTTTTTGGTGGGTAATGCGCCTCATGCCCCGAACACCTCCCATTTCTACACGGGATAGTGTGCTAAGATTGCCGGGGTCTTATCCAGTTTCGCCTGCCTTATCCAAGGCTGCCGGCGCCCCCCGCACGCTCCGGTCCATCAAGCACACGCTTCCCGGAGGGTCGAAGGGGGAATGGCCGGCGGTGCCGAATGCGGAAGGGCCGGTATCCTAGTGAAAAAACAAACAAAGCTGCCCGCAGAGGCAGCTTTGTGATGCGTTCAGTGAAGGGCAGCCTCATTTCCAAAGTGCCGTCATTACTGCAGGAGAGGGGTCTCGAGGTGCAGCTCCATCGTCTTTCCGTCCGACCGGAGAAACCCTCCGGGAAGCTGGGCTTCCTGCACCGTGTCTTTGCCGACAAAGGCCCCGATCTTCTCTTCCACCGCACTGTTGGGCGAGAAGACATTCGCGATGCGGATGATGGTCTTGGCGGCGGCCGCATCGCTGGAGGAGGACGTAACATCCAGCACCAGCGTGTTCCCGCTGACGCCGACCAGGCCGCTGAGGCCCTGGCCCGACGTGAAGGCAATCCCGTTCTCCCGGTAGCTCAGGTCGAACTTCAGCTCCTCGAGCAGCAGGATCAGCTTCGAAGCCCCCTGCACCACCTGCCCGTTCACCGCATCCAGCGTTGCGACGCTGGCGCCGAGGGACTCTCTCAGCCCGGAAACCGCACCCGCCACCCCGTCTTTCAGCTCCGTCAGCCGGCTCCCCGCCTCCTCTGCCGCCGAGCAGCCGGCCAGCATGGCGGCGAGCAGCAGTGCCGCCGTCAGGCTCCGCACCGTATGCTTCCTGCGTCTTGATTGTCTTTTGTTCATCGTTCGACTCCCCTTCGATATGGTTACGATACATACGCAGATGCAGCCGGAAGGTTGTCAAAAAAAATACAAGGCGGGAATCTCCGGATTCCCGCCCTGTCGGCTGCTGCTCTCTCCCTAGCGAGAGCTGTATATGCGGTGAATGAGCACGGCCGTCTCCGCACGCGTGGCGGTAGCCAGCGGCTTCAGGGAAGTCCCGTCGCCTTCGACCACTTTGTTCTTGATCAGCGTCGCCACGCTGTCGGCGGCATAGGAGGCCACCTGGCCGCGGTCCGTGAACAGGCTGAGGTCCGCCGCGGTGCCCGCTTCAAGGGTGCGGCCCGACGCCTTGAGGGCGCGGGAGATCAGCACCATCATATCCTGCCTCGAGATCTCCTGCTTCGGATTGAACCTGCCGTCCGCTCCGCCTTCGGCGATCCCGAGACGCTTCGCGATGCCCACAGCCTGCGCATAGTACTGGGCGGAGGACACGTCCACGAAGGACATGTCAGGCTCCGCCTTCAGTCCGAGCGCGCGGACCAGGAGCACGATAAAGTCGGAACGGGTCACATTGGCGCCCGGCGAGAACGTGTTCGCGCCCGTGCCGTTCACGATGCCCTTGGCGGCCAGCTCGTTGATCTGCTCGCTAGCCCAGGCATATCGGCCGGTATCCTGGAAGGAGATGGAGCCGGCCGGGATCGTGAACTTCGCCTGCATGACCGCACCAAGCGAATCCTTGGCATTCACGGTCAGCTTGATCGTCGGATTCGTCTGCGTCACCGTGATGCGCGGATCGGTGCCTACGATGGAGACGGCCTGGCGGTCCAGCTCCACTTCGATGATGCCGTCCTCGCTGCGCGACGGATCGGAGATGGAGATCGTCAGCTCCTTGCCCTGCGTCTGCGTCATGACCGCCGCGCGCTTGTTGACCGTAATGCCTCCTGCACTCATCACTCCGTCGTTCCAGAAGAGCGCCGCCGTCGTGCCGCTGCCGCTCTCATGCACCGCGTGCACGGCACTGTTGTTCGCCAGCACCCGGATGTCGGGGCTTGCCGCGTACGAAGCCGTCTGCGACGCCGATTTGTTCGGCAGAAGCACGTACTGGTACGAAGCACCCGCCGGGTTCGTCCCGTGGTCGAACCACAGGCTGAGATAATTGCGCGTATGCTCCGGATTTCCTTTCGGCGCCTGCAGCACGTTGATCGTGCCCCATTTGCCCTTGCGCGACTCGCGCAGGCCGTTGATATTGGCCGCTCCCTCAGGGAAGAAGTAGCCTACGTCGGACCCTTCCACATTGCCGGCCTGGTGCGCCCACTGGACGCCCGTCATCGATTCGGACCAGCCGAGGGAGGACGGTTTGGCGGCGCCGTTCACCGTCAGCGTATTGCTGCCGGACTCATTCAGCTTGCGGTTGTCGATAATCGTCTCCACCGGATTGTTGTCGGCCGAGATGATGTCGGAGCCGAGTGCAACGACCTCGTCGTCAAACATGAACCAGGACTTCTTCGCGGTAAGCGTGGTGTCGTACGGGGACACGAGCTCCATCCCCGCCGCGCCGAACGTGCCGTTCGTCACGCCGCCGACCCAGTCCTTCGTGTTCGTGAAGCCCTGCTGGTCACCGGATTTGATCGTCTTCTGCGTCACCGTCGTCCCCGGGAGGCGGTACGGATTGACCGTCGCCCAGAATTCGTCGGCATACTGGGTGTCGTCGTTGTTATAGAGATACGTCATCCCGCTGCCGGTATACCAGCCCCTGAGGTTCTCCGGATTCGCCTCGTAGTTGGCAATCCGCTTGGAGAACATGCTGAGGCCGAGCGCGAATCCCGGACGGTGGTGGACCGCACGGGCCATCTGGTTGAACATCTTGTTCTGGACGAGCTCGCCGCGCGGCTTCACCGATTCGTGGCCGACCGTCGCCTTGGCGAGCACGATCATGTTCAGCGTCGCCACGTCATAGAAGGTCGGATCGTTCATCACCCAGTACTTGATCATGCTCTTGTAGGCGGCCGCATGCTCGACCGGGGCGACCTGCGACAGGCGCATGATACCCATGATGAGCTTGTGCCCGGCTACGTCATCCTGGAAGTAGTAGCGGGAGATCTCACGTCCGCGGACCATGTCCATCAGCTGGCCGTCCTTGTACATGAACGGCTCGAACGAATCGTAAACCCACTTCCAGACGTTGACTGCCTCCGGATCCTTCACTTCCCACTCCGTGCCCTTCAGCAGATACATGAGGCCCGCAAGTTCCTGCAGGAACGAGTTGCCGTAGCCCCCGTTATACGCGAACTCGCCGTGCTGGACGAACGAGCCGTCGGCATAGAAGCCGTCGACGGAGGTCACGTACCTGAAGACGTTCTTCTCGCCGTTGTGGCCGTCCGTGAGGTCGCTGAGGCCGTCGCGGCCCATGACCAGCTTCGCGGTGCTCCCGTCAAGGATACCCCGCACCGCGTGCACTTTCGCCCGCCATACGCGGTTCGCTCCCCAGTATTCGTAGCCGAGGCCCGCCTGGTTCGGCGAGTGGTGGTCGATGGCGGCGATCCATTTGGTCCGCTGCTCCGCCGTCAGGTCGTTGTACATGAGGATCATCGTGTCTTCGAGCCGTAGCGGCGCCCCGATCTCCCAGTCCCACCAGTTGCCGTACGCCTTGCGCACCGTATAACGATTATCGCCCATCCAGTCCAGACCCCGGATGATGTCGGCCTTCAACGCCTCATTCTTCTCCAGCGAGCCGCCTTTGGTCGAGTAGGCGAGCGCCATGGCCTTCAGCCGGTCATAGCCTTCGGTAATTTCGGCCGACGCCCCGTTGTTCTTGAGATCGGTCCAGATGCACTTGCATTCCGCACTCGCCGCATCCTTCTGCATCGTATCCCAGAAGCCGGACTTCTTGTCGTTCGACACTTCGCTGTCGATCATCTGAATGCGCCGGGCGATATCGGGATCCTTGGGGTCGTAACTGTTTCCCCCGGTCATGGTCTCCTTCCACTTCGTCCTCATCCGGCCGAAGGTATCTTCCGCCGCGGCATTGCCGCCTGTGAGGGATTCACAGGAGACGAGCAGCAGCGAGGTCAGTGTCAGCATGCAGACCCACTTTTTTGTCTTTCCACTCAATAGGAACACTCCCACCATCCGATAATTTTCTCTTCTCTCTTTTTCATCTTCTCTTCTCTCTTTTTCAATAACTCACGTGACCGGGCCCCTTCCCCCATGCCTTCCGTACAGGGTGTGAACCGCTGCGGCTCCCCGCCAGCCCCGATACAATCCGTATCGAACTGGACAGATGGGTCCCCTGTTCAGCCTTGCGGACGCAGGCTTCCCTCCCATGCTCCGGCTGCCCGTCATGCGGACGAGTCAAGTCATGAAAGCCGCCGTTCGGAAAATGAAAACACAAAGGTTTTTGAATCATGGATTCGGCATATGGGTTTGACAAATGCGGGGGATAAGAAAAAGCAGGAGGCAGCGGATGTGCCGGCGCTTCCCCGGGAGCCGGGGCGGACGGCATCCGCACACATGCGGAAGTCGATCGTATGATTCATATGCCGCTTAGGGCATAACGGCCGATCAGCCTGTTTCTCCCATTGTAGTTGAAAGAAACTCTTTCTTGCAAGCTTATTTGCAGGAAAATGACAAAAAGAACCGTCGGCAGCACATAAACCGCGGAGCAGGGCGCCCGGCCGGGTCTTCCGGTACGGGGCCCGCTGCCGCTTATGCGATTCATGGTTCTTCTCATCCCGCTTTGGGTTCTAACCTTTTTTGGAACTCTCTCTATAAGCATGAGAATAACACGGGATTATGACGTGAACATGAACGGAAGCTGAAGATGCGCTGAAAAAAAACAGGCTCCGCCCCCCGCGTTCATCCGGTCGACATTCAAGCTTCCCGGCACCCTTTCAGCTTTCGTCGAAATTTGGTTTGAAAGCCCTCGTATGGGATAATGAGGAAGACAGCCCCGCTGCATCCGGGATCCCCCGGACTCGGCGCACCCGGCCGTCCGAGGACGCTTCAGCGGTTCTGCCGGGGCTTTGCCGCAAGCCGGAACGGCCATGACCGCGGCGTATTCCGATCCGGCGGATCGCAAAGGCCGCTCACTCCTTGCCGGCGCCAAGCCCATGGGACGGTCTGCGGGTATGCCGGCGGACAGGCTGCATGATAATGGATGGGAGGAACAGGCATGATCCCTTTTTTGACACCCGAAATTCTGCGCAACCCTTATCCGATCTATGAAATGATGCGGGCAAGCCAGCCCGTGATGTATATTGAGCCGATGCGGTTCTGGTCCGTGTTCCGCTTCGACCACGTGCGCACCGTGCTCTCCGACTCCGCCCGGTTCTCTTCGGCCGGCGGCCGTCCGCCCGCTTCGCAGGGGACCCCGGCCCCCGGGCAGCGGGACGGGTTCTCCCTCATCACGACCGATCCCCCGCGCCATACCCAGCTGCGCTCGCTGGTCAACCAGGCGTTCACGCCGAAGGCCGTCGCCGCCCTGGAGCCCCGCATCGCCGAGCTGGCCCATGAGCTGCTGGACCGCGTGTCGGGCACCGGCAAGATCGACCTGATTCAGGACTTCGCCTATCCGCTGCCGGTGATCGTCATCGCGGAGCTGCTCGGCATTCCGAGCGGGGACCGGGACCGGTTCAAGCATTGGTCCGATGAGGTCGTCGCGTCGGCCGACACCCTTATCGGCGGCTCAGCCTCCGGCTCCCTGCAGGCGCACCGGGAGATGAACGAATACTTCTCCGGCATCATCGCCGAGCGCCGCAAAGCACCGAAGGACGACCTGATCTCCGCCCTGATCGCCGCCGAGGAGGGAGACTTCCACCTCTCCGAGGGGGATATCCTCTCGTTCTGCGCGCTGCTGCTGGTCGCCGGCAACGAGACGACGACGAACCTGATCGGCAACGCCGTCCTGACGCTGCTCGAGCACCCGGAGGAGCTGGCGAAGCTTCGCAGCCGTCCGGAGCTGCTCCCTTCGGCCATCGAGGAAGTGCTGCGCTTCCGCTCCCCCGTCCAGGCGATGTTCCGCACGGCGAACGAAGACGTGGAGCTCGGAGGCCAGGTCATTCCGGCCGGCTCCCGTGTCGTCGCCTTCATCGGCTCGGCGAACCGCGACGAGGAGAAGTTCCCGGATGCCGCCCGCTTCGACATCGAGCGGACGCCGAACGGGCACATCGCCTTCGGCCACGGCATCCACTTCTGCCTCGGCGCGCCGCTCGCCCGCCTCGAAGCGAGGATCGCGCTTGCGGCCGTGCTGGACCGGCTGCCGGAGCTCGCCCGCGTGAACGACGAGCCGCTGACGCCGGCACGCGGGTTCATCGTCCACGGCGTGAGCTCCATGCCGCTGCGCTTCCGGCCGCAGGAGCAGGGCGCCCGGCGATGACCCGCGGGGCACTGCCGCCGGGGGGTGACGCTTTGGGCGCCGCCTCCCGGCACGCGCAGGATACCCGTAAGGCACAGGCGCAGGGTGCTGCCGCCGAGCATCATCACGCGGGGATCACCCGGCGCCCATACCAGGGGGGTATCGCGGCGAACAAGCGCTGCGGCGGTGTCTCGTTGGCCCCCCTGCTTGCGGGTTTCTCGCGGGCGCAGCCGCACGGCTCTACTCCATGAGATCAGCTTCACGCGTCTTACTCGCAGAGCACAAACGCAGGGCCGGCACACCTTCTCGGGGAAGGCGTGCCGGCCCTGCTTGCGAGCAGTTCCTGTGCTGGTGCGGAGGGACAGCCGTCCGGTGAAGAACCCGGACACTCAGCGGAACTCAGATGCGTTATGTTCGTTGACGATCGAGCGCTTTGAAACTTAGCGGAACCGGGATTCGCTATGGACTGCTATTGCACTATTGCACGGGTTTGGGCTGAACATGCGAGCCATTCAAAGCCCCCCGACTTCCCCACGGATCTAATTCCGGCTTACAGCAGCCGGATCGTCACCGTATGGTCGAACGGCGTCACGAGATTGATATGCACGCAGCGGCAGTCCGCCGGGTGGACATCTTCGCGGAGTACGGGAAGCCGGTGCTCGAACGCCCCGCCTTCCAGCTCCAGAGCCGCCTCTGCCACCCGGTACACGGCACGGCCGCCCGTCAGGAAGTGCCGGCCTTCGCCCGCCGGCTGCAGCCCCTCGCCAGCGAGCTCACCGTCCGCCGCGAACACGAACGTGAGCTGGGCGAGCACGTCTTCCCGCCCGTCGGACTGCACGCGGATCTTCCACTCGCCTGCCAGGCGGCTCACCTCCGCCTCCAGCCGGTGCTCCTGCAGGTGCGTCATCGGACGATGCTGGTGCGGGAGCAGGTACCACGGCGAGAGGTCCCCTCCGCCGGGCCGGGCCGGCAGCATCGCCTGAGGTACAGGCCCGTTGTAGCCCTTCTCCGCCGTGCGGGCCAGCCGGTATATCCCGCCGCCCGCGGACTCGAATTCGTCGAACTTCACGATGCCCGGCTCGAAGGAAGCCGCGAGCTTCACGCCGAGCAGCTTGGCCCTGCCGTGCCTCAGCGAGAGGAAGGACGGCGTGCCTGCCATCACGGTGGCGCTCAGGTCCCCGTCGCGGATGCGGACCACCGGCGAGCCGAAGGCCAGATGCATCGAGGAGTGGAGAATGCGCATGCCGTGCCCGGCCGCTTCCGCCAGCGCCGTATGCTCGCGTACAGGGTGCGTGCCGTTCAGCACGACCTCATAGCGGTCCGGCAGCGGAGTCCGCTCCACGCCTTCGAGGCTGAGCGACGGGTCGAGCAGCCACCCGAGCAGCAGGTTGTTGTTGACCGCCTCCGGCTGACGGACGAAGCCGGAGGCGTAATCCGCCATCGAGGCGAGGAGCCCGTCGCGGTCATGGGCGGCCATCAGCCGGCAGACGAGCGCGTAAGGAGCCGGGTCCGCCGCCTGGCCGAAGTCCTGCCGGCCGGAATAATCCGTGACGACCTCGCCGCCCGGATGGAACAGATAGGCCATCATCTTCAGGTTGCGGCGCACGTACTCGAGGAGCTCGGGCCTTCCCAGCAGCCGTGCGGTGTGGTAAAGCGCAATATTGCTCACGGCATTGTAGATGCCGTTGCTCCGCTCGGTCCACTCCCCGTCCGCGGTAATGTCCATGCCTTCCGCAAGCCATGCTTCCGCGCGGGCCGCAAGCTCCGGCCGGCCGAACAGCTCGTGGAGCATCGCAAGCGCTGCGGTGAGCACCCAACGGTGGTTCGGCGTGTGGCAACCGCCCGTATCCATGGCGGGGATGGTCCGCTCCAGGAACAGGCGCAGCTTCTCCCTCGCTTCCGCCAGCGGTGTCCACGGGTGCTCCTCGAGCAGCCGGTACACCTGGGCAAGCCCGCCCACCACGAAGGCGGTATCGGGCGGCGAGTTGAAATTCGTCGAGCCGAGCGAGACCGTCCCGTCGGGATGCTGGCGGTTCAGGAGAAAATCTGCCGCAAGCCCGAACGCCTCCAGCAGCCCGCTGTCGTGGTAATAACGCGACTGCGGGTGCACTAGCGCGCATGCCCAGACCGCCATGTAGCGTGGCGTGCCCACGTGGGTGGGCCGGGCGATGCCGCTCTCATCGCGGATCCCCCCGTAATAGCGGGAAGAAGCGTCCCTGATCTGCTCGCGCAGGGAAGCCTCCGTCCATTCGTCATTCCTTCGGATCAAGTTCCGGCCTATGGTATCCAAGCTGCATTCCCCTTCTCTGTATCGTCTTCACGTGGTTTCTGTATCCTCGTCCCGGACTTCCCGGGTATTCGTTCTTCCCTATGGCCTCGCCGTCTTCACGCCTGCCCCCCGCTTCAGCCCGCCGCACTCTCAAGCGCCTGCAGCCTTCCGGTCAGCAGGCGGTGGCTCTTGTGGATGTCCTCGGGCAGGCAGGCGGCCTTCAGCTCGTATACCTTGACCTTGGCACAGGCGATCGCCTCCAGATACGGGTCGAAAAACCGCTCCTCCCCGCTGTGCACATACGGACACCAATGGTCCGACAGCCCCAGGGTTTCATGGATGTGCACGCCATAGATGAAGCGCTTAATCTCTCCGAGCTCCGCCTCGGCATCATAGAGTCCCATGCGCTGCATCATCATCGCGTGACCCGTGTCGAGCCACAGGTGCACCGGGGCTCCCTGCAGCCGGCCGCAGATCTCCGCCGCCTCCCGCAGTGTGGGGATCTGATAGCAGCGCGAGCGCGTTTCGATGCCGACCGCCGCGTTCCATCCCCGCCGCGCCGCCTCTTCGCACACTTCCTCGAGGCTCTCGGCGATGCGCTGCACATACCTTGGCGCCAGCGCCGATCTGCGTTCCATCATCCGCTCCCAGAGCGCCCGGTACTGCGGCGACTGCGGCCCGTAAGCCTGCCACAGCTGCTTCAGCTCCGCATCGATATTGCTCTCGAACGGCACCTCGCCCGGATGAACGACCACCGCTTCCGCGCCGTACCGGTGGGCATATTCCATCGACTGCAGGAGCAGGTCCACGGAACGCCTTCGCATCCCCTCGTCGTCATAGCCGAGCATCACCGAATCGGTATCGTACGCCTTGTCGTTCACGAACGGGAACACGTTGTGCACGCTGGAGACGCCGATGTCCCCCCGCTCGATCATCGGCTCGATCGTCTCCAGCAGCTCCTGCGTAATGTTATAGTTGAGCTCCACCCGGCGGAAGCCGAGGGCCCGGATCTCCTCGATGAGCTCCCGGCCGCCCGTGAGCCTTTTGATATTCCAGCATGTGGAGAACGAATACGCACCCTTGTCTATCATAATCGCTTCCCCTTCCTCCATCTACCGCCGCCATGATAAGTTTTCGTAAATCCAGCCCTTCCGGCAGGAACTCCACACGCCTACCCCTTGACTGAGCCAAGCATGATGCCTGATACAAAATACCTTTGCAGCCAAGGATACACGATCAGGATCGGCACGGTGGCGAAGACGATGCTGGCCGCCTTGAGGCTCTCCGGCAGCACCTGGATGATCTGCGCCCCCTCCATCTGCATCTGGTCGGTCATCATCGAGTTCATGATGAGCTGGTAGAGCTTCAGCTGCAGGGGATACAGGTTCGTATCCGTGATATAGAACAGCGTATCCATGAATCCGTTCCAGCGGTTCACGGCGTAGAAGAGGCTGAGCGTTGCGACAGCCGGCATCGAGAGCGGGAGGATGATGCGCACCAGCGTGCCGAAATGGCTGCAGCCGTCGAGCTCCGCCGACTCTTCAAGGCTCTTCGGGATCGAATTAAAGAACGTAATGAGAATGATGAGATAAAACGGATTGACGAGCAGCGGAAGCACCAGCGACCACAGCGAGTTCACGAGGTGCAGCTGCTTGATCAGGATGTATTCGGGAATGATGCCTCCGCTGAAGAACATCGTGAAGACGATGAGATACATCGCGATTTTGCGGCCCTTGAGCTCCGTCTTCGTCAGAGGGTAAGCTGCGCAGATCGTCATCACCATGCAGAGCACGGTGAATCCGACCGTCAGCCCTACCGTCAGCCCGAGCGAGCGGAGCATCGTCAGATCCGAGAAGACGCGATTGTAGGCTTCGAAGTTCAGGTCGACGGGAAAGAGCGTAACGGCCCCCGACATAATCGGCCCGTTGGAGCTCAGCGACACCGCTACAATATGCAGGAACGGCGCCAGGCACAGCAGCACGCAGAGCGACAGCAGCAGGTAGTTGAGTCCGTCGAACAGACGGTTTCCGAGCTTGGCATTCATGCGAATCGGCCTCCTTTCGGCTTACGGGCTTCATGGATTTCATACGGCGGAGCGGCGGTCAGATAATGCCTTCGTCCGTCGTTTTCTTCGAGATATAGTTGGAGGTGAGGATGAACACGAGCCCGACCACCGCCTGGAAAAAGCCCACGGCCGTCGCGACCGAATATTCCCCGGTCTCCATCCCCATCTTGTACACGAAGGTACTGAGCACCTCTGAGAATTCGCTGACCGTCACGTTGCCGATGACGAAGGGCCGCTCGAAGCCAATCTGCACCATCTCGCCGAGCTTCAGAACCAGCAGCACGACGATCGTGGAACGGATCCCCGGCAGCGTGATGTGCCAGATCCGGGCCAGCCTTCCGGCGCCGTCCACCTCGGCCGCTTCGTACAGCTCCTTGTTGATCGCCGTCATCGCCGCGAGGTAGATGATCGTCCCCCATCCGGCGCTCTGCCAGATCCCGGTGCCGAGATACGTGAAGAGCCAGTAGTACTTGTCGGAGAGAAACGGAAACGGCCCGAGCCCGAAGCGTTCGAGGAACAGATTGACCATCCCCGTATTCGTCGCGAACACCTGGTAGACGATCCCCCCGATAATGACCCAGGAGATAAAATGCGGCAGGTACAGAATCGTCTGCGAAATCTTCTTGAAGGCCGCGCCCCGCAGCTCGTTCAGCATCACCGCGAGAAGGATCGGCGCCGGGAACGAGAAGACGAGATCGAGAAAGTTCAGCATGAACGTGTTGCGCAGTGCCAGATAGAACGAATCCATCTTGAAGATGCTCCGGAACGTCTCGAGGCCGATCCACGGACTCTTCGATATCCCCTGGAACAGGTTAAAATCCTTGAAAGCGATCGTCACGCCGTACATCGGCCCGTACTTGAAGACGATGAAGTAAAGCATCGGCAGCGCCAGCATCGCATAGAGCTGCCAGTAGCGGCCCAGATACAGGCCCGCCCCCTTCGCGAGTCCGAGCCTTCTCCGCTCGCCCGCGCGCGGAATCTCCGCCTGCAGATTCTCCATGGTGGTTCCCTCCCCGGGAGCCGGGTGCGGCCGTGCCCCGGGTCTTCCGCCCGGACAGCCGCATCCCCGCCCTTTTTTGTCATTCACCCTCGGCCGGTCCGCCTTATTTCTTCATCGCCTTGTAGGCTTCGGTTCTTTCCTTGCGGATCTCTTCGCCGCCGCTGTTCATATAGTCCTTGAGCAGGCTGTCATACACCCCGTCGAACGCCTCGGGCTTCGCCATCACCGACTTCACGAGCAGCTCGTCGTACTTGTCGTGCAGGGCGTTGCCGTATTTGACTTCCGCGGCAATCGGCCGGTCGAAGCGGACCGGCGGGAGACCGGCGGCGAGGCCGTGCTGGAATGCCAGTGCCGCATCTTCGGCGTCCTGGCCCTTCAGGCTCACCGTCATCGACTTGAGATTGAGCTCGGAGCTGCCGAAGTCGATGCCGTTGGCCACAAGGCGCAGGTCGCCGGCATTGTAGAGCCGGTTCTTCGTCTCGGTATCGTCCTTGATGACCGGCACGCCGTCCTTCAGCGTATAATTCGTGCCCTCGATACCGCTCGACAGGGTGATCAGCACGTCCTTCGCCGCCATCCAGTTCAGGTATTTGACGGCCTCCGCCGCCTTCGTGCTGCTCTTCGGAATCATGATGTACATGCCCGCCGGCTGATAGGACGGCTTGACGTGCTTGCCCTCCGCATTCGTATACGGATCGACCGGCTTCACCTTCGCGTCCGGCACATTCTTGCGCAGCACGCCCAGAATATCCGGCGCCGTGCCGTAGCTCGCCCCCGCATCCTCCGCGTACATGCCGACTTTGCCCGTCATGATGTCCTGCTGGAGCTTCTTCTTGTCCTTGTCGAGCGCAAAGTCCGGCGACATCAGCCCTTCATTGTACAGCTTGTTCAGGAAGCGGATGCCTTCCTTGTGCCCCGGGAGCAGGAGCGGGTTATCCCGCGAGCCGAGCTGCTGGAGCATCGTGTACTTTTCTTCCTCCGTCGTCTTCTGGATAAAAGGCCAGATGATCGGCTCGTAGGAAGCCGGGGCCAGCGAGAAGCCGAGCGGGATCGTCTGCGGGCCGCCGGGCTGCTTCTCCTTGAACGCCTTGAGCGCGGCATACACTTCCTCCGTCGTCTTCGGAAGCGCGAGGCCGAGCTTATCGAGCCAGTCCTGGCGGATCATCGAGGAGTATTTGCCGAGGTACGCCCGCTTCGCCGGGATCGCATACTGCACGCCGTCGAATTTGCCGTAAGCGAGCGTATCCTCTCCAAGGTAGGACTTCAGATTCGGCCCGTGCTCGTCGATCAGCTTGCCGAGATCGGTAAGTCCTCCCTGCTTCACGTACTTATATACAAGGTTGGAATCGTAGGTGAACACGATATCGGGCGCATCGCCGCTCGCCATAAGCACATTGAGCTTCTCGATCTCCTGGGATCTCGGAACGGGAATGAACTCGAGCTTGATGTTGTTCGGCTTGCCGAAGGTCTCCTGGATCCACTGGGTGTTGTCATTGTTCGTCGCGGTCTTGCCGGCCGGGGAGTTGCCCCGGTCGAAGATCTCCACCTTAAGTGTGACCGGCCCCGAGCCTGAGCCTGCTCCCGCACCCTGCGCGCCCGCAGCACCCTGCGGCTGGGCACTGTCCGAACAGCCCGCGAGCAGCCCTGTTGTGAGTACGGCCGACATGACGGCTGCGCTCCCTCTTCTCCAATTCATCCTTCATCCACCC
The DNA here is from genome assembly GCF_000250655.1 of Paenibacillus mucilaginosus 3016. NCBI lineage: Bacteria > Bacillati > Bacillota > Bacilli > Caryophanales > Paenibacillaceae > Paenibacillus > Paenibacillus mucilaginosus. The sequence goes on from NC_016935.1 coordinate 5,926,184, forward strand.
CTTCTTCGTGTATCGCCGAACCTTTGGTACCGCTGTCATTGTTCTGCGGCACCGGAAGGCCGGCGGGAATATCCCTGTTATAACCGGGGCTTGCCGGAAGAAGCAACCAGCATGTTTCCGCACCGCGAACCAAAACGGCTCAGCCGACTGCAGGCGGCATACCAACCATTTTCCGCATACCAACCTCAGCGCCGCAAAAGCACCCGCAAACCGCTCTGCAGCGCGCTTTTTTGCAGCCTGGATACGATGTCAAGAGAAGGACTCTCCCGCCATGCCGCGGGGTCCGGGGGGCTGCATATACTTGCGGTAATCCCCGGGGGTGACGCCGACGACCTTCTTGAAGGTGCGGCCGAACGAGATCGAATGGGTGTAACCCACCTGCTGGGAGATCTCCGGCAGCGAAGCATCGGTCTCGAGCAGCAGACGCTTCGCGTGTTCCATCCGCAGGGAGCAGAGATAATCGACGAACTTCATGCCGAACTCGTCCTTGAACAGCTGGCTGGCATACTTCGCCCCTACGCCGAATTTGTCGCTGATGAGCGCGAGCGACAGGTCCGCATTCGCATAGTCGTCCTCGATGAACCGGCGGATCTCACCGGCGAGGCCCCGCCGGCCGCAGCGGTCCGTGTGGGCGAGATACTGACGGTGGAGCTCCTCGAGCGTCCGCTTCCAGACCGGGAGAAGCTCCTCCAGGGTATCCAGCTCCTCGGCCGCCCGCAGCAGCTCCGGCTCCGCCTCCCGCACCCAGTAGGCCAGGGTGTCCCCGCCGAGCTCCTCCATGGAACGGCGCAGCGCCCCGGCCCAATATTCCAGCAGCACCAGAATGCCGTCATCCCGCAGCAGATCTCCTTCAAGCGCCAGCAGCAGCCGGCTAACCTCATCGTCCCAATCCTCATCCGCCAGGCGGAAGCTGCGGACGACCGAATCGATGCGGCCGAAGTAGGGATGAATGTTCCCTGCCGGCTGGCCGTCCCGGTCTTCAAAGCGGAGCACCCGGCCTCCGCCGAGCGACATTTTGCAGCGGAGGGCGGCCAGCGCTTCCGCATAAGAATCGCCGGCGTGCGTGAGGTCTTCCCGGCCCCGGCCCACTCCCGCGGTCAAGGAGAGGTTCAGATGCACCGGGGTCCAGGTGCGCAGCCGGTCCAGCACCTCGGACGGACTGCCGGACTCCCGGGAGGCCCCGTCCTCCAGGAAGAGCACGCCGAGCCGGTGCTCGTCGGTCCACTCCGCCCACACCGTCATGCCTTCCCTTGCGGCGAATTCCTGCGCCGCATTCGTGACCGCGAACTGCAGCAGGTTCCGGTCGCGCTCGCTGTATTTCTCCCGGAAGCGGGCATACCGGTCGATCTCGACGACGGCCGCCGTGCAGCGCCGGGCACCTGCTCCGATCCCGAGCCTCGCCAGCAGTTCTTCCCACTGCGCGGCGCTGCGCTCGGGCCGGCCGGAGAGCAGCTCGAGGAACACCTGCCTGCGGCGGACGAGCAGATCCTCCTTGTACTGCTTTTCGTACTGCGCCGTCTGGTTCATCAAGGTGTCGAGCACGCGGCCGATGAATGAGAATTCATCGCTGCCGTGCTGCCTCGCTGCAGCTGTGCTGTGGTAAGTCTGGATCTGCTTCATGATGTTCTCGATCGGCTTGTAATGGCTTCTTGTGATGTAGAACAAATAGCCCAGAGAGGTTACGATCGCGAAGCCTCCGATCCATACCCAGAGATGGGAGAGCAGGGAGAGATGGCCGAGCAGCGCCCCCGGCTTGATGCCGCTGACAACCTCCCATCCGAGCGCTTCGGAGTGCAGACGGGTTGTCGGTTCCGCGGACGGCTCCCCAGGCGCGCCCTCGTAGGAGGAGTAGAGCCGGGCCTCTCCCCTGCGGATTTCCATATACGTCAGATCCTTGTTGATCATCTCGTCGGCAATGGCGAACAGCCCCCGTGCCTTTACGTTGACGACGACGATCCCGTCTCCCCCGAGCGGGAGCAGGGCTCTTTTGGCCAGCGAGATCACTTCCGTCTCCGGCTCGCCGAGCCATTCCCGGAGCCCGCGCACGCCCGACCACGGCGAGTTGCCTTCCCGCTTGGCGGCCTCCTCCACGAAAGCGCGGTCCCCGAAGGAAGCGGCCGGCTCCAGCCCGCTCAAGGTCAGCACGACCCCGTCCCGGGCGCGATACAGATAGATCGAGTGGATCAGCGGATGGTCGTCCGCAAGCCGGTGCAGCCCCTTGGAGACCTCGTAAGGCAGAAGCGGATCGGCCGGCGTGTCCGGATTATAGAAGGCATCGAGGGCTGCGCTGCCCCCCATCTCCTCCAGCACGGCCCGCTCGATGTCCCGCAGCCGCGTCTCGAGAGAATCCATCACATACCGGGCGGAGATGCGGTTCGCCTTCTCGGTTTCGCGGATCGACACTTCGCTGATCACCGACAGAGCCGCGAAAATCAGCACCGTGATCAGAAGAAAAATCACCGGCACATAGGACAGGATCAGGCGGTGGTACCATGTTTTTTTCATAAGGGCAGATCTCCTTTCTTCACTCGCGGAGGGATAAGGGGATGCAGCAGGCTGTACAGCAAAAGGGGGAAGGGGTACCTGCGGATAATGGATTAAGCGATTAACCGAACCGGGTCGGAAGTTCCCGAAGAGGGAAGCATCCGGAAACAGCCCTATTATAACGCAGTTGCGGAAACGCTTTCAACAACAAAGGCGCTCGGTGGCCTGAATGGAGGCCTCCGCACCCGGTCCGTATGCCGCCTGTGGATCAAAAAATCCCCTCCCGGACCCGCGTACGCTGCCGCCTGCGGTTTTTCCTGGGAGAGGATGGTTTAATGGGAGTCCGATATTACTGGGAAACGGGGAGCTGCAGTGCATACCGGGCGTTCTCGAAGTCATTCTGGATGACTCTCTCCGGCGTATAGGACGGCGTGATGCCGCGGGACAAGGTGTAATGGAAAGCCATGGCATGGGCCATCACATTCTGCTGGAATGCCTTCAGGAGCGCTTCCCGAACGAAGGGCGTCGAGGTTTCGCTGATCGCGATCGACGTGTCGCGGATTGCGGTCTTGGCGGTCAGAAGCAGTTCCAGTGCGTAGAAACGGTCATTCATCAAATGCATAGGGGTATTCTCTCCTTCGGCTGCTTGGGTTATGTGTGAAGCCGTGCCTTATCCGATCACCGGACGATATTGAAGCAGCTGCATCAGCTCGACGATCTGGGCTTCGGTCATCTCGATGTTCTGCAGATACAGCTGCTTCAGCTGCGGATCTGCAATGTGTCCCACCGCCTGTTTCATTTTGATCAGCGACAGGGACTTGAAATTCAGCAGCTCGTGCAGCTCGATCGTCTCGTGCGGCGCCAGCCTGCCGGTGGGCGTCTGGATTTGAGTGCCTCCGATATGCATGGAATCCCATCCTCTCCTCAGGTTCATGAACGATGAATCTCGGTGCAGTATACACAGATGCCCAGTCCAAGGTTCCCCCTCCCGGGCTCTTCCTTGGCAGTGAGCAGATCTGGCAGGCCGCCCCCCGCATAAAAGACAAGCCCCCGTGGGAAACCATAAGAGACCGACAACAATCAAACCGGGAGGGATTCTCTTGCATCTTCGCCATTCGATTGCTTTGGCCCTCGTCCTCTCTTCTTCCGCGGCGCTGGCTGTCCCGGCTTCGGCTGCCGGAAGCATGCAGAACTGGAACACGACTCCCGAACAGGGCACAAGCAGCGTGCAGCGGAACTATTCGAGCCATGTCAGCGGCCATAACGGCTTCAGTGCCACTACGGATACCACCGGGTACGGCAGCTCGAGCCTGTTCGGAACCTACAATTCGAACGACAACGGCTTCGGTGCCATCCCGAACCGTGACGCCAACGTGGAGTCGAAGGGCCTGAGCACCGGACAAGCCGAGAACGGCACCCAGGCCGGCGGCGCACAAGGCGGCGGGACACAGGGCGGTGCTGCCCAGAATGGTGCAGGCCAGCGCACCACCGGCGACGGGGACGGGCTGCTCGATATGCGCTCCGAAGGACGCGGCTTCACCACACTTGCCGCGGGTGCCGACAACGACACGGACTGGAGCTGGCTCGGCCTGCTCGGCCTGCTGGGTCTTGCCGGACTGCGGGGACGCAGCCGCCAGGATCAATTTTAACCTAAGCCAGAATCCAGGAGGTGCCGGACAATGACCGACCAACAAGCATCCGAGGCGCTGCAGAACAACTACCGCAAGGTGGCGGACCAGCGCTACGAAGTGTCGGATTACACCAGCAGCGACGAATCGTCCAAGGGAACGGCCGTTACCCATGAGCAGTTCAGCGACGTCTATACCTCCGGTACGAGCGACGGGCAGTTCCAGCTCGAGAACGGGGTTGTCCATTCCCCGGCCGAAGGCTATGAGGAGAATGAAGCCGAAGCATAAGGCGTGCACACGGCCACAAAAAGCCCTCGCTCCCCATTCGGGGCGCGAGGGCTTTCATGTCCCGGCGGGGATTATCCCGCCGAGATCAGGTTATGAATGACCTGCGCGCTTTCGGCGCGGGTCGTCGTACCGCTTGGTGCAAACAGCCCTTCCGCCCGGCCCTGCAGGAGCCCCAGCTCCACGGCCGACTGCACGGAAGCTGCCGCCCAGGAAGATACTTCGGCATGATCTGTGAAGACGCCCTGCAGACCGGTTCCGGCCGGAGCCGTACCGCCCGCTTTCGCCTCGTACGCACGAACGATCAGTGCCGCCATCTCTTCCCGGGTGATGAGCTCATCCGGGGCAAAGGTTACCGCATCGCGGCCGCCTACTATGCCGTGACTGTACGCGGCGGCTGCCGCCCCGGCATACCATGCGCCGGCAGCTACATCGGCGAATGGCAGAACCGTATCCGGCTTCGCTTCCAGACCCAGTGCGCGTACCACCATCGCCGCGAACTGGGCGCGGGTCACGCTCTGTTCCGGGGCGAAGCGCCCCTTCTCCATGCCGTTCACGATGCCTTGGGCCGCCAGCTCTCTTACCGCGGAAGAAGCCCAGTGGCCGGAAGGCAGGTCGGCAAACGCTGCGCCGTATTCCAGCACGGCATACTTGCTGAAGTGGCTGACCTTCGCGGTCAGTGTATTCCCGTTCCAAGCGCCCGGCACGTACTCCAGCTCTCCGTTATCGGCAAGATAATAGATGCCGGTCACGGAGCGGTCAGCCGAGCCTTGAACTTTGAAGGTCAGCGTCACCGGCTCGCTGAAGCTCGGCAGGGTCTGCCGCTTGCCGTCCTTGTCAACGGCGGCCAAAGTGAAGTCGAACACCTCACTGAGCGCCTTAAGCTCCGCATCGTTGGCGGAAGCCGACTTCGCCAGGAGCGCTTCGGTCTCAGCTTTGGCCAGACCTGCCGCACTCAGCGAGAGAGCTGCGCCTTCCCCGCTGCCCGCCGGCAGCAGCTTCGCCAGTTCGCCGAGCAGAGCGGCCGGCAGCTCCAGCGTCAGGCCGTTCATCTTGATTTCGAGCACGCCGCCTGCAAGCAGGGCGGCCGCGTTCGCCGGCAGCAGAACCTCGCGGTCGGCCGCTCCAAGCTCTACGGTTACTCTGCCATCCTTGATCTTCTGGAGGTCATCCTCGGTTACCTTCTTCGGTTTGCCGGTGCCTCCCCCGTTCGATGGATTGCCCGCACCGCCATTGCCATTACCGTTGCCGTTTCCATTGCCGCTGTCATTGTCGTCATCGTCATTGTCCGAATCCGCTTGCTTGACGGTGACTGCAATGACGGCTGTCTTCCCTTCGTAAGTCACGGTGACGTTCGCCGTGCCTGCAGCCTTCGCTGTGATCAGGCCGGTGGAGCTCACCGTTGCAACGCCTTCGTTGTCGGACGAGTAGGATGCTTCGCCGGTAACCTCCTTGTTCAGCGCCGCGTCCGAGTAGACCGCAGTGGTTACCGCTTGCTTCGTCTCGCCAGTTTTCAGCTCGACAGCGGGAGGCTCCACGGTGATGCCCGTCAGCTCCGCCGGCACTTCGCCGCCCCCGGATGTGCGGGTGATGTGCAGCGTCAGCGTTTTGGTCGCGTTATCCTTGCGTCCCTGGTCCGTGTACCAAGGCTGAGCCAGCGTCTCGGCCGTCGGCTCGATGTGCAGCTCGAAGGTGTTCAGTCCCGGATTCAGCCCAATGCCCTCCAGGTACACTTCCCCATACTGGCTCATTGCGCCTGCAGGCAGCGGTTGGCCGTTGATCGTGAAGGCTACGCCGTAAGGCACGACGCCCTTGAGGGTGAACGAGCTCTCTTCCGTCGAATAGGTGACATCTTCGCCGTACGTCGTGCGCGGCAGGGTGAGGATCATCGGCATATCCTTCCAGCGGAGGATATAATCGTCGACGACCATCTGGTTGCCGCCCTGGTTCTTGATGGTCAGCTGCATGTTCGTATCCGTGGAGCCGTATGCCCAGTTGCCGTAATCTTCCGTGTCCGGGTTGATCCGCTTGTGGCTGGTGAACGCCTCCGTATCCCATGTGCCGCGGGTGTACTTGTACTCGATGGACCGTCCGGCCATCATCTTGAACGTGTACTCCACGATGCGGCGGTCGGTAGCGCCGCTCGGCACCTGAAGCTTCGTGGACGAAGCGTTCCAGCCGTTGAACGAGCCGGCGATGTTGATGTCATCGCTGGTCGGCGTGTAGTCCGGCAGATGGAGCCGCAGCTTCACATCGACCATAACGAGCTTCGGCGTAACCGACTGCTCCTCGGAGAAGGAACGGTTGTACGCCCGGTCGAAGGCCGCAATCTTGTAGGTATACGCCGTATCGTTGCTCACCGCATAGTCGATATATTCGCGTGCGGCTTCCGGCAGGACGGCAATCTTGCGGAAATCCTCCTGGCCCGCTTCCTTGCGGAGCACTTCATACCCGGATACGTCCTGCGAGTCCGCAGTCCATTTCAGCGTCGCCCGGTTCGACTCGGTCGTGATGGTTCCGAGTACCGGTGCCGCCGGCGGCGTCTGATCCTCCGGACTTCCGTACACCTGGACCGTTACCGAAGGAGATACGCTGTAAGTCTCGCCGTTGTCGGTCGAAACCTTGGCGAAGTAGCGGTACAGCCCGGTTTCGGTCGGCTCGAAGGCCGCCCAGTACAGCTTGCCCGGCTCCTCATCGCTTAAGTAGCGCAGCTTCGTGTCCTCGGCCGCTTCCGGATCGCTGCCGTCCTTGTAATAGGCGAGTCTTGCGATCAGCCCCGGAGCTTCCTTGCCGGCGTACGCCGGGTTATCCGTCAGGCCGTCCACCTGGATCGCAACAGTGATCTGCGGCGTGCTCTGACCCACGCCCGCATAGACCGCCTCCGTGATGGTCGAAGGTGTGCCCACGCTATTGATGGTGAACGCCGGTGTAGCCGAAGCCATGTCGCTCAGGAACCCTTCGCCCCCGCCGACAAGCGCCGTTACGGCGTAATAGTATTTGGTGCCGTTTGCTGCCGTGTCATCCGTGAAAACCGTGCCGCTGCCGGATACCGTGCCCAGCAGGGTCACCGCACCGCCTTCGATCGCCGCCCGGTATACACGGTACCCCTCGGCGCCTTCCACTGCGTTCCAGCTCACGGTAACTTCCCCGTTGCCCGCAGCCGCCGCTACCCCGGTTACCGTGGGTGCCGAGTGCAGCTCGCCTTCGGATACCATCATAACCCCGGTCATCGCCGGGATCGTCAGCTTGATTTTGCCTCCTGTGACTGCAGCCGTAATCCCGCCCTGCAGCAGGTCCTTCAGCGTCAGCCCTTCCGGCAGGAAGCCGGCCACGTCCGCTTCGATCGTCTTCGCTTCGCTTGCGCGGTTAACGGCGATCAGCGCGCCCTTGGAATCATCCTTGCGGGCATAGGCGATCACTTCGCCTTGGGCATAAGCGTTCTTAAGGTCGCCCGTACGGAAGACGGGGTACTCATTGCGGATCTTCGCCGCCTGCTGGTACGTGGAGAACAGGCCCGTATATCTGCCATTGCCCGAGAACGAACCGTCCTCATGGGCGGTGACACGCTCCCATGGGAACGCTCGGCGGGAGTCCGGGTCCTTCGTGCCGGCAACGCCGACTTCACTTCCATAGTAGATCGACGGAGCACCCGGATAGCCCATCTGGAAGATGGCGGTAAGCTCCTGAAGCTTGATCGCTTTGTCGCTGGCTTCCGGCGCCATAATCAGATGCTCTTCTTCCCACTCCGGATGATCGTACTTCGTAATCGAACGGGTCGTATCATGTGAATCGACCAGGTTCATCAGCGCCTGCCAGGCTTCCTTCGGATAGTCCTCCCGGATCGATTCGAGCGCCGCATTCATCGCTTCGGCGCTTCCGCCGTTGAGGAACGCCTGCAGCGCTCCGCGGAACCGGTAGTTCATGACGGAGTCGAACTGGTCGCCGAGCAGGAACTTCGTCGCCACGCCCCACTCTTCGCCGATCAGCACCGGCTCATCGATCCCGCCGCCGTTCACATCGGTACGGCCTGCAGCCGACTTGACCGACTCGCGGAACTTCGACCAGGTGCCTGCAGAGACATCCGGCGCCACATCAAGCCGCCAGCCGCTCGCTCCCATCCACAGCCAGCGCTGGGAGCCGGTCTCCTTCATCCGTGTCTCCGCCTGTGCATCGCTCAGGCTCTTCAGGTTGTGGCCGATTACATTGTCGCGGTAATGAATGCTGTTCCACTCATGCTGTCCCGGGAGCGAGAGCTCATCGGCCGGCAGGTATTCGGTCGCGGAGGTTTGGGGCTCCTTCGCATCCATCACCGGCAGCGAGTCATAGCCCCACCAGGCGTCATACTTGAACCGCAGGCCGGGATCGTCCCGGTTCGGAACCTTCTCATTGTCCACGGTGAACCAGGTCACATACATGAAGTCATCCGGGAATTTGTAATTCGTACCCGTCATCGGATTGATCTGCGAGGTGTAGTCCGCGCGCACTGCCGCTTCGGCCGCTTCTTTCGAGAGGCCTTCGTTGTTCATCTTGTCGTAGACAGCCGCCCAGTACTCGTAAGCGCCGATCTCCGGATATTTGGAATACCGGTCAAAATAAATCGAGTCATCCCCGACGTGGTTGAACACGCCGTCATTGATCACGCGGATGCCGGCCGCCTTGGCCGCCTTCGTGAAGTTCGAGAATACGCGGTCCGATGCTTCACGCGTCTTCACATAGTCAAGGCCCGATGCCGGGTCACCCGGGGTGTTGTATACCGGTTGTCCGAACATGGGATCGAGATGCTTGTAATCCGTTGCATCATACTTGTGGTTGGAGGCCGCCCAGGCGACCGGATTGAGATAAACGGCCGTAATGCCGAGTGATTTCAGGTAGGCGAGCTTCTGCTCGATCCCCTGGATGTCGCCGCCGTAGAACTCGTTGGTCCAGGCGCCGTCCGACTCCGCATCCGGATAGTAAGGCTTGTTCTCCGGCTTGAGGCGGTCCGGGTTCTCCGGCGCATCACTCCATGTGCCCCACACCTGGCCTTCCGCCGGCTCATTCGGTACGCCGCCATCGAAGTACTGCAGCTTCTGCCCGTTCTTCTCCGTCGCATACTGCGGATCCAGTGCTCCGCGCGAGCCGTCGAGCAGCTTCGCCCGGTTGTTGTCCTTCGTCCCGTCGAAGAAGCGGTCAGGGAAAATCTGGTATACCACCGCATGCTTCATCCAGTCCGGGGTCCGGTAATCCGTCTTGTACACCGTCAGGTCGTAAGGAAGCGCGCCGTCGTCCGACACGCTGCCGGTCCCCCCGCGGGTGCTGTCATCCCCGTACTCCACCTTGCTCATCCCGTCCACCAGGATGAACTTGTAGCCCCATACGCCGACTTTGCCGCCGAAGGCTGCAGCCGGTACCGTCACTTCGAAGTAATCCTTGCCGCTGACGGTCGTGGCCTTTGTCATCAAGTAGGCTGCCGACAAACCGTCCGGCGAAGTCAGCTCGGCCTTGGCTGTCTGCACGTCACCCGCCGCTGCCGCGATGCGCAGCTTGAGCTCCTGCCCTTCGGCCGGAATCGCGCCGAACGGCTTCTTGAACGTAACGGAACGGCTGTCAAAGGCGATCGCGTCCTTCTGAATCTGTCCGTCGAAGGTGCCGTCCTGGGCCACATAATCGTGGCTAAGCGCTTTCAATTCGGCCTTGAGGTCAATCGTGAACGTGACGTCCGCCGTATCCAGCGTAACGATCTTGAGGTTGCCTCCGTCCGCTGCACCGTATTCGACGCCCCAATCGGAGCCGAAGACCACCTTGGCTTCATAGGAGCCTGCCGGCAGGGTGCGCTGCAGCTTGTATACCGTGTTGTCGAACTTGTAGTCGACGAAGAACTGCTGCGCTTCCCCCGGTGCCCACTCGGCTTCGCCGAATACGCGCTGCACCGAACCGACCAGGCGCGGCTGCTGTGACGCATCGAGCTGCGGCACATACTGCGGCAGACCCGCTACGCCGGACTCCGAGATCCGGGCCATTCCCAGCTCCCCGTTCACATAGAACGTGACGCTCTTGGGCTCGGCCAGCTGAAGGGAGAAATTCCCGCCGCCGTTGTCGAACCCGGTCCAGGTCCCGCTTTGGACCATCTTGAATTCGTGGGTACCCGCCGCCAGCTCCCGGGTGTATGTATAGAACTCTCCCACGATGTGCTTCATCTGGGTTTCCGTCGAAGCATTGTTCCAGCCTTGGAAGCTGCCGACGACGACCCACTTGCTCGATCCGCCCGGCTGCTCCGCATTGATCCCCCCTGCCGCAGCGGCCTGTACCGAGCCCGTCAGGACGCCGGCCAGCAGCTGAACGGTCATCAGGACCGCGGTTAAGGCCGCAAGCAGTCTGACCCTCTGTCTGTTCTGCCAGAAAGACATGTGATAAGTGCCTCCATTCTCAAAATGTGGTAGTAAAGCGTTTTCTCGATCATCATAGCATGGGCTTTCCATCCCGGCAGTGTACAATATTGACGTTCTGCCCGTATTCCGTTGACCTCTTCGCAGAAGAAGAAGGATTTTGTGGAACAAACGGACGAAAGAATAGAAACCGGTTTCCTAATGGACTGTAATTACTGGATTATTTTGTTTTAAATCTCGGGATTTGGGAACCCTATGCACATCAGATCAGCCTGGAGGGGAAGAAACGGATGAGGGGCAGCATCCCGGCAGATGACATCATGTCTTCGGTTCACGAGACCTATCGTGACAACACGGACCTCGAGTACCGGACGCTGTCCGGCGGCGGCCGCTCCATGACCGTGCTCTATCTCAAGAGCCTGTGCGACAGCAAGAAGATCACCCATTCCCTGATCGCCCCTTTCTTCGAGATGGGTGCATCCGGGAGCTTCGCCGGCTATCTCTGGTCGCTGCCGGGCGTGACTCAGCCATTCGGCTCGGAGCAGGCGGTGGGCCAGGTGCTCAAGGGCTTCACCGTCATCCTGCTGGAGGAACGGATCTACCTGTACGAAGCCGCCTATGCGGCCACAAGCGGCATTTCCGACGCGTCGGTGGAATCGATTGTTCAAGGTCCGGCCGATGCCTTCAATGAAGATATCGACGTGAACATCAATATGGTCCGCAGGCGGTATGAAAGCGAGCGGCTCAAGGTGGAGACCGGCTCCGTGGGGCGGACGTCCCGGACAAAGATCGCACTGATCTATGACACGCAGCGGGTCGATCCCAAAATACTGCAGGAGCTCAAGGCCAGGCTGGGGCGCATCGATGTGGACCTGATCCAGTCGGCGGCCCAGCTGCAGAAGCAGCTCAATACCCAGAGCATCCAGCTGTTCCCGGAGCTGATGGTTACCGAAAGACCGGACCGGGTCGTGCAGAATCTGGCCTGCGGGCGGATCGGCGTCCTGGTGAACACCACCGGCTTCGCGCTGATTCTTCCTTCGGTGTTCGACGACTTCTTCACTTCCATGGACGACGTGTACCAGTTCCGCATCGTCGGCCAGTTCCTGAAGATCATCCGCTACATCGGCCTGTTCCTGACGCTGACGCTGCCGGCTTTCTATATTGCCTTCACCTCGTACAATCCCGAGATTCTGAAGGACCAGCTCACCCTGCTCATCGCCGGCTCCCGGGCCAGCGTACCGTACCCCTCGTTCGTCGAGGTCCTGTTCATGCTGCTCATGATGGAATTCCTCATCGAAGCGAGCCTGCGGCTGCCCAAGGCGGTCGGACCGACAGCCACCACCGTCGGCGGTCTGATTCTCGGGCAGGCGGCGACGGAAGCGGGCCTGGTCGGCAACATCATGGTCATCATCGTGTCCGCCGTGGCGATCTCGAACTTCGTGATCCCCATTACGATGATGAACTTCTCGATCCGGGTGCTGAAGTACGGATTCATCTTCCTGGCTTCGATCTTCGGACTGGTCGGCATCGTCCTCGGATTCATCGCGCTGGTGATGTATCTGTCGAATCTCGAAAGCTTCGGTCAGCCTTATCTGCGTATTTCGGTGAAGCTTCCGTGGAAGGACGTGATTCCCCTTGGCCGAAAGTAGGCACTTCTATTATCTCGTTCTGCTCAATGCCCTCATCAACGTCATCAACAATGTGCCGCGGACGCTCATCAACCACCGGTCCCAGGATGTCATGACCGCCCTACTCCTCAGCATCCCCGCCGGTCTGTTGATGCTCTACTTCACATCCCGGTCCGTGATGAAGCTGGGAAACGAGACCCTGCCCGAGCGGCTTTACCGGCTGCTCCCGAAGTGGGCGGCGCCGCCGCTGCTGTTCGGCTTTGCGTTCGTCTGGTATATGGCGGGTTCGATTACGCTGCTTTCCTTCGTTGACATTACGCTGCGCTATATCTCGCCGGACACCTCGAAGTACCTCATTATGAGCGGTTTTCTGGCGGTCGTTATCTACAGTGCGCGGATGAAGAGCAATGCCATCCTGTTTGCCCTGGAAACCCTGACGGTGCTCATGATTCCTTTCATGGCTTTCTTTCTGGGCAAAACCATGCTGAACCCGGGTTTCAGCTGGGATGCGGTCCTGAAGACGGTCCGCTCCGGCTGGGGCTTTCCGACCTTCGAAGCGATGTCCGCGGCCACGTTTATTTTTACGGGATACACCAACATGGCGGTCTTTCACCGGGCGTTCAAAAGCTTCAAGCTGAAGCTTCGGCATCTGTGGATCATCGCCGTGCCGGGGGTGATGACGCTCCTGACGAGCCTGCTCATCCCCATCGGGCTGCTCGGGTCAGCGGGCGTCGACAAGCATGTGTATCCGTGGTTTTCTACCGCGGATTCGATCCATATCGAGTTCTTTCTGGTGGAGCGGCTGGTGTTCGTGTTCTATCTCTTCTACATCACAATGTCGCTGATCAGCGTCATCGTCCACTGGCATGTTGCTTTTCACATTGTGGAGATCATCCTGCCGTTCAAGCGCAGGCTGAAGTCCGGGGCCCGCTCCTATACGGTGATCGGCTGCTTCGCTCTGTCCGCCCTGCTTATGATGCTCATGGACCAGGAGACGCTGCTGCATTTTGCCATCGTGTACCTGCAGATCCGCCTCCTCGGTGAATTCGCCCTCTCGGTGGCCGCCGTCTGGGCGGTCCGGAAGAGGTGGTTCCGATGATCCGGAGCCTGCTGCCCGGACTGCGGATGCCCTTCGTTCTTGCGGCACTGCTGCTGACCGCGGGCTGCAGCCAACTCAAGGATATCGACAAAAGGCTGTTCGTCGTGGCTATAGGCATTGATCCCGTACCGGGCTCCAAAGACCGGATGAAGATCACTTTGAAGGCCGCCATCCCGCAGGGCGATCCGAAGCAGGGCGGCCAGGAGTTCGACCTGATTACGATCGAGGCCGGATCCATTGCCGAGAGTCTGCGTCTGGCCAAGTCCAAGGTGGACAAGGAGCTGGACTTCGGCCATACGAAGGGGCTGCTGTTCGGGGAGAAGCTGAGTCCGGATGCCCTCGCTTATGCGGTCGACTGGGCGGTGCGCAGAAGGGATATTCAGCTCGTCAGCCTTACGGCGCTGGCCCAGCCTACGGCCTACGATATTCTCAAGCAGAAGATCAAGACGGAACGGGTTCCGGGCAAAGCCCTGTTCCTCGCCCTGAGCCGGGAAGGGACGGAGTCGCCGTTCATCGTGCCGGCCTACCTGTTCGATCTTCACCGCAAGCTGTACGAACCGGGCTGGAGCCCCGCCCTTCCCATCGTGGAGTACAAAGGGAAGCAGTTCAACATCAACAAGCTCGCGGTGTTGCGAAAAAAACAGACGGCCGGCACCCTGACGCCCGACGAAACCAAGCTGTACAATATCCTGACCCGGCGCCACGTGAGAACCAACCTCAATCTCATGTGGAAAGAAAACCGTCTGGCCCTCAACCTGGACCAGACGAACAGCTGGTACCGGATCATAAGCAGCGGCGAAGGCGGGACACAGGTGGTCTTCCACTTGCATCTGAGCGGCATGCTGGAGGAAACGCGCATGGTTACCTCCCTGTCGGGAGCTGAACTGAGGGAGCTGGAGACGGCTTATACGGAGAAGCTTTCCAAAGATGTCCGTGCCCTGCTCACCAAGCTGCAGCAGTGGGATACGGATCCGCTGGGGCTCGGGCTCCACTACGAAGCCCGCCATCCCGGCGGCTCGTGGAAAGAGCTGTATCCGGGGGCGTCGTTCACGGTTCAAGCGAAGGTACAGATCCGCTCGACCGGAGTCATCCTGTAGGCCGCTGCTGGGTGAAGCCAGGATTGAGGCCAAGACTGAGGCCAGGATTGAGGCCATCCTTAGGCACGGGGGCCGAATGCGGCCGTCCATGCTGGCATTCTTTTCCTCCCCCCGTTGCCCGCGGCCTACGCTTTCCTGTACTATGAAGAGTAGCGGTTCAGCGCAGAAAGGGGGGACAAAACGATGGAAACCGCACTGCTCGGAAGCTTGATCTCCGCCATGGCTACCGTCCTTGGCGCGGTACCCCTGTTCTTCGTGAAGACACTGTCGGAGAAGTGGAAGGATATTCTCATCGCCTTCACGGCAGGCATTATGGTATCCGCTTCGACCTTCGGCCTGATGCCCCAGGCCATCGAAGAATCCGGAATCGCCGCCTTGACGATCGGCCTGCTCATCGGTATCTTCGTGCTCGATCTTATTGAGAAGAACATTCCCCACATTGACGTGGAGAACGATTCGGGCATCTCGCAGTTCGACTCGAAGTCCCTGCTCGTCATCATCGCCCTCTTCATCCATAACATCCCGGAGGGCCTGAGCACCGGCTTCAGCTATGCCAGCGCCAACGAGGGGCTCGGCCCCATGGTCGCCATCTCGATCGGCGCCCAGAACATGCCCGAAGGCCTCGTCCTTGCCGTGTTCCTTCTGAATTCCAAGGTCAGCAGGCTGCGATCCTTCCTGCTCGTCACCCTGACCGGACTCATGGAGATGGTGTCGGCCGTGGTCGGCTACTTCACGGCGAGCTACATCCAGTCCCTGGTCGGCTACGGCCTTGCCTTCGCCGCCGGTGCCATGATGTTCATCGTCTACAAGGAACTGGTCCCGGAGACGCACGGGCACGGCTATGAGAGGCAGTCCACCTACTCGTTCATTCTGGGGCTGCTCGTCATGGTGTACATAAGCTACTGGTTCGGCTGATCTGTCCACCGGGAACGGACAGCCCCTCAGTTGGGGTACCTGCCCCGCCGTCATTCGGGGAAGGTGGGACGGACGAACAAATCGGATGGCGTACATATCTGCTGAACTTCCGTCCAGCCGCTTGAAGCCCGCCTCTTACTGAGGATCCAAGATAAACGCGCGTCGTCCTTCAAGGACGACGCGCGTTTTATAAGAACTATAAGATGTGCAGCGGCTCTACCGGAACCGCTGGGAGGCGGCGGGCCGGCTGTTCTTCACCCCGTCTTGGCAGGTCCCTGCCTCACCGCGGTCCATACAGGGTCAGAGGTGTCTGCATACATGGCGTGCTGCCTGCAGCGGCTCCACGCTCAGCCCTTCGGCGGGTAAGGATCCCTGCCGTAAGAATTCGATTCGGCGATCTTCCCGTCCGTATTGTGAATCTTGTGTTCCGTCCTGTCCTTCCTGGCTTCTTCCCTTCCCCGCTTCTCCGCCGCCTCCTTCGTCCGGCGGTGGCTTACCTTCTCGCCGTTCTGCTGGATATCCCATCCCCCGTCCGGGTTTGGGTCGTATGCACCACGGTGCTTCTTTTATCCTCCGTCATCGGACTTCCTCCTTACAAATGGTAAAGGCTCCGCTCCCCTGATGCTGACCGTATACCCCATACGGGATTCAATTCCCTATCTCCCCAAGGCAGCCGGGCGCTTCTCCAGAAACTTCAGAATCGGCGCCAGCGACTGCCGCTCCGCCTGTGCGAGCAGGTCGCCCTTCTCGGCCAGCCGCTTCTCGATCGAGAGCAGATGGAACGCCTTCGGGGAGACGCCTGTCTTCACTTCGTCCCACGTCAGGGGCGTTGATACCGTGGCTTCCGGCGTCGCCCTGGGCGTATAAGGTGCCGCCATGCTTTTGCCCGCCGCCACCTGCACGTAGTCGAGGTAGATCCGCCCTTCCCGCTCCTTCAGCAGCCGCTCCACTGTGAACAGGGTACGGAATTTCTCGGCCAGAAAGCGGGCGAGAAACCCGCCGACCCGGTGCAGATCCTCGAAGGTATGTCCCTCCGTCAGCGGGACCACGACTTGAACGCCCGAAGCTCCGGAGGTCTTGGGGAACGAACACAGGCCCATCCCTTCCAGCGCCTCTCCGACCCGGGCGGCCGCCTCCATGAGACGGGGGTCGCCCTCCCGCTCGGATCCACGTCGATGACCCACTCCTGCGGCTCCTCGCCATGCACCGTCTCGAAGGACGGATGGAACTCCAGCGCCGCCAGGTTGCCGAGCCACAGCAGCACCGGCAGCGAATCGAGGTTGACATACTCCACCCCTTCATAGAGATGGGTCCTCACATAATCGGGCCTGCCGCCGGGAGCGTTCTTCTGGTAGAAGAACTTGCCCTGCACCCCATGCGGGAACCGCCGTGTTGTCAGATGCCGGTCCCGGCAGTACGGCAGCAGATAAGGCGACAGGGCCGCCAGCTTCTGCAGGTAAATCAGCTTCGTGATGCCGGGCTCCGGCCACAGCAGCTTGTCCGGGCGGGAGATCTCCACTTCCACACCGTCCACTTGAACGATGCCGCGTTCGTCCGTCATATCGCTTTCCCTCCGATCGCCAGCAGTTTCGGGTGCCGCAGCAGTCCCGCTTCGGTCAGCTCCCGGCCGCTCACGGTGACGGGCAGGGGGCTCCGCCAGCCAGCGGATCTCCGCTCCGCGCAGGCCCTCGGGCAGCTCCCCGGACCGAGGCCCGGCCGCGGGCACCGTCGGCAGACGGCCGAGCTCCCGCTTCGCGGCGGCATCCAGCCCGGACGAGGCCCGGCCGAGATACTTCCCGCCCTGCTGGAGGACGAGCGAGGCCACCCGGCCTTCGCGGTACACGATGCCGACCGCTTCCGCTTCGAGCCGGAGGGCGGTCTTGCGCTTGAACCAGTCCCGGTGATCCTTGCCCTCGGCATACGGGCTGTCCAGCCGCTTCGCGATGACCCCCTCCCATTCCCGCTCGCAGACCCAGTCCCAGAGCGCATCCCCGTCCGGGAACAGCTGGGCGGTGCAGAGCGGGGGCTCCCAGTCGGCCGCGAGCTGATCCAGCGCTTCATGGCGCTCCCGGAACGGCCGTCCGCGGAGGTCCCTGCCGCCGAGCTGCAGCAGGTCGAAGGCGACGTACTGCACCGGGGACCGCTCCGCAGCCCGCCGGATGAGCGCCGGGTCGGCCAGCTTGTCGCGCTGCTGCATGCGCTGGAAGCTCGGCCTGCCGGTGGCCGGGTCGAGCAGGACCGCTTCGCCGTCGAGCAGGAAGCGACCCGGCAGACGCGACAGCACGCGGACAAGATCGGGGTACGTTTTTGTTTTGGGCAGGCCGTACTTGGAGACGAGCTCCACCCTCCCCTCATCGACAAGGGCCAGGATCCGGAATCCGTCCCACTTGAGCTGGTAGCCCCACTCGTCCCCCTGCGGAAGCCGGTCCGTCAGGATCGGGGCCATCGGCTTGAAGACGGGCATGCCCCGTTACGCTCCCGTCCGCTTCGAGCGCGGCTTGGCCCGGCGGGTCTTTGGCTTCCCCTGGCCGGAAGCCGGGGCGCGCTGCGTCCCCCGGTCCGTCGACTGGGCCGCCTTCATCTCGTTCAGCGACGCCTGGAGGGCTTCCATCAGGTTGACGACTTTCTTCTCCTTTTCCTCCGGTGCGGTCGTAATCTCCCGGCCCTCGACCTTCTGCTCGATGGCCTGCAGGAGCCTCTCCCGGTATTCATCCTCATACTTGCCGGGATCGAACGGTGCGGACAGCTGCTCGATCAGCGACTTCGCCATCTCGAGCTCCCGCTTGTCCACCTTGGCGGGCTCCGGGAAGTTCGGAATCTCCTCCTTCTCCCGGATCTCCTCCTCATAGTAGAGCGTGACGAGCGACAGCACATCGCCGATGACCCGGAGCGCCGCCAGGCTGCCCTTGCCGCGCAGCGCAATATTCGCAATGCCGATCTTCTCCGTGCTCTTCAGCGCTTCCACCAGCAGGCCGTAGGCATGGGTGCCCGTCTCCTCGGGAGCGAGATAATACGTTTTCTGAAAATAGATCGGATCAATCTCCTCCAGATCCACAAAATCGAGGATGCGGATCTCCCGCGACGTTTCGGAGGCGAGCTCCTCGAGCTCCTCCTTCTCGAAGGTTACGTATTTGCCGGGCTCGTATTCATAGCCCTTAACGATGTCGCTCCACTTGACCTCCTCCGCGCATTTGGGGCAGGTGCGGGAATAGTGGATCGGCACCTTGTGCTCCTTGTGCAGCATCCGCATCGGGATGTCGTTCTCCTGGGTGGCGGTGTACATCTTGACGGGCACGTTGACGAGTCCGAAGCTCACGGCCCCTTTCCACAGTGTCTGCATCGTTCCCCCTCCTTCTCGCTCCTCTTCGGCGGCGCTGCTTCACGCAGGCCCGCCCGTATACCTCTCATTAACCGGAGGGACCGGATGTCAATCAAGAGCGGGACCGGAGGAATGCCCAAAAAGCCGGAGCCCCTTCCGGCTCCGGCTGAATCCCCCGCTGTTCCCTACTTTACAAGCGGCGGCTGACCCTTTTTGGTGATCTGCCGTATGGCTTAGGCAAACAAAAGATGACATCGGCTCGGCCTGCGTTAGGGGATGGGCCTGCCCCTCAGCTGTCCCGCCTGCTGCTGACGGTTCAGCGGCTTACCAGGCGTACGCCTTCGGCGCTTCCCCGCCCGGGCCCGGGAAGATCTCGTCGAGCCGGTGCAGCACTTCTTCGCCAAGCTCAATATCCACCACGCGCAGCGACTGCTCGAATTGCTCCAGCGTCCGCGGCCCGATAATCGGGGCCGTCATCGCCGGATGGGCCAGCGTCCATGCGAGTGCGGTGTTCGCCTCGCTCTCCCCTAGTTCGCGGCACAGGCCCGCGAACGCTTCGAGCTGCGCGCGGTGCTTCTCCGCGCGCTCCGGGTTGTTCGCGCGCTTCGAGCCCGGCGCCGGGTTCAGCGCGCCCCCGCCGAGCAGGCCGCCGTCGAGCGGACTCCAGGCGATGACGCCGATGCCGTGCTCCTCTGCCGCCGGGAGCACCTCAAGCTCCGGCAGCCGGCACAGCAGGCTGTACTTGTGCTGCTCGGACACGAGGCCCAGGATGCCGCGCGACTTCGCTTCGTACTGGGCCTTCACGAGATCGCGTCCAGCGAAGTTGCTGGAGCCGACGTAGCCGATCTTGCCGCTGTACAGGGCCACCTGGAACCCTTCCCACAGCTCGTCCCACGAGACATTGCGGTCGACGTGGTGCATCTGGTACAGCTCGATGTGGTCGGTCTGCAGGCGGCGCAGCGAGCCCTCGAGGTGGCGGCGCAGCTTGTAGGCCGACAGGCCGCCCTGGCCGTTCGGGCCGTCGGCGGCATCGCTCATGTCCCCGTAGAACTTGGTGGCGAGCACCACCTTCTCCCGCCGGCCGCCGCCCTGGGCGAACCAGCGTCCGATGATTTCCTCGGTCCGTCCTGCATTTTCACCCCAGCCATAAATGTTGGCCGTATCAAAGAAATTCACTCCTGCATCCACCGCCGCATCCATGATGCGGAACGCTTCCTTCTCATCGGTGTCCACGCCGAAATTCATCGTGCCCAGGCACAGGCGGCTGACTTTCAGGCCGGATTTGCCCAGATAGGTGGTCTTCATCCCTTCATTCCTCCCCGTCGATGGATGATCCGCAATCGCTTACAGCTTCATCTTACCCTACAGGAGGAGGCCTGCCCAGTACGCACTTTTACCGCTGCTGCTCCCCCTGCAGTGATTAAGTTACCCGCAGGTAACTGACCGTTCGCCGGCGCCGTCTCCCGTTCAGCCCCCCATATAAGACCAGCGGTCTGCGGGCTTCCGGAGCGTAAGCTTCATGGCGCCCGGCGCTCCTTCGATCGATCCCGCCTCGATCCAGGCTGCGGTTACATTCGCCTGAAGACGGTGCGGGTGCCACTCCGTCAGCGAGACCTCCTGCCGGCGCTGCAGCACGGCAATTCTCGCCCCGTTCATGTCCTTCCCCTGCCGGTGCACCCAGTACGCCGCAAACCGCAGCAGGTTGCGTTCGGTCTGTTCGAGCGGCAGACCCGGTTTCACCGTCTCGAACGTCCAGATCTCCCACAGGCGTCCCAGCGCGTAGCCCCCGGTGTAGGCGGCGGCGCCTTCCTGCCGGTTCATCGGCAGCACCTCCCTGACCCCGTTCTTCTCGTATACGAGCATCGTCTGAAACGCATACCCTTCAAAGTGCTCATCCATGAACACATTATGCGAGGTCCAGCCGGTCCAGGGGTAGACCAGCTGTTTGTACTCCTGGGAGGCTGCCTTAAGCCCTCTCACGAGGGGAGTATCCCCCAGCACATAGACCCGGAGCACCGGGGAGCTGAGAAAAATCATTCCGAACGAGATCAGCCAGACGGCGAGGAACCCGGCTGCCCACCGCCGCCCCGTGCGGGACAGGCCTTCTTCCAAATCGTCAGGCTGCCGGTCTGCAGGCGCAGGCCTGCGCAGCGAGCATACCCCGTCGCGGCAGCCGCCCTCTCGGGCCCGTCGCCCGGCCACCGCATCGTAGATCCGCCGGGCGGCAGGCTTCACAGGCCAGAGTGACAGCAGCAGGCCGAAGGGGGCGAGCCAGCCGGACGTGTGGAAGACCGCGATATAGGTATCCACGCCCCGGTAGACCCGTCCTGCCGTATCCACCGCGCGGATGTCGTGCAGCAGCTCCTCCTCCGGCAGTCCGGCCAGCTTCGGCTCCTGCGCCGCATGCTCCTGCAGCGGCAGCCAGGCGGCCGCCTGACGCGGATTCAGCGCCTGCAGCACGGCTGCCGTCTGGCGGCAGAGCGGGCACAGCCGGTCGTAATAGACCTTGAGCTTGGGACGGCGCACCCGTAAGCTCCCGGCGATCTTCTCTCCCACCCGGGCCGGGATCATGCCGGCATAGAGACTGACCGTCATCAGAGAGATGGCGGGGATCGGCAGGGTGACCATCACGCCAAGATGAAAAGCGATTCCCGCGAGGATCAGCGGCAGCCGCAAGGGCCGGAACCAGAAGAGGAAGATGAACAGCGCCTCAAAGATCGTCACCGTGTAGCTCAAGGTCCGGACGAGCAGGGGGCGCTCCGTCAGCCAGGACACGTCGTAGAAGGCATTGATGGCAAGCGAAGCCGGCCCCCACACGCCGAGGCCGCTCAGATACATCGGCGAAGACAGCTTGAAAAAAGCCGAATCAAGGTAGAACAAGCCCACGGTCAGCACCAGGAAGACGGTGTAGAGATAGGACACGGGAGCCGGACCGTGGTCTTCCTGCTTCAAGGCTGCCCGGGCACGGCGTTCAAGAAGCCTGTCCACGGACAGCGCACGCCCGGCCGGCATGAAGACAAGCAGAAGCGAGGCAGTCAGCAGCAGCGAATCGCTCTGCCAATCCCGCCCGTGCGTATAGGCGCCGAAGCCCAGCACGATGACGGCCAGCGCGTACTGGACGATGGCCGCCGTACGGGTGCGATACCCGATCAGCAGGCAGGCTGTGGCGGCCAGCCATACCCACAGCAGCGGCGCTGAAGGGATGATGCTCTCGAGCACATAAGGCATCGGGTCGAACAGAAGGTGCCGGAATGCATACATTTGCCCGATCTCCGCGAAGAGAACCAGCGAAAAGGCGATGCGGAACCAAGCCAGCGGCAGCGGGCTCACCTGCTTTTCAAACCATCCGTTCAGCTTTTGTCTCACCGCTCTCACCCCCCGCTTTCGGGAATCGGAAGGGCACGGCGCTGTGCCCTTCTGTCCCCCTTCATTACCCGTCCGGAACCTTGCCCAAACCTTATACAATAAGAGGCATGGTGCCGGAAGGAGTACAGCGGTGGAGAGGCCTTATTACGTGAGTCGGGTTTAGCGCAGGACAAGCCTGGCAAGCCACCCGCGGCGGGGTCAGGGCATGATTAGGCTTTTCGTGCCTTCGCGGCCGCGGTAGGTTCATGCATGCTGTCCATCCCCCCACTCACTTCTATGAGCGTTCAGGGCATGCCAAACATCCCGCACGCAATCGCGGCGGGATACTACAGGATGAACCGTACACGAACGGCCTCACCCGGATTATTTTTTTACTCCCGAGCTCTCCATCCAATCCTTCCGGCGGACGCGCACGGCTTCCTTATGCCGAGTCTTCCTTGTTCATCGCGACCAGGTGGCTGAGCACAATCCCCTGCAGCGCCGAGAGCACCATAGCTCCGCTCCACAGGGCGGGCGGCCAGCCCAGGCCATCCCGAAGGTGCTCAAGCACCAAGAAGGCACCCGTCAAGAGCAGCGGCACCAGCGCAGCAAGCACATGCTTCTTCCAATTGTTCCTGTGCGATGCGCCCAGGAACCCGTAAAGCAGATCCGCCGCGAGGCCGGTGACGATCCCTGCAGGGGCCATATACGCGGATTGGCCCGGGATGCACATGAACAGCACCGGTACGGTGAAGAGGATGAACAAACTGCCAAAAGGCAGCTTCCACCGGTTGACGCTCCACACCAGGGGGACGGTGAGCAGGGCGGAAGTCAGCAGGACTCCGGCCAGCCCGTGCTCGATAACAGTCCCGTACAGGCTCTCCCGGAGACCGGTCGCCAGAGGTTCCAGTTCGCTGCCGAGGCGTTCCAGCCCGGACCGGGAGGTCGATCCGCTGTTCAGCATCCAGTGAGAGCTGAGAGCGAGTGCGGCGATCGAAGTGCCGAGAGCCAATGACAGCAGCCCCGGCCACAGCTCCCCCCGCCCGGGGAACACGGCCGGGCAGCCGCCATACCGCCCGGAACGGGGAGGTTACGAGCAGCACGGCTCCTGCAGTCTGCAGCAGCCGGGTTTGGCGAATAGTGTTCTTCGATCCCGCCCGGCTGAAGTTCTCCCGCCAGCTGCCACAGCAGGCCGCCGAGGCTCCCGAGCAGAAACAGTCCGGCTCCGGCCAGCCCCGCTCCATACCCGTCCGGCAAACCGGACTTCCAGCTTCCGTGCAGAAGCTTGCCCCGAACCATAAACCAGCCCAGCCACAGGATGGAGGCCGCCAAGCCGGAGTAGAGCAGCAGCTCCGTTCCTCCGCCCCCGGCCAGCCTATCCGCTTCACCAGCCGCGGCCCGGCTGTTCTCCCACCGTTCCAGGAACATGCCTGCCGTCAGCCACATCCCAAACACCAGCGTCAGGACCTGGCTGCCCGTCCCCGCCCGCCTGATCTTTTCCTGCACACCACATTCCCCCGATTCTGCCTATATGTATAGCTGTAAGCTTCTTCCTGTCCCTCCATGCTCTTGCCCAAAGTCTATCACATTCCCGGCATGATTTCCTTCTTTATCCTTTCTTAAGAAATAAGAAGAGAACTTTTTTCATAGGATGAGAGTATAACTAAGATGAGATGACCTTAAGAGGAGGGCTCGCCATGACCGATGCACAGCAAAAAATTCTGGATGCCCTAAAGCGCGACCGGTTCGTCAGCGCCTACGGCCTGTCCTTGATGACCAGCCTGCCGGTTCCTCAGGTAATGGAAGAGCTGCCTCTTCTCGTGAGCACGAACCAGGTCAAATACCTGCCCCTGAAGAATGCCCAAGGGAAGGAAGAAAAAGCGTACTATCTCGCCTCCCGGTAGGAGCCGCTCTTGAGCCATGCGCACTGCATCTCACCGGCCGACCGCAGTACAAACCGCTGCCACCTGTGACTTTGCAGCCGGCCGGCCGATCGGCAGCTGATCGAGGGGCCCGCTTCGGATAGAGAGAGACGCTGATGCGCCATCCCCTTTTTGATGAAAAGACCCAACTCTCGATATAGGAAAATGGATCGCGCAATTCCCTTGGGAAGAACAAGATTGTCGAGCAGAGGAACGAAGATGCGTCCTTTTTCCATTTGCAAGAACCCGAAATTCACTATAGAGGAACTCAGGTACGCTATTCCCCTCTTGGAACGACCGGAATCTCGCATAGAGGAACTCCGATGCGCTATTTCCGGGCATAAGGCGGTTTCGCTGCCTGCAACGCTTAGATAAGATACCTGAGTTCCGTTATTGTTTGGGAAATAGCGGGAAATATACAAATAACGCATCTCTTTTCCGCTATCTTCTCCCTGCAGTGTAGGAGAGCCTGATTGCCGCATGCCCAACTGCTTCTCTCGCTTCTTTTTATCGAGCAGAACACCCTTCCCGCTCGTTCTCCACGCCCTTCCCCCTATACAGCTTGCCGCCACCCGGTTTTATTCTCGGCTCATGCCTGGACTTCTCACTTTCCCGTTCACCATCTACTTCCCGCCAAGATGCTCAACCCACGGCTCTCCATAGTATACTTTCGGCTCCTTCATCAGACTAACCTCTCCTCTGCCCCGCCTTGTGTATCGCTAAAATGCTGTATCCACGACTTCCCACATCCTGCCTTCCGACTGCCCCGTCGATTCCCCCATACTTCACCTTACAAAGAAATTCGCATTATCTCATAACGCCCCGTCGTGCTCGATCCGTCTAAAGGCAAACTCTCCGCTCCTCTGCACCCCAACAATGCCGTGCGGCCATACGCCCGTCCCTCGCCCCCCACCATCATACTGCTCACACACCGATGTCCGAACAAAATGAAACCGCACGGAAGAACGTCCCCCGCCGCCCAAGCAGCATGCTGCTCCTGCTCCAATGTCTGCACAAACCAAAACAGCACGAGAGCGGTGTCCCGTGCTGTTTTGACGTACTATTTTGACGTACTGCTCTGTTGTACTGCTTACGCCTGCTTTGCGTACTGCTTTGTCGCGCAGTACTGATTTGCCGTACAGTTTCCCGTGCCGCTCGCTGCTCCTCCCGACCCTGCGCCCGCAGTCTGCCTGCTAGCTCAGGACGTTGGGGTACCCGATCCCCTGCTCCGGCTCCGTTCCTTCCACGGCATCGAGCCAGCGGCGGATCATCGAGAGCAGCTGCGCCGAATTCACCGGCTTCGTGATATAGTCCGAGGCGCCGGCCTCGAGGCACGCCTCCCGGTCGCCCTTCATGGCCTTCGCCGTGAGCGCGATGATCGGCAGGTCCTTGAACTCCGGCATCTCGCGGATCGCGCGGGTCGTCTCATACCCGTCCATCACCGGCATCATGATATCCATCAGGATGATCTTGATATCCGGCGTCGTCTCGAGAATGTTGATGGCGTCATACCCGTTCTCAGCCGGCACCACCTTCATGTTGTGCCGCTCGAGAATCGTCGTCAGCGCAAAAATATTACGGATATCGTCATCGACGACCAGCACCTTCTTGTACTTGATCATCTCGTCGGATTGATGCAGCTTCACCAGCGTCTCGCGGGAGCCCGCGGGCAGATCCTCCGCCTTCCGGTGGAGGAACAGGCTGGTCTCGTCCATGATCTGCACCGGCGTGTTCACTTCCTTGATTACGGCGGACTTCAGGAGCTCTTCGAGCTCGCTCTCTTCCTCCGGCGTCAGCTTCCGGGTCCGGTTGATGACGACCGGCATGTACTTGTTCTTCGCGTTCTTCTGCATCTCCCGCACAAACTGGAGAACGTTCAGATCCGTAAGGGCGTTATCCGCCAGCACGCAGTCGTACTCCTTGGCCTTCAGCTGCTGCAGGGCCTTCCGCCCCGTATCCACGGCCGTCACGATCACATCGTCGCCGCCGATCGTCTCGACCCACTCCTGCCGCTGCTTGGGGTCGGAGGACACAACGAGCAGATGGTGCACCGCGCGGTCGGCGAACTGATTCAGCTTGTCGAGCGCATTCTCCAGCTCTTCGTTGGACACCGGCTTGCAGATATAATCGTGGACGCCCTTCTGCATGAGCTGAATCTCGTCTTCCTCGACCGTAATGACGCAGACCGGAATATGACGGATGTTGATGTCGTTCTTGAGATGCTCGATGACGAGCCAGCCGTCCATGTCCTTCAGCCTCAGGTCCAGCGTGATGGCCGTCGGCTTGTATTTCTGTGCGAGCTCAAGCGCATCGGAGCCCTTGGCCGTAATGACCGCCTTGATGCCCCGCTTGTGGAGCAGCTCCAGCAGAATCTCATTGAACTTCAGGTCATCCTCAATAATCAGGAACACCCGGTCCCCCGGCTGGATCCGTTCGCGGTCGTCGATCATGTCGGCGACCGACTTGCGGGGGAGCAGCCGCGTCTTCTGCGGCGGCGTTACGTCGATGACCTCCGGCACATACTTCGGCTTCGGCTCCGGACTCGGTGCGTCGGCATCGAGCGGCAGGTACAGGTTGAACGTGCTGCCGGTGTTCTCGACGCTGTAGAGCGTTATCTCGCCGCCCAGCATCGCCGCGATCTCGCGCGAGATCGCAAGACCGAGGCCCGTCCCTCCGTAGGTGCGGTTCGTGCTGCCGTCCGCCTGCTGGAACGCCTCGAAGATGATCTGCTGCTTCTCCGGCGGAATGCCGATGCCTGTATCACTGACACAGAAGCAGAGCACGAGCTTCGCCCGGTTCAGGGCTTCATGGTCCTTGCTCCAGCCGCCGTTCGCCTGCCGGATCAGCAGCTGCACCTGGCCTTCTTCCGTGAACTTGAAAGCGTTCGAGAGCAGGTTCTTCAGAATCTGCTGGAGGCGCTTCGAATCGGTGACGATCGTCCCCGGCACATTCGGCTCGACCTTGATCCTGAAGTCAAGCTTCTTGTCGTCCGCCATATGACGGAACGTCCGCTCGATGCTGGCCGTGATCTCGTTCATCGTCGTCTCGACATAATCCGGTGTGACCGTGCCCGACTCGATCTTCGACAGATCGAGGATGTCGTTGATGAGATTGAGGAGCTCGTGCCCGGAATCCTGGATCGTCTCCGCGAACTTCACCTGGTTGTCCGTCAGGTTCGCGTCCGGATTCTCCGCGAGCTGCTCGGCGAGCAGCAGCAGCGAGTTCAGCGGCGTCCGCAGCTCATGCGACATGTTCGCCAGGAACTCCGACTTGTACTTGGAGGTCAGTGCGAGCTGCTCGGCTTTCTCCTCGAGGAAGCGCTTGGCGAGCTCCACCTCGTTGTTCTTGCTCTCGACCTCGGCCTTCTGCAGGACGAGCAGCTTGGCTTTTTCCTCGAGCTCCTCGTTCGTGTTCTGCAGCTCCAGCTGCTGCTTCTGCAGCTCCTCGGTGAGGGACTGAGACTGCATCAGGAGCTCTTCGGTACGCTGGTTCGCCTGCATCGTATTGATGACGATCCCGATCGATTCGGTGAGCTGGTCGAGGAAGGCGATGTCGATCTCCGTGAATTTGCGGAACGACGCCAGCTCGAGCACGGCCAGCACCTGGTCTTCGAAAATGATCGGCAGCAGCACGATATTCAGCGGCGTGCTCTCGCCGAGGCCCGAGGAGATCACGACATAATCGCCCGGCACGTTCGTGAGCAGGATGCGCTGCTTCTCGATCAGGCACTGGCCGACAAGTCCCTGTCCCGCGCGGTATTCGTTCGACAGATGCTTGCGCTGCTGGAAGGCGTAGCTCGCGAAGAGCGCCAGCACCGGCTCGCCGCCCCGCGGCTCGTTGATGTAGATGACGCCGTGCTGCATCGAGACGAGCGGCGCAAGCTCGGAGAGAATCATGCGGCAGACCGCATACAGATCCCGCTGGCCCTGGAGCAGCCTCGAGAACTTCGCCAGGTTCGTCTTGAGCCAGTCCTGCTCGGTGTTGATCCGGGTCGTTTCCTTCAGGTTGCGGATCATCTCGTTGATGTTGTCCTTGAGCGTGGCCACCTCGCCGGCCGCCGCCACGTCGATCGAACGCGACAGGTCGCCCTTCGTTACCGCCGTAGCGACATTGGTGATCGCACGAACCTGGGTCGTCAGCGTACTCGCCATGTAGTTTACGTTATCCGTGAGGTCGCGCCAGGTGCCGGCCGCCCCCGGCACGTTCGCCTGGCCGCCCAGCTTCCCTTCGGCACCTACCTCGCGCGCTACGGTCGTAACCTGGTCGGCGAACGTCGCCAGCGTATCGATCATGCTGTTGATCGTATCGGCGAGCTCGGCGATCTCGCCCTTCGCTTCCACGGTCAGCTTCTGCTTCATGTTCCCGTTCGCGACCGCGGTCACGACCTTCGCGATCCCCCGCACCTGATCGGTCAGGTTGGTCGCCATGATATTTACGTTATCGGTGAGATCCTTCCAGATCCCGCCGACGCCGCGCACCTGCGCCTGGCCGCCCAGCTTGCCGTCCGTGCCTACCTCGCGCGCCACACGCGTAACCTCGGAGGCGAACGAGTTGAGCTGGTCCACCATCGTGTTGATCGTGTTCTTGAGCTCGAGGAGCTCGCCCTTGACGTCGACGGTGATTTTGCGCGAGAGGTCGCCCTTCGCCACCGCTGTCGTCACATCGGCGATGTTGCGCACCTGGTCGGTCAGATTCGAAGCCATGTAGTTTACGCTTTCGGTCAGATCCTTCCACGTGCCGCCGACGCCCTTCACCTGCGCCTGGCCGCCGAGCTTCCCTTCCGTACCAACCTCGCGCGCCACGCGCGTAACCTCGGAGGCGAACGTCGAGAGCTGGTCCACCATCGTGTTGATCGTGTTCTTGAGTTCGAACATCTCGCCCTGAACGTCCGCGGTGATCTTCTTGGAGAGATCGCCGTTCGCCACCGCCGTCGTAACGACCGCGATGTTGCGCACCTGGTCCGTCAGGTTGGAGGCCATGTAGTTTACGCTTTCGGTCAAATCACGCCATGTGCCGGCCACGCCCTTCACCTGGGCCTGTCCGCCGAGCATCCCGAGCGTACCTACCTCGCGGGCCACACGCGTAACCTCGGAGGCGAACGTCGAGAGCTGCTCCACCATCGTGTTGATCGTGTTCTTGAGCTCGAGAATCTCGCCGCGGGCGTTGACCGTGATCTGCTTCGAGAGGTCGCCCTTCGCGACCGCGGTCGTCACCTCGGCGATGTTGCGCACCTGGTCGGTCAGCGTGCCCGCCATGTAATTTACGCTGTCCGTCAGATCCTTCCATGTGCCGGAGACCCCGCGCACATCCGCCTGGCCGCCGAGCTTCCCTTCGGTCGATACCTCGCGGGCGACTCTCGTCACCTCGGAGGCGAAGGTGGAGAGCTGCTCCACCATCGTGTTGATCGTGCTCTTCAGCTGGAGAATTTCGCCCTTCGCGTCCACCGTGATTTTCTTCGAGAGATCGCCCTGGGCGACCGCCGTCGTCACTTCCGCGATGTTGCGCACCTGGTTCGTCAGGTTCGAAGCCATCGAGTTAACGCTTTCGGTGAGATCGCGCCAGGTGCCCGATACGCCCTGAACGTCGGCCTGGCCGCCGAGCTCCCCTTCCGTACCTACTTCCCGGGCTACGCGCGTAACCTCGGAGGCGAAGGTGGAGAGCTGGTCCACCATTGTATTGATCGTGACCTTGAGCTCGAGAATCTCGCCCTGCACGTCCATTGTGATTTTCTTGGAAAGATCGCCGTTGGCTACGGCCGTCGTGACTACCGCGATGTTGCGAACCTGGTTCGTCAGGTTCGAAGCCATGTAGTTAACGCTTTCGGTCAAATCGCGCCATGTGCCGGAGACGCCCTTCACGTCCGCCTGGCCGCCGAGCTTCCCTTCCGTACCTACCTCCCGCGCCACGCGCGTAACCTCGGAGGAGAAGGTGGAGAGCTGGTCCACCATCGTGTTGATCGTGTTCTTGAGCTCGAGAATCTCGCCCTTCGCGCTGACGGTGATCGTCTTCGACAGATCCCCGTTGGCCACCGCCGTCGTGACCGCGGCGATGTTCCGCACCTGGTCGGTCAGGTTCGTCGCCATATAATTCACGCTGTCCGTGAGATCCTTCCACGTGCCGGAGACGCCCTTGACGTCCGCCTGGCCGCCCAGGATTCCCTCGGTGCCTACTTCGCGTGCGACACGCGTTACCTCGGAGGCAAAGGTGCTGAGCTGGTTCACCATCCGGTTGATGTTGTTCGCGGTGCGCTGGAATTCGCCCGTCAGCGGACGGCCCTCGAATTCCAGTTCGACGGTCTGCGACAGGTCGCCCTGCGCCACCGCATTGATCACGCGCACCATCTCGCTGGTCGGCTGGATGAGATCGACGACCAGGCCGTTGAGCGACTCGGTCACCTTCTCCCAGTCCCCGCCGGTGTTCTTGTGGGAGAAGCGGCGGGAGAGCTTGCCTTCCTTGCCGACAACGGTGGCCACCGTATGGATCTCCGTCGCCAGGCTCTCCTGCATGTCCATAATCTCATTGAATGTATCTGCAACTTTGCCCGCAATCCCGGTATGGTCGTAGGGCATTCGGTAAGCAAAATTCCCTTTTTTCAGCGCCATCAAGGCGTTCAGCAGTTCCCCCGTATCTAATTGATCAACGGAAGAATCTTGATTA
The DNA here is from genome assembly GCF_000250655.1 of Paenibacillus mucilaginosus 3016. Taxonomy (NCBI): domain Bacteria; kingdom Bacillati; phylum Bacillota; class Bacilli; order Caryophanales; family Paenibacillaceae; genus Paenibacillus; species Paenibacillus mucilaginosus. Next base: position 5,956,928 of record NC_016935.1, read on the forward strand.
CGTTCCTGGTCCGACATGATCCTGTTCCTTTCGTCGATAGATTCGGCAGCTTGTCAGCTATATATGAAGCGTTCATCCTTTCTATTTTACTATCCGGCTCACCCGATGTCTTACGACCAATGAACTAAGTATGATCCGGTACGCATGTCGAACGGGATCGAAAAAACCATGCCGCCATCAGGGCAGCATGGTTGGATTCATGCGGGGGACTCCGGTCCCCCCGACCTGTTCAACTCCGGAACCATCGTTACGGCTGCAGCGCCGCTTCGCGCGGCGGCTCCGGATACAGCTCCGACGACAGGTAGCGCTCGCCCGAATCGGGCAGAAGCACGGCGATCAGCTTCCCGCGGTACTCCTTCCTGCGGGCGAGCTTCGCGGCCGCGAAGACGGCCGCTCCGGACGAGATGCCGACGAGCAGCCCTTCGGTCCGGGCCAGCTTCCTGGCCGTCTCCACCGCATCACGGCTGCGTACCTGCACGATCTCGTCGATGACGCTGCGGTTCACGATGCCGGGCACGAAGCCCGCACCGAGCCCCTGAATCCGGTTGCCCGGACCGGGACGGCCGCCCGAGAGCACCGGAGACTCCTGAGGCTCCACCGCCACGATGCGGACCGCGGGACGATGCTCTTTCAGGAATTCTCCTACGCCTGTGATCGTCCCTCCAGAGCCGACCCCGGCCACGAAGACATCCACCTGCCCGTCGGTATCCTCCCAGATCTCCCTGGCGGTCGTCCGCCGGTGCACCTCCGGGTTCGCCGGGTTGTCGAACTGCTGGGGAATGAACGCGTTCGGGTGAAGAGCCGCAAGCTCCTGCGCCCGCCGGACCGCGCCGCCCATCCCTTCGGCGCCCGGGGTCAGCACAAGCTCTGCGCCAAGGGCGGACAGCAGGCTCCGCCTCTCCGTGCTCATCGTGTCCGGCATCGTCAGAATGAGCCGGTACCCGCGGGCCGCGGTTACGAAGGCAAGCGCGATGCCCGTGTTGCCGCTGGTCGGTTCGATGATCACCGTATCCTTGGAGATCAGGCCGCGGGCCTCCGCATCCTCGATCATCGCATACCCGATCCGGTCCTTCACGCTGCCAGCCGGGTTGAAATACTCCAGCTTCGCGGCCAGCCTGGCCTCGAGCCCCTCCGCCTGCGCGAAGCGGGAGAGCTCCAGCATCGGCGTCCGGCCGATCAGCTCCGTGAGATTGTGGGCGATATTCACGGGAATCACTCGCTTTCTATACAGGGTTTGCTGGTAATCCTAATCGGAATAGATGACAATACCATCATACGCCCCCCGGAGCCCGATGTACAATCCGGACGACGTCCCTCCCGCTCCCCCACTATGGCCAGGCCTCCGTAAGCACGCAAAAAACACGTCTCCCCGACTACAACCCCCGGGGGAGACGTGCCTGCTATCCGCTTACGCGGCTTACACTTCGAACCGTTTGACAATCTCCTGCAGCTTGTCCGCCGTTTGCGCCAGATTCTCCGCGGAGGAGGAGATCTCCCGCATGGATTGAAGCTGCTCCTGGGCCAGCCCGTTCACCTGCTCCGCCGTCTTGGCCGTTCCCTGCGAGATGCCGGCCATGCTGAGCACCGACGCGGTCACCTGCTCGGACGCCGCGCTCATCTCCTCGGCCACCGCCGAGATCTCCTGGATCTGGCCGGACACTTCCTTCATCGATTCCATGATGGCATGGAAGTTCTGCGCGGCCTGGCCCGTGGTCGCCAGGCCGTCCTTCACGCGGCCCTTCACCTGCTCGAGCGAGGCGGCCGTCTCTCCGGTCTCCGTCTTGATCTCCTGGATCAGACGGGAGACCTCGGCCACCGAGCGCGAGGACTGCTCGGCCAGCTTCCGCACTTCCGAGGCGACGACGGCAAAGCCGCTGCCGTGCTCGCCCGCCCGGGCCGCCTCGATCGCGGCGTTCAGGGCAAGCAGGTTCGTCTGCTGCGAGATGCCCTGAATCGCCCCGAGGATCTCCTCGATCTCCTCGGAGGTGCGGCGCAGCCGGCTGAACGAATCGTCGGACTTCTCGACCGCTTCGTCGATCTCGGCCATCTGGCCGACCATCCGCTGCATCGATTCGTCCCCTTCGGCAGCCTTCAGGCTCGTCCCATGCGACGAATCGGCCACGCCCGAAGCGCTCTCCGCCACGCGCTGGATACCGGCCGCCATCTCCTCGAGGGCGCGGGCGCTCTCGGCCATCGCCTGGTTCTGGTTATCGGCGCCTGCGGCCACCCGGTCGATCGCTTCCGCGATGCTGCCGGCCTGTGCCGAGGTCCGTCCGGCGCCGCCGGACAGCTGCTCGGACGAGGAGGCCACGAGCACGGTCGTGCCCTGCACCTCCCGGATCACGCTGTGCATCGATTCCGTCATCTCATTGAAGGCCTGGGCCAGACGGCCGATCTCGTTGCGGGAGATGAGCTGGACACGCTTCGTGAGATCTCCTTCCTTGATCCGGCCGGCGGCTTCCACCAGCTCGTCGAGCGGGCCGACGATCGCCCGGCGGGTGGAGCGGACGAGCAGCGTGCCGATCAGGAGCATGACTGCAAGCACGGACACCATTGTGATGAGAATCGGATTCGCCTTCTGTCCATACGTGGAGACCGCCATCATCGTGCCTACCTTCCATCCCGTCAGGGAGCTGGTGGCATAGACGATTTCCGTGGATACCCCGTCGACGTCGACAATGATATCCCCTTCGCCGCCCACCATGTCCTTCACCCAATCGCCCGCCGGCTCGCCGGACTTGAAGTCCGGGTGATAGAGGATCTTGTTATCGGAGGTGAGCAGCATAAGCTTGCGGTCCTTGTCCTTGTTGAGCCCCGTCATGACCTCAACCAGCTGATCGAGGCTCATGTCCACCGCGAACACGCCCGAGCCGTCGCGGAAGGTCTTGGAGATGGAGATGACCTGCTTGCCCGTCGTCGTGCTGAGGAACGGTCCATAGATGACCACCTCGCTCGGGACCGCCGCCGCCCGCTGATACCAGGGGCGCGTCGTCGGGTCATAGCCGGCCGGAATCGGATCTTTTACGGACTGGATTTTGCGTTTGTCGGAAGTGCCTACATATACGTTAAGCAGTTCGGGATGCTGCGCCTGATAGGCGTCCAGCCGGGCCTGCAGGGCCGGAACCGCCGAAGGCTGCACGGTATCCGCCGTCAACTCGCCGGCAAGGAAGGCCGTATCCGCTTTGAGCGGCTGGATGAGCCCCTTCACCCAATCGGTAACAAGCTGGTTCGTCTCCAGCGAGCTGACCTGCAGCAGGCTCTTGACCTCGCCCCGTGCCGACGTATACGAACCGATGCCGATCAGGACACTAGGGACAATCAGCAGGGAATACATCGAGACGAGGAGCAGAATACGGATGGAAATGTTCGTGAATTTCATGTTTCTCTCCCCTTTTTTGTCTGTGCTAACCAGATTTACGCCGCAGCATCTGCCGCCGCGCACATCATTCACCTCCTTATATCGGCCGGCCGCCGCCAAAAATGAAGTCTCTCCCGGCCGCAGCACTCCCCCGTCTCCGCTGCGTCTCCTGCTCTCTCCACGCCAAAGAGCCGTGCCTGCCCCGAAACTCCACGTTTCGGGATCGACACGGCTCTTCGCCGGCCTTCGCTTATCCTATGCCGTTTCACGCTCCTCCGGTGCCGCCACGGCCTGAACGGGCCGGAGCGTTACGCTGCTGCGGCCGTCCACGCCGACCGGCACGTCTCCTGCGATCGTAACCCGGTGAACCACCCGGTGCTGGCTGCCGTAATCGTTGACCGCATAATGCTGTGTCGCCCGGTTGTCCCAGATCGCCACATCGCCGGCCTTCCAGCGCCACCTTACGGTGTTCTCCAGCTGGATGACATGGTTCTGCAGCACCTCGAACAGACGCGCCGAATCGGAGGACGAGAGACCCACGATCCGCTTGACGAAGTGCCCGAGCAGCAGCACCCGCTCTCCGGTCTCGGGATGGACCCTCACAATCGGATGCTCGGTCTCGTATACGGTGGAGGCGAAGACCTCCTTGTGCCGCCGGGCGGCTTCCTCGGAGGCCTGTGGACGTCTGGCCGCATAGTCGTAGTCGTTGGAGTGGACCGCACGCAGCTTGTCCGCCAGCTCCCGGAGCTCGGCGGGCAGGTGGGCATAGGCCGCCGCCGTGTTCGCCCACACGGTATCGCCCCCAGACCCCGGCACGGTCAGCGCCCGCAGGATCGACGCCTTGGGATAATCGGCGACGAAGGTGACGTCCGTGTGCCAGGAATCCGCGCGTCCGCCATGCCCCGAGGAGTCAAGCTCGAGCACGTAATCGCTTCCTTCCTTCACAGGAACCGTCGGATGGGCGACCGGTTCCCCGAGCAGGCGGGCGAACGCCTCCTGCTCCGCGTCATCCAGGTGATGCTGGTCCCGGAAGAACAGCACCTTGTGCTTCAGCAGCGCCTCGTTCAATTCCTTCACGGCTTCGGCATCGAGCCCGCCCGACAAGCGGACTCCTTCCACGACGGCACCGATTCTCCCCGCCACAGGTACAACGCTCAGTCCGGCCGATTCCTTCTTCTCCGTTGTGCTCATTCCTGCATCCTCCCTTGAACTGTGATGGGTACACACCCCCGGCTCCGACAGCCGGCAGCAGCAAAAGGCCGGTGAGCAGCGGTGGGCTGCTTGCCGGCCTCCAGTGTACTGGTGGGCGATTCCGTTAAATAAAAATAATTCTTATCGGATTAATATGAATTATATTCGACGCATCCTTGCCTGTCAATACCCCCGATGATTTGTAAATAAATTCCTTACAAATCGGGCGAACCTGTTTCTTCCGGCCCCCATCGGGTTATTATGTTAGTAACTACATAACGTTGGATGGTGATGATGATGCGGTCCACAGTGACGGCCAAGATCGAGTCCCTCCGGAGCGAACTCAATGAACTCGCTCCCCAAAAAGACAAACTGGTGGACAGTGCAGTCATCCGCCTCAGCCAAGAACTCGACAGGATGATTATGGATTATTATAGAAGCAGAACACGCCCCGAGGGTGCAAAGAAGGCACGCGGCAGCCGCTGCATTCAAAATTAATCCTGCTCGGGAAGCCTTGATGAACCCGTTTCTCTCCCCGAGAAACGGGTTTTTGGTATGCGACTGGTTTTGGGCATGCGACTGGTTTTGGGTACGCAACGGATTTTTGGAATGCAAGGTTGGGTGTGCCCGGGCTGTGATTCTCCCGAATAGCCTCCGCAAGCGGAGGGTTATAGTAAAGAATAACAACCCCGTATGGAGGAGGCGCCCGCCGTGGAATTTTTCACTCATCAAGAGAGCTTGACCGCCATGCAGTGGGTGCTTCGGGCGGTGACCGCCTACCTGTTCCTGATGATTGCCGCCCGCAGCATGGGCGAGCGGTCGATTTCCCAGCTGCGGCTGACGGACCTCATCATCGCCCTGCTGCTCGGCAATATCATTGCCCATCCCCTCTCCGACGAAGAACTTGGGCTTGAAGGGTCGATGATCACCAGCGCTTCCGTAATCTTTTTGTATGTTCTCACAACCAAGATCGCGCTCAAGTGGAGCTTTCTGAGGCATTACCTGGAGCCCGCACCCCTTCCGCTGATCCGCAGCGGAAGGCTGATCCGTGAGCATCTGCACAAAGCCCGGCTGACGATCGATTACCTGTTCACCGAGCTCCGCGCCCAGGGCGTGGATGAGATCGGCAAGGTGGAGCTGGCCTTGTGGGAGCCCGGCGGCATTCTGTCCCTGTTCCTTAAGCCCGAATACCAGCCCGTCACCCCTGCAGCCCTCGAGCTCTCCACCGAGCCCTTCCATCTGCCGATGCCGGTCATCAAAGACGGGCGCATCGACCGCAAGCAGCTCCACGTGTTCGGCCATACGGACGAGTGGCTGCTGAAGAAGCTGGCCGAGGCCACCCCTCTGGCTCCCGAAGAGATTCTTCTGGCCACGCTGGATGATCAGGAACGGCTCCAGGTCTATGCCAAATAATCCGTCAGGCCGCACAGCGAGAGCACAGGAAAAAGGGAAGGAGCAGGGCTGACGCCTCTACTCTTCCCCATCCGTGTTCCCATACCCGGCCGCCGGCCGGATCCAGCCGATCTCCACTTCGCGCTCCCGCGCGTAATGTACCAGAGGAGCCCCCTTCAGTGTGAAGGGCAGCCCCTGGCCGGCCGTCATGGAATTCTCCGCCAGGCGCACCTCGGCCATCTGCAGCCGCCACGGCTCATGCGAGATGTCGCACCGCAGCACCTCCCCGCCGCGCTTCACGGTAAACAGCGAATAGCGCTCGGTCAGCCAGTGGACCAGTGACCCCGGGGCTGCCGAGAAAGGGGCCGACAGCGGACGGTACATGCCGCAGAAGGCCGTCTCCCCGGCCCCGCCGCCCCGGGTCCGCCGGCACGCATACCGCACCCAGCCTTCGCCCGGACCGGACGCAACCGACATTTCCGCCCGGAAGTACGGGAGATGATAGAACCTTCTGGCCAGCGCTGCGGCAAGCGCATGCGATGTGTCCAGGGAGAAAAAAATACACGCCGGGCCTGCCGCCCACCCGGACATAGGTCCGCACATTCAGCTCCGGAAAAGCGCTCCCGCCCGGGATCGGCGGAAGCCCCCGGGCCCGGATGCCGTTCATGCGGAAGGGCACGATACCGATCCAGGCCTCGCCCCCGTACGTATCGAGGGGCAGTCCCGGCGGAAGGCAGCTTTGCAGCCGTGCCGGCGGCAGCGGCCAGTGGGCGAAGAGCAGGTCGAACCAGCGCTGCTTCATGACCCAGAAGCGGTTCCCCGCTTTGCCGCCGCACGGTCCGGACGGCTTATCGATACTCTGATGATCCAAGGGCTTCCTCTCTCCTTTCCTTCCCCGGTTCCTTTCCGTCGCCTCCCCGAATGCTCCGCTTTGTCCGCCTCAGCATCAGGAACAGCAGCACCGGCAGGAGAACCTCGACGGGAAGCGCCACCACCGGCCAGAACCGGTTAAAGCCCAGCATCTGGGTCGTGTTGTCGAAGAGCCAGAAGGAGCCGACATAAGCGGCGAGACCGAAGGGGTTAATCAGCTTGCGGGCGGACAGCCCGGGGAACATCCGGTGCAGGCCATGGCAGACGACAAAGAGGCTGTAGGCCACCTTCGTAATCATCGTCGGCAGATAGATGCCGACCAGCGGCAGATCGAACCGGTCAAGGAAGTCCGTAGCCCGGATCTGGCGGACCATCTCATAGGTGGGAAAGAGCACCCGGTCCGGAATCAGCGTCCCGAGGGTCAGGATCGTATACAAGGTAAGCAGCAGCAGCGCGGTCATCCCCGTCAGCATCGCTGTAAGTCCGGTGCGGAAGCGGAACACCGGCCCGGGGCAGATCAGGGGCAGGGCGATGATCTCTCCGATATAAGGAGCAACGATGTAAGCTCCCTGCAGCGGCGGGATCAGCCCCCGGTCGAAGAAGGGCCGGATGAACCGGAGATCGAAGTCCTGGAAGAGAAAGACGGGGATCAGGACGATGACGATCAGCAGCACCGGCAGCCACAGTTCGGTCATTCGTCCCAGAATCTCCATCCCTCCTCTGGCGATCATGATGACTGTGATGACGAGCAGCGAGGCCGTCACCGTGAGCGGCGTAAGGGGCAGGAGAATAATGTTTACGAAGTCGATCAGCATCCGCAGGTCCCGCATCAGCACGAACAGATAGAAGAAGATGAATACCGCGGCCAGAAATCGCCCGGCTGCCGGCATCGAATCGATCATAACGCTGAACAGATCCTGTCCCGGAAAACGCCGGGATATCCGGGCAAGCATCCAGAGCACCGGAAGGAAAAACAAAACGGCCGCCCCATAGGAGAACCAGGCATCCATCCGGGCCAGACCCAGCACGAGGTTAGGCACGGAGATCAGCGTCGTGTTCAGGATATAAGCGATGCCGATCAGAATCAGCTGCCGCTCCGATAATTTCTCCATCCACGGATCCTCCTTTAGGGGCTTGGGGGCACATATGGTTCGAGCAGCTTCTGAAGCAGGATCGTAGGCCTCGGCGTCTGGAACGTCATCTGCAAATAAATCCATGCGGCCAGGGATACCCCCATGATGCCGTACACCAGCCAGAGGCCCCGTCCCCGGCTCCCCTTAAAGTCTCTCCAGCTCCACGCGCCAACCAGCGCCGTCAGGACGATCATGGCCAGCAGGTCTCTACTCATGATTCATCATCCGTTCCTTCCGGCCGATCGGCTTGACGATCGTCCCCGTATGCTGTACCTGCGTATGCACGCTGACCGCCATCTCGACTTCTTTATATTTCTCCCGCCACTGGTCCCGGATGCCCCTCCACACCTTGGGCTCGCTGCGGTACAGAATATCCCCGAACCCTACCGGGTCCGACCCGTACTCGGTTTGCAGCGCCTTCAGGCTTTTCTCCACCATGCTCTTGATCTTCCGGTTCAGCGTCTCCTCCAGCTTGGCGTGCGTGTAATCCTTGCCCGAAATATAGTTCGACTGGTTCTCCGCAATGGAGCCGCGGGCACGAATGTCGATTCTCATCGTAATCTTCCCTCCGCTGACGACAGGACGAATCCGGGTCTGCGCAACGGCGAACTGCACCGCCTGCATGCCGGTACCGCCGGGCGCCGGCAGCACGATGGTCGGACGCTTGGCCTCATTCATCGCCCACAGGACGCCTTGGGCTTCCTCGCCCTTCAGCAGCCCGGCCAGCTTGTCCTCCCGGAAGACGGCCAGGCCTTCAAGCTTCATCATCGGCTTCTGTTGACCGGAGCGGCCCGGTTTCGTCCGGTCCACGACGCAGTAAGGCAGCGCCGGGTCCATCCCCTCCGACAGCAGGGCATGCACGGTCTCCTTCACCGTACGGGGGGTGCGCATATAATTCAGCGCCAGCTCCCGGATCATCTCCGTCGGGATCTTCTCGACCTCCACATCGACATCCATGAAGTCCCTCGCGTCCCCTTTGGTCACCAGGATATAGCCGGTCATCCGGTTCTGCGGAACCCTCGCCACGATGTCCAGGATGGGCGCAAGCCCGGACCGGGCCGCTCCCTCTCCGATGACGAGCACCCGGCGGTGGGCAAAATACAGCTGCCGGGACATCGCCTGCTGCTGAATATTGTTCGTTTCCTTGAGTGAGGTGCCGGTCACGGAATCCAGATGCCAGCTCCGGCTGCCGCTCGTGCCTCCCCCGCCGCCCGAGCTTCCCACCCCGCCGAGCTGCCCGGCCAGCGGGTAGAGCACTGTCGTCCGGTAGCCCTCCTTCACCTTGTCGATCCCGGTTCCCGAGACGAAGGCCACATCGTTGACTTCCCTCCGGTCCCAGCAGCCGGTCAGCAGAGGAAGACAGAGAACCAGAACGGCCGCCTGTTTGCACTCACGTCGGAACATCCTCTACTCATCCTTTACTCCGGGAATGGGGCGGTGGGGCAGGCCGCTGGCCCGCCGGCATTCTCTTGCGGTTCAGCCCCGTGATGCTCAGCGGCCTGCGGCTCATTCTCCACCAAGGGACACGGACCAGAATGTCGCCAAGCTCACCCTTCTGATACGGAGCCATACCGGACAGGTACGGCACGCCGAAGGAGCGCAGCTGGCACAGATGAACAGCGAGCCATAGGGTGGCGATGACCATGCCGAACAAGCCGAAGAGCCCCCCCATGATCATGATCGGAAATCGGAGAATCCGGATCGAGATTGCCGCATTGAACCGCGGAATCGTGAAGGAAGCGATGCCCGTCAGCGACACGATGATCACGATCGGCGCCGATACGATGCCCGCCTGCACCGCAGCCTGCCCGATCACGAGCGCCCCGAGTATGGAGACCGCCTGGCCGAGGGTTTTCGGGAGGCGGATGCCCGCTTCGCGCAGCGCCTCGAACGCCACCTCCATGATCAGAGTTTCGATCAGGGCGGGGAACGGAATCGACTCCCTGGCGGCGGCGATGCTCAGCAGCAGGTTGGTCGGAAGCATGTCCTGGTGGTAGGTGGTGACGGACACATAGATGCCGGGCAGGAACAGGGCGAAGAACAGAAAACCGAGCCGCAGCCACCGCAGCAGCGTGCCGATGAAATAGCGCTCGTAATAATCCTCGCTGGCCTGCAGCATCTCCCAGAACGTAACCGGCGCCATGAGAACGAACGGCGTGCCGTCGACGAACACGGCGAACCGGCCTTCAAGCAGCTGGGCCGCCGCCGTATCCGGCCGTTCCGTGTAATGCAGCTGCGGGAATGGGGAGAAGGCCTCGTCTTCGATGAATTCCTCGATATAGCCGCTCTCCAGAATCCCGTCAATGCGGATATGCTCCAGCCTGCGCTTCACCTCGCGGATCACTTCCGGGTCGGCGGTTCCCTCGAGATAAGCGAGCATCACCCCGGTCCGCGTCTGTTCGCCCAGCGTGAAGGCTTCCAGCTTCAGGTCCGGGGACTTGATCTTGAAGCGGATCAACGCCGTATTCACGTGGATATCCTCCGTGAAGCCTTCACGGGGCCCGCGCACAACCGCCTCGGTTGCCGGCTCCTGCACCGACCGGCGCGTTCCGCCTCCGGTGCTGATCAGCAGCGCTTCCTCCTGCCCCTGGCAGAAGACCGCCGCCCGCCCGCCGAGGATCGCATCGACCACGGACCCGTAGTCCGACGTGCGGGAGAGCTCCGCGGAGGTGATCAGCGGGGCCAAGTCCGCTGCGGCTTCTCCGCTGCCGGCTGCGGCCAGGAGCGGCCGCAGCACCTCTTCCCCCAGCCGGGCGGTATCGACAATGCCGCTGATATAGACGAGGCAGTACCCGTGCTCAGCCGGCACACCCTCCGTCATCCGGAACACCACGTCCGCACAGCGGTCGAACGTGACTTGAAGCCTTGTCATATTCTCGTCCAGCTCCCGGGAGACCCGGGGCTTGGCCGTATGCCGGATACTTGTCATAAGCCCCCTCAATCCATGCTCTTAGGTGAAATGGACTTTCCTGGAAAGCCGGTGCCTGCAGCTCCGGGGTTACCGGCGGCTGCGTTCTTAAGCATGAAGTATTTCCTATCGGCGCCAGAACTATCCATGGGAGGGCACGGCGGCCCGGCAGGCGGAGCCTCAACAGAGAAGAGCACAGATGAGATGAGAAGAGGAGAGGAGCGGCCGCCCCTCTCCTCTTCTTACCCCTGGCCTTCAGAGGACAGCTTCCCCCCATCCAGCAGCTTCTTCAGCAGCCGTTTCGGTGCGGTCCTTCCGTACCCCTCGACAATCAGCTCACGGAGCTCCTCCCAGGGCACGCCCTCCGGGGGGCTGACGGAGACCCAGCCATGCTGCCCGATATAAGGCGTGCGGGTATAAGGCCCTTTCTCCAGCAGGAAGGCCTGCGTTTCCTTGTCCGCCTTGACGGAGATCGAGACCCCATCCGCCTGTTCTCCCATGAAGACGAACGGCTTGTCCCCCACCCGAAAGGTGGTATGGCCGAAGCCGTCGACCTTCTCCACCGACTCCGGAAGCTCCCGGCAGACGTCTCTCACTTGGTGCAGCAGCGCCAGTCCCGCCGCTGAAGAGATGGTTTTATGTGATCCTTCCATTTGCTGCATCCTCCTTGGTTATGAATGCCTCTCTTCTCCTATAGTGCCACAAGGAAGGGCGGACCGAAAGCGCCCTCCGGGATTAACGGATGGAACGGGAATGATCGGTGGACCGTCCGGAAAAAATAGGTACGATTTTATCCATCGACGGGAGGACACTGCCCATGCACCATGCGGTCCCTTATTTCATCCTGAGCGCTGCAGATCTCCTCCTCCTTCTATGGGTTTGGCTGCGGACCAGACAGTCTTTCATGTTCATCCTGCTGCTGGTCTACACCGGCATGGTTTTTACCTTTGAGTATGTGATCATGGTGCTGCTGGGCAGCTATGTGTACCTGCCGCAGATTGTTCCCTGGCGCCCTTACCAGGATAACGTGATCGGAGCGACGATCTCGAACGTATTGACCATTCCCACCCTGTCCGTCCTCATCGTCATGTTCAGACTGCGGTGGCTCCCGGTCCTCGGCATCACCCTCGCGGTCTGTGCCGTGGAATGGCTCTTTGTCCGGCTGGACGTGTACGAGCTGCACTGGTGGAGAATAGCCTACACGCTCGCCGCGCTCACCTTCTTCTTTCATCTGGCGAAGGCCTGGGTATATGCGCTCGAACGCGGCTTCATGGACCGGGAGAAGAGCAAGAGGCTCATCGCCTTCCTCAGCCTGCTCATGGCGTCCTTTGCGCTTGCGGCCACCATGATGTTCGTCTTCTCGCTGGCAGGCATCCGCTTGTTCCGGGCGGGGGTATTCCCCGAGCCCTACCATGACGACGTGGTGCTGGCCACCATCGACGCCTTGACCAAAGCCTGCATTCTGGCCGCCGTACTGTATACCACGCGCCGGCTCCTGTGGAGGGGGCTCACACTTCCGCTCTTCGCAGGTCTGCAGCTGTGGCTCCTCCACACGGACCGTCTCCGGATCTTCCTGGCCCAGCCGGCTTACTTCGCCCTGTACCTGCTCTGCTGCCTCGGAGTGCTGGCTGTGGTCTCCCGGATCGACGGGCGGATCAAGCGTATTGCCGGACTCGATTGAAGAAGAATGGAGATGGCCGCATTGGGGACTATCAAAAAAGGGCACTCCAAAGCGAAAGGGGCCCCGCTTCAGGGCCCCTCCCAGACCGCCAATCCACCGGCCGTTACGGCTTCAGCACGACCTTAATGCAGTCCTCCAGCTTGTCCGTGAACACCTCATAGCCCCGTTCCGCCTCCGTCAGCGGCAGGCGGTGCGTGATAATGTCCGTCGGATCGAGCTTCCCCGACGTGATCTGCGCGAACAGCTCCGGCATGTAGTGAATGACCGGGGCCTGTCCCATCTTCAGCGTAATGTTGCGGGAGAACAGATCCCCGAGCGGGAACGCGTTGTAAGTCATGCCGTACACCCCGATGAGCTGGATCGTGCCTCCCTTGCGGACAATCTGCCGCGCCGTCTGGACCGGACCGAGCGTACCGCCCTGCAGCTTGAGGGCCGTCTCAAGCTTTTCGACTACCGACTTCTCCCCGTCCATGCCCACACAGTCGATCACGACATCGGCTCCTCCGCCGGTGATCTCGTAGAGATGGGATTCAAGGTTGTCCACATCCTTGAAGTTGAAGGTCTCCACCCGGTTCGTATTGCGGGCATGATACAGCCGGTAATCGAGATGGTCTACCGCGATGACGCGCTTTGCACCCTTCTGCCACGCGAACTTCTGGGTGAGCAGCCCGACCGGCCCGCTGCCAAGCACGATGACGGTGTCGCCCGGCTTCACGCCCGAGTTCTCCACGCCCCAGTAAGCCGTCGGCAGAATGTCGGAGAGGAAGAGCACCTGCTCGTCGGTCACCTCCGCTTCCGGCGGAATCACGAACGGCATGAAGTTGCCGTAGGGCACCCGGAGCAGCTCCGCCTGGCCGCCGGCATAGCCTCCGTACGATTCCGAATACCCGAGATAGGCCCCGGTATCGTAGACCGGATTGTCATTGGAGTTGTCGCACTGGCTCTCGAGCTGATTTTTGCAGTAAAAGCACTCCCCGCACGACACGTTGAACGGAATGATGACGCGGTCGCCCTTTTTGACCCGGGTCACCTCCGGACCGACTTCTTCCACAATGCCCATCGGTTCGTGGCCGATGACATAGCCCTCGGGCATGCCGGGCACCATCCCGTTCACGAGGTGGATGTCCGATCCGCAGATCGCCGTGGAGGTGATGCGTACGAGAATATCGTCGCTTTTCTCGATGATCGGGTCCTGCACCTCTTTGACCTTGACCTGCTTCTTGCCCTGATAGGTTACCGCTCTCATGTACTCCAGCTCCTCTCGCCTTCCTAAGGTATGGATTGTTGCCTGTCAGCCTTGGCCCAGGACTACGCCACTACTTACCCGGATTGGACTCCTTCCAAAACCTGGCGGGCGGCCAAGGAGGCGGAACCGCATGGAACCGGCACGGCGATCCTGCTTCCGCATGGAGGGGAAAGGGAGAGCGGCCGGCCCCCGGGAATCTCTTGTGTCCGGCTTCCCCCGCACCCAAAGCTAGCCCGGCCTCTTCGGCGTGAAGCGCCACAGCAGCTCCTGCCCCTTGGAGATTCCGATCCGCGGAGTCGCTTCCCACGGCAAAGCCGGTGCAGCAGGGTCCCGCTCCACCCACAGCTCCCCGTCCGTCAGCAGATCGCGCCCGTTCCATTCGATGCCGATCCCGAGGCCCTTGGCCAGCTTCCCGGGACCGTTCAGCAGCGCCTTGTCCGGCACCCCCGGCCGGTTCGCACGGATCAGCGCCTCCCCTTCGAGGGGCGCGGCCCCCCGGAGCAGCACCGCTCCTACGGCGCCCGGTTCGTGGGCCACAATATTCAGGCAGTAATGCATGCCGTATATGAAATACACGTAGAGCACCCCGCAGGCGCCGAACATGAGCTGGTTGCGCGGGGTGACGCCCCGGTGGGCATGCGAGGCCGGATCCTCGGCCCCCTTGTACGCTTCCGTCTCGGTCAGCCGCACACGGATCTCCCCCTGTTCCGTCCGCCGCACCAGCGTGCAGCCGAGCAGCTCGCGGGCCACGGCCGCCGTGTCTCTCTCATAGAATGCCCCTTCGAGTCTCATGTGTTCCTTCTCCCTCCTGCCGGATGATCGCTTCGCAGATGCAAGGAATGCAAGCCAAAAAAAGGCAAGCTCCCGACATCTCTTGTCAAGAGCTTACCCCAAACGAAGATCAAACTACCGCGCTGCGGTCTTGGCCCGCTGCAGCGTCACATACACCCAGCCGGCCGCGGCGCCGGCCGCAAGCCCGCCGAAGTGGGCATAGTTGTCGATACCGGGCACGATAAAGCCCAGAACCACGTTCATGCCCAGTCCGCCCCAGATGGCCATCCCCCCGCTCTCCCCCCAGAGATCCGGATCCATGATCGAGAGAACGAGCAGCACGCCCATCAGCCCGAAGATCGCCCCCGAAGCCCCCGCCGAGATCGATGGAGAGAAGGTATAGGAGGCGATGTTGCCGGCAATCCCGGCCAGGAGGTAAAAGAGGGCGAAGCGCAGGGAACCGATCCCCCGCTCCAGCCGGCCGCCGAGCGACAGCAGTGCCGTCGAGTTGAACCAGAGGTGCAGTCCGCCGATGTGCAGGAAGATCGGGGTGATCCACCGCCAGTATTCTCCGCGGTCGATGTACGGATTGTACTTGGCCCCGAAGCGCACCAGCGTCTCCGGGTTGTCGGAGCCTCCGTAGGCGGTCATGAGCAGCCACACCGCCACGTTGATCCCCGTCAGGGCGAAGGTAACCGGCGAGCCTTTGCGGCGGCCGGCGATCTCCTCGCGGGGCCGCCGCAGCCGCTCTTCGTGCGCCCGGACAATCGCATAGTGCCTGCGCTCGATCGCGGCATTCAGCGCACCGAGCTCATATTCCGCCGGAATCAGCTCCGCCAGGATCCGCTCGAGCGCTTCGCTGCCCGTGACCCGCATATCGCTGGCGAAGAGGCGGTGCAGCCCCGGATCGGCCACCCACGCCTCGGCCCGGTACTGCTCGGTGACCGAGCTGACCGAGAGCTTCGCCAGCTCCTCCAGCGGCGTCTGCAGCCCGGGCGACGTGCGGATATAGAGATGAATCTTGCGGTGCACGAGCGCCGATTTGCGCCGGCCGAAGGTCTTCATCCAGTCGACGGATTCCTGCAGCTGGCTGCGGATCAGCTCCTGCTGGGCTTCCGGCGTGTCGCCGTAATACAGCGGCAGCAAAAACAGATATGTCACCCGCACGCCCTCCTGCTTGCGCAGCGTCAGCATGCCCTCGTCATTGTCAATCAGCGTATAGCCATGGCGGACGCCGAGCTCCTCGGCCATCCTCCAGATGAGATCGTTGAGCAGATGTACGTTCATTCGGTACTCCTTATCGCCTAAGGGATACCTATAGTATAAGAGGGTGTCCAATTCCTATTCAATGGGTCGACGGGCCTGCGGCCCCACGGCGGGAGGCACGACGGCCCGCCGGGTCCAATACCGGCGCGTGGCGCAGTGCTCCTCCGCCAGCTTATAGCCGGCGAGCCCGACAAGCTCAATGCGGCCGGCGGAGTCCGGCGAATGCAGCATCCGCCCCTCCCCGGCATAGATGCCGACATGATGCACGCGCCCCCTGCCCTGCTCGTAGGCGAAGAACAGGAGGTCGCCCGGGAGCTCCTCCCCGGGCGGCACAGGGTCCCCGTCCAGCGCCTGGTCGGACGCATCCCGTGGGATCAGGAGACCCAGCGCCCGGTGCATCGAGTGCGTGAAGCCCGAGCAGTCGTAGCCGTAGGACGACAGGCCGCCCCACAGGTACGGCAGCCCGGCGAAGCGCAGCCCCTGCCGGACGAGCTCCCCGCCCGCGGGCCGGGTGGATGAAGCCGGATCACCGCCCTGCGGCTGAGCGGCGGACACGATCCTCACATCCGCCCGCGGCAGGGAGGCCGCGCCGTGCGGCGTGTCGACCCGGACACGGCTGCCGGTCTCCCCGGTGACGGGCAGCTTCGTCAGGAAACTGAGCTCCAGGCATTCGCCGGTGGCGGCGAAGCTCAGCACCGTGCGCGGCGAGCAGACGACGGCCCAGGGCCCATCACTCTCCGGCAGCGGGCCGGCCAGCTGCCGGATCGGCACCCAGCCCGGGTAGCCGCGCGGCTCCTTGCCCGTGGACTGCTCAGGGATGAGCACCTTCGCCCAGCCGTCCCGCTCCTCGCTGACGAGCACCGGGGTGCCGTACAGGAGCTGGGTCTGCACCCGGCTGCCCGCATAGAGATCGAGCTTCTCCTCAAGCGTCATTGCCCGGGTCCACCCGGCGGCGTCCGCCGGCGCCCTGAGCGCAGGCTCGTCAAGCGGCCGCGGGGAGTCCGGGGACGTCCACACGGTGGCCACATTGACCGCGGTCTGCATGGCCTTCAGCTCCGTCATGAGTCCACCCCCACGCGCACCGGATCTCCTGCTGCGGTGATTCCAAGGCCGGTGAGCAGCGGCGTCAGCCGGTCCACGACAGCCGATTCGATGTCCCCGAGGCGGTCCCCGGTGACGGCGGATGCGGCCGGGGCCTCCCCCAGGCCGCTTCTTCCGTTATCGCTGGTGATCCGCACAAGCAGCGATACAGCCGTATGCACCATGCGCCGGGCCGTCACCAACGGCCTGAGCAGCGGTACGCATTGGCGTGCGGCATAGACTTCACATTGGATCACGATGCATCTCCCTCCTTCAGGGCCTCACGCCCGGCTCGAGCCACTGCGCCGTGCCCTCGTCCCCATCCACCTTCAGCAGCGCCCCGAGCGGCACGGCAAAATGCGGGACCGAGTGGCCGATCGGCAGGCCCGACAGGGCGGGCCTGCCCGCCGCCCGGATGTAATGTGCGATGACTTCCGCTGCCGTGAACGACTCCCTGCGCTTCACCGGCCCGCAGTCCCGGAAGTCCCCGATAAGAAAGCCCGCGGCCGCACTCAGCTTGCCGGCCTGCTGCAGCTGGTTCAGCATCCGGTCGAGCCGGTACGGCTCTTCGCCGATGTCCTCCAGGAGCACGATCCTGCCCCGCGTATCGATCTCGTACGGAGTGCCGAGCGTGCTGGCGAGAAGCGTCAGGTTGCCTCCCGCCAGTCGGCCGTACGCGGTGCCGCCCACAAGCGCGGCCAGCGGGGCGTCCTCCCGCCCAACCCGCAGAAGCTTCGGCTCGAACAGCTGCCCGAAGCCCTCCAGGGTCACGGGATGCGGCTCTCCCTCCGCGAGACAGACGAGCATCGCCCCGTGGAAGGTGATCAGCCCCGCCCTCCGGCCGATCGCCGCATGCAGGAACGTAATGTCGCTGTAGCCCCAGAAGATCTTGGGGTTCGCGCGGATCGCCTCATAGTCGAGCAGCGGGGCGATCCGGCCCGAGCCGTAGCCGCCGCGGGCGCAGAAGACCGCCCGGATCTCATCGTCCGCGAACATCGCGTTCAGCTCGGCCGCCCGCACCTCGTCTTCTCCCGCCAGATAGCCGTGCTTCAGGGAGAGCGTCTCCCCGATCCGCACCTTCAGCCCGAGCCTCTCTAGCACGGCCGAAGCCCGCAGTATACCCTCCCGGTCCCCGCAGGATGCCGGTGCGGTAATCCCTACCGTATCGCCGGCCTTGAGCTGCGGGGGACGGATCATGCCATGCTCCATAGGCTCTTTTCCTCCCGGACGGCGGTTGGCTGGGAGGAGCCCCTCCGGCTCCTCCCTTACTTCATCTTCATCATTAAACTTACTTCATCTTCATCATTAAACTTACTTCATCTTCATCTTCATCATTAAACTTACTTCATCTTCATCATTAAACTTACTTCATCTTCATCATTAAACTTACTTCATATCCGCCCACTTGAAATCAATATATCCGTAAGCGTGCCGGACGATGTCCGTTACTTTGTCGCTCTGCAGGTACGTGGAGCTGTAGAAGTAGATCGGCAGGATCGGCGCCTCCTCGATCAGGAGCTTCTCCGCTTCGTGCAGCAGGGCGAACCGCTTTTTCTCATCGGTCTCCTTGTAGGCGCTCTGGATCAGCCCGTCATACTTCGCGGAGCTCCACCCCGTGCGGTTCATCGGATTACCGGTCTGGTAGCCGCCCAGGAAGTTGATCGGGTCCGCAAAATCCGGAAGAAACGACGAACGCGACATCTGCAGCTGCAGCGCCTTCTGCTCGGCGGTGAGCACCTTGCTCTCCTTGTTCGCCAGCTTCACGTCCACGCCGAGATTCTCCTTGAACATGGCCTGCAGCGTCTGTGCGATCTTCTGGTGAAGGTCATTGGTGTTATAGGTCAGCGTCACCTCGGGCAGCTTCGCATATCCCGCTTCGGCCATCCCCTTGGCGAGCAGCTTCCTGGCCTCCGCGGCGTCGAAGGTGACGAGCCTTCCGCCCGACTCGCGGAAATCCCTGCCGTCCGGCCCCTTCAGCCCGTAGGAGACGAAGCCTGCTGCCGGCTTCTGCTTCTGCTTCGTGACAAGATCGACGATCTTCTGCGAATCGACGGCGAGGAGGAACGCCCGCCGGATCGACGCGTTGTCGAAGGGCGGCAGCTTGGTGTTGAACCGGTAGAAGTACGTGCCCGCCGAGTCCTCCACCCTTGCCTTGTTCTCCGCGAACAGCTTCTCGGAGAGGTCCGGCGGCACCGAGGAGGTATGAAGCTCCCCGGACTGGAAGAGCTGGTATTCCGTATTGGAGTCGTTGACCATTTTGAACGTTACGCCGTCCAGCTTTACATTCGCCGCATCCCAGTAGTGCTCGTTCCTCACGAGCTTCAGCTCGGCGTCATGCTTCCACTCCGCCAGCTTGAAAGGGCCGTTGCTGAGGATCGTCGCCGCCTCGGCCGCCCATTTCGGATTCTTCTCCACCGTGGCCCGGTGCACCGGGAAGAATGCCGGATTGGCCGCCATCGAGATCAGCCAGGAGGCCGGCCGGGTCAGCGTCACCTGCAGCGTCTTGTCATCGACCGCCTTCACCTTCACCCCGTCGGCGGTGCCTTGGCCGGCATGGAACGCCTCTCCTCCCTCGATAACATAAGCAAGCGGCGCCGCTTGCGACGGCTGCTTCGGGTCCAGAAGCTTTTTCCAGGCGAATTCGAAGTCCGACGCCTTCACGGGATCACCGTTCGACCACTTGATCCCCTCCCGCAGCAGGAACGTGACGGTCCGCCCGTCCGGCGAGATCTTCCATTCCCTGGCCATGGCCGGCTCCGGCGTCTGGTTCTTCCCGAGCCGCGTCAGCCCTTCCATCATGTTGTTGAGAATGTCGTACGAAGCCATGTCAAAGCCGACCGGCGGATCGAGCGACGTGGGTTCGCGCACGTTGTTGTACATCAGGATCTTCGCCGCGGTTTCTTTCTGCGCGACATCCCCCTGCGGGGTGGACGCTTCCGGGCTGCAGCCGGAAAGCAAGGTGCCGAGCATCAGGGAACAGGAGACGAGCAGGATCGACAGGCTCTTCATGAAATCCGCTCCTTCGTGGAATGGGATGTCTGGCTTCGGAGGGTCAGGGCCGGGCCCGGGGACCGGACGGCCTGCGGCTCCGGACCGGCCTGCGGCGCACGGGGATCGAGCAGCCAGCAGGATGCGGCATGGGTCGGCGTGATAACCGCGGCCGGCGGGGCATAGCGCCCGCACACGTCCATCGCCCGCGGACATCGCGGGGCGAAGGCACAGCCCGGCGGAGGCGCATACAGATCCGGCGGCGTGCCGGGGATGGAGAGAAGCGGCCGGCCCTTCGGCGTATCGAGCCGCGGCATCGAAGCGAGCAGCCCCTGTGTGTAAGGGTGCCGGGGACTGCGGAAGATCTCCCCCGCCGTGCCGCTCTCCACAATACGCCCGGCGTACATGACCGCGACCCGGTCCGCGGCTTCGGCCACCACGCCGAGGTCATGCGTGATCAGCAGGACGGAGACGCCCCGCTCCCGCTGGACGCCCCGCAGCAGGTCCAGAATCTGCGCCTGGATCGTCACGTCCAGCGCCGTGGTCGGCTCGTCCGCCAGGAGCACGGAGGGCCGGCAGCTCAGCGCCATGGCGATCATGATCCGCTGGCGCATCCCGCCGCTGAACTCGTGGGGGTACTGCCCGAGCCGGGCCGGCCCCTGGCCGATGCCCACCTCCTCCAGCACCTCGAGCGCCCTTCGGCGCGCCTCGCCTCGTGTCAACCTCTCATGCAGCAGGAGTCCCTCCATGAGCTGCTCGCCGATCGTCAGCGTCGGATGCAGCGCCGTCATCGCATCCTGGAACACCATCGCGAGCTCCGGCCCGCGCAGCCGCCGCATCTCGGCCTCCGGGAGGGCGGTCAGCTCCCGGCCCCGGTATCGGATGCTGCCCCGCTTGATGCACGCCGTGCGTCCGGGAAGCAGCCGCATCAGGGACCGGGCGGTGACGCTCTTGCCGCAGCCGGACTCTCCGACGACGGCCAGCGTCTCTCCCTCCCGCAGCGTGAAGCTGACTCCCCGCACCGCCTGCACCTCCCCGCCATGAGCGGCGAAGGAGACGTGGAGATCGTCCACCTCGAGCAGCGGACGGCTGTCTTTGGAATGGTCGTCGAACGGGTCGTCGATCAACAAAGCCTACCTCCTTTTCGGATTCAGGGCCTGCTGCAGCCCGTCCCCCAGCAGATTGAACGCCAGCATCGTCAATGAGATGAAAAGCGCCGGATAGAACAGCCGCCACCAATGTCCGGAGAGCACCGTCGGCAGCCCGTCATTGGCCATCACGCCCCAGGAAGCCAGGGGCGGCTGGATGCCGAGTCCGAGAAAGCTCAGGAACGCTTCGGCGAAGATCGCCGACGGGACGGAGAAGGTCACCTGCACGAGGATCACCCCCATCGTATTGGGCAGCAGGTGCCGGGTGATCACCCGCCAGGGACCGGCCCCGAGCGTGCGGGCGGCCAGCACATACTCGGCGGACCGCTGCTGGAGCACCTGGCCGCGGACGATCCTTGCCATCCCGAGCCAGCCGGTTGCGGTGAGGGCGACCAGGATCGTGAGCAGCCCCGGCCCCATCGCGACCATCAGCAGGATCACCACGAGGAGATACGGGATGCCGTACAGCAGATCGACCAGGCGCATCATGAGCTGGTCGGTCCGGCCGCCGAAATAGCCGGCGATCCCGCCGTAGGCCGCCCCGATGCAGAGATCGATGAGCGCCGCCGCCACCCCGATGAACAGGGAGATGCGGGCGCCGTATACGATCCGCGCGAAGACGTCCCGGCCGAGCTCGTCCGTGCCGAAGAGGTGCTGGCCTGACGGCGCCGCGTTGGCATGCAGCAGGTCCTGCTTCAGGTAATCGTGCTCCGTCAGCAGGGGACCGGCCGCCGACAGTGCCAGCAGCAGCACGATCAGGATGAGTCCCAGGACGGCCAGCTTGTTCTTCAGGAGGCGCAGTCCGGCCTCCTGCCAGACCGAGAGCCGGGGGCGGACCAGGCTTTCGCGGCTTTCCGGCCCCCTTGTCATGGGAACGAATAAATGATCGGGTACCTCCATCCGTCTCACGCCTCCTTCCGGTGCAGCCTCATGCGGGGGTCGATGAACCCGTAGACGCAGTCCACGAGGAACATCATCACGAGCAGAAGCGCGCTGTAGAATACCGTGGTGCCCATAATGACCGCATAGTCCCGGTTGTTGATGCTGTCCACGAAGTATTTGCCCATGCCGGGGATCGCAAAAATCTTCTCGATCACGAAGCTCCCCGTGAGCACGTTCGCCAGCAGCGCGCCCAGCAGCGTCACGACCGGCAGAATGGCGCACCGCAGCGCATGCTTCACGACGATCACAGAAGGCGGCAGCCCCTTGGCCCTCGCTGTGTCGATATACTCCTGCGTCAGCACCTCCGCCATGTTCGCCCGGGTGAGCCGGGCAATCATGGCGACCGGACCGGCCGCCAGCGCCAGAGCCGGCAGGACGGCGTGCTTCCAGGTGCCCCAGGTGGCCACCGGCAGCAGCTTCCATTCCACGGCGGCATATTGGATGAGCAGGGGGGCGATGATGAAGCTCGGTACCGCGGTGCCGAGCACCGCGAACACCATCGCGGCGTAATCGACGAGGCCGTTCTGGCGGAGAGCCGCCGCCGTGCCGAGCGCCACGCCGGTGACGACGGCGAGCGCCAGCGACACCAGCCCGAGCTGGAACGAGACGGGGAACCCGCGGCCGATCATCGCATTAACGCTGTCCGGGTAATGCGCGATGGACGGGCCGAGATCCAGGGTGAGCAGCTTCCGCAGATACAGCCCGTACTGGATGATCAGCGGCTCATCCAGTTGATAGTGCTCCATCAGGTTCTGCACGGCGGTCGGATTCGCGCTGCGGCCGTCCTTCTCGAACGGGGAGCCCGGCACCGCGTGCATCAGGACAAAGGTAACCGTGACGATAAGCCACAAGGTCAGCAGCATCGAGAGAAGCCGCTTGAGAATATAGGGCAGCATAGGGATCCTCCTTCCCGGCTGTGGCGTCTGCCTGGAAACTCGTTCAGCCGGTCCTCCCGGTCAGCAAAACGAGGTGCGCGAGGCGAGCTCGGTCATCACGAGCATCGCCCGGTACGCTTCCAGCATGTTCCTCGCGGGGAACGTGACGACAGGCGAGCGCTGCTCGATGGAGGTGCCCGGCATCAGGGCCGCCCACTCCGCCTGTCCGTAATTGGCGAACTCGATCGAGAGGACGGGCCGCTCCGGAGGCCGCAGCGGCTGAATCCGGTCCCGCGCCGCGAGCGCCTCCGCCGTCCGCTCCCGCAGCAGCTGCGCGCTCTTCTCCGGCGTCAGGGAGACCGCCGAGGTCCGGGAGATGCGACGCTTCACGGCAGCCGTCACGACGCCGGGGATCAGCGCCTCGGCTTCGGCCGCCGCTTCGTCATCGCCGGCGACCATCAGGACGGGAACCCCGTGGTACCCCGCCACGTAAGCATTGAAGCCCAGCTCCCCGATCTCCCGGTCCCCGATGTGCATGCTCCGCACGCCGAAGATCATCGTGTGGCTGAGCACCCCGGCCTTCGCCGCCATCGCATGGTACCCGAGGAAGACCGCCCCCGTGAAGCCGGGTGCAAGCCCCTGCACCATCGAGAACGGCTTCACATCGCCGGTGATGACCTGCGCCTCGGGATGGAGCTTCTCGATGAGCAGATTGTTCATCTTGGAGTGGCTGTCGTTGACAAGCACCTCCGTACAGCCGAGGCCGAAGGCCGTTCCGGCGACCGCATTCGCCTCCATCGTCATGAGTTCCTGACCCCTGCGGTAATTGCGCCCGCTTGAGTCGACGAACGTCGTGTCGGCCAATCCCGTAATGCCTTCCATATCGATCGAAATATACAGCTTCACCCGAATGCCTCCTCTTGGTCCATTCTTGTCCTGCTACAAGGTATATGCTGGAAAAACAAGAAAAACCCCTGGTCGGGGTCCTTTCAAAAAATCCGGCAACCGACTTTCCCGGCGCCCCAGGCTTCCGGAAGCTGTCCTTTGCCGGATTTTCTTTGCGTGCGGGGTGTCTGCCGTCCCCGCTTGCCAACAATGCGGCTGTACTGTTCTTTCGGTTTTGACCAGAAAAAAAGGGACTGCACGCGGCAGCCCCTCCCTTTCCATCGCAGCATCCGTCATAAGGCTCGGATGCTGCCTTTCATCCGAGCTGTGCCGGCCGCCGCTTCCCCGGCTCACTTGGCCGCTGCGGCCACCGCCTTCGCCACGTATTCCACATCGGAACGGTCGACCGCCCCGCTGTGGTTGAGGTCGAACTCCGGCCGGTAGCCCGGCTCGCCGGCTTTCGTCCCGCTGTGCCTTGCAATCAGCACAAGATCGCTGAGACCCACGGTGCCGTCCAGATCAAGGTCTGCGCCGCTGACCGTCACCGTAATCCGCACCGGCGTCTCCAGCCGCACCGTGTCCCCCTCGCTGTCCGACAGCGTCGAGCCGGGCTCGAGTGCGAAGCTGCCCGCCCCCTGCTGCAGCACGGTGAACTTCAGCGTGAGCAGTCCTACCGCGCCGCTGCGGCCCGGTACGCCGCCGAGCAGGCTGCCCGTCACGTTCGCCTGATTGGCCGCCGGTCTCGACTGCCCAAGCACCGCCGTCTCCCCTTCCCGGCCGAAGCTGTCCTGCAGCTTCACCTGCATGAGCTTGAAGCGGGCCGGATCATACGTCAGCTTCGCGAGGAAGGCATACAGGTCTTCGGCTTCCTCCGCCTGCACGTTCACTTCCAGCACGGAGCCCACCTCGAGGAAGCCGGGTTTGGCCGTGAGCGCCAGGCGGCCGGCCGGCTCCGGCTCATAGACGCCGGTCGTCACCGTGGCGGCCAGCGGAGCCGCGCTCACATTCCCGGCCGCATCCCGGGCGGCTACCGTGAACAGATAGGCGGTGCCTGCCTGCAGGCCTGCCGCATCGTATTGGTAGACGGCCCCGCCCACCGTATCCTGCAGCTGACCGTCACGGTAGATGAGATAAGCGGCTACGCCGCGTTCATCTTCTGCCGCAGGCCAGCGGAGCTGCGCGCTGCTGTAGGTCACATCCGTCACCGTCAGCGTGCTTCCCTCCGGCCAGACCGGTGCAGCCGTATCGTCCGGCTCGTAAGCGGAGGTCGTCACGGTGACGGACGGATTCTCCGTGCTGCGGTTGCCCGCCGCGTCCCAGGCCTCCACCGAGAACTCGTAGGCCGTCGACGGGGACAGCTGGTCATCCTCATAGCTGTACACATCCCCGGCTACCGTCGCCGCATGCTCGCCGTCCCGGTAGATCCGGTACGAGGCCACACCTCGGTTGTCCTGGGCCGGAAGCCACTGCAGAACGGCCGAACGGTAGGTCACGCCGGTAACGCTCAGCGCCTCTGCGGGCCATACCGGCGCCTCCGTGTCGGGTCCTGCCGACTCGAAGCGGAACAGGGTATTCCCGATCGTTTTGTACCAGGTTCCGTCGATGAGCTTCACCATGTCCCGGCCTTCGGTGCCTGCAGAAACCGGCGCCGCCTCTCCGGGACGGTAAATATAGATCCTCTCGCCTGACGTATAGACGAGGCGGCCGTCACCGGCCAGCTGAATGATCGCCGCGGAATCGCTTACAGCAGCGACCTTCGTTACGGCTCCTTCAGGGGTGCGGAGGTACAGCTCCGTTCCGCCTTCCTGGGCGGATGCGAGGTAAGCGATCCAGCCGCCGTTCAGCTCGTAATCACTGTGCGCCCGGCCGTCCTCCGGCAGCGCCGCCGCCACCTCTTCCACCACGCTGCCATCATAGGAATACAGCCGGAGGCCCGATTGGAAGAGAAGCTGGCCTCCGCTGGCGGCCATCCCCCGTACGTCCTCGTGGCCGGACAAATACAGTTCCGCCGTCCCGCGGAGCGGATGACGGTAGATCCGGTCTTCCTCGACATAGAAGAACGCTCCATCTTCGGTCAGTTCGAAGACGTCATAGGCTTGGGTGAACGTCTCCGCCGGCGTCTCCGGCAGGGAAGTATCATACAGTGCGAAGGGGTAAGGGGCCGATTTCAGGTCGAACAAGGCGTAGTTCCCCTTGGTCTGGAACATGGAGCGCATGGAATACGGAACCCTCGTCAGTATGCCGTCCGCCCAATAATGGACAAAGTTCGAGGTGCCCGGGCTTTGGAGATACAGCGCCCCCGCCGGCGTCAGCTGCATCCGGTTGTTCATCTCGCTCCGCTCGGCGATCACGACCTCCGAGCCGTCGGCGCGGTTCCGGATGACGAGTGCATACCTTCCTGTGTCCACCCTCTCGATCAGATACCGTCCGGGGTCAAAATCGACAATGCGTCCCGCAACGGATTCCACGGGGACATTCCGCGGATCGGCGGTCACATGAATCGTATGCCGGCGGGTCGCGCTCTGCGCTCCCTGCTCATCCTCCGCCACGACGGTGTACTCGAGCAGCTGTCCGGCATAGGCCGATACGTCAACCGTCTCATCGACGCTGCCCTGGCCGCTGAATTCCGCAATGGTGCTGAAGTTGCCCGAGACCGTGACGCGGACCTCCGGTACCGAACTGTCGTCTTCGGCGGATGCCGCGACATGCAGAAGACCGTCCGTCACCACCGTCTCGTCGGACGGCTCCATCTTCGTGAGTACAGGCGCCGAGTTATAGTAAAAAGGGGCCTCCTGCGTGCTGATTCCGCCCAGTTCATCAGTCACGGTAACCGTGAGAAGCTTCGCTCCCTTGGTGAACCTTTCGAGGGGCATCTCCCCGCGCCATTCACAGCCTCCCGTGCAGGAGTAGGTAAGCTCCGCTTCGCGGTCCTCCACCCGGGCGACCGCCTTCACGGCCTCCAGCTCCGAATACGTGCTGGCCCGGATCGGCAGGACGCCGTCATAAGAAACGTTCGGATAAGGACTGTCAATGCGGATGAATACCGCTCCTTCCGCCTGCACGCCCGCCGCCCACAGCAGCGACAGCATGCAGCTTAACCACAGCACAATAACCCTTCTGCTCACTACGAACACCTTACCCTTCACGAAAAATGAACTGCTTTTCGCTGATACAAGTTGTATCGGGCAGTGGACAAGTATACGCTTTATTTTCCATTTTTTCCACCCTGATGTTATCATACTCGATTTTTCGACGGTTGTAATCAACAAAAAAAAAGCAACTTTCCGGTCAGGCACCACCCTGGATGAAAGGCAGCGATTGGAACGAAGCAAGGTGGACCCCCGCATGCGGCAGACCTCCTTCCCCTCTCGAATCAGGCTGCAGCAGCGCCCTCTTCGCCATAAGGGGATTTGAATTAATTACCATATGTGATATCATATCGATATTATGATGACATTGCAAACATAAAGTTTGGAGGAACACCCGTTTACAGCATAGTGAAAAGGAGGGATGTCGCGCCTGGCATCAAAAGGAGCAGGCAGGCTTGTGTGTGCGGCCGTGGTTACCTCGTTTCCCATGGCGGTTCTGGAGCAGCCCCCGCTGCAGGACACAATGAAGATGAACAAGGAGTGAGGCAAGTGGTAAGTCAAGGTTCGATTACGGCTTTGATCGTGCAGGTTATTCTGGGGATTGTCATTCCTTTGTCTTTGCTTTTCTACTGCCGCAGGACACTCCAAATCTCTTACCGTGCTGTCGGTGTCGGTATTCTGATTTACGTCGTCTTTTCACAGCTCTTGGAGCAGGTGCTTCATGCGTATTTGTTTTCAGGCAGCCCCGTAACCGCCGTGTGGCTAAACAATCCATGGATCGCGGCTGTTTACGGCGGCCTGGCCGCAGGCCTGTTTGAAACTGCGGGACGTTGGTTCGGCTTCTCTCTGCTATTGAGAAAGCGGCAGGAACGCAAGGACGGTATTGCCGCGGGCATAGGCCACGGCGGTATTGAGGCGCTGCTGATCGGCGCGGGCATGGGCCTATTGGGAATCGTGTATGCCGTCATGATTAATTCGGGAACCTTTGAACAGCCATTCGGCGCCGAGGCGACAGCCGAGCAGCATGCCCTGTTCCAGGGGATCAAAGACCGGATGATTCATACCTCGCAGAGCGAATTCTGGCTGGGCGCGTTCGAGCGCATCCCCGCCGTATCGATTCAGATTGCCCTTTCCTTAACCGTTTTGTACGGCATTCGGACCCGCAGGGCCGTGTACTTGCTTTATGCTGTTTTGGTTCATGCTCTTATTGATTTTTTTGCGGGACTGTATCAAGCGAAGATGATTCCCTTGTGGACCGTTGAAGGGATCGTGTGGGGTTCGGGTCTCAGCGCCTTCTTCGTCATCGTGAAATCCAAGGCATGGTTTGCCGCTTTGGCCTCGGGTCCTGCAAAAGAGGAGAAGGTCCCGCCAGACATAAAGCTATTCCATTAGGTACACCCAGGATGCGTTGACCAACGCGCGTGCATGTTCTGCAATGCCCTTGGAACAGGAAAAGGCATTCATCGATAGACGGAATGAGCTGCCTTCTCTGACGAGCGGATCGCCGGGGGCGCCTCAAATATCTCCTTGACGGATTTGACATAAGATATCGGAGCCCGGGCCCTGGTGAGCATACGCGTCTTAGATGTTCAAAAGGCACGACCCCTGGATGGAGTCGTGCCTAAGCGCATGGCCGGATTATCGTGTAATGGTCAATACCGTCTCTCCCGCGAGCACATCGCCGTTCTTGAGACGTCCGCGGAAGACGGCCTTCACGCTGGACGTCGCGCCCTGCAGTGCCTGGATCAGCTGATTGCGGTCGAACTTCAGCATGAGGTCCTTCTTCCCGTCGGCGTCATAGTCGCCCACCAGCACAGGGGAGGCCAGCGGCTTCAGCGTGCGGCCGTAGACGCTCAGCGTCACGGAGGCGGGATCGATGTTCTTCGCCCCGTGATCCGGCAGTTCCAGATAAGCGGTGGCGCTGGTCGCCGTCGTGGAGCTCTTCAGGTTGATCGGATTCGGCTGCAGATCCACGCTCGCATGGTGGACCGCATACAGGGACGGAGCCGGCGGAGTCGTCATCCCGTCGCCCAGGAAGAAGCCCGTGTGCGGCGGCTGATTGTAGCCGACATTCTGCCACGCCACGCCGAGGCGGTACACCGGATCGTGCATCAGCGTCGGCAGCCGGCGGTCCGTCACCGCGGTGGTCGTGTAGATCCGCAGCTCCGAGGAATCGGTGGAGCGCCAGACCGCCTCTTCCCGCCAGTCGCCGAGCAGGTCGGCCTGCAGGTTCGGCGTCGCCTTCGTGCCGTTGTTCGAGGCGATCTCCGGCGAGGTGAACAGATTGCGGGTCGCCCCGGCGGTGTAGTCCCACTTGTCGATGCGGTTCTGGTCGAGCAGCTCGCGCAGCGGGTCGCCGTCCCACCAGATGCCAAAGTTCGTGGACGACGGCGTCACGGCTCCGATCTGGGCCCCCTGGCTGCTGAAGAGCTTCCCGCTCGCCCAGACTTCCTCTCCCGGATGCGCCGGATCGATGTCGGCAGACATGCCTCGGCCCGTATCCTTGCCGGTATACACGCCCCAGATCATCTGCCCGGTCCGGGCATCACGATATTCGATCCCGGCGGCCGCATTCTTGTCCTCATGCACCTGGAACACTTCCAGACCCGGGCGGGTCGGATCGAGGTCCCCAAGGTGCATGGCGTCGCCATGGCCGAGGCCTGTCGTGTAGAGGCCCTGGCCGTTATCATCGATCGCCGCCGCCCCGTAGGTGATCTCGTCGCGGCCGTCGCCGTCCACGTCGGCCACGCTCAGGTTGTGGTTGCCCTGTCCCCGGTAGCCTTCGCTGCCGGGGTTGTTGCTGTCGAACGTCCACACCTTGCTCAGCTTGCCGTCCCGGAAGTTGTAGGCAGCCAGGACGGCACGGGTGTAGTAACCGCGCGCCATCACCAGGCTAGGATGCTCTCCGTCCAGATAGGCGACCGCCGCCAGGAACCGGTCGACCCGGTTGCCGTAGCTGTCACCCCAGTCGCTCACATTGCCCCGGGGAGGATCGTACGGCACCGTATCGAGCACCTTCCCTGTCTTCCCGTCGAAGATCGACAGGAACTCCGGCCCGGAGAGAACCCGGCCTGCAGCGTCGCGGTAGTCCGCCGAAGCGTCGCCAATGACCTGACCCGTGCCGTCCACGGTGCCGTCCGCCGTCTTGAACGCCACTTCGGCCCGGCCGTCGCCGTCAAAATCGTACACCAGGAACTGCGTATAGTGGGCACCGGCGCGGATATTGCGGCCGAGCGAGATCCGCCACAGAAGGGTGCCGTCCTGCTTGTAGGCGTCGATGAACACTTCGCCGGTGATCCCGTTCTGCGAGTTGTCCTTGGAGTTGCTCGGGTCCCACTTCACGATCAGTTCGTATTCCCCGTCGCCGTCCAGATCGCCCGCGCTCGCATCATTGGCGCTGTAGGTGAAGGGGGTGCCGTCCGGGTTCACGCCGTCCGCCGGCTTCTTCAGCGGCACGCTGAGGTAGTTCTTCCCCCAGACGCCCGCGGGCTTGGGCGGCTCCTGCTCCACGCCGGATACCACCGCGCGGACCGTATACTTCGACGCTGCCGTACCGTCCGGGTCCAGGAAGTTCGTTGCCGCCGTGATCGGCTCGCCGTTCAGCTTCACGCCGTCGCGGTACAGATGGAACGCCGTACCGCTCTTGTCCGTGCCTAGCAGGCGCCAGGACACGAAGATACCGCCTTCGGTCTGCACGGCCACCACGCCTCGGCCGAGGTACTCCGCCTGGCGCTTCTGGACGACGGTGGACGAGCTGCTGCCGGAATCGACCGTGGGATCGGCTGCGGATACAGGAGAAGCGGCTGCAGGAACAAGCAGGGCGAGGGACAGAACCGAGCTGAGAAGACGCTGACGCTGACGGCGGGAGATCGAACGCAATTTCACAGGAATATTCCTCCTTGGATTTGGGGTGGGATGTAAAATGCAGGCAGCGGCGGGCCGTTGTCCTGCCGCTGCCTTGAATTCACGAAGACGATGTGACGGTCTCACCTCCCCGGCCGGCTGTTCCGGCTTCTCCGCTCCCCAGCCAGCGGCCGATGAGCTCCAGGCACACAATCGTATTGAGCGACCACTGGGAGACGGAGTTCGTCGAGACGTCCGGAATCTCCCGGAGCGGCCGCACGAACGCCAGGCGGTCCACCTCATCCGTGCGGGCGATGCGCTGCATCAGCTTGTCGCCGAACAGGATGTCCCAGGTCCGGCGGGCGAGCGCTTCGTCGCCGTAGCGGGCGGCGGCATAGGCCATCATCACCGTGAAGAACACGGGATGATCCCAGCCCTGCTTGCCGATCGCGCCGCCCGTACGGGCCGCTTTCTCCTCGGGCGTCAGCGGGTAGAACGCCCCGAACTCCGCCAGCATCTCGCGCCACTGGTCGTCGCCGAGCAGCTCCGCGAGCTCGAACCACACCTGCGGCGCGCCCATGCAGATCATGAGGTGGCGGCCCCAGTTGTCATCGCTCATGTGGAGCAGCTCCCCGGTCTTCGGGTCATAGCCGAAGGTCGGGCCGGTGAGCAGCCGGTGCGGCATCCCCTTCATCGCCTCCCAGCCGACGAGCAGCTTGTCGCGGTAGGCCGTATCCTCGAAGCGCTCCCAGCGCGTCATCCAGTTCGAGCAGAACGCCGACCAGTCCGGACCGACGCGCGTATGGGTCGGGAACTCGTCCTTCGGGAAGTAGTAGCGCATCGGATCGAGCGTGACGGTCGTGTAATCCGCGTCGACGACCTCTTCCATGATGTCGCCGGTCCGCTCGTCCCCTGTCAGGTAGTAGAAATAGCGGTGCAGCCCGGCCATTGAGATTCTCGCTTCCTTGCAGCCGCAGCCCCAGTGAACGACGTTGTGGCGGGAGCCGAGACCCGCGTACTCGCCGAAGTGGTACGTGTCCACCTCGCTCGTGTGGCGCGTCATCGCCTCGGCCAGGCGGAACACATCCTCCCGGCCCGTGCGCAGGAACGTCAGCCACAGCCACATGTTCGGCACGAGCTCCGTGTTCTGCCACGCGCAGCCGCCGATATCATAGCGCCACGTGTGGCGGACCGGATCGTAGCTGTGCATGACATCGCCGAAGTCCCAGAACCCGTACCACCGCCGCTGCTCGATCTCCGCCTTGTAGAACTCGATGGCGGCGTCAAGCAGGTCCTCGAGCTCCGCCTGCAGCGGGGTGTCCCGGGACGGCAGGCTCCAGACGCCGAAGGCGCCTGTGTCATGATAGCGCTGCGGCTCGCAGACCAGCTGCGCAGGCCGCTCGAGCGAGCCGGCCATGGCGTCCAGCTCCTCGTGCGACGGCGTACGTTCCAGGCACCAGAAGGTGAGCTCATTCGTGTTCGCCACCCCGTACGGCGTGCTGCGCAGCTCGTGAAAGCCCTCGTAGGACGACTCCAGATGCGTCGTCGTGTCGTAGTGGCGCAGGTCCATCGCCGGTGCATCCGGCGACCAGAACCAGGCCGTTGCTTCCGCCGCCTCTCCGGAGAGGCCGGAGAGCTCGAGCGAGGCCGGGTGCTTGCGCCAGAAGTGCCGCAGCCCGAGAGCCAGGCCTCCCGCTTCACTGCCGGCGTAGGCGACGCCGCGGGACCGCGAGCCGGTGACGGCCTTCAGCCAGGAGCAGGCCGGACCGGTCCGCTTCGACACCGTGTACGAGTCCGCACTGTGCTGCACGAGCTTGAAGTGATCCCAGACGGCGGAATCGTCAAGCAGCGTGAGGAACCGCGCATCCTCCTGCGGGTCGAACGCGACGTTCTCCCCCGCCGTCTGGCTGCGGTACAGCTCCTGGTATTTCCCCTGTGTGCGGATCGTCATGAGCGTCTTCGGCGATTCGGCGAAGACGCCCGTGTCCCCCGTGAACCGCACGTGGCGGTTATACAGCGGCCCTTCGAGCGGCAGGGTGAAGCTCAGGCCGATGCCTTTGACCCCATCCTTGCCCGGATCGCCGTCGTAGACGAAAGTATGCACGGCCCGAACGGACTCCTGCCCCGCGTAGAAGTACAGCCGCACGGTGAACGGCAGCCACTCTCTCGGGCTGCGGCCTCCGAGCAGGGCATGGCGGCCTTCGAACTTCACGACGGCCCGGACGGGTCCCCGCTGTTCGACGGTCACCCGGTGCAGCCGGCTCCGCAGCGCCTGCGTCCGGGTCACCCGGGCGCCTTCGGTGACGCTCTCTTCTTCCCGGTACCCGACCAGCCGGGCTCCGGTGCAGAGGGTGCGCTCTCCGCGCACGATGGAACGGACCAGCGCTTCTCCTTCGGTCCCGAGCGTGTAGACGGCCCGCCCCGTATCCACGACGATCCGCCCGGCGTGCTCCTGCACCGATACGCCCTCTACCGGCGCTTCGCTTTCGCCTTTGGACAGCGTGTACGAAGCTTCAGCGCCTTCTCCAAGAGAGACCGCGTGGGCGGTCCACTTCACGCTGCCGTCCGGGTAGTAGGCCGTCGGCCAGCTCTGCACAGGAAGGGGCATGCCCGAGGCCGAGACCAGCCGCAGCGGTTCCTCCCTCTTCAGCTCGCCGGCCTTCCAGGGCACGCCCCAGGTCACGGCCGCCGGCCCAAGCGGCGCTTCTCCCAGCCAAGCGGCCGTAACGCCATTCTCCTGCACAGCCTTCTCCGGATGACCGATTCCCTCAACCGGTATGTTCGTTCTGACATCCTTCTCCTGCGCTTCCCTGCTCATGTGCTGTTCCTCCTCTGCCGGGCCTTCTCACAGTCCATCATAACAAGGCCTCTTGGGTATCACTGCGGATGATCCTGCAGTTCCTGTCTTCCCTTCCGTCCGCGAACCTGCGCAAGCTTACGGATCTCTGCTGCCTCCGCCAGAGAATGGCCCCGGCTGCATTCGCTTCCGTTTGCCCCTCTCGGACTTCCGTTTGCTTCCGATTCTTTCCACTTGCTTCCTTTTTATCACCATACCACTGAATTCTGTCAAATTCCATTTTTCTTATATGTTTAGTCGAATTAAATGCCGGATCAGTCCCGGCAGGACAGGGAAGCCTGCAGCACGCGCCGCAGACCCCCTTCCTCTCCTGCTTACTTCTTCATTTTGGCGTACAGCTCGTTGATTTCCTTGACGTACTCATCCCCGCCGCTCTTGCGCCACAGTTCGACGGCCGCCTTGAAGCCCGCTTCGTCGATCTGGCCGACGATGAACTTCGTCCGCGCGTCGCTGATCATCGTATCGAGCTGCGGCCCCTTCTGGGAGTACACGTTCGATACCAGCGGCTCAGCCGGGTTCGGTACGATATGCTGCTCGGCTTCCTTCTGCACCTTCGTGATCTTCTGCCGCAGCGGCGTCTGTACGACCTTCAGCGTACGGTCCTCCGGCAGGAAGGTCAGCATCTGGTTCAGGCCTTCCACTTCCCCTTCCAGCTTGGCTGGATCCTTGACCGGCTCAATGCCGCCTTCGACCTTCTTGTAGTGCATGCCTTCGATGCCGTTGCCCGCCAGAATCTGCGCTTTCTCATCGTTCAGCTTATCGAGGAAGGTCAGCGCCTTCTTCAGGTCTTCCTCCGTCTTCGCGCCCGTCTTCGAGATCGCAATGACGCCCGAATAGCCGGAGGTCGGCAGGTTCTTCTTGCCCTTCGGCCCTTCCACGGTGTCCACAATATCCATGAACTGCTTGCTCTTGTCATCCTTGCCCGCTTTCTCCAGCGCCGCATGGATTTTGTCCTCCAGCCGTCCCGCGTTGTCCGTCACATCGACGATCACGCCGGCCTGCCCGTTCACCACGGGATCATTCCACTTCCCGGTATCCATGACCGCGAAGTCGGCGTTGATCAGCTTCTCGTCATAGAGCTTCTTGAAGAATTTCAGGGAATCCATATATTCCGGGAACAGGTGCGCCGGCAGCAGCTGGCCGCTCGCATCCGGGCCCCACTTGTTCGGCACGCCGAACCAGGTCTGCATGATCTCGAACGGCCCCGTGAACTTGGAGATAACCATACCGTACGTGTCGTTCTTGCCGTTCTTGTCCGGGTCCTTGGTTGCAAAGGCTTTCAAGATATTGTAAAAATCGTCGATCGTCTTCGGCTCCTGCAGCCCTACGTTCTCCAGCCAGTCCTTGCGGTACATGATGCCGTTGCGCGCGAGGGCGCGGGTCCGGTAAATCCCGTAATTTTTGCCGTCGATGGAGGAGTTGTTCAGTACGATCGGATTGGCCTTACTGAGATTCGGATAGTCCTTAAGGTACGGCCCGAGCTCCCAGAAGGCGCCGGTGCGTGCCGCATTGATGAACGAAGGCGACTTCGAATCGATGACCATGATCGTCGGCAGCTTGCCGGAGGCGAGCGTGATGTTCAGCTTCTCCGGATAGGAATTGTTCGGCACCCACTCCAGGTGCATCTCCGCATTCAGGTACTTGTTGAGCTCCTGTACGACCGGCGAGTTGTCCTTCGGGAACGTGGTTTTGAACGTCGGCAGCATGATGTTGAGCTTGTACGGCCCGCTGCCCGAGCCGGAGGCAGCCCCGCCTGCGGCCCCCGAAGCGGGAGCAGCCTCCTTGCCGCCGGACGAACACGCTGCGAGTGTTGACAGAGACAGGACGGTAACGAGGAACGAGGCGGTCCATTTGCGCCAGGCTTTGGATGGTGTTTTCATGTGAGATTCTCCCCTTCGGATTGTGATGGAATTCTTTTTTATTTAATGGAACCGATCAGCACGCCCTTGGCAAAATGCTTCTGCAGGAACGGATAGACGCACAGAATCGGGAGGGTCGCAATAACGATAACAGCCATTTTGATCGTCTGCTCCGGCGGTTGGACGAAGTTCGGATCGAGCATTCCCGAGTCACCGATGGACGACTGGGAGAGCATGACGATCTGCCGCAGCATCACCTGCATCGGCCACTTCTCCGGGTCATTGATGTAGAGCAGCGCCTGGAAGAAGCTGTTCCAGTGGCCCACCGCATAGAACAGGGCGAAGGTCGCGAGCACCGGCTTCGAGAGCGGGAGCACGATGCGCCAGAGCACGCCGATTTCAGTGCAGCCGTCGATCCGGGCCGACTCCTCCAGTCCCGGGGGAAGCTGCTCGAAGAAGTTTTTGATGACAATGAGGTTGAATGCCGAGATGGCGCCCGGCAGTGTCAGCGCCCAGAACGAATCGAGCATGCCGAGGCTCTTGATGACCAGGTACGTCGGAATCATCCCTCCGCCGAACAGCATCGAGAAGACGATGAGGTTGAGCACGGTGCTGCGGCCCATCAGCGAACGCTTCGCGAGCGGGTATGCCATGGTTACGGTGAAGAAGAGGTTGACGAGCGTCCCCGACACCGTAATGAAGACCGACACCCCGAGGGATTGGAACAGCGTATCCGACGAGAAAATGTACTGGTACCCTGCCATGGAGAAGGTACTTGGAATCAGGAAGAATGCCCTCTGCGTCAGCTCCGCATCCGATGCGAACGAGCCGGCGATCACATACAGGAACGGAATGACGGTCACCAGCGCGAATACGCCGAGGAACGTGTAATTGAAGATATCGAAGACCGTGCCGCCCAGCGTGCGGTACTGCTTGCCCATAACGATGCGCCTCCTTTTTCTGCAAAGAATAGTCGAGTTCTCCGTGCCCCTAGTAGATCCCCGATTGGCCGAAGCGTTTCGCCAGATAGTTCGAGGAGAGAACGAGCGTGACGCCGATGACGGATTTGAACAGCCCCACCGCCGTACTGTAAGAGAACGCGCCCTGCGTGATCCCCATCATATAAACATAGGTGTCGAACACGTCCGCCACATCGCGGTTCAGCGCATTGCTCATGAGATATATCTGCTCGAACCCGTTGTCGAGAACGTCGCCGAGGCGCAGGATGAGCAGGATGACGATCGTGCTCTGGATCGAAGGCAGCGTAATGTGCCACAGCTGGCGCCAGCGGCTTGCCCCGTCCACGATAGCCGCCTCGTACTGTTCCGCGTCCACGCCGGCCAGTGCGGCCAGGAAGATGATCGTGCCCCAGCCGCATTCCTTCCAGATCGTCTGGAGGATGATCATCGGGCGGAACCAGTCGGGACTCGACAGGAAGTCGATCTTCTGGCCCGTGAATTTCTCGAGGAGCAGGTTGATGATGCCCCCTTCGGTGGTCAGGAAGACGTAGGTGATACTGGCCACGATCACAAGCGACATGAAGTGCGGCACATAGACCAGCGTCTGGATCGCCCTCTTGTAGACGGAGACCCGCACTTCATTGAGCAGCAGCGCCAGCACGATCGGCGCCGGGAAGAAGAAGATCAGGTTGTACAGCGACAGGAGCAGCGTGTTGCGCATGAGCCGGCCGAAGTCCGGATTCGCGAAGAACTGCCGGAAGTGCTCGAACCCGACCCACTCGCTCTCCCAGAAGCCGAGGAACGGCTGGTAGTTTTTGAAGGCCAGCAGCACGCCCCACATCGGCACGTACTTGAATATGAGAAAATACAGCAGTCCGGGCAGCAGCAGCACGTAAAGCCATTTGTCCCTCTGCAGCCGCCGGAGGACGGATCCGTCCGCGGACACCTTTGTTACCGCTTTCGCTTTCTTTTGAACGCCGGTATGCTCCATGGTCTCACTCTCCTTTGGGTTGGGTATGCGTTTGCAATGGGCCTCCGTGCCGTGTGCCGGAACCTGGAACCCGTTTGTTTGTGGATTGATGTCATTTT
Source organism: Paenibacillus mucilaginosus 3016 (assembly GCF_000250655.1). NCBI lineage: Bacteria > Bacillati > Bacillota > Bacilli > Caryophanales > Paenibacillaceae > Paenibacillus > Paenibacillus mucilaginosus. Next base: position 5,994,358 of record NC_016935.1, read on the forward strand.
CCGCGAAAGGCGCGCTGCACCGCAATGAGAGATTTTTGACCGGGCTTGATTTCGGGCGTTCTTCCATCCGTTCCCTCCTTTTTTCACTATTTTGGCGGGTAGGATTATCTTGTGGCAGCCTCCCAAACCGCAGAAGGACGGGCTTCACGCCCGCACTAGCTCTCGCGGCTCATCTCCCGGTAGCGGCTTGGGGTCACCCCTTCGGCCTTCTTGAAGATGCGGTTGAAGTAGCCATGCTGGTAGCCGACCTGCTCGGCGATCTCGTTGATCTTGCGCTCCGATTCGCGCAGCAGCTCCTTGGCCTTCGTGAGCCGGGTCTCCGTCACATAGTCGACGAAGGTCATGCCTGTGACGCTCTTGAACGATCGGCTGAGCGAGAATACGTTCGTACCGCAGTGGTCGGCACAGGAATCCAGCGAAATATCATGCATGTAGCGGGTCTCGATATAGTGGATCGCTTCCTCGATCATCCGCCGGGCGGAGCTTCCGCTGCGGGACTCCATCTCCTTCAGATAAGGGCAGAGGATGCAACGTCGGAACCACCGCTCCACCTGCTCCGGCTCCCGCAGCTCGGCCAGCAGGGCGAACCGGTTGCCGTGTCCGTACACCCGGCCCGGGTGAAGGCCGCTCTGCAGCGTCATATGCTCCAGGGAGCCCAGCAGATTCAGCACGCCCTGCTGGTAATCGCCCTCGGTCTGCGACTGGTCTGTTAACGCTTTCAGGAACAAGGCAAGCGCGGCCTCCGCCTCCTCCGGCTGGCCCTTGCGCAGGGCCTGGAGCAGTTCCTTCTCCTCAGTGAACGGATAAGGCACCCGCTCCGCTCCCTCTGCCCCGTAGACATCCCCGGCGCGGAGAATCTGGTTCTCCTCGCCGAAGCTCCGGTAGCCGAGGAGCCCCTTGGCCTCCTCGAAGAGATCCGGCAGCCCGCGCAGATTCGGCGTGCTCCGGCCGACCGCCGCGGTGACGTTCATCCGCAGGATGCCGGTGACCGCTTCAATGATGTTCTCACAGAGCGGCAGCCACGGCTCCTCCGCGGCCTCCTCCTCCGGCAGGGAGATCAGCAGGCCGACGGTCAGGTCATGGAAGTTCAGGGCATGCGCCTGCGGGAACGACCCGCTCGCCAGCTCTTCGATCATGTTCGCCGCAGCAAAGGTGACGAGCCCCTCGTCCTCGGCGGAGAAACGCCCCTGCGCCTCGAGGCGGGTCATGCCGGTGAGCTGCAGGCAGATCACCGTGAACACGCGGCCCTCCGGCTCCCAGCCGAACGAGCGCAGGCGCTCGGCGAGCTCCTCCTGCGGGTAGGCCGACAGGTGGCCCTGGATCAGCTGCAGCAGGAAGCCTTCCTTGACCTGCGGAAGCTGCTTCTCGAGCCGGTGCTGGAGATCCGCGCTCTCCCGGTGGAGATGCACCCAGCGCTTCTCGAGCTCGGCGAATTCGTCGCCGCCCTCGGGCGCACGCTCACCGCCGAGCAGGCGCACGAGCCGCTCCATCGGCGAGTAGATGCGCCGGGAAGCGAACCAGGCGAGCAGACAGCCGAGCAGCAGGCCCGCCAGCGAGACGCCGATAATCGTCTTCGACACGATGACGACCGGGGCCGTGATCGCGTGGATCGGGGCGGCGGTGACATAGGTCCAGCTCGAGCCGAGCCGGTCAAAGGTGCCGTACGACACGGAGTAGGTGCTGTCGTTCCAGTCAAGCTTGAACGAGGTCTCTCCCTCGGTGCGCTCCAGAACCGCGGTGCGCAGCTTCTCCAGCAGCGGCGACGGCTGCGGACCCGCGTCCGACGAGGCCAGCACCGTGCCGTCCTCCGCGAGGAGGAAGGCTTCGCCCTCCTCGTACGGCGTCAGGGCCTGCAGCTGCTCGACGACGCGGGCCTCGTTCAGCCGGAAGAGCACTACGCCGAAGGGCGTTGTGGAGCCGCCCGGCACCTGATGCACGAGGGCCAGGGAAGGCGCCCTCTCCTTGTGATCCGCATCGCCGAGGCGCGTCCAGTACACCGGGGTGCCCGGCTTCAGCAGCGGCTTCCAGGCCTGCCGCTCCGCCTCCGTCACGAGCAGGTTGAAGTCCGGCGAGAAATGGGCAGGCACCTGTCCTTCGACGAACAGCTCCATGCGGTCCACGAGCGGCAGCGCCCCCTGGGTCAGCAGCAGCGTTTTGTACAGATCCCGGGTGACGGTAAAATTCCGCAGCAGGTCCGTCTGGGCGAGCGTATAATCGAGCTTCGGGTCGAAAGCCAAATGCGAAAGGGACAGCTCCAAATAGGAGAACTGCCCCTGTATGCTTTCCGCCCGCTTCGCGATCTGGTTCTTGTGCAGCTGTACCAGCTCGCTTTCGATCCGGCCGGCGGTGAACCAGTAGATGGCTCCGCCGGTGATCAGTCCGGGAATCGAGGTGATGATCAGTATGAGAATGAGGCTTTTCCGAAAGTGACGACCTTTGGGAAGCATAGTCTCACCGCCTGTCGCAAAGTTGATGGCTCGGGCATCTCTTTTTGCGCTCCGTTATGCTTCGCATAAAGGTCGCTGTCAAAAAGAGATCGCCTCGCTGTAGAGGGTTCCAGATGATGTGCAGCCTGCCATGATCAGGCTGAGTCTAAGTGCAGAGTGGGATGCCGCTTCGCTGCCCCAGGAAGTTCGGAAGGACAGCAGCATGCTTCCTCCTCCTGCTGCGCCTGTACTGCCGCCGGCAAGCTGCTACATACCTGCGCGCAGCAGCTTCCACAGTCCGGCAGCTTGATCTTCCTGCCGGTGCATCCTACGCCTGTGCAGTTACCTCGGCTTGCGAGCCGCTGCGCAGATGCTCCTCCAGCCGGCGCGTCTCGATGCCGGCGAGCATGACGATCCCGATACCATGTGTATCATTGAGCAGCGGCAGCAGCTCATCCTTGTAATACGAGGACGAGAACGAGTAACCGGAGCCGCGGCAGACGCCGTACACGTTCCCCCTGGCGTCGACTGCATAGCGGCTGAGCCCTTCCCAGCCGCGGAAGACCGATTCCGTATACGGCTCCGGCTCATTCAGCCAGCCGAAGCGGACGCCGCGGGCGAACGCATAGACGAACATCGACGTGCAGGAGGATTCCTCGTACGACTGCGAGTTCGTCAGCACCTGATGCCACAGTCCGCGCTCCCCCTGAAGCCTCAGGTAGCCGGCGCTCAGCTCCCGGAAGAATTCGAGCAGGCCGGCGCGCTGCGGGTGGTTCTCCGGCAGGACCGCGAGCAGCTCGGTCAGCGAGAAGAGCACCCAGCCGTTCCCGCGGCCCCAGGGAATGCCGTTCGGCTTGTCGAATTTGAAGTCATACACATGGGACATGATCTGCAGGTCCGGCATGTACATGTACTTCTTGTAGAGCAGGAACTGGCGCGCCGCATCGTCGAGGTACCGGGTATCCTCTGTCAGCCCCGCATAGCGGCACAGGAAAGGCACGCTCATGTACAGATCGTCGCACCACATCGTGTCCTGCATAAAATCCGTGCTGCCGTGCACCCGGAACAGGGCGCCGTCCGGCCTGCGGTCCTGTACCTCTGAGATGTAATGCGCGATCCGGTCCGCCGCCGCCCGGCCTCCGGGCAAGTCCCGGCGGGTCATGGCAAGCAGCATCGTGGCGCCGAAGGAGCCGCAGTCATCGAGAGAGTCGATGGAAATGAGCTGGTGGTTGATGCCCGGCGCGCCGAACTGCGTTTTGTCCCACAGCGCGTAGTCATGCAGAGCCGCGCACTGGCCGATGTGGTCCAGCACGTACTGCTCGATGTCGCCGCGGCCGAGCTCGACACCCGTCTGCAGCAGTCCATAGAGCGTTACGCCGAGCGGATAGTTCCAGCGCCCGAACAGCGGCGTCTCCAGGTAGATGCGGACATGGGTGTCCGGCAGGTCGGCCCGCCAGAAGATGCCGTCTCCGCCATCGTCGAACGGCCGCTGGAGCTGCCCGATCTCCTCCGCCTGCGGCGTCTGACCGGGTGGAAACGGACCGAGATACAGCCACGCCTCGCGCCAGCCCTTCAATCCGCTGCGGCGGCTGGCAGAACCGCTCCCGAGCTTCCGCCGGCGGATCGAGCTCGAAGCCCCATTCGCTCCCCCGCAGGTCGAGCGGACGAGCAGATCATGCTCACCGTAAGGCAGCCGCAGCGTGAGCGCGAACGTGCCGGACGATGCCGCCGAATACACCTCGATGCCGCCGGCGTACAGCGTCAGACCGCCTTCGTGCGTCCCGCTCAGACGGATCTCCTGCGCGGCTCCCCGCCGGCTGCCAATCCGTGTCCACGCCCAGGCCTGGCTCCCCGCCTGCTCGCCGAAGAGGCGCCCGAACACGCCTGCGGTCCGCTCGCTCTCCGTCCAGGCCTGCTGCGGCTGCCAGACGATCTCTCCGGCTTCCGCAGCCGGGATATCCCACGCCTCCGATCCCGGGAGCGCTTTCAAGTCTTCGCCGAATGGACAGCTGTATACCCAGCCCTCCTGGCCTGCCCGGTCTTCCAGCGGCACGAGGAAGTGCAGCGGCGCCCCCTTGATCGAACCGGTGCCGAACTTCCCACCGCAGCCGGTCGCCGTCTTCGTGAACCGCAGCACGATGTGATTCCAGCCGGGAACGACCTTGGCCCGGAACCAGCAGCGGCGGTCCGGAAAGACGTCGTCATTCAGGTTGGAAGCAAAAGCCTGCACGCCGTTCACATACACGCGCGCCGGCGAGAAGCACGAGAGACTGAGCGGGATCTCCATCTCCTTCTCGCTCCACAGCTTGGACCAGCAGTACACGAACTGCCCTTCGCGGAGGTCCTCGAGCTTCTTGTCCAGGTCCATCACATAACGGTAGTCTTCCTCCCGCACGAAAGCTTCCCTGCTGAACAGCCGGTAGACCGGCCCCACCTTGCCGTGCTCCCCCATGTAGCGGCCCGCGATGGCCTTCAATACTTCTTCCACGTCTGAACCTACCTTGGCATACGCCGATTGCTCTTCCGGAAAATAACGCATGACCGGACATCCTCCTCCTTAGATCAACACGCAGTCCTCCCCCGGAGGACTGCGTACCGTTTGTTTGGACTTATTCGTCTAAGTTATGCCGCGTTTTCCCTTCTGCCTTCCCCTGCGGTATGCGCCTCTGGAGCTGTCCCTCTCCTTGCAAGCTGCGGAACAGTCTGTACCGGCCGCGGCGGACTAGGATAAACGGCTTCACCGTCCCATAGGGACGGTGCGCGTTTCGTAGACATAGCAGATGACCGAAGCGAGCCGGCTTTTCGAGAGAATGGGCCCCGCCCTCCCTATTTCAGATACACCATCAGCGGCATCAGCTGGAGCTCCTTCAGCCCCTCCGCCACCAGGCCCGCAATCTTCGCCGCGCCGCGCTCGTGGAAGTGCGTGTTGTCCTCCGCCCCGTCCGGCAGCGAGGCATATTCGCCCGGTGCCGCCCAGAGGAAGACCGACTTCGTCGCTTCCGGGCCGAGCTCTTCGAACAGCCGGCGGCTCTTCTCGGCGAGATCAATCAGCGGAACCCCTTCCGCTTCCGCCAGCTCCCTGACGGCCGTCAAGTATTCCTTGTGCGTGTCGATCAAAGTCCCGTCTTCGGCAAAATAGCGGCGGTGCACCGAAGTGACGAGAACCGGATGCGCCTCCCGCTCTCTTGCCGCGTCGATGTAGACCTTCAGCCATTCCTTATACGTTGTCGCCGGGTCCGTATGCCGCTCGGCATCCGTCTTCTGGTCGTTGTGGCCGAATTGGATCAGCAGGTAATCGTGGGGCTTCATCGCTTCGAGAACCGGTGCAAAGCGCCCTTCGTCATGGAAGCTCTTCGAGCTGCGGCCCGACTTGGCATAGTTGGCGACCGCCACCCCCGGTTTGAAATACGCGGGAAGCATCATCCCCCACCCGGCGTAAGGGAAGTTGTCCTCCGCTTCGTCCGTAACCGTCGAGTCCCCGACAAGGAACACCGTCGTCGTACTTGGGGACGGTGTGATCACGAGGGCGTTGATTCTCGGCGCGGAGCCGGAGAATGTCAGCCGCAGCCGGCCGTCCGGCACATGCACGGCGAAATTGCGCCTCGTGAACTGGCCCTCTTCGGTGCGGACCTTGTGCAGCACGGGCCGGTTGCAGGCCTTCACGGTCGTCTCCGTCGGGGCGATCGCATCGCCGATCGTCAGGGCGACGTCATAGATGCCGTTCGGCACATCGGCGACGAACGTTGCTCCGAGCGGGATGCAGAAGCCTCCCCGCAGGGCATCCGGCTCCCCCCGCTCCCGGGAGGCGACCCGGGAGAGATCCGTAAAGCCGTACCCCAGCTCCTCACGGTAGAGGCTCTCGTGGGTAATCTTCGTGTACCCCGGCTCGGGAACACCCGAGCCGAAGTCGAACTGATACAGCGCAGGCATTCGGCATTCTCCTCCTTCAGGTATGGCCGTGAAGCCGGTTCTACCAGTCCTGACGGGCCAGCAGCGAAGCGAGGAACGTCAGTGCGAGACCCTGGCCCCAGCCCTGCAGGCGCTTGTAAGGCACTTCGCGGTAGCCCTGCGCATCGTTCATGACGGCCGTGCCGGCCGACACGCCGTATACGCTGCCGTCTTCGCCGATGCGGCCGAGAATGCCGTCGATCGACTTGTTCACGTATTTGTTGTACAGGCGTCCCTTCGACAGCAGCGCTGCCGCGATGCCGGCCGAACCGGAGGTCTCGGTGTAGGATTCCGGATCGGTCAGCACCGTATGCCAGAGGCCGTCTTCCGCCTGCAGCCGTACGAGAGCGCTGAGCTGGTCGCGGAGCGAGCCTTCGATGATCATGAAGGACGGGTGCTGCACCGGAATGATCTCGAGCGCCCGGGCCATCGTGATCGCCGCCCAGGAGTTGCCGCGTGCCCAGTAGATGCCGGACATATGGCTCTGCTGGATGTGGTCCCACCCGTGGTAGTACAGGTTCGTCTTCGGGTCCTGCAGGAAGTTCTCGTGGCCGTGGTACTGCTTGATGCCGTCCTCGAGGTAATCCTGGCGTCCGAGCAGTCCCCCGATGCGGACCAGGAAGTAGCCGGCCATGAACATCGTGTCAACCCAGGCCTGCTGCGGGAAGTTGTAGGTCTCGGAGTTGACCGTGTGCTGGAAGATTCCGTCGGCGAAGCGCACCGCTTCGTGGGTCAGGTATTCCGCCATCTCGGTCGCCACCTGGAGGTAGCGCTCTTCCCCGGTGTATTTGTAGAGGGACAGCAGGGAATGTCCGATGGATACGGCGTTGACCGAGAGCTTCGGCAGGCCGTCGTCGAGCTGCTCGTCGACCCACGTTTTGAGCAGCTCCATGTATTTTTTCTCCCCAGTGGCTTCATAGGCTTCGGTCACACCGTAGAAGGCTACGCCGCCCGGCCAATCCCAGTTGAAATCCATCTGGAACGTGCGTTCAACGACAGCATCGATGACCTTTCGGATGTGGGCTTCTTCGAACTTGAGTGGGGGCATTTCGTCTCTCTCTCCTTTGACTATCTCTGTACACATCGTATATTCAACTACTCTCTGATTCACTTATCGGGCACTGCCGCGGGCCGCACGGCTTACTTCAGACCGCTGGTGGAGATCCCTTCCACAATGTACTTCTGGAAGACGAAGAACACGATGACGATCGGCAGCAGCGACAGCGTCGCCATGGCGAACATCCCGCCCCAGTTGTTGATCGATTCGGCATCAAGGAACAGCTTGAGCGCCAGCGATACCGGGTAGAGCTCCGGACGGTTCAGGTACAGCAGCGGGTTGATGAAGTCGTCCCATCTCCAGTAGAAGGAGAAGATGGTCGAGGTCACGAGAGCCGGTACGATCAGAGGCACCACGACTTTGAAAAAGATGCCGTACTTGCTGCAGCCGTCCATCTTCGCCGCCTCGTCGAGCTCCGGCGGAATCGTGCGGATGAACTGCATGATGAGGAAGATGAAGAACGGCGTCGCGAAGAAGTTCGGTACGATCAGCGGCTTGAACGAAGACAGCCAGCCGAGCTTGGCGAACATGACATACTGCGGGATGACCGTGACGTCATGCGGGAGCATCATCGTCATCATGACGCAGGCGAACCAGAAGTTCTTGAACTTGAAGTTAATCCGGGCGAACCCGTAGGCCACAAGCGCCGACGAAGCGACCGCGCCGATCGTCGAGAAAATGACGATAATGAACGAGTTTTTGAAAAAGGTGCCGAACGTCGTGCCGGCAAAGCCTTTCCAGCCGCTGGCATAGTTCGAGAAGTCGAGCGTACTTGGAATCAGGCTGTAGGCGTTCGCAAAGATCTCATCGTTGGGCTTCAGCGACGAGCTCGCCAGCCACAGGATCGGATAGATCATCGCCAGGGCCAGGCCCCCGACGATCAGATGGTATAGAAACGGCTTCAATCGTTTGAAGCTCAGGGCTTGGGAGCTGCTCTTGGGTTTTGCCATCGGCTTGGCGCCGTTCATGCTCATGGCCATGTTATTTGTCCCCTTTCGCTTCGTAGTGGACCCAGTACTTCGAGGTCTGGAAAATCAGCAGCGTAATCAGGCCGACGATGATCAGCATGACCCACGCCATGGCCGAAGCATAGCCCATCTCGAAGAATTGGAACGCCCGGCGGTACAGGTAGAGCGAGTACAGCAGCGTGTTGTCCAGCGGACCGCCCTCGCCGCGGGAGATGATGTAGGCCGGCGTGAACGTCATGAAGGCGGCGATCGTCTGCATGATCAGGTTGAACAGGATGATCGGCGAGAGCAGCGGAAGCGTGATCTTAAAGAACCGGTGAATCGCGTTTGCTCCGTCCACGCTGGCCGCTTCATACATGGAAGCCGGAATGTTCTTGAGGCCGGCCAGGAAGATCAGCATCGAAGAGCCGAACTGCCAGACCGACAGGGCGATCAGGGTCCACAGCGCGCTGTCCGGCGAACCGATCCAGGAGGTATTGCTCTCGATGCCGATGAGGCCGAGCGCCGAGTTGAAGAGGCCCTTGTCACCGAAGATCTGCGTCCACATGATCGAGACAGCCACGCTGCCGCCGATGAGCGACGGAAGGTAGTAGGCGGAGCGGTACGCCCCGATCCCCCTGGCGACTGTGTTCAGCATCATCGCCACCGCAAGCGCGAAGGCCAGACGCAGCGGCACGGAAGCGAATACATAAGTCATCGTGACCTGAAGCGACTTGATCAGCTTGTCGTCATTGGTGAACATGTTCTCATAGTTCTGCAGCCCGACCCAGCGGGGCGCTTCCAGCAGGTTGTACTCCGTGAACGAATAGTAGAGCGACGAGACGATGGGGAACATCGTGAAGATCAGGAACCCCAGGATGAACGGCGCGGTGAACACATATCCGATCACATTTTCGTTTTCACGTAAAGAAACGGCTTTCATGATCTCAACCCCTAGCATAAGGTGTGGGTGTGCAGCGAACGGATGCTGCCTTACTGCCAAACAACAGAAAATCTTCCTTGCGAGCGCTCATTGTCGTCCTCTGTCGTTTCTGTAAACGCGCATCGCCCGGGTGGGGCGATGCCGTTTATCTTATGTCTTTATGATAAAAGAATCGGGACACGTTCAGAAGGCAAAAAACCGCTCTCTTTGTTTAAAAACCCGACATTCGGGTGAAGGCGTCATGCCGGCCCTCCGCTGCCAATAGAGTAGTAGTACCCCACTCCATCAGAAAGCGGTGCTGCCCATGCAACCCCATGCCTTCTACGCCGCGGCCCCCCAGCCGCCCATCGGCGCGCTTGTACGGCACACGGTGCCCGGACGGGTCGAAGTCACCGGCGAAGCCTCCGTATCCGCCGAGCCCGACCGGGCTGTAATCGTGCTTGGCGCCGTAACCGAGAACGCCTCGCTTTCCGAGGCACAGGCCGCGAATACGGAAGCGGTCAACCGGATCATCGCCGCCCTGACGGCCCTCCCCCTGCCGCGGGAGGCGATCGCCACCGCAGATTACCGGATCGAGATGCAATATGTATACGAGGACGGCAAGCAGCGCTTTACCGGCTACCGTGTCACTCACCTGCTCCAGATCACGCTGGACGAACCGTCACGCGCCGGTACGGTCGTCGATACTGCCGTGGCCAGCGGGGCCAACACCGTCACGAGCGTTTCGTTCCGGCTCGCACGGCCGCAGCCGTATTACCACGCCGCCCTGTCCGCCGCCGTGCAGGAGGCGCAGCGTAAAGCGGGCACGGTGGCCCGTACGCTCGGCGTGAGGCTCAGCCCGCAGCCGCAGCTCGTAGAGGAGCTGAGCCTCGTGCCCGAGCCGATCCCTTACCAGACGGCGATGCTGGCGGACAGCAAGGTGACGCCGCTGCAGCCCGGCACCCTGCAGGTGACGGCGTCGGTGAAGGTGGTATATGCTTATTCGTGAGTAGACTTCGAGAGGAGGGCTGACCCTGCTTTATTCATCGCATCCGGAGGACAAAGATTTCTCCGCTCGCTTCGACAAGCCGCGGGGACCCATGAGCGGGGGCATGTGCCTCTTTCATTTCTTTACGGTGGTCTTCCTTCTCCTCGTTACCCTTGGCTTCGGCGCCTTTTTTGTCTCTTACGCCGGCTTCTTCGGGGTGCTGCTCACATGGATTCCGGCCTCGGTGCTGGTCGCCTTCGTCGTCTCCTGGATTCGTAACTATTAAATCGCCGCGGGTTGTGTATTCAGTTCAGGCGGATGTTCCGGGTCCAAAGCTTCTGTCGACGCTTCACCGCCAAAGGCTGCCGGCAGCAGGGTGATGCTCAAAGGCAGCGCTATTCAACGCTTTGCGGCTGCCCGCTTCGGCTGCAGATCCCTGTGCAGCGTTCTGGGATCTGCATCTATTGACAGGCTCCGCAGCGATTATCGGCGGTTCGTCTATGCCGGCAGCCGCTTCGACGTTTCGGAGCGGCTGGCCAGGGCACTCGGACATCGCCGGAGCGCTTTTGGGCGGTTTGCCTGCCGGAGATCGATTGGTCAGCGTAACGCATTACCCGCGGCCGATATGCTCTGGAGAACTCTAACCCTGGTCCAGAGATCGAGATCCCGCGGTTTTACAGGCCCGCAGAGAGATAACGGAACTCAGGTTCGCTATTTTTACAAAAGCTGCCGCTCCCGGAGCCATAGCGGAACTAGGATGCGCTATTTCGTTGATTTGACGGCAGAAGCCGGGGCATCCAGGACAATAAGGCATCTGAGTCCCGCTATCCTCCGGGAAATGACGGGAAATACCCGAATAAAGCATCTGAGTTCCGTTATTTGCTGCCGCGTCCACGTTCCTCGATCACCTTGTCGCACCTCACCGCCCGGCACCACCGTTTTCTCACTTTGTCAGCTCGTCCGACAACTTCTTCGCCTAGCGGACCAGCATCCCACGACTCCCTCCTCGCACCTCACAGTCCGGCTTCACCACGACTTCCCTCCTCTCGTCTTGCCGACAAGCATCCCACAACTGTCCCTCCTCGCGCCTCACAATCCGGCTTCACCGCGACTTCCCTCCTCTCGTCTTGCCGGCAAGCATCCCATAACTGTCCCTCCTCGCACCTCACAGTCCGACATCCCACGAGTTCCCTCCTGGCGCCTCACAATCCGGCTTCACCACGACTTCCCTCCTGGCGCCTCACTATCCGACTTCACCTCGACTTCCCTCCTGGCGCTTCACAATCCGGCTTCACCTCGACTTCCCCCCTCTCGTCTCACTGTACGGCATCCCACGAGTTCCTCGCGCCTCGCAGCCCGGCACCCTAGAATTTCCATCCTCTCGCCTGGCAGACCGGCATCTCATGACTTACCTCCTCTCGCCTCAATGGCCGGCTTTTCCCGCGACTTCCCTCCTTCAGTCACAGTCCGGCGGTCCAATATTTCTACTCTCGCCTGACAACCCGGCTTCACCGCGATTTCCCTCCTCTCGTCTCACCGACAAGCATCCCACAACTCTCCCTCCTCGTACCTCACAGTCCGACATCCCACGAGTTCCCCCCTCACGCCTCACTATCCGGCTCCACCACGACTTCCCTCCTTGCGCCTCACTATCCGGCTTCACCACGACTTCCCCTCCTCCACATCCCTTTAACTCCCGTGTCCTCACTCTTTTCTCTACCATTTTCTCTCCATCACCCACACCGCCAGCACTGCTCATCCACATCCCTCCAACACTCACACTGCACCCACTCAGCAGTCCTCAACCCCATCCTGATTGCCGCCCCCCGGCCTCTTGGCCTTTCCTCCAGCCCCTACTTACTGCACACGCCCCCATCACCGCCGCCAAGTGCAAAAAAGACCCCGCGCTGTCATCAGCGCAGGGCCCTTGCTTAACCTTACTTCTTGTTCTTCGCCAGGATCGCGTTGGCATCCTTGCGGAATTTCGCGGCCGCGTCTTCCGGCGTGATTTTCTTGTACATCATCTGCTCATTGAGATCCTTAAGCAGCTTCTCGATCTCGATGGAGCCGATCGGGTTCGGAGGATCCATCGGCGAGGAGTTCTGCTCAGCCCACGCCACGTAGTCGAAGACTTTGACTTCTTCCGGCTTCAGCAGCGGCTTCAGCGCTTCCTTCACCTTGGAGGAGACCGGTACGCCGCGCTCGCCCTTGATGATCTTGTTCGCTTCGATGTCGTTGATGAAGAAGTCGATGAACTTCGCCGCTTCTTCCTTGTGCTTGGAGCTCTTCGTTACGGAAAGGTACATACTCGGCTTCAGGAACATGCCCTTGTTGGCGTTCGGGCCGACCATCGGCTGCAGCTCCAGCGGACGCTTCGCCGCATTGACGAGACCGATGTACTGGTTCGACCAGCCGTTGGAAGTGATCGAGTTGCCGAGCGTCACTTCATCGTCCTCCGGCGTGCCTTTCTTCTGTGCTTCCTTATCGAGCGTCAGGTAGTAGCCGGCTTCATACCACTTCTGCTGGCGCTTGAAGTAGTCGACGAAGTGCTTGTCGTCCGTGTAGCCGAGCGTCGAGCCGTCGGCGCTGTACATCTTCTGGTCGACGGTTCTCAGATAGTAAGCGAAGAACACGTCCGGGCGGTAGCCGCCCATGATCTTGCCGGCCGCTTTGGCCTTGACGGCGATCTGCTCGAGATCATCCCAGGTCCAATCCTTCTTCGGAGGCTCGACGCCGATCTTCTTCAGCATCTCAAAATCCATCAGGTGAGCCAGCGCGTTCACGCCCGTCGTCATCGCGTACAGCTTGCCGTCCAGCTGGCCGGCGGAGATGATGTTCGGGGAGATCGAGCTGACGTCGAGCGTCCCGTTCTTCGTATATGGCGTCAGGTCCTCCAGCTGGCCGCGGCCGCCGTATTGGGTCAGGTAGGAGATGTCCATCTGAAGAATGTCCGGCAGTCCGTTCGCCGCCGCCTGCGGGGCCAGCTTCTTCCAGTAGTCGTCGAAGGAAGCGTACTCCGCTTCGATCTTCACATGCGGGTTCTTCTGCTGATAGAGCTCGATGACCTTCAGCGTGTAATCGTGGCGGGCCTGTCCGCCCCACCAGGCCATCCTCAGCTTGATAGGCTCCTTCGTCCCGGAAGCGTTTTCGGTTTTGGCTGCGGTACCGCCGTCCGCCGCATTCCCGCCGGCCGGTGTATTGCTTCCGCCGCAGCCAGTCAGTACAAGTGCAAGAGAGAGCAGTGCTGTGATCGGTTTTTTCATCTCTATTTCCTCCCCTGATTGTGTATCCGTTTATGATAAGGCTTACATTTCTTATTATCCCTTGGATGCGTGCGAAGAGGAATTCAAAAAACCGTGAGGATTGTTCAAAAAACAGGGCTTTCCGCAAAATCCGACCCCCCTGATTTTTTGAACATCCCCACCTGGACGGCCTCAGCTTCAGGACGATTTCATGTACTCGGATGGCGTGCAGCCCGCGTATTTCTTGAACACTTGGGAGAAATACTGCGGATTGTCGCCGAAGCCGAGGCGTTCGGCCAGCTCGAAGATCTTGACGTCGCCTCCCTGGCCGAGCAGCTCCGTCGCTTTCTTGACCCGCTGCTTCATGACGTAGTTGGAAAATTTCTCGCCGCTCTCCTTCTTGAACAGCTTGCCGAGGTAATCCGCATTCATGTACAGCATCTCATGGGCCACCCACTGCAGGGACAGCTCCGGATTGCCGAGCTGGGCATCGATGATCTCCATCACCTTGGAGAGGATCGCCGACTGCTTGCAGCGCGTCTGCTCGTAGTTGCGGCGGGCGATCTCCTGGGCCATCCGCTTGAAGAACAGCGCGATCGCCTGCAGGGTGTCAAGCTCGAGCAGCGGCACCAGGCGCCCCATGTTCGCATTGCGCTCCGCCGGCTCGCAGAGCCGGATCATCTCCATGAACCACTGGATGACATACGACTTCGCCGTGTGGATATCAAGACGCCGCTCCGCGAGGCCGGCGAACATCGCATCGATCTCCCGCTCCGCATCCTCCCAGTGACCGCTCTTGATCGGCAGCGTCCACTTCTCCGCATCGAAGGCCGGCTCCCCGCCATCGACTGCAGGCGCGACTTCGGCCAGATCCGCCTCGGTGATGACGCTGCCCTCGCCCAGGTAGAAGCGGTGATTGAGACAGGCCATCGCCTGCTTGTACAGCTGCCGGCTGTGCACGATGTCCCCCGGCTCGCTGAGCGCGATCGTGAGGTCGATCCGGTAATACTGGAGGAACGTGGTGCGGATGCCCTCGAGCCGCTCCAGCAGCGACTTGACATCGCCGCTGCCCTCGATGGCCATGAGCACATGGTCGCCGACCGTGGAGCTAAGCACCGCCTGCTCCAGCAGCTCGCCCGCGATGTTCTTCACGGCGAAAAGGTGCTCGAACTCGAAAGCTCCCTCGAGCCGGAAGACGATGAGCCGGATCGTACGGGTATCCGTCTCGATATGAAACAGCTTGCGGTAGTACTCCCAGTCTCCGCTGCCGTAGGTTTTGTTCGTCACGAATTCCTTCAAGAACTGCTCCTTGACATGGGGCAGCACCTTCTCGAGCCCTTCGCGCATCGAGCGCACAAAATCATCCCGTCGCCGCGACTGCTGCAGCTCTTCGGTCAGCTCGGCGAGCGCTTCGACGATCTTATTCTCGTTACACGGTTTAAGCAGGTAATGCCGCACCCCGTTCTTCATCGCCGTCTTCGCATACTCGAACTCGCTGAAGCCCGAGAGCAGGATGAAGCGGATCTGCGGGAACTCCCGGTGCACCTTCTCCACCAGCTGCAGGCCGTCCATCCCCGGCATCCGGATATCGCTGATGACGATGTGCGGCGGATCCTGCACGATCGCATCGTAGGCTTCGATGCCGTTGCGGGCGGTGCCGGCCAGCTGCGTCCCCGCCGCCGCCCAATCGACCACCTGCGAGATCCCGTCGAGAATCATCCGTTCGTCGTCGACCAAGAGTACTTTATACATGGTTATCCCTCCATCTCCAGCGGGAGGCGGATGCTGACTTTCGTTCCGCGTCCCGGCTCGCTGTCGACATCCACCCCGTAAGGCTCCCCGAAGGCGATGACGATGCGCTCTTTAATATTGTTCAGGCCGATCCCGTTGCCGCGGGACGGCTGCTCGCCGCGCCGCACGAGCTCCAGCAGGTCCGGATCCATCCCGGCCCCGGCATCCTCCACCGTGAGCAGGAGCCCGTCCCCCTGCGCGGAGGCCGCCACACGGATCAAGCACGGGTCGATCATCGGCTCGAGGCCGTACTGGATCGCGTTCTCGAGCAGCGGCTGAAGCGTCAGCTTCGGTATCCGGCAGCTCCGCACGCCCTCCGGCACGTCCATCTCGAAGATCAGCCGCTCTTCGAAGCGGAACTTCTGGATCGTGATGTAGTTCTTCACGATCTCCAGCTCCTCCTCCAGCGTGATCAGCGTCTCCTTCATCGAGATCGCGCTGCGCAGCAGGAAGCCGAGCGCTTCGACCATCTGGGAGATGCGGGGCTGCCCGTTCATTTTGGCCATCCAGTTGATCGACTCCAGGGTATTGTACAGAAAATGCGGATTGATCTGCGCCTGCAGCGCCTTGAACTGCGTCTCCTTGATCGTCAGCTGCTTCGCGTAATTCTCGGTGATGAGCTCGTTGATCTGCCCGATCATCACCCGGAACGTGCGGTGCAGCTGACCCACCTCGTCCATCGACAGCGAATTCGCGTCGGCCGCGGCAATCTCGGCTTCCGCCTCGGCGAAGTCGCCCTTCTGCACCTGCTTCATCCGCTCGACGAGCTTGTCCATCGGCCGCGTAATGCCGCGGGCGAACTGGATGGCGACGGCCATGACCGCCACCAGGGAGCACAGGAAGCCGATCAGGAGCACATTCTTCATGAGCACGATGCGGTTGAAAATATGTCCGTACGGAATCAGGCTGTAGTAGGTCCAGCCCGAGTAAGAGGAGCGCACCTGGGTGAAAAAGTACGGCTCCCCGTCCATCTCCTTGATGACGTAGCCGTGGCTGCTGCTGAACTCGCCCGGATTCGGCAGCGCTTCCAGCGTTCCCGCCTTGCCGAAGAGCATGCTTCCTCCGGCCATGATGACGAGCTGGCCGTTCTGCAGCTCCGTCCCCTTCACGGCGTCTTCGACGATCGTATCGCTTTTGATGCGCATGGCAAGAGTGCCCAGCGAATTAAGCTCCAGGCTTTGGTAGGAACGGATATCCCGTGCCGCGACCAGCCGCTCGCCGGGCGTATCCGGATACACCCACCGGCTCTCGCCGAGGCCTTCCTCCGCCGTCAGGCGGATGAGCCGCTTGCGGGCGTCGCTCACCGGCCCCGTCTGCCCAACAACGTGGTCATACCCCTGGCTGTCCGTAATCACGACCGACTGCACATAGGGCTCGTACCCCGCATACTGGACCAGCTTGTCCTGCAGCTCAAGCCGCAGCCGGTGCTTCTCGTACTCCGGCGCATCCCCGTTCAAGCCGCGGAGCATCCCCTGGATGCCCGGGTCCGTAGCGACATTGAAGGACAGGCTGTCGATCTTGCGCAGCTCGCTCTCGATGCCGCTGGAGGAGAGGTTGAGCACCTGAGAGGATTTCTCGTAGAGCTGCTCGTCGTAGATGGTATAGGCATACTGCAGGGAAATGAACGTGACGGAAAAACAGACGGCCATCACTAGCGAGATCAGCACGAACACCTTTTGCTTGATCCGCAGATTGCGGTACAGGGGCAGCACTCCCCTGAAGAATGGGGTCATCGGGCAGCTTCCTTCCTGAGCGTAACGTATGCGCTTCCTTTCCCAAATCATAGCATCCCTCGTGGAACTCCGTCTACCGCTTCCCAGCATGTAACAGACGAACCGCTGATCCTTACAGGGCCGGCCAGGATTTCCAAGGAGCGTGCCGTTGCAGCAAAAAGCGCAAAAAACCGGACTCCGAAGAAGTCCGGCTCCCTGCCATCTTGGCAGTACGGCGTTATACGGTTGGACGGCCCATCTCTTTTTTGTCCTTGTGGTACGGCTGTTTCATATACGCTTCGTTCTCCGCCGCGTTGTTGGATTCGGCAGCCATGGCCTGCTGCTTCTGGTGAAACGTCTTATTGCTTCCCATACGTACCCCTCCGCTCATGGATAAGAATAAGTGCTCACTGCTTATGTAGTATGCGTACCGCTGTGCAGAGCCATGCGGTAACAGGAGCGGGAAATGCTCACCAGTACAAAATGCAGATCAGGACAAAATGCCGAATCGATCAGGACAAAGACACGTTCTCTGCGGCGATGCGGTCCCGGAGATAATACGCCACGCCGTTCTCCTCATTCGACGCGATTATCCCGTCGGCCGCATCCAGCGCAAGCGGATGGGCATTGCTCACCGCATAGCACTCGTCCGCCGCTTCGAACATCGACAGGTCGTTGAGGTTGTCGCCGAAGCAGACGAGCCGGTCGTAGCCGCCCATCGCCTTCAGCGCCAGCACCGCTTCCCGCTTCGTCGCACGCAGGCTCGAGATCTCAAGCCAGTGATATGCCGGTGCATACACGTCCGGGCCATAATGGCAGACGCAGGCATCGCGGCTGCGGAACGTTTGGAACACCGCTTCCATCCGCCCGGAGCGGTCAATGGCGTTAACCGTAATCACCTGCTCTTCCCCGATCTCCGCGAAGTCGGAGACGAGCGTGAACCGTTTGTCGCCGCCCGCCGTCCGATTCCCGATATACTGGGCTTCGCTTTCGTTGAAAATGCCGCGGTAATATACTTTAGGCTCCCCCGCCGCGTTCATCGTATACACGAGCGGGTTCAGCCCGCTGTCCAGATAAGCTCGGAGAATCTCCTGCGCCAGGAGCGGATCCAGGTAGTTCTCTACGAGGTAGCGGCCCTCCGCCATGTCCCGGATGAAGACCCCGTTGAAGAGAACGACCGGCACCTGGAGCTCCAGCCCTTCCACGATCCTCTTCACCGATTCGTACGCCCGTGCGGTTGCAATCGTAAAATGCATGCCTTCGCGGATCAGCGCGTTCAGCACTTCCCGCGACTGCGCCGGAATTTCCTGCCTCCCATTCAGCAGCGTCCCGTCCAGATCCGATACATACAGCATTCGCTCTGCCATACCAATCCCCTTTAACTGTCAATATGTATAGAGGCAGCGTCTGTTTCAGTTCGTGTCGCCCAGGTAACAGATCCGCTCTCCCCGCCGCCGCAGCAGCCGCTTGAGGCGCTCGGGGTACAGCTCGATCGAATCGAGCCGCTGTACTTCGACCCATTCCACGCCGACCTGGGAGCTGTCCGGGTTCGGGCCGTTCTCCGGCACCTCCACCCCATCATCGAGCCGGCATTCGAAATAGAATTCCACCTGGTGAATCTCCGAATCCCACTCGGCGAACTGGTGGTTGCGGCCGATATATTCGCGCACGTGCAGCAGCTCGCCAACCTCCACCTCAAGACCCGTCTCCTCCAGACACTCGCGGACGACGGCGTCACGCAGCTCCTCGCCAGGCTCCTGGCCTCCGCCGGGAAACAAGTAGAAATACCCGCCGCGGCCGTCCGTATTGCGGGTGAGCAGCAGCTTCGTCCCCCGCCAGATGACCGCCTTGGCCGAATTGCGGATCGGATTCATGCCGGCCGCCCCCCTTCTTCCCAGCGCTGGAGCTCCTTGCTCATGATATACCAGCTGTCCCGGCCGCACGGATACTCATGCTTTTCCACCGGCCGGTACCCGTGCCGCTCGTAGTAGCTGACGTTGCCGGGGATCGACAGCCTGACCCCGAGCGTCGTCCGCGAGTAGCCGAGCCCGCGCGCCAGCTCTTCCAGATGCCTCAGCAGCGCTTCGCCGATCCCCCTGCGGCGGCAGTCCGGCAGAACCGCCACGCGCCCGATATACAGCGCATCCCGGTCCCCGTCCCGCTTATAGCGGGCCGAGCCGACCGCCCGCCCGGCCTCCCAGGCCAGAACGGCGCCGCCGCCCGCCTCGAACAGAGGGAGCAGATCCTCGGGCTTCTCGCCGAGGGCCCCGGAGGGAGGCTGCAGCACTCCCGCATATTCCCGGAAGGCTTCCTGCATGATCTCATACACGAGCCCGATCTCTTCCCTGCCTGCCATACGGATGTCCATCGCTCCATTCCCTCCAAGTCCCGAAATAAGCCATATTATACCACAGCCCATGGGGGCTTGGAGTCCTCCGGACAAAAAAAGACCCTGCCGGGCTCCGCTCGGAGCTCGTGCAGAATCTTCATGTCCTTGCCGTTCTAGTTCTATTTGCCGTTGATGAGACCGCAGGCGATACGTTCGCCCGAGTTCCCCGACGGGTCCGTCTTGTTGTCGTCAGGGTTCGCGTGAATGATCAGCGACTTGCCGTCGCCTTCAAGCAGCGAGTTCGACTTCCCCGGGCTGAGCGTCAAGCCGGTGGACACCAGGGTCGTGCTGACTTTGCCGTCCTTGTCCGCCGTGATCGAAGGCAGGTCTCCGGCATGCGGCCCTTCCCCGTTCTCCAGCCCGTGCTTCTGGCCGTTCGGGTTGAAGTGCTCCCCGGCCGTCTTGAAGTCCGGAGCGTCGCAGCGGGCGTTCTGGTGAATATGAATGCCGTGCGCCCCCGGCGGAAGCCCGGTAAGGTCGAGCTTGATCGCGACCCCCTTCGGGTCGGAGGTAAGCTGGGCCGTCCCCAGCTTGTTCATCTTCGCGTCGGTGACGATGACGGTCAGCCCCTGCTCGGAAGCCGGAGCCCCCTGCGTGACGCTCTGGTTGTTGCCGTTCTGCGCGTCCTTGCCGCTGCCCTCAGCCGCGTCCGTCCCCGGCCCGCTCCTATTCACCTGCGAGCCGTCCCCGGTGCTCGGTCCGCTGCCGTAGGCTCCGCCGCCCTTCGTTCCGTTGTCGCTTGTACTGCCCCCAGTCGTGCCGCCCCCCGGGGTATTGGTCGTTTCGCTGGTTCCGGCTCCGGTGCTGGTCTGCCCGGTATTGTTCTGTGTGGCATTGAGCGGATTGCCCGGGTTCTGGTTGCCGCTCGTCTTGTCGTTCGCTCCGCAGCCGCTCAGCGCCAAACTTAGCGTAAGAATGACGGCGAAGGGAACCTTGCGGTGGTTCTTCATCCTGAATCCCTCCTCTAGGTTTGGACCTCTCCCCCAAAAATACCCTTTCTCTTCCATCCTGAAACGATAGAGGGCAGGCAGGAGAAGGGCCTTGCCTTTCGGAACGCGGCCCCGCGAAGGTCGGAGGAATAACGGAAGTTCCAACGAACACAGGACACCGGGCTGCGGAAGCCAAGAGAAATTCTTGTCTTTGGGCGCGAAAAAAACCGGCCGAATCCGGCCGGGATGTGGGGATAAGTGCATGAGTCTGCCCTGCCGGGCTGCCGCTAGTGGCGCTTGTTCGGCAGCTTTTTGGCCGGATGGTTGTCCCCGTGGGTTCTCCGGTGCTTCTCATCCTTCGCCTGCGTATCGTGGACCTTCTCAATCCACTCCTCGGTGCTGCCGGTGAGATTTTGTTTGGTCATCGCGCTCGTCCTCCTTTCGGGTCGGTCTATAGTATACCGCTCCCCCCGGGAGGACTATCACAGGAGAAAACCGGACGGCGGCGCTACTTCGCCATGCCGCCCTTCGCCTCGGAGAACAGCGGATTTGCGGTATTCGCCTCATCCACCCGCCCGTATTCCGGCTCCCCGGAGAGCTCCATGTTGTAGATCATGTTGAGCTGCATGACATTCGGCAGGTTCATGCGCTCATCCTCTCCCGGTACGACAAAATGAATCGTCTCGAGCGTGCCGTCCTCAGGCGTCTCATAGACGAACATCGCATCCCGGAGCCGGTCCCAGGGGATGACGGCCGTCCGCCCGTCCACGGCAATGATCTTCAGGTGGGTCGGGATCAGGTACGATTCCCCGCTGGCCATCGCGGCCCACGATTTGTACCAGTGGTCCCAGTCCACCGCCCTTCCCTTCAGCCCCGGCACCCGCTCTTCCGCATCCAGGTGGTAGGTGCTGACGGAGATCATCTCGCCGATATCAAAGAACTCGTCCCCTTTATGGTCATCGAATATCTGAATCATCGTCTATCCCCTCTCTTCCGGATTGGACCCGGCGCCGCCGCTGTGTTTCTGATCCGGCCGGCTGCAGGCCCCCGTTTCCCTACCTCTTACTACCACCCCCGGGCCCCTGCCTAAACAGCGGCTGAGACAATTTGCCCTGCCGCCGGGCAGCCAAGATCACCGGCTTCGCCGTCCTTTTAAGGAAGATGACAAAAAAAGGGCCGCATTAGGCGGCCCCCATCCCGGGGAAGACTTAGAAAATGGGAAGACGGTATTTATCCCCATCCGGGGTAAACAGCATCGCTTCCTCATCGTACAGGTCGATGCGCACAGGCGGCTTCCGCAGGGAAGACCAGGTTAATTTATTATGCCGGAGTGCCGAAAGGAGCGAAGGAATTCGCCCGCGGTCTGTGCCGATCAACCGGACAAGAATCGAATTGTTGCCGAAGGTGATATTCGTGCTCTGCGTCTTACTCTGCATCGTGCTTTGCATGAGTTCCGCCTCCTGACTGGAATAAGTGTCTGGGAAGGCTTCCCCCTAGGCGGGAGCCCTCTCTTCTTCTTACCCTTGGAAGCTGTTTCCTTAACAGAAATTTACACTTATTCTTCAAAAAGTTACAAAGCTTCGTCCCCGCTCGGCACCTCGTGGCCCAGCAGCCAGTCAAGCTGCCGCAGCTGCACCGCTGACGGCAGCAGGCCGAGCAGGGCGTTGCGTGAGGCAGCCGCCAGCGGATGCTGGAGCTGCATCAGCCGCGCCATCCGCCGGGAGCCCCGAACGACACGGGACGTGCGGGGAATCCGAAGCCTCTCATAGCGCCTCAGCGAGGCGGGGATGTCGTCCGGGTCCAGCACCCCGGCCAGCACCGCGGCGTCCTCCATTGCCTGCGCCCCGCCCTGGCCGAGATTCGGAAGCATCGGATGAGCCGCATCGCCGAGCAGGGTCACGCGTCCGTCGCTCCAGCTCCGGAGGGGCGCGCGGTCGAACAGGTCATGGGCAAGGATCGCCTCTTCCCCGGTGGCCTCCACCACTCCGCGGACCGGTTCGTACCAGCCCGCAAGCCGGGACCGTGCCGCCTGCTTGCGGTTTCCCTGAGCCGGCACCGTGCCTGGTGGCGCATTCAAGGCCGCGAACCAGAAGACCTGCCCCTCCCCGATCTGGGAGAAGCCGAAGCGCAGCCCCGGCCCCCAGGCCTCGAAGCCTCCGCCGAGCTCACGGGTGTACTGCGGATGCTCATACCTTGCAATCCCTCGCAGCGCGGTGAACCCGCCGTAGCGCAGCAGGGGCAGTCCGCCCGGCAGCTGGGAGGCCACCTGCGAGCGTATGCCGTCCGCCCCGATCAGCACCCGCCCCTCGGCCGTTTCTCCGCCTTCGAAGTACGCCCGAACGCCCTCGGCGTCCTGCTCCCACCTCTCGAGCCGCCGGCCGAACCGGACCGTGCCCGGCTGCAGGCAGCCGGTGAAGCGCTTCCTGCAGAGCCGCGCGGTGGATCAGCCAGGCTTCCGTGCCGTAGCGCAGCGCCTGCTCCCTGACCGGCAGCCGCGTGATCAGCCGGCCCTGCCAGGAGCGGATCTCCGCCTGCCGGACGGCGGCTCCCCGGGCCCGCACCTCGGCCCCTGCACCGAACCGGTCCAGCAGCTTCATCGCATTGGCCGCCAGCACGATCCCTGCTCCCGCCCCCGCCAGTGAAGGGCCGCGTTCATAGACGGCCGCGTCCCATCCGGCCGCCTGCAGGGCAATGGCCGCCGACAGGCCGCCGATGCCCCCGCCGATGATCAGCGCACGCCCGCCGGCTTCCCTGATCCTTGCCCCCGCGGAGGTGCCTTCCGGCTTCATGAACACCACAGCCACCGCCTTTTCATCGATGTTTCCCCTTCTTTTTTGGGGGATGCCCCCCCATAACCCCGCACCGGTTCGAATGCTATTCTCGTAATTACAGAATCATAACAAAACCATAGACTTGCACGGTCTAGTAGAGGAAGGAGGCATACCCATCATGATCGCACTCAATCTCCGCATTGTCGCCCAGCAGCTTGGCATCGACATGGAACGGTTCCATGAGGAGTTCGGTGAGGTGCCGCATGCTTCTCACGACACGGACGAACATAAGGGCGACGAAGCCTAGGCTCTGCCCGGTTTCAGCTTCTCCCGCTTTTTGAAGAGATACGCCATCGCGTTGATTTCTCCTCCTATGATAATAATGAAGGCAGATAAATAAAACCAGGTCATCAGCACAATAACTCCTCCAAGGGATCCGTAAGTGGAGCTGTAATTCGCCCAGCGGCCTACATAATAAGAGAACCCCAGGGACGTGAGCTGCCATCCGGCCGAAGCGATGAGCGCCCCGGGAATCACATCCTTGCAGCTCAAGCACGTATTGGGCGCCACGTAATAAATCCCCGTGAACACCAGCCCCAGCACCGCAAAATTGACCACCCACCGCAGCCCGCTCCACAGCTCGATCTGCCCGAGGGGAATGACCGAATGCACCGTCAGCCAGCTGCCGATCACCGGACCGAAGACGCTGAGCAGCAGTGCCGAGAACACGACGATCAGCATCGCCAGCGTCAGCGCCATGGCCAGCAGCCGGGAGCGGATGAAGCTTTTGCGCGGGGAGAGCCCGTAGGCCTTGTTGACGGCCAGCACGATGGCATCCATCGCTGCACTGGCGGTGACGAGCGAGAAGATCAGACCGAACGATAGCGTTCCGCCGCGCTTCGTATCCAGCACCTCGCGCAGCTGGGTCTCCATGCCCGCCGCCACCCCGCTCGGGATATATTCCTTGATCATCGCCAGCACATCCTGCGAGGTCACCGGCAGAAAGCCGAGAAGACTGACCACGAAGAGCAGGAACGGAAACATCGACAGGAGAAAATAGTAAGCGCACTGCGCGGATAAGCCGAGCGCGTCATCGGTTTCGATCTGCTTCCAAAGCTCTTTCAAGAAGGCGGTCATGCGCCCTGCCCCTTTCCAGTTGAGGGATCGGCCCTGCCGTCTTCTTGTTGTTTCCTTTTCCCCTTGGCTTCATGCCTCGCAATGCAGGCCAAGCCGGACGGATTCCCCCCGGATCCGTCCGGCTTCTTCGCGTAAAGACGAACGCTTATCCTAAGAGCCGTGCTGGATGTACAGGCCCCCGCTCTCCGTCCATTCGCCGTAATAGATATCCTCCAGCCGCTTCGCACCCTGCTTCCGCAGCTCTTCCTCCAGCCAGCTCCGGTCCCGGCCGATGCTCTTCAGCTGGTCCTCATCGAGACAACCCTTATCAATGAGCAGGACGGGAAGCTCCACCTTCTTGTCCGGCAGGTCGAGGTCCTCCCTCACCACCGACTCCGCAGGCGATTTCTTAAGCACGCTGAGGTTCCCGTTGGGCTCGAATACGGCGAACGCCACCTCGCGAAGCGAGAAGATGCTCTGCTCCCTCAGCAGCATCGTGACCTGGTGCCAGTCCAGCTTGTTGCGCCGCATCGCTTCGGGGTCCACCCGGCCGTCCCGCACGAGCACATCCGGCCGTCCGCTGAGCTTTGGGTTCAGCCAGGGGAAGAGCTGAAGCACCTTCTCGAAGCCGAGCGACAGTACGGCCCAGAGCACGAGGGCGAAGACGAGCTCGGGAAAGTGGACCTCCCGGTCATATATGCTGGCCCCCACGAGCTCGCTGAGCATCAGGGAAGAAACGAAGTCGAAGGGCGTAAGCTGCGAGATCTCTTTCTTCCCGAGGAGCTTGGTAATTAACCATAGGCCGATAAATCCGGTACCCAGTTTGATGAAAATGTACATATAATCCATACGTGCCACCTCCTGCCTGCTAACCTGCCAGGCTTGGAACTCATTACCCCTCCGGTCCCGGCTTGAACCGGAGCCACGGCGGGATTCGGTGGGAGCGGCAGGTGGCCGGGACCGGGAACGGCGGGGCCTATCGCGATCGCTTCACAGGAACAAGAAAGACGCCCGGGGTCCGGGCGTCTTTCGATAGACGGTTCACCTGCAAAGACGCCATGGGTCCAGCCCGTAAGCTGCAGCAATGCCGGCAGCATATCTGGCCAGATCGATCCACAGGAAGCCATGGCCCAGCACAAGGGCGCCCGGCGTGGTGGCCCGCAGCGCATCAATCCACGGGCTGCGGTACAGCTGGCTGGCTTCGATGCCGAAGCTCAGCAGCAGGCTGAGGCCTGCCGCGAAGCGCGCGCCCCGTGGCAGGAACAGGCAGCGGCAGCCGAAGTAGATCATGGCCGCCCACAACGCATCGCCGAGATGGGCGGCGGCGAACGCGGGCAGCCGGTCCCCGAACACCCGCGAAGCAAGGCCCAACGCCATCACGAGAAGCGTGATCCCCGCGTAGGCCCAGCGGCCGCGAGCCGAAGGCATTAGGCCTGAGGCTGCTGCGCGCCGCGGGCCTGCAGCACCTCATAGAAATCCGGCGAGCCGGTCAGCAGCCACTGGCGGTGGCGCTCGACGTCTTCATTGTTCTCCGGGTCGCCGTAAGGCCAGCCCTGGCCCATGCCGACGGAATATTCGCGCATGAGGCGCAGCAGCGCCGCCGCCCAGTTGCGCGTCGCTTCGACATGAGGCACATATGGATATACCCTGTCATAAGCGGCACGGATCAGCATATGCGACACTTCCTGCAGCACGGTCGGCACGTCGGCTTCGTTCAGCTTGGCCGCCACTTCCTCGGGAAGCTGCACTTCATCCGTCGACGCATGCTGCTCATACGTCTCGGCGGAGATCAGCCCCTGCTCCTTGGCCACCCACAGCTTGATGCGGTCGAGGGCCGGACGGAAGGCGGTCGGCACCGAGACCGTCAGCTCCGGATCCGGTTCGTCGAGGTTGATCACGAACGACTCGCCGAACTTCTGCAGCTTCGCGTTGCCGCGGACGCCAAGCCAGCGCAGCGCCAGCAGGCCGTGTGTACGCACCTTGGCGTCGACCGCATCATTGCGGCAGACGCGGCGAAGCATCTTCTCGCTGCGCGGATCAGGCAGCATGCACAGCAGGCGGACCGCCGGCAGCACCATCTCCGGGTCCTCCAGCCACTGGCCGAGGTGGCCGAAGATGTTGTCGATCGACTCCTCAAGCAGCCAGTCCAGCTCGATGCGGCGCAGCGCGTAATCCTTCAGCTCCACCATGCCCTGCTCCTTCAGCGTCTCCTCGCCATGCTCGGCCACAAGGCCGGCATAGGCCCGCTCCAGGTCGGCGGCAAGCTCGCCCAGATTGGCCTGGTCGGTCTCGGAGATCCCGTTCATCTGGATAATGCCGCGGAGCCACTGCGACATGGCCAGCGGGTTATGCTGGAAGAGCATCATCGCGAAGGTGATCATATCGCGGTCGAAGTTCAGCTGCGGGTTAAGCGCAAAGCGTGCCAGCATCGTCTGGGAGTCGCCTTCCTTGCGCATTAAGCTGAGCGATAAAATAATGCCGTTCCAGGCATTGTTGTTGTTTTTGTCATCGAGCAGGGCCCGATAAAAGCAGAATGCCGCGGCTCCGTAGGATTCCGCCTGCAGATACTGCCGTCCCATGGTGCCGATATCCCCATATTGACTCATAGTGTAGTCCCTCTCCCAGCCACGTGTAGTACGTATTTTTTTATGATATCAGTCGTTTGTGTTAAGGCGTCACGGCCCAGCATGCGCCGCAAACCCGTCCTCCACAGTATACCTTATTATGGAGAAACTTTGAAACTTTTTGTATCCGTTTTCTTTAAGAGACGCAAGGATGGAACCAAGACCGGTTACAGGACAGCCGCCGCTTTCGCCGCCAAGATCAAACGAGTGTACACACGCCCGTCGCTCTTTCCCTAACCGTAATTTCCGCCTGCACATAAGAACGGCCTGTCATCCGCAGATCACAGGCCGGCTCTATCTCTATTTTATTTCCAATCCATGTAAAATACCATCCGTCCGGAGCAGCAAATCAGTTGGCAGCCGTTCCCTTGGCCGGAACCCCCGGCGGAACGGCGGCAGGCCTGCGGCCCCGCAGGCTGCGGCTGACCCAGCCGTAGGCAATGGCGAGGAACAAGGAGCCGAGAAGCGGCCACAGGAACCCGATCAGCATGTACAGGTCGTAGGAGAGCATGCCGCCGGTCGGCTGGATCCCGACCCGGTACAAGCTGAGCAGAGCCGGGTGGGCCAGGTAGATGCCGAAGGAAGCCGCTCCGAGAACAAGCAGTGCTCTATGAACCCCGGGCAGCTTCGGCGTGACGACGGCCCCGACCCAGGTCAGCGCCATGCCGAGAAGCATCGCATACGCGTTCTGGGTCGCTTCGAACCAGGTGTGACTGAAGCCGCCGACACCGTATCGGTCATTGAGGAACAAGGCTCCCAGAGCCAGTCCACCCAGAACCGCGGCCGGAACGATGAGAACGGCGCCGCGCCGCATCCACTGCATGAAGGCCGAATAATGGATGCCGATATACCCGCCCAGCATGAATACTCCGATGTACGTTACAGCCAGAGACGGGCGGTGGTCCAGCGGAGCCACGTAGTGGTTGTACGCGTAGAAACCGGCCTGAATGCCGAAGCCGATCGGCACCATGAGCTTCTCCAGGATGCCCGAGGCTTTGACGGCAGTCATCATCAGGGGGAAGAGCAGATAAAACTGGATGATAATGATCATGAAGTACAAATGATACCCGACGTCCGCCCACTGCAGCATCTTGAGGAACGGGATCCACTCGATCACCACGCTGCGCGTAAAAAGCCACTGATTGAACACATAATAAATAAAAGACCACAGCACGTAAGGAATAATGGACGAAACGATCCGCTTGCGGTAGAAGCCCGCCGCCTGCTTCAGGCTCCAGGTGTCATAATAACGGTAGAACAGCACGACACCCGAGATGAAAATAAACAGGGGCACGGCGAACAGGCTCATCCGGTTGATGGCGACGAACGCCATCTGTGTCAGGCTTCCCTCAGCCAGAGCCAGATGCGATTCGCCTGCACGGGCGGTTGCATCCGCCGTGGCATGGATCAGAACCACCGCCAAAATGGCAAACGCCCGAACGATGTCGAGCTCTGCAATCTTGGGACGGCTCTTCTTCCCTTTTGATGGTTCCATGAAGTACCTCCAGGACAAGAGTTCATTCCGTCCATCATAACATAGATGCCCGCTTAGTTTGAACCCCCGCGAAGGTTTAGAGTCAAGGGAGTCTTCTCCTGTACAATCAGCCGCACTCCCTGGGCCGCCGGGGCCTTTGAATGAGCGGGCAGCCAAAAGACCCCGGCGCTGAAGCCCGGGGTCCTGCCTTCCCAGCCGCCGTTTTTATGCTCACTGTCTCACCGGAGCTGCGTGGAATTTATCTTTGTACGGTTCACCGCCTTATTCCCTTCGCCCTGGGCCCTGCACAAGCGGCGGCCGGAAGACTTCAGCGGCGCCGGAGCTCCCGGTCCTCAAGCAGCGGCTTCGCCTCGTCCTTATCGACGTATTCTTTGTACGGCGCAGCCTTCTGCACATGCCGGTCCTTGCCGTCGATGCCGCTGCCCGTGAATTTCTCGATCTCCTCTACATGCCCTCGCCCGTCGAGTTTGTCAGAGGACAGCTGGTCGTAGGAGGAGACGTCCCGGGCGGCCGCCATCGCCGGCGAATCCGAATTGCCGTAGCTCTCGACGCTCTCCCACGCATCCGCATCGTCGAAGCGGCCGGAAGCCGCCTGCCGCCCTTCG
The DNA here is from genome assembly GCF_000250655.1 of Paenibacillus mucilaginosus 3016. NCBI lineage: Bacteria > Bacillati > Bacillota > Bacilli > Caryophanales > Paenibacillaceae > Paenibacillus > Paenibacillus mucilaginosus. The sequence goes on from NC_016935.1 coordinate 6,023,320, forward strand.
CCCGCTCCAGCCGGCGGCCGCGTCATAACCTCTTCCTCCACCGGTCTGCGGTCCGGATCGCTTCCGGCGTCGGCATGCTCGATACAGACGGCCGAGAAAGGCAGCGCCTCCAGCCGCTCGAACGGGATGCCCTCCCCGCACACCTCGCAGGTGCCGTATGTACCCTCTTCCATCCGGGCGAGCGCCTTCCCGACCTGCTCCAGCTGGCCGTCCAGCGTCTCATTCACGGCGATATCCCTGCCGCGCTCGAATACCTCCGTCCCGAGGTCTCCGGGATGGTTATCCGCCGCGGACAGCTCCCCCGTCGAGTCACGAAGCGATTCTTCGAGGCCCGCCGCCGTCTCGTCGTTGATCTCAAAGTGCTTTGTCAGCTCCTTCTTCTCTTCGAGCAGCATCTCTTTCAGCCGCTTCTTCTGCGCTTCGGACAAATGGTTCATGGCTTGTCCCTCCTTCGGTGATTTGCTTCTACTTACCCCCGTTCCCGAAAAAGTGACGCAGCCCGCCGCACAACCGTTAAGCGATGGCACGAGATGCTGCCGGTACGCCGGAGCGATCACAGCCGCTGTTAGAGCGCAGGAGCCGGCCGGCCCCGAAATCCTTCAGGGCCCCGCCAGCAGCCGCTCCACTCTCCTGTCCGCCGCCTTGGCGGTGCAGGTGCGGTACAGATCGGCTTCGTAGAACACCTGGCGCAGGGTGCCGTAGATCTCCTGCACCCGCTGGGCCGCGTCCTTCGCCGTACCGCCTTCCAGGTCCACCGCCGTGGTGATGACTCCCCCCGCGTTGATGACGTAGTCCGGCGCATACAGGATCCCGAGCTGCTCCAGCCGCTCGCCGTGCCCGGGACGATCCAGCTGATTGTTCGCGGCTCCAGCGACAATCCGGCAGCGCAGCCTGGGCAGGGTCGCGTCGTTCAGAATCCCGCCGAGCGCGCAGGGCGCGAAGATGTCGCACGGTGCGTCATAGATCGCATCCGGAGCCACAACGGCTGCCCCATAGGCTGCCGTCGCCTGACGGGCCTTGCCCCCGTCCGGATCGGATACGGTCAGCGACGCCCCGGCCCCATGCAGATAGCGGCAGAGCGAAGCGCCTACCTTGCCGAGTCCCTGCACGGCGGCCGTCCTGCCGGCCAGCGACTCGCTGCCGTATGCTTCCTTCGCGGACGCCAGAATGCCGAGGAAGACGCCATAGGCCGTCATCTCGGCCGTCAGGCTGCCCGCAGCGCAGAGCGAGCCCGTCTGGTCGGTGACGTGCCGGGTCTCGAGCGCGACCACGTCCATATCGCGGATTTCGGTGCCGAGGTCCACGCCTGTGATGTAACGGCCGCCGAGCGACTCCACGAACCGGCCGAAGGCCCGCAGCCGCTCCTCCCGCTTGGCCCCGGCCGGGTCTCCGAGGATCACGGCCTTGCCGCCCCCGTACGGCAGTCCGGCCATGGCCGACTTGTAGGTCATTCCCTTGGCCAGCCGCAGCGCATCCGCGGCCGCGTCGGTGCCGGATGCATAGGGATACAGGCGGCACCCGCCCATGGCCGGTCCCCGTTTCGTGCTGTGCACCGCAATCACGGCCTGCAGTCCGCTGCCCGGATCGCTGGCAAACGCCAGCTGCTCGCAGCCAAAGTCTCTCATCGCTTCCAGCACATCCATCTCTAAGCCCTCCTTCATCCCTCTGGCGGCCGGCCTGCGCAAGCCGGAGATCAGCCGGCAGAGAGGCCCTTCTGTCACAGCATATGCCCGAAAGACAGGACTGGTGCCCAAGGGGAAGCGATCCCCGATGAAGGCTTCCGGCGGGGTCGGAGATCCGAAATATACGATAGCGATATACGTCGAACAGCCCTGCGGTAAGTACCCGCAGGGCTCCCGGAACAAGAGGGAATCCTATCGAACAGCCTCTTGATCCGATACAGCGGAACAGGCTGCCGCGCCGAAGGTCTGCCTAGCGCGGCGGCTTGCGTGCCCCGAAAGCGACACAGTGCCCTTTCATCAGCACCGGCACGTCGCCGCGGTTGATCCCGAGATGCAGCGGCTCGACTTCGGCATGGAGCTCCTCCCAGCCTTCCGCCGCCTCACGCAGCAGCTTCAGCGCCTCGTCCGACTTCAGCACGACCTCGATCATCGTCTCGCGCTTCGCTCCCGTGCGCTTGTCGAACTCCTCGATGTCGGTATTCATCAGGATGCAGAGAATCCCGCCCGGGCGCACGCCTTCGGCCATCGACCGCACCGTGCGCTTTAGCACCTCCTCCGACCCGCAGTGCTCCATCGCCCCGGCTGCCAGGATGTAATCGTAGGCTTCCTTGCCGATGGCCACCTCTCCGAGGTCCGCCTGCTCGCATGTCACCGCCTCCTCGACGCCGTAGCGGCGGCAGTACTCCTTCAGCTTCTGCAGCGCCGAATCGAGCAGGTCGACGCAGTGGACCGAACCGCCGGACGGCATGAACCGCTTCGCCAGCGGAATCGCGTTGCGTCCGACGCCGCTGCCAAGATCAAGCACCCGCACGGGCTGCGGCTGATTCCGCTTTTCATCCAGTTTCTCGGCCAGCTCCATCACCAGCGGAATCGGCCGGCTGAGCCAGGAGCCTTTTTGATACAGGTGAACCTTCTTGTAGTACTGCTCGTGATACTGCCTCTCCGCCTGACGGATGCGTCTGAGCTTGACGGAATTCATGGGACCCCCTCCTCTGTCTGCTGCGGTAAACCGCTTGTACCTACAGCATTTCCTATGGAGGTTTACCCCAGCCTCCGCCGCTTTGACTCTCCAAATTACATATCCACAAATCAGCTCTTATCAAAATTACATATCCACAAATCAGCTCTTATCAAAATTACATATCCACAAATCAACTCCTATCAAAATTTCTGCGCAGACGCTCGAGCGAGAAGTCCAGCGGGTCCTTCAGGTCCGCTCCGCCCTTGAACTGCTCCACAAGGCGGTTCAGCCGGCCGGTCTGGTACCCGTAGTCGTACATCACGGCCGCCACGACGGACAGCCGGACCGAGCCCTCAAGGCCCTGGCTGCAGCGGTGCACCACCCAGTCCATGAACCGGGTGTTCTCTTCCTCGAAGTTCTCGGCTTCCTGGCTGTCCGGCTTCAGCTTGTCGTCGAACTTCAGCATGACATGCTCATGGTACTTGATCAGCCGCTCCAGGTGGTGGTCGAACATCTCGTCGGCCTCCGGCGAACGGCCGGCCCCGAAGTAGTGCTCGTCGATGACATCCAGCACCTCGGCGCCCTTCTCCATCGTGTGAAGCATCTGCTTATACACGACAAGATGACGCGAGCGGCTGTATTTGGCCCGCTTGAGCTTCTTCTGCTCTTCCTCGAAGAGCGAATATTTGCCTGCGAGCAACTTCAATGCGCCGCCCAGCGCGGCCTTTTCCTCCCGGAAGACGGACTCCTTGATCTCGTCGGAGATCACGGTCCGCAGGAGCAGCGACATCTTCTGGAATACGGAGTGGATCTGCGAGACGAACTGCTCCTTCGGCTTCGGCGGAATGAAGAAGATGTTGACGAGGAACGCCGCGCCGATCCCGACCAGAGAAAGCAGGAACCGGTTGAGGGCAAAATCCCACTGCCCCGACGCCTCCATCACCGCTACGACCGTGACGAGCGTGATGCCTATCGTTTCTTCCATTTTCATTTGAAGACAGATAAGAATGACAAGGATGCAGACAATCCCGATCGCAAGCGGCTCGTTCGAGAAAAAGCGTCCGGCCGCCAGCGCCAGCGCCGCTCCGAGCACGTTGGTCTGCAGCTGGTCCAGAAAATAGCGCCACGACCGGTAGATCGACGGCTGCATGGCGAAGATCGCCGCGACCGCCGCAATGACCGGCGAGGCCGATCCCAGCAGCAAGGCCACATACAGGGACAGGGTGACCGCGATCCCCGTCTTGAGCACACGGGCTCCCAAAGCCACAGCAATCACTCCTTCTAGGTTGGCAAGAGTACATCCAGCCTATATCTTACACGGGATGGCCCCGATTGGCAAAGCGCCCCCGCTCCCTGTTATTACCCGCAAATCGCGGGTCCTTGCCTGCAAGCCCGACACAGCAAAAAACGCCTGCCGGGGAGGACAGACGTTCTTCAGGAGGGGGGTCAGGACTGCGGCACTTCCGCCGGGGCGGCGGCCAGCTGTTTGCGGTAGACCCATTTGGAGAGCGTGATGCTGAATTCGTAGAGAATCAGCAGGGGCACGATGACGAGGATGTCGCTGATAAAATCGGGGGGCGTGATCGTAATCGAGATGACCGTGAGCAAAAAGTACGCCATCTTGCGCATTTTGGCGAGACGCAGCGGATTCAGAATCCCGATTTTCGTGAGGAACATGACAACCACGGGCATCTCGAACAGAAGCCCGAAAGGCAGCGTCAGGTTCAGCATGAAGCGGAAATATTTGTCCGCCGTGTACATCGTCTCCACTTGGCCCTGGGCCATTCCCTTCAGGAACGAGAGCACCATCGGGAAGAGCACGAAATAACCGAATGCAATGCCTGCGGCGAACAGAACCGCCAGTGCGGGAATGTAGCCGAGCGCCGCTCTTCGCTCCTCCGGCGTCAGGGCCGGACGGACGAACTTCCATACCTGCAGTCCCGCTACCGGGATGGTTACGGCAAGCGCGAAGACGCCGGAGATCATCAGGTACACCCAGAGGATGTCTGTCGGACCGAGCACCGTCAGCTTGCCGTCCATGTCGCTTACGAGCCAGCTGTAGATGGGCTTCGCGTACAGGAAGGCCGCCACGAGGGCCACCAGGAAGGAAGCGAAGGTAATGATGAGCCGCTTGCGCAGCTCCTCCAGATGGGTATAAACATGCGTATCTTGCCCGGAACTTGTCAAGCTGCAACTCCTCCGTAACACAGACCGCAGCCCCCCGCTCCATCACAATCGGGCGGGAGACCGCACGTCCCTTTTACTTCTTGCCGTCCGCCGCCAGTGTCGGCTGCACTTCGACCGCGGATGCGGTGCCCGTGCCGGAAACCGGCTTGTCCTGCGGCTTGTCGGCCTGCCCCTTGTCCTCGTCGTTGATAAGGCCGCGTGTGGCGCTCTTGAACTCGCTGAGCGTCCGGCCGAAGGCACGGCCTAGCTCCGGCAGCTTTGAAGGTCCGAAGATGATGAGCGCGATGATCAGAATAAGTATGAGACCGGGTATGCCGATATTGCCGAATGGCATGGGGTTCAGCTCCTTTGCTTGGGAAGGAATCCCTTTAGAATTGGAAACCGGTGATGGCTACGACAGCCGGACGCGGCATGGTGTCGCCCGGACGGTGCGGCCACATGCTCGTCGGCTTCGCGAGATCCGTCGTGTTCTCACCCGGATGCTGCACGGCGAGGAACAGGGTCGTCTCATCCGGCGTGAACCAAGGGCCCGTCAGCTCGGCATCAAGCGGTGCGGAAGCGAACTGCATCGCCTGGCCCATGTTCGGTCCGGTCGTCGGGATGACGAACATGCCGTTGTTGCCGAAGGAGGTGAACACGCCTTTGTTCATGGAGCTCGAGGACATATCCGTTACGGTCCACAGGTTGCCTGCGCTGTCGAACGTCAGGTTGTCCGGTGCGCTGAAGCCGCTTTGGCGCCCGCCGGCCGCGAAGATCTCGAAGTCGAACTCAAGCGCGCCGAGGTCGCTGTCCTTCTCGAAGAAACGGGTGATATGGCCGTGAATGTTGCCGTGGTTGTCGTTGTTCGTATGGGCTACGAAGAACGTGTTGTCGAACGGGCAGATCTCGATATCCTCCGGACGGTCCGTCGGCGTAGCGCCGAGGATCAGGGCCGCCTCATGCGTATTCACCACTACGTCCGCCTGCGTCTGGAATTTGGCGAGCAGATCTTCCTTCTTCGCTTTGATCAGGCTCGGCACCTTGAACTTCTCGTCGGCCAGCGCCTTCTGCACCGCTTCGATCGTCAGGGCGATCCATTTGCCCTTCTTCATGTCCGCCGCATAGAGCGTGCCGTCGTACAGGAGGTTCGTATTGGCGCGGCCCATCTCTCGGATATACTTTTCCTTGGACACGAACTTGTACACGCACGCGTCCTTCTTGTCGTCACCCATGTAGACTACGACACGGCCGTCCTTGCTCAGGCCCATCGCCGTGTTCTCGTGGTTGAACCGGCCGAGGGAGGTGTGCTTGCGGATCTCGAAGGACGAATCGAATGGATCGACCTCGACCACCCAGCCGTAGTGCGTTGGGTTCAGCCCTGCCAATTCGGCTGTCTCCTCGAAGTTCTCCTCACAGGTCAGCAGCGTGTTCCACAGCGTCATCCCACCGGAGCAGTTCGCGAAAGTACCCTGCACCTGAACCGCACTGCCCACCGCATTGCTGCCGGCAGCTTGTCCGACCAGCTTCATCATGGTCAGGCCGGTTACGCGGCGGGCATACTTCGACTTCGTGTCCATTGCCCACTTGCCGTCTTCCCCGCGTTTCAGTTCAATGATCGAGCCGCCCTGATTGTACAGCGACTTCTTGATCTGCTCAGCCGTATATTTGCCGTCAGCGCCCGCAGGAGCCCCGTGTACGAACAGGTCGGAGGAATACTCGTGGTTCACCCACAGGAGACCGTGGTTGTTCGAGCCCTCGATCGGAAAGAACACGGTGAAGTCGTTGTTAAAGCCGAAGGTATCGCCGGCTTCGTTGATTTTGTCGCCGTAAGCCGCGACCACATCATATGTAAATCCCTTGGGAAGCAGCAGCTGGTCTTCCTTGCTGTGTCCGATCGGCTCGAAGAAGCCGGATACCTTGTTGCTCTTGTAGCCGAACAAATGGGAAGCCGCGGCCGCGCTTGCTTTGCTCTCTGTAAGCGACCCCAGGCCTGCTGCTGCAGCCGCCAATGCGGCGGTACCCGACCCCAAATACGTAAGGAATGTTCTTCTGTTCATTTCCATGACTGAACGCACCATCCGATCTTCGTTTTTAAATTGAACGAATCAACAAGTCCATCATACCCAGGGAATGTAAAGGTAGAATTAAGGGCATGTGGAGTTTTTGTAAAATGGTGTAGTAAAATAAGCAGTCCCTGCGACTAAATACCCATATATTTCCTATTCCTTCATTTTCTCAAACTGGGCGTCATAGAGACGGAACATCGTCTTGTAGCCGGATTCGTCCACCTTGATGCCGACATCCAGCCGTCCCGTGATCTTCAGCGGACCCTGGGTATACCGCAGCTTCACATCCTCCGGCACGAACACGATCATGATCCGGTTCCAGTAGGTTTCATCCCCATTGTCGAACGGACACTCGGCTCCCGGCTCGGGGATGAGCAGGAACCAGTGGTTCTCCATCGAGAGCACCTCGCCCATATACCCTTTGATCTCGACGGTCTTCCCGCTGAGATCCCAGAATTTGTTCGACGGCGTCGTCTGCTTGTCGTTGTCGAAGAATTCGTCCCAGCCGATGACCGGCGGGCCCGAAGTTTTGGCCGGCGCGGGGGCTGCGGCGGGCGCTGCCCCGGCAGGTGCCGGAGCGGCCTTGCCGGCAGCCGGGGACGCGGCGGGCGGCGGCGTGAGCTCGCCGGCGGCCGGCGCCGGTGCGGCGGCTTGGCCGGCAGGCGCGGCAGGCTCGCCCTTGGCCGCTGCCGGCGGCGGCTCCCCGGCAGCGGCAGCAGCTGCGGCAGGCGCGGCGGCGGGCGCGGCCGGTGCCGGCGCTGTCGCAGCCGCGGCAGACGGCGCTTCTGCCGCCGGTGCAGGCTCAGCTGCAGCGGGCACGGACTCGCCGGCAGCCGGGGCCGGCACGGTTGGCGCGGCGGTTGGCGCGGCGGTTAGCGCCTGCGTTGGAGCCTGCGCCGGCGCTGCCGGCTTCGCCGCATCGGCGAACGAGCCGCCGGCTTCCGCCGCCCCGCCGGACGGCGAGACTTTGCCGCACGCGGTCAGCAGCAGGCAGCCGCAGAGCATCGCATAGGTAAGCTTTTTCATCATGAGTCTCTCCTCTCTCTTAAGACCGGAACAGCTGCAGCGGGTCCGCCCGGTATACCCGGAAGGCCGGCCCCATCGACGCGGCGGCCCCTACCAGCAGTGTGCCTGCAGCGAGCAGTCCCTCGCCTTCCGCCACGGTCAGCGCGTTGACGTGAATGCCGGAGAACTCAAACATCGCCGTGGCGCCTAAGTAGCTGCCCAGATGCCCGATGGCCAGGCCCGCTGCCAGACCGATCGCCGTGATCAGCAGCCCTTCCCCCAGCAGCGTGAACCAGATGAACGAAGCCGGCTTGCCGATCAGCCGCAGCAGCCCCGCATCCTTGCTCCGCTCTCCCGCTGCGGCCACCAGCGACAGCAGAATCGAGATCGCCGCCAGCAGCACGCAGAGCACCGAAACCACGTTCAGCATGGCCGTACCCTGGTCGACGAGATTGACGACATCAGCCACGGCCTTGCTCGTATAGACAGCCTGCACGTTGTCCAGCTTGTCGTAAGCGAGCTTCAGCGCCTGTGCGCCGCCGATCGACTTCGGCTTGACGAGCACCGCGGTCACCTCCCGGTGCTGCTGCGCCTCCGCCCCGTGAACCTTCCATGCATAATCGACGGTGGTGAATACGGCCCGGTCATCCGCGGTGTTCAGCATGGGAAGAATGCCGACCACCTTGTACTCGAACGAGTCATGGGCATCGCCCGGCTCTCCATGCCCTGCCGCTTCATGTTCTTCCTCTTCCTTTCCGGCCTCGTGACCCGCTTCCGCCGGTTCCTCATGCCCCTCTTCCCCATGATCTTCCGCCTCATGATCTTCCGCTACATGATCTTCCACTTCATGATGTTCCACTTCATGATGTTCCACTTCACCGGCCCCATGGGATTCCACCAGGCCATGGCCGCCCTTGAAGGTGCCGCCGACATGAACGCCAAGCTCACGGGCCGCATGCGCGCCCAGGACCACCTCGCCGGAGGCCGCATAGAGCCTTCCTTCCGCGAGCCTGCGGTCCCCGTACCGCTCGGGGAAATACGCCGGTTCGATCCCGACGATCGGATAGCCGTTGTAGTTGTCCCCTGTCGTCATCGCGTAGGCGGCGGCCGTCTGCGGGTCCTTGGCAAGCCCCTCGAATATCTCATACGGAATGTTGCCGGTCGGCACATCCACGTGATAGAACGTGTTCAGCACGAGCTGGGTCTCGCTTCCGTCGGCTCCAACGACCAGCTCGAACGGGCCGTAGCCCTTAGCCGCCCCTTCCTCGATGCCCGCTTTGACCAGAATCAGAAAGACGAGCAGCCCCACGGTCAGGGCCACGGACAGTGCCGTCAGCAGGGACAGTCCCTTCCGGTGCCATAGATTGCGCCACAAGAGCGTCATCACAGCGCAACCCCCTCCTTCTCTCCGGCGGCCGCCGCTTCCTGCGCAGGCCGGACGAGCGCATTGATCTCGCCGATATGCACCGTCCTGGAGAACGTCCGGGCGAGATGCAGATCATGCGTGACCGTAATCAGCGTGCTGCCCTCCCGGGCACAAAGACCCAGCAGCAGCGCCATCAGGGCTCCCGCCGTCTCGTAATCGAGCGACCCTGTCGGCTCGTCGGCCAGAAGGAGCGGCGGCCGGTTGATCAGTGCCCGGACGATCGCCACACGCTGCTGCTGCCCCCCTCGAGAGCTGTGCCGGCCGGTGATCCATACGGTCCGCCATGCCGACTGCCTCCATCCACTCCCGGATGCGCGTCCGCTTCTCCCGCTTCGGCATGGCGGAGGGCAGCACCAGCTCGACATTCTGCTGGGCGGTCAGCGAAGGAATGAGATGAAAGTCCTGAAAAATATAGCCCACCTTCTCCGCCCGGAACTTGTCCCTCGCCCCTTCGGGCAGACCGGTGAGCTCCAGCCCGTCGACCTGGATCGTGCCGCCGTCCGGCTTCTGGATTCCGCTCAGCAGGTGAAGCAGGGAGCTCTTCCCGCTGCCGCTCGGACCTATGATCGCCAGGCGTTCCCCGCGCTTCACCTCCCAGGCCGGGATCTTCAGGATCGGAAGCGGCCGGCCGTTCACGGCGAACGCTTGGGTGACATGCTCCATTCGGATCATGACACCGGTATGGATCGGATTCATAAGGAAGTCAACCGCCTTTCATGATGATCATCTTGGAAAACAGCAACAGGAGAACCGCAGTTCTCCTGTCCTGTTCGCCCATTGCTGAAGCGTCTTATTTCAGAACCAGCCGCTCGGACAGCGAGTCCCAAGTCATGCTTGTGCCGGTAAGGCTGTTGAACGCTTCAAGCGGAAGGTACAGCGAACCGTTGTCCACGTTGGCGGCATAGGCGGCGTCCTGCCCGTTCAGCTGCACCTTGTTCGTCTCGACGCTGACGGTCATGCTCTGGCTTCCCTTCGTCAGCTTCACGCTGCGGGAGGCTTCATCCCAGACCACGGCCGCGCCAAGCTTCTCGCCCAGCGCCTTCGCCGGATACAGCACCGTACCTTCGCGGGTGATTTTGAACTTCGGATACAGGTACTTCGCCTGCAGCTCCGCTGCCGCTGCCGCCAGGTCCACGCCGATCACCGAAGCGCTCGCCTTGGCAATCTGCGTGTTGTCGATCTGGCCCTTCACCTGGTCGGCAATCGGACCGTATGCCCATACCCCTACGTCTACCGCGGAGTGGCCGTGACCGGACCAGCCGACGAGGAGGCGCTTCGCGATCACGTTGTTGTACGCGCCTTCCTGCTTGTAGGAAGAGCCGTCCCCTTTGAGGATGAACTGGGCTTCTTCGTCCGTCAGGTCGGTAATCCACGTGTTATCCGCTACAATCTGCTTGATTTCCTCGATGGTCGTCGCTTTGGTCAGCAGCGGAATGAGCGCTTCAGAGGACTTTTTCTGCTTGTCCCACAGGTCGATATTCAGCTCATACAGGTTGTCCCGGGATAGAGAGAGACCGCCCGTCTCGTGGTCGGCCGTAATCACGACCGAGGTATTGCCGTCCTTCTTGGCAAAATCCATCGCCACCTTCACCGCCGCATCAAAGTCCATGACCTCCTGCACCGTCGACGGGAAATCGTTGGCGTGGGACGCGTGGTCGATCCGGCCGCCCTCGATCATGATCGCGAAGCCCTTCTCGTCCGCCGAGAGAATCTCGAGCGCCTTGCCCGTCATGGCCGCGAGGCTCGGAGTCGAAGCGTCGCGGTCCGGCGTATAGGCGACATGGGAGCTGCCGAACAGGCCCAGCGCCTTGCTGTTCTTGGCCGTCAGGGACTGCAGCCCCTCGGCATTCTCGACCAGCTGGTAGCCCTTCGCCTGGAAGTCCGGCAGCAGGCTCTTATCGGGGCGCTTGCCCTTCTCCTCCTTCGTCACGAAGAACTGCTTGCCTCCGCCGAACAGTACGTCCACGCCGCTGTCGAGGTACTGCGAAGCAATCGCGTTCTCATTGTCCCGGGAGCGCACATGGGAGGCGTAGACCGCCGGCGTGGCATGCGTGATGCGGGCGGTGGTGACCAGGCCCGTCGCCTTGCCGCTCTTCTCGGCCGCCTCGATCACGGACGCATACGGCAGCGAGACATCCTCATTCGATACGGAGATGCCCGCGTTGTACGTCTTGTGGCCTGTGGCAAAGGCCGTCCCGGCGGATGCCGAGTCCGTTACGACGCCGGAAACGACCTTACCCCCGTCCTCGCCGCGGTCGGCATATGTCGTGGCTTGTCCCACATAGTAGCTGTCGAGGTTCAGGTGCTCCTGGTTCAGCTTCGTCTTGGAATAATACCGGGCGGCCGCCACCTGGGCCGGGCCCATCCCGTCGCCGATCAGCACGATCAGATTCTTGGACACCGGCGCCTGGCCCTGCGTCGTCTTGGCCGCATCGTCCGCAGCGGTAGATATTCCAGCCGGCACCATGGACAGCAGCAGTCCGGATACGGCAATCCCTTTGGCGATCTTGTTCTTTTTCATGAATAATCCCTCCACGAATCAATTCAGTATGTATACATTTTAAAAGTAAAGCATCACGATTCGGGGAAGATCAACCGATTGTAAATTCTGTATTAAGATTATCGAAATTTGTAAAAAAAGGCACAGTACCTGGGACCTACTTCCAGTCCGTTGCCTTGAAGCAGAAAATCAGGAGGAGAAAAAAAGCCCGGCAGCCGGGTTCCTGCTGGAACCGGCTCCGGGCCTGGTTACATTCATATGATAATACAGCTTCGCCTTACTGCTTCTGATGCTGCTTGATCAAATTCATCTTGAGCTCCCATGCCGCCGGGCTGAGGTCGATCGGATAGCGCTCGGGATTGAGCTTGCGCATATACTCGGGCCAGAACAGACCGAGCCTCGAACGGTGGTACTCGCGGATCTCCTCATGGCCGGGCAGCGTATACACCTGCTCCCCGTTCCGGAAAATCTCCTTGAGCAGCGGCTGCGCTTCGTAGTCCTCTACCGTCTTCGACAGGTAAGGATGGACCGGGTCGAACAGATTCAGCGGCTCCCCTTTGAGCATGTCGTCCTCATGCTTCAGCGCGATGTAATCCGCTTCCGCCTTGCCGCTCTTCCGGTTCACGATCCGGTAGGTCTCCTTGAGGCCCGGTGTGGTGACCTTCTCGGGGTTGCCCGAGATCTTGATCACCGGCACGTATTCTCCCCCGCTCTCGCGGGCTACGAGCTTGTAGACGCCGCCGAGCGAAGGCTGATCCGCCGAGGTGATGAGCTGGGTGCCCACCCCCCACGAATCGATGGCCGCCCCCTGCGCCTTCAGGTTGAAAATAATATTCTCGTCCAGATCGTTCGAAGCCGTGATCTTGACGTAAGACAGCCCCGCTTCGTCGAGCATCTGCCGGGCCGTCTTCGACAGGTACGTAAGGTCCCCGCTGTCCAGGCGCACCCCCTGCATGCGCTTGCCCTGGCTCTCCATCTTCTTCGCCGTCCGGATTGCGTTGGGGATACCGCTCCTCAGCGTATCGTACGTATCGACGAGCAGCGTCACCTGGTCCGGCAGGGCGGCGGCGAACCGCTCGAACGCCGTCTCCTCGGACTCGTGCCCCTGCACCCAGGCATGGGCATGCGTTCCTTTGGTCGGGATGCCGAAGCGCATCCCGGCCCGCAGGTTCGACGTGGCGTCGAAGCCGGCCAGATAAGCCGCTCTGGCCCCCCAGACGGCCGCATCCGCCTCCTGGGCACGGCGCGTGCCGAACTCGAGCAGGATGTCGTCTCCCGCCACCTGCCGGATGCGCGAAGCTTTCGTTGCGATCAGGGTCTGGTAGTTGAGGAAGTTGAGCAGCGCCGTCTCGATCAGCTGCGCCTCGAACACCCGGGCCTCCACGCGGATGAGCGGCTCGTTCGGGAACACCAGCTCCCCTTCGGGGACAGACCACAAATGGCCGGTAAAGCGGAGCTTCCGCAGCTCCTCGAGGAACGCCGGATCGTAATTCTCCTCCTGCTCCGCGAGGTAAGCGAGCATGGGCTCGTCGAAGCGCAGCTCCTTGATATATTCCACAATCCGCTGCAGACCGGCGAACACCGCATACCCGTTGCCGAACGGCAGCTTGCGGAAGTAAGCCTCGAAGACAGCCTTGTCGTTGAGTGTCCCGTGGAACCAGTGGGCGTACATCATGTTGATCTGATATTTATCCGTATGAAGGGTCAAATTGTCGTAAGCCATGTGTCTGCTCGTCTCCTGTCTCTCTGTACTTCCTCTGCAGCAGCCGCCTGTTCGGGGGGATGCTGCGCGCCGGCTGGGAGCCGGCTGCCCTGACGTCTAGATGACCCGGGCTCCCAATGATCCTTCGAAGTGACCCAGCGCCCATTCATGCCCTGCCGGGTTGAAGCTCGCGACCGCTCCCCGGTGCACGGTGATGCCGAAGCCTTTATTGTAGGCATCCACAGCGGTATGCAGCACGCAGATGTCCGTGCAGACACCGATCAGGTGAAGCTCGGTGATGCCGCGCGCCCGCAGCCTCAGCTCCAGATCCGTGCCGCAGAAGGCGCTGTACCGGGTTTTATCCATCCAGCGGATCCGCTCCCGGTTCGCTTCGTAGACCTCCTGCAGCTTCCCGTACAGGTCTCTTCCGCCGGTCCCGCGGATATTGTGCGGCGGGAACAGACGGCTCTCGGGGTGGTAGGGATCCCCCTCCTCGTGAAGGTCGACCGCCATCACGACTTCGCTCCCCTCCCGGAGAAATTCCTCGGTCAGACGGACAATCTCCCCCTCGATCGCAAGGGCCGGCTCCCCGACGGGCAGCTTGCCGGTCACGAAGTCCACCGTATAATCAATCACGATCAGTGCTCTCATACGTATCATCTCCCCTTCCTGATGCTTCCTATCCTCCACGGCCGATTTCATGGAGCTTGCGGGTGACTCTCCCTGCCCAAGGGCAGCCAGGGCCGGCCAGCGTCAGCCAGAAAGCGGTGAAAATCCCCTTCCGCCAGCGTTCCGGCCGGCTCGAAGCCGCCTTTCAGCACTCCCCGGGAAACCCATTATTCCCCAGGAAATGTTTTGCGTTCCTCTCCGTGTAACACCTGCTTCTTACCCACGGCAGTTTCGAAGTGCCACCATCAATAATGTCATTATGACTTTATTGATGGCGGTTGTCAAGGGGGTTTCGTACCCTATAGGTCTCGGAAGGGGCCTCCTGCAGCAGCTGGCTCGGCTCCCCGCAGCTGAACAAGTGAAGCTCATGCATCGCCCGCGTGCAGGCCGTATAGAGGAGCTTGCGCTCCCGTTCCCCGCCATACCGCTCCTGCGATACGTCATACATCAGCACGGCATCGAATTCCACACCCTTCGCCAAGTAGGCGGGAAGCACCAGCACGCCGGGCTCAAAGGAACCCCCGTGCTGACCAATCCGCTTCACTTCCATGACGTCGCGGAGCCGTTCGTAAGCCTCGAGGCTCTCCCGCTCATTCTTGCACAGGATGGCGATCGTCCGGTGTCCGGCCTCCCGGACCTTCTCCGTTCTCCGCCGGATCTCTTCGGCGAGGCTCTCCCTGCCGGTCACCGTCAAGGTTGGCTTCGGCCCTTCCCGGTCGAAGGGCTCGATCTCCGCGCCCGGAAGCAGCGTCCGGGTGAACTCCACGATCGGCCGGGTCGAACGGTAGGTCCGGGTAAGCCGGATGCGCTCCGTTTCGGCAGGGGCCGCCAGCACAGCGGGGTGATTCATCTCCCGCACGCCCAGGAGGTGGGCTCCGATCCCCTGAAGCGGATCACCGAGCACCGTCCACCGGCTGCGCGGGAACAGGCGGCGCAGATAGGCCCACTGCAGCGGCGTGTAATCCTGCGCCTCATCCACGAACACATGACGGACCGACAAGTTCATACGGAAGCCCTCCAGCGATTCCTTGAAGATCAGGTACGGGGCCGCATCCTCATAGGGCAGCTCCCCTTTCTCCAGCCGTCGGACCGTATAAGCGCACCACCCGTCAACCTCCGCCGGATTCCCGGCGAGCGGATCCAGATGGGCACGGCGGAGGAGCGGATCGGCATGCAGAGCCATGTACATCCCCTGTATATCGAGGAACTTCAGCCTGCGGATCCACCTTTTGAGCGGCGTGACATATTCCTGCAGCAGAGCCTTCGCAAGCTCTTCATATTCCCGGTCAAAATCATCGAACGTCTCCTCCGAGAACCGTTTGCGCTGCTGCAGCCGGCTGTACGCCTTCAAGTAGGCTTCCGCATCCAGCGTCTGCATCTCTTCCTCCACCCAGTCCGCATAAAGCTGGCTGCGCATGTAGGCCTGCGCCGACCGGACAAGCTCCTTCGCGATCTGCTCAAGCCGGCCCGCAATCGACTGGCACGGGTCCAGCGCCCTGAACCGCGCATCGATCTCCTCCCCGCTCACGATCACGGTATCGCGGAATGTCAGCGGCCGCCACTTCATGCCCCCCTCGCGGCCGAGGAAGTCCGTATACTGCTGAAGGGCCTCCAGGAAGGAGGCTTGCGACTTCACGGCAATTCCGGATAACCGCAGTTCTTCCGTCTTCCCCTCGGACTCACCGTAGACGTACTCCAGGGAATCGAGCGGGTCTTCCACACGGAAGTCCTCCGCAAGCCGGTAGTCCAGGTATTCCTGGAAGGTCGTCTGCTGCATGTTGTCTTCCCCGAGCTCGGGCAGCACCGACGACACGTACGCGGAGAACATCCCGTTCGGGGAGAAAAGCACAATCTGGTCGGCCCGCAGCGATTCGCGGTACCGGTAGAGCAGGTAGGCGATCCGCTGCAGGGCCGCCGACGTTTTGCCGCTGCCGGCCGCTCCTTCCACGAGGAGCAGACGGCTTTGTTCGCTGCGGATGATGCGGTTCTGCTCCCGCTGGATCGTGGCGACGATGCTCTTCATCCGCGAGTCGGAAGCGCCGCCCAGCACATGCTGCAGCAGCTCATCGCCGATCGTGAGGCCCGTATCGAAGACGGCCCGGAGCTGCCCGTCCCGGATGATATACTGCCGTTTGCGCTCGAGCTCTCCCCGGATCTCACCGCCCGGCGTCACATAGGCGGCGGGGCCGGGGCCGTGATCGTAGTACATGGAGGCGACGGGCGCCCGCCAGTCGTAGATCAGGAAAGCGAGCCCTTCTTCGTCCAGCAGCGAGCCCGTGCCGATATAGACCGCTTCCGCCGTACCGTCCCTGCCCTCTTCGCGAAAGTCGATCCGGCCAAAATAAGGCGACTCCTGCAGACGTCTCAGCAGCCGTACCTGCGCCTGCATGCGCCGGTGGCCCCGCTCCCGCTCCGAGAGCACCTCCGCCTGCTGCTTCAGACTGGCGAACGTTTCATACACTTCTTCCGCCCCGTCGAGATTGATCGTGACATCGTCCCAGAAGTGCTTTCGGATCTCGACGATATCTTCCTTGAACCCGCCCGCTTCTTCCTGCAGCTTCTCCAGCCTGCCGCGGATCTCCCCCAGCACAGCCTTCAGCCGCTGCTGCTCCTGCACCCGTTCTTCTCTGCCGATGGTCATAGCACCGCTCCTTGCTTACAGATATCGGCCCGTCATTTGACAAGTAAGCTTTTGTGTGCTATTATATTATTAGGATGTTATACACACATACTTTTTTGTCGTTTTGACAGACCAGTTTTCATTGTAACATGGCGTTTCGCCCTCTTGCAATGAGTTGGTTTTTTTGTTGTTTATGGACTTGTAAGCCTGGCCGCCGGCCAGGCTTTTTGGCTGTTTACAGCTCCGGGGCGATCGGCTGCGAATCCAGCCGGGAAGGACACACTGCGTCGGACCGAATGTCATTCTATTACACTGCAAGAAGCGGCCTGTCCCCTAATGGACACCGACTTCGTTCTGAACGTGCAGCCCGGCTGGGAGGATGCCTCTCTCCCTGCCAACTGGCACCGTCCCGCTGCGGTATAGCGCCGGCCGGCATGGGCCTGGCAAAGGAAACCCAACGAAACCCAACTTTCGCCCCCTACATGTCTTCAAGGGACCTTCTCAACTTCAGCAGCAGAAGCTTCTCGCCCTCCGGACCGGTTTTTCTCCGCCCAGTCAAACGGCGTAAAGCCCAGCTTATGGTACAGGAGCAGGGCCGCCGTGTTGATGCTGTGGCACATCAGACTCAGCCGGTCCGCGCCAAGCTCATGCTTCGCCTTCTCCATCATGATCCGCAGGAGAGCCGATCCGGCCCCCCTGCCCCGGTGCACGGGTGAGACGATTACATTCCCGATCCAGAGTCCCTCTTCCCCCTCGGCAGGGTACAGATTGCAGTAAGCGGCAGTCTGCTCTTCATCGAGCAGTACCGTCGGCAGCAGCCGGCTCCGCGCGACCTCCCACATCTCCCCCGCACTCACCGGATACGCCCACCGGGGATACATGAAGAAGAGCTCTTTTGCATTCTGCGGAAACCGGCGGATGCTCTCAAAGTCCTCTTCCTCCACCGGCCTGTGCGTATACGCCATCTTTTTCTCCCCCCTCCTGATCTTCATACAAGCCCCCGTCATCCATCAGACCCCAGCTCCCTGTTCCCGTTCAAAAGATTTTTGTTCAGTCGGACCTGCGCGGATCCCATGTTCGCTTGCATTGCTCCCCACGTTTCCGCATCCACCGTGCGCCCTCATCTCAGCCACATCTCACTCCGGGAGCCTCCCATCCGACAGGAATTCGTCCAGTCTGGACCAGCGAAGCCGGATTTCTTCCCGGGTCACTTCCCCGATCCGGATCTGCTGGCTCCCCGTCCGCTGTCCGCCCCAATGACGGTAGACCGCTTCCGCCGGATTTCCGTCCAGCACGCTGACCTCCAGCGCACGGTATCCATGCCCGGCCAAATGGTGAACGAGCGCCCCGAATAACGCTCTGCCGTACCCTTTTCCCTGCATGTCCTCGAGAAGATAGAGGGCGTACAGCTCCGCTTCGGTGTCTTCGTCCTGTTCCCTGCGCCTTCCTCCGTTGACGAAGCCGATGATCTCTCCGCCCAGGGCCTCCATCACCAGCAGGAGCTCGTGAGGCTGGGGATGCTGCAGCGCCTGCTGCCAGCCCCGCTCCCGCCGCGCCTCCGATAATCCGTTGAGGAACCCGGAGGACAGCAGCCCCCGGTAAGTCGTCCGCCAGCTCGCGACATGGACCCGCGCAATCTCACGGCAGTCGGACGCCTGGGCTTTGTCGAATCCGCATCCGCTTCACTCCCCTTACCAGCTTAGTAAACCGCTTCTTTCGTCAACGCTTACCGCCTGGCTTGTTCTCCTCGTCTTCGAGTTCCTTGCCGAGCTCCTTCTCGAGTTCCCTCTCGATCTCCTTCTCGATCTCCAGATCAAGCAGGGTGCGTTCTCCCTGCCTGCCCTCCCCGTGCAGTCGGTACAATTCCTGCTCAATCTCTTCATCGGACATGTGGAAGCTCATCTCCTCTTCATCACGAAGACCAAGATGACGCTTGATCTTCCGGAGATCCTCCTGCATCTGTTTATTCTGCAGGTGCGTACTAAGCGTCAGCCCGAAGATCGCCGCCAGTAGCGCCAGAACCCCCAGCGGGCCAAGGAAAAAAGCGATCAAGCCTGACAGCAGAATCGCCAGCAGTGTTCCCGGTGTCGTCATCTTCGGCAGTCCTCCCCTGGTAATCTTACCTTCCGAGACTTCGGCGGCAGCTCCCGTCATGCCCCCATTCGACAACATCCTCGCCCTCCCGGTAAGCCCACACATCCGGAGAAACGGCAGTCACCTCGTCGAGCTGCTCGAGCAGCTTCCGCAGCGAGGTCCGGATCACCGGTGCGTCTCCATGACTCCACAGAATCCAATACTCCTTGCTTCCGGACACAGCAGACAACTGCACGTCTTTCTGCAGCAGAGCTTGATGCGGAACCCGCTCCCAGTCTATCCGCCCATAGGACGTGAAAGGATACTCCCCCTGCAGCCTCGCATAGAGACGGTCCGACTCCTCCCCGCTGCAGATCCGGGTTCCTTCGCCGAGCGCCTGGATACAATCCAGAAAAAGAGGAGAATCCGCCTTCACGGCTTCTCTTCGCCGCTTCGCCAATAACAGGTCCAGCCTCCAGCGGCGTGCCTCTTTTTCATCCATGAGGAGCCCCTCCTAAGTGTCCGCTTCTCTTCGTCCGGCCGGTTCCGTTCAGTTCCCCCTCGCCGGGTGAAAGCCTCTTGGTCAAATACAGGACCAGGTCGTCGTCTACGCTCACCTGGCTTCCCGGTACCACAGGCCGGTTCGCATACATCACCCCGCGGCCGTCCGGGATGTAGCCCCGGCGGCTGTACAGGCGCTGGGCCGCCCCATAATCCGCGTACAAACCGACGCCGATCCCGATCACCTCGTGCCGATCCCCCGCCGCCCTCTCCAGCTCCCCGATCAGGAGATTGGCGATTCCCCGTCTCCGGTACTCGGGGAATACGTTCAGATCGTTGATTTCGGGAATACCCTGCTTCCCAAACGGTGGATAATCCGAACGGTACTTTAAGTGTGCCGCCCCCAGAATACGCCCGTCCGCACAGGCGAACAGCGTAATCCGCTCTCCCGCCGCGTTTTCGGCAAGGCAGAGCTCATAGTACTCATCGGGGCGCGGGATTTGCTGCAGAGCGAAGGCTTCCTTCCATGCGCTCATCCCTACGGGAGTGAGCAGACGCTCTACCTTCACGTTCATCCTTCTCCTCCGCCTTCCCGTTCCTTACGTTTCTTTTCTTCCGCGAGTCCGTTAAGGAGCAAGTCCAGCCGCTCGATGATCCGCTCGTCATGGCGCAGCCGCTGCTTTAATTTGAATTGAATCCCTTTCAGTTCATACCAGATTGCGAGAAGAAGTGCCAGCCCGGTGACCACGATAAGTGTACCCATCGCTTACCTCCTGATTGTTCAAGTCTCCGCTGCCCGGTCAGTAGGAAGAGCAGGAGTGCCGAGTTCTCTCTTAAAAAAAGAGTTTCACAGCTGCCGGGGCTTCCCCTGCTCCACACTTCGCTGTTCCAGCTGTCAGGAAAATCCCCTGTACCAGAAGGTGAAGTCCCTCGATCCGCTTCACTGCTGCCAGGACCATTTGGCAGTTTTTGGACATTTATCCTACAGCCTCCATCGTACCACGCGGACCGGCACCCGGCCATCCCCCTGAGGAGATTTTGCCGTGCAAAAAACCAAAAGGGCGGCGACTGAAAGCCGCCCCCCCCTTGTTTCCTTCCGCTGTGCCGCTTACGGATACTCATCCTCGGCAAGCAGCACCCGCTGGTTCTGGAACACTTCGTAGACCCGAACCCGGTAAGCCCCGGTCGTCTCGCCCGTGCCCTCCTGCTCGATCGTCAGCTTCCGGTCCCCGGTGGCCAGGACGTCGGAGCCTTCGCCGCCGGACTCCTCGCCATCCGCCCAGCCGAGCGCGTACGTCTTCGTGGTGACGTGATGGTCTTCCGTCTCGACCTCAATGGCGACCTGCCGCCCTTCCGGGTGCGACTCGTACGTTGCACCCCGGTCCAGCGTGTAATTCAGCCGGTACGAGGTCTGTCCGCCTTCGTTCAGCCGCTCCACCTTCGTGACGGAGAGCGAGAACGGATAGAGCACGAGCTCCTGCAGCGTACCCTTGGCATCCGGTTCCTCCGGCAGCGGATAGGCGGCCGGATTCACATAGAGCTCATCGCTCCCATCCTCCTCGTCATCCCCGGCCGATGAGGATGCAGCCGTGTCGGCCCCGTTATCGGCAGCCGCCGGCGGTTCGCCGCTCTCCGGCGTTCCGCCGAAGGGCACGACCGCTTCCCCGAGCACCAGCTGCAGATCGTCGGCCTGGCGGCCGTACGGGAGGCGGGTCCAATAGGCGACCAGCGCACTCCCGTCCGGCGTGATGTCGCCCGCGATCTCGCTGTGCTGCGCCGGCAGGTAGAGACCCCCAGCCGGTGTGCGGAAGTAGCCCGGCAGCGCCGGCGGCTTCATCGAACGGCTCTCCGCGTTGGTCTGCTCCACGAGTACGACGGCCATCTGGCCGGTCGGCCCGGAGAACGACCGCGCCTGCTTGACGACGGCCGAGTAGCCCGGATGCAGGGCGCTTCGGCGGGACCCGCCGTCCTTGCGCAGCGGAATGGCCGCATCCGTGCCATCCGTACGGAAGGCGGCCAGTTCCTTTGTCGCCGCCTTCTCTTCCTCGCCGCCCTCGCCGGTCTCTTCCTCAAGCACCAGCTTGATGCCCGAGAACTTCGTCTTGAAGGGCACGCGGCCGATCCAGTACAGGCTGGCCTCGTCGCTGTCCCGCAGCGCTCCGATCGGCGACAGAACGACCGGCGACGCCTCGATCCGGGTCGAGTCGTCGAGGAGAAAATACCCCCGTCATCGACGGCAGCGGCTTCGCTTTGCCGCTTTCCCCGCGGACCCGGACCTCTGCCGTAAGCAGGTCCTCCTGCAGATGGGGGCTGCGTTTGATGGAGATGAGCCGGGAAGGGAAGGTCCCCGACTTCGTGCGGAGCGGGTGGGCCGTCTCCGGCGTCCATTCCTCCTGCGAAGGGGCCGGCAGAGCCAGATGCGCCAGCGGAAGCAGATGCCCCTCCGCCTCCTCATCCTCTTCCCCAGCCGGTTCTTTGACCAGCACGGACGCCTTGGAGGCATCCGCGGAATAAGGCAGGGCGCCCTCCAGCTTGACCGTCAGCTCTTCGCCGGGCTGCAGCCGGGTCTCCTCCTCCAGTCCGGCCGGCTCGGCGCCGTACTCCTTCCCCTCCCCGCTGAGCAGCGCATACTCGTATGACGGCAGCTTCACGGACACCTTCGACGCATTCTTCACCCGGAGCTGGACCGACAAGCCGTTCAGCCGTCCCTGCGGATGCTCGAAGACCCGGTCCACGGACACCTCCAAGGGCAGCCGGCCGGCCTCCACGATCTGCACGCCGCCCGGAGCAAGAGGCTTCTCCTCTGCCAGCGCTCTAGGCTCACCCAATGCGAAGGAGCCGAGCGGGGCGTCAATCTCCCCGCCCGCTTCCTCGCTCGCCTTGCGCGTAAGCCAGAGCCGGGCGCCGCCCCAATCCGCATCCACCGGAACGTCGAACTGCGCGGAGAGCGGCTCGTCCCCCGAAGGGCCGGCCGTCAGCTCGCCCCACGCCTCCGCGTCCTTCATGGGATAGCGCCGGCCCTCCAGTTCGAGCCAGGCCTCCAGTCCTGTCAGCTTCACCGGGGCTGCCCCCGCTGAAGCGAGATGCAGGAACGCGGTGACGCCCTGCTCGCGGCCCGGCCCCGGATAGCGGAAGAACGCTCCCGCATAGGCGTTCAGCCGGCTGCCGTCCAGCATGACGGCGGTCCTTGTCCCCGCCGGCACGGCATACTCATATTCCGCCGGCACCGCAAGATCGCCAAGTACGCTCTGGAAACCGGCCGTCCCGAAGTCCCAGCGGATCAGGCGGAAGACCGCGTCCTCCAGGGCGAATCCGTCGCCCACCTCCGCGTAATATTCAATCGTCCGCTCGGAGTACGGCGGAATCACCGGCTCGAGCGGCTGCTCCTTGGGCAGCAGCTTCACCTTGTATTCCTGCGCGCCGGCCCCGTAGAGGCGGACGCCGTATTCCATGAATTCCAGCTCCCCTGCGCCTGCGTTCTTGTAGCGCAGCGAGAAATGCAGCAGCCGCCGTCCACCGCCCGACCAGATCACGGGGCCCGCCACCTGCACCTCGGCCTCCGGGCTCAAGGCCACCGAGCCCAGGGGCACCTCCTCATGAGCGGCTTCAGGCACCGCCCGGTAACGGATGTCAGCTGCCGGCGCGGCAGGGCCTACGCCGCCTGCCCCTTCCGCGGTTGGATCTCCCGCCGGGTCTGTGCCCTGCGCGGAAGCACCATTGGTGCCCGCTTCCCCGGAAGCCGGCTCCGCTTGGGTCGCCGCAGCCTGAGCTGCCGCCGGGGCGGCCGGTGCCGCGGCGGCTTGGGGCGCCTCTTGCGCCGAAACCGGCAGGCTCCCGCCCGCAACCGCAATGATCAGCGCCCAGAGGGCGCACCGTTGATAGAGTGTCATGTCAGCAATGCTCCTCCCCTTGTTGTATTGAGGCTACCGCAGCGTCAGGCTTTCCTCGGCATACTTCAGGATCGGCGAGAGGAAGAATTCGATGATCTTCCGGTCCCCCGTCTTCACTTCAGCCGATACGGTCATCCCGGGCGTCACCGGAACCGGGCTGCCGTTCACATTCAGCCGCTGCTCGAGCAGCTTGACCTTCATCCGGTAGACCGTTCCGAGCTCCGGATCGTCGATCGCATCGGCGCTGATCTCCGTCACCTCGCCCCGCAGCGTGCCGTATTTCTGAAAAGGAAACGTGTCGATCTTGACGCGGACCTCCTGTCCCGCGGAGACGAACCCGATGTCCTTGTTAAGCAGCGTCCCCTCGACGATCAGCTCGGTGCCGTCGGGCACGATCGTAATGACCGGCTGCGCCGGCGTCACGATTCCGCCGATCGTCTGCGCGGCGATGCCGAGCACCGTCCCGTCGGCCGGCGACACCAGCTTACGGTAGCCGACCTTCGTCTGGGCCTTGAGCAGCTCGGCTTCGAGCGCATGGATCGTCTTGTCCTTCTCGACGATGGAGGCGAGCAGCGTCTGCCCCCTCTCTTCGTTCAGCGCCTGAAGGTTCTTCTTGGCTTCCTCCAGGCTGTCGGTCAGCTTCCGCACGTTCGTGATGGCGGACTCGACCTCCTGCTGCGCCGTCAGCAGGTCGTTGCGCCGGTTGAGCGCATCGAGCATCGACTTGTCCTCCGACGGCTTCTCCTGCTGGGTAAGCTGCTCCAGCATGTACTTTTTCTCCGCCTGCTCCTGCTTCGTCCGCTCCAGCGAAATCTCTTTCTCCCGCTGGGCGATCGTCAGCTTCAGGGCATCCTCCTTCGCCCGGTGGGCCGCCTCGCCCGCCGTCTTCAGCCGGCGCAGCTCCTCGAGGAATCCGGGAGCGAGCCCCGAGTCGGCAAGCAGACCGGAGAGCACCTGCTCCTCCGGCGCCCGGCCGTCGCGCTCCGCCGCCAGCATCTCCTTCTCGAGCCTGGCGGCCGCCAGATTCTTGCGGAGCCCTTCGAGGTCCGCCGTATCCATCGCCGGATCGAGCTCCATCAGGAGCTGGCCGGCCTTGACCTTATCGCCCTCATCCACGTGGATCGCTCCGATCACACCTTCCTCGAGCGGCTGTACCACCTTCACGCGGCCGCTCGGCACGACCTTGCCGCGGGAGACGGCCACCTCGTCGATCGTCCCGATGCACGCCCAGGCGATCAAGGACAGCACAAGCGTGAAGATGATCCAGATGATCCACCTCCCGAGCGGGGCCGGCGGCGTCTGTTCAAGCTCCAGGGCCGCCGGCAAAAAATCATACGCCTCCACATTCCTTGTCCGCAGGATCGACACCCGGCTCCCCTACCTTTCCTGCTGCCGCAGCAGGTGGGCATACAGCCCGCCCTTCTCCAGCAGCTCCTGATGTGTGCCCGATTCGACGAGACGCCCCTTATCCAGCACCATCACCGCATGGGCCCTGGCCATGGCGGACAGCCGGTGCGCGATAATGAAGACGGTCCGCCCCCGGCAGATGTGGCTGAGGTTCTGGTGGATGATGCGCTCCGACTCGTAATCGAGCGCGGAGGTCGCCTCATCGAAGATGAGGATCGGCGGGTTGAGCAGCAGCGCACGCGCGATGGCGATGCGCTGGCGCTGGCCGCCCGACAGGGAAGCCCCCCGCTCCCCGACCGCCGTATCGTAGCCTTCCTGCAGCTCCATGATGAAGTCATGGGCGCCGGCAAGCTTGGCCGCCTGCACGATCGACTCCATCGAAGCGCCGGGCGAATGAATCGCGATATTGTCACGCACCGAGCCGCTGAAGAGCACGCTCTCCTGCAGCACGACGCCGATCTGCCGGCGCAGCCAGACGGGATCGGCCTGGCCGATATCCATGCCGTCAATGAGAATGCGTCCGGCTTCCGGCACATACAGCCGCTGGATGAGCTTGGAGAGCGTGCTCTTGCCCGAGCCGCTCCGGCCCACGACGCCGATCACGCTGCCCGGCTTGACCTGGAAGGAGATGCCCTGCAGCACCTCCGCGCCGCCCGGACGGTAACGGAAACGCACGCCCTCGAAGCGGATATGCCCCTGAACGGCGGGCAGACGCGTCTTGCCCGGCTCCGAGCCCGGCTCGGGCTTCGTCTCGAACACGTCCTTCAGCTTCTCGATGGATAAGCTGGCCTGCTGCACCTCGCGCCACAGCTGCACAAGCCGGAGCACCGGCTCGCTCACGCGCGAGGACAGCATCTGGAAGGCAATCAGTCCGCCGACCGACAAGCCCCCCTGAAGCACCAGCCAGGCCCCGTACCAGAGCACCCCCAAGGTGCTCAGCCGCTGGATCCACTGGCCGGTCGTCCCTGCGCCCCCCGCCCACATGGAGGTCTGGAAGCCCGCACGGATCTGCCCGGCGAGCAGCTCCTCCCACTTGGCATGCATCGTGGATTCGAGCGCAAAGGACTTCAGCGTCTGCATTCCCGATACGGATTCGACCATGAACGCCTGCGATTCGGCGCTGCGGGCATAGCGCTCCTCGAGCTTCCGCCGAAGCACGGGAGTCACCCCCCACGAGAGAAGCGCCAGCAGCAGCACCGCCCCGAGCACGATGCAGGTGAGCACCGGGCTGTAGAACAGCATGACCGCGATATACAAAAAGATAAATCCGACATCCAGCAGCGCCGTCAGCGGCGAGCCGGTAAGGAACTGGCGGATCTGATCCATCTCCCGCACCCGTGCCATCGTATCGCCGACCCGGCGGGATTCGAAATAGACGAGCGGCAGGCGGAACATATGCCGCACCAGCTTCGTGCCGAGAATCACATCGAGCCTTCCGGTCGTGTGATGATATACATAGGTGCGGGCCATGCCGAGCAGCCACTCGAAGCAGGCCATGCCCACAAGGCCCGCCATCAGAACATGAAGGGTCGTCAGTCCGTTATGTACGAGCACCTTGTCGATCACCACTTGAATGATCAGCGGGAGCGCGATGCCGAACAGCTGGAGGATAAAAGATGCCGCCAGCACCTCGATTACCGACTGGCGGAACTTCCAGAGCAGAGGCAGGAACCAGCGGAAGCCGAAGGGCCTCTCCGCCGCTCCCCTGCCCTGCCGGGGCGTGAAGAGAACGACCGTGCCTCCCCACTGCCGGGCAAAATCCGGGATCGCCAGCGTCTTCGGCCGCCCGGTCTCGGGATCGAAGAGCAGCGCTTCGTCATCGGTCAGCTTGGCGAGCACGCCGTAGCCGCCCTCCTGATCCGTAATCATGGCCGGGAGCGGCAGCCGGTGCAGCTTGGCGAGCGGCGTGCGCAGCGCTTTCACTTTGAATCCGGCCTCCTGGGACAGCCGCATGAGGTGAGGCAGCGGCAGTTCCCCGCCGGCAGGCAGCGCTTCGTCCTTCCACCGGTCGGCATTCAGCGGAATCCGGTGATACCGGGCCAAAAAATAAAGACAAGCCAAACCGGTGCCGAGCTTTGGCCCTATGGACCGCTCTGCCGGTTCGGCATGCTGCGGAGCAGCCTTTTCGTTCATAGACCCACTCTCTCTCTTCTCAAGTGTTTTCCTGGTCCGGCTCCTGAACCCCTGCCCGGCGCCCGTACCGTTTCTGCACTTTTGCCTACATATTGTATCATTAGGCGGAATTGGAAATATAGCCCTTTCCAGCTCATAAATGAAATTTAATGAAAGTTCCGGAACGCAAAAAAAGAGCTCTTGCGAGCTCTTTCAAGGTGCAGGCAGTATCTGCGAATGTGCAGCCGGCTCAGAGGGGTGTGATCCGTCCTACCAGTATCAGCTCCTTGAGAATGAATCATGCGCATGACACCGGCGAAGAGCGGATCTTCCTCCCGGAATCATGTGCCTGCCCCCTGCGCCTACCTGCAGCAGGCGACTACTTCCTTGTACGAAAGCTTGCCGCCGAAAAATATCCAGCGCGCTGCCGATCGTGATATCGAGCTTGTCCCGCCCGAGCTCACGGAACAGTGCGAGATCCTCGAGCGACCGGGCCCCGCCCGCATAGGTCGTCGGAATCGTGACGCCTTCGGCCAGGTGCTTCACCAGTCCCTCATGGATGCCGGCGCGCTTGCCTTCCACATCCACCGCATGGATGAGGAACTCGTCGCAATAGCTCTCGAGCTCCCGCAGCGACGCCGCCGTCACCTCGAACGAACTGAGCGTCTTCCACTGGTTCGTCGCCACGAACCAGCCGTCTCCGCTGGCCTTGCAGCTCAGGTCGATGACGAGGCGCTCCCGTCCCACCTCGGACACGAGGCGGTCGAGCCGCCCCATATCCAGCTCCCCGTCACGGAAAATATACGAGGTCACGATGACATGCGAAGCTCCCCGCTCCAGGTAGGAAGCGGCGTTCTCCGCCGTGATTCCGCCGCCCACATGCAGTCCGCCCGGGTATGCCTGCAGCGCTTCCACGGCCGCCGCTTCGTTGCCCCCGCCGAGCATAATGACGTGCCCGCCCTTCAGGCCGTCCTCGCGGAACATCGAAGCATAGTACGAAGGCGTATGCTCCGACACGAAATTTTCCACAACCGCTTCGCCGGCGGCCCCGAGCGTCTCGCCCACAATCTGTTTCACTTTGCCCTGATGCAGGTCAATGCATGGTCTGAATTTCATCCGTCTTCCCCCCGGTTGTCTCTAAGCTATTCCATAGGATACCACAACCCCGGGGGGATGGGCACCCCCTGTCCCGCTCTGGAGCGCTCTGCTCCCTGTTCGGCCGGGGGAGCCGGAGCCGCAGGGGCCGCTCCGCCCTTTCACCTGGAGATTCGTTCCGCCTCCGCAGCTTTGCAGCCCCAGGTATCCCGGCCCTCGCAGCTCCATGCAGACCGGGCCTTGTAAATCATTCACTTCCCTGCATAGAAGAGCAGGTAATTCTCCATCTTCGGCATCCAGTAGTTCTTGTGATGGCCGCCGGAAGAAGGGTGATACTGCACGTCGATGTTCCGGGCCTTCAGCTTGCGGTACAGCAGCTCGGAACCCTCGTAGAACTTGTAGTTGTCCTGTTCGCCGCAGTCGAGGTAGACGGACAGCCCTTCGAGTTTCTCCGTATCCGCCAGGAGCAGGGGATCCCGCCAGTCTCTCATCTCCGGTATAGGATACATCCAGTGGCGGAGCCCGCCGGTATTGAACCACTCCTCCATATAAAGTGCGGCACTGTGGCCTCCCGCCTTACTGTAGAGCTCGGGATGTAGGAAGGAATTGTGCAGGGCGGCCCACCCGCCCATCGATATGCCTCCGATATAGCGCCGGCTCCGGTCCGCCGCCGTGCTGAAATGCGCATCGACATAAGCGATCAGATCCTTGGTGAGATAATCCCCGTACCGGCCTTCATCCGCGCAGTCCGCGCAGGGCCTCTTCGCCGGCTGGTCCGATGAATTGAAGCCGTAGCTGTTGTCCACGGCGGGAGAGACGATGATCAGCGGTTCGATCCGCCCTTCTTTCACAAGCCGGTCCGCTGTCTTGTCCGCTTCCATCCCGGGGAGCCACGAATCTTCGTTCCTTGCGTACCCGTGCAG
Organism: Paenibacillus mucilaginosus 3016; assembly: GCF_000250655.1. Lineage (NCBI taxonomy): Bacteria > Bacillati > Bacillota > Bacilli > Caryophanales > Paenibacillaceae > Paenibacillus > Paenibacillus mucilaginosus. The sequence goes on from NC_016935.1 coordinate 6,052,118, forward strand.
CACATAGAGGACCGGGTACTTGGTTTTGGCGTTGTAGCCCGGCGGAAGGTAAATGTTGAATTTCATGTCCTTGCCGAGCGCTTCGCTGTGGAACGTAATCTTGCGTACATCCGGAGAGGCGGAAATCACCTCCGACTGGATGGGCGGCGCGGATGCAGTTTGGTAGCGCTTTCAGTGGCAGGCGGCCCCGCTCCTGAGCAGCCGTTTAACAGACAGCACGCCAGCAGCAGGCCGCCGGCCCGGATTCGCCACCGTTTTCTCAAACGTGATTTCCCCCTCGTATCCCCATTTTACCGTTCTGCTTTACATTATATCCTTCTGCGCCCTTGTATTCCACATTTTTCCACTTAATACGGAACAGCAGATCGGCAAGCAGGATCTTCCGCAGGATTCGCGGTAGTTCTTAGCCCCATCATCGTCCACCGGCCGAAAAGCGAACCGCAGCCCTGGCATCACCTAAGGCATATGACCCTCACCTCAGCACCGTACAGGCGTTCGATGTCCGCCATACTTCGGACCACGCAGGCTTTGGCTGCGATCAGCTCTGCTCCTCCTCCATCCATTCGTATAGATGGGTCACGTCTTCACGCCCCGCTGCCTGCCTGAAGCCGGCAGCCGTATAAAAATCCCCTGCGGCGGGCGAGTCCGTGCGGAGCTCCAGCCGGGCGAAATGCGGCCGCGCCCTCTCCATCACGGCCTGCAGGAGGGCGCGGCCGATCCCACAGCGGCGCAGGTCCCGCCGCACGTACATGCGCCTCACCCGGCCAGCAGCCGCATCCCCGGGTATGCGGTTCAAGCCGCACACGCCCGCCGGACTGCCGTCCGCATAGACCAGCAGCAGCACCTCCCCTTCCCGGTCGAACCGGTTCTCGCCGGACGCATAGTCATCCGCCAGCCGCCGCAGATGCCGGAAGCCCTCTTCCTCACTCTCCCGGACGAGCTCCTCCAGCTCACGGACGTCCTCAGGCCCTGCTTTCCGGATCTGCACTTCCGCCCGCCCCCCTTCTTCCAGCCGCTTTTGTTCCATGAATCGTTCCCTCCTCCTCTTCACCGCTCCCAGGACTATGGGCACGCCGCGTCAGATCAACTGTGTTCCGCCAACTCCCCCCGTGCTCTCCTCCATGCAGTAAAAGCCAGGGACTCCCGTCCCCGGCTTCCTTCCCGCCTTATTGCTCCGCCTGCTTTCGGGCGGCATCGTACTGCTCGACCCATTCCTTGCCGGACCCCCAGGCCTGCACCGGGCTGCGCTCCTTCAGGATGTCCTCACCGGCCTTGGCCATGATCCAGCCCTCGAGCGAGCCGCCCTTCTCCCCGCGCAGCTCCTGCAGGAGGTGCGGCAGCGCCTTATCCCCCAGGCTCACAATCGCCTCGTAGCTTGCGCGCTCGGCCTTGATGTAATCGCCCGGATTGCTCGAGCTCCCCGCCCCGGGCGCGGAGACGATCCGCTCCACATGGGCATCGATCACTTCCTCCACCCGTGCGGATTCCCCTCCGCTGCAGCCGCCGAGCAGCAGCACAGCCGCCAGCCCTCCTATCATCCCTGCCAGCTTCACAAAACCCCTCTTTTCTGTTCATTTGTCGCTGATCCCAACCTGTATAGACGCCCCCTCCCCCCAAAAGGTTCCAACACGTGCCGTTACAAGCTGCCGCTCACCCGCAAAGGTAACGAACCGTTTTGGGCTCCTGCAGCTTCCCGCCGGATCACCCGCTTGACCGGCCGGCGAAAGCAGCCCGTCACGAAATCAGGGAGCGCTTGCTCCGGTATTCCATCGGCGTAATGCCCTCCATCTCCTTGAAGACGCGGTTGAACTGCTTCGTATTCTCGAAGCCGACCTGCTCCGCGATCTCGTAGATCCGGCCGTCCTCCCGTTCCAGGAGCTCCTTGGCCCGCCGGATGCGCACCTTTTTGAGATAGCCGACGAAGTTCTCGCCCGTGTATTCCTTGAAGGCCTGGCTGAAATAGGTATAGCTCAGCGACACATGGTTGGAGACCATCGCCATGTTGAGGTTCTTGGCATAGTTCTCTTCGATATACTGCACCGCCCGCTTGATCTCCTTGTGGTCGGCGTGCACGGCCCGGATGCTAGCAATATACTGGTCGAGCAGCTCCGTCAGCTGTTCGACGGAATGCACGTACTCGTGATACTGGTCAAAATGGTCGATGGAGCCCGCTTTCTTGTACAGCCGCAGAATCTCGACGGATTCCTCGCCATAGGCGTGGAACACCTGGTCGAAGACGAGCTCGTTAAGGCTGCGGGACACGGCTTCCACATAAGCGACGCCGCTGGCGCGGGCCTTCCCCGGATCGAGCAGCTGCGAGAGCAGCGCCCTCACCTCTGTGCTGCGGCGCGTTCCGAGCAGATTCGAGAGGCGGCGGATCAGCTCGAGCGGCACGGCCGCCGTTCCTGAGGAAGGAGGGGCTTCATAGCGGCGTACCCCGCCGCCCGCATACAGGAAGCCGGAGCGCATGGCGCTCAGCGCTTCGAGGTAGATCTGCCGCAGGGGCAGCCCCTCCTTCCGGCAGAAGCTGAGGCCCGCGCGCAGACCGGAAGCGCTTCCCCCGGCGAGCGCCTCTTCGAGCAGCCGGCCGACCTCCGCGCCCTCTCCGAGCAGGACCAGATTCCGGTCCTTGTCGAGCAGCACGGGCACCCGGCGCAGCACCTCCGCCCCGCCCTCCGGCAGCAGCCGCTCCAGCCGGGAGACGGCCTCCTCCAGCCGCTGGGGGCGCTCCGCCGCCGGAAAGCGCAGCACGCCGGCCGCCCAGCCGGGACCGAAGCCGCCGGCGCCGACCGACTCCAGCCGCTCCCGGACCTCGCTCTCCTCCATGCCGGGATGCAGGAGAATGTAGGCGAGCTGGCTGGCGCGCAGCGCATCGAACCGGCCGCTGCCCGCCGCCAGCCGGCTCGAGAGCTCCTCCTGCCGCCGGAGCTCCCCCTCCAGGCGCCGCAGCGCCGCGAAGAGCTCCTCCCGCACGATCGGCTTGAGCAGATAGCCCTTCACCTCGCACTGGATCGCCTCCTTGGCGTAGGCGAAATCATCATGCCCGCTGAGCACGAGCAGCAGCGGCCTGCGGTCCATCTCCCGGATCCGCTTCATGAGCGCGATGCCGTCCATTTTCGGCATGCGGATATCCGTGATGAGCAGATCCGTGCCGCCCCCCTCAAGCTTCGCCAGCGCTTCCGCGCCGTCGCAGGCAAGCTCGATCCGGTACTTTTCCGGAAACTCGCGCGAGATCATTGCGGAGAGGCCGAGCCGGATATTTTTCTCATCGTCCACGATCATCAGGGTGCGCATGCGCTCCTCATCCTCCTCCGGTTAACAGCTGGAACGGCAGCTTCACGACGACTTCCGTATACGCGCCCTCCCGGCTGTCCACTGCGATTCCGTAATCCGGGCCGGAATACAGCCGGACCCGCTGGTTCACATTGCGCAGGCCGATCCCGCTGCCCTCGGACTCCGGCCTGCCCGCCCCCTGGCGGAAGCGGTAAAATTCGCGGTCCTCCATCGGCAGCGTCCGCGTCAGCGCCTGCAGCTGCTCCTCGTTCATCCCGACGCCGTTGTCGCGGATCCGCAGGATCATGCAGCCCTCCCGCTTCTCCGCCTGCACGCGGATCACCAGCGTTCCCCCGTCCTCCGAACAGGAGGAGCCCATGCCGTGCTTCACCGCATTCTCCACGACCGGCTGCAGCGACATCTTGGGCACCTTCTGCTCGAGATAGTCGGGGGGAATATCCAGCTCGAGCCGCAGCTTCCCGTCATAGCGGACATTCATGATGGCGATATAATTGCCGATATGCTGCAGCTCGTCGGCCAGCCGCACATAGTCGCTGGTCCACTTCAGGTTGTAGCGCATCATGCCGCCGAGCGAGGTCAGCGAATCCGAGATGGTGTACTGCCCCTCGATCTCCGCGAGCATCTTGAGATTCTCCAGCGTGTTGTACAGAAAGTGGGCGTCGATCTGGTTCTTCAGCGAGTGCAGCTCCGCCTCCTTGGTGGCCGCCTGCTTGTTCACGGCGTCGGCGATCAGCTCGTTGATCTTGCGCAGCATGAGGCGGAAGTGGTGGGCCAGCTCCCCTACCTCGCCCCCGCCGTGAATGTTCACGTCAAAATGAAAATTCCCCTGCCTCACCTTCTTCATCGAATCCTGCAGCACGTGCAGCTTCTTCAGGATCAGGGAGAGCAGAAAATATGTCGTCACCGACAGCAGGGCGATCAGCGCAATATTGGCGAGAATGATCCGGTTGCGCGTGCCCCGGAGCTCCGTCAGCGGCTCCGTCAGCGAGACGACGTTCACCATCTTGGCCTGGAGGCGGTCGAGGTCCAGGAACACGGCCAGGTACGGCTTGTCCCCGCTCCGGAACTCGAAGCTGCCGCTCTTCTCCCCGCTGCGGCCGCGCAGCTCCCGCACCAGCTCCGCCTGATCGAGCCCCTCCAGGAAGGGAATGTCCTTCTTGGTGTGCAGCCGGCCGAGGCCGTCGAGCACCAGCATCTGCGACTGGCTGTCCGGTACGGATGAGAACGTTTTCGGAAATATCTGCTCGAAGAGCATGTCGACCTGCACGATCCCCGCATGTGAAGCCTGGTTCGGGGAGAGCACCCGCAGCAGCGACACCTTGCCGTGGGCCGCCAGGTTGTCGGCCCCCATGTGCCGGATGTAGTCGCGGTCCGACTCCTCGAATACCCAGGTCACCTGGCCGGCATTCTTCAGCACAAGCTCGTACCACGGCTCGCCCTTGATCCGTGATTCATTATGAAAGACCGGCCAGATCTCCTTGACGTTCGGATTCCCCGAGAAGAGCCGGATATGGGCGATATTCGGGTTGTTGAACTGCAGCCGCAGCAGGTTGTCGTAAGCTCCCGTCCGGTAATCGATGAGCTCGCTGACCTCGAGCTCCCGCGGGCTCTGCAGGAATTCCTTGACCTTCTTGTCGGAATCCACCAGCTCGGCGGTCCGCTCCATCGTCTCCATCTGGCTGCGGATGTTCACCGCTTCGATCTCGAGTATCGATTCGTTGGTCTTCACGATATCGCGGATCTTGTTCTCGTAGAACACGTTGAAGGTATAGACCGACAGCAGCAGGATGGGAATAAGAATGATGACGATATACGATGCGATCAGCCGGGTCTGCAGCGAGATGCCCCCGGCCTTGTAGGCAATCCGGGCCTGCAGGTCCCGAAGCCTCTCTCTCAGCTCTCTGACAACGGTCATATGGTGTCCGCTTCCGCCCCTTTCCGCCCGTTCTGTGATGCGTGTATCCCGGACCGGCTTACAGCCGGTCTCCCTGACGGAACAGCGCAGGGCAGCCGGTCCGCTTCCCGGTCACGGCATGTTCTCTCATTCTAAACCAGCCTCCCCCCTGCTGGAAAGGCCCTCCCGTGCTCTCCGGGATCCCCATCACGCCAAAGAAACCCAGGTCTCCCCGGGTTCTTCGGCGCCGCAGCGGCCGTTATTTCATGAACTGCTCGAGCTTCTTCACATTCTCGTCGTACTTCTTCTGCTGGTACGCCTTCACCTTGTCATACCCGGCGCTCTGGCGGTCCTTCAGGAACTTCTCGAAGAGCTGGTCGAACTCCGCATCGCTCTTGGCGAGCAGCAGCTTCGGCAGCGTCTTGCCGAACGCCTGGGTGATCTTGCCCTGCGCGATGCCCTCCTCCGACGTGCCGGTCGGATTGATCTGGTCGAACTGCGAGAAGCCCCTCGTCTTGCCCTTCGTCCAATCCTCAAGCTGCTTGGCCGGCTCCACCGCCGGCGGCGCCCACTGCAGGTTCATGTTCGTATCCATGAGCATCCAGAAGGTGTGGGAAGCGCCGTATTTCTTGTCAAAGGCGGAGCGGTCCTTGTTCAGCAGTTCGAGCACCTCGGGCTTGAACTGGTCCTTGCCGTCGATCGTGTCGTAGGTGACGCCCTTCTCCCCGAGATACATGTCCTTCTGCCCTTCCTCGCTGAGCAGGTAGGTCAGGAAGCGGATCGCTCTCGCCTTGTCCTTGACGTCCTTGGAGATCAGCGTGACCGTCCAGCCGGAGATCGCTGGTCCGGCCAGCGTCGGCGGGTCCCCCTTGGCGTTCGCCGGTCCGTCGACCGCGATGTAGACAGAATTCGGATCCTTCGCATAAATGGCGTTCTGCTGCGCAGCAAAATCGGTGCGCTGGTACATCATCGCGAAGTAACGCCCCTGCGAGATCTTCTCTTCCATCTGCGGCCGCTTGTCGATGAAGATGTCCTTGGCGAGCAGACCCATCTCATTCGCCTTGCGCAGCGTCTTCAGCCACTTCAGATACTCGCTGTCCGTATACCGGTCGTAGAGCTTGCCGTCCTTCTCCATCGGAATGGCGAGGAAGTTCTGCAGGAAGCCTTCAAGCGAATAGTTGCCCGTATCGCCGAACTCATGCAGCCCGAGCGGAATGAGCGGCTGCCCGTTCACCTCGGGGAACTTCTCCTTCGCGGCCTTCAGCGCATTCACGAAGCCTTCCGGCGTCCGCATATCGGGCCTGCCCAGCGCCTCGTACATATCCTTCCTGACGACGAAGGTCTGGTTCGACGTCTGCTTGTCCCCGAACTTCTGGTAGTCCTTCGGCGACGAAGAGGCATTCGGATACCCGTAGACGCTGCCGTCGGGCTGGGTGTACCAGGATACTTTGGCGGGATCGGCCACCTTCACGAAGTACGGGTCATACTGCTCCGCCAGCTTGTTCAGCGGCAGCACAAGGCCGCCTTCGATCATTTTTTTCACGTTGTCTTCGTACCACCCTAGTGTGATGAAGTCCGGCAGCTTGCCCGAGGCGATCATCGTATTGAGCTTCTCGTTCTCGTTGCCCGCCGGCACGATGAAGTTAAGGTTCACGCCGGTCTTCTTCGTGATGTACTGGGAGGTCGGGTCGACGCCCCACTTGTTCGGGAACCACGAGAAGTTGAGATACCAGTCGAAGGTGATCGGCGAGGTGTCCGCCTTCCAGCCCGGTGCGTTCGGATCAGCCGCGACCGCGGCCGCCTCCCCCTCCTTGGCCGGCGCCTGGCTTTCCCCTCCGTTATTCGAGCAGGCCGCCGTGAAGACTAGAGCCCCGCTTAGGAGCAATGTCAGAATGGAGCGTGTTGTACGCATGGTCGGTCAGTCCCCTTTTGGTATGTAATCGGATTCATTACGCTTCGTGAACCTAGCCCTTGATCGAGCCGATCATGAATCCCTTGACAAAATACTTCTGCAGGAACGGGTAGACGAAGACGATCGGCAGCGTGGTCACCACCATCGTCGCCAGCTTGATCGACTGGGACGTGACGTTCTTCGTAATGCCTCCCGGTGCCGCGGCCATCATCTGGTTGGAGCTCGCTTGGGCGACCACCCGGTACAGATACGTCTGGATCGGCTGCAGCTCCTGGTTGTTGATGTAGATCATCCCGGTGAAATAATCGTTCCACTGGTACACCCCGTGGAACAGTGCGATCGTGGCCACCACCGGCATGGAGACCGGCAGCACGATACCGTAGAAAATCCGGAAGTCATTCGCGCCGTCGATCTTCGCGGCCTCCTCGAGCCCCGCCGGAATCTCGCGGAAGAACGCCAGGAAGATGATCAGGTCGAAGAAATTGAACATGGCGGGAATGATGTAGACCCAGAAGCTGTCGAGCAGCCCGAGATCGCGGATGAGAAGGTACGTCGGGATGAGCCCGCCGCTGAAGAACATCGTGACCGTGCCGAGGAACATGTACAGCCGGCGGCCGATGAGCTCGCGCCGGGAGAAGGCGTAGGCGACCATCGCCGTAAAGAACACGTGCGCCAGGGTGCCGATGACCGTCTTGGCCACGTAACCCCCATCGCCTTCATGATCCCGCTGTTTGCGAGGACCGCCTCGTAGCTTTCCAGCGAGAAGACCCGCGGCCAGAAGTAGATGCCGCCGCGCATGGCGTCGGCTCCGTCATTGAACGAATTGACGAGCACATACCAGATCGGATACACGGTAATGGAGCAGACAAGCAGCATCAAGAGGACATTGAATCCGTCGAATACCGCTTCCCCTGCGGTTCTGCGCCGCAAACTGAGCATGGCTGAGACTCCTCCTTTTTCCCTGCAGTCGTGGTGATGAAGCGGCGGCGCGTACGAATCTCCGCAGGATAAACGTTGGCGTCCCGCCTTACGCCACCACTAGAACAGGGAGGTGTTGTTAAGCTTCTTCGTGACATAGTTCGCCCCGACCAGCAGAGCCAGCGCAATCAGCGACTTGATGAGACCGACCGCCGTGGCGTACGAGTACCGGCTGTTCACGATCCCCATCTGGTAGACGTACACGTCGATGACCGTGCTCGCGCTCTCGTTGAGCGAATTGCGCAGTACGAGGATCTGGTCGAAGTTCGAATTGAGCACCCCGGAGATCGCCAGGATGAACAGGATGGTGATCGTCCCCTGAATCGACGGGAGCGTGATGAACCACATCTTCTGGAAGCGGCCCGCGCCGTCCATCGTGGCCGCTTCGTACAGCTCGGGCGAGACGCTGGAGATCGCCGCCAGGTAGATGATCGCCGACCAGCCGAGCTCCTTCCAGATGTCCGTGGACACCACGATCCCCCAGAAGTAATCCGGCTCTGCCAGATAGGACAGCGGCTCCGTAATCACGCCGAGGGCCAGCAGCAGCTTGTTGACGATCCCGACGTCCGCCAGCCATGTGGACAGAATCCCCCCGAGGATGACCCAGGAGAGGAAATGCGGAAGATACGAGATGGTCTGCACCGACTTCTTGAACCCTACCGACTGCAGCTCGTTCAGGAACAGCGCGAACAGAATCGGCAGCGGGAACCCGATGAGCAGCTTCAGGAAGCTCATGCCGAGCGTGTTCTTGACCACATAGAGCAGACTGTCGTCCTCCAGGAACGCGCGGAAATGCTCGAGGCCCACCCAGGGCGCTTCGGATACCGGCTTGATGATGCTGAATTCCTTGAATGCGATGATAATCCCGTACATCGGGATATAGTTGAACACGAGCATCCAGGCCACCCCCAGCAGGGCCATCACCTGGAGATACCGCTGTCCGTATACCATGGAAAGCCACTTCGCCGCTCCCCCCCTCCGGTGGACAAGCCCTGGGGACGAAGCATGGGAGCGAATGCCGCTGCGCATGGACAGCACCTCCTTGCCTTTCGATTCTTGGCTGCAAGCCTTTTCGCATAGCCTTATTCTAGCCCGGGAGTCCCCCGGAGCGTAAGGCTTCATTTTTCGCGTGAGTTCTCCATATTTCAGATTCTCCGCCGCGTGAAGCGTCCGCCCAAACAAGGTATAATAGCTGCAGAACACCTGTAATCCACATACAAGGAGACAAGCGCAATGGACTTTATCCTCGACAAAATCGAAACGAAAATCGAATTCTTCGAAGCCTGGGACCTGGCCGCCCTGGAGCGCCTGATCGACGAGGCCGTGAACCGGAACAAGGCGCTGATGCTGGATGTTCATTCCATCGGCCACCAGAGCGTCTTCCATCCTCTGCGGGGCGGCATGCTTTATACGGCCGCGGTGCATTTCAAGATCAAATCGGTGTAGCTTCGTTCAAAAAAAACGGACAAAATCACGGCCAAACCTGACACACTTAACACTTCCTTAACAGTTGTCCGTCATAATCTTATAAAAAGAGAAGTGAAGGGTGTCAGGTATGATCTTCGAGCCGTATGCGTTATTTGCCCAAATCCTGTTTGTGCTGGTTCCATTCTATCTCTACCAGATGTTCTGGCTCGACAAGCCTTACCGGTTCAGCCGGTACCGCTTCGCCGTCATGGCCTCCTGCGGGGCGCTGTCCATGCTGCTCTGCATGAGCCTGCCGGTCATCTCCTACTCCGAGCACTATTACGACCTGAGACAGATTCCGTTCATCGTCGCATCCCTGTACGGAGGCTATGGGGTCATGGCCTTCCTGTATGTGGTCTCCGCCGTGTACCGGCTGTGGCTGGGCGGAAGCGGCGTGATGCTCTCCCTGGCGGTCACCAGCGGCGCCTGCCTGCTCCTGTACGCGGCGATCCCCCGCTTCTATGCGCTGACCCCCATCCGGAAGATCCTGCTCTCGGCAGGGATCTCCATCGTCACCGCAGCCGGAGTAATCCTGTACACGTTCCGGAAACTGCAGGCTCCGCTGGAGTCCGAAGTGCTCTTCTCTTCCGGCTTCTTCGCTTTCGTCTATGTGCTCGCCTCCTGGATCATCGTTTATCTCATCGAAACGGCAAGAAGGAACGCTTCCTTCCGGCAGGCGCTGCTGCTCTCCGAGAAGATGAAGGTGGTCAGCGAGATCGCCGCGAGCGTATCGCACGAGATCCGCAACCCGCTCACCACCACCATGGGTTTCCTCAAGCTCCTCTCGAAGACGACGGATCCGCAGAAGCAGCAGTACTATGTGGACATCGCGACGGAAGAGATCAAGCGTGCGCAGCATATCATCACGAACTACCTGACCTTCGCCAAGCGGGAGGATGAGGCACCGGTCCGCCTTCAGGCGGCGGAGGAACTGGGGTATGTCACCGCCGTGATGGAGCCCTACGCCCAGATGAATCAGGTCGAGCTCCGCAGCAAGCTCGAGCCCTGCTGGGTCGAAGGAAGCCGGCACGATTTCCGCCAATGCTTCATCAATCTCGTCAAGAACGCCATCGAAGCCGTCCCGCAGACCGGCTTTGTCGAGATCCGGTGCCTGATGCAGCGCGGCGCTGTCGTCATCTCGATCGAGGATAACGGCGTGGGCATGGATCCGGAGCAGATCAAGCACATCGGAACCCCCTACTATTCCTCCAAAATGGCACAGGAAGGCACCGGGCTGGGCATGCTGATCGTGCTGAATATGGTGGATCTGATGAAGGGCAGGCTCGATATCTGCAGCACGCCGGGCAAAGGCACCAAATTCACCATTACGCTGCCGGCCTGCGAGCCGCAGCCGGAGATCCGCCAGACCGGCTGAGGAAGAGGATGGGCCGCCTGTGTGCAGGCCCTTCGCCTGTACGGAGCATCCGGTACCGCCTCTTCGCCTTGGGAGGCAGCCGTGCGCTGTGGCTTAAGCGCTTATCTCCATCCGCAGCCTGCCTTTCCGCGCAGCACAGGAAGCCCTTCCAGAGCGCCAAACCCAAATACGCCGTATACACCAAACAAGGGCTGCCTAGGCAGCCCTTGTTTGGTGTTTATGAAGAGGATAGATCCGGCCGGGCTGCCGGACAGCACTGCCGATGCGAGAGCGGGCAGGCACGGACGGTACCCGAACTTGTCCCGCGGGGAGCATGCGGCTGTGCACTTGATATCCCGCCGGCCCGGTTTACACCCAGCCTTCCCTCCTGGCCGTCTTGTACAGCTTGTAACCGATGCCCGCACCGATCGAATTGAGCAGCAAATCATCCACATCGAAGGTCCCGACCCGAAGCAGCATCTGCATCAGCTCGATGACCAACAGGGGCGCCAGGAACGAGACGGCGAAGACGGCAGGCTTCCGGCGGCAGCTCCGGAATATGGCCGGAAGCAGAAGGCCGAACGGAATGAATACGATGATATTGCCGAAGATGTTGATGATCATGCTCAGCGGTTCATGCTCTCCGATATGAAATAAAAAATCACCTACAGTCCGCAGCGGAACCAGATTGTACTGCAAATCCGGCAGATACATCCGCCGCAGGGGCCGGTCCAACCCGAGGAACATCGTATACAGCAGCAGTAAAGTGTATGCGACGAGAATTCCTGCAGCTGACCGGCTGCTCGCGGCTCTCTCTCTTCTTGCCATCGTCCAGCCTCCCATCCGATCGCCGCGGGTACGGCAGGCCTTTGCGGTCCGCGGCTTTCTCTCTATTGCTCTTTTGCCCAGAATACCATATTTCAGGGGGATCTGTGAATAATTCGCAAGCCCCTGAACCACGCTAAGATCAAACTTAGCAAGAAAACGCCCTGGTGGGATATCCATTCTTATATTTGAAAAAGGGGGAAGGGAGGAGACGTCCGTATGAGCGCTTCACTTGCAGCCGAAGCAGCCGAGATCCCTCTTTCCTCGAAGCTGGAAGCCAATCTGGACGGACTCCGGCAGGCGCTCGGCGCCAGCGACGACTTCACCCTGCGCCGGCTCGATAACGGCTGTGCGCTTGTGTATATCGACGGTCTCGTCGACAGCGACACGGTTTCCCGTGACCTCGTCGCGCCCCTCCTCACCCTTGCGGAGGAGGAACGGCAGTCTCTGGCCTCCTCCGGTAAGCTGATAACGGAGCTGCGGAGCCGGCTGCTCGCTGCGGGAGAGCTGCGCGCGGCCGCCTCCCTCACCACCGTGATCGACGCCGTGCTGAACGGCAGCACCGTGGTTCTCGCCGAGGGACTGGAAGAAGCCCTTACGGCGGGCACACCCGGCTGGGAGCGCCGCGCGGTGGAGGAGCCGAAGACCCAGACCGTCGTCCGCGGTCCCAAGGAGAGCTTCACGGAGACGCTGCGCACGAACACCTCCCTGCTGCGCCGCAAGATCCGGTCGCCGAAGCTGCGGCTGCACACCCTGCGGATCGGACGGGTTACGCAGACGCAGGTCGCACTGGCTTATATTGAAGGCGTGGCCGATGAAGGGGTGGTCCGGGAGCTGAGGCGCCGGCTCGAGGATATTGATACCGACAGCATCCTCGAGAGCTGTTATATCGAGGAGTTCATCGAGGACTCGCCGTACAGCCCCCTCCCCACGCTCGCCAATACGGAGAGGCCCGATGCGGTGGCGGCCGGACTGCTCGAAGGTCAGGCGGCCGTCTTCGTGGACGGGACCCCGTTCGTCCTGCTGGGTCCCGTCACGTTCTTCAACTTCCTGCAGTCCTCGGAAGACTATTACCAGCGCTACGATATCGCCACGTTCATCCGGCTGATCCGTTACGTCTCCTTCGTGGTGTCCATGCTGCTGCCCGCAATGTACATCGCCATCACGACGTTCCACCAGGAGATGCTGCCGACCACGCTGCTCATCTCCCTCGCCGCCCAGCGCGAAGGCGTCCCCTTCCCCGCCTTCGTCGAGGCGATGATTATGGAGGTCACCTTCGAGGTGCTGAGGGAGGCCGGAATCCGGATGCCGCGGGTCGTCGGGCCCGCCATCTCCATCGTCGGGGCGCTGGTGCTCGGGCAGGCTGCCGTGCAGGCGGGTCTGGTCTCGGCGGCAATGGTCATCGTGGTATCGTTCACGGCGATCTCGAATTTCGTCATACCGGCACTGAACGTCACGGTCGCCGCCCGGCTCGTCCGCTTCCTGCTGATGATCCTGGCCGCCACGCTGGGGCTGTTCGGGATTGTTGCCGGCTTCATGGCGCTGCTCATTCACATGGCATCCATCCGGTCGCTCGGCGTCCCGTATTTGTCCCCGTTGGCCCCGCTGAATCTCTCCAGCTTGAAGGACGCGATCGTACGCATGCCCTGGTGGACCCTGAAGACCCGTCCCCAGGGGCTCGCCCACCGCAACCGCAAACGGCAGAAGGACGGCATGAGGCCCGCCCCGCCTAAAGGGGAGCAGGGAAGCTGAGCGGTGGCCGTCCGGGCCTGTGCGTGAGCAAAGCCCGAAGAGGCAGCCCGGCGGCGCTGCCCGAACCCGCAAGAGGAAGGAGATGGACAGGCATGCGCAGATTCCTTCTGACGCTGCTTCTGCTGACGATGACCCTGCCCGCGGCCGGCTGCTGGGACAAGACCGAGCTCAATGAGCTCGCGATTACTTCGGCAACAGGGCTCGACTTCAAGGATGGCCGGTGGCTGGTCTCCTTCCAGGTGGTGATCCCCCAGTCCATCTCCAACCAAAGCGGGAGCAGCAGTGGAGCCCAGGCTCCGGTCATGGTGTTCAGCACGGAGGGGGAGTCCATCCGGGGGGCCGTGCAGCGCTCGAGCTTCGAGATGCCGCGGGCGCTGTTTTTTGCCCACAACCGGATTCTCATCATCGGCGAAGAAGCGGCGCGCAGGGGCTTCAGCCAGATGATCGATATTTATCTGCGCAACCCCGATTCCCGCGAGACGGTCTCGGTCTACGTCACCCAGGGCACGGCCAGGGAGGTCCTCGAACATCTGATCCCGCTGGAGAAAATCCCGGGAGCAGCCATCGGCAATCTCATCAAGAATGAGGAGCTCAACGGGTCGAACTTCCAGGAGACACGGCTCTACCAGATGGCGATGAAGATGACCGGGGAGGCCGCCGCTGTCGTCGTGCCCGAAATCTTCATCTCCGGCGACAACCGCCAGGCGGATTCCCTCGATTCGCTGAAGCGTACCGTTGCCGGCTCGAAGCTGAAGCTCAACCGGGTCGGGATCTTCAAGAAAGACAAGTTTATCGGCTGGATGAAGCGGACGGACGCGTACGGGCTGAGCTGGATAACGGACTCGGTGAAGAAGACGACCTTCTTCTTCGGCTGCGCGAAGGGGGACGAGCATTATCAGGCCTCGCTCCTGATCAACGACAGCAAAACCCGCCGCACCCCGCACATCAAGAAAGGAAAGCTCTCCGTCGATGTCAAGGTGCGGGCTAAAGGGACGCTCATGGAGAATAACTGCATTACCGATCCGAGCCGGCTGGAGGGCCTTCGGGAACTTGAGGAGACTGCCGCTGAGGAAATCAAGAAGCGTATAATGGAAGCCTTCCGTACCGGCCAGCAGATGAAGGTGGATGTGTTCGGCTTCGCCTCCCTCTTCCATAAGGAGTTCCCCGAACAGTGGCGGGGCCTCAAGGATCAGTGGGAGGAGCAGCTGGCCGCCATGACCTTGGTCCCGGCCGTAGAGGTAGAGATCGACCGGCTCGGCATGAGCACCAAGCCGTTCAAGAAGCTGCTGCAGACCGGGAACGAAGGCAGCCAGCCTACCCGGCAGGAAACCACCACGGAGGGAAGGTAGATCATGGAGCGCGTCTCGACGTACCAGCTGGCCGTGCTGATCGTGCTCTTCGAGCTGGGCAGCACCCCGCTCTTCGCCCTGGGGAGCAAGGCCAAGCAGGATTCCTGGATCGCCATGAGCCTCGCCGGGGCTGCCGGGCTGCTCCTCCTGCTGCTCTTCCTGCAGCTGCAGCGCAGGGAGCCGGAGCTCAGCCTGATCGGCATGCTCCGCAAATATCTCGGCAGCTTCGCCGGGACGCTCGCCGGATGGGTCTACGTGTTCTACTTTGCGTATGAGTCCATGCGCAACGTCCGTGACTTCGGAGAGCTGACCCAGATGGCGCTGCTCGGCTCCACGCCCCTCTACGTCGTGAGCACGGTGGTCATGCTCATTGCCTTCTATGCGGTCGCTTCGGGAATCGAGACGTTCGCGAGGGTTTCGGAGGTCATTCTTCCTATCGTCGTCCTGAGCTATATGCTGCTGATCCTGCTCATCCTCGGCTCGGATCTCATTCACCTGGACCAGCTGGAGCCGGTGCTCGAGAACGGATGGACGCCCGTGCTCCGGGCAGCCTTCCCGGACATCGTCTCCTTTCCCTTCGGACAGACCGTACTCTTCCTCATGCTCTGGTCCCTGCTCGACAAGAAGACCGGCATGCGGCGGGTCAGCTTCTGGGCTTACGGCAGCGTCGCCGTATTCCTCATACTGATGAACGCCCTCAATCTCATGATCCTCGGGCCGGTTCTTGTAGAGAACAGCACCCTGCCCCTGCTCCAGTCCGTCCAGCTGATCCAGATCGCCGATATCCTGGAGCGCCTGGACGTCCTGGTCTCCCTGCTGATTTTCTTCGGTCTGTTCGTGAAGCTGACCCTGTTCTACTGGGGCGCGGCGCAAGCGGCGGCCCTGCTCAGCCGCACGAAGCGCAGCGTCTGGGTCGTGGTGCTTGGACTGGCGATCTTCGGTTCCTCCTTCCTCGAGCCGAGTTACACGTATCACGTCTGGCTCGGGCTTGAGGTCAGCGTCAAGCTCTTCCCGCTGGTTCAGGTGGTGCTGCCCCTCCTGCTGTGGATGACGGTGAAGCTGCGCCGGATGCCAGCATCGCCTCCACCTTGATGGCTGATGCGAACCGCCGGCACAGCGCCCTCCTTTAGGCTGAAACGGACATCCATAGAGGAGAGACTTTGGTCCGCCCCCCCGCACAAAAAGAAGGGCGCGGACTCCGCACCCTTCCTCTCCAGGCTCCGGAGCACCGCACCGCAGCCCTGTTCCATTCTGACATTGACAGGCTGATTTAATAAGGAACCTTGAACATGTAGCGCCGGGTTTCGAGCGGATGCTTCCGGGCTTCGGCCAGCTCGACGGCATAGACCCGGAGGACGAAATTCAGCACGAGCGGAGCCAGGTATCCTCTCAGCTCTTCGTCGATGCCCGTCAGATCGAAGTGCTCAGCATCGAGCACGAGCAGCTTCTCCCCGTACTGCTTCAGGAAGGTCAGTGCCCGCTCTTCCAGCGGCCGCGTCTCGTCCAGCCCCATCAGCAGCACGAACGGCACATCCTTGTCGAGAATCTCGAACGGCCCGTGGAAGAACTCCCCTGCGTGGATCGCCTGCGAGTGAATCCACTGCATCTCCATCAGGATGCAGATCGCGAACGAGTAGGCGACGCCGTAGTTCGCTCCGCTGGCCATCGTGTAGATCACTTTCTCGTCCTTGTACTGTGCGGCATAGGTCTTGGCGGCCTCCGCATATTGGGCTTTCGCTTTGGCAAAGACGGTGTCCAGGTGCTCCAGGCTGCCCAGCAGCTTCTGGTACTTCGTATTGCCTTCCTTGACGTACAGGAGCCCCATCGACAGCCGGTACAGGATCGCGTAGTTCATGATCTCGGGATGAGGGTCCAGCTGTCCGGCCGGCGCCCAGCTGTAGTTCACCGTAAAATCCGACTCCTCCGAGAGCGGCGCCTCGCCGACATACATCAGCGCTACGGTCAGGGCGCCTTTCCCCTTCGCGAAGGCGGCGGCCTGCGTCGTTTCCGGCGTCTTTCCCTTGTGGGAGCACAGAATCACCAGCGAGCTCGGACCGAGTGTGCCGGGGCTGCGGTGGATGAATTCATTGGAGCTGTATACCTCGGCGGTGATAGAGGAGGATTCCCGGTCGATGAAGTACTTGCTCGGGTACATCAGGGCGGACGATCCGCCGCAGGCGACGAAGAAGACCCGGTCCAGCGCGCGCTCCTTGAATGCTTCCAGAATGTGCTCCACCTGCGTCTCAGCCTTCGTTACCACGTTCGTCTGCATCATAGGAATGACCTCCAAAGTTTTATAATGTAATATGATGTTATATGATGTTATATTTATAGGTATAACATCTCTTCCTACTTTCGTCAACAGGCAATTTCACCGGGGGACTCTCGCGGAAGAACCCTTCCGGGCCCTTCCGCCTGCATGGCCGCCTTCTCTCTTAGTACTCGTCGAAGAACTGCTGAATCCGGGCCGGGTCATTCGTCGACGCCAGCGCCAGCATGAGCAGGATCCTCGCCTTCTGCGGATTGAGCGAATCGGACGTTACGAATTTCTTCTCGTCATCCTGCGCGGAATGGGTCACCGTCCCGCCGCCCGTACGGGAGGATCTCACGATTACCGCACCGGCCTCCTGCGCCGCCTTCGCGCCGGCCTCTCCCTTCTTGGACAGGGAACCGTCACCCGAGCCTGCGATGACAATGCCTTTGGCCCCCGCTTCCACAGCGGCTTTGTACAAATACTCTCCGTCATTCTGGTAGCTGTAGAGAATATCCACCTGCGGCAGCTCCGAGAGGTATTCGATATTAAACTTGCTGTCTACGGTATGCTTGCGGGTCGATTCGCTGTAGAAGTGGATTTTGCCTCCCGAGATCATGCCCAGATAGCCGTCCTCGACGGACTTGAACGTATCCAAGGACGTCGTATGCGTCTTGGTGATGAAGCGGGCGGCGCCGATCCGGTCATTGAGCAGCACGAGCGCCCCCTTGCCCTTGGCTTCCTCGCTGCCGGCGAGCTTCACGGCGTTGTACAGGTTCATCGGACCGTCCGCGCTGATCGCCGTCGACGGTCTCATCGCGCCGACGACCACCACCGGCTTTTCGCTTTTGACCACGAGATTGAGGAAATAGGCCGTCTCCTCCAGGGTATCCGTGCCGTGCGTGACGACTACGCCGTCCACGTCGCTTGAGGAGAGCAGCACGTTGATCCGTTTGCCCAGAGCCAGCAGCGTGTCATTCGTGATATCCGGGGAGCCGACATTGGCGATCTGCTCGCCGCTGACGTTCGCGATCGATTTCATCTCGGGCACGGCCTTGATCAGGGTATCCACCGTGGTCGAACCGATCGAATATCCTGTCGTCGCCGTATTCGAAGCCGCCACCCCCGCAATGGTGCCGCCGGTCGCCAGAATTTTGACGTTCGGGAGCTTCGCCTCCCGGACATCCTTCTGCGTGCCCGCCGCTTCGGAAGCCGTTCCGGCCGCGGTGGCCGCCGGGACCGACGGGAAGCAGAAGGTCAGGGTGTGGGCCAGCAGTGCCGCCGTCATGATTTTGTGCATCGTTTTCATCTATAATCTCCTCCTATGGATGGCTGAAACCTAAATAGATCAAGCTGTCTCTCGAAGCCTTCTCCGGATCCCGGTTATACTGGGGGCCGATCAGCTCCAGACTGAGCGCTCCGCGGTAACCGATCCGCTGCAGGCTCTCCCGGAAAGCGTCCAGCGGATAGACACCCTCTCCCCAGGCAAGGTGGGCCGAGGTTTTCCCGTCGCCGTCGAGAAAATGAAGATGTACCAGTTCTTCCCCGAAGGCCTCCCCGTACGCCTCCAGCGTATCGCCCGCCAGCATCATTGGGACCGTGTCGAGCAGAATCTTCAGCGCCGGAGAATCCACTTCCCGGTGCATCCGCTGCAGCGACGCGAGATCGGTGACCAGGTTGGAGCCGAAGCGGGACAGGGGCTCGAGCAGCAGCGTCACCCCGGCCTCCCGGGCCTCATCCGCCAGCTCGGCAAGCGAGGCCCTTCCCCGCTCCCACGCCTCCTCCCTCGGTTCGTTGAAGAACCCGTATCCCGCCGTCACGAGCAGACGGGAGCACTCCAGCGTATTGGCCGCGCCGATCGCCCTCCGGAAGTAATCCAGACTCCGCCGGCGGCACGCCTCGTCCTTCGCCGACAGATTGACCGGATAGATGCACTGCTCCGGTGTCAGGCAGACCAGCTCCAGGCCGCGCTGCCGCAGCCCGCCGAGCACCTGCCTGAGGTCGGCATGCCCGAGGTCCGGGAGGAACAGGTGCGGCGCCCCTCCCCAGAGCTCCACCGCATCCAGCCCGAGCCGTACGGTCGAATCCAAGAAGTAGTCGAGCGGATACCGGTGGTAATGAAGATTCATATTCGCTATTCGATTCAACATGCCTCTCCCCTTATTCATCGCTACCTGATCGTTCAAAGCCTGCAGCTATCCCTTCACCCCGCCGTCGCCAAGACCTCGGATGAACACCTTCTGCATCGCCACGAACATCGTGACGAGGGGCAGAGCCGAGAGCGTAAGCCCGGCCATCAGCACGCCCCAGTCGGTGGACAGGGCGTCCCGGAACGCCATCAGGCCGGCGGTTATCGTCTTGACCGCGTCGCTGTCGACGAAGATGATCGCGAACATGAATTCGTTCCAGGCATAGTAAGCCGTCTGCAGGGCGGCCGTCAGGATGATCGGCATGCTCAGCGGCAGGAAGATCCGGAAGAGAATCCCGAGGCTGGTGCAGCCCTCCAGGTACGCCGATTCCTCATACTCCTTCGGCAGCGCCACGAAGAAGGAACGGATGAGGAGGACGATCAGCGAGGTTTTGAACGCGACATACGGAAGAATCAGCGTCCAGTGGGTGTCATAGATGCCGATCGCCTGCACCAGTTTGTACAGCGGGATCAAGCTTACCTGCGGGGAGAACATCAGGCCGGCCGACAGCAGGGCCAGGATCAGATGCTTGCCCCGGAAGCTGAAGCGCGAGAGCCCGTAGGCGCTGAAGGCGCTGAACAGCACATTGAACACCACCGTCATGCCGGTCACGATGACCGAGTTCATGAAATAATCCGACAGCCCCTGCTTCCATGCCGCAGTATAGTTCGAGAACATCCACTGCGCGGGCAGCGACCAGGTGCGGCTGTAGATATCGTTCGTTTCCTTGAACGAGCTGATCACCATCCAGAACAGCGGATAAGCGACCGCCAGGAAGTACAGCAGGAGCAGCAGGGACACACAGACCGTCCCGATCACGGAAGCGGCGGAGTAAGATCTTCTGCGGGTGCGCTCCCTCGACAATGCAGCAGGTAAAGTCGTCATGGCTTATCTCTCCCGGCCCGTATTGAACAGCTTCGACTGCACGAGATACAGCATAAAGGTGATGATCAGAATCATGTTGGCGACCGTGGAGGCATAGCCCATCTCGTTATCCACGAACGCCTTGCGGTACAGGTAGGTGCTCAGCACCTGGGAGGCATCCCCCGGTCCGCCCTTGGTCAGGACGAACACGTCGCTGAAGACGAGAATCGACTGGGACAGCGTATACACCGTCACGACGAACATGATCTCCTTGACCTGCGGGAGGGTGATATGGAAGAAGCTCTGGATGCGGCCGCAGCCGTCGATCCGTCCGGC
Source organism: Paenibacillus mucilaginosus 3016 (assembly GCF_000250655.1). NCBI lineage: Bacteria > Bacillati > Bacillota > Bacilli > Caryophanales > Paenibacillaceae > Paenibacillus > Paenibacillus mucilaginosus. Next base: position 6,072,583 of record NC_016935.1, read on the forward strand.
CTCGTACAGCTCCTGCGGAATCTTCTGGATCGCGACGATATAGAGCATGGTCGTATACCCGAGCCCCTGCCACTGCCCGATGCTGATGACGGCGAGCATGGCGGTCTTGCTGTTGCCAAGCCACCCCGTCGTCCATTCCTCCAGTCCGATCGAGCGGAGGAAGCCGTTCAGCAGGCCGATCTCCGGATGATAGATGAACCCGAACAGGAGACCGATGATCGACACGGAGATGAGCACCGGCAGGAAGTACACCGTGCGCAGCAGCGGGGCGACGGCTCGCAGCAGCCGGTCTTCCAGCACGGCGGCCAGCACGAGGGCTCCCAGGACCTGCAGCAGCACCGAGACCAGGACATGCAGCAGGTTGTTCTTCAGCGCCGAGTAGAAGAGCGAATCCTGCAGCAGCCTCGTATAATTACCGAGCCCGATGAACCTTCGGTCCGAGGAAAAAGGGCTCCAATCGAAGAGGCTCGACTGCAGATTCTGTACGACGGGATAATAGATGAACAGGATCATGACCAGCAGACTGGGGGCGACATAGAAGTAGGGAGTCAGCCTGCGGTGTGTCATTTCGCGGCCCCTTGAACCTCTTTGGCGGCCGTCTGCACATCCTTCATGATGCGGGCGGGATCGGACTCGCCGTTGAGCATCTTCTGCACGCCCGAGAGGTACGGCTGGAATACACGGCCGTCGAGCACGTTATCGATCCACAGCGCCATAGTGTCCGCTTGCTCAAGCTGCTGTGCCGCTTCCACCATATTCGGGATGACCGCCGAGCTGCTGTTCACGGCCCCCTTCACCACGCTGAGGTAATTCGTTTCCTTCACCCACTTCTCCGCCATCGCCTTCGAGGTAAGGAACTTCACGAACTCCACCGCCTCCTCCGGATGCTTCGTGGCAGCGGAGATCATGAAGCCCTCCGGCGCCCCCGTCAGCACATCCTGCCGGCCCTTCCCCTCCTCGATGGTCGGGAAGTCGAACAGGCCCCACTGGAACTTGACGTCCTTCATGAACCGGAATTCGTTGGTCTCAAAGTACGCCACCGCCGATTTGCCGTTCAGGAACAGGTTCTTCTCATCCTCGTGCGAGAGGGCGTTCGGGTCCGCGTTGAAGTAGGGCCTCAGCTGCTGCAGCTTCTCCAGCGCCCCGATGTAGGCCGGATCGGTGAACTCACCGGTGGTGCGGTGATAATCCTTGGCCAGCACTTCCGGGGCGACCATCCGCTGGTTGAGCGTCGTCAGGTAATGACCCGCAACCCACGGCGCCTTGTTGCCGAGACCGATCGGGGTATAGCCCCCCTCCTTCAGCTTGCCAAGCACGGAGATGAATTCGCTCCAGGTCTTCGGAGGCTGCAGGTTCAGCTGCGCGAAGATATCCTTGTTGTAATAAAATTTCTTGGCGTCGATGGAGAACGGCACTCCGTAGATTTTGCCGTCCTTCGAGAAGGAATCGAAGTAAGCCTTGTTGATGGAGCCGGACCAAGCGGGATCCGCTGCGGCATAAGAGGTGAGATCAAGCGCTTTACCTTCGCGGATGAATTTCTCCCCGTACTCGCCCACCCAGGTGAAGAACAGATCCGGGGGATTATTGTTGCCGAGAAGCACATTGATCTTCTGCTTGTAGTCCTCCCCGAGAATGTTGATCACCTGGATCTCCACATTCGGATGAAGCTTCCGGAACTCTTCGATGACACCGTCGAAGTATCCTTTCATCGGCTGATTCGGCCAGCGGTGCAGAATCGTCAGCTTGACCTCCTCACCGCCTCCGTCCTTCCCCTGCGCCCCCGCCGCCGGAGCCGATCCTCCGCCGGAGCAGGCTCCCAGCAGCAGCGTGCCGATCAGAAGCGCCGATGTTCCCCACATTCTCTTCTTCATGGATGAATCCCCCTTACTCATTTGAGTTTCGTCCGTACTTCCCGTTCCTTCCCATTCCTCCCGTACTGACCGGCCGCCCTCACGCTAGATGCGCATGCTGTATACCCCCCCTTAGATTGTTATATGTTGTTATAGTATAATATATATCATCGATGTCACGAGGTGTCAATACCAATTTTAAAAGGAAGCGTTTTCTAATGTCATATAATCTAACATAAATTAGATTGAAGAACTGAAAAAGCCGGTTCATGTAATGGTAAGTTACATGAACCGGCTTGGGATTGCTTATTCTACTTGGCGATCCCGTAACCGAAAGCGCCGTATAGGCCGCAGGTGGCGGCGGCCGCTTCCGCCGCACGGCCGAGAGCCCGGCGCATATCCCTGCCGGGATGGTATTCCGTGAGAAACGCTCCGATGAAGGAGTCGCCCGCCCCCATCGTATCGACCACCTGTGCGGCGGCCGGCCTTTGCTCAAACCGTGTTCCGCGTTCCGAGAAGAGGGCCGGCTCGCCTCCCCGGGTCACCCCTACCACGGCGGTTCCCAGCCGGTGCACCTTGTCAATCAGCCGGTCCGTTTCTTCCCCCGACAGCCCGCTGCCCGAGAAGAAGGCATAGGTCAGATAAGGACAGATCCGTTCCAGATCCTCCTGCGTGTATTTGACCGGTGTCGAGAAATCATAGGAGATTACCCGGCCGGCCAGACGCGGCAGCTCATGCTCGATCTCGCTGTTCACACTGGCATGCACCACATCGAAGCCGTCGATATAGCCGAGATCCTGCGGAGTCAGCCGGAGGGCCAGCAGCGACTGTACCCTCACCTCCCGGTTCGTACCCAGGAACACCCGGTCCCCGTCCTCATTCAGCGACACCCTGGCTTCCCCGCTCGGGCCGCAGACGCGCCGGATCCGCTCGGTACCGATCCTCTCCCGCTGCAGGCAAGCCAGGATATGATCCGACGCCGCGTCGCTGCCTACGATGCCTAGATAAGCCGCCGCCAAGGCGCCGCTCCGCCTGCTTGCCACAGCGACATTCAGGGCGTTGCCCCCCGGATACATCAAGCCCTGGTCCTGATAATAATCGATCACATTATCCCCAATCCCGATCAGCTTCACTGCCTCGCCCCCGTTTCCTGCGAGTTCCGCCCGAGGTCCATCCTGCCGGAACCCACAATTGTTATATATCATAATATAATAATATATATCATTGCTGAGGGAGGGGCGTCAATCCCGCTTCACAAGATCACTGGCCTGCCTTCCGTTAAGGACAACGCACGTTGAACCTATCGGATGACGGAAACGAGCTAAAGCGAGTTATACTCCCATATGTCAAAAAAAGAACCGCACGCTGCCGGGGAAGGATCGCTGACCCTCCTGATGCGTGCGGCTCCTTTACCATTCGCCGTAAGCCTGAAAATCACCCTTGTCCGCTTTGTCCGTATCGAGCGTAAAAATCACCTTGCTCGTCATGAAAAGGGAATGCGACAGGTGCAGCACCCGGCCGGACTTGTCGCTGCTCTTCTTCTCGATGACAAACAGCGGAGCGCCCCGGTCACAGCGGAACAGCTCCGCTTCATATTCGGAGGCGAACACGACTTCGAGCGACTTCACGGACCGGCTCATTTCGGCCCCGTACCTGCTCTTCAGGATACTGTAGGTCGAAGCGGATTCCCCGATGTGCTTCTCGAGGTCGGGCAGATGTCTCAGGGGATAGTGCGAGGTTTCGATGATGAAGGGCTCGTTGTCGATAAACAGAAGCCGGTGAAGCTTCAGAACCGGGTCTCCGGCCGGGATGCCGAATTCGGCCGCCAGCGTCTCGTCCGCAGCCATGACCGTGTTCGAGAGAATCTGCGAGCTCGGCGTCTTGCCCGAAGCCATCGTCAGCTCGGAGAACCCGCCGACCGAGATCAGCTCCCTCTTGACTTTCGTTTCCTTGACGAACGTGCCTTTGCCCTGCTGGCGGTGCAGAATGCCCTCCTCCACCAGATCGCTGATCGCCCGGCGGGCGGTGATCCGGCTCACCCCGTAGGTCTCGCAGAGCTCCGATTCCGGCGGCAGCTGCTGCCCGGCCTTGTAAGTGCCCCGCAGGATCGCCTCCTTGAGGATCTGCTTCAATTGGGAGTACAGGGGCTTTTGGCTCGTATTGTTCAGTTTCATAGGTTATTGCTCCCATCCTTAAGGATCATAGGTTAGCCGAAACCCGATGTACACGCTTTATTTTCACAATATATCATAAGTCGTATTATGTCAAAAGTCGTCATTCGTTATATCGCTCCCCGCGTCCTCAGGAATGGATTGCGCAGGAAAAAGGGAGACGGCCGCCGTGGAAACAATTCCCCTCCCGCGGCAGGCATGCAAAAACACCCCCTGGGTCATGGCCCAAGGGGTGCATCCGTATCAGGATCTCCATTCCTGCCGTTCAAGCAGCGAGGCGATCCGCTCCAGCGCTTCTTCTTCATCGTTGCCCTGGGCCAGCACCGTGACCCGGGTCCCCCTGCGCAGGGGCAGCATCATCATGCCGAGCAGGCTCTTCGCATCGAGCTGAATCCGCTCGTTCTCGAACTTGATCTTTATATCAGAGCGGAATTGGCTCGCCTGCTGGGCGATCCGCTGCAAATGGTCGGGCTGAAGATCTTCAGGTACCGTCACATCATGTACTCTCAAAGGCATACCTCCGTTCTTTCTTGTCATTATGTAATCGGGGTGAAGTCATTATACTACAGAACGGCGATTCCCGGAAGCGGTTGCAAGCATTTTCATAGAAATCGGGCGCCCTCCGGAAAGACCCCGACCTTGGTCCAGTTTCCGTACCGCCTAAGGACGGTTTGCACCGGGAGCCGGATGCGCTACAATAAGGACATAGCTCCACAAGTTTAACGCGGGGGACCGGTGAAAGCCAGTGAAATGGGATCAAAAATGGAATTACAAATCGAATCGGAAATGGGACTGGAAGCGGGTCGCGGGCGCCGTCCTGATCGGACTCGGCATCTGGGGCATGTTCTTCTGGGGCGGGCTCGCCGGGTTCTTCACGTACCTGTTCGCCTCGGTGCTGCTCGGGTTCGGCTACATGCTGTGGCGCGGAGCCGATACGCTCCTCAAGCGGATCTGCAGCGGTGCGGCCATGGTCGCCGCCGCGGCGCTGATGCTCTTCAAGCTGAACCTGCTGCTCGGCATGCTGCTCTCGCTGGCTCTGCTCTACCTGGGCTGGCGGCTCATGCGGCCGGCCGGGATGTACTTCGGTACGTTCCGCTGGTAAGCGACGGAAACACCGGGATAGATGGAACACCCAAAAACCCTCCCTGCCGCCTGCGCGGTAAGGAGGGTTTGTTCGTCTGTCCGGGAACGGGCGGCAGTTTCCTGCGCTTCAAAGCGGCCGTCTCTCTTTACGTCCGGGGGCGTACCCGGCTGGTCGGCACCGCCTCCAGCGGATCGTCCGGCCAGTAGTGCTTCGGATAGCGGCCCTTGAGGTCCTTCTTCACCTCAAAGTACCCCTCCCGCCAGAAGCTGGCGAGATCCTTCGTCACCTGCACGGGGCGCTGCGCCGGCGAGAGCAGGTGCAGCACAAGGCCCACCTTCCCGCCGGCGATCCGCGGCGTCTCCCGCAGGCCGAACAGCTCCTGCAGCCGCACGGCCAGCGCCGGAGCGTCCGGGTTGCTGTAGTCGACCGGGATCCGGGAGCCGCTCGGCACCGTGACGTGCGTCGGCACGAACTCGCCGAGCTGCTGCCGCTGCGGCCAGGGGAGCAGCGACTCCAGCGCCTCGAACAGCGGCACGCGCTGCAGGTCCCCCCGGCTCTTCATGCCGTAGAGGTGCGGGGCGAGCCACTCCTCCAGGCTGCCGAGCAGCGCCTCGTCGGACACATTCGGGAAGTCCCCGCGGTGCCGGTGCAGGAAGCCGATGCGCTCGCGGAGCTGCCGGGCGGCCTTCGACCAGGGCAGCAGCCCCAGGCCCTCGAGCCGGATGCCTTCGAGCAGCGCCTGCAGCTGGCGTTCCGGGTTCAGCTCCGCGAGCACCGTCTCCTTCAGGAGCAGCGCGCCGAGCAGCTCCCGCCTGCGGCCGCGGACCGCACCGGCGCCCCGGTCCCACGCGATGCTCTCCTCCGTGCGGATCGCCCCGGCGGCCCCGCGGCGCAGTTCTTCTTCCTCCAGGGGGGCGGCCAGCCGGATGCGGCTCTCCGCCCCCTGGTCGTCCAGCTCCGCCGCTACGATATACGCAGCGTTCCAGAGCAGCTGCTGGCGGGGCAGCACGGCGCCTCGGCCGCTGCTGAGCAGATAGCGGCCCCCGCCGCGGTTCTGGCCGATCCGCTCCGGATAGGCGAGCGCCAGGCAGACCCCGCTCGATGCCGGGCTGCCCTCGCCTTCGCCGGCCCGCAGGCCGAGCTCGCGGCGCCACACCTTCGCCTCCGCGGCAATCCGCTGCAGGGCCGCATCATCGGCCCCGCGGCCCTGGCGGCCGCCCGAGCGGAGCAGCTCGACGCGCGAGCGAAGATCGGCGTCGTCGGCCGCGCCGAGCACGTCCCGCTCGCCGAGCAGGGCGGCGAGATCGCACGCAAGGCCGCCGAGGCCGAGCTCTTTGGCGCGCAGCAGCATGTGCGCCAGGCGCGGGTGCAGCCCGAGAGCCGCCATCGCGCGGCCGTGGACCGTGACGGCGCCGCGCCCGTCGAGCGCCTCGAGCAGCTGCAGCAGCCCGGCCGCCTGCGCATAGGCGCCGGCCGGCGGCGGATCGAGCCACGGCAGCGCGTCCGGGCCGCCCGCGCCCCAGGCAGCCAGCTCCAGCGCCAGCGGGGCGAGATCCGCCTCGCGGATCTCGGGCACGCGCTGGGGCGGCAGCTGGCGGTGGTCGGCCTCCGACCAGAGCCGGTAGCAGACGCCGGGTGCCAGCCGGCCGGCGCGGCCCCGCCGCTGGTCGGCGGAGGCGGCCGAGACGCTCACGGTCTCGAGGCGGCTCATGCCGGTCCGCGGGGAGAAGCGGGGGCACGCGCATCAGCCCGCTGTCGATCACGACGCGGACGCCCTCGACCGTGAGGCTCGACTCGGCGATCGACGTGGCGAGCACGACCTTGCGTGTGCCCGGCGCGCAGGGCGCCAGCGCCGCATCCTGCGCCTCCTGCGGCAGCATCCCGTAGAGCGGCGCCACCTTGACGCCGGGGCCGAGACCGCGCTCCGCAAGCAGCCCGGCCGTCCGGCGGATCTCCCCGGCGCCGGGCAGGAAGACGAGCAGATCGCCTTCCTGCTCCGCGAGCGCCTGTACGATCACGCGGGCCGCCGCCGGCTCGATGCGCCCGTCCGCCGGACGGGCCAGATAGCGCGTCTCAACCGGGAAGCTGCGCCCCTCGCTCGTCACGACCGGCGCCCCGCCGAGCAGCTGCGCCACCGGTTCGGCTTCCAGGGTCGCCGACATGACGAGCAGGCGCAGGTCCTCGCGAAGCACGCTTTGCGTCTCCAGGCTGAGCGCCAGGCCGAGATCCGCCTGCAGGTTCCGCTCGTGGAACTCGTCGAAGATCAGCAGGCCGACGTCCTCGAGCGCCGGGTCGCTCTGCAGCATCCGCGTCAGGACACCTTCCGTAACGACCTCGATGCGCGTCTTGGGGCCCACCTGCGTGTCGAGCCGCACCCGGTAGCCGACCGTGGCGCCGACGGATTCGCCGAGCGACCGGGCCATGAACCGGGCGGCCGAACGGGCGGCGAGGCGCCGGGGCTCGAGCATGACGATCTTGCGTCCGTCCAGCCACGGGGCGTCCAGCAGGGACAGCGGCACCCGGGTCGTCTTACCCGCTCCGGGCGCGGCGATCAGAACGACGCCGGAATGGGACGCCAGCGCCCCGTGCAGCTCGTCCAGCACTGAATCTATAGGCAGATTAGCCATGTAGGTATCACTCCATAATCCCTTGATCTGAAAGAAGTCCCCAAATAAACCTCATTGTAACACAGCCCGGGCGCAGAGATAAACGGCGGCTCTGCTGCACTTTCCTGCTGGAAACCACTCTCACAGAGCAGCAGGTCGCGTACAGCCCGCTGGTCCCTCGTCCGTGCCGCTGCTGCTGAAGCCCGCCACTTCCCCCCCAACGTCAAAAGGAGCCCCTCAGGGACTCCCCAACCCGCTGGAACCTTTATTGAAAAAAGGCAATGCCGAGCAGCCCCGACAGGGCCAGTACCGCCAGCGGATGCAGCTTGTATCGCACCATCGTATAGAGCGATACGCCCATGATGACGAAGAGGCCCGCCGTATGCCAGGTCAACCACGGCATCCCCTCCTGCGGAAGGAGAAAATGCAGGGCCGCATAGAAGATCATGCCCGTGATGACCGGCTTCAGCCCGTAAAATGTATTCTTCACCCACTCCGACTTCTCCCCGCGGAAGAGGAAGGCACTCAGCAGAATGATCAGCGTCAGCGAAGGCAGAATCATGCCCGTCGTCGCCGCCAAAGCCCCGAGCGCTCCTGCGGCCTCGTAGCCGATCAGCGAAGCGCTGTTCGTTGCGACCGGTCCGGGCGCCATGCCGGCCAGCGCCGTCAGCTCCGTGAACCGGGTGTCCGAGACCCACCCTTGCGCCAGCACTTCGTGCCGGATCAGCGGGATCATCGCATACCCGCCGCCGAAGGAGAATAAGCCGATTTTCAAAAATACGGCAAACAATGTCCAGAGCATGCCTCCGCCTCCTTTCTTCCTTCATGTCCGATGAAACCGGATTCCGGATGATGTTCTTATTCCACAAAGCAGCCTTACCCAGAGCTGCTGAACTTAAATGCCGTCGGCTATATAATAGTCGGCATACTTATAAGAAGGCGCCGCAGCTGCCGCAGCCGGCTCCTGGCGGAGCAGCCGCCCGCCTTCCCGCTTCACGCGGAAGAGGACGGCGGCATGCCCGAGCAGAAGGCCCGCGGCGATCAGCCCGATCGGATGCACGCCGAGCAGCAGGAGCACCAGAGCGGCGGCTGCCGTAATCATTGTGCCCCGGTCCACCAGCGAAGAGCGGCCCATATTGTACGCCGACACCAGGATGAGCGCCGCCACACCGGCCTGAATGCCGGCCAGCGCCGCAGCCGCTTTCGGGTGATGCTGCACTTGGGCGAAGGCCAGCCCGAGGACCAGAACAATGAGGAAGGTCGGCAGCGTAATGCCCAGGATCGCCGCTGCCGCCCCCGGAACACCTTTCATCCGGTACCCGATGAAGGCCGCCGCGTTCACTCCGATTCCCCCGGGGGCCGACCCGGCCACGGCAAGGCCGCTGCTCATTTCCTCCCGGGTGATCCACTGCCTCTTCTCCACGAATTCGCGCTCGAGCAGCGGAATCATGGCATATCCGCCGCCGAACGTCATCGGGGAGATGCGGACGAACGACCAGAACATCTTCACGAGAAGTGTGCCCACCGCAATCCCTCCTTTACTAAAGACCGGCATTACTACATTTGTAACCCGAATGTTTCTTATACCCTCATTATACTCTTCTTTTTATCATTTTGGAATAATCAAACGCATAGAAACGGGGATAAGCTCATCAGAATCGCTGAATCCATCCATAAGATCCTCTGATGAATCGTGTCATCCTCCTAGTTTCATCCAATGTGGACTATACTCCCCCATCTCCATGGGAATACACCGGATTAGCCTCCGGTGAACCGCCGCAGGCCTTGAAGTGCAAAAAAGCCTGGACCTCCGGTCCAAGCTTCCCTTCTCTCTCTTCCGGCCCGCCGGATGTCCTACCATCCCGGCGGCTCCGTGCCGATCGGCGGCCCGCTCCGTCCCGCATAGCCGTGCACATGCCGGGGCACCGAGAGCATCGTCGTGTAATATCCACCCTTGGGCTGGAACGGTTCGTCGTCCAGCTCCCCCGACGCTTCGTGATAATGCTTCCCGCCCGGCAGCGGGATCGCTGGCCCGGTTTGGCCCGTCACCCGGTGAAAATGGCTTCCGTCCGCCATCAGGGTATGCCCCTGAAACATATGGATATGCCCGTCTTCTCCGGTTCCGTTGACGGCATACGTGTACAGCAGCATATGGTGGGTATGTCCAAGGGCCGGCGCGGTGCGGATCCGGAACTCATGCGCATGGGCGGGCCCCTCGGGCTCCACAGTCCGGTTCGCGTGCAGGGATTGCGGGTTCATCTCGCGCCTCCTCTCCTTTTGCCCTATATATACGCCGGTCCGTACCCGCTCATGTCTGCCCGGCAGCCGGCTGTCGGTTTCATAAGCAATCACGTCCCCCCGCCGGCCGGCCTGCGAAGACGGAACCTGACGGCCGGGTTCCGTTCCAGGTGGATGCAGCGCTCCCGCTTTTCGGTCCGCATAACAAAAAAACCGGGAGCTACAGCTCTTCCGGTTTGGCGATTTCCTGTACGCGGCCGACTTGTCCGTCGGTCAGGCGCACTTTGATGCCGTGTGGGTGTGTCGGCGAGTTCGTAAGAATGTCCTTGACGATCCCCCGGGTCAACCTGCCGGTCCGCTGGTCCTGCTTGAGCACCACGGCCACTTCCAGGCCCGGCCGGATGTCTTTGCGGCTCCTGCCGCCCGGCACCATCACTGCGTCTCCGGCAGCGGAAGCCAGCCGGTGTAGATCGCGTAGTAGAACAGGAATGCGCTTGCGAACCCGAGTACGATACAGGTCCAGGCGATCGGTTTTCTCTTTTGGAAGAACAGCACGAAGGCCGCACTGAAGAATGCCCCCATGACCAGGAGGCTGAGCAGCAGCTTGATGGTTGCCATAGCTTACGTATTGCCCCTTTCTGAATCTGACCCTTCCAAATTACCATATTTCCGCCCAAAATGACACCTTGCCCTTCCCCCATCCATGACAAATTCATGAAATGCATAAAGGCGGGAAGCAGCGGGTACTTATTAGAGAATTCCCTGCCGCTGCTGTTCGGCCGCTGCGGGGTGTGTAGAATCGTTGAAGGGGAGGGGGAGCACCAATGAGGAACTGGCTCAAAGGAGGCCTTCTGACCGCCGGTGCGGCGGCCGCCGCCCTGCTCTGGGCAGCGGGCGGCGCTTGGCCGGGCGGTGCAGCGGAAGAGGCCGATCCGCCGTACAGGGAGTTCGCCGCGGGGGAATACAAAGTGGAGGTGGCCCTGCCCGGAGTCCCGGCACAGGTGCTTCAGGAGAACCCGCTGGCCGTGTCGGTGAGGAACGCTGCCGGCGCCCCTGTCTCAGGCGCTGCGGTTCAGGTCGACATCACGATGCCCGGGATGTTCTGCGGCACGAGCAGCAGCGAGCTCCAAGAGACGGAACCGGGCCGCTACACAGGCAGCGGGATCCCGCTGATGCCCGGCCGGCAGACGGCAGGGGTGACCGTCCGCCTGCCCGGGGGAGAGTCGCTGCAGGTGAGCTTCCCTTTCTCTGCCGAGCGCTGAGGCTGAGTGAGCTGCCGCGTCCCCGCCGGGCTGGGCTGGGCGCAGGAGCCTTACCACAGCCAGGGATGGATGGACGGAATCCATCCCCCGGCGGCAAGGCCGCGCAGCATGCAGAGCACGCCGATCGTGACCGCCAGCGCCCGCCCGGCGGACCTTGCCCGGCTGCGCAGCGCCCGGCCCAGACGGCGGGCGGACAAGCCGGCGAGCAGCAGCGCCGGCAGCGTGCCGAGCCCGAAGGCGGCCAGGAGCAGCGCCCCGCGGAACGAAGAGCTTCCGGCGGCGGCGTTCATCTGCATTGCGTAGGTCAGACCGCACGGCAGGAAGCCGAGCAGCAGCCCGGCCAGCAGTGCGGCTGCGGGGGTCCCCCGGCCCTTCCAGCGGCGCCCGAGACGCTCCGCCGAGCTCCACAGCCGCTGCACGGCTCCGGGCAGCGGTACCCGCAGCCGCGTGCCGCGCAGCGCCCACAGCAGAATCAGGACGCCGCCGAGCAGGGCAGCCGTTCCCTGCAGCCGGGCCGTACGGCCGGCCCCGTCGACGAACGACCCCAAGGCGCCCATGAAGGCGCCGAGCGCGGAATACGTCAGGATGCGTCCCGCGTTATAGCAGAGCAGAGCCCGCAGCGGCCGGCTGCGGGCTTCGAGCGCTACCCCGGCGGCCGTCCCCCCGCACATGGCGAGGCAGTGCGGGGCGCCGAACAGGCCGCCGAGCAGCGCAAGAACAAGATCCGCTCCTATGTCTGTCAGTTCCATAGGTGAACTCCCCCCTTATGCCCGCTGGAGCCTGAGCGCGTTGCAGACCACCGTCACCGAGCTCAGCGCCATCGCGGTACAGGCCATCCACGGGGCCAGCTGCCCGCTCACGGCAAGCGGGATCGCCAGCACGTTGTAGCCGAGCGACAGCAGCAGGTTCTGGTAGATGACCCGCATCGTCCTGCGGCTCATCCGGTACGCTTCGGCGACCCCGCCCAAGTCGCCCCGGTGCAGGTGCACGCCTGCCGCCGCCAGCGCGGCATCGGTCCCCCCGCCTACGGCAAGGCCCGTGTCCGCCGCGGCCAGGGCCGGCGCGTCGTTGATCCCGTCGCCCGCCACCGCGACCCGGCGCCCTTCCCGCTGCAGCCGCCGCACAAGCTCCAGCTTCTGCTCCGGGCGCATGCCGGCATACCAGCGGGAGATCCCCGCCTGACCTGCCGTTCTTCGGGCGGCTTCCTCGTGGTCGCCGGTCACGAGGATCACCTTCACGCCGGCGGCCTCCAGCTGACGCACGGCGGATCGGGCCCCCGGCCGCAGCGGGTCGCTCAGGGCCGCCAGGCCCAGCCAGCGCCCCGCGGAGGCGGCGTAGAGCAGCTGGCGGCCTTCGCCGAGCCACTGCTGCTCCTGCGCGTCGCCGTGCGGCAGCGGGACGCCCAGGCTCTCCAGCCAGCGCCGGCTGCCGAGGAGGACAGTGCAGCCGTCCACCTCGGCGCGTACGCCGCAGCCCGGCACCGCTTCAAAAGCCGCCGCCTTCGGCAGCGCCAGGCTTCGCCGCTGCGCTTCCCGCACGACCGCTCGGGAGAGCGGGTGCTCCGACGCCTGCCCGGCGGCAGCCATAAGACGCAGCAGCGAGGACTGTGTCATCCCCGGTGCGGGATACAGCCCGCTGAGCCGCGGCTTTCCGGCAGTGAGCGTGCCGGTTTTGTCCAGGAGCAGCACCCCCGTCCCCTGCAGCTCCTCCAGCGTCCGACCTTCCTTGAAGAGGACGCCCTTCTGGGCCGCCCGTCCGGAGCCTACGAGCACGGATACGGGCGTAGCCAGCCCAAGCGCACAGGGACAGGCGATGAGCAGGACGGCGATCGCCTTCTCGAGGGCGCCCGCCGCATTCCCCGTCTCCCCCTGGAAGTACCACCAGCCGAAGGTGAGCAGGGCCGTCAGCACGATCAGCGGGACGAAGACGCCGGACACCCGGTCCGCCAGCCGCTGGATCGGCGCCCGGCTCTCCTGGGCCGCTTCCACCATGCGGACCATCCGGGCTACAGTGGAGGAGCTCTCCGGTGCCGTCACCTGCACAGTCAGCGCCCCGCTGCCATTCAGCGTGCCGGCCATGACGGGGGCGCCCGCCCCTTTCTCCATCGGGATGCTCTCCCCGGTCACCGCCGATTCGTCGACCTCCGAGCGTCCCTCGAGCACCGTCCCGTCGAGCGGCACCTTCTCTCCCGGCCGGATCAGGATCGTTTCCCCGGCCGCAATCTCTCCCACCCGCCGGCTGATCTGGCGGCCTTCCGCCAGTACCGTCACTTCCGCCGGCTGCAGCTGCCGCAGCAGCGCGATGCTGTCCGCCGTCCGCCGCTTGGCCGCCGCCTCCAGCCATTTGCCGAGCCAGACGATGGTAAGAATCATCACGCTCGTGTCGAAGAAATAATAGCCGTGCTCTCCCCCGCCATGCGCCACCGGCATGCCGCCTGTGTGGAACAGCCGGTAGTGGCTGTACAGATACGCCGCCGAGCTGCCGAGCACGATCAGCACGTCCATCGAAGCCCCGCCGGCCCGAAGCGCCTTCCAGGCCCGGATGTAGAACGGCCCGCCGAGCACGAACTGCACCGGTGTAGCCAGGGCTAGCTGGAACCACGGGTTCAGCAGCAGCGGCGGCACCCACAGCGCAGCGGTCCAGGCATGATGGGGGGCCATCGCCCAGAGGAAGGGCAGCAGGGCCCCGCCCCGCCAGGAACGCCCGGCGGCTGGCATGCACTTCCTCCCGGGCCGATCTTTCCCGCGCGCCCTCCCGCTTGGGAACGGCCCCGAACCCGAGACGCTCGATCCGGGCAATGACCGTCCCTCCGTCCGTACGCACAGGGTCCATGGTCACCGAGGCCCGGTTCAGCGCCAGATTGACGTGGACCTGCTCCACGCCCTCCAGCTTGCCTACCGCCCGTTCAATCCGTGCGGCACAGGCCGCGCAGGTCATCCCCGTAATATCGATCGTCAGCTGTGCCGAAGCCAGTGACGGTGTGGTCGAGCTCACTTTCCATCCCTCCGCTTCATCCCCTAACTGATACAATATATGGACGGGCACCGCACCTCATGACTCCCCGGCATTGGGCAAAAAAAAGAACCGGCCCGCCGGCCGGCACTTTTACGCTTATTCTTTTGTATGCCGGACCCAGCCGGTATGCCTTACTTTGCGGCTCCCCTGTTTACCGAGAGGATCCGGCCGGCTGCACCGTACGATTTAGAACCGCTGCCCTGAGGACGACCCGCGGGCATGCGTATGCCCATGCGCCTCGGAAGGATGACCGCCGCCACCGGCATCCGCATACGTCACGGACAGCTCCGCATACAGCACGCCCTTTTGCACCTGAATGCGCTGATGCAGCTCCCGCAGCCGGGACAGCACGCCGCGGACTACGATGACCTCCATGCACTGATCGTGATTGAGATGCACGTGCATCGTCGATATGATGTCATGATGGTAATCGTGCTGCAGCTCCATGAGATACAGCGGCAGATCGGTCATATGGTGGTCGTACACCATCACGATCGTCCCCGCCACCGTCTGCGCGCCCTGCAGGGCACTGGGCTCGAGCAGCACCCGCCGCACAAGATCCCGGATCGCTTCGGACCGGTTCGTGTAGCCCTGCTCCGTAATGTACTGGTCGAACTGTTTGACGAGCTCATCAGGCATCGATACGCCGAACCGGGTCAGCACATCCTTCTCCGTTCCCGTCATCCCGTCTCCCCCTTCCCGCTTCCAAGCTTGCTTTCAGTCCATTGTAGCACACCGGAGCGGGAATAGGCACGGGTAGAGGCCTGAGCCCTTATGCTGTCGCAAGAAGCCCCTAGAAGTGAAAAGAATTCCTTAGAAGTTAAAAGAACGCTTCCCGGGAATGCTCCCGCAGGTTCGCTACCTCCGCCATCAACCGGGACTTCTCTTCCTCCGATAACGCCGCATGGGCATTGATTTCATCCACCAGCGCGATCAGTTCATCCCGGTTCTCCGGGTTTACCGTGAATTTGACGAGGTTGTCCACGCTCGATTCCTCCCTTGAGGCCCGAAGGCCGTTCTCCTTAGGAAGGATTGCCGGTTTCTGCCTGTTTTATGCCCCTGCCTCCCCTTCCCTTCCCTTCCCTTCCTATCCGGGTGCAGCAAAAAGGACCGGCAGCCGCCCCTAGTCAGAGACAGCCCACCGGTCCTTATCGCCGTACAATTACTCGCTGCAGCTTGAGGAGGCTTCCGCCTTGCCCTCTTCCACGTTGATCTTCTCCGAGATCGAATCCCGGATTACCGACATGACGAGCTGAAGAAGATAGTTGATATCTTCCTGCGACTGCTTGAATTCGCTCACGATTGGAATCGAATCCAGCTGATCCTGCAGCTCGTCGACTTCCTTCTCGATCTTCTCGACCATCTTCTTGTTCTCGAAGGATTGGAAGGCCACGATCTCCTTCTGCTTCTTCTTGATCGCGCTGATCAGCGTCTGAATCGAATCGTTGTTCGAAATCTGCCGCTCCGCCTTCTGGTAGAACTGGACCTCGTTCGATGTCGAGATCAGCTCGGCCAGTTCCCGCGCTTTGTTCAGAATATCCTCACGTACGATGAGTTCGGTATTCGTATACTGCTCCATGCCGCAGTTCGTATATTTGATCTCTGCCATTGCCGCGCACGCCCCTACTTTTTCTTATTGTACTACGGCCTGCTGCACCCAATCCCCTTTGATATAAAAGGTCGGTGCGTCCGTAATATGCACTTGTACCAGCCGGCCGACCAGTTCCTCCGGGCCTTCAAAATGCACAAGCTTGTTCGTCCGTGTCCGCCCCGCGAGCACCCGGTCATTGTTCTTGCTGACGCCTTCGACGAACACCTCCACGGTCTGGCCGAGAAGCTTCTCGTTGCTGCGCTTCATATTCTCGCTCAGCACGTCGTTCAGCCTGCGCAGGCGCCGGCTTTTTACGTCCTGAGGCACCGTGTCTTCCATCCCGGCAGCCGGAGTGCCCTCCCGCGGAGAATAGATGAAGGTAAAGGCAAAATCGTACCCGACCTCCCGTACCAGCGCCACGGTTTCCTCGAACTGCTCCTCGGTTTCTCCCGGGAAGCCGACGATGAAGTCGCTTGTCAGCACGACATCCGGAATGGCCGCCTTGATCTTGGCCACCAGCTCCAGGTACTGCTCCCGGGTATACTTGCGGCTCATCCGCTTCAGCACTTCATTGCTTCCCGACTGCACCGGCAGGTGGATATGCTCCATCAGGTTGCCCTTCTGCGCCAGCACCTCGATCAGATGGTCGTCGAAGTCCCGCGGATGGCTCGTGGTGAAGCGCACTCTCGGAATGTCGATCTTGCGGATATCGTCCATGAGGTCGCCGAACCGGTACTCCAGATCCTCGAAGTCCTTGCCGTATGCGTTCACATTCTGTCCGAGCAGCATCACTTCCTTGTACCCTTGGCGCGCCAGCTCCCGCACCTCAGCAATGACATCCTCCGGCCGGCGGGAACGCTCCTTGCCGCGCGTATAAGGGACGATGCAGTACGTACAGAACTTGTCGCAGCCGTACATGATGTTGACCCAGGCTTTGAGCCCTTCGCGCTTCTTCGGCAGGTTCTCGATGATGTCGCCTTCTTTGGACCACACCTCGATGACCATTTCCTTGCTGAACATCGCTTCTTTAACCAGGAAAGGCAGGCGGTGAATGTTGTGCGTTCCGAAGATAAGATCCACGAACGGATGTTTTTTCAGAATGCGGTTCACCGTCGCCTCTTCCTGGGACATACAGCCGCATACGCCCAGCAGCAGGGAAGGCTTCTCGGTCTTGAGGTGCTTGAGGTGGCCGAGCTCGCCGAACACCTTATCTTCCGCGTTCTCACGGACGGCACAGGTATTGAGCAGGATGATGTCCGCCTGCCTGCGGTCTTCGGTGGCCCGGTAGCCCAGTCCCTCGAGCAGCCCCTTGATCGTCTCCGTATCATGCTCGTTCATCTGGCAGCCGTACGTCTGTATCAGATAATACTTGTCCCGCCCGAGTTCTCGCAGTTCCTCCGGGATACTGAAGTCGTAATGCACCGTGATGTCTTCCTTGCCCCGCTTTTTCGCGTCACTCAGAGAGGGTGGTTGAAAATATATCGAATAATCTTTAGCCTTCGATTGAGTCGTCATAGATTCCGTTTCCTCCTGAAGCCAGCCGTGCGGCCCATGCCGTGATTAACCCTTCCATTATAGCATTGACCGAGCCGGCATTTCAAAAAGAAAACGGAAGATTAAGACAGAATTTCGGCCTCGTCCCCGTTCTTGACGCCGGCTGCATTCGCTTCATCCGTGTCGATATGCATGTCGAGCGCGTATTGATCGGATACCCGCGCCACCACTTCCTCGAAAATCACAGCGCGCTCTCCGCCTACGCGGACCGTCAGCTTCTGCTTGTCCTGGATGCCCCAGCGTGCCGCATCTTCCGTATGGAAGTGAATGTGGCGGGCCGCTACGATGACCCCCTCTTCGATCTCCACTTCGCCGGCCGGACCGACGAGCTTGATGCCCGGCGTGCCTGCAATGTTGCCGGACTCTCTCACCGGCGGGTTAACCCCCAGGGAGAACGCATCCGTGCGGGACACTTCGAGCTGGGTTTTGCCGCGGGCCGGCCCCAGAATGCGGACCTTGTCGAACTTGCCCTTCGGTCCGATAACCGCTACCGTCTCTTCCGCCGCGAATTGGCCGGGCTGGGACAGGTCCTTGAGCACTTTGAGTTCATAGCCGGCGCCGAACAAAGCTGCGATATGATCAACGGACAAGTGAATATGTCTGGCGGATACGCCTACTGGTACTTTTTTCATAGTATGGTTTCTCTCCTTATTATGCCAACTGGCTTCTTTCTATTCCATTATACCCATAACCAAGACAAAAAGCATACGGCCGGGGCCGTATGCTTCGAAGACTGTCAACAAATTATTTGAATTCCGCCACCAATTTTTCAAATTCCTGCTCGGTGAGGGCAATGTTCTGTTTTGCCAGACCTTCAGGCTTGAAGCCGGTAACGAGGTCCTCGTAGCTTTTCTTGGACTTGTCCTGATAGATCAGGCCGGTTACCAGGGAGTTAGTCTCCATGATCTTCGTCATAGCCGATACACGGTTGGACGGATCGTAGTCCGGCGTTTCTTCCAGATCGACGATATGCTCCTTGAACCACTCGTACGTATTCACTTTGTTGAACGTGACGCAAGGCGAGAACACGTTAATGAAGGAGAAGCCTTTGTGCTTCATGCCTTCCTCGATCAGGTGCGTCAGCTGCTTCAGGTTGCTCGAGAACGACTGGGCCACGAAGGTTGCGCCGGCTGCGAGTGCCACTTCCAGCGGAGACAGGGCGGACTCGATCGAACCGGACGGTGTGGACTTCGTCTTGAAGCCTTCTGCGCTTCGCGGCGAAGTTTGGCCCTTCGTCAGACCGTAAATCTGGTTATCCATGACGATGTACGTCATGTCGATGTTGCGGCGGATCGCATGGACCGTGTGGCCCATACCGATCGCGAAGCCGTCGCCGTCGCCGCCTGCAGCGATAACCGTCAGTTCACGGTTCGCCATCTTGAGGCCTTGGGCGATCGGCAGGGAACGGCCGTGTACGCCGTGGAAGCCGTAAGCGTTGATGTAGCCCGAGATCCGGCCCGAGCAGCCGATCCCCGAAACAACGCCGAGCTGTTCCGGCTCCAAACCTACGTTGGCTGCCGCTCTTTGGATCGCAGCTTGGACGGAGAAGTCGCCGCAGCCTGGGCACCAGTTCGGTTTGATATTGTTACGGAAATCTTTTAACGTTGCCATACAAGGTTCAGCTCCTGACAATATTTAGTGATTTCAGCAGGCAAGAAAGGATTACCGTTGTATTTCAGCATGCTGTTCAATTTATCGGCATAGCCAACGTTCAACTTGATAAGGGAAGCAAGTTGACCCGTGGCATTATTCTCAACAACCACCACTTGCTTGGCTTTCTCGAGATACGGCGCAAGCTCTTCTGTCGGGAACGGGTGCAGCAGGCGAACCGTGATGTGGTTCGACTTCACGCCGCTTGCATCCAGACGGCGTCTTGCTTCGTCAATCGTACCGCCTGTGGAGCCCATGCCGATGATGAGCAGATCCGGATTCTCGTGAGGAGCGTCCACCTTGATCGGGTCCGTTACCTTCTTCGATACGGTCTTGATCTTGTTCATCCGCTTATCCATCATCTTCTTGCGGTTCTCAGGGCTCTCGGACGGACGGCCTTCCTGGTCATGCTCTACGCCGGTTACATGGTGGAGACCATATTTTTGGCCAGGGATGACACGCGGGGAAATGCCGTTCTCCGTGAACTCGTAACGCTTGAAGAGCTTGTTCTCTTCGTTCGGCTGCAGTTCGCCCTGCTGGAGGGTGCCGCGCTCGATCGTGACTTTCTTGAAGTCAAGCGGTTCGGCGGTCTGCTTGCCGAGGGACAGCTGAAGGTCCGTCAGAAGGATGACCGGCACCTGGTAGATCTCCGCCAGGTTGAACGCTTCGATCGTATCGTAGAAGCACTCTTCAATGGTGGACGGGGAGAGAACGATCTTCGGAATCTCACCGTGCGTGCCGTAGATCATCGCGAGAACGTCGGATTGCTCCTGCTTCGTAGGAAGACCCGTACTTGGACCGCCGCGCTGCGTATCGACGATAACGACAGGCGTCTCGGTCATGCCTGCCAGGCCGATCGCTTCCATCATGAGGGAGAGACCAGGACCTGCGGATGCCGTCAGGGCGCGTACGCCGCCGTAGTTGGCGCCAATCGCCATCGTACATGCTGCGATCTCGTCTTCGGTCTGGATGACCGTACCGCCGAACTTCGGCAGCGTCTTGATCAGGTATTCCATAACTTCGGAGGCCGGTGTGATCGGGTAAGCCGGCATGAAGCGGCAGCCTGCTGCAACAGCGCCGAGGCCGATCGCATCGTTACCGATCATGAACAGCTTCTGTCTGCCGTCGGCAGGCTCGAGCTGGAATTCCGGCAGAGGACCGCCGTTGAGCTCCAGGACGAATTCTGCGGCTTTGCGGACCGCTTCGATGTTCTTCTCAACGACAGCGGCGCCTTTACGGCCGAATTCTTCTTCTACTGCTTTATTAAACACTTCAAGCGGCAGGCCGAGCAGAGCCCAGGATGCGCCGGAAGCAGCCATATTCTTAAACAGGGACGTGCCGAGTTCTTCTGCAATTGCCGTAATCGGTACAGGGAACAGTCTTGCTTTGATACCTTCCGGAACAACCGGGTTTACTTTCGCATCGGCGATGATGACGCCGTTCTCACGCAGCTCATGTGCATTTACATCGATGGTTTCTTGGTCAAACGCGACGAGGATGTCGAGATCGTCGGAAATGGCACGAATCGGTTTCGTACTGATTCTGATTTTGTTGTTTGTGTGTCCGCCCTTGATCCGCGAGGAAAAATGACGGTAGCCGTACAGGTAGTACCCCAGTCTGGTCAATGCCGTGGAAAAGATCTTATCCGTACTTTCCACGCCTTCCCCCTGTTGTCCTCCGACCTTCCAAGATAATTGGCTAATCACCGTTGTCCACTCCTTTTGAATGTCGCTGACTTAAGCAGCTGAGCCCCAAAGCTCCCCGAAAGAGCTCATGTCTCTTTCAGTTGTCTCACAAATTTTATGATGTCAAGAGGTAAAAAGCAAGAGATATTGGCAATTTTGAAAGATAGTTAATTTAGATCATATTCATACCGCTATGAGAATAGTTTGGTGCTCTTGCATCTTGGATCGGAATACGATCCATCAGAACGGCGGCAGATGGCTGTGCAGGAAGGTATACCAGTTGCGGCTGAGAAACCCGGTTACCTGAGCTTCTGTATAGTGCTTGCGGAGCTCCTCTTCCAAACGGTTAAACTGCCCTGCGTGCTCGAGTCCCGGAATCCATTCGCTTATGCCGTCAAAATCCGATCCGAGCACCACCCGGTCTACTCCGCCTAGGGAACAGATATGGTCGATATGCCTCACCAGCCCCGCAATCGAGGCCGGCTTCCCGCTCTCGACAAAGTAGGGTACGAACGTGACCCCGATCCTTCCGTCCCTGCGGATAAGCTCTTCGAGCTGCCGGTCGTCGAGATTCCTCGGGTGACCGCACAGCGCTTTGGCGTTGGAATGAGTGGCGACGAACGGTCGCGGCGAGCTTGCGGCCAGGTCCCAGAACGAGGCTACGGACAAGTGGGACGCATCCAATAGAATGCCCAAATCCCCGCAATCTTTAATAAAGCTTTTTCCCTTCCTCGAGAACCCTCCCCGGCGCGGCTCCAGAATCCCGTCGGCGGCCCAGTTGCCGTAATTCCAGGTCGGTCCGATCAGCCTGACCCCCAGATGGTACAAGATTCGGGTATAGAGGGGAGAAGCGTTCAGCGCATCCGCTCCTTCGAGCGTCAGCAGCCCTCCGATCTCCTGCCCTCCCATCACTTCCTCGAGATCTAGGCGGGTGCGCACCAGCCGGAGCTTGCCCTGGCGCTCCACTTGCCTGTGGAAGATGTCGATATACTCCAAGTAATGGTCAAATCGCGCCTCCGTTATACGTTCGGGCAGGTAGATTGCAAAAAACTGCAGCTTCACATGGGAGCCGCGCAGCCGGGAATAGGTGACGTCCAGCCGGCCCTCCTTCGGGTCGTGGAAGTCGATCGCAGGGTTGTTGTACAGCTTGAGCAGGACGTCGCAGTGGCCGTCGATCACAGGGGTTTTCATGGGGTTCCCGGTCTCCCTTCGTCATACCGCAGGATAGGCGAACAGAACAAAAAACCTGTCTACGGAGTAAACAGGACGTTTCGGGTACTTGGATGAGGTAGATTATCTTTCGTCGTAAGAGGAAGTATGAACAATAGCGGCATCATTCGGTCAGAGATACTGCGAGATGGAACCAGCCGTACGGCACGGAACAGAGCAGCCGCCCTCGCCGGATTAGCGCGGCTCCACAATCAATTTGATGGCGGTCCGGTCTTCCCCATCGATCACAATATCGGTAAACGCCGGTATGCAAATCAGATCAACCCCGCTGGGAGCAACGAATCCTCGTGCAATAGCTACTGCTTTGATTGCTTGATTGAGCGCTCCTGCCCCGATGGCCTGGAGCTCCGCAGCCCCGCGTTCACGCAACACCCCCGCCAATGCGCCGGCTACGGAATTTGGATTGGATTTTGCTGAAACTTTTAATACTTCCATGAAAGTACCTCCTCGGGAATGATGATTGCTTCCGGTATTAATCATATTCTAGGAATTTAAAGTTAATTCCTTCTGTCCGAAGAGAGTATGTTCGAAAAGTTTTGAATTTTTCGTCAATTCACATATAGACCGGCTTCCCTCTCGTTATTCAAACATTACCGCATCTTCGTCCTTGCGAATCAGCTGAATTTTGCGGCCGAGTCCCGTAGCCGGATCGAGATCGATGACCACCGCGTGAAAATGCCACTTGCCTTCGTCCACCACAAACCGCATCGGCAGCTGGGTCATGAACTTCTTCATGACGGCGGTCCGCTCCATGCCGAGGGATGCCGTCGCGCGGCCCCACCATGCCCACATCGGTCACGTAGGCTGTGCCCTGCGGGAAGATGCGCTCGTCATGCGTCTGCACGTGCGTATGGGTGCCCACCACCGCGGATGCCTTCCCGTCGAGATGCCATCCCATGGCGAGCTTCTCGGAGGTCACTTCGGCGTGGAAGTCGACGAATACGTACTTCGTGCGCTTCTTCGCCTGTGCCACCAGCTCGCTGGCCTTCTCGAACGGGCAGTCGAGCGGCGGGAGGAAGGTACGCCCCTGGAGGTTGATGACGGCGAGCTCGGCCTCTTTGGTCTTGATGTACATGATGCCGCGGCCCGGTGTGCCCGCCGGGAAGTTCGCCGGCCGGACCATCCGCTCTTCCTTGTCGATGAAGTCGAAGATCTCCTTCTGGTCCCACGTGTGGTTGCCCATCGTGATGCCGTGCACGCCCATCTCGTACAGTTCCTTCGTGATGGCCTGCGTGATGCCGCGGCCCGCCGCCGCGTTCTCGCCGTTGGCAATGATCCACGTCGGGTTGTATTTGGATTTGAGGCCCGGCAGACAAGCCTTGAGTGCCTTGCGGCCGACGGAGCCTACAATGTCACCGATGAATAATAATCTCATATGGGGTTATTCTCCTTTAAAGTTTTTCTACATCCCCCCTCTTTCCCCCTTCTCCAGAGAAGGGGGAGGACCGGGCGCTCCGCCCCTGGACCCCGGAAGGGCGCGAAGGAGGGACGGGGCCGGCGTTGATGGGAGGAACGCGGTTGGATCGCTTTCGTCTTGCCACGCTGGTGCTTCAAGGCATGATGGCTTCGCCCACGCCTTGAAGCACCTTAGCCGGCAGACACGCTTACATGAAGTGTTCTCTCGCAGCTCCCTGCCCTATACTCGAGCATGGTGATATGTGGGCGCTTGGGGAGCTGCCTGTGACGGTGGAGCCGCATTGACCCTCCGGGTCAAAGCTCTTGGCTGAGCGGTGCCTTGGGTGTCAGTACGTGCGCTGAGGAGCCTAAGGCGGCCATCCGCTGGATCGCCGGGCTTTCAGCCCCGGCTGCCAGGGATGCAGGGCTCAAGCACGGGTGCGGCGGTACGAGGACTGACTCCTACGTGCGCTAAGGAGCCTAAGGCGGCCAACCACTGGATCGCCGGGCCTTCAGCCTCGGCTGCCAGGGATGGGGGCGCAGGGGCGGGCGCAATGCGAGAGTCCCCGTACGAGAACAAAAGAGAAGTGGCCGCGCGGCCACTTCTCTCAGGTGAAGTATGCGGTTATTTGGCGTATTCCACGGCGCGTGTTTCACGGATAACCGTGACTTTGATATGGCCGGGATAATCCAATTCCCCTTCGATCTTCTTGGTAATGTCTCTTGCCAGACGGAACGCTTCGGTGTCGTCCACCTTCTCGGGCTGAACCATGACGCGGACTTCGCGGCCGGCTTGAATGGCGTACGATTTCTCGACGCCTTCGAACGATTCCGAGATCTCCTCGAGCTTCTCCAGACGACGGATGTACGTCTCGAGCGTCTCTCGGCGGGCTCCCGGTCTTGCGGCCGAAAGGGCGTCTGCAGCGCCGACGAGCATGGCGATGACCGAGGTAGCTTCGGTATCGCCGTGATGCGAGGCGATACTGTTGATGACCACCGGGTGTTCCTTGTACTTCTTCGCGATCTCGACGCCGATCTCCACGTGGGAGCCTTCGACTTCATGGTCGAGCGCCTTCCCGATGTCATGCAGAAGCCCGGCACGCTTCGCCAATGTCACGTCTTCTCCGAGTTCTCCTGCCATCAGACCGGCGAGGTAAGCGACTTCCATGGAGTGCTTCAGTACGTTCTGGCCGTAGCTTGTACGGAACTTGAGACGTCCCAGAATCTTGATGAGATCCGGGTGCAGTCCGTGTACGCCGGTTTCGAATGTGGCCTGTTCGCCGTATTCGCGGATCCGCTCGTCCACTTCTTTGCGGGACTTCTCGACCATTTCTTCGATGCGAGCCGGGTGAATCCGGCCGTCCGCCACCAGCTTCTCGAGCGAGGTGCGGGCAATTTCGCGCCGAATCGGGTCGAAGCCCGACAGGATGACCGCTTCCGGCGTATCGTCGATAATGAGATCGATCCCCGTCAATGTTTCGAGGGCCCGGATGTTGCGGCCTTCACGGCCGATGATCCGGCCCTTCATCTCTTCGTTAGGAAGCGCTACAACGGATACAGTCGTCTCTGCCACGTGATCTGCGGCACAGCGCTGAATCGCCAGCGTAATGATTTCCCGTGCTTTCTTGTCGCCTTCTTCTTTGGCCTGCTGCTCGATTTCCTTAATGAGTTGGGCGGTTTCGTGGCGAACCTCTTGTTCCACGTTTGTCAGGATGATGTTCTTCGCATCCTCCATGGTCAGAGCCGAAATCCGTTCCAGCTCGGAAACCTGATCTTTATAGATCTGATCAATTTGAGCCTGGGTTTCCTCGATTCGCTTCTCTTTGTTGGCGACCTGCTCTTCTTTTTTCTCGAGAGATTCTAATTTTTTATCCAGCGACTCCTCTTTTTGCAACAATCGTCTCTCTTGTCGTTGTGTTTCATTCCGACGTTCACGAATGTCTTTTTCAGCTTCGGTTCTCAGCTTGTGAATTTCATCTTTCGCTTCGAGAACCGTCTCTTTTTTCAGTGCATCCGCCTCTTTGCGAGCATTTTCAACGATCTGTGCGGCAGCTGATTCAGCACTTGAGATTTTCGCTTCTGCAAGGGACTTGCGGATAAAATAACCGATCCCGAAGCCAAGAGCACCAACTAAGAGAGAAATCAAGATCGTGAGGACTGGGTCCATCCAGTTCACCTCCCTCGTTGTTTCTCCAAGGGGTAAGCTTGGGATAATGTGGTTTTTTAATCCATTCTGCTAGCATGGGATGCCTGGGGCTTTCCATGAACCGGAAGTTCGGAGCGCCTCCGCGGACTGCTGAAAGAATGCGCCGGGCAGGCGGCAACCTTTCAGAAAAAAGTAAAAATTGGCGATTTTACTTTCGAATCCTCCCTGGGCTGTTAGGGCGGATTCTTGGCGTATAATGAATATACATGATTATTTTAGCTTTTGGCTAAGAAGCTTGTCAAGGTGTACCCCATGGATCGCCGGATTCCTCCGGCTCCTCCCACTCGCTTTCATCGGTATGCCGCGGCAGTCCGCTCAGCACCCGGCTGACGACAGAACCCGGGTAGCCGCGCCGCTGCAGGAACCCGGCGATTTTGCGGCGGGCCTTCAGCGGGTCCTTGCGCATCTCGCCCGCATACCTTTTCTCCGCCAGCTGGCGGGCCATCTCATACTCGGTCTCTTCGTCGACCTGGGCAATCGCTTCCTGAATCTCCTCTTTGGCGATCCCCTTCTGCTGAAGCTCCTGCTTGATGAAGTGGCGCCCCTTCTTCTGGGACACGATACGCTGCTTCGTCAGCATTTGCGCGAATTCCGCGTCGTTCAGATAGCCTTCCCGACGCAGCCTGTCGACGGTTCCGGTGATGAGCTCCGGACCGTAGCCCTTCAGCTTGAGCCGGCTGCGGATCTCGTGCACCGACCGGAGACGGCTGGAGAGCAGCCTTACCGCATCGAGGTAAGCCCTGTTCTTCTCCTCCTCGGACAGAATGCGGACCAGTGTTTCGGTGTCGACTTCCGCCCCTTTGAGCAGATGGTGGCGGATCAGCACATCCTCATGCACCGAGAGGGCGAACGCTTCGTTTATGTAAATGTTGTAGCGGTTCTTCGTCCGCTTCTGCTGTTCCACTTTGGTAATGATCCCCCCCTGGGGCGGGGCTTGCTCCTCGTTCCCATCCATTCCCTTTGCATTCGTGCCGTTGTTCTCTTCCACGGGTTCCCCTCCATCGAAAAAGGCAAAAAGCACCTACCCCTTCGGAGTAAAGGTGCTTTGCCCCGGCTTGATCTGAGCGTGGCCGACCGCCGTCCAAAGGTCATCCCTTGGAGCAGGCAGATCTTACTGCTCGAACAGTGCCAATTCTTCGTCTTCTTCCTCGTCATCCGTATTCGGACCGACCACGGCGGTCAGGTTGCTGTTCTCGCGGATCTTCTTCTCGATGACCTCGGCTACCTGAGGGTTCTCCTTGAGGAACTGCTTGACGTTCTCGCGGCCTTGGCCGAGACGGTCGTTGTTGAAAGAGTACCATGCGCCGCTCTTCTGGATGACATCCATCTCGGTCGCAATATCCACGATGCTGCCTTCACGGGAAATGCCTTCCCCGTACATGATGTCGATCTCCGCCTGCTTGAACGGAGGCGCGACTTTGTTCTTGACGACCTTGATCCGCGTGCGGTTACCGACCATGTCGTTCCCCTGCTTGATCGTCTCGATCCGGCGCACGTCCAGACGTACGGAAGAGTAGAACTTCAGGGCGCGTCCGCCCGGCGTGGTCTCCGGGTTACCGAACATGACGCCGACCTTCTCACGGAGCTGGTTGATGAAGATCGCGATCGTCTTCGACTTGTTGATCGCACCGGACAGCTTCCGGAGCGCCTGGGACATCAGACGGGCCTGCAGACCGACGTGGGAATCCCCCATCTCGCCTTCGATCTCCGCCTTCGGCACGAGCGCCGCAACGGAGTCGATAACGATAATGTCTACCGCGCCGCTGCGCACGAGCGCCTCGGCGATCTCAAGCGCCTGTTCGCCGGTATCCGGCTGGGAGAGCAGCAGCTCGTCGATGTTGATGCCGAGCTTGCTTGCATACAGCGGATCCAGAGCATGCTCCGCATCGATGAATGCGGCC
This sequence comes from Paenibacillus mucilaginosus 3016, assembly GCF_000250655.1. Taxonomy (NCBI): domain Bacteria; kingdom Bacillati; phylum Bacillota; class Bacilli; order Caryophanales; family Paenibacillaceae; genus Paenibacillus; species Paenibacillus mucilaginosus. The sequence continues at coordinate 6,100,021 of NC_016935.1, forward strand.
GTACCGCCGTTCTTCTGTACTTCCGCGATGGCATGCAGCGCCACCGTCGTCTTACCGGAGGATTCCGGTCCGTAGACTTCGATAATTCTACCGCGCGGAAAGCCGCCGATCCCAAGGGCAATATCCAGGGCCAGGGAGCCGCTCGAGATGGTCTCCACCTGCATGTGGGTGGATTCCCCGAGTTTCATGATGGACCCTTTACCGAACTGCTTCTCGATTTGACGGAGGGCGTTCTCCAGTGCTGCGCGACGATCTGCCAAACAAATCACGTCCTTTTTTCATATTAAGTACCACCCGCAGGTGATTTATAAACGAAAGTGCGGTAAGCATTCCCGAACATACATTCGGTCGTGGTGCAAAAGAAAAACCGTAACACGACATTCAGAAATGTTACGGTTCTTCCGTTACAACCTATTATACTTGATTTTACCTGTGTTAGCAACTAGATTTTGATCTTTTTCCAAAGGTGGTAGAGTGCGGTTTTGGAAGCCCGCAGCTTGATGGTCTCCCGGTTGCCGGACAGATTCAGCGTGACCACTTCGGTCTCCGCATCCCGTTCGGCAATCCCGACGTAGACCAGGCCGACCGGCTTCCCTTCGGACTCGGCAGGCCCCGCTACGCCCGTCAGGGAGAGCGCATAATCGGCATCCGCCAGCTTCCTTACGTTCTCGGCAAGGAGCCTTGCCGTCTCCTCGCTGACCGCCCCGGGGGCGTCCGGTCCTTCGAGCTGCTCCATCGGCACGCCGAGCACCTTGTTCTTCACCCGGTTCGTATAGCAGATGACCCCGCCGGCGAACGAATGGGAGCCGCCCGGCACGGCGGTCAGCAGATCGCTGAGCTGGCCGCCTGTGCAGCTCTCGGCGACCGACAGCGTCTTGTTCGCGGCGGTCAGCAGGCGGAGCACCTCAAGCTCCAGCGTGATGTCCTCGGAAGCGTAGACATGATCCCCGAGCCGGGTACGGATCTCCCGCTCGAGCGGCCACAGCTTCTCCGTCGCCTGCTCTTTCGAAGCGGCCCGCGTCGTGAGGCGCAGGGCGACCTCGCCCTCTTTGGCATAAGGGGCGATCGTTGGATCGGTCTGGGCCTGGATGAGATCGATCAGCGCATGCTCCAGGAAGGACTCCCCGATGCCGGCGAACTTCATCATCGTGGAGAACAGCGGCTGCACGCTGCCCATCCGGTCCGTGAGCCAGGAAATCACATAGGTATCGAACATCGGCTTCATCTCTTTGGGCGGGCCCGGGAGCAGAATATAGTGCGTCCCGTCCTGTGTTACGGCGTTGCCGACGGCAAGGCCCGTGTCATTGGGGAGCGGGTCTGTGCCTTCCAGCATGTAAGCCTGCCGGATATTGCTCTCCACCATGGTGATGCCCCGGGTACGGAACAGGTTCTCCATGTAGTCGTAAGAAGGCTGGTGAATCACCAGCTTCCGGCCCAGCACCTCGGCCAGCACGTCCTTCGTCAGGTCGTCCTGTGTGGGGCCAAGCCCCCCCGTGCAGATGATAAGGTCGGCGCGGGATTTCGCAACAGCCAGCGTCTCTTTGATCCGGTCTACATTGTCGCCGACGACGGTCTGATAATAGACTCCCACCCCAATGTCGGCGAGGCCTCTGGATATGTACTGTGCGTTCGTATTGACGATTTGGCCCATCAGCAGCTCGGTACCGACGGCAATGATCTCTGCTTTCATAGTCAGATGGCCTCCGGTTTCGGCGGGATACGTGCTCCTGCAGTTATTGATCGCTGAAGTTGATCACATGCTTGTTCTTGACGAAATAGTCGATACCCGAATAGATCGTAATGATGGCGGCGATCCAGCTCGCAATCTGGTCGAACGGGAATTGGATCAGCGCAAACGGAAAATTGTTGATAAGCAGTGCAATGATGGCCGTAATCTGGGCCGCTGTCTTCCATTTGCCCCATTTGCTGGCCGCCAGAACCACGCCCTCCAGCAGGGCGATCTGCCGCAGGCCCGTGATGGCAAACTCACGGGAGATGATGACGATGACAATCCAGGCATCGACCTTGTCCATCTCGACGAGTGAGATCAGCACCGCCGATACCAGCAGCTTGTCGGCCAGCGGATCCAGCAGCTTGCCGAGATTCGTGACCAGCTTCCGCTTCCTGGCGATATACCCGTCCAGCGAGTCGGTGCTCGCCGCCACGATGAAGATCAGGGCGGCGATAATCTGGTTGTAGGTGATGCTGAACTGCTCGATGCGCACATGCGGGAACTTGACGTTGATGAGCAGGAACAGCATGATGATTGGCACCAGAAAAATTCTGGCCAGGGTAATCTTGTTGGCCAGGTTCATTACGCTACGACCTCCCCGGAGAAGTCAAATTCAAAGGAATGGGTGATCCTCACTTTCGCGATGGAGCCGATGGCCAGTTCCCTTCCCCCTACGAACACTTCGCCGTCAATCTCCGGCGCATCGAACTGCGAACGGCCCACATAGACGTCGTTGCGCCCGTCGTACTTCTCGATAAGCACGTCGATGACCTGTCCGATCCGTCCGCTGCCCCGGCTGCTCGAGATCTCGCGCTGAATCTCCATCAGCACGTTCGCCCGGTATTCCTTCACCTCGTCCGGAACCTGATCCGGCAGGCGGGAGGCCGGCGTATCCTCTTCCTTGGAGTAGGTAAAGACGCCGAGACGGTCGAACTGCACGTCCTGGATGAAGGACTTCAGATTCTCGAAATCCTCCTCGGTTTCGCCGGGGAAGCCGACGATGAGCGAGGTGCGCAGCGAGACGCCCGGAATCCGTTCGCGGATTTTCTTAATGAGCTCTCGCGCATCGCGCTGGCGGCCCGGACGGCGCATCCGCTTCAGAATGCTGTCGGAGCTGTGCTGCAGCGGCATGTCGATATACTTGCAGATCTTCGGGTTATCGGCGATAACATCGATGAGCTCATCCGTGAAGAAGCCCGGATACGCATAGTGAAGGCGCACCCACTCGATGCCCGGCACCTCGCTGACGCGGTTCATCAGCTCGGGAAGCTTGAAGCCGTCGTAGAGATCCGTACCGTAATTGGTCGAATCCTGGGCGATCAGCGAGATTTCTTTCACGCCCTGCGCCGCCAGCTGCTGCACTTCCTCCAGGACCGATTCCATGCTGCGGCTGCGGAACTTGCCGCGCATGATCGGAATGGAACAGAACGTACAGGCGTTATCACAGCCTTCCGCAATTTTGACGTAAGCGGTATAGCGCGGCGTCGTCAGCCTGCGGGGCAGCTTCTGCTCGTAGTTAAAGACCGGGTTGCCGACATACACCGGCTTGCTTCCTTGGAGCGCTTCGTCGATGATCTGGTTGATGTTGTGAAAATCCCCCGTGCCGACGATCCCGGTCGATCTCCGGCATCTCCTTCAGCAGCTCTTCCTTGTAACGCTGGGTGAGACAGCCCGAGACGATCAGCGCTTTCAGATTGGCGGTCTGCTTGAGCTCCGCCATGTCCAGAATCGTATTGACCGACTCTTCCTTCGCCGCATCGATGAAGCCGCACGTATTTACGATAATGATCGTGGCTTCTTCTTTCTCCGAGACCAGCGAGTATCCGCGCTCATGCACCAGTCCCGACATGATCTCAGAGTCGACCAGGTTCTTCTCGCAGCCGAGCGTGACCACTTTTACTTTCTCCGTCATAACTTTCCTCCAAGCTGTCGCGTTTGCGTCTCTCTTTCAGGGCAACCGATTCGTTTACAAGTAAAACAATGGTAATACCCAGTATAATATAGGCTCCCAAAAGGTGTCAAAACCGGAAGGAGGAGCCCCCGAGGCAGCTGCCCCGGCAGGTTCCTCCCCCTCCGCCCCGCACCCGGGTCCTTTAACGGAAGTTGATAAACTGCAGGTCCAGCGGCAGGTCCGCCTTGCGCAGCATCGCCATCACCGCCTGCAGATCGTCCTTGCTCTTGCCCGTCACCCGGATCTGGTCGCCTTGAATCTGGCTTTTGACCTTCAGTTTGGAATCGCGGATCATGATGTTGATCTTCTTGGCGTTGTCCTGGTCTACTCCCTGCTTCACCTTGATCCGCTGGCGGACGGTGCCGGAAGAAGCGCCCTCGACCTTGCCGTACTCGAGGTTCTTCAGCGAGATGCCCCTCTTCGCCATCTTCGACTGAAGAATATCCAGCACGTTCTGAAGCTTGAAGTCGTCATCGGACACCACGACAAGCTCTTCCTTGTCGAGGGTGATGCTGCTCTTGCTGCCCTTGAAATCAAAGCGGGTCGCAATTTCCTTCTCCGCCTGGTTGATGGCGTTGTTCATCTCCTGCATATCCAGCTTCGATACGATATCAAATGAATTCTCGCTGCTCATGCTCATGCATCCTTCCTTTTCCGTTCAGTTCCATTTCATTCTAACAAAATAATCCCAATGATGCGAACAGTCCGCAGGGTATTTTAAACTCCTTATAAATATTGAAAGTATTTTTGAGAGTGCATTATTTTCATGGGGTGATTTTGGGTTTTGTGAGCGCGCATGTGAGCATATACAATCCGTTAATTAACTCAATCTCTTTCACTCTGAAACATATTTCTCTCAATTCTCATTCTACCCTGATTTTGGGATTATTAAAATGCTTGGATTCAGATCCCTGCCAGTCTCAAAATAAAGTTTCTGATCGGTACCGAGTATTTGCAGGGACACGTCACGGATCGTCAACAAGCGCCGCGGTGATCATGCTGCGACCGCGTTCCCGATGAGGCGCTGCATTCGCAGTTTGTTGTTGTTCTTCTCTGATTAGACGTTTAACCGTTTCGGGCAAAGAGCTCCCCTGCATAGGATAGTTATACAGAGAATTACTTAAGGAGGCGGTATCGTGGCGATAACAGATCGTTATACGCTCAGCCCCAGTCCGTTGATCGAATTGAACGGACGTGAAGAGGAAACGGTTAATATGACGCTTCAGGCTGCGCCCGATGCTGACACAGGGATTGTTTCAGGAATTGTGCGGCTTGGGAATGGCACCCCTGTTCCCTCTGCAACAGTCATGCTTTTCACGCAGACTGGTGAGCCGTTTGAACATACAAGCAGTAATGCTGCCGGACGGTTTATTTTCCCTCGAGTGCCTGTGGGATCTTACTTTATCACCGCAATGGAACCAACCTACTTAACACCTGTCCGAACGTCTATTGCAGTCTTAAGGAATCGTACAGCCGAAGTTGAAATTATTATGCAAACTGATCCGAACGGACAGAAAAACGCTATATTCGGAACAGTGCGAACGACTGTCGGGGGAGAGCCGCTCAGTGATGCTACAGTAGAGCTATTTCAAACAATTGGGGCGTCACAGCTGCTGGCAGGCATTGTTTCAACCAATTCTGAAGGACAATATTTATTCGCCGATTTAGATTCGGGTAATTTTTTTATAAGAGCAAGTAAGGCCGGTTATTTATCCAACCAAAGTGCTTCAACAGACTTGACCAATCGGGACTATACCCCTTTAGATCTTATCCTGCCAGCCGACCCAGACCAATTAACTGGCACGATTAGTGGGATTATTACCGATAGCGGAACGAATAATGCGATTCCCAATGCAATCGTAGCGCTCTACACAATTGCCAACGGCACTGAATCTATAGTAGATATCTCAAGGACTAACGCCGGTGGATTTTATGGCTTCGGCGACCTGCCAGCGGGAACGTATCGAGTAAAAGCAACCGTTCAGGTCGAGACTTAGCATGAAGACCATTGAGCATACATTATCCGTAACGAGTGAGCCGATTACACTGAACGCTAATGAACATGTCGTTGTGAATCTGTCGTTACCTAATAATCATGACCCACATACACGACATAAAAGCAAAAAGAAGCTGCGAAAAAGCAAGCGTCCTTCTCTGAAGAAAAAGAGGCGGCCGATAGGACGATCTATTACCGTTTCATTCCAATTAAAAGTTAGGTGTGGGACTGCACTATTACGGCAACGGTATAAACTATTTCTGGCAGCCAACCGTTGGGGCAAAATTGACCGAAAGAGAGTACAACTAAAATGGGTTCGGTCACGTAAATGCACTAACCCGAAATGTTCCATGAATCCAGTGACACTTCGAACATCCTTAGAGGTAAAACAACGTACAAATTTAATCATGAAGAAAAACCTCAAAATGAAGTGTTAGGATACCAACCTTGTTTAAAACCAATAATGCTACGTCAAAAAGCCTCCGGGTAATTGAACTGGAGGCTTAATCATTTTATTTTCCAGCCACCCTAAGTTGGCATAAAATCATTGCTTGCGGCAGAGCCGGTTACTTTACTTACAACTCGTCGAATCTATGGGTATTTTTTTCACAACCCCTTCTTAAGCTAGACAAAAAGACACCTTCAGCACAAAGCGTCCGCGTGTCTTGGGTGTCCTTTTGGGGTTCTTCGCTGCTTGCGTTACGGAGTGGCGGCCGAAGCCTGGGCAAAATCGAGCTGGATCTTCTTCACGTTCGCCACGTCGCCGACAGCCACCGGCGTACCGTTGACGACCAGATCGACCGCGCTTGCCTTGCCGAAGATCAGAAAGCCCGAAGTCGTAAGCTCGTACGTCTTCGTCTCCCCGTTCTTATATGTTCCCTGGTCGACGGTTGTGCGCTTGCCGCCCTGAAGCTGATCGACTTCAAGCCAGCAGGCGTCGCCCTTGATCGTGATCTGGATGGAGAGTTTGTCCGTGCCCGTTACCGTATAAAAATCGGTCCCCCGTTCGCTCTTCGCCAGCTTCACCTCGGCGGCAGACGCGGGCGTCGGAGCCGGATTCGGTGCAGGCGTGGGAGCCGGAGCGGGTGCAGGTACAGCTCCTGCCGCATTCTGCGTCACATTCCCGTTCTCCGTACCGGGCTGCGGAGCAGCCGGAGGAGGCGCGGCATCATCGGTGATCCGGGCCGGCAGATCCTCGCTTGCCCCGCTCGTGCCTTCGTAGTTTTTACTCACAAAATAATAGCCGAGGCCGAAGATGAGAACGACAAAGGAAATCAGCATGGCGCTCGACGCCCATTTGCTGAACCTCTCGGAGTTGCGGGAGGTCCGCTTGCTGCGGATCGGCTCGATATGTTCAGGCTCGGCGGCCGGAATGTCGCTTTGGTACATGCTCAGCACTTCGTTCGGTTCGAGTCCCACCGCCTCGGCGTAACTCTTGATAAAGGCGCGGACATAAAAGTTGCCCGGCAGCACTTTATAATTGCCGTCCTCGATCGCCTCGAGATAACGCTTGCGGATTTTGGTGGTCTCCTGCAGATCTTCCAGCGATATTTTTTTATCCAGACGGGCTTTCTTCAGAAGCTGGCCTAATTCAGACATGGGGTCACCCCTTCCCTTCATGTTGCCGGGCGGCGTCCAATCCGCCGCCCCTATATGTGTTATCGGAACCCGGAGCGTGCCTGCGGCAGGGCTTAGTAATCGTCGAAGCCCCCGGTGAACGCCTCGTACGAAATCTCTTCTTCGGGATTGTTGCGCAGTTCCACGATGCAGTCAAAGTGCTCGTATGTAAATTGGGACTCCCGGATAAAGATATCCGGATGCTCGATCACTTTGGTCGAAGGCATGGCCATGATCTCCTGCATGAGCGAATGGTGCCGTTCGTTGGAGCGCAGCGTCGAGACGATGCCGTCGATGATGAACACGTTATTGGCGTTCATTTCGTCCTCGGACAGCTGGCTGCGCACCGTTTGGCGGAGCAGAGTCGAAGACACGAAGGTCCAGCGCTTGCCGGAGCAGACGCTGCCCGCGATGATCGATTCGGTCTTGCCTACCCGCGGCATTCCCCGCAGACCGATCACCTGATTGCCTTCGCGCTTGAAGAGCTCACCGAGGAAGTCGACCAGCAGCCCAAGCTCGTCCCGGGTAAACCGGAACGTCTTGCGGTCATCGGAATCCCGTTCGATATAACGGCCGTGACGGACGGCCAGAATATCAACCAGTCTCGGCGTGCGAAGAGCCGTTATAGTTATATTATCCACTTTTTTGAGCATTTTACCCATAAGTTCAATTTTTTCTTCATCTTTGGTCTGCAGCAGCATCCCGCGGGTCCGGTCTTCGACACCGTTGATCGTCACGATGTTGATATCGAGCATCCCCATCAGGGAGGCGATGTCGCCGAGCAGGCCGGGACGGTTCTTATGTATCTTGTACTCCATGTACCACTGCTTGATTTCATTCGATTCCATCGTCATTGCATCTAAGCTCCGTTCTGTTCATGATTGGGGTCCCGAATCATTTCTACAATATTCGATTCATTCCTCCCCGGTTGGGGCGGTATTTTCGGATTAATTTTTGACGATCCTCGCTTCGCTCTCCGTATAAGGCTGAATGCCCGGAGTCCACGCCTGGCCGTCGATCGCTCCCTGAAGAAGCGTTAGAATGCCGTTCCACTGCAGCTGCACGGTCGTGCCGCCCATATTCATCACAGGAATCTGCAGGCTGCGCATACGCTGCACGGCGGCACTGTCCATTGGAGCGTACACCGCAATCCAGTCCGGACCGTGACGCCTGACCTGATGCTGGAACTGGCCGTACCACCCCTCCGCGTCGGAGAGCGAAATATACTCGGCTTCCTCGGAAGGCGCCCATTCACCCGGTACCGGATATGCACTTGTCGTAACCCACTCGATCGTGCGTCCCGCCTTCGTCTGCTCCTTCACCCAAGGATCCCACAGGGCGCGGAACTCGGCATCCTGCACCATCTTCATCTGGATATGGTCTCCGCTGACCTGTACGGTATCGCGGGTCAGCCCGTCGTCGAGCAGCAGCCATTTGCGCTGGGTCACCTGCTGTGCCGCGGTGAGGGCGCTTCGCGCGAGGTCGTGCCCGGCGACGACAATGTAATCGTAGTTCCGGCTTCCGGTCTTCGCGATCAGATCGGGGGTCCAGGTCGCGCTGCTGTCGGCATTCTGCACCCATTCGTAGGACAGGTGCTTAGTGTTCTGCCACTGGGTGAGCGCTGTCTGGAGCGAAGCCTTGTCCGCTTCGGCCAGCGCAGGGCCGGTTACGACGAGCAGCGAGGCCTTCTTCTCGAGCAGTGCCGGTTCAATGACAGGGATGCTCTTGCCGCACCCCGGGGCCAGGGCCAAAACCCCTAACATACTTACACCGATCACGGCTTTTTGTAACACCCGGCTCCAACTTCGGATGCCGGTTCGGTGCTGTTTCATGTCCTGCATCGTTTCATTCATCCCTATCCCACTCATTGATCTCTTGAACAGTATACCAGAAAAAAGCATGAAAAGCCTCCCTGATAGGAGGCTCACACAATGGCAGCTATAATTAGTTGTTGGCTTTGGCCAGTTTCACCATGATGCTGGCCATGACTCTTCTTTCATTTTCGTCCGCAACATCCCAGAGCTCCTTGAGCACGCGCTCTTCCTTGTTCTCCGGATCGACCTTGTCGGACAGGAACTCACCGATCTGGAAAGCGAGCTTCGAGATCAGCTCTTCGCTCATCCCGGCTTTCTCAGCCTGCTCCACACGCTCACCGAGAAACTCTTTCCAACGGTCGAACACCTTCAGGACTGTAGCCATGATCGCAACTCCTCCTTGGGCTTATAGGTTCATTACAAGCTTACTATTCGCAAAAGGAGCGATCATTATGCGGTCCGTCAGGTCAGCCACCCGCCGTTCGGCGAGATGATCTGGCCGGTAATATACCCGGATTCAGGAAGCGCCAGGAAGTAGACCAGGGAAGCGATCTCATCGGGCTTGCCGAAGCGGCCCACCGGAATGTCGTTCTCCATCGCCGCCTTCTCCTGCTCGTCAAAGCCCGACATCATCAGCGTATCCACCGCGCCCGGAGCTACGGCATTGACCGTCACGCCGGAGGGAGCCAGCTCCTTCGCCAGCGCTTTGGTGAAGGCGTTGATCCCTCCCTTGGCCGTCGAGTAAGCTACCTCGCAGGAGGCGCCCGAGATGCCCCAGATCGAAGACACGTTGATAATGCGGCCGTATTTCTGGGAAATCATCCGCGGCATGAACTGCCGCGTCATCAGGAAGGTCCCTTTCAAATTGATACCCATGATTTCGTCCCACTGCTCTTCGGTCACATCCGACAGCAGGCCGTAGTGGGAGACGCCCGCGTTATTCACCAGAATATCCGGATACATGTCATGCTGCGCCAGCTTGTCCTGCATGCGTTCAATGCCGTCCTTGGAGCGAAGGTCCGCCGTTACCGTCAATACCCGGGCCCCCGACTTCATGCAGCTGCGGGCCGTCTCATTGGCGGCCTCATGCGACTGCAGGTAGTGGATGACCACGTTCATGCCGACGGAAGCGAAGCGGCCCGCAATGGCCGCTCCGATCCCCCGGCTGCCTCCGGTAACGAGGACCGTCTGCTCCGTGAACGGCTTGAACCCGTTAGGCCCCGTCTCCACGGCTGGTAACGACCGAGGCGGCTAGACGGCTCCAGTCGAAGTGGTCGCGGAGGCAGGCGTCCACATCCTGAAGCGTGATTTCTTCATACACCGGCAGAATATCGAACAGATCGGAATCCTTGAACCGGTATTTGGTGAACTCGTTGGCGATCGCCTCGGGCGAGTTAAGCTGGCGAAGGAACGCCCCGATCTTCTTGCGCTTGCTGCGCTCGAAGTCCGCCGCGGCAATGCCGGACGCCTTCACGGCATCAATCTCTTCCTTCACCCGTGCGATCAGGCGTTCCGGATCCTTCGTATCGCCGCCGATAACCGAGAATCCGTAGCCTTCGGCGATATTGTACTCGGAGCCGAAGTTATCCGAGATGAGCTCCTCGTCATAGAGCTTCTGGTAGATCGCGGAGCTCGGGCTGACGAGCACATCCATCACGATTTTCATCGCCAGCTCGCGCTTTAGCATCTCCCGGCCGCGGCGCGGCTGTCCCGGCTCCTTGCACCCGAAGAGGCATTTCGGCAGGGAGACGGGGAGAACGGTTACTTTGCGCTCGTTTTTGACCGTATGGGGCTCGTTGTCGAAATAGCGTCGGATCTCCCCCTGCGGCGGGAACTTCTTGCCCGCCTGGTTGCTGCGTACGAGCTCCAGTACTTCCCCCGGATCCACGCCGCCTACAATGAAGAGGCTCATATTGCTCGGGTGGTAGAATGTGCGGTAGCACTCGTAGAGCATATCCTTCGTAATCTCGCCGATCGACTCCACCGTGCCGGCAATATCGATATGCACTGGGTGGTTGTGGTAGAGCGTCTCGATCAGCCCGAAGTAGGCTCTCCAGTCCGCATTATCCTCGTACATCTTGATCTCCTGCCCGATAATGCCTTTCTCCTTCTCGACGTTCTCGTCGGTGAAGTAAGGGTTCTGCACGAAGTTGAGCAGCGTCGTCAGGTTCTCGTGGATGTGCTCGGTGGCCGAGAACAGGTAGGCCGTCCGGTCGAAGCTCGTGAAGGCATTCGCCGAAGCGCCCTGCGCCGCGAAGACCGAGAAGATGTCCCCGGTCGGCTCTTCGAACATCTTATGCTCGAGAAAGTGCGCAATGCCGTCCGGCACGCGGCGCTCCTCTCCCCCTTCCACCTGGAAGTGGTTGTCGATGGAGCCGTACTTGGTCGTAAAGGTGGCATACGTCTTCTGGAAGCCTTCCTTGGGCAGTACGAACACGGTCAGCCCGTTCGGAAGCTTCTCGGTGTACAGCGTTTCTTTGACGTGAGGATAAGGGATCGTCTGCATGCTTATTCGCCCCCCTTGTTATCGCGCAGGAAGTATACCGTATCGAGCTGCACCCGGCGTGCAAGCTCCTGGATCTGTTCCGGTGTGATGCTCTCCACCGCCTCAATCAGGGACGGCACGGAGCGGTCGGCGCCGGATAGGCGGTTATTGAAATCAAAGGCAATGATCTCGAAGGCCGAATCCTGCAGCTCGCGCAGATGACTGGTGATCATCGCTTTGGTCTGCTGCAGCTCGGTTGCGGAAATATTCCCTTCCTCCATCGCCTTGAGCTGTTCCTTGATAATCTGGACAGCCTTCTCATAGTTGCCGATCTCGATGCCCGACTGGATGGTCAGAATGCCCTTGTGCCCGTCAAGCCTCGAAGAGGCATAGTAAGCCAGGCTTTCCTTCTCGCGGACGTTCGTGAAGAGCTTCGAATGCGGATAGCCGCCGAGAATTCCGTTATACATGAGGGAAGCCGGATAGGAAGCATCCCCGTACGACGTAGGTACGCGAAGCCCCATATTCAGCTTGCCCTGGTTGACGTCGAGCCGTTCGACGACCTCTTTGACCTGCGTAACCTCACGATGCCCCGACTTCATCGCATAGTCACCCGGCCGGCTTCCGCCGCCAAGGTCGAGGCTGCGCTCCAGCAGGCCCATGACCTGTTCCAGCGTCGTGCTGCCGACGACGTACACATCGATCGGCGAGGACTGCAGCCACTGGCGGTAGCGCTCCGTCAAGCCGGCGGGCTCGATGGCCTCCAGCGCCTCTATCCGGCCCAGCGGATGGAAACGGTACGGCTCGCCTTCGCACATCTCTTCAATGCAGCGCTCCGCGGCGTAACGGATCTTATCGTTAACGATGGATTCGAGCCGCTTGCGCAGCGTCTGCTTTTCGGAATCGATATACTTTGGAATGAGCGTACCGCCTTCGAACGCCGGCTTCGTGAGCGCTTCACCGACAAACTGCAGCGCGCCCTCCAGCAGTGACTCGGAGCTTGATACGAAAGCATCCTGGATGACATCCATCCGGAACTGGACCATCTGGTAGTCGCCCCGCTTGTAGACATCAAAGCCGAAGCCTGCGCCGTACAGGTCATCAAGCCGCTCACGGAACTGCTTCGTTTCGGGATATGTACGGCTGCCGCGGCGCAGCACGAACGGAATCAGCGCCGTGGGAGTCACCGTATCCTCCTGCAAAGGGCTGCCGACATAAACGGAGACGGCAAACGTTTTGAACTGCTCGGTGGGTAACACATGAACACGCACAGGGCCAAGCGTTCCCCGTTCAAATCGGATCTGCTTCAAAGCCGATACAACTCCCCTCATGAATGCTTCTCCTGCCTTTCTGTTATTATATTCCTCCATAAACAGAAGAAGCAACCGCAGTACGCCGGTTACTTCTACCCTAGTAGTTATTTACAGAAAATATGCTTGCCGATCGTCTTTACTTGAGGTCTCGTCCAGATCCACTTCGAGGTAGCTGTGACGGGATTGAAGTAGTAGATGCAGCCGCCCGTCGGATCGGAGCCGTTCAGCGCGTCCTGCACCGCTTTGCGCGACGTTTCGTTCGGTGTTAGCCAAATCTGGCCGTCCGCAACGGCCGTGAAGGCGCCGGGCTGGAATATAACCCCGGAGACGGTGTTCGGAAAGCTCGGGTTCTTGACACGGTTGAGAATGACGGCCGCAACCGCAATCTGGCCGATATAAGGCTCCCCGCGGGCTTCCCCGTGTACGGCATTGGCCATAATGTCCAGGTCCTGCTTGGACAGGCCGAGCCGTGTGGATTGCGTCATGCCGGCGGCCGTCGTTTTATATGTGCCGCCTCCGCCTCCGCCTCCGCTTCCTGCCGCTGCTCCTCCGCCTGCGGCAGCCTTGCCGCCCTTCACAACCCATGGCGGCAGGTCGGCCGCCGTCGGCTTCCAGTCCTTCGTGGCTTCATACAGCTTCAGCTTCGTCTTGCCGCCGGCGACGCCGTCGACCTTCAGCCCGAACTCGGACTGAAACCACTTGAGGGATTTGAGCGTGTTGTAGCCGAAATCGCCGTCCACTGCTCCTTTATAGAAACCGAGATGTTTGAGGCGGCCCTGCAGCTCGTAGACGTCTGCCGTGCCGGAAGTTCCATAGCGTATTTCATTGCCGCTGAAGGTCTGCTCCGCGCTGAACCGGTGTTTCACTTCAAACCCGGCGAACATCATGAGCACCAAGCCGACTGTAATGAAAACCAGACGTTTGTTCATCGCTTATACTCACCTTTCCCGTTCTCATAATGGCAGCCTGTCTGCTGGTTAGTATGAGAAGGGAAGCGCGCTTCTATTCAAATTGGAAACGGTGCATAAGCTTCACAAACATGGGGGAAACAGGCTAGGAGCTCATCCGCATAACCTGGTACTGCTCAAGCGACATGAGCACTTCCCTCGGCTTGCTGCCCTCGTACGGGCCGACGACCCCCCGGGCCTCCATCGTGTCGATGAGCCGCGCCGCGCGCGTATAGCCCACGCGCATCCGGCGCTGGAGCAGGGAGACGGACGCCTGCTTCGCTTCGAGAATAATCTGCACAGCCTGGTCGTAGAGCTCGTCCTCGTACTGGTCCCCGTCGTCCTGCTTCTCTTCGACCATGGGGACCATGTCCTCGACGTACTCCGCCTGTCCCTGCGTCCGAACATAGTTCACGACCGCTTCGACCTCCTGGTCGGAGAGGAACGCGCCCTGCACCCGCACCGGCTTGGAAGCGCCCATCGGCAGGTAGAGCATGTCCCCGCGGCCGAGCAGCTTCTCGGCGCCCGCAGAGTCCAGAATCGTACGCGAGTCGACCTGCGACGATACGCCGAAGGCAATCCGCGATGGAATATTGGCCTTGATGACGCCGGTAATGACGTCGACGGACGGGCGCTGGGTCGCGATGATGAGGTGGATTCCGGCCGCTCTGGCCATCTGGGCCAGCCGGCAGATCGCATCCTCGACATCATTGGCCGCGACCATCATCAGATCCGCGAGCTCGTCCACGATCACGACGATATAAGGCAGCGGCGCACCGGTCTGCGTCTCCAGGAGCATCGTATTGTAGCCCTCGATGTTCCGCGTGCCGCTCTTGGAGAACAGCTCATAGCGCTTCTCCATCTCGACGACGACCTTCTTCAGCGCCAGCGAAGCGCGCTTCGGATCGGTGACGACCGGTGCCAGCAGGTGCGGAATGCCGTTATACACATTGAGCTCGACCATCTTCGGGTCGATCATCAGGAACTTGACTTCGTCGGGCTTCGCCTTGTAGAGCACGCTGGTAATAATGCCGTTGATACACACGGATTTACCCGAGCCTGTGGCCCCGGCAACGAGCATATGCGGCATCCGGGCCAGGTTGCCCACAATCGGCTGGCCGGAGATATCCCGCCCGAAGGTAATCGACAGCTTGGAGGCCGCATCCTGGAAGGCGCTGCTCTCCATAACCTCGCGCATCGTGACGACCGATACTTCCGAATTCGGCACCTCGATGCCGATCGCGGACTTGCCCGGGATCGGCGCCTCCATCCGGATGTCCTTGGCCGCAAGCGCCAGGGCGATGTCGTCGGTCAGCGAGACGATCCGCGACACCTTTACCCCAACATCCGGCTGGATTTCGTAGCGGGTCACCGCCGGGCCCCGGACCACTTCGAGCACCTTGGCACGGACGCCGAAGCTCTCAAGCGTCGCTTCGAGCTTGCGGGCCACCGCCTTGTAGTCCAGCGACTCGGCCCCCTTGCCCGATGCCGGCTTCGAGAGAAGGTTTAGCGGAGGCAGCTCGTAAGGGATGGCCAGCGGCTTGTTCTTGATATCAAACTCCTCGCCGCCTCCCGCTCCCTCTTCCGCGGCTGCTGATGCCGCGCCCGGACCGGCGACCGAAGCGGATGCGGCCGCCGGCACGGATTCATCCGGCTTGACGACCGTCTCCTGCTTCACCTGCTCCTGGAAATCACGGATGACCGGAATGGCCGGATCATGGGTACGCGTGAGCGGAGCGGGGATGTCGTCCACATCCTCCGCAGGCGTCGTGAACGCCCCACGGCCCTCCGTCTCGGCGGAATAGACGCTGACGCCTTCTTCCTCTTCGTCATCCCATTCAGACGTCTTCGCCTTCTTCTGCTTCTCCTCATCGGACCGGCTGCCCTTGATGAGCTCCATGAAGACCGAGCGCTTGCCCGTCTTCTGCCGGACCTTGCGCTGCGGCTTCACGGTCTCTTCATCGAGCTCGTCCGGCAGTTCGTCCTCGTCCTCCGACTCGTAAGCGGCTGCCGCAGCCTCGGCGGCTTTGCGCTTCTTCTCCGCCGCGGCCGCAGCCTTCGCCGCCTGCTTCTGACGTTCCTGCAGCTTGCGCTGCAGATAACGGCCGAACAGCGTGTCCTTGAACGCTTTGCGTCCTCTCACCTTGTCCACGATGTCCGCGACGGACAGCCCCGTCACCATCATAAAGCCTGCGGCGAACAGCATATACTGGATCAGCCGGGCGCCGAGATTGCTGAAGAGCATGAAGAGCACGGAATACAGCGAGGCGCCGATCATGCCGCCGCCCACTTCATCCTGCAGAATCCGCTGCCCCTGCTCTGTCGGCTTCAGCCCCTGCTTCAAGCTGTACCACGTCTGCGACCAGATCTCACTCCCTGTAAAGTCCGCCTTCGGATACAGCTGGGCGAACACCGAGATATGGCTCATGAGCAGCAGGGACAGCAAGATGAGGGCGATCCCGTATTTGCGCGGGGTGCGCCATACCGGCCATTCCCGCTTCATCATCGCATAGAGGCCGGCATAGATGAAGACGAGCGGAATAACAAAATCCCAGGTTCCGATCAGAAAGCGGAACAAGTATGTAAGTGATCGGGCCACGGAGCCCTCTCGCGACAGTGCGATAATGGAGAGAGTCAGAATCGCGATCCCGTACAGTTCGAACTTCACATTTGTTTTGATTCCTTTGCCCTTTTTCCTTTTCTTGGACAAGGCCGCTCACCCCCGAGGAACCATTATACCATAACCTGGGGGCAAAACGGTAAAAGGACCAAAGTTCGGCGGAGCCGGTTATTCGGCTGCCGGTACCGGCTGGAACTCAATCAGGCGGCCCGGCGAAAACTGCGGATTGAGATAATCCTGGGGGTTGCCGCTAAGCAGACGGACGATCGTCGCCTGCTGGCCGTTCAGCGGCTGCACCTGCATCATCACGCCGTTCATGACAATCTCCACCGGAGCCTGGATCTCGCTCTCGATCCCCTCCATGACCGCTTCGATCGGAAGAATGGTATAGTGGCTCATTGCACCATACCCCCCGTACTGACCTTGCGGCGCTCCTCTATCAGGCCGCTCAGCTTGCGGATCGCATCGCCCACCCCGCCGATCTGGTCGATGAGTCCGTATTTGACCGCATCCGCGCCAATGACCGTCGTTCCGATATCGCGGGTCAGCTCTCCGGTTTTGAACATAAGTTCCTTGAACTTGCCTTCATCGACTCTGGAGTGACGGGTGACGAAGCGGATCACCCGCTCCTGCATTTTGTCGAGGTATTCGAAGGTCTGCGGCACCCCGATCACGAGGCCGTTCAGGCGGATCGGATGGATCGTCATCGTAGCGGTCTCGGCAATGATCGAATGGTTCGCCGATACGGCAATCGGCACCCCGATGCTGTGGCCCCCGCCGAGGACCAGCGTGACCGTCGGCTTGGAGAGCGTCGCGATCATCTCCGCGATGGCCAGGCCCGCTTCCACGTCACCGCCCACCGTATTCAGAATGATGAGCACGCCCTCGATCTTTGCGTTCTGTTCCGCTGCGACGAGCTGGGGAATCAGATGCTCGTACTTCGTTGTTTTGTTCTGCGGCGGAAGCACCATATGCCCTTCCACCTGCCCGATGATCGTCATGCAGAATATATTCGACTCTCCGCTCGGCGCTACCGTCTGTCCGAGCTGCTGGATCGTCTCGACCGTTGTTCCCTTCCGCACTTCTTCGCCCGGCGCGGCCGGCGGATTCTGCGGCGTTTGTTCCTGCTTGTTGTTGGACAAGATACGCACACTCCCCAGGGTTCTTATACAATCTCCTATAGTATGGGACAGGCGCCTGAAATTATGTAATGAAACGGCAAAAAGAGCTTTCACGCGCAGCAGCTCGCAAGCGCGGAAAGCTCTTCGGAATCTCATCAATGGGTTAAGTGACTAATGCCGACGCTCATACTTCCATAATAATCGGAAGGATCATCGGTCTTCTTCTGGTTTGTTCATAAAGGAATCGTCCGAGCGCATCCTTGACATGTGTCTTGAGCGACGCCCATTCATTGACATTTTCATTCATCAGCCGGTGCAGCGTCGATGTGACGATCCGGTTCGCCTCTTCAAGCAGCCCCTCCGACTCGCGGACATACACGAAGCCGCGGGAGATGATGTCAGGTCCCGACAGGATCGTGCCGTCCTGCTTGCTCAGCGTAACCACCACCACAAGGATGCCGTCCTGGGATAGCAGCTTGCGGTCGCGCAGAACGATGTTCCCTACGTCGCCGACGCCGAGGCCGTCGATGAGGATGTTGCCCGCCTGAACCTTGGAGCCCTTGCGTGCTACTCCATCCTGGATCTCGACCACATCGCCGTTATCGACAATAAAGATGTCCTCGCGCGACACGCCCACCGATTCGGCCAGGAGACCGTGCTGGCGGAGCATCCGGTATTCGCCGTGGACCGGGATGAAGTACTTCGGACGCATGATGTTCAGCATGAGCTTCAGCTCTTCCTGGGAGCCGTGGCCCGATACGTGGACTCCGGTGATCGAACCCGGGCCGTAGATCACATGCGCCCCGATCCGCATCAGCTCGTCCACCGTACGGCCCACATACCGCTCGTTGCCCGGAATCGGCGTAGCCGCGATGATCACGGTGTCGCCCGGCAGGATGTCCACCTTGCGGTGTGTGGAGCGGGCCATGCGTGTAAGCGCCGACATCGGTTCTCCCTGCGAGCCTGTGGAGAGTATCGCCACGCGGTCCGCCGCCAGCTTGTTCACTTCCTCCGGCTCAATCAGCATGCCTTCGGGAATGTGCAGATAACCGAGCTCGCTTGCGATCGTCACGACGTTGACCATGCTGCGGCCGATGACCGTCAGCTTCCGCTTGGTCGTTACGCAGGCATCGATGACCTGCTGAATCCGGTGGATGTTCGAGGCGAACGTGGCGATGATGACACGCTGCTTCGCCTTGCGGAACACCTCTTCAATCTCCGCTCCGACGCTGCGCTCCGAACCGGTATAGCCCGGGCGCTCGGCGTTCGTACTGTCGGACATCAGAGCCAGAACGCCCTTGTGTCCGATGGCCGCCATGCGGTGCAGATCCGCATACTGCTCGTTGACCGGAGTCTGGTCGAATTTGAAGTCTCCGGTATGGACTACGTTGCCCTCCGGCGTCTCCAGGCAGACCCCGACGGAATCCGGGATGCTGTGATTCGTTTTAAAGAACGTCGCCGTCATCGTGCCCAATTCCAGCTCGGAATCCGCCGTAATGACGATCCGCTTCGTCTCGCCCAGCAGGTTGGCTTCCTTCAGCTTGGTCTCGATCAGCCCCATCGTCAGCCTTGTCCCGTATACCGGCACGTTCAGGTGCTTGAGCACGTAAGGCAGACCGCCGATATGGTCTTCATGGCCGTGGGTGATGATGATGCCGCGGATCTTATCCCGGTTCTCCGTCAGGTACGAGATGTCCGGAATGACGATGTCAATGCCGAGCATGTCCTCCTCCGGGAACTTCAGACCGCAATCGATGACGACAATATCCTGATTGTATTGAACAACGTACATATTCTTACCAATTTCGCCCACGCCGCCCAGGGCAAAGATCGATAGTTTCTCCGTATTTTTCTTAGACAATGTTGATAAACCTCCTCCAATTAATTGACGACGATTTCATTATGAGCTGCAAACCATTAAATACCGCACCAGTCACTTGCAACCATTATACATGATAAAAAGTTCCATTTACAAGCGAAGCCCGGATCAGGGGGGTAACCCGTCCGATACCTGTTCACCTTAGCAGTTTTTCCCAGATGATAAGCGCTTACACGATTCTTTTAAAATAACCCGGTGCCGCAGGGGCACCGGGTTTTCCGGCCTGACGTAATGCCGCTTTATTCGAACAGGGAAGCGATGAATTTCCGTTCGGCCTCGTTGGCCTCCACCAGCGGCAGGCGTACGCCTCCGGCCGGCAGCCCTTTGAGCGACAGGGCAGCCTTCACCGGAGCCGGGCTCGGGAAGGTGAACAAGCCGCCGAAGACCGGCAGCAGCTGCCCGTGCAGCTTCGCCGCCTGCTTCACATCGCCGCCCAGGTAAGCTTCGATCATCTGCTTCATCTGCTTGCCCACGACATGGCTCGCTACGCTGACGATGCCGTGCGCCCCGACGGACAGGGCCGGCAGCCCCGCGCTGTCGTCTCCGGTGTAGACGAGGAAGCCTTCCGCCGCACCGCTGACGATCTGCGTCAGCTGATCCGTGCCCGTACAGTCCTTGGTAGCGACGATATTCGGGATCTGCGACAGGCGGATCGTGGTCTCCGCACTGATGTTCACGCTGGAGCGGGAAGGCACATTGTACAGGATGACCGGGATCGATACCGACTCGGCAATCGCCTTGAAGTGCTGGTACAAGCCTTCCTGCGAAGGCCGGTTGTAGTATGGCGCCACGAGGAGCAGGGCGTCTACGCCCAGCTTCTCCGCCGCCTGGGAGAGATGGATGCTGTGCGCCGTATCGTTGCTGCCCGTACCTGCGATGATCCGGCACCGGCCCTTCGCCCGCTTGACTGCGGCCTCGAAGAGCTGGAGCTTCTCCTCCTCGGTAAGGGTGGGCGACTCGCCCGTCGTTCCACAGATGACCAGGGAATCGCTTTCCTGCTCATCGATCAGATAATCGAATACCGTTTCAAAACCTTCCCAATCGATCTGGAGATCGCTGTTAAAGGGAGTGATCATCGCTGTAATCAGTCTGCCGAAATCCAAGAGTACTCCTCCTATCCTGCTGTCCGGAAGCCGCGAAGCGGCTCCGGCGGCTTCGCCCGAGCCCCACCCCCGTTCCTTCCGGAAGTGGTGCTCTGCGAGAATTTGTGATCTTCTGTATCCAAGCCCCTCTGCCGAAGTCAGGCTTCGCCTCTTCCTGCAGGTGCGTTTGACGACAGATGATGGCTGTCCAAGGGAGGCAGGTGTGATCAAACGTCAGCGCTTTATCTCTTTACCTGCTTGCAGTGCCTGTCTGCAGCAAAGAGCCTTCCCGGCATCCGGCAGGTTCTGGCAGGTCCGGGAAGCTCACCTTCCCGGACCGCCGCACCTCCTACCTGTGAAGCTCAAACTGCTTATGCAGCGCCCGCACCGCCTTGGCCATATCATGTTCTTCCACCAGCACCCAGATCGTCGTGTTCGAATCCGCCGACTGCAGGATGCTGATATCTTCTTTCGTCAGCGCTTCAACAATGTGCGCCATAATTCCCGGTACGCCGTTCATGCCCCCGCCAATGACGGACACCTTCGCGCAGTTCGGCGTGATCTGCGGCGACAGCCCCAGCTCTTCGAGCTTCTTCGCGGCTCGGTCCGCCTCATGGTCGAAGACCGTGTAGACGACACCCGAGGGATTCACGTTGATGAAATCGACGGAAATCCGCTCCTGCGCCATCGCCTTGAAGACGCTGAGCTGCAGGTCAAAGCTGCCCTCCTGCGGCGTCACCCGGATCTGGGAGACGCCCGCCACGTGGGCAATCCCGGTGACGAAGCGGTCGTGGACCGCTCCGGGACCTGACTTCAGCACGGAAGGATGGGTCACCAGCGTGCCCGGATCCTTGGAGAACGTCGAGCGGACCCGCACCGGGATGCCGGCATGCATCGCCACCTCGACGGCGCGGGGATGAATCACCTTCGCGCCGAGGTGTGCCATGTTGCAGATCTCGACATACGAAACGATAGGCAGCGGCTTGGCGTCCGCGACGATCCGCGGATCGGCCGTAAGAATGCCGCTGACATCCGTGAAGATATCCACCATCTCGGCATGAAGCGCAGCGCCGAGCGCCGTAGCCGACGTGTCGCTGCCCCCTCTGCCGAGCGTGGTGAAATCCCCTTCCTCCGTCTGTCCCTGGAACCCGGCGACGATAACGACCTTGCCCTCCTCGATCCCTTCGATAATACGGACAGGGTCAATCGAATGGATCTGCGCGTTTCCGAAGTCGGCGTTCGTGCGAATCCCCGCCTGTGCTCCCGTAAGAACGGTTGCCGGAATGCCATGCCCGTTCAGCAGGCTGCAGAGCGTTGCGGCCGAGATCAGCTCACCGCATACCAGCAGCATGTCTCGCTCCCGGGGAGGAAGCGCATTCCCGTTGGAGGCGGCCCACTCCAGCAGCGTATCCGTCGCATAGGGCTCACCCTTGCGACCCATCGCCGATACTACGACAACTGGTTTATAGTCCTGGTTCAATGCATCTTGAATGTGTTCGATTACATGTGCTCTGGCCTCGGCGGTGGACAAGGACGTGCCTCCAAACTTCTGCACCAAGATCTTCATGAAGATCCCACTCCTCTTCTCCACCTGTCGTGTAAAAAAGCAAAAGCCTGGCTTCCTGCGCGGTACAGGAAGCCGGCTGCCGCACGGTTACTTCTGCTGGACGGCGATGTACTCGGCGATCTGCACGGCGTTCCAGGCGGCACCCTTCAGCAGATTATCCGAGACGATCCACATGTTCAGCGCACGCGGATTGCTCAGGTCACGGCGGATGCGGCCCACGAAGGTCTCGTTCCTGCCGGCCGCCTCCGTTGCGAGCGGATACAGCTGCTCGGCCGGATTGTCTTCGAGTACGATGCCCGGAGCATCCGCGAGCAGACGCCTGACCTCCTCCACATCGAAGTCTTCCTTCAGTTCGACGTAGACGGACTCGGAGTGGCCGTATACTACGGGAATGCGAACGCAGGTAGCGGTCACTTCGAGAGCATCGTCACCCAAGATTTTTTTCGTTTCATTGATCATCTTCATCTCTTCGTAAGTAAAGCCGTTCTCCACGAACTTGTCGATCTGCGGGATGGCATTGAAGGCGATTCTGTGCTTCTTCGGCAGAGAGCCTACAGGCAGAATCTGCGGCTCCGGCTGCCTGCCCTCAAGCACCTCGCGGGACTGGCGGAGCATCTCG
The DNA here is from genome assembly GCF_000250655.1 of Paenibacillus mucilaginosus 3016. Classification (NCBI taxonomy): domain Bacteria; kingdom Bacillati; phylum Bacillota; class Bacilli; order Caryophanales; family Paenibacillaceae; genus Paenibacillus; species Paenibacillus mucilaginosus. The sequence continues at coordinate 6,122,764 of NC_016935.1, forward strand.
TCGATCGCGCTTGCCCCCGCTCCCGATACGGCCTGGTAGGTGGATACGATGATCCGGGAGATCCCGTACCGGTCATAGAGCGGCTTCAGCGCATGCACCATTTGAATCGTGGAGCAGTTCGGGTTGGCAATGATCCCCCGGTGATCGCTGATCCGGTCGATGTTGACCTCCGGCACGATCAGCGGGGTGTCCGGGTCCATACGGAAAGCACTCGTATTGTCCACGCAGACCGTGCCATGCTTGATGGCTTCCGGAACCAGGGCGCGGCTGACGTCGCCGCCTGCACTGAAGAGCGCGATATCCACGCCTTCGAAGCTCTCCGGTCTCGCTTCCTCGATTGTAATCTCACGGCCCTTGAACTCGATCTTTCTGCCGGCGGAACGCGCGGAAGAAAGCAGCTTCAATTCACGGATGGGGAAATCCCGTTCGGAGAGCAAGCGGATGATCTGCTGACCAACCGCTCCGGTGGCGCCCACTACTGCGACATCAAACAACTTCTGTTCCGACATCTGTATCTCTCCCCTGTCATGATGAAACGATGCAAGTGCAAGATCAATAGTTAAACCGTTCGATAATCATCGGCTGAAGCTGCTTGCCCGAGAGGGCGGCCTCGCAGGTTTCCATAATGAGATCCATTCGTGCCACGAGCGAATTCGGTTTGGCCGTCGGTGCATCCTGGCCGTATGGAACGAAATAAATGTTCTTGGTGATGAGCAGCTTGCCTACGTTCATTGCGTTCAGCCCTAATCCGTCGTTCGTAGAAATCGCCAGCACGAGAGGGCGCCCGTTGCGCATCTGCGCTTTGGCAGCCATCAGCACCGGGCTTTCGGTCATGGCATTGGCCAGCTTGCTTGTCGTGTTGCCCGTGCAAGGGGCGATGACCATGACATCGAGCAGTTTCGAAGGTCCGAGCGGTTCTGCTTCAACAATTGAAGAAATAATATCATTTCCTGTGATGTCTTTCAACTGTTTTAGCCAATTTTCCGATGTGCCGAATCGGGTATCCGTGGTCATAATCGTATTGGAAACAATCGGAATGACCTTGGCTCCGGCATCGACAAACCGCTGGATTTGAGGCATCACCTCTTCGAAGGTGCAGTGGGAACCCGTCAGCGCAAAACCGACCGTAATCTCTTTCCAATTCATTCTTCATTCCTCCTCGCTCTTGCCTCTTCCATGATGATGCGGGTAATCGTGTCGGCCATGATCCTCCCCGCCGTCTTGGGTGCCACAATGCCCGGAAGCCCCGGAGCGAGCATCGCCTTCACCCCGCGCTTTTCCGCGAAGCGGAAATCCGTCCCTCCCGGCCGGGAGGCCAGATCGATAATCAGGGCGCGGTGGGGCATCTGGGCGATCACCTGAGCCGTAATGATCGGTGCCGGGATCGTATTGAACACATAATCCACTTTCGACGCCTGCTGTTTCAGCTCTTCCGTATGGAACGGATTCAGCCCCATCTCGTAGGCCCTTGCAAAATATTCCGGTTTGTTCACGCCCACCTTGACACGGGCGCCCATCCCCTGCAGCGTGCGGGCCAGCGTAATGCCGGTGCGGCCGAAGCCGAGCACCATCGCGGTGGAGCCGTGGATCGTGATATCGGTATTCTGGATCGCCATCATGATGGCCCCTTCGGCCGTCGGAATGGAGTTGTAGATCGCCACATCATCCCGGTCGAACAGCTCGATGAGGCCGATACCGCTCTCCGCACAGAGCTCTCGTAAGTAAGGTTTGGCCATGCCTGTGAAGACCTTGGCATGCTTCGGCAGCGCCGCAATATGTTCCCGGGTCAATCGAAGTTCCGCGGATGAGAAAAGCGAGTCGATTCTTCCGCTGTCATCGGTTCCGACGGCCGGCAGAATCACCGCATCCATGCCCTCCAGCGCCTCCGTGGTGAACTCGGCCTTGGTGATGCCGCTGAAGGCGTTCTGCAGGTTGTCGAAGCCGATCAACAGAACCGTGGCATCCAGCTCGGAGCACTTGCTGATCACCTCGAGCTGGCGGGCATCTCCGCCGATCAGTGCCACTTGAATTCCGGTCAGCATCCATCCTCACCTCTTTCTTCTAATAAAATGACGACCGCATCCCGCTCTCCGGCCCATGCCAAGGCCGTGCCCCCGCAATGGACGCAGAAGCACCTCCCTGCCGTATGAAGCTCCCGGATCACACGGGATGGGCGGCACGATAGCACGGAAACCTCTCGGCCGCTTTCGATAAATCATCTTATGCCGGTGCCCACCGATGGGTTCCAATCCCGCGCGGCGCCGGCAAGAAGTGCGGCGGCAGGCCGTCATCTTAGGGATACAAAAAAAGCGCCCTCCGGGCAGCGGCAGAGCCGCATTCCGAAAAGACGCTTTGGTTCTCTATGCTGTTCGTTCGTGTACCGCCGCTTACCTGGTGCCCGTATGCCCGAAGCCGCCGGCACCGCGAACCGTCGCCCCCAGCTCTTCCACTTCCGCCAGGCGGACCTGCGGGACAAGCTGGAATACCATCTGCGCGATGCGTTCCCCCCGCTCAATGACGAAGGCCTCCTGCCCGTGATTGATGAGAAGCACCTTCACCTCGCCGCGGTAGTCGGCATCCACCGTGCCCGGCGAGTTCAGCGCCGTAATGCCGTGCTTGAAGGCAAGACCGCTGCGGGGGCGATCTGTGCTTCCAGCTCGGCCGGCATCGCCAGCGCCAACCCGGCCGGTACGAGCGCCCGCTGCCCGGGATCGAGCGTTAGCGGCTCTTCAACCGCCGCATACAGATCGAAGCCGCTGGCCAGCTCCGACATCTTCTGCGGCAGCGGAAGCCCTTCGCTGTTCGGCAGACGCTTGATCTCTACAACAAAGCTGTCAGACAAGGATATCCCTCCTGAAGCCCTGGATCGCGGTATCATTCTGTCCTACCATCGCCACAGCGAAAGGACTGGACAGCATGCTGCCGATGAGACCCGTGATATGCTCCATCTCCACCGCTTCCACCCGCTCGATCATCTCGTCGAGGCTGTAGTGGCGGCCGAGCATCAGTTCGTTCTTGCCGAGTCGGTTCATGCGTGCGGAGGTGCTCTCGAGGCTGAGAATCAGGCTGCCCTTCATCTGCTCCTTGCCCTTGCGCAGCTCGGCCTCGGAGAGTCCCTTCTCCTTCAGATCGGACATCATCTCGAGGGTGACCTTCAGCACTTCATCCGTCTGCTTCGGCGCCGTTCCCGTATAGATCGTGAACAGACCGCCGTCCTGGTAGGACGTATGGTACGAGTAGACGGAGTAAGCCAGGCCCCGCTTCTCGCGGATCTCCTGGAACAGGCGCGAGCTCATGCCGCCGCCGATCGCGTTGTTGAGGAGCACCATCGCATAGAGCCGCTCATCCTTCGCCGACAGGCCAGGAAGCGAGAGACAGATGTGGTTCTGCTCGGTCTTTTTCTTGTGGTACTGCAGGTTGCTGTGGAACGAGAGCGGCTGCTCTTCACTCGGCGTTCCTTGGGCCGCGAACGCACCGAAGTGCTTCTCCATCAGAGCGATGACATCGTCGTTGACGTTGCCCGCGATGCTGATGACCGTATTGCCGATCGTATAGTGGGAATTCATGTAATCCCGCAGCGTGCCGGAATCCATGGCCGCCAGATTCTGCTGCGTCCCGATGATCGTGTAGCCGAGCGAATGGTCCTCGAAGGCCGCCTTGGCGATGAGATCATGCACCATATCGTCGGGGGTGTCTTCGTACATGGAGATTTCCTCGTAGATGACGTTCTTCTCCTTGGCCAGTTCCGCCGGGTCGAGCACCGAGTTGAAGAACATGTCGGAGAGCACATCCACGGCCAGCGGGAGATGCTCGTCAAGCACCTTGCAGTAGTAGCAGGTGTATTCCTTGGAAGTAAAGGCGTTCACATTGCCGCCGATGCCGTCGAAGATCTCGGCGATGTCTTTGGCGCTGTATTTATCCGTGCCCTTGAAGAGCATATGTTCGATGAAATGCGAGATCCCGTTTTGGCTTTGGCTCTCGTGGCGCGATCCGGTTTTGACCCAGATGCCGAAGGCAACGGAACGGGTGGTGGGAATCTTCTCCACAACGACCCGGAGCCCGTTATTCAATGTATATTTGTCCAAGCAGGATGCCTCCTCAGCAAGCTATGTAGTATAAGATCATGGGCCCGTCATGCGGCCGGCGGATTCTCCCGCGCGAACAGCAAGGTGACCGGAGGAGGAGTTCTCTCCCACATTCCGGAACGGCAGGAAACCCTTCATTAGATATTATCACTATTGGCGGGTGGACTCAACTTCGGGCACTCGTTCCGGTGAAATGACTTCGGAGACGGTCCCGAGCGCCAGCCCTTTGGAGCGGATCGCCTGGATCATCCCCTTGAGCGCAGCGCTGCTCGAGGAGGTGGGATGCATGAGAATGAGCGTCCCCGGAGCCACCTTGGCCTCCACCTTGCGTACGATCGAGGAGGGTTCGGGCTTCTTCCAGTCAACGGTATCGAGCGTCCAGAGGATCGTGCGCAGCTTGAGCTCATGGGCGACCTGCACGGTAGTCTGGCTGTAATCGCCTGACGGCGGGGCGAACAGCTTGTTCTTTACCCCGACCCCGCCGGTCAGCAGGGCCTCCGTCTTCGAGATTTCATTGCGGTTGCCCATGCGGTCCAGCTTGCTCATGTCCTTATGGGAGTAGGCGTGATTGCCCGCTTCATGCCCTTCGGAGAGGATGCGCCGGGCGGTCTCCGCATTCTTCTTCAGCCACATCCCGTCGAAAAAGAACGTCGCATGGACCCCCTCCTGGCGCAGCGTGGCCAGGAGGGGCTCCAGGAACTCGTCGCCCCAGGCGACATTGACCATCAGCGCCGCCATCTTCTTCTTGGGGTTCCCCATGTAGATCGGCTGGGCTCCCAGCTGGTCGAGGCCGATGGCTGGCGGAATCTCCTTGTAGACGAGCTTCAGAGGCTCCCGGTAGCCCTGCTCCTCCGCCAGCTGCATCGTGGCTTCCACGTCAACTTCCAGCCCGTTGTAGCCGGGCACCGCCTTCCAGACCGGGTCGATGCGCGCGTTAACCGGTGCCTCCCGGCGCTTCTCCGCCTCCGCTTGAATCTTCCGCAGCGTCTCGCTGCGGTCCGCCTCCTGCTCCTCCCCGGTCACCAGCCGGACGGCGGCTTCCACCGCCTCCATCGCAGGCACCCTGCGCGCAGCCGGTGCCTCCTCGGCCTGTTCCCGGGCCCGGGCAGCGAAACCGTCCACCGCCTCGGAGTTCTCCAGGCCCACGAGCAGCAGGCCCAAACATACTGCCGCTGTTGCTATAGGATACCGTTTCATGTTCATTCTCCTGTCGCATCACCGTTTGTCCCATACTTATGCGGCGGCGGACAGGTTTAGACCCGGGGTGTACCGCGGACGAGAAGCAGCCCGGATAACGCAAAAAAGAGACAGACTGCTCTGACTCTTTCTTCGTGTGCCTGCCCGGAAGGCAGGCCGTTATGCGGTTTGGTGCTACGTTTGGGCCGGTGCCTCAGCGGTCAGTACGGCTTTGCGGGACAGGTTGACGCGGCCTTGACCGTCAATCTCGGTCACCTTCACCGTGATCTGGTCGCCGATCTTCACGGCGTCTTCCACCTTGGCTACCCGTTCGGTCGACAGCTGCGAGATGTGCACGAGGCCGTCTTTACCCGGCAGGATTTCGACGAATGCGCCGAACTTCTCAATCCGCTTGACCGTACCGAGGTAAATCTCGCCGACGATCACTTCGCGAACGATGCCCTCGATGATCTGGCGTGCCTTCTCGTTCATCTCCTGATTCGAAGAAGCGATGAAGACGCGGCCGTCCTGTTCGATGTCGATCTTGACGCCGGTTTCTTCGATGATCTTGTTGATGATTTTGCCGCCCGCTCCGATGACATCGCGGATCTTGTCCGGATTGATCTGCATTGTGAGGATCTTCGGCGCGTACTTCGAAAGCGAAGTCTTCGGCTCCTGGATGCGCTCCAGCATTTTGTTCAGGATGTGCATCCGGCCGACTTTCGCCTGCTCCAGCGACTGGGTCAGGATGCTGCGGTCGATCCCGTCGATCTTGATGTCCATCTGCAGTGCCGTTACGCCTTTGGCGGTACCGGCTACCTTGAAGTCCATATCGCCGAGGTGGTCTTCCATCCCCTGAATATCGGAGAGAATCGAGAAATGCTCGCCGTCCTTGATCAGACCCATGGCTACACCGGCAACCGGCGCCTTGATCGGTACCCCGGCATCCATCAGAGCCAGCGTGCTCGCGCAGATACTTGCCTGGGAGGTGGAACCGTTGGATTCCAGCACTTCGGATACGAGACGGATCGTGTACGGGAAGTCGGTTTCGTTCGGAATGATCGGCTCGAGTGCGCGCTCACCCAGTGCACCGTGGCCGATTTCGCGGCGGCCCGGAGGACGAAGCGGTCTGGCTTCCCCTACGGAGAACGGAGGGAAATTATAGTGGTGCATGAAGCGCTTCGATTCTTCGAGGTCGATGCCGTCGAGAATCTGGACGTCGCCGAGCGCACCGAGGGTGCAGATGCTGAGCGCCTGCGTTTGACCGCGCGTGAACAGGCCGGAGCCGTGCGTGCGGGGCAGCAGGGAGATGTCGCATTCGATCGGACGGATCTCATCGAGGGCACGGCCGTCCGGACGTACTTTGTCATGCGTGATGAGGCGTCTGACTTCTTCTTTTACGATATCATACAGGGTTTCCTTGACGTCGGCCATTTTCTCCGGCGTTTCGGCGTATACGAGGGCAAAGTGCTCCTTCGCTTCGGCATTCACCGCATCGATCGCTTCCTGGCGGGCATGCTTCTCCTGCACCTTGATCGCTTCGATCAGGCGGGCCTGTGCGAATTCACGCACCGCTGCGCTGACTTCCGCGTCCACCGCGTGCAGCTTCACTTCCATCTTCGGCTTGCCGGCTTCAGCGACGAGCTGCTCCTGCACCGCAACGATCTTGCGGATCTCATCGTGGCCGAACATGATCGCCTCGAGCATCACTTCCTCCGGCACTTCGTCGGCGCCCGCTTCCACCATCATGATGGCGTCTTTGGTACCCGCTACCACGAGGTGAATATCGCTCTTATCGGCCTGCTCCAGCGTCGGATTGATGACGAACTGACCATCCACACGGCCGACGATCACACCGCCTACAGGGCCGTTAAACGGCACGTCGGAGATGCTCAGCGCCGCCGAGGTTCCGATCATCGCTGCAATCTCGGGAGAGCAGTCCTGATCCACGCTCATGACGATGTTGGCGATCTGCACGTCGTTGCGGAACCCTTCCGGGAACAGCGGGCGGATCGGACGGTCCGTCAGACGGCTCGCCAGAATCGCTTTCTCGCTCGGACGGCCTTCACGCTTGATAAAGCCCCCCGGGATTTTACCCACAGAGTATAACCGCTCTTCGTAGTTCACGGTGAGCGGGAAGAAATCGAGATCTTTCGGTTCGGACGAAGCCGTAACCGTACATAGAATCACCGTATCGCCGTACTTTGCCACGACGGCCGCGTTGGCCTGCTTGGCCAGACGCCCGGTTTCGAGGATCAGCGTACGTCCGCCGAGATCCATCTGCACCTGCTTCTGCATAAACAACCTCCTCATGAATTGGCGTGCCGTCCCACAAAACGACAGCACGGAACCCGGAGTTCGGGTTCTTCCTTATGTACCATTCTTCATCCTGGCTAGTATTTCCTTCTTTTGCGAAAAACATTATTCGGAGTCCATGAGCTCGAAAAAAAGCAACCCCGCCTTCCTTGCCCCCTCACCGGAAGTCCGGTAGGAGCAAAGGACGAACGTGGTTGCTTTATGCTTGTGCCAATTAGCGGCGCAGACCGAGCTTTGCGATCAGGTCGCTGTAACGCTGAACGTCCTTATTCTTCAGGTACGTCAGAAGTTTACGGCGTTGACCGACCATCTTGAGGAGACCACGACGGGAGTGGTGGTCCTTCTTGTGCGTCTTCAAATGGCTGGTCAGGTTCACGATGTTTTCCGTGAGGATTGCGATCTGAACTTCAGGAGATCCCGTATCGCTCTCGTGTGTCTTGTGAGTAGCAATCAGTTCCTGTTTGCGTTCTTGTGTAAGTGCCATTGGTAATTCACCTCCATTGTTCTAAGTAATTGCCTCTAGCCCAGAGACCGTCGGAGAATCGAGTCTCCATGCCATGGTTACTATGCTTGTCTGTATCCCGCTAGCATCCGGTTTCGCCTGCAGCGAAAACAGCAACGTTAACCAGTATAGCACACCGGATTATAAAAAGTAAAATGAATTAAAGCATTTCTGCGGAATTTTCTTCCGTGAGCAAATTCCGGGCTTCACGGGCATCCCTTCCGATCTGTTCGATCAGCTCGCCGACCGATTCGAATCTGCGTTCGGCGCGGATATATTCAATAAATTCCACCCTGACCTCTTCGCCGTAGACGGAATCGTCAAAATCAAACAAGTGCGCCTCGAGTACCGGCTCCTGCAGATCGGAGCCGAACGTCGGCTTCACCCCGAGGTTCATCACCCCGGCCTTCTTCTGTCCGCGGACTTCCACCTGTACGGCGTAAACTCCGTTCGCCGGCACGACATAAGGCTCCCTCACTTCGACGTTGGCGGTGGGGAACCCGATGGAATGCCCTCGGCCGTCACCATGCACCACCGTGCCCGTCACATGATAAGGGCGGCCGAGCAGATGGGCGGCCTGCCGGACCCGGCCGGCGAGCAGCGCTTCCCGCACCAGAGTGGAGCTCACCTTCTGGCCGTCCATATGGAACGGCCGGACGACTTCGACCGCAAACCGGCCGGCGGCCAGCTCGCACAGGGTATCCGGCGTACCGGCGCCGCGGTGCCCGAACGTAAAGTCAAAGCCGACGAAGACGGTATTGACCCCAAGCGGAATCAGCATCTCCTCGACAAACTGCTCCGGTGTCACACACATGAACGATTTGCTGAAATCGACTACGCAGAGCGTATCCACGCCCAGCTCCCGGAGGCGCTTCTCTTTGGCAGGAAGCGGCGTCAGCAGCCGGGTATACTTGTCCATGCCGAGCACCTGTCTCGGGTGCGGATGGAAGGTCATGATCGCGGCCGGCAGAGCAAGCTCCCTGCCCCGCTCCACGGCCCGGCCGATGACCTCCTGATGGCCCAGATGGACGCCGTCAAAGTCACCGATCGCCAGAACCCCGCAGGGCGGGCCCTCGCCGCCGGGAGACGGCAGCGGGAATGTCAGCTGTAACGTTCTCATCATCGCTTCGTTCACCTACTTCAGACCTTGGGCGGCAGCCGCCGCAGGTCCGGGATAAACAACGGGCCGATCCCCTGCATGCAGGGAGCCGGCGCGTTGGTCAACATTCATATTAGGAAAAAATCTTGTTTGGAATGAGCAGACCCTGGACAGGATCCCACTCATAAATTCCGATCAGTTCGCGGGTTGGGGAGAAAACAGCAGCTGTCTCTCCGCCGGTCAGATGAGAAACGGCAGAAGGCAGCACCCGGATCTTTTGGCCCTGCAGCGCCTTCTGCGTCTGGACTTCGTTCAGAAGCACCTCCGGCAGGTGGGACAGCGCCCGTTCCATCGGCACGAGCCGCTGCTGCAGCAATCCCTCCCGCTGAAGCTCTTCGATCTGCTCCAGGGTGAGACAGGACTCCGCCCGGATTTGTCCGGTGGACGTGCGTACGAGTTCCGCCATGACCGCCGGCACCCCGATCGCCGCACCGATGTCGACGCAGAGCGTCCGGATGTAGGTGCCTTTGGAGCAGAGAACGCGAAACCGGACTTCCGGATAATCCCCCGTCCAATCCGTGGAGAGCACCTCGATCTTGTGAATCGTCACCCTGCGGGCTTTGCGCTCGACCTCCACGCCTTGTCTGGCCAGATCGTACAGCCGCTTCCCGTCCACCTTCACGGCGGAATACATGGGCGGCACCTGCTCAATCTCACCGGTGAAGCGGTGGATGGCTTCGGTCACTTCCTCCGGAGTCAGCTTCAAGCTGAGCCCATCCTCCGTGCGGAGCACGCTGCCGGAGAGATCCTCGGTATCGGTGGCGATGCCAAGACGCAGCGTCGCCTCATATTCCTTCGGAAGCTCCTGTATGTATTCCACAAGACGGGTAGCCCGTCCGATGCACAGGGGGAGCACCCCTGTCACCTGCGGATCGAGCGTACCGGTATGACCGATCCGCTTGATCTTCAGGATGCGCCGGACTTTGGCTACGACGTCATGTGAGGTAAATCCGGCCGGTTTCCAAACCGGCAGAATGCCTTCTAGCGTCATCCGATTCCCTTCCCCACTTCCCGTACGACCGTATCGACGGCCTCCTCCATCGTTCCGAGGAAGGTGCAGCCGGCCGCTTTGACATGTCCGCCGCCGCCGAAGGCCTGGGCGATCGCCGCGACGTCCGCCCTGCCCCCCGAGCGAAGGCTGACCTTGATCACACCCGGCTCCTTCTCCTTGAACAGCATGCCGACCTCTACGCCCTCCACATTGCGGGCGTAATTGACAAGTCCGTCCATGTCGTCGGATGATGCGCCGGTTGCTTCACGATCCTCCGTACTCACGGTGAGCCAGGCAATCCGTTTGTCGGCACTGAAGCTCAGCGTATTCAGGCTCCGCTTCAGCAGCGACACCTGGCCGTAAGACATCGTCTCGAGCAGGCGCTCCGCCAGCTCATGACCCTTGACGCCCCGCCCCAGCAGATCCGCGGCGATGCCGAGCACCTTCGGAGACGTATTGGAGTAGCGGAAGCCGCCGGTATCCGTCAGCAGCCCGGAATAAATGCAGCTGCAGAGCCCCTCGGTCAGCGGAAGCCCCAGCTCCTGTACGAGATCGTACAGCACCTCGACCGTCGCCGCGGCATCAGGATGCACGAGATTGACCGCCCCGAACAGGTCGTTCGTGGCATGATGATCGATGTTGAGCAGGGAAGCCTGCGGTGACAGGCACTCGCTCACCCGGCCGATCCGGCCGTAATCCGCGCAGTCCACGGATATGACCCGCTCGAACTTGCGTTCGGGCGGGTTCCGGTCATACGCATGAAGGGTGCCGACGCCGGCCGCCATATACATGTACTTCTCCGGCATCGTTCCTTCGTTGATTAACGTATAGTTCTTGTTCAAAGCCTGAAGCATCCAGGCGACCGCAAAGGTGGACCCGGCCGCATCCCCGTCGGGCTGCATGTGGGATACGACCAGAAAATCATCACCTTCCCGGATGTATTCCGCCGCCGCGCGGAGCGAGGTGGTATAATCCGCTGGCGTCATAGATTCGCATTCTCCCCATTGATCTGAGTGAGAAGCGATTCGATCTTGCTGCCATAATCGATGGAAGCGTCGAACTTGAAGAGAAGCTCCGGCACCTTGCGCATCCGGATCCGCTTGCCGAGCTCGGAGCGGATGAAGCCCGTGCTGCGGGCGAGTGCCTTCAGCGTCGCTTCCTTCTGGTCGTCGCTGCCAAGTACGCTCAGGAAAATCTTAGCCTGTGAGAAATCGTTCGTAACATCGACACCGGTGACGGTGATGAACCCGATGCGCGGATCTTTCAGTTCGGATTGGATGATCTGCGAAATCTCTTTCTTGATCTGCTCTCCAACCCGGCCGACACGAATTTTAGCCATGGGATCACCTCTCTACAGTTTCCATAACGTAGGCTTCGATAATATCCCCTTCTTTGATGTCGTTGAACTTCTCGAGGGAGATACCGCACTCGTAGCCCTGCGCTACGTCTTTGGCATCGTCTTTGAAGCGCTTGAGGTTGTCGATCTTGCCGTCGTATACCACGATTCCCGCACGGATCAGGCGGCCCTGAGCGTTGCGGCTGATTTTGCCCGAGGTAACCATGCAGCCGGCAATCGTACCGACTTTGGAAACCTTGAACACGTTGCGCACTTCGGCCTGGCCGATGACGACTTCCTTGTATGTCGGATCGAGAAGACCCTTCATCGCGGATTCGATCTCTTCCATAACCTTGTAGATGATGCTGTGCAGACGGATGTCGACCTTCTCCTGCTCCGCCGTATTCATCGCCTGCGGCTCCGGACGGACGTTGAAGCCGATCACGATCGCGTTGGAGGCGGAAGCCAAAATAACATCGGACTCGGTGATCGCACCTACGCCGCTGAGCAGAATCTTGACGCGGGCGCCTTCCACATCGATTTTCTCGAGGGAGCCTTTGAGCGCCTCGGCCGAACCCTGCACATCGGACTTGATGATGACGTTAAGATCCTTGATCTCGCCTTCTTTGATCTGCTTGTAGAGATCGTCAAGGGTAACGCGGGAGTTCGCGGTGATCTCCGACTGGCGCAGCGTAACGGCACGCTTCTCAGCGATGTCACGCGCTTTGCGCTCGTCTTCGAAGGCCAGGAACGGATCGCCCGCCTGCGGCACTTCCGTCAGACCGGTAATCTCGACCGGTGTGGACGGGCCTGCCTCCTTAAGCTTCTTGCCCTTGTCGTTGACCATCGCACGCACGCGGCCGAAGCACACGCCTGCTACGAAGCTGTCGCCGACCTTGAGCGTACCGTGCTGGATCAGGACGCGGGCCACCGGACCTTTACCCTTGTCAAGCTCGGCTTCGATAACCGTACCTCTGGCGCGCTTGTTCGGGTTCGCCTTGAACTCCTGAACTTCCGCCACAAGGAGGATCATGTCGAGCAGGTTCTCGAGTCCCATGCGCTGCTTCGCCGAGATGTTGCAGAAGATCGTATCTCCGCCCCACTCTTCCGGAACCAGCTCATACTCGGTCAGCTCCTGCTTGATCTTATCCGGATTGGAATCCGGTTTGTCGATCTTGTTCACGGCTACGATAATCGGCACCTTCGCCGCTTTGGCGTGGGCGATGGCTTCCACCGTCTGAGGCATAACGCCGTCATCAGCGGCAACCACGATGATCGTAATATCCGTAACCTGGGCACCGCGCGCACGCATCGAGGTGAACGCTTCGTGACCCGGAGTATCGAGGAACGTGATCTTCTTATTATGAATTTCCACTTGGTACGCCCCGATATGCTGGGTAATGCCGCCAGCTTCGCCTTCGGTGACATTCGTGCTCCGGATGGCATCGAGAAGCGTAGTTTTACCGTGGTCGACGTGACCCATGATGGTAACTACCGGTGGACGTTCCAGCAGATCCGCTTCTTCGTCGTTCTCTTCGAACTGCTCGAACTTGTCTTCTTCCACCGGAATCTTCAGTTCGACTTCCACTTTATAGTCATCCGCAAGCAGCTGGATGGCATCCAGATCGAGTTCCTGGTTAATGGTGGCCATCGTACCGAGGAACAGAAGCTTCTTGATGACTTCGGACGCATCCTTGTGAAGAGCTTTGGCCAGCTCGCCAACCGTCATCGTGCCGCGCACGATAATCTTCTTCGGCGTGTTGTCGATCTTCGGCTTCGGCGGCTCCTGGTTCCGTCCACCCTTGCCCCGGTTGTTGCGTCCTGCGCCGCGGCCGGTGCCCGGCTTGTTGTCGTCAAACCGCTTGCCCGCCGGCCGGCTCCGCTTGAACTTCTCTTCGCCGTCCTTATCGATCACCGCTGCCGCAGGCTTGCCACCCGTGGCTGCCGTACGATTGCGCTGGTCGAAGTTGCCGCGCCGTGAATCCGGACGCGCCGCCGCCGCCGGCGCAGGTGCTGCACCTGTGCGTGCTCCGCCGCCCTGACCGCCGCGGTATCCGCCGCCGCCTTGACCGCCGCCGCTGCTGCCGCCCTGGCCGCCGCGGTATCCGCCGCCGCCTTGACCGCCGCCGCTGCTGCCGCCTTGGCCGCCGCGGTATCCGCCGCCGCCTTGACCGCCGCCGCTGCCGCCCTGGCCGCCACGGGAGGCGCCGCCTTCGCTGCGCTCAGCAGCCGGACGGCTTTCCTGCGAACCTTCACTGCTGCGTGCCGGAGCCGATTCCTGTCCCGAACGCTGCTCCGGTTTTGGAGTTACCGCTACCGTTTTATTCGAAGCGGGTACTGCATTGTTCTCTGATCTTTTAGCTGCTGCATTGGCCTTTACGTCTTTGAAAAACTTCTCTACACTATCCACCGCATCATTCTCCATTACACTCATATGATTGTTGACCGGACGACCCAGTCTTTTTAAGATGGTAATAATCTCTTTGCTGCTCATGTTGAGCGACTTCGCATACTCATACACCCGCAGCTTGTCTTTATTATTATCTTGTTTCGTCAATACTGTCCACCTCCGAAACGTTTTCCTACTGTTTCAACAACATGCGCGCAAATCCCGCATCGGTGACGGCGAGGACAACCCTGGCCTCCTTGCCGATGCTTGCTCCAAGCTGCTCCCTACGTCCAAACTGATGAAGAGGTACTTGATAATAGCTGCATTTATCGTTTACTTTCTTATAGGTCCCCGCAGAGGCGTCTTCGGCGATGATGACCAGCTTCGCTTCCCCGTGACGGACCGATTCAATGACCATGTCCTCACCGGTTATCACTTTGCCGGCCCGCATAGCTAGACCCAAATTATTGAAAAATTTGTTATTCGTCGTCATGCTCATCATCCACCGCTTCTTTACCGGCAATAAACTCGTCTTCCACTTTAATGAAATCCTGCTCCAGCGCATCGTAGATGTCCGGAGAGACAGGCGTCTTGAGGGCGCGGTCAAACGCGCGTGACTTCTTCGCAAGCTTGAAGCAGGACTGCTTGCCGCACAGGTAGGCCCCGCGCCCCGCCTTCTTGCCCGTCAGGTCAATCAGCAGCACGTCATCCGGGGTCTTGACGACCCGGATTAATTCCTTCTTGGGCATGCTCTGGTTGCAGGCAACGCACTTGCGCAAAGGTATCTTTCTGGGTTTCATCCGGCTCTCCCCCTTTCCGTAACGAACGCCAGCCTTAGGACAGGCTAGTCGATGCTGACCGAATCCTGATGCATTTCTTCGGTATACGTACGCTCGCGGCCGAATTCCTGCTCCGCCTGCGTCTCGCTCTTGATATCGATCTTCCAGCCCGTGAGCTTCGCCGCAAGGCGGGCATTCTGGCCTTTGATCCCGATCGCCAGCGACAGCTGGTAGTCCGGCACGATGACACGCGCCATCTTCTCGGCTTCGAACACCTGGACTTCAAGCACCTTGGAAGGGCTCAGCGCATTGGCCACATACTCTTCCACGCTCTCCATCCAGCGCACGATATCGATCTTCTCGCCCTTGAGCTCGCTTACGATGGTCTGCACCCGCATGCCTTTCGGGCCGACACAGGAGCCGACCGGATCGACTTCGGGGTTGCGGGAGTGAACTGCGATCTTCGAGCGGAAGCCGGCTTCCCGGGCTACCGAACGGATCTCGACCACGCCTTGGAAAATCTCCGGCACCTCAAGTTCGAAGAGACGCTTGAGCAGGCCGGGATGGGTGCGCGAGAGAATGATCTGCGGCCCCTTGGTCGTGTTCTCCACCTTCGTAATGTAGGCTTTGACACGGTCGCCGTGCTTGAACTTGTCGGTCGGCATGAGCTCGCTCAGCGGCATCGCCGCTTCGATCTTGCCCAGGTCGATATACAGGTTGCGCTGGTCTTGGCGCTGCACGATTCCGTTCACGATGTCTTCTTCCTTGTCGACATACGCGTTGTAGATCAGTCCCCGCTCCGCCTCGCGGATCCGCTGGGTCACGACCTGCTTGGCCGTCTGGGCCGCGATCCGGCCAAAGTCGCGCGGCGTGACTTCGATCTCCACAATATCGTCGAGCTGGTAGTTCTGGCTGATCTCTCTGGCTGCCGGCAGGGAGATCTCAAGGCGCGGGTCCAGCACATCGTCGACAACGGTCTTGCGCGCATATACTTTAATTAACCCGGTATGGCGGTTAATATCAACACGCACATTCTGCGCCGTGTTGAAATTGCGTTTATAGCTCGAGATCAGCGCCGCTTCAATGGCATCGATCAGTATCTCCTTCGCGATGCCTTTCTCTCTCTCAATTTCATTCAACGCTTCGATAAAATCCATGTTCATTTGAATGGAGTTCCCCCTCTCATAAAATACGAACCGTTCGCACTTGCTCCGAACGGATCCTAGAATAGGATGGCCAAGCGAGCGCTGGCCACTTTGGCGAACGGAATGCTGTGCTCCTTCTTGCCTACGGTAACCACTACCGTCTGCTCGTCAAAGGAGGTCAGCGTACCCTCGAATTCCTTCAGCCCGTTCACCGGCTCGTATGTAGTAATAAACACATGCTCGCCCACGGCTTTGTGGTAATCCTGGGTTTTCTTCAAGGGGCGTTCCGCGCCGGGGGAAGAAATTTCCAGGAAGTAGGCGTCCGGAATCGGGTCTTTCTCATCCAGCTTGGCACTGAGGTATTCGGTGACCCGGGTGCAGTCATCGATATCGATGCCGCCTTCCTTGTCCACATACACCCGCAGAAACCAGTTGCCGCCCTCTTTTACATACTCGATGTCGACCAGCTCAAATCCGTTGTCGTCCAGAAACGGACGAACGAGTTCTTCCACGGTGGATTTGATTTGTGTGCTCAAGGCTACTTTTCCTCCTATCATGCCTGGCAAAGCGCGTCCGTCATACCGGGGCTGTACCGCTTAGAGCCTATACAAAATGTAAAGAGTGGGTTTCCCCACTCTTTGGTCACGAGATATTACATTGCTACCATAGAAGATTATACCATAGCTCTGTGCCTAGCGCAACCGCACCGGAAACCGCCGGGCGGCGGGCCTTTCGGATACTTTGATTATAACCAAGTATAGGATAAGTTCATACCGCCTAGAACAGGGACAGCTGGTTCGATTCCGGCAGCCCGCGGAAGCAGTTCATGCCGGCGAGCAGCTCGACGATCGTTTTGGAAGCCTTGCTGCGCCGCTGGAAGTCCTCGATCGAGAGGAACGGCCCCTCGTCCTTCGCCGCAGCGATGCTCTTGGCGGCGTTCTCCCCGATCCCGGCCAGCGCCGCAAACGGAGGAATGAGCGAATCGCCTTCGATCAGGAACTTCGTCGCATCGGATTTATACAGATCGATCGGCTTGAAGGAAAACCCGCGTGCCGTCATCTCGAGAGCCATCTCGAGAATGGAGATCATATTCTTCTCCTTCGGCAGCGCCTGGAAGCCCTTGTCTTCGATCTCGATGAGCCGGCGCAGGATGGCGTCATAGCCCTGGCAGAGCGTCTCGAGCTCGAAGTCCGAAGCCCGGACGGAGAAGTACGTCGCGTAGAACGCAATCGGGTGGTACAGCTTGAAGTAGGCGGTCCGCACGGCCGAGATAACGTAAGCCGAGGCGTGCGCCTTCGGGAACATGTACTCGATCTTCTCGCACGAATCGATGTACCAGGCCGGCACCTTGCAGCGCTTCATCTCTTCCTTCCACTCGGGGGTCAGCCCCTTACCCTTACGCACGCTCTCCGTGATTTTGAACGCGAGGCTCGCATCCATACCCGCCTTGTAGATCAGATACAGCATGATATCGTCACGGCACCCGATTACGGTCTTGATCGTACAGATGCCCTTCTTGATCAGCTCCTGGGCGTTGCCGAGCCATACCCCCGTTCCGTGGGACAGTCCCGAGATCTGCAGCAGGTCGGCAAAGCTCGACGGTCTGGCTTCTTCCAGCATCTGGCGGACGAACCTCGTCCCCATCTCCGGAATCCCGTACGTCGCCACCGGCGTCCGGATCTGATCGGGCCGCACGCCGAGCGCATCCACCGAGTTGAACATGCTCATGACCTTCGGATCGTTCATCGGGATCGTTGTCGGATCCACGCCGGTGAGATCCTGCAGCATCCTCATCATCGTCGGATCATCGTGACCGAGGATATCGAGCTTGAGCAGGTTCGCATCGAAGGCGTGATAGTCAAAGTGCGTCGTCTTCCACTCGGAGGTCTTGTCGTCGGCCGGAAACTGCACCGGTGTGATGTCGTCGACATCGATGTAATCCGGTACGACGACGATCCCGCCCGGGTGCTGCCCCGTGCTCCGCTTGACGCCCGTGCAGCCCAGGGCCAGCCGGTTCACTTCCGCGCCCCGCCACGACTTGCCCTGGCTCTCCTCGTATTTCTTGACCATCCCGTAGGCGGTCTTCTCCGCGATGGTACCGATCGTTCCCGCACGGAATACGTTTTTCTCCCCGAAAATCTCTTTCGTATAGTTATGCGCATGCGGCTGGTATTCCCCGGAGAAGTTCAAGTCGATATCGGGAACCTTGTCCCCCTTGAAGCCGAGGAACGTCTCGAACGGGATATCCTGCCCTTCGCCCTTCAGCTTCTCCCCGCACTGCGGGCAGTCCTTGTCCGGCAGGTCGAAGCCCGAAGGGATCGAGCCGTCAAGGATCCATTCGCTGAACTTGCAGGAGCGGCATGTATAGTGCGGCGGCAGCGGGTTGACCTCGGAGATGCCGAGGAAGGTCGCTACGACGGACGAGCCGACGGAGCCCCGGGAACCTACGAGATACCCGTCCGCGTTGGACTTTTTGACGAGCCGCTCGGAGATCAGGTAGTTCGCCGAGAAGCCGTACTTGATGATCGGCACGAGCTCCTTCTCCAGACGCGCGGTGACCACTTCGGGAATCGGCTCCCCGTACAGCTGGCGGGCCGTCTCATAGCAGGTATTGCGGATCTCGTCATCGGCACCCTCGATGATCGGCGTAAACAGCTTATCCGGGAACAGCTCCAGCTCCTCGAACCGGTCAGCCAGCTCCGACGTATTCTTGACGACGACCTCGAAGGCCGTCTCCTTGCCAAGGTAGTCGAATTCGGCGAGCATCTCCTTCGTCGTCCGGAAGTGCACGTCCGGCTTGCGGATATCCTTCAGCGGAGAGAAGCCCGTAATGCCGTTGATCGTAATATCCCGGGAGATCTTATCCCGCGGATGCAGATAATGCACGTTGCCCGTCGCAATCACCGGCTTGCCGAGCTTGCGCCCGATCTCGATGATCGTCCGGTTCGCATCCTCCAGCTGCACCGGGCTGCCCACGAGCCCTTTCTCGACCAGGTGCATGTTGACGCACGTCGGCTGGATCTCCAGCACATCGTAGAATTCCGCCACGCTCTCGGCTTCCTCCACCGACTTGTTCAGCACGGTTTCGAAGAATTCGCCCTTCTCGCAGCCGGAGGCGATGATAAGGCCCTCGCGCATCTCCATCAGCTTGCTCTTCGGAATGCAGGCCACCCGGTGAAAATACTCCGTATGCGAAAGCGACACGAGGGTGTACAGATTCTTCTTGCCGACCATGTTCTTCGCATAAATGCAGCAGTGAAACGGACGCTGGGTCGTCAAGTTTTTGCCGACCTGATCGTTCAGCTGGTGCAGCTGCGTGTAGCCGACTTCGGCGGCATCCTTCAGCAGGTGGAACAGCACGTAGCCGAGTGCGATGGAGTCGTCGATCGCGCGGTGATGGTTCTCGAGCGAAACCTTGAACTTATCGGCCAAAGTATTCAGCCGGTGATTCTTCAGCGTCGGCATGAGCAGCCTCGCGAGCTCCAGCGTATCGAGCACCGGATTCTTTACTTCCGGAAGGCCGAGCCGTTTGCAGTTCGCCTGGATGAAGCCGATATCGAACCGCGCATTGTGCGCGACGAGCACGCTGTCTCCGATAAACTCCACGAACTGCGGCAGCACCTCTTCGATCGTCGGCGCCCCGCGGACCATCTCGTCCGTAATGTTCGTGAGCTGCTGGATGTTGTACGGAATCCGTTCGTGGGGATCGACGAAGGTGCTGAACCGGTCGATCTCCTTGCCTTCTTTCATCCTCACCCCGGCGATCTCGATGATCTTGTTGCTCGTGACCGACAGACCCGTGGTCTCGATATCAAATACGATGTACTCCGCATCGGCCAGAGGAATCTCGGTCGCGTTATGAACCACCTTGACCGAATCATCCACTACGTTGGCTTCCACACCGTAGATCATCTTGATACCGTTCTTCTTCGCCGCCTTGTTCGCTTCCGGGAAGCTCTGCACCCCGCTGTGGTCGGTAACGGCGATCGCCTTATGGCCCCACTTGGCGGCCATCTTGATGTACTGGTCGATCGGCGTAATGCCGTCCATGGTGCTCATCGTCGTATGCAGATGGAACTCGACGCGCTTCTCCGCCGCATCGTCCTTGCGGTCGGGCGGAGCGGAAATTTCGTTCACGTCGGACGGAATCATGACAAGCTCCGGAATCTGCATGAACCGGTCGTACTCGACCTTCCCCTTGAGCTTCAGCCACGTGCCGTTCTTGATCAGGCTGTAGATCCTCACGTCCTCCTTGGTCTTGGCGAACGCCTTGACCATGATGGAATCCGAGAAGTCCGTTATATTGAAGGTGAACAGGGTGCTGCCGTTTCGCAGCTCTTTGACTTCGACCCCGAACACGGAGCCCTGCACCACGACTTTCTTTTCTTCGTCTCTCACATTCTGCAGAGGCACGGCAGGCTCTTTGATATCGTAGCCGACCATGAGCTTGACCTCGCCTTCCGGCTCCGGCTCCTGCGATTCCTCCGGCTCCACGCTTGTCATGATGACGGATGTGACTTCTCTCTGTTCCTCGATGATCTGCTGCGCGAATTTCTCGAATACTTCCTCCCGCGCCTGATCCACCGTATATTTCACGTGCAGCTGCACACCAAAAAATTGGAAAAATAAGTTTGAATGAGTCCGCCGATATCCTTCTTCTTCGCCAGCTCCATGCCGATCGTGTCCAGCAAATGGAGCGTCAGGTTGGTGCCTTTCACATCGATCTTCGCTTTGGTCATCCACCCGTTGATCGACGGATGCTCCCGCTGAACCCATTCGATGAACATCGTCCAGTATTCGTGCGCTACCTCTTCGACCGACACGTCCGGGGTATACTGCAGGACGAAACGGATGTTCGCAATATGCGAAAACTTGTCGCGGATCATCTTGCAGAAGGATCGGTATACGTCTTGCGGAATGACCTTGGTTTTGACGATATAAAACATCCATTCCCGGTTCCTGCGGCTCGTCTCTACCCTGTCGATATATCCGTCGCTGAAAAACTGATGAACGACATCGTTCGGCACCCCGGCCTGATGCATCAGCATCTCGAACCGGTCCCGCTTCTGCGCCGTACTGCTGGTCATGCTGCCCCTCCCCCATGAAAAACAATAAAGGGCATAAGGATGAGAGATCCCCTGCCCTTATGTAACAAAAGGTTAGTCGTTTTGAGGTTTGAAGGATTTGGAGGCAGAACGTTCGTGCTGCGGGCGGACAAGCACGGCTGCTCCACCGCTGTTGAAATCAAGCTGCCCCAATGATGAATGAGATAGGAAGCAGCTTGAATTCAAAGGCGGCCGTAAACTTTCCGCAGCCGTGCTTGTCCTGGGTCAGCCACCGAGTGGTACGCCTGCCCGCCAAACCTTCAAAAAACAAAACGTCTAATTACACTGCGTGATGTAGTTGTAAGCAAATCTACTTCGTGTCCGGGCTCGTTGAGACAAGTCAAGATCCACACTCAAAAGAAAACTGAGGCAGACGACGCTCGGATTAATAAGCGCGTCCGAAGACAACGGTATGCTTGGAAGGTTCGCCGCACACGAGGCACTTCGGCTTCGCCGGAGCTTCGAACGGAATGTTCCGGCTCGTTGCGCCGGTCTCTTCCTTGACCTGGGCTTCGCAGGCGGCGGAGCCGCACCAGCCCGAGAGGGCAAAGCCGCGCTTGCCGTCAAGGAAGGTCTTCAGCTCATCTACCGTGTCCGCTTCGGTCATGTTCTCGTCGCGGAACCGCTTGGCTCGATCATACATTTCCTGATGGGTTTCCGTCAACAGCTTTTGGACCTCTTCCACGAATTGGTCCTGCTGGACGATCCGCTTCTCGCCCGTGATCCGGGAGACGAGAACCACCTGTCCGTTCTCCATGTCACGCGGACCAAGCTCGACGCGGATCGGCACGCCGCGCATTTCGTACTCGTTGAACTTCCAGCCCGGGCTTTGGTCCGGGTTGTCGTCCACTTTGGCGCGTACGCCGGCGGCCTTCAGCTGGCTGTACAGCTCGTCCACCCGGCCGACGACCGCTTCGCGGGTCTTCGGAGGTCCGATCGGGATCATGACGACCTGTGTCGGAGCGATCTTCGGAGGCAGTGCCAGCCCGCGGTCATCCCCGTGGACCATGATCAGCGCGCCGATCAGGCGGGTACTGACGCCCCAGGAGGTCGTGTGGCAGAACTGGTGCGTGTTCTCGCGGTCCAGATACTTGATATCGAAGGCTACGGCAAAATTCGTGCCCAGGTAGTGGGAGGTACCGGCCTGTACGGCTTTGCCGTCCTTCATCATCGCTTCGATGGAGTACGTGTCCACGGCACCCGCGAACTTCTCCGAAGGCGTCTTCTGGCCCATGATCACCGGAATGGCGAGATAGTTCTCGGCAAAGTCACGGTAGATCTCGAGCATCTGCATCGTTTCCTTGCGGGCATCCGCTTCGTCCTCGTGCGCCGTGTGGCCTTCCTGCCACAGGAACTCACTTGTCCGCAGGAACGGCTGCGTGCGTTTCTCCCAGCGGACGACGTTCGCCCACTGGTTGATGAGCACCGGCAGGTCGCGGTACGAATTGATCCACTCGGAATACATATGCCCGATCATCGTCTCGGACGTCGGGCGGATCGCCAGACGCTCTTCGAGCTTCTCGCCGCCTGCCTCGGTCACCCATGGCAGCTCGGGGTTGAAGCCTTCGACGTGCTCCTTCTCCTTCTGGAAGAAGCTCTCCGGAATGAACATCGGGAAGTACGCGTTGCGGTGTCCCGTCTCCTTGAACCGGCGGTCAAGCTCCTTCTGGATGTTCTCCCAGATCTCGTAGCCGTCCGGCTTGAATACGATACAGCCGCGGACCGGCGAGTAGCTCATGAGGTCCGCTTTTTTGATTACATCAATATACCAGCGTGAGAAATCTTCGCCCTGCGGCGTGATCTCCTTCACGAATTGTTTGTCCTGCTTTTCCTTAGCCATTACCGTTTTCCCCCTACGACAACCAGTTCTTATCCATTAATCAGCCGCAAAATATCGTTATACGTTACGGCTATCATCAGCAGCATCAGCATCGCGAAGCCGACAAAGTGCACCATGCTCTCGCGGCTCGGATCAATCGGCTTGCCGCGCAGCGCCTCCAGACCCAGGAAGACCAGGCGGCTTCCGTCGAGCGCCGGAATCGGCAGCAAATTGAACAGACCGAGATAAAGGCTCATGATGGCCGTCCAAGAGACGTACTGCGGGATGCCGGCGCTGGCCTGCTCGCTCGTAAACTCGACAATCCGCACGGGTCCGCCGAGGTCGTCCATTTTCACCTGCAGCGTGGCCAGCTTGCCGAACCCGTCCAGAATAAGGGTAGATGCGGAGATCAGGTTTTTGCCTCCCTCCACAATCCCTTCCACAAAGCGGGTCGGACGCGTCTCAAGCGTATTCGTTACACCAACGCGGAATACGCCGTCTTTGTCCAGTACCGGGGTCACCTGCTTGGTCACCTGCACCCCGCCGCGCTCGATCACCCAGTCCATCGGCTTGTTCGCCGAATTCTGCACGAGCTCCCGGATGCGGTCTCGGTTCGAACCGAGATCCTCTCCATTAACGGAGATGACGATATCACCGGACTGCAGGCCCGCTTTCTCTGCGGCGGACCCCGCAACGGCATCCTGAATCATTACGCGGCCGGTCGGCACACCGATCATGAAGACGACCGAGACGAAGAGCACGAAAGCAAGAATGAAGTTCATGAGCGGCCCAGCAAAGATGGACAGTGCCCGCTGGCCTACGGTCTTGCTGCCGAACTGGCGGTCCCATGGCGCAATCTGCGTCTCGGTCTCTTTGTTCACGAGCATGGCCTGCGGGTGGATCGCGTACCGCTCCACCGCACCGTCCACATCGAGCCGCACGAAGAGCTTCCGTTCCAGGTCGATCTCTTCCACTACGCCTTCCACGGCGCCCGTACGGTGTTCCAGGTCACTGACATAAATGTGGGTCACCTGGCTGCCGCTTAGTTTGACCGCGATGCGCTGCCCCGGATTGATCTGCACGATCTCCGGATCTTCCCCGGCCATACGGACGAAGCCGCCGATCGGGAGCAGACGAAGCGTATAACGAGTCTCCTTCCGCTTGAAGGAGATCAGCTTGGGGCCGAAGCCGATCGCGAATTCGCGGACCAGAATGCCCGCCCGCTGGGCGAAATAAAAATGTCCCCATTCATGAATCGTCACGAGAACAAAAAACAAGAGCACAATTTGGAAAACGTTCTGCAGCGTAGCCAATGCGTATGCGGCCTCCTTAAACACCTATGTTCGTAATGAAAGCTCATGGGCTGTTTTATCATAAGATTAACATTATTGCCGAAGGGAATACAAGCAAACGCCCCCGCGCCTGCGGAGAAGGTTCTTTGGATCCCGGCCGATCGGCCGTCCGTCTACCCGCAGCCGGGCAAGACCTCCAGGCCCCCTGCCTCCTGCCGCTTCCCCTGCCCCATGCATGTCTGCCTACGAACATATATGTTCACCGCAGCCAAAAAATGTCTTCCCTCAAAGCCCAGCCTACCGTCTGGCCGCTCCGCGAGCCGTCTCTCTGGCCACTGGTCGATCTCCGTGATGGTATCCAGATCCGGATCCGGGATGGTGTCGTGCCGGCTCATGGCCTCCTCGATAATCCGTTCGATATCAAGGAATGCAATTTCCCCCTGCAGGAAGCGTTCCACCGCAACCTCGTTGGCCGCGTTAAAGACGGTAGGCATCGAGCCCCCCGCACGTCCGCTGTCATAAGCCATCCGCAGGCAGGGGAACCGGTCAAAGTCCATCGCCCGGAAGTTCAGCCGCCCGATCTCGGACAGGCGCAGCCTCTCCGAAGGCGTCTTCATCCTCCGGGGATACGTCAGCGCGTACTGGATCGGCACCCGCATATCCGGCATGCCCAGCTGGGCGATGATGCTGTAATCCTCGAATTCCACGAAGGAGTGGATGATGCTCTCCGGATGGATCAGCACGTCAATCCGGTCATATGAGAGCCCGAACAGCCAGTGCGCTTCCATGACCTCAAGCCCCTTGTTCACCATGGTGGCCGAGTCGATCGTCACCTTCGCGCCCATCGACCAGTTCGGATGGTTCAGCGCATCCTGCACCGTGACACCGACGAGCTGTTCGCGAGTGCGGTCACGGAACGAGCCGCCCGATGCCGTCAGGGTGATTTTATGTATGTCTTCCATCGATTCCCCGTTCAGGCACTGGAAAATCGCCGAATGCTCGCTGTCGATCGGCAGCAGGCTGACACCCTTGCGCCGTGCCGCCTCCGTCACCAGATGCCCGCCGCTCACCAGCGTCTCCTTATTGGCAAGACCGATGTGCTTGCCGGCCTCGATCGCCGCGAGCGTCGGGTGAAGCCCCTGGCTTCCGACTACGGCGGTAACCACCAGCTCCGCGTCGGTGCCGGCCGCAATCTCGGTCAGCCCTTCCGGTCCGGAATACACCTGCACGCCTGCCGGCACCTGTCGTGCAAGCTCCTGCGCCAGCTCCGGGGTGGCTACCGACACCTTCCGAGGCCGGAAGCGTTCGATCTGCTGCTGCAGCAGGGGCAGATTGTGGCCGCCCGCCAACCC
The DNA here is from genome assembly GCF_000250655.1 of Paenibacillus mucilaginosus 3016. Taxonomy (NCBI): domain Bacteria; kingdom Bacillati; phylum Bacillota; class Bacilli; order Caryophanales; family Paenibacillaceae; genus Paenibacillus; species Paenibacillus mucilaginosus. The sequence goes on from NC_016935.1 coordinate 6,148,210, forward strand.
TTCCACCGAATACAGCTCCGGGTAATGCGATACTACATCAAGCGTCTGGGTGCCGATCGATCCGGTCGAGCCCAGAATACTGATCTTCTTCAAAAGGAGTTCACCTCTGTATGCTTAGAGCTAGCAGGAATCCTGCAGCTAGATGTGCGGAATAAGGGATAGAATCTGCAGGAACGGAAATACGATAAGCCAGGAGTCGGTCCGGTCGAGAACGCCGCCATGCCCCGGCAGCAGGCTGCCGGTATCCTTGATCCCCTTCACCCGCTTGTAGGCCGATTGGATCAAATCTCCAAGCTGCCCGACCACCGCAATCAGCAGCCCGATCCAGGCCGCCTTAGGGAAGGAGAGGAGCTCCGGACGGAGCCAAGCGAAGATCATCGCCACGATGATGGAGACGACAACACCGCCGAGCGCCCCTTCCACCGACTTCTTCGGTGAGATTGTCGGCCACAACGGGGTTTTGCCCACCTGCGAGCCGATGAAGTAGGCACCGGAATCCGTAGACCAGATGCACAAGAAGACAAGCAGCGTCCAGAACAGACCGTCCTCCGGACCGTTGCGCGTCTGCACCATATAATGAAAGCCGATTCCGACATATACCATGCCGACGAAAGCCATCGCCACGTGATCGATCGTGATCCGGTTCTTGGAGATCACCGTGGCCGCCATAAACACGAACATGGCCATCCAGACCAGCTGGGTCAGCGATATTCCCGTATGACCCCAAGGGACAATCAGGGCGAACACGCCGAGATAGCCGATGAAAGGGAGCGCCCTGCCCTGTTTGAGGCCGTTCATTCGTAAAAACTCGTCATACCCGATCAGGGCGAGAATCAGAATCAGTCCCGTATACCAGGAACCGCCCAGATACAGGAGCAGCAGAAACCCGAGTCCCGCCGCTATTCCAGTGACTATCCGCTGCTTCAAGGACCATTCCTCCATTGTCTTTGCAGCTCCGCGGTCCACCGTTCCTGACATTCGGACCGCGGTGGCTACAAGCCGCCGTATCTTCTTGCGCGGCGTTGATATTCCTGAACCGCTTCATAGAAGCGCTCCTCCGTAAACTCCGGCCAAGCCAATTCGGTAAACCAAAGCTCCGAATAGGCGAGCTGCCACAGCATGAAGTTGCTGATGCGAAGTTCCCCGCTGGTGCGGATGAGCAGATCCGGTTCCGGGAGCGGATCGGTCAGCAGGTATTTCGAGAACCGTGCCTCGTCGATCTCCTCGGGCTTCAGCTTTCCGTCCAGGGCATCCTGCGCAATCTGCTGGATTCCCCGGAGCATTTCTTTGCGGCTCCCGTAGTTGAGTGCAAAATTTAGGATCAGGCCGGTGTTGCCCGCCGTCCGGTCGATGGCGTCCTGAACGGCTTTGAGGGTATACTCCGGGAGCCCTTCCTGCCAGCCCGTCATCCGGATCCGGACGTTATTGGCGACCAGCTCGTCGATTTCTTTGGGAAAAAACTCCAGAGGCAGCTTCATGAGGTAATCTACTTCCTCTTTGGGCCGCTTCCAGTTCTCGGTGGAGAAGGCGTACAGTGTCAGGACGTTGACCCCGATGCTGTTGGCCGCCATCGTAATCTTCTTCACGTTCTTCATACCGGAGTGGTGTCCCGCTACCCGCGGCAGTCCGCGTTTCTGGGCCCACCGTCCGTTGCCGTCCATAATGACGGCCACATGGTTTGGAATGTTGTCTGCAGCCAAACTGCGGGCAGCTTCTTCGCCCTCCGTATTGCTTCCAAACCATTTCTTGAATGGTATCATTCCTATGTTCCCCCATCAGGAAAGACTAAAGCCCCCTAAAAAATAGGGGGTCTTCACCAATTATACTTCCATAATTTCCTTTTCCTTCGCGGCCAGAACCTTATCCACTTCGGCAATGTGCTTATCGGTCATCTTCTGAATCTCTTCCTGGTGTCCACGGGACTCGTCTTCCGAGATGCCGTTCTTCTCCAGCTTCTTGATGTCGTCATTGGCATCGCGGCGGATGTTGCGGATCGCCACCTTGGCTTCCTCGCCGGCCTTCTTGGTCATCTTCACCAGATCCGCACGGCGTTCTTCCGTCAGGGCCGGGATAACGATCCGGATTGAGCTGCCGTCATTCGATGGCGTCAGCCCCAGGTCCGACTTCATGATTGCCTTCTCGATCGCCGCTACCGAACCCTTATCCCAAGGCTGAATCATCAGCGTGCGGGAATCCGGGGTGTTGATGTTGGCGAGCTGGTTCACCGGCGTCATCGCGCCGTAATATTCGACCTGAATCCGGTCGAGCAGGGCTGGCGTCGCGCGTCCCGCACGAAGGGAGGCAAGCTCCTTCTTCAGGGCGCCGATCGCCTTTTCCATGCGGTCTTCGGCATTCTTCTTGATCGATTGGGGCATTGCTTATACACTCCTTACAATCGTACCGATCTTCTCTCCCTGCACCACACGCTTAATATTGCCGCTTTCGGTGATGGAGAATACGATCAGCGGGATATTGTTGTCCATGCACAATGAGGATGCGGTTGAATCCATGACGCCGAGGTTCTTGTTGAGTACTTCGAGGTAGGTCAGCGTGTCGTACTTGATCGCCGTGCTGTCCTTGAACGGATCGGCACTGTAGACGCCGTCGACTTTGTTCTTTGCCATGAGGATGACTTCGGCTTCGATCTCAGCGGCACGCAGTGCGGCCGTGGTATCGGTCGAGAAGAACGGGTTGCCTGTGCCTGCGGCAAAAATAACGACCCGGCCTTTCTCCAAGTGACGGATCGCCCGTCTGCGTATGTACGGCTCCGCTACCTGCTGCATCGTGATCGACGACTGCACCCGGGTCGGAACTCCAATCGTTTCGAGGGCATCCTGTAAAGCCAGCGAGTTCATTACGGTAGCCAGCATCCCCATATAATCCGCAGTTGCGCGGTCAATCCCTTTCGAGCTTCCGGCAATTCCGCGCCAGATGTTGCCGCCGCCTACGACAATGGCGACCTCCACCTTCAGGTCCACTACTTCTTTCACCTGCTGCGCGATGGAAGTGATGACTTCCGAATCAATGCCGTACCCCTGCTGTCCAGCGAGCGCTTCGCCGCTAAGTTTCAATACGACTCTTTTATAAGTGGGATGTTCCAAGCTCCATAACCTCCGTTTCGGTCTCCTACCCGCATTCTCTATTCCTTGCTTCTATAGTCTATAGTTAGAAAAGAAGGAACACAAAATACGTGTTCCGTCTCTTCTACCTTCTATAGCGTCTTACAGCTTCACTTGGGACATAACTTCCTCAGCGAAGTTCTCTTGCTTCTTCTCAAGGCCTTCGCCGAGTTCGAAACGGGCGAAGCGGCGGATCGAGATGTTCTCGCCGATCGTGGAGATCTTCTCGTTCAGCAGAGCGGAGATCGTCTTGTCCGGATCCTTGATGAAGGACTGCTCCATGAGGCAGAACTCTTCATAGTATTTGCTCATGCGGCCTTCAACCATCTTGTCGACGATATGAGCCGGCTTGCCTTCGTTGAGGGCTTGGGCTTTCAGGATTTCGCGCTCCTTGTCGAGAGCTTCCTGCGGCACTTCTTCGCGGCGGACATAAGTCGGATTAGCCGCTGCGATCTGCATAGCGATGTCACGAACGAAAGCGCGGAACTGCTCGGTCTTCGCAACGAAGTCCGTTTCACAGTTTACTTCTACGAGCACGCCAACGCGGCCGCCGCCGTGGATGTAGGATTCAACAACACCCTCGGTAGCAATACGGCCTGCTTTGTTTGCTGCCGCAGCAAGACCTTTCTCACGGAGAATTTCGGAAGCTTTCGTCAGATCGCCGCCTGCCTCTTCCAGTGCTTTCTTGCAATCGAGCATGCCTGCTCCTGTTTTTTCGCGCAACTCTTTAACCGATGCTGCATTTACCGCCATGATGTGGCCTCCTCTTAAAAAGTATATGTACTCCCAAAAAAAGGGCGGTGAAAGGATTTTGCACCTTTAAACCACCCTTTTCTTATTCATGACATGTTAAGCTGTCGTCTGTTCGCCTTGGTGTGCTTCGATAACAGCGTCGGCAATTTTAGCTGTGAGCAGCTTTACTGCACGGATCGCGTCGTCGTTACCCGGAATGACGTAGTCAATCTCGTCCGGATCGCAGTTCGTGTCTACGATACCAACGATTGGGATACCAAGCTTGCGAGCTTCCGCAACGGCGATACGCTCTTTGCGCGGGTCGATTACGAACAGTGCGCTTGGCAGACCTTTCATATGGGAGATACCGCCAAGGAACTTCTCGAGGCGATCTTTCTCTTTGCGGAGAATGATAACTTCTTTCTTAGGCAGCACTTCGAACGTGCCGTCCTGCTCCCACTTCTCGAGCGTGTGCAGACGGTCGATCCGCTTCTGGATCGTTTGGAAGTTGGTCAGCGTGCCGCCGAGCCAACGCTGGTTGATGTAGAACATGCCGCAGCGCTCAGCTTCTTCCTTAACGGAATCTTGAGCTTGCTTTTTCGTACCTACGAACAGGATTGTCCCGTTCTCGCCGGCTACGGATTTGACGAAGTTATAAGCTTCCTCAACCTTTTTAACCGTTTTTTGCAGGTCGATAATGTAAATGCCGTTTCTTTCAGTGAAGATGTATCTGTCCATCTTTGGGTTCCAGCGACGGGTCTGGTGACCGAAGTGTACCCCAGCTTCAAGAAGCTGTTTCATGGAGATAACTGCCATCCTCACACACCTCCTCTAAGTTTGGTTTTTTGTGTGAATTCCTCCGCTGATCTCATCTTCACGATGAAACTCCCGCAAGCGGAAGCACCCTCATCGGAATTAATCATGCGTGTGGATTTTTAACACCGACAACTACTATAACACAAGAGCCCAGCGTATGCAACTCCTGGGGAATGTAGAACTCTCCGCCCCTTCCCGGGACAAAAAAAACGGCCCTCCGCTGCCGGAAGTCCGTTCTTACTGGCCGGTGATGGCGGCAAGCACCTGATCGAGGGTCTGCGGTCCTTTGAACACATGAACGCCGATCTTGACCTTCTCGTTGAGCCCCCGGTTGTTCATCTCCGTAAGAAAGGCGTTCTTGTCCGCGATGACGCCGCTGGTGACAAGCATATCGCCCACCTGCGATACGACAGTCCCTGGGAAGACATAGATATAGGTCTCCTTGACCGCATCGGCCGGAGCCGGCGCAGGAGCAGGCTGTGCGGCGGCCAGCTTCTGCCGCTCTTCCTCCACCTTTTGCTGTACCGTCTGGTCAAGCTGGGCCTGGTCATATACCGCTTCTTCCTTCTCGTATACCTTGAAGTGCTGCAGGGCGAGCTCCTTGATCTGCGCTTTGTCGAGGGGCGCCGCTTCCTGCGGCATCACCGTCTGCGGGTTCGCCACCGTATTCATAAGCTCCAGCAGCAGAGCCCCCGCCATGAGTCCCAGCCCCAGGCCGTACAACAGGGATTTGTTCTTAAGCATGGGTTTTCTCCTCCTGTTTGGCCAGCTGCAGAATCAGGTGGATCTCCCCTTTGTTCAGTCCGAGCTTCTTGGCGATGGCATCGGTGGATTTGCCCTGCTCATACAAGCGGAAGAGCTCCTCGTACCGGTCCTTGATGTTCTTCGGCGCCGGAGGCGGCTCGGGTGCCGCCTCCCCGCCGTCCGGCTGCAGCGCCTGCAGCTCGAGCGGATGCAGGGCCGATGCGGGGTCCTGCGGGAGGATCATCTGCCCCCCGGCAGGCGGAGCTGAAGCGGGCACCTGCGGAGGAGGGGCCGCCGCGAAGGAGACGCCTCCTCTGTGCTCCTCCTTGTGCTGCTCCTGGGCGAAGGATACCCGGCTCAGCTCCTGCTGAAGCGCTGCATTCTGCTTCTCCAGCGCTTCCACCCGGGAGGCGAGGCGGACATACTGCATCTCGTTCTCCTTCTTCGTCTCGGCGAACATGGCGATGAGCGCCTGGTTCTGCTCCTCGAGCTCGGCGGCAAAATGATCCATCGCCTCTTCCATTTCACCGACCATGCCGCCGCTGTCCCTGGCCGCGCCGCCTGGAGCCTTCGGAATGATTTTGGCATACACCACCAGCACCAAACCCAGCAGAACGATATACATCCATGGTTGATCCATAACCTATCACCTAATTTCACGCGGAATACGCTGCGCTGACAGCGGTCTCACTTTTCGAAAACGCTTCTTATAAGGATAGGTCAATATGATGACCTTTAAACGGGTGATCTCCCCGCACCGGCTCCCTTTTCTCCTGCGCCTGCTCCTTACCGCCGCGCCCACGGCCGCGCGCCCCTCCGGAACGCCGTTCTTTCGGCAGCTCCCCGTGTATACCGCTCCCGTGGGCCTGCTCGGCCGCGGCGGAAACCTGCCGTTCCTTGACCGTTGTCTTCTCCGCCTGCTGGCCAAGCGCCATCTGATCCGTTACAGGCCTTCGGGAGAGCTCCTGCTGCTTGACGCTAACCTCGTCATTCTTATGTAGGGCCATGTGGAGCTCCACCGGCTTGATACTCAATCCAATCGCCTCCTTCGGTTATGGAGGGCTTGCGGACGGCGGACGGCCCCTTTAGACAATCGGGATCATGGCAATATCGCCGTCCTGAAGCATAAACCTTACCCGCTGCGCCGTATCTTTGACAAACTTCGTATACCGGCCGATCACGATCTTGGTGCCGCTGTAAACATAGGACAAAGCCTCTACCCGTGCGCGTTCCGAATCTTCGAGGGATTTCTCGATATCCATGATCCGCCGCTTGCAGGCGTTCAGCTCGTCGACTCCCTGCTTCTTCGTATGGTTGAGCTTGATGCGCATGCTCATCTTGTCGGGGCTGAGCTGTCCGGCGGCGGCCAGCTGGTCCAGAAGGGACAGCGCCTTGTCGGTCTTGTCCAGGTTCTCCATGTACACCTTCAGCTGCGAGCGCAGCTGCTGAAGCTCATTGCGCAGCTCCGGAAGCACGCCGACTTCAAAGCTCGTGGGCGTCGACATCGAGTTGCCGATCGTCCGGGCCGCCACGCGCTCGCCCGCCTGGATCATCCCGCCGACGATGAGGCCCTTGGAGCCCATGCAGACCACCTGCCGGCCCGCGCGGACCTGGGAATGCATGATGCTCTGGGTAATGAGCACCTCTTCCCCCGCTTCGATCACGGCATCCTGGACGAACGAGCTTTTGACCCGGCCGCCCGCGCGGATCAGGCCTTTGTTGTGGCCGAGAATGCCCGCGTTGATCTCGATCGAGCCGTCCGCTTCGAGGTCCGCCGCCTCCACACTGCCCGTGATCCGGATATCGCCGGCCGCCTTGACGCGGAAGCCCGGCAGTACGTTGCCGCGGATGACAACGGTTCCCACAAAGTCGATATTCCCGACGTTGTAATCAATGTCCCCGTTAACTTCGTAGACGGGAAACACATTGATCTTGTCCCGGTCGGTCTTCGAAACCATGCCGTCGATGGCCGCATACATCGCGAGCTGATCCGGATCGGTGACGACATTCTTGCCGATCTTGAACCGCGCTTCCTTGCCGTCTTTGCCGAACAGGGGCTCACCGGTGACGGCGCGTCCCTCTGTACTTTTAACCGCAGGAAGACGTTCGGCAATCAGCTGCCCTCGGCGAACATTGTGGATAGCGGTCACTTCCTTGTAATCCACCGTGCCGTCCTCGAGCTCCAGCGGGCGCTTCGAACGGTCGTCGAGATCGAACAGCATGCGGATGCTGCCGTCCTCGCCGTTCTTCGGCGCATCGCCTGCCGCGATCACCGTTTTGGACAAAAAGAAGCTCTGCGGATGCTTCACAATCTCGGCGATCTGCTTCTCATCGACGCCGTAGACGATATGGTTCGCTTCAAGAAGCTCCGCAAACTGTTCATTCGTTACTGAGAACGACTCGTCAGCATTCGAAAACTGCACGTAAGCCGTCAGCTTGTCGTCGGATACCGTAATGTCCATATAATAGGACAGGGGCATCGTCTGGTCGTTCATTCCTCATTCCCCGCTTCCCATCCTGGAGATCTTTGCTCTGCTAGTCCTGGAACAATTGATCCTTGTGGCGTCCCAATGCTCCTCTGAGTCTCAAGATTGCCTTCGAGTGCAGCTGCGATATTCTGGATGGGGACAAACTCATGACTTCGGCAATCTCGCTCAAAGACAATTCTTCAAAGTAGAAAAGAGAGACGACGATGCGCTCCTTCTCCGTCAGTTTCTCGATGGCCTTGGCCAGCGTTTCCTTCAGATGAAGCTCGTTCACCTTGGATTCCGGATTCTTCGCTTTCTCGTCCACAAGCAGCGAGAGGCGCGTCTCGGAGTCTTCTTCGCGGATCGGGTCGTCGATCGAACAAACCGCCGTTACCGCAATATCCTGAACCATCTGCTGAAACTCCGACTCGCTTACATTGAGGTATTCGCTCATTTCGGAGTCGGTTACCGAACGCATGTATTTCTGCTCGAGCTTCTGATATGCGTCCTCCACCTTCTTGGCCTTCTCGCGGATCAACGGGGCACCCAGTCGCCCTGCCGGAGACCGTCGATGATCGCACCGCGGATGCGCCAGGAAGCATACGTTTCGAATTGCAGCCCGCGCTCGTAGTCGAACTTCTCGATGGCATCGATCAGACCCATGACGCCGAAGCTCGCGAGATCTTCCTTCGCCACATTCTTGGGCAGTCCGATGGACAGCCGGCTCGAGACATAATCGACCAGCGGAAGGTACGATTCGATCAGGGTCTGCTTGGCTGTCGGGATCTTTTGTTCTCTCCACTGCTTCCAAATCTCAATGTTGGCCAGATGGGATTTTTGAGTGATCATGATTGGTTGTCACCATCCTATTCTTCAGACATTTGGCGTACCGCTTGGGCTAACTCTTCGGGTGTCGGCTGTACTTTCGTCGAGAGCTTCGGCGGCTTCAGAGGAGCGAATCCCTGATCCGGCGGTGCGGAGGCGTTCATGCTTCCCTTCAGCATCTGGTGCAGTTCCTGATCCTCGTCCGGGGTCATGGCATCGAAGGCCTGTCCTTTGGAGGACTCCTCCGGCGCGGCGTCCAGCATCACCGGGGGCTGCGGTGCGGTCAGGCTGTTCAGGCCGGCGAACGTGCCGAGCAGCCATCTGCAGGCGAAGACGAGCAGAAACAGAATGATAAAACTGTAACAGCTGCGCACGAAGGTGGTCAACCATATGTTGTTGGGAATGGAGAGCACAAAAGTAATAATAAAGGCCGCTACTCCGGTATATAAGTTCCAGCGCAATGTTCCGATCATATCTACAGTTCCTTCACTCCGTGTTGTACGCTGCGAATGCTCAGCAGGCCGGTTTCACAGTTGAATTCGATGGTTCTTCCGAAGTTGCCCCCGGTGTCTTCCGCTTTCAGCGGAATGCGGTACTGGTTCAATATGGCCTTGCAGGATTCCACATTGCGCGGTCCGATTCTCATCGTCTCGGACTGCGTACCGAAGGAGAACATCTGTGCCCCGCCGGCCATCTTGGCTTCCATCCGCCGTACCTGGGCACCGAGCTTTTCCATTTGGCGGATCATCTCCGGCAGGGCCGTGTCCGCATATTTGGCAATGTTGAGCGTGCCTTCCCTGGCAATGTCGGAGGAGGGCAGCATCACATGGGCCATGCCGGCCACCTTCGCCGTGCTGTCAAAGAGTGTCAGGCCGACGCAGGATCCCAGACCCGTTGTTTTGAGCACCCCGGTCAGGTGCGCCACATTCAGGTCGGCCATCCCCACTTTAATGAGGTTGTCCTGGATCATGGAGCCCCCACTCCCAGCGCCTGAAAGATTTTGGGGAACGATTCGGGATCCGGGATCAGGAAGAAATGGCCTTCCACTTCTTCTTTTCCGTCCAGGAACTTCGTATCGATGAGCAGGGCCTGATCGCCCATTTCCCCGAACTGGAGGAGTCCATAGCCCAGAATCGCCCCCGCCATGTCAATGGCCAGCGACGGTACCGTGGGCTGCATGTTCAGCTTCGTGAAATCGGCCAGCGAGGACAGATAGGACCCTGCCATGATGTTGCCGATCTCGTTCAGCGCCGACATTTCCATATCGGTATATCCTTCGTCGCTCACCACTTCGATGCCGGCCAGGCTCTTCAGGAGCTTCTTTGCCGATTCCAGTGTAAGAATGAAGAACAGGTTGCCCGGCGTCTCTCCTTCCACCCGGAGAAAGATGGCGATGACGATCGCCTCCGCCCCACCGACACTGTCGGCCACTTCTTCGAAAGGAACCATCCGCACCTTGGGCACCAGCATATCGACCGGCTTGTCCATCAGCTTGGACAAGGCCGTGGCCGCGTGCCCGGCTCCGATATTACCGACTTCCCGGAGCACATCCATCTGAAAGTCGGCGAACGATCTGAAGGTATCCAAACTTATCTACTCCTCTATGTTATCCAATTGGACGATCTCATTCTTGCTCAGCACTTCCTTGAGATTGAGGAGAATCAGCAGACGGTGCTCGCCGACCTTGGCGATGCCCTGCAGATACTTGGCTTTGATGCCGCCCACAATCTCCGGCGGATCATCGATGAGCTCAGGATCGACGTCGATGACGTCATTCGCCGAGTCGACGATCATGCCGACTTCCAGGTCTTCCACACCTACGATAATGATGCGGGAGTTATCCGTATACTGCGTCTCGGGAAAGCCGAACCGGCCGCGAAGATCGATAACCGGCGTAACCACACCGCGCAGATTGATGACGCCTTTGACAAATCCGGGAGTCTTGGGTACGCGAGTCAGCGGCTGCATGCGCTCGATGGTTCTCACCTTTTCGACTTCTACTCCGTACTCCTCATCCGCCAGTGCGAATACGATGACTTTCAATTCCTGACTCATGCTTTCGGCCTCCTTAAGGTTGAGCTCTCATGCACTCCGCAAGTATTACTTTATTTGAAAAGCGCATTAGTGTCTATGATTAATGCTACTTGTCCGTCACCCAAAATCGTGGCCCCGGACACCGCAAACAGGTTCGTCAGATACTTGCCGAGCGACTTCAGGACGATCTCCTGCTGCCCGATAAATTCGTTGACCGCGAGCGCCGCCAGCTTCTCACCCTTGCGGATGACCACCATCTGGATCTCGTCTTCCGTCAGGTCGCTGCCGCCAGGTACATCGAACAGATCGGCGAGCGGAATGAGCGGGATGACGCTGGTGCGGTATTCCACCATCGGGTTGCCGTGGACGCTGCGCAGCTGCTCTCTGCGAATGGCCATCGTCTCGACGATGGAAGTCAGCGGAATCGCATACTTCTCGCCTTGAATCCGGATGAGCATCGCGGAGATGATCGAGAGGGTCAGCGGCAGCTGGACGGACCACTTGGAGCCTTTGCCGAGCTTGGCATCGACATGGACGTGTCCGCCGAGGCTTTCGATCTTCGTCTTGACGACGTCAAGCCCTACGCCGCGGCCGGAAATATCCGAAATTTTGTCCGCTGTAGAGAACCCCGGAGCGAACAGAAGCTGGTACACTTCCTCGTCGGAGAGCCGTGCGGACTGCTCCTGCGTCACGACGCCGTTCTGGATCGCCTTGGACAGCACCTTCTCGCGGTTGATCCCCCGGCCGTCATCTTCAATCTCGATGAAGACATGGTTGCCGCTGTGATAAGCGCGAAGGTGGATCGTTCCCGTCTCGGGCTTGCCCAGGGAGACGCGCTCGGCATACGGCTCAATGCCGTGGTCTACCGCGTTGCGCAGCAGGTGAACCAGCGGGTCGCCGATCTCGTCGACGACGGTACGGTCGAGTTCGGTTTCCGCTCCGGTAATGATGAGATCGACCTTCTTGTCGAGAGTCTTCGCCACATCGCGGATCATCCGCGGGAACCGGTTGAATACGGTGTCGACCGGAACCATCCGGAGCTTCAGCACGATGTTCTGCAGGTCTGTGGATACCCGTGCCATATGCTCGACGGTTTCGGTGAGCTCGTTCTTGTGGATCTCGCTGGCCAGCTGTTCGAGCCGTACCCGGTCGATCAGCAGCTCGCTGAAGAGGTTCATGAGCATATCGAGGCGCTCGATATCGACACGGATGGTCCGGTTCGCCACCGGAGCACCGCCGCCGGCAGGCTTCTTCGTCTCAGCCGCGGGCGCTGCCGCTTTCGGCGCTTCCTCGGCTGCAGGGACCGGTGCCGCAGCTGCCAGCGCCTGGACCGCTTCCGGTTCGGCCGGCTTCATGAACTCGGCCAGCTTGTCCTTATCGAGGGAGACCAGATCGACCTTGTCGATTTCGGACACGCCCGCGACCTGCTTGTGCAGCAGTTCTTTGTCCAGCTGGGAGACATAATACACCGTGAAGGAGTTCTCGAAGCGCTCCTGCTCAATGTCTTCCACGGAAGGCGTGGACTTGATCACTTCACCGTTCTCTTCCAGCACGTTGAAGACCATATAAGCACGGGCCGCTTTCAGGACGCAGTCCTGGCGGACGGACACTTCCATCCGGTAAGCGGGCATTCCGGTTTCGATCGATTGATTGAGAATGCTGAACTGGAATTCATCCAGTTCGCTGCCTTTGGCGCCTTGGGCTCCTGCGGCTTCGGGGCTCTTCGCTGCGGCTGGGACCTCCGCCGCTCCGCCCTTCTTGTAATCGCCGGACACGATGGACTTGAGCGCTACTACGATATCGGTTACATCGGCCTTGCCCGTCCCGCCCTGGATCACATCCTCCACCATCGATTCCAGGGAATCCAGACTCTTGAAGATGCAGTCAAAAATGAAGGAATCCATCTTCAGCTTGTTGTTGCGGACAAGGTCGAGCACATTCTCCATCTCATGGGTAAGCGAAGCCAAATCCTCAAAGCCCATGGTGGCGGACATCCCTTTCAGCGTATGGGCCGAACGGAAAATATGCTGAACGATACTGATATCTTCAGGGCTTGCCTCCAAGCTGAGCAGATGCTCGTTCATCGCCTGCAGATGATCCCTTGACTCATCGATAAACATCGAGAGATATTGATTCATTTCCATAACCACACCTCCAAGAAGAATAGAAATTTATGTAACCCAGTCGGGGGATCAGCGTCCCACGGATTGGATCAGCATGCCCGCAATCTGCTGTTGGGGCACTACATGCATCACACAGCCGAGCTCCACGGCCGCACGGGGCATGCCGTAGACCACACAGGTCTCCTCCGATTCGGCGATCGTTGTGATTGCGCCGGCCTGCTTCAGCGCCTGCATTCCCTTGGCGCCGTCCGCCCCCATACCGGTCATGATCACGATATGGCGCTTCAGCTCCTTGAGCGGCAGAAGCGACTCGAACATCGTGTCGACCGAAGGACGGTGGCCGCCGCGGGGCTCGTCTTTGGAGAGGTGGATCTTGTAAGACTGGGTGCCGTTGCGGGCTACGGTCATATGGTAGCCGCCCGGGGCCACGTAAGCGGTCCCCCGTTCGAGCACCATGCCGTTCTCCGCTTCCACCACCGTCAGCTTCGAGATCGAATCGAGGCGCTGGGCCAGCGACTTGGTAAAATTCGGAGGCATATGCTGCACGATCAGCACCGGAGCCGGATAGTGATCCGGCATATCCGAGAGCACCTGGTGCAGCGCGCGCGGCCCGCCGGTGGACGTGCCGATCGCCACCAGGTGATCGAAGGTCTGCACGCCCGCTCCGGCGGAACGGATCCGCTCCGGCGGTTTGGCCGCCGGCGTCTCTGTCCGCATAGGCGGCACCGGAGGCGCGGCGGCGGCAGGCGTTCTGGATGCAGGCGGCGCGGCCTGGGCCGCAGAGGCCGTTCGCGAGCTCCAGGATATGCCGGTTACCGGCCTCACCTTGGCTTTAACGGCCGTATGCAGCTTCTCGAGCAGCAGCGCCTTCACTTTGTGCAGATCCAGCGAGATGGATCCCGAAGGCTTGCCGACGAAGTCGAAAGCCCCCCATTCCAGGGCCCGGATCGTCTCCGCCGCCCCTTCCTGGGTCAGGGAGCTCAGCATAATCACGGGAACCGGATGGTCCTTCATAATGGCCTTGAGCGCTTCCAGCCCGTTCATCTCCGGCATCTCTATATCGAGTGTGACGGCGTGCGGCTTCAGCTTTTTGACCATCTCCACGCCTTCCCTGCCGTTCTTGGCGGCTCCGACGACCCGGAACGCCGGGTCCTCGGAGATCAGGTCGGTGATGATCTTGCGCATGAATACCGAATCGTCCACAACCAATATGTCATACGGCGGCATATTTCCACTCCCTTTGGATTGGATGCTCTGACGGCTGCCTGAGGGCAGGCTTACTGCTTCAGCATCTTCATCATTTTGCTCAGGAAGCCCTTGATGGCTCCCCTCTCCTGCTGTGCCGGGATATGACCCGCAATGAAATCGTCCGCCAAATCGTTAATGGATTTGGATGCTGCACTGTCCGGGAAGGCCACGGTGAACGGCACCTGCTTCTTGACGGCTTTGGATACCGAACTGTCATCCACCACGTAGCCGAGCGTCGGAATGTCCAGACTTAAGAATTGTTTGGCTACCATGCTGATTTTATCCGCCGTCTGCCGGCCTTCCCGCCAATCGGTCACCCGGTTCACCACGAGCTTGAACGGGATCTGGTAATTCATCGAGTTCACCATCTTGATGATCGCATACGCATCGGTGATTGATGTCGGCTCCGGTGTCGTTACGACAATCGTCTCCTGGGCCGCCACGATGAACTTCAGGGTTTCCTTGGAAAGTCCGGCGCCCGTATCGAAGATAATGACGTCCACATGGCCGTTAAGCTGCTCCACCTGGGCGGCGAAATAATCGAGCTGCTCGTCCGAGAGACGGATCAGGTCATTGAAGCCCGAGCCTCCTGCAATAAACTGCAGGTCGTTATACCCCGTATGGATGATTTCCCAGATGGTCTTCTCTCTTTTGAGCAGATGATACAAGCTGTACTTAGGGGAAACCCCCATGAGCACATCAATGTTCGCAAGACCAATATCGGCATCGAAGACGAGAACCTTAAGTCCTTTTTTCTGAAGCGCGAGAGCGAAGTTCAGCGTAAAGTTCGATTTGCCCACGCCGCCCTTGCCGCTCGTTACGGTGATGATCCGCGTCGCTCTGTCATTCGCCGTCTCTTGGGTCTTAATGAGATTCCGCAGTCCTTGTGCCTGATCATTCATGGTTGTTATCCTCCAGAATCCTGTCGATCATGCGCAGCTCATCGAGTTCTTCAATATCGTCCGGTACGTTCTGTCCATTGGCGATATAGGAGGTCTGAAGGCCGAAATCCCGGATCAGATTGACGATGGCGCCGAAGGAGTCCGTTTCGTCCATTTTGGTGAAGAGCACCTTGTCCAGCTTGAATTTGCTGAAGTTGCTCGTGATGACTTTCATATCTTTATATTTGGTGGTCAGGCTGAGTACGAGGAAGGTCTCGCTTTGTCCGCCCGACTTCAGCAGCGCGTTCAGCTCGGACACATACATTTCGTTGCGGAAATTGCGGCCGGCCGTATCCATGAAGATCAGATCTCGGTCCTTGAGGTTCTCGAAAGCCTTGCTTAGATCCAGTGGCGAGAATACCACCTCCAGCGGCACGTTCAGGATCGTCGCGTACGTCTTCAGCTGCTCTACGGCGGCAATCCGGTACGTGTCGGAGGTGATAAAGCCGACTTTGCGGTGATGCTTCAGCACCTGCTCGGCCGCCAGCTTCGCGATCGTGGTCGTCTTGCCGACGCCGGTCGGGCCGACGAAATGCGCGATACGCGAGTCCCGGCGGATAGCTTTCGTCCCCTTGGGCTGCATGAACTCTATAAGCTGCCGGCGGACCGACGCCAGAACGAACGCTTCGGTCAGCGGCTTCGGCTCATCCGCAGCCTCGGCCTCTTCGAGAACCTGACCCATGAGCTGCTTCACGAGCAGCGGGTCCACTTCCTGCTCGAGCAGGCGCTGCTCGATCGTCTCCACTGCCGGATCCGACGGAATTTGCAGCGCCTGGTGCAGGGAGAGCTTCTTCATCATCTCTTTCATCTCGCGAAGCTCGCCCAGCATGTCCTCATCCGCCGGGGCCTTCTTCGGAGCCGCTTGCGTTGGTGCAGGTGCCTGGGCAGCCGGCCCCTGCGCCGCCCGCGGAGCAGGGGCTGGGGGAGCCGGAGGCAGGACATCCGGTACGTCGGGAAACGACAGCGCCGCTTCGTGCCGTTCAGCCTGCTGCGGTGCGCTGGCACCGTAGGCGGATGCGACACTCGATCTCGGAGCGGTCGCCACAGGGGCGGCCGGCTTCGGCATCGTAGCGACGCCGGAAGGTGCAGCGGACGGAGTACCGCCGGGGGAAGCGGTATCCGTCGCTGCGATGACTTCAATCTCTTTTTTGTGAACATCCCGAGGAACCCGCCGGAGCGGATCTCCTTGGTATTGATAATGACAGCGTCTTTGCCGAGATCCGTCCGGATCTTCTGAAGCGCATCCGGCATGGAATCCACTACATAACGTTTTACTCTCATAAGTTCACAACCCCCATGCTTTGGATTTCGACATTAGGCTCAAGCTCGCTGTAGGACAATACCGGAATATCCTGCATTGTGCGCTCCAGCAGCTGCCGCAGATACATCCGGATCGTAGGCGATGTCAGCACCACCGGCTGCTGTCCGGCTTGGAGAAGCTTCGTGACCTGATCGCTGATCCGCTGGTAAATCACCTGCGTGGACGCCGGGTCCAGCGCCAGGTAGCTGCCCTGATCGGACTGCTGCACGGACTCCGCAATCTTCTTCTCGAGGCTTGGGCCGACGGTGATGACTTTCAGGGAATCGCCGGCCGCCGCAAACTGCTGGGTGATCTGTCTCGAAAGGGCCTGTCTGACGTACTCGGCCAGGATCTCGTGATCTTTGGTGTATGTGCCATAATCGGCAAGTGTCTCTAATATGGTAACCAAATCCCGCACCGATATTTTTTCACGAAGCAGTTTGACCAAAACTTTCTGTACGTCGCCGATCGACAGGACGTTCGGAATGAGGTCGTCGACCAGTGCCGGGTACGTTTCGCGCACGTTCTCGATGAGCGCCTTCGTCTCCTGACGGCCGAGCAGCTCGTGGGCGTGCTTCTTGATGATCTCGGTGAGGTGGGTCGCCACCACGGACGGAGGATCGACCACCGTATAACCGGACAGCTCGGCGCGCTCCTTCGTGGCCTCGTCGATCCACAGGGCCGGAAGCCCGAATGCCGGCTCCAGCGTGTCGATTCCCGTGATCGAATCGTCGTCGTAACCCGGGCTCATCGCCAGGTAGTGGTTCAGCAGCAGATCGCCTCTGGCCACCATGTTGCCTTTGATCTTGATTACATACTCGTTAGGCCGCAGCTGGATGTTGTCGCGGATCCGGATGACCGGAACGACCACACCAAGCTCCAGGGCGCACTGGCGGCGGATCAGAATGATCCGGTCGAGCAGGTCGCCGCCCTGCTGGGTATCGGCCAGCGGAATGAGTCCGTAGCCGAATTCGAACTCGATCGGATCCACCTGCAGCAGCGAGATGACGCTCTCGGGGCTGCGCACTTCTTCGATCTGCTGTTCTTCCTCGAGCTGCACATCCGCCATTTCCTTCTTCGCCGCATTCTTCTGCAGCTTGTTCGCCGCGAAGGCAAGCAGAGCTGCGATCGGCAGCGTCACGGTCAGGTGGATCGGGGTAAAGATACCGAGCCCGGCCACCGTACCGGCGATGATGTAGAGCAGCTTCGGATAAGCCGTCATCTGCTTCGTCAGGTCATGCGCCAGGTTCCCTTCGGAGTTGGCACGGGTTACGATGATACCTGCAGCTGTCGAAATGAGGAGCGCCGGGATCTGCGATACGAGACCGTCACCGATCGTCATTAATGAATACAGTTTTCCCGCTTCGGACAGGGACATTCCTTTCATCGTCATCCCGATGACGAGACCGCCGAGGATGTTGATGAAGAGCATGATGATGCCTGCGATCGCGTCCCCTTTCACGAACTTACTCGCACCGTCCATCGCTCCGTAGAAATCTGCTTCACGCGAGATTTTCTCACGGCGTTCCTTCGCCTGGGTTTCGTTGATGAGACCCGCATTCAGGTCGGCATCGATCGCCATCTGCTTCCCCGGCATCGCATCGAGCGTAAATCTCGCCGCCACTTCCGCTACGCGCTCGGAGCCTTTGGTGATCACGATAAACTGCACAAGCACCAGAATGATAAAGATAACGAAACCGACGACGAGGTTGCCTCCCGCCACGAACGATCCGAACGTCATGACGACGTTACCGGCATCGGCATTGGCGAGAATATTACGCGTGGTGGACACGTTGAGAGCCAGCCGGAACAAGGTGGTGATGAGCAGAAGGGCCGGGAAAATGGAGAACTCCAGCGCTTCCTTCGTGTTCATCCCGATCAAAATAATTCCGAGCGCAATGGATATATTAATAATGAGAAGGACATCAAGCAGCCAGATCGGCAGCGGCACCACCATCATCAGGATAATGCCGATCACGCCGACCAGAACCACTAGGTCTTTGGGTTTCATGGCTTTGCCCCCTTCTATTCCTTACCCGGATCGGGTTAGTTCGCCTTGCCTTTCATCTTATACACGTAAGCGAGAACTTCGGCCACTGCCTGGAACATATCGCCCGGAATCGGTTCCCCGATCTCTACCTGCGCATAGAGCGCACGGGCCAGCGGACGGTTCTCCATGATCATCACGCCGTGCTCCTTGGCTTTCTCACGGATCTTGAGGGCCATGAAATCGGTACCTTTGGCAATCACCGAAGGAGCGCCCATCTTCGACGCGTCGTACTGGATCGCCACCGCGAAGTGGGTCGGGTTCGTGATGATGACGTCCGCTTTGGGCACGTCCTGCATCATCCGCTGCATCGCCATACGGCGCTGCTTCTCGCGGATCTTCCCTTTGATATGAGGGTCACCCTCGGTCTTCTTATATTCATCCTTGATATCCTGCTTTGACATCCGCAGGGTCTTGGCGTGGTCATAACGCTGATACATATAATCGAAGAGCGCCAGCCCGATGAGAATACCGCCGATCTTGATGCCGAGCATCATCGTAACGGAGGAAGAGTAGAGTACGATCTCCTCCATCGGCAGATGCGCCAGCTGCATAATATTCGAGCGCTCGTTCATGAGCGTGTTATAGACAACGATACCGATAATGGTCATCTTCAGAACCGACTTCAGAAAATCAACCGCGGCACGGGCCGAAAAGAGCTTTTTCACGCCTTCGATCGGGTTGATCTTATTAAACTGCATCTTGAGCCCTTCTCCCGTAACCAGAAAGCCGACCTGCATATAGTTGCTCGCCACAGCGATCAGCAGAGTCGCCCCCAGGATCGGCCCGAGAATGAACATCATTTCGACCATAACTTTCTCTACAAGAACCATAACATTGTCGAGTGACAAATTCATTAGGAGGTAATCGCTAAAGATGGTACGAAAAAGTCCGATTAGATGTTCTTTCATAAATCCGCCGAACAGATAAAAGGTCAAGAAGGAGAAGAACAAGATAAAGGCGGCCGAGAGGTCCATACTTTTGGCGACCTGCCCTTTCTTTCGGGCATCCTGCTTTTTCTTCGGAGTTGCAGCTTCGGTCTTCTCTCCGGAGAACAGCTGCAGATCCAGTCTCAATCGATGCGTTGCAGCCATGCGGGTTACCCCCTCCATTCCTCAGCTTTTACCTGGCGCGGCCGTGAACAGGCCGAAGAATTTGCCCATCGAATCCAGCATCTTGCTGAACAAATCCTTGAAGATCATTTCATACCCCGGGAACAACACCACCAGAAGAATGAATCCCAGAAGCATCTTGACCGGAAGCCCGATCACGAAAATGTTGAACTGCGGCGCCACACGTGCCAGCAGACCCAGCCCGACGTCGGTGAGGAACAGCGCCACAACCAAAGGGGCCGCCATCTGAAACGATAAGGCGAACACCGTAGTGAAGGTAGTCACCATGAACTCGGACAGCTGTCCGTTGTACGCTTTAGCGAACATGTCGTTGCTGAGAGGCACCCATTCGTAGCTTCTCATGATCGCTTCAAGCAGGTAATGATGTCCGTCGAATCCCAGAAACAGCAGCAGGGCGATCATATATTTCAGGTTGCCGATGAGCGGGCTCTGGGTCCCCGTCAGCGGGTCGATCACGTTCGACATCCCGAACCCGATCGAAATATCGATGAACGATCCTGCGATCTGCAGAACCGAGATGAACATGTAGGCGATAAAACCGAGGCACAATCCGACGAGCACCTCGCGGACCAGGGTCAGGACAAAAAGGGAATCCATCGCCACAGGCGATCCCGTACCCGTGCCGACGAAGGCGATGAAGGCCACGAAGAACGAGAGGCCGATCTTCATCTGTGCCGGAACGTTCTGTGCCGAGAAGATGGGTGCAATCACGAAGAAGGACGTCACCCGGCAGAAATACAGGAGAAACCCAGGGAGATTCGCTGCGAGCCAATCCATCCTACCCACAACCTATCCGACGTATTTGTGAAGGTTACTCATGAGGTTGTACGTAAAATCCACGAGCGTGGTCATGATCCACGGACCGAAGACCAGCATGGCAAGAAGTACGATGACGATCTTAGGAACGAACGCCAGCGTCTGCTCTTGGATCTGCGTGGTCGCTTGGAAGACCGAGATGACGAGGCCTACGACCAGAGCAAGCACGAGCATGGGGGCGCTGGCCTTCAAGGTAATGTATACCGCCTCACCAGCCAACCGAATAACGAATTCCGAACTCATGCGGCCACCTCCTTGAGCGTCTGTCTATGCATTATAACTGAGCAGAAGTGACCTTACAATGAGGTACCAACCATCCACCAGTATGAACAATAATATCTTAAATGGAAGCGAAATCATGACCGGCGGCAGCATCATCATCCCCATCGCCATGAGCGTACTTGCAATGACCATATCAATGACAAGAAAGGGAATGAAGATCATAAAACCCATCTGAAAAGCCGTCTTGAGCTCACTGATGGCATAAGCCGGCACGAGTGCCGTAAGCGGCGTATCCTCCACTCCGGTCGGCGGAGCCGCCTTGGAGTAATCGAGGAAAAGCTTCAAATCTTTCTCTCTCGTATGCTTGAACATGAACCTCTTCATGGACACGGCTGCTGTATTCAGCGCCTGCGTCTGGCTCAGCTCCCCGCGCATATACGGCTGCAGGGCCGTCTGGTTCACTTCACCGAACGTTGGAGCCATGATGAAGAAGGTCAGGAAGAGCGCGAGTCCGATCAGCACCTGGTTCGGCGGCATCGCCTGCGTCCCCAGCGAGGTGCGGACGAAGCTCAGTACGATGATGATCCGGGTGAAGCTTGTCATGAGGACCAGGATCGCCGGTGCGATGCTGAGGACCGAGATGAGCAGCAGGATCATGACCGTGTTGGAACCGCCCTGCGGCGTATTGGCCGCCCCGCCGATATCGATGTCGATGCCGGGGATCGGATCGGCCGCATAAGCCTGTCCGCCTGCCAGCGGAAGCAGGACTGCGAGCGCCAGAAGCATCAACAGCAGCTGTTTCTTGTTATTCATCTTGGTTTTTCCCATGTTTATCATTCAACCGTTCTGCATTGGAATCTTGGTTCATCATCTCTTCCATCATCTGCTTGCGGCCGGCCAATCCCTGCATCTTGCTGTGGAACACCTGCTGGAATGTGGCGGTCACATCAACCTCTTCCTCTTCCACCGGATCCTTGCGAAGCTTCTTGAGCCAGTTCAGCGCCGATTCGAAGCCCGGAGCCGCGAACGTTTGATTCGTGCTCATCATCTCTGTGATGGACGCGACCTCCGCCTCATCCACGATCTTCTCGAGCAGCTGGATGTTCTCGCCTACGCCAACGATGTAAAGCGAGCTGCCGATCTCGACGATCTGGATCGATTTGTTCTGTCCGAGCGGGAGTCCTCCGAGTGAGCGGAGCGCCCTTCCGGCCATCCATGTATTTCTTTTGGCGAGAACCTTCATGATCAAGAAAAAGATGCCGATAATAATGATAAGAAAGAAGATCACCTTGAGTATCATAACGAGGGTGTCCCCTCCGCCTCCGGCTGCCGGAGCGAAAGGGTCCGCAGCCTCCGGTGCCGAAGCATCGGGGGCCGTGGGCCCTATTTCCGCTGCTGCGGAACAAACAGCAGCGGTTGCTGCTGCTGTCTGTGCTCCGAGTGTCATGATCATCAGTAGCAGTTTGGCCGTGAGTCCTCTCAACATCCCCACATCCTTTTACCCGATTGTGCTTCTGCTTCGCAGGCTCTCCGCATGCCTCATTAGCCGAGTGTTTTCTTGATCGCTTCGATAACGCGGTCAGCCTGGAACGGCTTCACGATGAAGTCCTTCGCTCCCGCCTGGATCGCGTCGATAACCATCGCCTGCTGGCCCATGGCCGAACACATGATCACTTTGGCGCCGCCGTCGAGCTTCTTGATTTCCTTGAGTGCCTGGATGCCGTCCATCTCAGGCATGGTGATGTCCATCGTCACGAGGTCCGGCTTCAGCTCTTTGAACTTCTCAAGCGCCTGCGCACCGTCGTTGGCTTCCCCTACAACTTCATAACCGTTCTTGGAGAGGATATCGCGGATCATCATTCTCATAAAAGCTGCGTCGTCAACAATCAGAATTCGGTTTGCCATAGTATGCAGTCCTCCTAGGGGATCTTAATAATGTTTTTTAGAGATTCAGTTTTTGCAGGCGGTCCATTTGGTTCACAATGTCGGTGACACGGACACCGAAGTTCTCGTCGATTACGACAACCTCGCCTTTGGCAATCAATTTATTATTAACCAGAATATCAACCGGCTCACCCGCCAATTTATCCAGTTCAATAATCGAACCTTGGGACAGCTCCAGAATGTCCTTGATGACTTTGTTCGTACGGCC
The DNA here is from genome assembly GCF_000250655.1 of Paenibacillus mucilaginosus 3016. Classification (NCBI taxonomy): domain Bacteria; kingdom Bacillati; phylum Bacillota; class Bacilli; order Caryophanales; family Paenibacillaceae; genus Paenibacillus; species Paenibacillus mucilaginosus. The sequence goes on from NC_016935.1 coordinate 6,170,930, forward strand.
GAGCTCCACCGTAACCTTCAGCGGAATATCAAGCAGCAGATTCAGGTTCGTATCGTCGGCCTGCATCATGTTCGGCGCCTGGAAGGACGTGAACTGGGCCGGCTGGACATTCACATTGCGGCCTGCCGGCATGCCGTAAGCGGCCGGCTGCGGCGGATACATCGGTGCGCCCATCGGCGGGTACATCGGCGGCTGGCCGTAGCCCGGCTGGCCGTAAGGCTGCTGCGGCATCATCGGCGGCTGCATGGAGGCTGCCGGCTGGCCGTACGCGTCGTAGCCCGGATAAGCCGGCTGCGGAGGCGCTGCGTGCGCTGCCGCCGGTGCGGCTGCGGCCGGCGCATGTGCCGGTGCCGGTGCGGCCGCCGGTGCTGCATGGGCTGCTGCCGGTGCAGGAGCCGCTGCGGCTGCCACTTCCTCGGTGGAGCCCCCGCCCATCAGGATGTTGACCATATCCTTGGCGAACGCGACCGGGAGCAGCTGCATGATGTTCGAATCGATCAGGTCGCCGATTGTCAGGCGGAAAGAAATCTTGATGAAGACATCTTCCTGCGGGATCGTGGTCATGTCCTGACCTTCCGATAAGTTTATTATGTCGACACCCGGTGGAGAAATATTTACAAAGCGATTAAAAATCGTGGACATCGACGTCGCCGAGGAGCCCATCATCTGGTTCATCGCTTCCTGGACCGCACTGACGTGGATCTCGGTCAGCTCTTCCTCTGCCACATTTGTGCCGTCTCCGCCCATCATTAGGTTCGCAATGACCTGGGCGTCGATCTTTTTGATGACTAGCAGGTTAATGCCGTCAAACCCGTCGACATAATTGACGTTGATCGCCACGTGCGGCTTCGGAAACTCCATCATGAGGTCGTCGCGGGCAATCACGGAGACCTTCGGCGTCGTGATGTCGACTTTCTTGCCGAGCAGCGTGGACAGAGCGGTTGCGGCGCTGCCGAAGGTAATGTTCCCGATCTCGCCGAGGGCATCCTGCTCCAGGGAGGTCAGATATTCTTCGGTGATCGGCGCGAAGCCGGAACCGGAGGTGCCGCCTTCATCGGATCCATTATCCGAAGACTGTTTGAGCAGAGCGTCGATCTCTTCTTGGGACAAGTAATCTTTATTCGTCATTCTCTTCCACTCCTTCGTTTACAATTTCACTGATTTGCACGGCCAGCTTCCCTTTGGCGGTTCCCGGTGTCCCGTAGAACTTCAATTTCTCTCCGATGCGGATATCGAGCGGCTGATCTACGGACTTGGTAAGGGGGATAACATCTCCGGCATTCAGATTCAGAAATTCTCCGACGGATATGGTGGAGGTTCCCAGCTCTGCAATAATCGGCAGCTTCGCTTTATGAACCCTCGACTGCAAAGCGGCCTGTTCTTCCGGTGCGCTGGTCTTCTTCTGGGAGACGAACCAGTGGTGCACGGACAATCTCGGCATGATCGGCTCGATGACCACGTGCGGGATACACAGGTTAATCATCCCTGTTGTGTCGCCGATCTTCGTGCTGAGCGAGATCAGGGCGATCGTCTCGTTCGGGGAGACGATCTGCATGAACTGCGGGTTGGTCTCCAGCGCCTCAAGTCTAGGCTCCAGATCAATGACCGTCTTCCAGGCTTCCTGCAGGCTCTCGAACGCCCGGGCGAAGATCCGCTCCATGACGATCGTCTCAATCTCCGTCAGCGCGTTAATCTTGGACGGGCTTGTTCCCGCCCCGCCCAGAAGGCGGTCCAGCATCGCGAAGGCTACGTTCGGGTGAACCTCAAGCACCATCCGTCCTTCGAGCGGCTCGGCCTCGAAGATATTGAGGATCGTCATCTTCGGAATGGAGCGGATGAACTCGTCGTAAGGCAGCTGCTCGACCTGTACGACGTTAATCTGTACGAAGGTGCGAAGCTGTGCCGAAAAGTAAGTCGTCAAGTATCTTGCAAAGTTCTCGTGGATCCGCGTCAAGCTGCGGATATGGTCTTTGGAGAAGCGGACGGCTCTTTTGAAGTCATAGGCGCGAACCTTCTTCTGCGTCTCTTCCTTCTTGAGCTCCTCCGCATCCATCTCTCCAGAGGAAAGCGCCGCGAGCAGGGCGTCAATCTCATTCTGAGAAAGCACATCAACCATGAGCGTCACCTCCTGGTAAATCAGGGTTTATTATTGAAGCACAATATCGGTAACCATAATGCGCGAGACCTTGCTGCCTTCCTCGAGCATCGGGTTCATCTTGTTCATCAGTGCCGCTCCGAGGTTATCGAAGCCTTTGCTGCCCGTTACTTCCTCGGGCTTCATATCGGCGAGGGTCTGAATCACGATCGCCTTCATCTGCGAATCCATCAGATCGAAGGCCGCTTTGCCGTCCGCGCTCTCCAGCTCGAACGCCAGGCTGACCTTGATAAACTTGCTGCCGCCGGACAGGTTGGTCAGTACATCCTTCATGACCGCGGTGTTCGCTTTAATCTCTTCCGGCTTCAGCTTCTTCTTCGGCTTCACTTGCTCTGCCGTCTGCTGCGCCTGCGCCTGGGGATCGCTCGATTTGTCCATGTAGTTCCACAGCACGAAGGCCGCCGTCAGGATCAATGTTATCGCAATAAGGATGGCTACGACCATGATGAATATTTTACTTTTAAACACTATGAACCCTCCGTATCCAGAGTTTTGATCGTGCTGCCAACGACTCCAATGGTTTGCAAAAACTGCTGTATGGAGAGGACAACATCCGAGGCTGGCTCCAGCACCATGATCTTCTTCCCGTTCACGAGAGAAATCATGGTATCCGGCGTAGCTTCGATGCTCTCGATCAGAAAAGCATTGAGATAGAACGGGTTGCCGTTCAAGCGGGTAAGCAGTACCATCCGAATGCCTCCGTTCCCGGGTCAAGCCGGGGAAAGCATCCGCCCTCCCCGTCCGCCCGTGATTAACTTCTTATTAATGAAGGAATGCTATGGATTATCTCTTCAGGTTAACGACTTCCTGCAGAATTTCATCGGAGGTCGTGATGATCCGGGAGTTGGACTGGAAGCCGCGCTGGGCGACGATCATTTCCGTAAACTCACCCGTCAGATCGACGTTCGACATCTCGAGCTGGCCGGATACGATGGAGCCTGTTCCGGTTGCCGTGTCACCGGCAATCGCAGCACCCAGATCGATCGCTTCACCGGAGTTCGGCGTCTGGCGGTACAGGTTGCCCCCGATCTTCTCGAGACCGCCCGGGTTCGTTACCTTGCCTACCGCGATGAACTGGTCGGTGGAAGCGGCCGTACCGTCCGCACCGATGCCGATGATCTCACCGTTGCTCGCGATCGTGAAGGCCGTCACCTCTTCACCGAGGGTGATCGGCTCACCGCCCGTGCCGAGGACGAACATCCCGTTGGAGTTCACCATGCGGCGCTGGGCGTCCAGCTGGAAGCTGCCGTCGCGCGTCAGGTACATATTCTCAGGCGTACCGTCCTGGGATACGGCGAAGAATCCGTCACCGTTGATCCGCAGGTCCGTGACCACGTTCGTCGTCATCGCGCTGCCCGGCGTGTGGATCGTATCGATCGCACCAACCGTTACACCGAGACCGATTTGCTTGGAGTTCACACCGCCGGACGTATCCGTCGGAGCGCTCACGCCCGCCACCGTCTGGCTCAGAATATCCTTGAACATCACGCGTCCCGCTTTGAAGCCCGTCGTGTTGACGTTGGCGATGTTGTTGCCGATGACATCCAGCTTCGTCTGGAAACCGCGCATACCGGATACACCGGAATAAAGAGATCTTAACATAGATAGATATCCTCCCATATGACGACTGTCACACCGGTAATATTTCGGGTGCAGCGCCTGTTGTAGTTTGCTCTCATGGTTGTTTCAATCGGTCCACAACCTTGGCCTCCGTATACGGTCCGGCCTAACGTTTCATCAGGAAATAATCATGGCGCTGTCAATCTGGGTGAACAGGCTGTCTTTCATCGAAGCACTGTCTATGGCGGTGACCACGGTGCGGTTCTTGATGTTCACGATCAAGGCCGCATCGCCGATGAGCATCAGCGAATCTTTGGCGCCCTTGGCCGCCGCCTTGTCGATCGCCGATGACAGCTTTACGAGCTCCTCCGGAGCCAAGATGATGCCCCGCTGGATCAGGCGCTGCTCGGCATGATGGCTGAAGCGCACGAGCTGGTTCTGCAGGACGGATTGAAAGGAAGCTCCGGCACCCGCGCCTTCAGCCGGCAGACGCCGCTGGACTCCAGGGCCGGCGGGATTCGGATAAAGACGTCCTACAGTAAAGCGGTCGGTCATGACTCACTCACCGGATTCGAAATCTGGTTTACTTTATCGAGCGAGACTTCAAGCGCGCCTACTTTGGCGAACTGCCCGCCGTTCTTCACGATGATGGAATCGACGAGACCCGTCTTGGCTTCTCCTGCGTCATCGGTCCAGGTCACGTTCTTGCCGATGAGACCGGAAGCGAAGCCGAGGGACTGACGGAGCAGCTTCATTTCACTTCCCATATTGGTCAGCTGTTCTACCGATGTGAACTGGGCCATCTGGGCGATAAACTCTTTATCCTGCAGCGGCTGGGTCGGGTCCTGATTCTTCATCTGCGTGATCAGAATCTTCAGGAATTCGTCCTTGCCGAGCGTCTTGTTCGGTGTGGTAACCTTGCTGCCGGTATAAGTCATGGCGCTGTTGGTCGATGTAATCAGGGAGTCGGACATATTGGATCACCTCCTACAGGGTATACTATCTTGTGCGGCTCAATTAGGCTATGACATCAATCATACCGCTGCCGGTGCGTGCCGGCCGGGCCGGATTCGAAGCGGGATCTTCCGCGTAGCTCTCGCCTTCCAGAGCTGCGATCCGGGCGGATGCCGCTTTCTGGTTCTGGCGCGACTGCGGCTGCTGGCCCTGTCCTTTTTCCTGGAACATGCCGGACTGGAAGCCCTGTGCACTGGAGCTCTGCGTCACTTCCAGCTTCTCCACCTGGATGCCATGGCTCTGCAGGGATTGACGGAGCTGCGCAAGCTGGCTCTCGAGCATGTCCTTGCCGGCAGCATGATCAGCCGCAAACTGGGCGATGAGCTGCCCGTTCTGCATCGTCAGCTTCACTTCCACGTGGCCGAGATGCTGAGGATACAGCGAAAGCTTCGCTTCCGTGATCCCATCCGCGCCCGTGTCCATCAAGAACGAGCTGACGACGAACTGGGTCATATCGTCCGGGAAGGTCTCCGCCGGCATTTGAAGCACCGGCACCTTGCTGACCGGCTGGCCGGACTGAAGCTGCTTCATCAGATCCTGCACGGTCACCGGCGGCTGGGTGCCAAGCTCGGCTGAAGCCGTCTCCGGGTGAAGCGGGGCAAACAGCGGTTCCTCCGCCTGTGCGGATTCGCCCTGGGCTGCCGCCGTTACCGCTGCGGCAGCCGGATGCTTCACCGCCAGCGCCTCCAGCTTGTGCAGCGGGCTTGCGGCCGGTTCGGCGGACGCCGCTTTGGCGCTTGGCGCTTCTCCTGCCGTGAGCTCCCCGTTCAGCTTCTGAAGCAGCTGCTGAATCGGCGCCGTCGGCTTTTCAGCCGCCTGAGTCTCGGCCGCCTTCGTCACCGCTGCGCTTAAGGCGTCAAGCGCTGCTTTCAGCTTCGGGTCGCCCTCCTGCTTCAAGGCCTCCTGCAGCTGCTGGAGCATGCGTGCCGCTTCAGCGGCATCCACCGCCTCCAAGCCCGTTAAGGCGGCTGCGGCCTGTTCCTGCGCTGCCGGCTGGGTCAAAGGCACAAACAGCTGGGCGTCTGCGGCTTCCATCGCCGGCAGGACCGTCAGGGTGACGGCTTCCGGGGAAGCGTCCACCGTGTTGATAGCCGGGGCAGCGGTGTCATCCGGCAGAAGCAGCTGGATCTGCTGCAGCAGCGCCTGGATCTCCGGATCGGCCAGCAGTTCGGCCACGGCCTCCGTGTCTTCTTCCTTCACGAATACCTCCAGAGCTTCGATCTTCTCCTCGTCCGCCGGCGGTTTAGCCTGCGTGTCGTCTACAGCGTCAGCCTTCTTATTTATATCGGCAGAAGGCTGTGTTTCGTTTGAGACCGGCTTGTCTTTCGGACCGGTCTCACCAAGCTTCTCTTTCAGTGCGTTCGAGAAGCTCTCCCGTGATCTCACGGCCCCTTTGACGGAAGAGCTGGAAACGGGGGATCCTCCCTGGAGCAAGTTTCTGGATGCGGCTGTGGAAGCTCCGATTTCCATTCGTTCCTACACCTCCTTTATTATTGAGCCAGCCTGGCCGAGATCAGGGCGGCGGTTTCCTTCGACTGGTCCGAAATGGCGGACAAAATCTTGGAACGGCCTGCACTGTCCATCGAGCCGAGGATGGATAAAACCTTATCCGGGTTGGTGCGCTGCAGCTCCATCAGGACGGTAGCCGCACTTTTGGGGGTCATGCTGGAAAATGTCGATCCGAGATCGTCCTTGCTGAGTTTATCGGAAGCAGCCGCCGTGTTCTCCTGCGTCGTGCTGAGCGCCTTCACGCGCTCCTGCAGGGCGGCCATCTGGGTATCCTTCACGCTGACTTGATCCTTGAGCAGGATCGAAGCTTCCGCCGCAACCTTCGGGTCCATCTTCTCGAGAACCTTGACGCGCTCGTCGGTCTTCATCTTGCTCAGTACGAGCACGCGCTCCGCCGTCGTCAGGTTCTCCATGATCGGAGCCGCCTTGCTCGGAGACATCTTGGCATAGGTGCTCGCCAGCTGCTGAATTTGCTTTTCATACTCTTCTTCGGAGGAGGCAACCGCTTTGGCCTCTTCCTGTGCGGCTTTCTGGCTCTCCAGTTCCTTGATCGCCTTCTCTTTCTCCTCCAGAGCGGCCTTCGCTTCCTGCAGCTCCGCTTCTTTGGCCTGCAGGGCGGCATCCGCCGCCGCCTTCGCTTCCTCGGCCGCCTTTTCCTCGCTCGGCACTTCCTCCTGGGTCACCGTCGTCTCCGCGGCTTCTCCCTTCGGATCGGGCACCCAGGTGGACACCACGGGAATTTTGTTCGCCGTCTTGAGCACGCTGTTCATGACATTGTAGTCAAAGATGGTGAGAAGCACACCGAGCAGCACGGCCGTAAAGACGAAAGGAATGAGGAACCAGATTAAAAATCGTTCCAGGGCTCCGTAAGAACCGGTTTGTTCGGCATCCGCCTTAGCCATGGTTTCACCTCCGGGATTTGCTGTTAATAAGTAGATGGGGCTTTATAACGGTTCGTGGCCATCTCATCCAGGCCGTCCTGCTCTTTCTTCATAAGATCGAAGGAGAAGCGCTGGTAAGCCTTTTCTTTGGCCTTCGTCCACACTTTCTCCTGCAGCATCTTGCCGGTGAGATCATCCTGCTTCGACTGTACCACGGTCCGTGCCCGCTGGATGTCGGAGTGTTTCTCTTGAATCCGGGTATCGACGTAGTCCACGTAGCTCTGCATAAGCAGCAGGTCCGATACCGAGATGGAGCGGGTGGAAGCCTCCTGAAGCTCCTCCTGAAGGGATCGCTTGGAGTACTCCAGTTCAACCAGGGAGGACTCTTCCTGCTTCATCCGGCCAATGGCTTCCGAGAGCATCCACTCGGCCTGCGTTTTTTCGTTCATTTTGAGATCTACGATTTTCTGGAATGCGTATCGGAACCGCATAGCTCAACACCTATCCCTTAGTGAATTGTTGTAATAGCTGGTCTCTGGCCTGTTCGTAAGTCAGCTTGTCGTCCGTTCGCTGCTTCGTGTAATCCCAGATGGAATGGATAGATTCAAGCGCTTCGTCAATTTCCGGATTCGATCCTCTTTGGTACGCCCCTATATTGACGAGGTCCTCCGAATCCTTATAAGTGGCTAAGAGACGTTTGAGATTCTCTGAAGCGAGCTGCTGCTCTTTCGGGACAATTTCCTTCATGACACGCGATACGCTCGCCAGCACATCGATCGCCGGGTAGTGCCCCCGGTTCGCGATTGCACGGTTGAGCACGATGTGTCCGTCCAGGATCCCCCGTACGGCATCGGCAATCGGTTCGTTCATATCGTCACCGTCGACCAAGACGGTATAAAAAGCAGTGATGGAACCCTTCGGGCCGTTACCGGAGCGCTCCAAGAGCTTCGGCAGCATGGCGAACACCGAGGGCGTATAACCCCGTGTAGCCGGCGGTTCTCCGACCGCAAGGCCCACTTCACGCTGAGCCATGGCAAATCGTGTGACGGAGTCCATCATCATCATGACGTTGAGTCCGCGGTCGCGGAAATATTCGGCGATGCTTGTTGCAATAAGCGAGGCCTTAATCCGGATCAGCGCCGGCTGGTCCGAAGTGGCCACGATCACGACCGACCGGGCCAATCCTTCGGGTCCGAGATCGCGCTCGATAAAGTCAAGCACCTCTCTGCCCCGCTCCCCGATCAAGGCGATCACGTTCACGTCTGCCGACGTGTTCCGAGCGATCATCCCCATTAAGGTACTCTTACCTACACCGGAACCTGCAAAAATACCGACACGCTGACCTTTGCCGATCGTAAGTAAACCGTCGATACAACGAACACCGACGGAAATGGGCTCAAGCACCCGTGGCCGGGTCAAAGGATTGCTGGGCGCATTGTTCGTCGAATACTGGGCCATCCTCGAAGGCAGGAACGATCCGTCCATCGGCTGGCCGAGGCCGTCGAGCACCTTGCCGAGCAGCTCGTGACCGACCTGTACGCTGAGCGGTTTGCCGGTACCGACGACATCGCAGCCGGGACCGATCGAATCCAGTTCCCCGAGCGGCATCAGGATGACTTTGTTGTTCTTGAAGCCCACAACCTCCGCCTTGAGCGGTTTATTTGATTTGTGCGGATAAATGTAGCAGAGGTCCCCGATGCTGGCATCCGGCCCTTCCGACTCGACGGTAAGACCGATGACCTGGGTGACCTTGCCGTTGACTCTGACGGGATCCATTCCCTGAAGATGCTCAATATATTTCTGCGCATTAGGGGAAGCTATCATTAAGATTCCTCACCTCGGATCGCAATTTGGCGGAGCACATTCTTGATCTCGCTGAGCTGGGTGTCAATCCGGGAATCAATGCTGCCGAAAGCCGAGCGGACCACACAGCCGTGATCCTGTACCGAGCCGTCCGGGATGATCTGAAGCTCTGCCTGCGAATCGATATGAAGCAGAAGCTCTTCGCGGGCATCCTGGATCAGCGGGAACTGCGACGGCGATACGCAGAGCGCGATCACGCCGGTATCCTTGCGCCGGGTCAGTGTCCGGCGGATGAGATCGATGGTCCACTCGGGCTCGAGTGTCAGCTGGCGGGCAATGATCTTCTCGGCGATGGAAGTGCTCAGGTCGATCAGGAACGGTTCGGACTCCTGAATGATCTGCTGCTTCAAGGCATAAGCCTGCTCCAGGATGGAGGAAGCCTCCTGCAGCATCGCGTCGTACTTCTCGCGAAGCTCCGTTTCGGCACGGGTCAAGCCTTCTTCATAGCCCTGCGTGAAGCCCTGGTCCATGGCCGCTTCGACCGTGTCCTGGTCCAGCTGGCGACGCTCGTCCCACCAGGCCTCAATCTCGGCCTGTGCCTGTTCCTTGAGCGCGAGGGCCTCTTCCATAGCGGTGCGGACCTGCTCTTCAGCGAAGGATTCCGCATCCTGAAGGATCTGCTCCTTCATCTGGAGCGCTTCGATCACTTCAGGGCTTTCGGCAGGAGATGACTTCGGGATCTCCTCTTGTTCCTTATTAAGAACACTAAGCTGGGGGTGGGACACAACCACCTTCGTGCTGCTGTCGTCCACCGGCTTGTATTGAAAGAACTTGATGACATTAGACAATGATATCATCTCCTCCGCCGCGTGCGATGATGATTTCACCGGACTCTTCGAGTCTTCTGATCGTCGCTACAATGCGGGTCTGGGCTTCTTCCACGTCACGCAGACGGACAGGGCCCATAAATTCCATTTCTTCGCGGAACGTCTCGGCCATCCGCTTGGACATGTTCTTGAAGATCGACTCGCGTACTTCTTCGCTGGCCACTTTAAGCGCAAGCTGCAGGTCTGCATTCTCGATGTCGCGGATGATACGCTGGATGGAACGGTCGTCGATGTTGACGATGTCCTCGAATACGAACATGCGCTTCTTGATCTCTTCGGCCAGTTCCGGATCCTGAATCTCGAGCGAGTCGAGAATCGTACGCTCCGTACCGCGGTCTACCCCGTTCAGGATGGAGACCACCGAAGTGATACCGCCGGCATTCGTGTAGTCCTGCGTTACCGTTGCGGACAGCTTCTGCTCCAGCACACGCTCCACCTGGGAGATGACCTCCGGTGAAGTGCTGTCCATGAGGGCGATCCGCTTGGCCACATCGGCCTGCTTCTCCTGCGGGAGCGAGGACAGGATGATCGAAGCCTGCTCCGGCTGAAGATAAGCGAGAACGAGGGCGATCGTCTGCGAGTTCTCGTTCTGGATGAAGTTCAGGATCTGACCGGGATCGGCTTTGCGGGCAAAGTCGAACGGTCTCACCTGGAGTGTAGCCGTCAGGCGGTTGATGATATCGAACGCCTTGGCCGAGCCGAGCGCCTTCTCCAGGATGTCCTTCGCATACGAGATCCCGCCCTGGGAGATGAATTCCTGTGCCATACAGATCTGATGGAATTCAGACAGAATCGCTTCCTTCTCCGCTGCATCCACCTTGCGGACATTGGCTATTTCCAACGTGAGCTGCTCGATCTCCTCATCCCTGAGGTTTTTGAAGATCTGTGCCGACACTTCCGGTCCCAAGCTGATGAGCAGGATGGCGGCTTTCTGTCTGCCGGTCAAACCCGATGTTTGTACTTTAGCCAAATCTTCCACACCTCTATTCTTCTGCTAACCATGTGCGGAGCAGGTTCACGAACTCTTCCGGCTTCTTCTTCGCCAGCTGTTCGAGCTGCTTGCGCACCTGGTTCTCATTATTGGTTTCCATATCGATCGTCGGGAACTCTACGCGTGCTGCCGCTGCGTCGTTCACGATCATTTCTTCTTCAACTGCATCAGCCTTCTTGCGCTTGCGCATCAGGAAGAATGCACCGATGGCTGCCAGCGCCAGAGCCAGACCGCCAAGGCCGCCATAGAGCAGCATCGTGTTCGTATCCGTGCCTGCCGCATTGTTCGTATTAGCGAACGCGTGTTTAACTACCGTTACCTTCTTTGCCAGATCTTCATCTGTGATCGTCTGTCCGTTGTCGGCAAGCGCCGCACGCACCACGTTCTGCAGAATCGTTCTGACTTCGGCCATCGTCTCATCGCTGAGCGAGTTCGGATCGGCCGGATCCGGCGGTTCCACACCGACGTTGATCGTCAGGTCCTTCACCACATACGGAGTCGATACAATCTCTTCCGTAATGCGGTTCACTTCATAGTTCACCGTACGCTGGAGCTCTTCCGACTCTGCATTGCCACTGTTCGCCGTACCCGTGTAACCCGGAACATCCGTCTCACCCGTACCGGCTACGCCGCCTGCCGCACCGCCATTACTGCTGGAGCTCTTCTGAATCTCCTGCGTCGAAATCTCAAGACCTTTCTGGTCCGCCTGGTTCGGTGCGGTAACGAGCTGGTTGCGGGAGCTCTTCTGGTCAAAATTCATCGTCGAGAACACACTTACGATAACCTTGTCCTTACCGAAAATCGAACCGAGCATCTGCTGTACGTTCTTCTGTACGTCGTTCTTGAACTGGTTGTTGATCTCAAACTGCTGCAGCGCCAGATTCGAAGCGCCGGCCGTCTTGTTTTGGCCTTTGGAATACTCGAGCAGATCCCCGTTCTGATCCGAGATCGTAATATTCTCAACCGGCAGTCCCTTGATACTGTGGGACACCAGATTATACAGCGTATCGACTTTCGCCTGATCGAGCTGGTAACCCGGCTTCACGTCGAGCACGACGGAGGCTGTCGCCTTCTCCTGCTCTTCCCCTGCACGGAGGAATACTTCCTTCTCCGGCATCGAGATCAGGACCTTGGAATTCGCGATCGCCTGGTTCGAGTTGATGAGCTGCTGAAGCTCTCCCTGCACGGCGTTCACATACTTCACATTGAACTCTTGGTCGGTCGTACCGAATGTGGAGCTCTCGCTGAAGGCGCCGTAGCCCACATTTCCGTTCTTGTTGAGGCCCTGGGACTCGATCGCCAGCTTCACGCTCGCTACCTCGCTCCGGGGAACCCCTATACTCTTGCCGTCCTCACTCAGCTGGTACGGAATCTTGGCTCCGTCCAGGTAGCCTTTGATCGCGGCGGCATCGCTTGGCTGCAGATTCGTATAAGCCAGCGAATATTCCGTCTTCGAGAAGTTATAACTGATCAGCCCGAGGCTCAGCAGGACAATCATCGTGGTTGCAATGATGGTCGTCTTCTGCATCTTGCTGAACTGGCTCCAATACTGTTTCGTTCTGCTCCAAGCTTGGAGTAAATTCTCGTTCACCGTTTCACCCCATTTTCCCTTAAGGATCGTAATCATCTAACCTGCATCCGCATGATGTCCTGGAAGGCTTCAATGACCTGGTTCCCTGCTTGGAACGGACTCATTAACCGGGCGAAGCTTTCATAGAAACTATAACTGAAAAGTCCGGGCCGGCCCTATGACGATCATCACACTGGCGATAATTGCAACCAGAGCCGCCGCTGCCCGCTTATTATACCTGCATCCGCATGATTTCCTGGTAAGCTTCAATCATCTTGTTTCGGACTTGAACCGTGAGCTCAAGACCGAGGGATGCTTTCTCCGTTGCGATCATCACTTGATGCACATCGGTGATGTCACCCTTGATAAACTGCGTATTGAGCTTTTCCACATTCGCTTGACCCTGATTCAGGTTCTCGATCGCGCTGCTAAGGAACTTGCCGAACTGGTTTGACACTTCCGCGGCACTCGCTGTCGTGTTCTTCGGCTGTACGGCGTTCACGACGGCTTGAGGCTGCAGGCTCAATTTATTAATCATGGCTTAGAGCTCCTTTATACTAGGTTTTTTATCTTCCGATTTCAAGCGCTTTTCCAATTAAAGATTTGGATGCGTTGAGCGCAGTGACGTTCGCCTCATACGAGCGCGTGGCGGAGATCATATCGACCATCTCTTTGGCAATATCCACATTGGGAAGCATCACAAATCCGTTCTCGTCCGCATCGGGATGGGACGGGTTATACACCTGCTTGAACGGTGTCTGGTCTTCAAGGACTTTCGTGATCCGGACGCCTTCGCCGGTCCGTGCATTCTGCGTGCCGCCCATGGCTCCCTGGAGCGTCTGGGCGAAGCTCGTCTTCGGCTCCATCGTCACCATTTTGCGCTGGTAAGGAACCCACTTGCCGTCCACCATCCGTGCGCGGGTCGAATCCGCGTTGGCGATGTTGGAGGAGATCACATCCATCCGGAAGCGCTGTGCCGTAAGCGCCGAAGCGCTGATATCAAAGCCGTTCGTCAGTTTCATCTAGCATTACCTCCCGCCAATGGCTGTTCTGAGCTTCTTGATCTCGCCGTTCACCTGCTGGACCATCACATTGTAGCGGAGCTGGTTCTTCGCCATCAGCGCCATCTCATAGTCGATGTCCACGTTGTTCAGATTGTTGTTCATCATGGTCTGGCTATCCTGCACGATCTGAGGCGTTCCTGCCGAAGAAGCCTGGCCGATCGGTATATGCTTCGCATTGGTCCGTCGTCCTACAAGACCTCCGCCGTTCATTTCCTGCTGCAGCAGTTCTTCAAAACGAACATCCGAACGCTTGAAATTCGGTGTATCGACATTCGCCACGTTATCCGCAATCACTTTCTGCCGCAGAGCTGCCGCATCCAGCGAGCGCTCCAGCAGGTTGAATCCGGGTTTATTCAGAATGTTCATGGACGCACTCCCACTTTCTCTTACGTAGTCTCCCGTAGGTATTCAACGGAGCCATTCACTTATCCTCTTTTCATTCGACATTTTTTTCACTGAACTTAATAGCACTCAAGGGAGAATTTTGTAGAATTAAAGGACCAGCCTCTATATTGCGGATTTTTGGAAAAGTTTACAATAAGAAAAAAGCCCTATATTCGCATATAGGGCGTCGAAGGCTGTTTTCTTATGTCAAATCTCACACAAATTATGACTTTACGCTTTGAATTCCGGTCATCAGCTGATCGTTCAGGACCCGGATATAGGTCCCTTTCATGCCTAAAGACCTAGTTTCGATCACGCCGGCGCTTTCCAGCTTGCGAAGCGCATTGACGATGACCGAACGGGTGATGCCTACCCGGTCGGCAATTTTGCTTGCCACGAGCAGGCCTTCGTTGCCGTCCAGCTGTTCGAAGATATGCTCCACCGCCTCCAGCTCGCTGAAGGATAAGGAACCTACGGCTACCTGGACGACGGCTTTGCCGCGGGCTTCAATCTCAATCCGCTCCGCCTTCTCGCGGAGAATCTCCATGGCGACGACCGTTGAGCCGTATTCCGCCATAATCAGATCGTCGTCGATGAACTGGCTGCCACGTTTGGTCAGGACCAAAGTCCCAAGACGTTCGCCGCCGCCGATCACCGGCACGATGGTAATATAAAAAGGCTCATGGCCCGGATGCTCTCCGAACACGTCGTAGGGGCTCCCGGCCGCGAGATTGGACGAGGTCTCATCCACCTTCAGCAGCAGCTGGTTATACTCCGACGGAAACCGGTTCTCCTGCAGTACGGACGTATGGATCAACAAATCGCCATCCTGTGATGAAAACGCGCTCCCCAGCACCTTTCCTTTCCGGCTGATCACAAAGATGTCCGCTTGCGAAATATCGCTGAGCACCGAGGCCATATCCGTAAAGGAGACCGCGTGACCCGCTTCTTTTTGCAGCAGTTTGTTCAGCCTCCGGGTCTTCATCAATAATGTCATGTTCCTGCCTCCACAATTCCAATTACAAAATATACTGGCTTAAATCCCGGTTCTGCACGATGCCCGACAGCTTCTCACGGACATACTCCGGCGAGATAACGATCTCCTCCAGCGTTATGTCCGGCGCTTCGAAGGAAAGGTCCTCAAGCAGCTTCTCGAGGATCGTATGGAGCCTGCGGGCTCCGATATTGTCCGAATTGACATTCACCTCGGCGGCGATGCGTGCGATCTCCTGGATCGCGTCGTCCGAGAACACGACCCGTATGCCTTCGGTCTCCAGCAGGGCCGTATACTGCTTTGTCAGGGCATTTTTCGGCTCTTTGAGAATGAGCACGAAATCTTCCTGGGTCAGCGAGCTGAGCTCCACCCGGATCGGGAAGCGGCCCTGCAGCTCCGGAATCAGGTCGGAAGGCTTGGCGATATGGAAGGCGCCTGCCGCTACGAACAGCACGTAATCCGTCTTCACAGGCCCGTATTTGGTCATGATCGTCGACCCTTCGACGATCGGGAGAATGTCGCGCTGCACGCCTTCTCTCGATACATCGGGTCCGCTGCCGCGGGTGGAGCTGGCAATCTTGTCAATCTCGTCGATGAAAATGATCCCGTCCTGCTCGGCCCGGCGGACCGCCTCCTGGATCACTTCATCCATGTCGAGCAGCTTCTGAGCCTCTTCGGTCAGCAGCACTTTACGGGCTTCCTTGATCGGCAGCTTCCGCTTCTTCGTCCGCTTGGGCATGAGGGAGCCGAAGAGCTCCTGCATGTTCATCCCGGCCTGCTCGCCCCCCTGGCCGGCCAGCATATCGAGCATGGATGGGGTGCTGTCTTCGACTTCAATCTCGATGACTTCGGTTTCGAGTTCGCCGCGGAGCAGCTTCTCGCGGATCTCCTTGCGTCTTGCCGCAAGACCGGCGTCCACCGCATCATCCGGCTCGCTGTAGGCTGCGCTTCCGCCCTGCTGTTGGCCGAACAGCATCTCGAGCGGGTTGCGCTGGCCGCGGTTCTTCGATGGGCTCGGTGCGAGGATAACGACGAGCCGGTCGGTGACCATTTGCTCGGCGCGGTCCTTGAGCGCCTCGGTTTTCTCGGCTTTGACCATTCGGATGGACGTCTCCACCAGGTCGCGGACCATGGACTCCACGTCGCGGCCCACATAACCGACTTCGGTGAACTTCGTCGCTTCCACTTTGACGAACGGAGCGCCGACCAGTTTGGCCAGACGGCGTGCGATTTCGGTTTTGCCGACACCGGTCGGTCCGATCATCAGAATGTTCTTAGGCACGATCTCATCGCGGAGCGATTCCTCAAGGAGGCTGCGGCGGTGACGGTTGCGAAGAGCCACAGCCACGGATTTTTTGGCCGACTTCTGGCCTACGATATATTTGTCAAGCTCGGCTACGATTTGTCTGGGGGTTAAGGCTGATGGCTTCACTCGTATGAACCTCCCTGTATAGGATGGCCTTCTGCTACCAAAACTAACATGACCTGATCTCGATTACTCGATTTCTTCTACTATAATATTGTGGTTCGTGAATACGCAAATCTCCGCAGCCATCGTCAGCGAGGCATGCGCGATCTCCCGCGCGCTCATGTCGGGAGCGTACCGGTGAAGCGCTCTCCCGGCAGCCAGCGCAAAGCTTCCGCCGGAACCGATCGCAAGGATGCCGTCATCCGGCTCGATGATCTCTCCGTTGCCGGAGAGCAGCAGGAGCCCGCTGCGGTCCATTACAATCATCATGGCTTCCAGGCGGCGCAGAACCCGGTCCTGTCTCCAGTCCTTCGTCAGCTCCACGGCTGCGCGCTGCAGGTTGCCGTGGTGCTCTTCCAGCTTCGCCTCGAACTTCTCAAACAGGGTGATGGCATCCGCCACCGAGCCTGCGAATCCGGCGATCACATTACCCCGGTATAATCTTCTGACCTTCTTCGCCTGGCTCTTCATCACCATCGAATTGCCGAAGGTGACCTGGCCGTCTCCGGCAATCGCGCCTTTGCCCTGGTGCCGGATGGCGAAGATGGTCGTCGCATGAAAGGTTTGTTCCATAGACCGGATTCTCCTCCAATTGGTCTTACGCTATGTACTGGTTCTGAAGCGAACATGACTTTCTACGCAACACATTCCCATTCGTTCCACTCAAGATAAACGGCTTCGCTGTCCTGAAAGATAGTACGCGTTTATAAGAAATATAAGATTACAGATTCGAGCCCGTGAGACATACACTCACAGGAGCACGAGCTTCGAGAGATCTACATGCTTATATTTCAAGACAGAAACTAAGCCGTGCAGCTTAGTTTCTTCTTGTGGTGCGGCTTGCAGAGCAGCCGCTTCGTATACAGACGGGACTATCGTAACATAGGTCAAGTTTTATTTACAAGTCGAATTGTCTAGGTTTTGGGAAAAATTCTGAATTTTCGCAATTGCCCGCTCCGCGATTTTCTCATTCTTGAGCTTTTTGTTGCGGATGCGCTCCTCGAGCGGCGGGAACAGCCCGAAGTTTGCGTTCATCGGCTGGAAGTGGTTGAAGTCCGCCGTGGTGATATACTGTGCCATGCTGCCAAGCGCCGTATCCGGCGGCAGGACGAAGAGCTCCTCCCCCTTCGCGTAGCGTGCAGCGTTCAGTCCGGCGATCAGACCGGAAGCAGCCGATTCCACGTACCCTTCCACCCCGGTCATCTGGCCGGCGAAGAAGAGATTATCGCGGGTGCGGAACTGGTAGGTTGGACGAAGCAGCTTCGGCGAGTTAATGAACGTATTGCGGTGCATAACCCCGTAACGGACGAACTCGGCGTTCTCGAGCCCCGGGATAAGGGAGAACACGCGCTTCTGCTCGCCCCACTTGAGATGCGTCTGGAAGCCGACCAGGTTATAGAGCGTTCCCGCCGCGTTGTCCTGGCGGAGCTGAACGACCGCATACGGCAGCTCTCCCGTGTGGGGATTGATGAGGCCGACCGGCTTCATCGGCCCGAACAGACAGGTCTGGCGGCCGCGGGAGGCCATGACCTCGATCGGCATGCAGCCCTCGAAGTAGATCTCCTTCTCGAACTCCTTGATCGGTGCGGTCTCCGCAGAGATCAGCGCTTCGTAGAAGACATTGAACTCCTCTTCGGTCATCGGACAGTTCAGGTATGCCGCCTCACCCTTATCGTAACGGGAAGCCAGATATACTTTGCTCATGTCGATGGAGTCCTTCTCCACGATCGGTGCGGCCGCATCATAGAAGTACAGGTAGTCCTCTCCGGTCAGCTCCTGCAGATGCTGCGACAGCGACGGCGAGGTCAGCGGGCCCGTAGCGACGACCGTGATGCCCTCCGGCAGCCTCTCCAGCTCCTCGTTGCGCACTTCGATCAGCGGATGATTGCGCAGCAGGGAGGTGACTTCACCCGAGAAGTTGTCCCGGTCCACGGCCAGCGCCCCGCCGGCCGGTACGGCATGCTTGTCCGCCGCGCGCAGGATCAGGGAGTTCAGAATCCGCATTTCTTCCTTTAATACGCCGACCGCGTTGGTCAGCCCGTTGGCCCGCAGCGAGTTGCTGCATACGAGCTCCGCGAATTGGTCGGAGATGTGGGCCGGCGTCTTTTTGACCGGACGCATTTCATATAGTACAACAGGCACGCCCTGGGATGCGATCTGCCATGCGGCTTCACTGCCCGCGAGTCCTGCGCCGATGACGGTTACTTTTTGCACTTCTGTCAACTTGCTTCCTCCTAAATATGCCCCTCCGCCGGACGCGGACGGTTCTGTGAATTGCGGAATACCGGGGCGGCGGTTGGCCGCACCCTTAGGGCCTTCCTGACATGACGAAGGCCCCAAAGGGAGCTCACGCTCCCCTTGGACGGCCCGTTAATCCTCCCGGTCATCTTCCTTGGCTTCTTCCTTAAAGTCGCAGGAGACGCACTGGATGAACGTCCCGGACTTGTTCCGCTTCTCGACGAGCAGCGCCCCGCATTTGGGACAGGGCTGCTCCACCGGCTTATCCCACGAGACGAACTCGCAGGCCGGATACCGGTCGCAGCCGTAGAAGATGCGCCCTTTCTTGCTGCGCCGCTCAATGATCTTCCCTTCGTGGCAGCTTGGACACGTGACGCCGGTATCCTTGACGATCGGCTTCGTGTTGCGGCAGTCCGGGAAGCCGGAGCAGGCGAGGAATTTGCCGAAGCGTCCCATTTTGTATACAAAATGGTTCCCGCACTTCTCGCAGATCTCATCGGACACTTCGTCCTGGATCTCGATCTTCTCCATTTCTTCTTCCGCGACCTCGAGCCGCTTCTCGAACGAATCATAGAATTCGCTGAGCACCCGGACCCAGTCTTCCTTGCCTTCCTCAATGTGGTCGAGTCCTTCTTCCATGTGGGCCGTGAATTCCACGTCCAGGATCTCCGGGAAGAACTCGATCATCTGCTGGATCACAAGCTCCCCGAGCTCGGTCGGCACGAACTTCTTCTCCTCGATCGCCACGTAGCCGCGCTTCTGGATCGTCTCCAGCGTCGGTGCGTACGTACTCGGACGGCCGATGCCCATCTCCTCCAGCGCTTTCACGAGCCGTGCTTCCGTATATCGCGGCGGCGGCTGGGTGAAATGCTGCTTCGGATCGATGGCCTGCGGCTTCGCTTCATCGCCCTGCTTCAGCGGAGGCAGGAACTTGTCGTCATCCGCCGCCGCATCGGCAGCCCCCTCGTCACTGCTTTCCACGTAGACCTTCATGAAGCCGTGGAACTTGATCTTGGAGCCTACCGCGCGGAACACCACCGGACCGGCGTTCAGGTCCACCGTCATCGTATCGAGGACGGCCGACGCCATCTGGGAGGCGACGAACCGCTCCCACACAAGCTTGTAGAGACGGAACTGGTCCCGGCTCAGGTGAGCCTTGATGGATTCCGGCTCCCGGAGCACGGAGCTCGGACGGATCGCTTCGTGCGCATCCTGGGCATTGGCATTCTTCTTGACGTAATTGCGCGGTTCGGCCGGATAGTAGGCTTCCCCGTATTTGCCGGTAATGTATTCCTTGGCTTCTTCCTGGGCTACAGGCGAGATGCGGGTGGAGTCCGTACGCATGTACGTGATAAGACCGACCGTTCCCTCGCTGCCCAGATCAATTCCTTCATATAACTGCTGTGCCACCGACATCGTCTTCGCCGCACGGAAGTTCAGCTTGCGCGCCGCTTCCTGCTGCAGGGAGCTCGTAATGAACGGAGGCGACGGGTTGCGCAGGCGCTCTTTCTCTTTGACTTCGCTTACAACAAAATCGGATCCGCCGAGCAGGGCCAGCACTTCATTGACCTCGGACTGGCTCTTCAGCTCTTTCTTCTCGCCGTTCACGCTGTAGAACTTGGCTTCGAAGTCGGATTTGTTCGCGGCCAGCTTCGCCGTAATCGTCCAGTACTCTTCGGGCTCGAATGCCTTGATCTCATTCTCCCGGTCGTAGATGAGTTTGACCGCAACGGACTGCACGCGTCCGGCCGA
Source organism: Paenibacillus mucilaginosus 3016 (assembly GCF_000250655.1). Taxonomy (NCBI): domain Bacteria; kingdom Bacillati; phylum Bacillota; class Bacilli; order Caryophanales; family Paenibacillaceae; genus Paenibacillus; species Paenibacillus mucilaginosus. The sequence continues at coordinate 6,191,200 of NC_016935.1, forward strand.
TAAGCCCTTCTTGACCTTCTTCCACAGCAGCGGCGAGATCTTGTAGCCTACGAGCCGGTCCAGAATTCGGCGGGCCTGCTGGGCGTTGACGAGATCCTGGTTTATCTTGCGGGGCGTCTTGAACGCGTCCTTGACCGCCTGCTTCGTGATCTCGTTGAACACTACGCGGCAGGCGTCCTGATCGGACAGCTCGAGATAATGCGCCAGATGCCAGGCGATCGCTTCCCCTTCGCGATCCGGGTCAGCCGCCAGATAGACTTTTTTGACACGCTTGCTGGCGTCCTTCAGCTCTTTGAGCACGGAGCCCTTGCCGCGGATCGTAATATATTTCGGTTCAAAATTCTTTTTTACTTCGACCCCGATTTGACTTTTGGGCAGATCGCGTATATGACCCATCGACGCTTTTACGATATATTTGCTGCCAAGATATTTGGATATGGTTTTGGCTTTTGCGGGTGACTCCACAATGACTAGCGAATCGGCCATAGGTGTCCATCCCCTTTCGACAAAAAAATATGTATGATGATCAGGGCACAGTGTAGACGGCCCCGGGCAGCTCGGCGATTCGCCGCATCATTAGTAAATTTATCAAAACTGAATGCAAATGTCCAAACGTAAATCCGCTCCCCGCCAGGAGCTCATCCACATTCATCGGGTGATCGAGCAGCAGATCGCAGATACGCTTCTCGTCCGGTGTCAGTTCCGGCAGGGCTTTGCCCGTACCGATAATGTATGCCGAAGAAGGAAAAGATATCCGGTCTGTATACTCCTCGACGATATCCTGCGCGCTGCTGACAAGCTTTGCCCCCTGTTTCAAAAGGGACAGTGTGCCCTGACTCTTCGGTGAAGAGATCGGCCCGGGCACCGCGAACACATCGCGGGATGCTTCAAGCGCCTGGTCCGCCGTGATCAGTGATCCGCTGCGCAGGGCGGCTTCCACGACGACAACGCCCAGGCTGAGCCCGGCGATAATGCGGTTGCGCTGCGGGAACAGGCCCGGATGGGACTTCGTCCCCACCGGATATTCCGACAGCAGCAGGGCGTGGTCGGCGATCCGGTGGTAGAGCGCCTTGTTCTCCGGAGGGTATACCTCGTCAATCGCACAGCCCAGCACGGCAATCGTGCCGCCCTGCTCCTTCAGCGCCCCGATATGGGCACAGGCGTCAATCCCCCGCGCCATGCCGCTGACCACGCAGAGTCCGGCGCCCGACAGCCCCTCGCTCAGCCCTTCGGCGGCAGCCCGGCCATAAGCCGTCGGCGTGCGCGTCCCCACCATCGCGATGCAGTGACGCTTCAGCAGCGACACATCCCCGCGGGTGTACAGGACCCAGGGAGCATCCGGGAGTTCCCTCAACATCTCCGGATACTCTTCATCCCAGCGGGTGATGCACCCAATGCCTTTCTCCCGGTAGGCTTGCTCCCGCATCTCGAACGACGCTGCGCTCAATCCCGCCCACCCCTTGGATAGGGCGGAAGCGCGGGCCGGGGTCAATCCCGGGATGGTGAGGTGCGGCAGGTCCCGTGTCCTTATCTCGGTAAAATCCGAAACGTGCTGGAACACGAGGTCAATCGTTCGGGAACCTACGCCCGGCATATGATGCAGGGCGATCAAGATGTCGCGGTTGTTCATCTAGTATATATCCTCCTTTAAGTAGAAACAACTTTAGCCCCCTAAGGGGCGTCCGACGTAACCCGGATACACGGCTTCGCCCTCCCTGACGGACGATGTCGGGATTATTAAAAACATCAGATGACAGTAACGAGCAGACGGAATGATGCTCTCTGATATTCCAAGCAAAAAAAAGCCCCTCCATCCGCGCAAACACGCGAAATGAAGGGGCTTCTTGCCCACAGGTCTTGCCTATGAAATGAAGGAAAACGGCCTGCCCATCGGCAGACAGATCTCCTCTAGAGTATGAACGCAAGGCAGAGCTGCGCTGCGCAAAGCTTCCGCTACGCAGCACCTGCTGTGCTTCGCAGATGACTCATCCCGATGGAATTACTTCTTCGTGATGCACTTCTCGAGCAGACCTTTTTCTTCCAGCACGCTTACGAGCGTAGAGCCCATTTCGGAAGGTGTAGGAGCTACCTTGATGCCGCAGCGCTCCATCGTTGCCACCTTCTCCGCTGCCGTACCTTTGCCGCCGGAGATGATCGCGCCGGCATGACCCATGCGCTTTCCTGGAGGCGCCGTTTGGCCGCCGATGAAGCCTACAACCGGCTTCGTCATATTGGCTGCGATCCACTCGGCCGCTTCTTCTTCAGCGGAACCGCCGATTTCGCCGATCATGATAACTGCGTAGGTGTCCGGATCTTCATTGAACAGCTTGAGGATGTCGATGAACTCGGAGCCCTTCACCGGGTCGCCGCCGATACCCACAGCGGACGATTGGCCGATGTTGCGGGTGGTCAGCTGGTGAACTGCTTCGTACGTGAGCGTCCCGGAGCGGGATACGACGCCGACATGACCCGGTGTGTGGATATAGCCCGGCATGATGCCGATCTTACACTCGCCCGGAGTGATGACGCCTGGGCAGTTCGGCCCGATCAGACGGGTTTTCTTGCCTTCCATATAGCGGCTTACCTTCACCATGTCAAGCACCGGAATGCCTTCGGTGATGCAGATCGCCAGATCCATCTCCGCGTCTACGGCTTCCATGATCGCATCGGCAGCGAAAGCCGGCGGTACGTAGATAACCGATACGGTAGCGCCCGTGGCTTTCTTCGCTTCCACAACGGTGTTGAATACCGGAAGGGAAACCGTCTCGCCGTTCTCGAGCTGGATGTCGATGTTCGTGCCGCCCTTGCCCGGCGTAACCCCGCCGACCATTTGCGTGCCGTAGTCCAGGCCGCCCTTGGTATGGAACATGCCCACGGAACCTGTGATACCCTGTGTGATCACTTTTGTATTTTTATCAACCAAAATAGACATGTTGATTGTTCACATCCCCTGATTATTTTGAAGAGACTGCCGACAAACCCACTATCGGAAGAAACCTTCCGAAATTACTTCACGAGCGAAACGATCTTCTGCGCGCCGTCAGCCATGGAATCGGCCGCCACGATGTTGATGCCGGACTCGGCGAGGATCTTCTTGCCGAGCTCTACGTTCGTGCCTTCAAGACGCACGACGAGCGGACGGTCCAGGCCTACCTGCTTGGCCGCTTCCACCACGCCGTTGGCGATCACGTCACACTTCATGATGCCGCCGAAGATGTTGATGAAGATGCCTTTGACTTTCGGATCGGAGAGGATGATCTTGAACGCTTCGGTTACCTTCTCCGTTGTAGCGCCGCCCCCTACGTCCAGGAAGTTGGCAGGATCGCCGCCGTAGTACTTGATGATGTCCATCGTAGCCATCGCGAGACCCGCACCGTTAACCATGCAGCCGATGTTGCCGTCGAGGGCGATGTAGCTCAGGTCGAACTTGGAAGCTTCGATTTCCTTCTCGTCTTCCTCTTCGAGGTCGCGGAGCTCGAGGATGTCCTTGTGGCGGAACAGGGCGTTGGAATCGAAATTGAGCTTCGCGTCCAGTGCCATGACGCTGCCGTCGCCCGTTACAACCAGTGGGTTGATCTCGGCGATGGAGCAGTCCTTTTCAACGAATGCCGTATAGAGAGCCGTCATGAACTTCACTGCTTTGTTCACGAGTTCGGCAGGAATGTTGATGCTGTAAGCCAGCTTGCGCGCCTGGAAAGCCTGCAGGCCGATCGCCGGGTCGATCACTTCTTTGAAAATCTTCTCAGGGGAATGCTCGGCCACTTCTTCGATCTCCGTGCCGCCCTCTTCCGAAGCCATCATAACCACACGGCCGGTGCCGCGGTCAACGACGAGGCCGATGTAGTATTCCTTCTTGATATCGCACCCTTGTTCGATAAGCAAACGCTTAACTTCTTTGCCTTCCGGACCTGTCTGATGCGTGACGAGGACTTTGCCAAGGATTTCGCTGGCGTATGTACGAACTTCATCGAGGTTCTTGGCTACTTTCACGCCGCCCGCTTTACCGCGGCCGCCGGCATGAATCTGCGCTTTCACCACAACAACGGGAGTGCCGAGGGCCTTCGCCGCTTCAACGGCTTCGTCCACCGAAAATGCGACTTTACCTTCCGGTACGGCAACCCCATACTGCTTGAGCACTGCTTTGCCTTGATACTCATGGATATTCATTTAGCAAAATCCTCCTATCGGTAATGACTTGCTCTATGGAATCGGTCCCAAACGGTGAAGGAGACCTGCCCATCTACACAGTCCGCCTGCCGAAGCTTAGCTTGTCCGCAGACGCAAACCTTACTCATTGTACCACTTTTTTCTTGAGGTTTCCTTAATTTTTCTGTGAAGTTTTTGATATATCTTTTTTATTACTAACAAAAAGAAAGCTTATTCCCCCTCAAACGACAAAAAACAGCCGCGCATTCGGTCAAGGAACGCACGGCTGTCTTGCTGGGACTGCAGCGGATAAAAGTTACTGATAGGACGGGGGAAGGGGCTGTCCCGCACGGGGTTCGCGCTCGGCCTGCTTGATGAACCGCAGCTCGTTGGCGCTGAAACTGCAGACCAGACACTGAATGGTCGGCTCCGTGTCCGTCAGGGGCTCCTGCTCCCCCACTTCCGTCAAGGCCCCGGTGACGGCATCTTTCAGGAAGGGCTGCGAGATACTGGAGATGACGCTGAATTTGACCCGGTTGGACCGGCAGTTCGGACAAAAATACGGTTTTTCCTGCATCTGAACTCACCTCTGGCATCATTGTCGCCAATCCCTCAGGGAATTAAACCGGAGGCCGTCCAAAAAAGAACGGCGGCAAGCAGATTGGGGATTGCGCAGGGCGGCGAATCCGTATACAATTACGACTATCGAAATATCAGGCGGATGAGGAAGCACCTTGAGCCATGACCATCATGGGAGAGGTGTTTTTTGTTATGTACGGAAAAGTAGTCAGCGCATGTTTGCACGGGGTGGAAGGCAAGCTGGTGGAAGTGGAGGTCGATCTGAGCAACGGGCTCCCCCAGATGAGCATCGTGGGTCTGCCGGACTCGGCGATCAAGGAATCGATGGAGCGGGTGCGGGCGGCGATCAAAAACTGCGGCTTCGTCTTCCCCCTGCAGCGGATCACGGTGAATCTCGCTCCGGCGGATGTGCGCAAGGAAGGCGCCGCCTTCGACCTGGCAATCGCAGCCGGCATTCTCATGACAAGCGGCCAAATCTCCCCCGAGCTGTGCCGGGACAGGCTGATCATCGGCGAGCTGGCGCTCGACGGCTCCGTCCGCGGGGTACCCGGCGTGCTCTCCATGATGATGAGCGCCGGCGAGCAGGGCATCGGGCAGGCCCTCGTGCCGCTGGACAACGCGGAGGAAGCGGGCTGGATCGAAGGGTGCGAGACGCGATGCATCGCGAACCTGAGCGAGCTGCGCCCCTCTCCGCAGGGCGATGGAGAAATGCGATTGGACGCGGACACGGCTGCGGCGGACACGGGCCGGATCATCGGGGATGAGAGGACGGACAGACGGGCTGAGAGTGCCGCTCCCGGCCCGGCCCAGGCCCTGGTGGACTATGCGGACGTCTGCGGCCAGCTGCACGTCAAACGCGCCTTGATGATCTGTGCGGCGGGCATGCATAATATTCTGCTCATCGGGCCGCCGGGCACCGGCAAGACGATGCTGGCCAAGCGTCTTCCTTCGATTCTCCCGGCGATGAGCGAAAGCGAGTCGCTCGATGTGACGCGCATCTACAGCGCCTCCGGCAAATTTGCCGACCGCCGCCAGCTCATCCGCTCCCGTCCCTTCCGCATGCCCCACCATACGGTATCCTCCGCCGGGCTTGTCGGGGGAGGGGGCATTCCGAAGCCCGGGGAGGTCTCTCTGGCCCACCGGGGCGTCCTGTTCCTTGACGAGCTGCCGGAGTTCTCCCGCATGGCGCTTGAGGTGCTGAGGCAGCCGATGGAGGACCGGCACGTGACGATCGGCCGTGCGAAGGCGGTGTACCGCTTCCCCGCACACTTTCTCCTGGCGGCGTCGATGAACCCGTGCCCCTGCGGCTACTGGGGAGCCGAGACCGAGCATCAGGGCTGCATCTGCACCCCGCTGAAGGTAGCCCACTACCGTTCCAAAATTTCAGGGCCGCTGCTTGACCGGATCGATCTCCATATCGAGGTGCCCCGGATTGATTACAAGCATCTGGACAACTCGCTCCCCCAGCTCTCCTCCCGGGAGATGAAAGATCGGGTCGAGGCGGCCCACCGCATCCAGAAAGAGCGCTACGGCGCGGACGGCATCACTTTCAACAGTGAGCTGCAGGGCAGACTGCTGCGGGAGCACGTCAAGCTCGACGAAGCCTCCTCCCTGCTGCTCCAGCGTTCTTTTGACCTGCTCGGACTCAGCGTGCGGGCCCATGACCGGATTCTCAAGATCGCGCGCACGATCGCCGATCTCGAAGGTTCCCGGCAGGTGACGGCCGGTCACGTGGCCGAAGCGCTGCAGTACCGGCAGCTCGACAAGAAGCTCAGTCCAGGAGGCATGTAGGCCGGGCTGCTGCTTAGCAGCAGCCCAAAAAATCCGCAGCCGCTCTCCTCTTCAGAAAGCACTGCGGATATGGTCAAGGCTCAGGATCGCGCCGTCCCCCTGCGCCTCTACGGAAATAACGTCAAAGCGGATCTGGCGGTCCAGCAGGTGCTGCTGCATCAGAAAAACCTGGGAGGTGGCCGCCACCTGCCGCTGCTTGCGGGCGTCGACGGACTCGGCCGCCGTGCCGAAGCTCCGGTTCGAGGTCCGGGTGCGCACTTCGACGAAGACGACGAGCTCCCCGTCCATGAGAATGAGATCAATCTCACCGGAACGGCAGCGCCAGTTGCGGGCCAGGGGACGCATGCCCTGCCCCCGCAAATACCGCTCTGCAGCCGTTTCCCCTGCCGCACCGAGCTGTCTGCGGTTTAGCCGGCCTCCGCCTCCCGTCATGCGTTCCCCTTTTTCCATTCACTGGCCCTCCGGTCCGAACGATATACAAACGACAGCACTTCGGCCACAAGCTGATACAGCTCGGGCGGAATCTCCTGGTCGATGTCGAGCTTCGAGAGCACCTCCACCAGGGAAGGGTCCTCCTGGATCATCACGCCGCTTTCCTTTGCCTTCTCCACGATGGCCTCCGCCACGCGGCCCTTCCCTTTGGCAACGACCTTCGGCGCCCCGCCGGCTTCTTTGTCGTACTTCAGGGCGACCGCCCGTTTGACCGATGTCGGCTGCTGCTCTTTCATAAACGGATGTCCACCCCCTTGTACGGCTTACGGTTATAGAGCGACGTTCTTTGGTCCGCCGTCATCGGGCTCTGCGTAGATGACGCCGCCCCCGGGTCGCCGGCAGAAGCCGCCCCCGTACGCTCCGGATACGGGGAGACTTTCATCGAGATGAACTGGTAGCCGATCGCCTCCATTCCCTTGGCAATCTCGTCCTTGAAGGAATCCAGCAGCGTCTGCATCACCGGATCATCATTGAGGACATGGAGGCTGACAATCCGGTTCACCACCTGCACATCCACCATCGTATCGCCCAGCGACTTCATCTGGAGGTCGAACACCAGGCGGCAGTTCTCTTCGTCCAGCTTGCCGTTCTTCCCTTTGCGCGACTGAATGTGCACCGCCGCCGTCTGGTCGCCATTCGGATGAAGGAGCGGGACGAACAGCGTAATATGCGAAAACATGGCCGTCCGGTCCTGACTCAGCATGAGCTGCTGGCCGGTAATCTGCTGGACCGCCTGCTGTGCCGCCTCTTTCAGGGCCGCCGGCGCCTCACTCGACTGCGCCAGCTGCATCAGTGCGTTCTTCAGCGAATCAGCCGCTTTGGGGGCCTCGGCAGCCCCCGCAGCTCCGGGTACGGACGGCTCCAGCAGCCTGACCGCCTGCTGCTCATGCTCCACGCCCAGCGCCTTCATCAGCCGCTGCAGCATCGGGCCGCCTTCCGGCGCTCCCTGCTGCGCGTCGGCCGGTGCCGCTTGCGCTTCCGCACCAGGCACTGCCTGCGCTGCTGCGTTAGCTCCGCCTGCCGCCGCATGTGCTCCTGGGCCTGCCGCCGCACCCGCTTCGCCCGGCACCACCTGCGCTCCTGCGCCTGCCGCCGCGCCCGCTCCGCCCGGCACCGCCTGCGCTCCTGCGCTTGCCGCCGCCTGCGCTCCCGCACCCGGCTGCACCGCACCGCCTTCCGCCGCTCCGCTGAGCACAAGCCCGGCTGCACGCACCTGCTGAAGGAGATTCTTTACATTCTCAAGCAGCGCACGGCTCTGCGGAGACAAGCTTCCGCCGCCGTCCAGCTCGCTTTCCACGAGCTTCGCCAAGCCTTCTACAACCTCATGAAAGGGCTGCCCCTGCACCGCCTGCCGGATGGAGTTCACCGTATCCGGGGTCAGCGGCAGCCCTTTCTGAAACGCAATGACCGCCGAAGGCAGCACATCCTTTACCTGGGTTCCTTGAGGCATGGACTTCATCAGTTCGGCGAAAGCCTGCACGTTCTCCTTGCTGAGGGATACGCCGGCCTGATGCATACCCTGCACAAGCTGCCGGTTCGCCGCCGTATCCTCAAGCCCTATCGTTTTGAGCACTTCGCCGAGCGATGGGTCGGCGATCTGCACATTCGAGGACTGCAGCGGCTTCAGCACGACCTGCCCGCCGCTTGACTCCGGCTGCACCTGCAGCATGGTAATCTCGCCCTGCTTCAGCGGCGTTTCCAGCTGGGCACGCACCTGCACTCCGCCGATCGTAAGCACCGCCTCCGTGTCCGAGACCGACTGGGTGACCATGCCTTTGACGACCTGGCCCACCTTCAGCTCCAGGGTCTTCGGCTCCGATACCTGCGCTTCCCCCATGAGATTCCGAATCATGCCGCTAACATTCATGTGCCAACCGCCCTTTCCTGTTCCGCTGCCAAATAGAAGGAAAGCCGGCGGGGATCATCTCCCTGCCGGCTTCCAGTCCGGTACCTCTATTATCGGCAATTGGCGCCGGATTTTTCAGTAGATTACGAAAAGATGCGTGCCGCCTCTCTCAGAACAGGACGCCCTGCTCCACTTCCTCTTCTTCCCCTGTCCCGAGAAGCTTTCTCAGGAACAGACTCCGGTGCATGGCGGTAGGACCGAATTCCAGAATACGCTCGCGGTGAAACTTCGTCGCATATCCTTTGTGGTCTGCAAGCCCGTACCCCGGGAACTCCTCGTCCCACTTGAGGCACATCCGGTCCCGGGTAACCTTGGCGATAATCGACGCCGCAGCGATCGACTGGGACACCGCGTCCCCATGAATCAGCGACATCTGCTCGATCGGCACGTTCACCTGCTCCGCATCCACCAGCAGATAATCCGGCGTCACCTCAAGGCTCTTCACCGCCAGCTTCATTGCAAGGAGCGAGGCTTGGCGGATATTGATCTTCTCAATGGTTTCCACGTCGACGATCCCGACGCCGACGGCGACCGCTTCCTGACGGATGATGTCATACAGCTTGTCCCTTTTTTTGGCGCTGAGCTTCTTGGAGTCATTCACTTCTTCGAGCACGAGCCCCTGGGGCAGGATGACCGCCGCAGCCACCACGTCGCCGAACAGGCAGCCCCGTCCTACTTCATCCACGCCGGCCACCAGGCGTTTGCCTGCCGACCATACGGATTGTTCATATTCAAGCACTTCATCTCACCTGCTGCCTGTAATCCAAAACCTATATATGCTCATTATACCTCGGCCGCCAGCATCTGCCTATCCTTTTTGCGGAAGTTACGGTCCCCGGAACGGCTTGGTGATCACATAACCGACATGGAAGAAGACTTCCCTCAGCCAAAAAGGCACCTTCGTCCGCCAGCTCCGGTACACTGTCGTCGACGCAGCCGAGGCATCCGCCTCCATCCCCAGATCCGCCGCCATCCGCATCGAACGCTTCAGGTGCAGCGGGTCGCTTACGATCGTGTAGCTCCGCAGGCCCTGGGTCTTTCCCAGCTCCAGAGCGAATCTCAAGTTCTCTTCCGTGATCACCGATTTCGATTCGGTCAGGAGATCTCCTTTGGGCACTCCTATTGCCCCAGCATACCGCTCCGCGGCTTCGGACTCCGCCATCCCGGCGCCCTTTCCCGTACCACCCGTAAAGATAATCTTCCGCACCAGCCCTTGACGGTACAAATCCACCGCATGGTGGATCCGCTCCCTCAGCACGGGGGATGGCTCGCTCCCCCATACCGCTGCACCCAGCACAATCGCCGCATCCGAAGGCACCGTTTTGTGTCCCGGGTCATAGGTCCAGATCATCCAGGCCTGCGCTCCAACCCATCCAGCGGCCAGGATCATGACCGGAAACAAGATCCGGACCACCCAGCGCCTGCGGATTCGCCTTGATGCCATCCCTGCTCCCTTCGCTCCGGTCACCGCACCGTCCCCCTCTTTTCAGCTCGCCTGCGTTACTGTCTTTCTTTCCATGACGACATACGACTCAAGATAGTTACAAGGAACGGAACCCCTTTCATGCAAAAAAGCAGACCTTCTCCAAGGTCTGCTCCTTCTCTATTCGGCAGTAACCATGATATCTGCCGGTGTTTCAAGCGTAATACGGCCCAGCTTGCCTGCACGGAGTTCGCGCAAGATAGCCAGAGAAGCTTTCTCCAGATCGACGCGACCCCCGCTGACCAGCGCGCCGCGCTTGCGCCCGACGGCCTCCATCACTTTGACAATCGCGTCCGTATCCTGCGGATCCTCCGGCAGCTTATCGAGCCCGAAACGCTCCTTGAGCGCATCGCCATAGTGCTGCGTGAGGTACCGCATAGCGAACAGGGCAATCTCCTCCGGATGGAGAATCTCTTCCTTGATCGCGCCGGTAGCCGCCAGACGGAAGCCAACGGTCTGGTCCTCGAACTTCGGCCACAGAATCCCCGGCGTATCGAGCAGCTCCATCTCGGTGCCAACCTTGATCCACTGCTGGCCTTTGGTGACGCCCGGCTTGTCACCTGTTGCGGCAATCTTGCGTCCGGCCATGCGGTTGATCAGCGTCGACTTGCCGACATTCGGGATCCCGACAATCAGCGCCCGGATCGCACGGGGATTGATGCCCTTGCGAACCTGCGCCGCGATCTTCTCCTCCAGCAGGTCCTTGCTCCGGTTCATGATTTCCTTCACCGGGTTGCCGCCAACCGAGTCGATCGGTACGGCATTGAGGCCCTGCTCGGCGAAGTAAGCCACCCATTCCTTGGTCCTCTCGGGGTCCGCCAGGTCGCTCTTGTTCAGCAGCACCAGACGGGGCTTGTTCAGCAGAATCTCGTCAATCATCGGATTGCGGCTGGAGAGCGGGATACGCGCATCCAGCAGCTCGATCGCCAGATCGATGAGCTTCAGCTTGTCTTGAATTTGACGACGGGCCCGGGTCATATGACCGGGAAACCATTGAATCGTCAAAGGAGTCACCTCATCTTTCTTCCCTCAGCCTGCGCCCTTCCTTATTTGGAATGAACCAGACTGATCTTGTCGAACGGCCAGAAAATCAGATCCGCCCGGCCCACAATCTTCTCATATGGTACGAAGCCTACGCTTGGGTCACGGCTGTCCGAGGAGTTCGAACGGTTGTCGCCCATGACGAATACGCTGCCTTCCGGCACGGTCTGCTCCGGGAAATTTCGCATGTTATAGGGTCTGCCTTCTTGCTTCGCCTTATCCAGCGCTTCCTTTAAATAGGTTTCATCCACAAGCTGGTTGTTGACGTAAACCTGGTCGCCTTCGACCCGGACGGTTTCGCCGGGAAGCGCGATGACCCGCTTTATGTAGTCTTTCTCGGATGGCGCATGGAATACGAGCACTTCGCCATGCTTGGGGTCCGTAAAGCGGTATATAAATTTATTCACGATGAGCCGCTCGCCAGTCTCAAAGTTCGGCTGCATCGATGGTCCTTCCACTATAAAGGGGGCAAATACGAGCCAGCGGATAAAAAACACGAGAGCAGCGGCAATCAGCAGTGCTTTGATCCATTCCCAGGCTTCGTTTTTTACAGGGGTTGATTTGTCAACGGTTTGGTCCTGCTCCATTTGCTCTCCTGCCCTTTCCTCGAACTGAAGTTAATCGTAGGACTACCCAAAAGACAAAACGAAAAGGGGCTTGGTACCAAGCCCCTGTTGTTCGTCTTATCGAATTTCTTTGATTCTAGCTGCTTTACCGCGCAGACCGCGAAGATAGTAGAGCTTCGCGCGACGGACTTTACCACGGCGAGCCACTTCAATCTTCTCAATCTTCGGAGTGTGCAGTGGGAACGTTCTTTCAACGCCGACACCGTAAGAAATTTTTCTTACTGTGAATGTCGAGCTGATTCCGCCGCGGTGACGCTTAATAACAACGCCCTCGAACAGCTGGATACGCTCACGCGAACCCTCGATAACCTTTACGTACACTTTCAAAGTGTCGCCTGGACGGAAATTCGGCAGGTCGGTGCGCAGTTGTTCCTTTGTGATCTCCTGGATCAAATTCATGGATGACTCCCTCCTTCCACACAGGTGTTCATGCCGCTCATTCTGTAGTTCTTCGTTGTTACGTGCAGAGGACCACCGTTTTCGGACGCATGCCCTTACGGGCAATTTGTCACAACGTTGAATATCATAGCACATCCATACAGGAAATACAACTAGGTTTAGGAGAAAGAGTCCAATATTTTCATATGAATCCGAAGCTGCTCCTTCCTTCTCCGGATCGCTCCGGTTTCCTGCGTTTAATGCCGGATTTGCTGCACGATCACCTCGTACATGCTCTCCCGGACCCGTACCGGCACATCATGCGTCTGGACATAGCCGTTGGACCATTCCACCGTGAACCGGAATACGCAGGTGCTTCCATCCGGGAGCATCCGGTGATGCTCCGTATTGACCAGTTCGCCGGCATAACGCACCTCTCCTGCCGGGGCAAGAACAGCCGTTTCGCCCGTTTCCATCAGGAGAGACGTCACCCGCAGCGCTTTGGTCCTGCCCACTCCCGTATCCGTGACCCGCGCTCCAAGAACGAACGCCTCACCGGCCCAGAACACGTCCGGCGTCCGCTCGGCGTCCGCATGCTTCGCGTTCCAGGCCAGCCGGTAAGCCTCCCACTCCGGCGTATGCGTCACCTCTCCCGTCAGCTCCAGCGGCAGCGCCTCAAAGGAATACGTCTGCGTATCCACTCCTCCTCGGCCATCGCTCACCGTAAGCCTCAGGGTGTAGCTGCCCTCCGGCAGCGGACCATACGTGAAGGCCCTGTCCGACCCGGAGGGCAGACCGCTCCACTGCTGTATAATTTCGAAGCCCCCGCCCTCATAGCTGCTCTCGACCACGACGCTCAGCGGATCGAGATCAGGATCCGTGGCGGCAACCCGGAACAGCGGCGTATCGTGCTCGTAAATCGGCGTTTCAAAATAAAGCTGCCCCTCCGGCGGCCTGTTGATGATCATCCAGGCCTGCGGCGACCAGTCGGATTCCGCTCCGTACTGATTGGAATAGGTAAGGCCTTGGGTAGACTCCCTCCGCCTTTTCCCCTCCACCGCACCGTGCATGCACGTTTCCGCGCACACGGCGCTCCATCTTCTGTTGCTGCAGAAGACTTGGGGCTGTTCCTCCATACCCGTTACAGGTACTTCACCGGTCGTGCCCCTGCTCTCACAGGGATGAATGCATTTCGGCAGAAAGCCTTATAGCAACCGTCACTTCCCGGATCCCCGGTTCCATGACGTCCCCTGCTTTCCTTGTTCCCTGCCCCCTAGCTATCCGTGCCATCCTTAGGTACGTCCTCTGGGCCTGCGGGCTGGCTGCCGCCGTTTGTCCGGCAGAGCGGCTTTCCTATGGGACGATGGTACTCGCCGCCACCCGCGCCAATCTTCATTGGCCGGCATGTTCCCATGCCGCAAAGCTGTAGACCCTTTCCTTCGGCCGTTCGTCAGACCGGTTACCGGTCATTCTTACCGTAGATGGCTTTTCAGCCGTCCGGCATATCGGTCCGCCGCCGCTGCCGTGTAAGCAGCGGCTCGGCCTTCCTTCTGCCGACTTCACCTGGCTTCATACCAAGAACGGCTGAGCGCTCTTGGCATGCAGGAGTATTAACGAGACCCCGCGGGAACAACATGGCTCCCCGCCGCAGTCTTCGGAAGCAGAGTTAGGCTTTCTTCATAAGATAAACGGCTTCGCCGTCCTCTAAGGACATACGCGTTTATATTTTCGAGAAAGCCCCTGTCCTTTCCGCCGGCATCACATGGTTCCGTGGTGCCCGCACGTTATGGCAGAACAAGTCGCACATCCCATACTTTGACTCTGACTCTTAATTTTTGCCCGGCCGGCAGATCCTGCGGCACGCTCCAGCTGGCACTGGTGTCCGTGGTGTTCTGCCGCCTCCGCCCGCTGTCGAGGATCAACACGTCGTTGGCCTCATTCGTAATCTGCAGCTGATAGAACGTGAACACCGGCGCGGGATCGGGATCCGTCTGTCTCCACCTAAGCAGCGGACGCGCCGTATTCATCACGGTTGGCGCATCCTGCGTTCCGTAAGGGTATGTCATGTAAGCCGCCGGCGGCCGGTTGGTCTGCATCCAGCCGACATTCGACCAAGGCGACCAATCCGTTCCGTCGCTGACCCGCACCTGTACCTGGTATTTCTTCCCCATTGCCAGGTCCGTGTCCATCGTCCAAGACCAGCCCGTCTCATACGTATCCATGGGGCGGTTGGTGAGGCACCGGACGCAGGCCCCCGACTCGTCCTTGATCGCGATATCGTAGACGGAGAACAGGGTGTTCGGATCGGGATCCGACTGGTTCCACGTCATCGTCGGCCTCGCCCCCACGAAGGTAGGCGACGCCTGCGTACCGTTAGGATACGTCAGCGAGACGGCCGGCGGCGCGTTGGTGACCGGCATCGTGACCTCAATCGTCACCTCGTACCACTCGCTCCAGGCGCCGTATTCATCTTTGACCGCCTGACGGACGGTGTAGACCCCGCTTTCGGTCGGCCTGGTCAGCTGTCCGTTCTTCAGCACGCCGCCCGGGGTGGTATAGTTCCGTTTGCGCTCGACGACCCCCCGGGTTGCCGCATAATCGATCCCTGTTGGCTCTGTGGAGTACTGACTGCCGCCAAGCCACCGGTCAGGGTCCCGGCTCGTATCGCTCCACCATACCGTTCCGTCGGTATTGAATCCCAGCGTAAATTCCGATATCGGCCTGCGGTGCACAATGACCGTCTGGCTTTTTACGCAGAGTACTTCCGGTAGGACGCAAAAGCGGCATTCGGGTATCGGAAGGGCTCCGGCGCCGGGTCATCGGGCATCGAATAATCCACCCGGAACACGCCGACTTTATCCATCCGAAGCGTACGGGGACGTGACCGTAGAACCATGATACGCCGAGAGTCCGGAGAAGCCGTCTCCTGCGTCCAGAAATTTGTTCGGGCTTGTGTGAGTATATTTCCAGCGGGTGAGTTCCGCAATGCCCGGGTCATTTTCCCGGTCCCCATAGCTCTTCACATATTCAGCCGGCGTTCCGACGACCAGGGTGTTATGCGTCGGGTTCGTATCCCCCACATAAGCCGTTGATGTAAAATTTTTAAATGCAACGTATCTCGTCTCCGAATAGGGTCCGTACATGCCTGCCGAACCAAAGGTCGTGTCCTCCGCTTCGAGCAGCGGCACCCCGTTCACATAGCCCATGAGGCGGGAACCGTTCATTTTGAGCCTCACGTTGACGTAAGTCCCGAACTTGACCGGATACGAGGCCTCTCTCAACACCGTCCGCTTCCCGTCCACGAGCTTGACCAGCTTGGATTTCTTGTTCGACACCTCGAGGCGGTACATATTGCGGTGGTCCATCATCCGGCCCGACACCCCGTAGGAGGCAATATCGGTACCCGAATCGTAATTCAGCTTGAACGCGGCCGAGACCTCGCCGTTCATCAACGTTTCCGTCCCATTATAAAACTGCCCGTAGCTTGCAAGGTCCGCATTTTCCCGCTCGGCCTCTCCCTTGACGATCCAGGCTTGGTAGCTGTACGAACTGTCATCATCCCAGGCCACATGAACCATAATCGAGCCGTCAGCCATAAGGACCGGAGCTGCCGGAGTGCCTCCTTTGCTTTGGCCCGCGATTTTGGCGATGGGCTGCAAACTCAGGTCATATTCATACAGGACGATGTTCGAGGCATCGTTCCTTGCAAACATGATTTTGTGGTCGGCCGAGAGTGTCGTTGCATAGTGGTCACTTCCGTACACATATTCGGAATCTTCCTTGTCGTAGAGTGAAGGTCCCAAGTAGGTGCTGTACTCGCTCAACGAGCGGAGATCCAGCGTATGCAGGTAGCTGTTCTCATAACGGGATTCCTCGTTCTCCCCGGTGACATAAGCCGAGTAATAGACCGCCCGGTCATCCGCAAACCCGGCGATCATCCTTTCGCTGTCCGCAATATTCCGGATCAGGGCTCCGGTTGCGTTATCATAGAGCCCTTTGCCCACAACAAGTTTGGCGTTATCGCCCGAGATATAGCGGATCACCCCGTTGTAGATCGAAGGCACCCAGTAAGGCGCCGTACTGTAGACTGAGGGGATCGACCAGATTACGGCGCCGCCGGGCGTTTTTTTTTGCAGGTCGCACACATTCTCGTACTTGGCTTCGCTGTAGTAGCAGTTGTAGCTGTATACATTTCCCGCAAAGTCTGTGCCATAAATCCTCGGTGTCCCGCCGTACAGGTCCGTGTCCACCACCGTGACTGCATTTACCGTTCCCCCATAGGTCACTTGGGGCAGCGCCCCGACTTGGTACAAGGGCTTCGGAGCAGGCTCGGTCCAAATGCTTGAAGGTGGAGGAGTCGGAGGCCGGTCCGGATTCGGTTCGGAGAATTTGACGTACTCCTTAAAGTAATACAGATATTTCGGTTTGGCCGGCATCGTGCTGCCGTCCATCCGGGAAGAGGTCTCGATATCCCCCAAGCTGTACACGTAAGTGTAGTAGTTATAGCCCCCGGAAGAACCGGTATGCCGGTCGCTGGCAACGAACTTGACACGCCCGAGTTCATAATTCACCGTCGCCTTGTAGTTGTTATTCCAGTAGCCCGAACCGTCCGTCATGACTCCGTATTGAGGCATGTAGGCGGTCGATGTGCTGTTCGTGTTCACCCAGGTGTTCCCGGAATTTCCTACGAAGACGTCCGGCTTTACCATATTCCCGGCGCCGCGGCAGTAGTCCCAGCTCTGGGGACAGCTCCACTGCAGCACCCGCTGCGTTATGCTGCGGTTCAGTATCGAGATGCCCTGGCTGTTCACCGCCGCCGTCTCCAGTGCCCCTTCCTGGGCATGGTACAGATATTCCTTGCCTTTTTCGGCCCTTGACACGGAGGAGGTTTTCCAGGCTGCGTCGAGCAGCGCGGCGGCATCAAAGCTCTTCGAGGTCATCTCCGGCGGCTGAAAGTCCGAGCCCTGCACATAAAAATCGACCTCCGGCGCTTCGTTCACGATCTCGAACGTGAAGGAGCCTCTGGCGTCCTTTTTGTACCCCAGCGCTTCCTTCATATAAATCTCGATACTGCACTTCCCTACCCTGGCCGGGTTATAAGTAAAACTGCCCGAAGCATCCGGCGTTATGCCGGTCCAGGCCTCATCCGCATACGAACCGTTATTATTGCTGTCGCACGCCAGCTTCACCTGGTGCGTCTCGATCGGATCTTGATCCGGGCTGTACGAGGTATCCTTGAAGTACATCGTGCTGCCCCGCACACCATACTCCGGGTTATCCAGCTGCACTACCGGTGGCAGATCCGGCTGAACGACCAGCGTATCCCGGGCCGGCTGCAGGGACATCATGCCGTCATGGTCCTTGACCTCCAGCGTGATAGGCACGGGCCCGGCGGTCGGATAAAGGCTCATCTTGCCGGTCCACAAGCATTCGGAGATTTTTCCGTTCTTCTTGGGGCTGTAGCTCTTGGCGCAGGAAATGTCGGGCGTAAACGTTCTGCCCTCCACCACCTTGGGAGGCAGCGTGATGATGGGCACCGGGTTCGGGGCCACAACCTCCAGCCTTGCGGTCTTGGGGCTTCCCTGCCCTCTCGCTCCCCGGGTATCGGTCGCTGTCACCTGAATCTCGTGCGTTCCGAGCAGATCAGCGGTAACCGGACCAAAGTGCGGGTCATATTCCCACCAGCCCTTATCTTCCGCGACGCTGCGGAGCCATTCGCTCGATGATCCTTTGAAATCGAAGTAATAGATGATGCCGTCGTCTTCCGGATCATACGGCGTCTTTGGGACCGTCGTGGGGTCATGGATGATCCCGAGATCCACCCGGTCTCCCAGCACCACCCGCTGTACGGGAGGGTATTCGTAGGTGTTGCCACCGTCAAAGAACCCCGGTTCGTACACCGGACCTTCGTTGCCATCCGCAGGGAGCACCACTTCGAAGCTCTTGGGTCCTGATGTGACCTCCGTCCCGCAGGTGGACTTCACCTTCATCGTAACATCGACCCGCCCCGCTCCCATCCCCTTCGGATAAGGCGGACCGTTGAAGCCCTGCGCATTGCCCTGCGTAGTCGTGAACGTGTGAGAGAGGCTTCCCTGTACATACGTCCATGTCACGGCGGCGAGTGAACAGCCTTCCCCGCCGGTGATGGAGATGTCGGGCTGAAACGTATTGTCTTCCCCGTACGGCAGCGTCGGAGTAATGAGGATCTTGAAATCGGCGGTGACGACCTCAGGCCCGCCCGGCGCCGGCCCCCCACCGCAGGAAGCCACGGCAGTGAACCGCTCGGTTAATGCGTTATTCGAGCGGTTTTTGTCATCCGTAACGGCTTGATCCGAGTCCACCACCAGTGTAAAATCGACCGGAGCCGTATGCGTAAACTTATAGGTGAACGTCCCGGTGAGCAGGACTCCGTTACGAGCCCCTCCCGAAACCGTCTCCGTTTTCAGCACCGTTGTCCCGTTGGCCCGAAGCTGAACCTTAAACGGCGTCGTCGTGCTGTCCCCATCGTTGCGGTAAGCGTACTTAAAGGTAACCGTATCGTTCACTGCTATGCAGGCCGTGTCGGTTTGGAGAGAGACCGTCGACAGATCAGGCGTCGTAGGAACGCCGTAGGTAATGTCGATGTAGCCTTCGTAGACGTAGGTTTTGGCTTTCCATAGGGTGTCGACGTGCATAAAGTAGTTTCGGTCTTCGCCGTAGGGTTTGGAGCCGGGCTCTACTGTATAATCGATACCTTCTACAAGCTCCCCATTTAGAAGCCTTCTAACTTTAACAAGTCCAGTACCTAGTATTGGATTACCACTAGTATCTGTGCCTGGGCCCCAAGAATAGGCTTCTGGTAAGGGATCTCCTAAAACAGAACCGACTCGATCAGTAGCCTTACCCCATCCATAAATTTCTACCGATGATGGTGCTAGGTTTCCAGAAGTAAACATTTCTCCTGGGGGTGTTTTAATCGTATCTTGTGGTTTGGTGGTATAGAAAGAAGCTGGCGCGGTAAGGTTGTATGCCGCAGATACCGCATAACCTTCTTTTCCATAATCCGGGGACGACACCTGATTAGGATTGTTATACGAATACCTGAGATCATATCCGCCTTTATCCGTAATGTAATTAAATGCACTACTTGCAGACGATCTAAAATTACCCGTTGTAGGTATAATTCCAGGAAATGTTGTAATTCCAGCCACTTCTGTTGAAGGTGCCGCTTTAAACTGAATTGGTTCTATCGTAGTTAACGCATTATGTTCCCACTTCAAACCGTTTGGTAATCTGTACATATGGTGCCCCGGGTTGGTAGACATTCTTCCGAATACTTCTAGCTCTTTTCCCGTTATACCATTCAACTTTACATTAGTACTATTTTTAACTACACACTTAGAGGCTTGCTCAATCCCATTCAATACGATCTTACAGCCTTCAAGTACTCCCGTCATATATCTTGAAACGTCTATATTCTCAATTGTTTTATTTGCATCGGGGATACTTACCTTCAGCGAGGAACCTATAATCGTTCCCGTATTAAAGTCAATATATAAGCGTTTCGTAGAACTTGCAGCTAAAGCTTCTAGTGAATATAAAAAAGGCGAAACTAGCTCAAGTGTAAAAAATAACAGAAGCACAACACTTAGGTGCCTATTAGTTCTCCTTTTCAGTTTCTTTACACCTCTCTAGTAGAACACAATTCGAGTTCCATCAGTTCTCTGAAGAAAGTAGGTAAGGCTTTTGCTTTTAACCGCCGCAGCTTCATCCTCAGATATTAAAGTAAGAAGGACGTCTTCATATACTCCATCCTCTTCCAATGAAAAAAACATTAATGACTTATCGCTAATAAGAGCCTTTCCCATTCCAATGGTGTATCCTTGAGCTATATAAAACTTACCCGCTCCTTCTCCCCCACCTTTTACCGTATAGGTCATTGGCATTAAGACTACATAGGAATCTTTATACCAATTTGTATCAAGTTTATTCTTGTATTTCTTTTCCCTAAGACTTTTCACTATCGGATCATTCGTATTATTCATGTCTACTACCATGAAACTTTTAATATTTACATCCACGTTGCTGTTCAGGTAAGTCGTATAAGGAAACTGAATCAGCAGCGGCTTCCCAAACACACTCTCAAAATTGCTCCCACTGTTCGCCAATTCACTATTACGAACCGCCAGCGCATCCACCGGCAGCGTCTCCCCCGCCTTGACCTTTAGCACCCGCTCGATCACCGTGATCGTCTGCGCCCGGGTCGTCGTCTTCTCGGGTGCCAGCTCTCCGCCGGCAAGACCCTGGATCAGCCCCAGCTTGACGGCTTGGGTCATGGCCGCGTTGTCCTCGAGCTGCACCTTCGGATCCGCGTACTCCTTCTTCGCCATCCGAACGGCCAGCTTGGCTATCTCGGCCCGGGTCATGTTCCCCCCCATCTCCTGAAAATCCCGGTCCCGCAGCACACCCTCGCCTTTCAGTGCGTTTACATACGGGTCGTACCAGCTGGCTCCCGCAGCCCCAGGCTTCACATTAGCGGCCACAGTTAGCAGCTTGATAAACTCCGCACGGCTGACCGGCTTCTCCGGCCGAAAGGTCCCATCCTCGTAGCCGTCCACATAACGCTTCGCCACCGCTCCCTTGATCTGGGGCTCGGCCCAGTGTCCACCGATGTCCGTCAGCGACACCACGGCAGCCGGTGTATTCGCCGCCGCTTCGGTACAACCGGTACCTAGCAGCGAGACTAATGTTGTCAGTACAATCCATGGTTTCATCAAATTATCCTCTCCCTCATGCGTAATACTCTTCCTTTTATCGACAAAATTACCCATATCCTGAAGCATTTGTAACATATTAAGAACAGAAAAGTTCCCAGGAACGCAAAAAACCGCTTTATCGTACGACCTCCCGGTCCATACGGTAAAGCGGTTCTTCCGCAACCAACAGCATATAGGTATAAAGTAACATATTGTGCCAAAGCACGCAACCTAGTTTTTTCCATCCGCAGACGGTGCTTCCTTAGACTCCAGCGATGCCCGCCATTCGTCGAACCACTTGCGCTCTTTCGGCGTAAGCTCCACGTTCTCCAGCAGGTCCGGCCGCTTGGCCCAGGTCCGCATGAGAGACTGCCTGCGCCGCCACTCGTCCACATTCTTGTGGTGGCCGGAGATCAGCACGTCGGGCACTTCCCAATCGCGGAACTTCGCTGGCCGTGTGTAGTGCGGGTACTCCAGCAGGCCGGTGGAAAACGAATCCGTGACCGCGGACATCTCGTTGCCCAGTACGCCCGGCAGCAGCCGAACGACACTGTCGATCACAACCATCGCCGGCAGCTCACCGCCCGTCAGCACATAATCGCCGATCGACAGCTCGTCGGTGACCAGATGCTCGCGGATCCGCTCGTCATAGCCCTCGTAATGGCCGCAGATGAAGATGAGATGCTCCTCCTCGGCGAACGATTCCGCCAGCTTTTGGTTGAAGTTCTGTCCCTGCGGACACATCAGGATGACCCGCGGCTTTCGGTCGGACGTCAGCCCTTCCGTAATGCCCTCGACCGCCGAAAAAATTGGCTCCGGCTTCAGCACCATTCCTCCGCCGCCGCCATAAGGGTAGTCGTCCACGGTGTTGTGCTTGTTGTTCGCATAATCACGGAAGTTGACCGTGTTCAGACTCACGATCCCTTTGTCGCGGGCCTTGCCGAGAATACTGGAAGAGAAGACCCCGTCAAACATCGCAGGAAACAGCGTCAGGACGTCGATTCTCATAGATCCAGCAGACCTTCCATGATATGAACGGTGACTTTCTTGGCCTCAATATCTACGTTCAGCACGACCTCGTCAATGTAAGGCAGCAGCAGCGGCTTGCCCTTCGGGCGCTTCACGACCCACACGTCGTTGGCCCCCGGCGACAGGATCTCGGAGATCGTTCCCAGCTCTTCGCCTTCATCGGTTACGACGGTACAGCCGAGAATCTCATGGTGATAAAACTCGTCCTCCGGCAGCTCCGACAAATACTGCTCTTCCACCTTCAGCAGCCAGCCCTTGTATTTCTCGACCTCGTTAATATTCGTAAACCCTTTGAACCGGACGATATACATCGTCTTGTGGTCGCGGGCGGATTCCACAATCTGGGGCAGCACCGTCCCCTTCTCGGGATCGACGAACAGCAGCTTGCTGCCCGGAGCAAAGCGCTCCTCGGGAAAATCCGTTTCCGGCACGATCTTCAGCTCGCCGCGGATGCCGTGCGTATTGACGATTTTGCCGACGGTGTACAACTTCTCGCTCATATGGGTCCCTCCCCGGCCGGATCATAATAAAAGAGAGCTAGGAGCAGCTCCTAACTCTCATACTTTCCATTACGAAACGATTTCAACCGAAACGCGTTTCGACTCCTTCACTGCAGCGGATGTGACCACGGTCCGAAGCGCCTTGGCAATACGCCCCTGCTTCCCGATCACCTTACCGACATCGTCGGGGTGAACGCTCAGCTCGTACGTAATGCTTCGTTCATCTTCGGTCCGGTTCACGCGTACTTCATCCGGATGATCTACCAATCGCTTCGCGATTACTGTCACAAGATCCTTCATCGGTACCCTCCGTATCCATTACGGATTACTTCTGCAGTTTCGATTCGTGAAACTTCGTCAGGATGCCAGCTTTGCTGAACAGGCTGCGAACCGTATCGGAAGCTTGTGCACCGGATTGAAGCCACTTCAGTGCTTTTTCTTCATCAATATTTACAGCGGCTGGTTGTGCAACCGGATTGTAAGTACCAATTTCTTCGATGAAGCGACCATCACGCGGGGAACGGGAGTCCGATACCACGACGCGGTAGAAAGGAGCTTTGTGAGCGCCCATACGCTTAAGACGAATGCGAGTTGCCATTGATTTCACCTCCTCATCAGAGTAAGATCTTCGGTTCTATATATTAGAACGGGAATTTCATACCCGCGGCCGAGCTTTTTCATCTGCTGCTTCATCTGCTTGTTGCCCTTCGGGCCCATCATGCTGGAGAACTGCTTCATCATCTTCCGCATGTCGTCGAACTGCTTGATGAAGCGGTTGACGTCCTGTACGGAATTGCCGCTGCCCGCCGCCAGACGCTTGCGCCGGCTTGGAGAGAGCAGGTCGGGATTCGCCCGTTCTTCCTTCGTCATGGACTTCACGATCGCCGCGATGCGCTGCATCTGGCGGTCGTCCACCTTGAGGTCCTTCATGCCCTTCATCTTGCCGGCACCCGGCAGCATGTCGAGAATCTGGTCCAGCGGACCGAGCTTCTTCACCTGCTCCATCTGGTCGAGGAAGTCATCGAAGGTGAACTCGGCGGTGCGGAGCTTGCGCTCCATCTCCTTCGCCTTATCGGCGTCGATGCCGGCCTGCGCCTTCTCGATCAGGGTGAGCATGTCCCCCATGCCGAGAATCCGCGAAGCCATCCGCTCCGGATGGAACGGCTCGAGCGCGTCCATCTTCTCGCCCGTGGCCGCGAACTTGATCGGGCAGCCGGTAACCGCCTTGACCGAGATCGCCGCACCGCCGCGCGTATCGCCGTCGAGCTTCGTCAGCACGACACCGGTCAGTGGCAGCTGCTTGTGGAAGTTCTCCGCCACGTTCACGGCATCTTGACCCGTCATGGCATCGACGACGAGCAGGATCTCGTGCGGCGTAACCGCCTCGACGATCTGCTTCAGCTCTTCCATGAGGTTCTCGTCGATATGCAGGCGGCCTGCGGTATCGATGATGAGATAGTCGTTATTGTGATCCTTCGCATGCTGCAGCGCCTGCTTCGCAATCTCGACCGGGCTGACTTGGTCACCCAGCGAGAAGACCGGCACCTTGAGCTGCTCGCCGATCACCTGCAGCTGCTTGATCGCCGCCGGCCGGTAAATGTCGGCCGCCGCGACCAGCGGACGGTGATTCTGCTGCAGGAGCATCTTCGCGAGCTTACCGGTGGACGTCGTCTTACCGGCACCCTGCAGACCCGCCATCATAATGACGGTCGGCGGCTTATTCGCACGGGCGAGCTTGCTCTGCGATCCGCCCATGAGCTCCGTCAGCTCTTTGTTTACGATGTCGACAACGACCATCGCCGGGGTAAAGCTCTGGAGCACTTCCTGGCCGATGGCCCGCTCCTTCACTTTGGCTATGAATTCCTTGACGACCTTAAAGTTCACATCCGCTTCCAGAAGTGCGAGACGCACTTCGCGCAGGGCTTCGTTCACGTCGTCTTCGGTGAGCTTGCCCTTGCCTCTCAGCTTGCTGAACACATTCTGGAGCCGGCTGGCCAATCCTTCAAATGCAGCCACAGGTCGTCACCACCTTACAGGATGTTGTTATGTGTTAGTCGAGCTCATTCAGGCGCCCGATCAAGGAGACCGCTTCAAGCTTCCGCTCCCCCGGCAGGCCGTCGCACAATCCCGTGAGCTTCTCCAGGAGGAGAGCCCGCTGCTCATGCTTCAGAGCCAGTCCCAGCTTCGCTTCATAATCTTCAAGCACGGCCTCGGCGCGTTTGATATGTTCATATATCGCCTGGCGGGAGATCCCGAATTCGGTTGAAATCTCGCCGAGCGAGTAATCGTCGTGAAAGTAAAGCCTCATAAAGATCTGCTGCTTCTCTGTCAGCAGCTTCTCGTAGAAATCGAACAGGAGATTGATCCGGTTCGTCTTCAGAAGGACGCCGTCCTCGGTCACCGTGCTCACCCCCGTTAAGGTAAAACACTTTACAGCGTGAACAACAGAGACTATCATACCCAATCCGAAAGAAGATGTCAAGCTTTTCTCCTTGTCAGGATTTCAGGCCCACCAGCAGACGCCCTTCCCGGGCGAAAATCCGCATTACACCTGCTCTTCCGCCTTGTCCGCCTCGCCGATCCATTTGCTGAAGAGAGCATGCACGAACTGGTCCGAGTCGAACGGCTGCAGGTCGTCCATCTTCTCCCCGAGGCCGACGAACTTCACCGGCAGCTTCAGCTCCTGGCGGATCGCCACGACGATCCCGCCCTTGGCCGTGCCGTCGAGCTTCGAGAGCACGAGGCCCGTGAGGCCCGACTTCTCGTCGAACAGCTTCGCCTGCGACAGCGCGTTCTGGCCTGTCGTGGCGTCCAGCACGAGCAGCACCTCATGCGGCGCATCCGGAATCTCGCGCGTAATGACGCGGTAGATCTTGTTGAGCTCCTCCATCAGGTTGACCTTGTTCTGCAGGCGCCCGGCCGTATCGCACAGGAGCACGTCCGCTCCGCGGGATTTGGCCGCCTTCAGCGCGTCGAACATGACCGCCGCCGGGTCCGAGCCCGCCTGCTGCTTGATCACGTCCACGCCCGCCCGGCGTCCCCACTCCTCGAGCTGCTCGATCGCTCCGGCACGGAACGTATCGCCCGCCGCCAGGATGACCTTCTTGCCCTCGTTCTTCAGGCGGTGCGCCAGCTTGCCGATGGTCGTCGTCTTGCCCACGCCGTTGACGCCGACGAACAGAATGACCGTCGGACCGGAGTCGGCCATCTTCAGACTCACCTGCTCGTCGCCTTTGAGGAGGGCAATCAGCATCTCGGAGAGCACGGGCTGCAGCTCGCTAGGATTCTCGATCTTCCGCTTGCGCACTTCGCTGCGGAGATCTTCCACCAGCTTCATGACCGTATTGACGCCCACATCGGCGCCGATCAGGATTTCCTCCAGCTCTTCGTAGAACTCCTCATCGATTTTTTTGCGCCGGGAGAACAGATCGTCCACCCGTTCGACGAACACGTCGCGGGTCTTCGAGAGGCCTTCCTTGAATTTGTTGGTCACCGCTTCGGTTTTGGCAGTGATGGATTCTTTCAGCTTCTTAAAAAAACTCACGGGGCACCTACCTACCTTTATCGAATGTTCATGCTTCCATTGTCCACTATGAGAGGGGGGTGTGTCAAAAAGGCCCCGCCGCCGAGGCTCCCCGCTCCCGGTAAGGCCCGTACAGCCGGAAACGGACCCCGCCGCCCCAAAGGGGCGATGAGGTCCATTCAACTGAAGATCATACCCTTGACTCGGCTTGTCAGCCCGCTTCCATGATCGCCTCGTCCTCTTCGAGCCGGACGGAGACGAGCTTGGATACGCCGCCTTCCTCCATCGTGACGCCGTAGAGCACGTCCGCCT
The DNA here is from genome assembly GCF_000250655.1 of Paenibacillus mucilaginosus 3016. Taxonomy (NCBI): domain Bacteria; kingdom Bacillati; phylum Bacillota; class Bacilli; order Caryophanales; family Paenibacillaceae; genus Paenibacillus; species Paenibacillus mucilaginosus. The sequence goes on from NC_016935.1 coordinate 6,217,741, forward strand.
CCTCCATCGTTCCCTTGCGGTGCGTAACGACGATGAACTGCGTCTGCTCCGAGAACTCGCGGAGATACTCCGCGAAGCGCGAGACGTTCGCTTCGTCCAGCGCCGCCTCGACCTCGTCGAGCACGCAGAACGGCACCGGCTTCACGCGGATGATCGAGAAGAGCAGCGCGATCGCGGTCAGCGCCCGCTCGCCGCCGGAGAGCAGCTGCAGGTTCTGCAGCTTCTTGCCCGGCGGCTGGGCGACGATCTCAATCCCCGTATCGAGCAGGTTCTCCGGCTCGGAGAGGATCAGGTCGGCCCGGCCGCCTCCGAACAGCTTCGCGAAGACGACGACGAAGTGCGAGCGGATCGCATCGAAGGTCGTGCGGAACCGCTTGCCCATCTCCTCGTCCATCTCGCGGATGACGAGGTACAGGGCGGTCTTCGCCTCCACGAGATCGTTCTTCTGCTCCGCGAGGAACTGGTAGCGCTCGTTGACGCGCTGGAATTCTTCGACGGCACCCAGGTTGACGTCGCCGAGAATCGCGATCTCCCGCTTGAGATCGCGCACCTTGTTCTGCGTGCCGAGCACGTCCTCCGGCACCGGGTACTTGACCTTGGCCCGCTCGTAGCTCAGCTCGTAGTCCTCGGAGAGCTTCTTGAGCAGGTTCTCGAGCTCGACGTCGAGGCGGTTGACCCGCACCTCGGTCTGGTGCAGCTGCTCCTCGACCTGGCGCAGCTGCGTGCGCTGCTCGCGCGTCTTGTTCTCTTCGGCTTCGAGCTTCGCGCTCCACTTGGCCCGCTCCGCCCGCTTCAGATCGAGCTGCTCGGAACACTGGTCCCGCTTCAGCTTCAGATCGTTGAGCTGCTGCGTCTGCTCCACCGATTCCTGCTCATGGCTGCTCATGTCGCGGTCGAGCTGCCTCAGCTGGTTGCGGTTGCCCTGCAGCTCGCTGTGCAGCGCCTGCAGCTCCAGCTTCATCCGGCTCTCCTGCGCCTGCAGCGACTGCTTCTCCTGCGCCTGGGAGGCGACCTGCACCTTCAGGTCGGTGAGCTGCGTCTGCAGCTCCTCCTTCGCGGATTCGCTTGCCTTGCGGCGCACCTCTGCATCGCGGATCGCCTGCTGCAGCTCCGCTTCCCGGCGCTGCAGCCGCTCGAGCGCAGCTTTCGCCTCCTGCCCGCGCCGCTCGAGATCGCGGCGCTCCTCGGTCAGCGAGTCGCCGTCCGCGCCGTAGAGGGCGAGCTGGTCGGCAACCTGCTTCGCTTCCTGCTCCAGCGGAGCGAGCGAGGCGCGCACCTGCTGCTCCTCGATGCGGCGGCTCTCGCCCACGGCCCGCAGCTCATCGAGCTGCCGGTTCGCTTCGGCAATCTCCTCACGCAGCGATACGGCCTTATTCCGCAGGCCCTGCAGCTGGGACTCGGACATGGTAATCTCCTTGTCCATCTCCTCGATCTGCCGCTGCCTTGAGAGCAGGCTGCCCGTCTTCTTCTGCTGCGAGCCCCCGGACATCGATCCGCCCGGGTTGACGATATCGCCGTCAAGCGTCACGACGCGGTACCGGTACTGGACGCGGGCTGCGATGCGGTTCGCCACTTCCAGCGTGTCGGCTATAATCACATTGCCGAGCAGGCTGCCGGCGATATTGCGGTACGGCTCGTCGAACTTCACCAGATCGACCGCGACGCCGACGAACCCTTCCATGTCCTGAATGTTGCGCTGTTCATGCTCCGGCACGCTGCGGCCCCGGATGACATCCAGGGGCAGGAACGTCGCCCGGCCGAGCTGGCGCTTCTTCAGGAAGGCGATCGCCTCCCGCCCGTTCGCCTCGTTCTCGACGACAATGTGCTGCAGCGCCCCGCCGAGCGCCGTCTCTACGGCCGTCTCGATGTGGGCCGGCACCTTGACGAGCTCGGCCACCGCACCGCGGATGCCTCGGAGGTCGCCGCGGTCCTTCGCCTTCAGCACTTCCTTGACGCCGTGCACGAAGCCGTCGTAGTCATTGGCCATCTCCCGCATCGTATCCCGGCGGGAGATCATGCTGTCAATCTTCTGCTCCCACTTGCGCAGCGCGCCCTGTGCCTCTTCGAAGAGCGACTGCTTCGACTTCAGCCCCTGGCTCACCTCGATATAGCGGCTGCGCATCTCCTCGATGCCGGTGACCGCTTCCTCAAGACGCTTCTCAAGCTCCGCCTTGCGCTGGGCGATGCTCTCCTGCTGCTCCTTCCACTTGCGGTTCTCCCCGCCGAGCCGGTCCATCCGGCGGCCGAGCGCCTCGAGCTGCTGCTCTGCGTAACGCGCTTCGTTGCGTGCATTGGCCGCTTCGTTCAGCACCTCGAGCAAGTCGCCCTTCAGGCGTTCCTCCTCTTCACTGGAGATGCCTCCCGCAACGCCAAGCAGCCGGTCCTCCTCGGCGCGCAGCTTGCCTTCCGTCTCGGCGAGCAGCGCCGCCACGTCGCGCAGGCGCCCCTGAAGCTCGGCCATCTCCGCCTCACGGCCGCTGAGCCGCACTTCTTGGCCCCGGATCGCTAATTCGAGCTGCGCGCGGTTCGCGGCGTAGTTCTTTTTTGTCGCTCCTTGAGCACCTCGCCCTGGCCTTCGCACTTCTCGAACTCCGCGCTCAGGTGCAGCAGATGGTGCTGCAGGCGCTCCACCTGCTCCTCGAGGCTGCGCATCTCCAGACGGTGTGTCTCAAGCTGCGCATCATGCACGGATACGAAGTTCGAGAGCTGCAGCTGTTCTTCCTTGAGCACCTCGAGCTTCTTGTTCGTCTCCGTCCACGTCTCATAGATCTGCTCGATCTGGTAGACATACATCGCGATCTCGCTGGATTTGAGCTCCGCCTTCAGCTCCTTGAAGCGGATCGCCTTCTCGGACTGCTCGCGCAGCGGCTCGAGCTGGTCCTCCAGCTCCGTCACCAGGTCATGGATCCGCAGCAGGTTCTGCTCGGTCTCCTGCAGCTTTTTCTCGGTTTCGCGCTTGCGCGATTTATATTTGACGATGCCCGAGGCCTCTTCGAAAATCCCGCGCCGGTCCTCCGACTTCGTACTCAGAATTTCCTCAATGCGCCCCTGCCCGATGATCGAGTACGCTTCCTTCCCGATCCCCGTATCCATGAAGAGCTCCGTAATATCCTTCAAGCGGCAGGCCTGCCGGTTGATCAGATACTCGCTCTCGCCGCTGCCGGTGCACCCGCCGGGTGACCGTCACCTCCTGAAAATCCAGGGGCAGCGACTGGCTCGAATTGTCCAGCGTAAGCGAAACTTCCCCGTAGTTGACCGCCTTGCGGGCGTCACTGCCGGCGAAGATGATATCCTCCATTTTGCCCCCGCGAAGGGACTTGGCGCTCTGTTCGCCGAGCACCCAGCGGATGCCGTCCGAGATATTGCTCTTGCCGCTTCCGTTAGGGCCCACCACGGCGGTAATGCCCTGCACGAACTCCAGTTCGGTCCGGTCCGCGAACGATTTGAAGCCTGAAAGTTCAATACGTTTCAAAAACAACGTTCACTCACCTCTGCACCTATTGTACCACATTCCTCTTCCAAAAAGGGAGAAAGGAGCCGCCGCACGGCCCGTCGTGCCTCACCGCTGCCGGCTTTCTTCAGAACTCCGTCAGCCGTAAATCCTCAATAGAGGCAATCATATCATCACTGCCCTATGTATACGTTCAAACCAACCCTCGGGCTGTTCCTGTTCCTGTTTCTGTTTCCTCCTCAGGTTCCCGCCCCGCCATCCGGACATTCACCGTACGAATGCAGGGCAGCCCCCTTGCGGGAGTCACAACTTGCCCGTCGCATTCGTTCATCTGCCGCGCGGGCCTGCAGCAGCTTACTCCCCGGGCAGAGAACCAGCCGTTCGCCAACCCACCACCCTTGCTGCTCCCAGGCCCCCCGGAGACCTATCGCAGCCGGCCCAGGGTCCCCTGCCCGCAACGCAAAAACGGCGTCCGCCCCCGGCGCCGCCGCTTCCTACGATCTTCTTACTTATGCTCCACTTTGACTTTCAGCTTGGCAAGCGCTTCCGCTGCCGCGTGCTGTTCCGCCTCTTTCTTGGAACGGCCCGTGCCTTCGCCGAGCAGCTGCTCGCCGAGGAACACCCTTGCCACGAACTCGCGCTCATGGGCCGGCCCCCGCTCATCGACAATCTTGTATTCGAGCTGCCCCATGCTGTGCTGCTGGGTATGCTCCTGCAGATGCGTCTTGTAATCGGCTGTCAGCAGCCTGCCCTGCTGGGGAAGATGCGGGAACATATACTGCTGCAGGAAGGTACGGACTCTCTCCAGCCCTTGATCGAGATACAGCGCGCCGATGAAGGATTCGAACACATCCGCCAGAAGTGCGGGCCGTGTCCGGCCGCCGGTAAGCTCCTCACCTTTGCCGAGCAGCACATAGGATCCGAACTCGAGCTGCTCGGCGAAGCCGACAAGCGACGGTTCGCAGACGATGGAAGCGCGGAGCTTCGTGAGCTCCCCCTCCGAACGGTCGGGATATTTGTCGAACAAATATTCCGAGACGGTTAGCTCCAATACCGCGTCACCGAGGAATTCCAGGCGTTCATTGTCTTTGTACTGGCCGATCCGGTGCTCGTTCACATAGGACGAATGGGTGAACGCCTGCCGGAGCAAATCAGGGTTGCTGAATGTGATGTTGAGCTCAGACTGAAGCAGCTTTAGGTTGCGATGCATGTCTTTATCACCTTCGTGTTAGCAGTTTGTTTTCCGGGAAGCGGGTACACGACTTCCCGGAAACAATTATTTTAGTATAGACAGCCGCATAAAAGGTTATGCTTCGTATTTCTTCAGCACGATCGTGGCATTGTGTCCGCCGAAGCCAAACGAGTTCGACATCGCCACGTTCAGGCTCGCTTCGCGGGCCGTGTTAGGGACATAATCCAGATCGCATTCCGGATCCTGGTTCTCGAGGTTGATCGTCGGTGGAATCTTGCCGTTCTTCAGCGCCAGCGCGCAGACAATCGCTTCGACGCCGCCCGCCGCTCCGAGCAGGTGGCCCGTCATCGACTTCGTCGAGGAGACCGCCAGCTTGTAGGCATGCTCGCCGAACGCCTTCTTGATCGCCGTCGTCTCCGAACGGTCGCCCACCGGTGTGGATGTTCCGTGCGCATTGATATAATCCACAGCCTGAGGCTCGATGCCCGCATCCTTCACGGCTTTGGCCATACAGCGTGCCGCGCCGTCCGGATCCGGATCGGTCATGTGGTAAGCGTCGCCGCTGCGGCCGTAGCCGATCACCTCGGCGTAGATCTTCGCCCCGCGCTTCTGCGCATGCTCGAGCGATTCGAGGATCAGGATGCCTGCGCCCTCGCCCATGACGAACCCGTCACGGTCCGTATCGAACGGCCGGCTGGCCTTCTCCGGCTCGTCGTTGCGGGTCGACATCGCCCGCATCGCACAGAACCCGGCGACTCCGGTAGGGGAAATCGTCGCTTCGGCGCCGCCGCAGATCATCGCATCCGCTTCGCCGTACTGGATCGCCTTGAAGGCGTCCCCGATGGAATGCGTGCCCGTTGCGCAGGCCGTGACCGCCGTGCTGTTCGGTCCCTTGGCGCCTGTAAGCATGGAGATCATGCCGGCCGCCATGTTGGCGATCATCATCGGGATGAAGAACGGGCTGACCCGCTTCGGTCCCTTCTCCAGAAGAATCTTATGCTGTTCTTCCCACGTCGACAGCCCGCCGATCCCGGAACCCACGTACACGCCGATGCGCTCGGCATCCACGCCTTCTTTCGGATTCAGGTCGGCATCTTTCAAGGCCATCTTCGTTGCGGCTACAGCGAGCTGCACGTACCGGTCCATCTTGCGGGCTTCTTTGCGTTCCACATAATCTTCCGCATTAAAGTCCTTGATTTCCGACGCGATCCGGGTCGGATACTCGCTGACATCGAAAGACTCGATGAGCGAGATCCCGGATTTGCCTGCAAGCAGGGAGTTCCAAAACGTCTCATGGTCCTTGCCGAGCGCCGACATCACGCCGATTCCTGTAATTACAACTCTCTGTTTCAAATGTGTCCACCTCTATTATGAATAACTCTCGTTATTATGGTCGTTATGGGTAAAGAATCAGGCCGCCTGCAGCATCTGCCGCCTGGCGTTTGGCACTGCCGTGGAATGGAGATAAGTCCCGTTCTATTACAAACGGGACTTATTGCTTAGGTATGAGATTTTATGTACTCCACTACTTGACCTACAGTAGCGATCTTCTCTGCATCTTCATCAGAGATTTCCATATCAAACTCATCTTCCAACTCCATAACCAATTCTACTACATCGAGAGAATCGGCACCAAGGTCATCCTTGAAATTAGCTTCAAGCGTCACTTCCGCCTCATCCACTCCGAGTCGGTCGACGACGATTTTTTTAACGCGATCCAAAATATCGGACATCCGGTTCACCTCCTCCATGGTATTATACTGAACTTAGGGACAAAATGCCATAGCACGTCCCAAGCTTAACAAAAAACAGGAACAGCCTTACATGTACATGCCGCCGTCGACATGAATCGTCTGCCCGGTCAGGTAAGAAGCGTCCTCCGAAGCAAGGTATCTGACGGCCTTGGCGATGTCCTCCGGCTGCCCGAGGCGCGCCAGGGGAATCTGCGTCAGAAGCGCCTGCCGCAGCTCCTCGTTCAGCTTGTCGGTCATGTCCGTCTCGATGAAGCCCGGAGCGACGCAGTTCACGGTAATCCCGCGGGAAGCGAGCTCCTTCGCCGCCGTCTTGGTCATGCCGATCACGCCGGCTTTGGCGGCCACATAGTTCATTTGCCCCGCATTGCCGAGCGCTCCCACCACCGAGGAGATATTGATAATGCGTCCCGAGCGCTGCTTCATCATCGGACGGGTCGCGGCCTTGATGCAGTTGAACACGCCCTTGAGATTCGTCTCAATGACCTGGTCGAACTCCTCTTCCTTCATGCGCATGATCAGGTTGTCGCGGGTGATCCCCGCGTTGTTCACCAGAATATCGATGCGTCCGAAGGTTTCAAGCACCTGCTTGAACATGTCGTCGACTTCCTGCGACTGACCGACGTTCGCCTTGATCTTGACCGCCTTGCGGCCCAGCGCTTCCACGGCCTGCACCGTTTCGGACGCAGCGCCTTCGCTGCCGGCATAGTTCACGACGACGTCGGCTCCCGCCTCTGCCAGTGCGACGGCAATCGCCCGGCCGATCCCGCGCGAAGCGCCGGTGACCAGTGCTACTTTCCCCGTAAGCATAGATTCGTATACCCCTTTCATTGTCGGCAGACCGGCATAAGCATCAGGCCGGGGTTTCCTGCCCGTACTTGTCCAGCGCCTCCAGGCTGTTGATGCTGATAACGGTGACGCTGCGGTCGATCTTCTTGATCAATCCCGCGAGGACGCTGCCGCTCCCAAACTCGATGAACGTATCGACGCCCTGGGCCAGCAGCCAGGCCACACTGTCCTCCCACAGCACGGAGGAGTGTACCTGCTCCACCAGCGCTTCACGGATCGCGCCAGGCTCCGTCAGCGGGCCGGCGTTCACGTTAGCGACAACCGGCACGGAGGCGTCCTGCATTGCAAGGCCTTCGAGCACCTCCGCCAGCTTCGCCGAAGCCGGCTTCATCAGCGACGAATGGAACGGCCCGCTGACCTCCAGCGGGATCACCCGCTTCGCGCCGGCTTCCTTCGCCCGCTCCGCAAGCGCCGCAACGCCCGCAGCACTGCCCGAAACCACGATCTGCCCCGGGCAGTTCAGGTTCGCCAGCTCGACGGGATTCCCGCCTGCGCTGATCTCGATACAGAGCGTCTGCAGCGCTTCGCGCCCGGCGCCGAGCACGGCCGCCATGGCGCCTTCGCCGCTTGGCACCGCCTGGTCCATGAACTGCCCGCGGGCGCGGACGGTTCGGACGGCATCCTCGAAGCCTAGGGACGCCGGCGGCCACCAGGGCGCTGTATTCGCCAAGCGAATGGCCCGCGACGAAGTCCGGACGCACATCATGCCGGCGCCGGAACAGCTCGAGGTAAGCGATCGAGGTGGTGAGCAGCGCAGGCTGCGTGTGATACGTCAGCTTGAGCTCGCTCTCCGGCCCTTCGAAGATCAGGCGGCTGAGGTCATAGCCGAGCGCATGGTCCGCCGCCTCGAACAGGGCTCTCGACGCCGGATCGGCCTCGGCGATATCCCGGCCCATGCCCACAGCCTGGGCCCCCTGGCCCGGAAATACAAAAGCTATTTTGCCCATAGCGTTATCTCTACTCCTTCAGTCGTAAGTTGCAGGGCAGGGCTGCCCTCGTCCTCCCCGTTACCAGATGAGGACGGAGGCCCCCCAGGTCAGACCGCCCCCGAAGCCTACCAGCACGAGGCAGTCGCCTTCCTTCACGCGGCCTTCTTCCACCGCTTCCGCCAAGGCCACCGGAATGGAGGCCGCCGACATGTTCCCGTACTTGTCGAGATTGACCATGCACTTGTCCTCCGACAGCTCAAGACGGTTCAGGGCGGACTGGATGATCCGGATGTTCGCCTGGTGGGGCACCAGCAGATCGATCTCGCTCTTCTCGATCCCCGCCTTGCGCAGCGCTTCTTCGGCTGCGCTGCCCATGATGCGCACGGCGAACTTGAATACGTCGGAGCCGGCCATATAGATGTAGTGGCCCTTGCCCTGGAGCGACTCCGGCGTCGACGGACAGCGGGAGCCGCCGGCCTCCACCTTAAGCAGAGAACCGCCGGAGCCATCCGCTCCCAGCTCGAAGGACTTGAAGCCCCGGCCTTCCGGCACCTGTCCGAGCACTACCGCTCCCGCCCCGTCCCCGAAGAGAATGCAGGTGTTGCGGTCCGTATAATCGGTGATGCGGGAGAGCACTTCGGCTCCCACCACCAAGGCGTATTTGTACATGCCCGTGGCGATGAAGTTCGCCGCATTCGCCAGGCCGTAGATGAAGCCGGAGCAGGCTGCCGAGAGATCGAAAGCCGCCGCCTTCTTCGCCCCCAGCTTGTCCTGCAGGATGCAGGAGGTCGACGGGAACGACATATCCGGCGTCACCGTAGCGACGATGATAAGGTCGATCTCTTCCGGCGTAATGCCGGCCTGGGCGATCGCTTTGAGCGAAGCTTCATACGCCAGGTCGGAGGCCGCCTGCTCGGCGGAAGCAAGCCGGCGTTCGCGGATGCCCGTCCGGGTGACGATCCATTCGTCGTTCGTCTCGACCATCTGCTCGAGCTGTTGATTCGTAAGCACGCGGTCCGGCACATACTTGCCGGAGCCGATAATGCCGACTGGATGTAAATTCATGGGGATTCCCACTCGCTTCCCTTACTGATTTCCACAGAGATGCTGCGGACGAGGTCATTGCTGAGCGCGGTGCGCGCCTGCCGCACCGCATTCTTGAAGGCGGTCGCGTTGGAGGAGCCGTGGCTCTTGAGCACGAGCCCCTCAAGGCCGAGCAGCGGCGCGGCGCCGTGCTCCGTGTAATCCATCTTGCTGCGGAAACGGCCGAGACCGTTCTTCACAAGAGCCGCCGCCAGCTTCGTATACCAGGTGCGCGTGAACTCCGCCTTGAGGACGGAGAAGACCGCCGAAGCGGTGCCCTCCATCGACTTGAGCATGATGTTCCCCGCAAAGCCGTCGCATACGAGCACGTCGCAGGGCTTCTGGAGCACGTCGCGCGACTCCACGTTGCCGACGAAGTCCACTGGTGCCGTCTCCAGCAGCGGGAACGCCGCTTTCGTCACTTCGTTGCCCTTCATCGCTTCCGTCCCTACGTTCAGAAGGCCGACACGGGGCTTCTTCATCCCGTGCACCTTCATCCGGTAGATGCTGCCCATGATGGCGTACTGGACAAGCTGCTGCGCCGTGGCGTCCATGTTGGCGCCGAGATCCAGCGCCAGCACGCCTTCCCCGTCCAGGGTCGGCAGCATCGGGGCCAGTGCCGGCCGTTCGATGCCCTTCATGCGCCCGACCACAAGCAGGCCCGTCGTCATCAGGGCGCCGGTGTTGCCGGCCGAGATCATCGCGCCGACTTCGCCTTCCTTCACCATCCGGCCGGCCACCACCATCGACGAATCCTTCTTGCGCCGGACGGCCTTCACCGGCTCGTCGTCCGCCTCGATGACTTCGGAGGCATGGCGCAGCTCCAGATTCGCCGGCCGTCTGCCCTGCAGCAGCGGCTCGAGCCGGGCGGTATCCCCTACCAGCACGATGACCGTGTCCGGATACTCGGCGGCCGCCGCCAGCGCACCCTCGACACAGGCCCCCGGGGCATGGTCTCCGCCCATTGCATCAATTGCGATCCGCATGATGCTCTCCTCCTTCATGACGGTCCTTGCCCGAATCCTTGCTTGAATGATAGATGGTAAAATGGCCCTGAAACACGACTTCCTCGCCCACGTAGGTGAAGACTTCCACCTTGGCCTTGCCCTTCGAGATGGAACGCACGTAGGCTTTGGCGATGCACTTCTCCTGCAGCTTGACCGAGCGGACAAAACGGATGTCCGCCGCTGCGGTCAGAGCCACCTGGTCGTTGATGAGCGCGACGGCCAGCGAGTTGGCCTGGGCGAAGATATGATGCCCCCGCGCGATCTTCGTCCGGGAGAACACGTGCTCCTCCCGGATTTCAAACATCGATATGCCGCTCTTGTCCAGCTGCAGATCGATCACTTCCCCGATCACCTCGTGAAGGGGCAGCGAGCGGACCTGGTCGTAGGACTGCTCGGCCATCTGCTTCATCCGCTCCCGCAGTTCGGGAATGCCGAGCTCGAGCCGGTCGAGCCGGATCGTCTGGATGGATACCTGAAACAGTTTCGTCAGATCTTCGTCCGTGATGAACGGGTTGTCTTCTATCGCTTTGGCAAGCTGCTGCTGCCGCTGTCGTTTCGGTAGGCGTTCGATCCCGGGCACCACCTTTATATAAGCTTGGATGCGCAATTTCCGCTCTATGTAACGCGTTGTCTCCGCTGGTCTAACACTAAATCTTATGACCAAGTCATAAAAAGTATAATGGATTTTAGTTGAAAATGGAAGGGTTCGCCGGGCAAAAAAAATAGCACTCCGCTAAAGGAAGTACTATCTTTTCGAAACTATAAGAGATTATTGAGTAATGATCTCTCTTTTCTTGTAGTGACCGCAAACCTTGCACACACGGTGAGCCAGTTTCGATTCTCCACAATTGTCACACTTTACCATGCCTGGAACTTCTAATTTAAAGTGAGTCCGGCGCTTGTCACGGCGCGTCTTGGACGTTCTCCTTTGAGGAACTGCCATATTCCCACCTCCTTCAACGAATTCACACCGCCGGTGCAGTGCTCTGTGCTACTCTTGTTTGAAAAAGTCAGCCAGTCCGGCGAGTCTCGGGTCGACCTTGTCCTGCTTGCAGCCGCAAGCCTCGACATTCCGGTCCGTTCCGCAGACGGGACACAGACCCTGGCAATTTTCACTGCATAACGGGACGAACGGCAGCGCGAGCATCACGCTCTCCGCAAGCAAAGGCTTCAGGTCCACCCGGTCCTCGGATATGTAGATGACGGGATCCACTTCCTCGTCGTCGTCCTCCGACTCCTCAGGCTCTTCACCCTTGACGAACGTCTCATGAAAATGCGTGGTCACATGCTGATGCACAGGGGCCAAACAACGGGAACAGGACTGCTCCACATCGATGCGGAGGTCACCGCTGACTTCCGCCGCTCCCTGCCGATCCACAGCTTCCAGCCGCACTTCAAGCGGACCGAACTTCTGCAGGCTGCCGGTTGTCGGCAGTATGCCGGTCAGGTCCTCCGTTCCTTCCAATACGATGGCGCCTTTGGCTGCCACGTCTTTCATATGGAAAAACATGAGTATCACCCCAAACAGACAAAGATTATTATATCGACTGGTGCCGCTCCTTGTCAACATTTTCAGTTGATTTCCGTTTCATGCTATAGTAAATCATCATAGACTCGCCCTCTGCCCCCGCGGAGGAAGCGGCACAAAAGGAGCATTGGAACCATGCGGACGGTGGGCCTGATCGTCGAGTACAACCCGCTGCACAACGGGCATTCTTATCATTACCAACAATCTCTGAAGGTATCGGGAGCGGACGCGGCGGTGTGCGTCATGAGCGGCCATTTTCTCCAGCGCGGCGAACCGGCGCTCGCGGGCAAGTGGGCCCGCGCAGAGATGGCGCTGGCGATGGGCGCCGACCTCGTGCTCGAGCTGCCCGCCGCCTATGCGGCCCAGCCGGCCGAGTGGTTCGGCTACGGCTCCGTCTCGGCCCTTGAGGCGACCGGCGTCGTCGACTCCCTCTGCTTCGGCAGCGAGAGCGGCGACATCGCCTGGCTGGAGCGCGCCGCCGAGGTGCTCGCTTCGGAGCCTCCGCAGCTGCAGGAGGAGCTGCGGCTCGGGCTGAAGGCCGGGCTGCCTTACCCGGCCGCTTACAGCCGGGCGGTCGCCTCGCTCGTGCCCGGCGCAAGCTTCGAGGAGCTCGCGAAGCCGAACAACACGCTGGGACTGCATTATCTCATTGCCCTGCGCAGGCTGGCAAGCCCCATTCGCCCGCTGACCATCGCCCGCACGAAGGCGGACTACCGGCAGGAGGACATTACGGACCGGCGCATTGCCAGCGCGACCGCCATCCGCAAGCTCCTCCTCGAGGGGGGCAGCCTCGACGACACGGCGCCGTATCTGCCTCCCTCCACGCTCGCCATCCTTCAGCGGGAGTACGAGGCCGGACGCTCACCGGTCAGCTGGGAGCGCTTCGCGCAGGGACTGCTGATGAAGCTGGCGACGATGAGCCCGGAAGCGCTCGCGGACTGCCACGAGGTGACCGAGGGGCTTGAGCACCGCATCCGGGCGGCGCTCAGCGAGTGGCAGCCGGTCGCCGGGGAAGGCGCCGTCGCCGCCCTTCTCGAGCGGCTGAAGACGAAGCGCTACACGCGCACGAAGCTGCAGCGGACGCTGCTGCACATTCTGCTCGGGCACTCCAAGGCGATGCTGCGCCCGGAGGTCCTCCGCAGGGGTGTCCCTTACCTGCGGGTGCTGGGCTTCAGCCCGAAGGGGCAGGCGCTGCTCAAGCGGATGAAGAAGACCGCCAGGGTGCCTGTCCTCACCAAGGTGCCTTCCGGCGATGCGCCGCCCCTGCTGGAGCTCGATCTGCGGGCCACCTCCGCTTACGCGCTGGGCTTCGACCGCCCCGATCCCCGCGAGATGTTCCGCGACTACTACCAGGCGCCGGTCCGGCGGGAGGATTCGGAATAAGCGGCGCTGCCGCTCCGGCCCCGGCTCAGTCCACGAGCCTCGTCCAAGCCTGCTTCACGTCCGCCCGGCGTGAAGCGGGCCTGCCGCCGTGCCCGGGCCGCTGCAGCGCGGACTGACCACGAGGAGGGGAGTCCCCCGGCAGCAGCCCCGCCGCTCCCGCAGGGTACAGCCCACGGGCATGCCCCTCCCGAGCGGGCGCTTCCCTCTTTTTACCCCTTTCCCCGCCGGTTCCTTCACCTTGGTTTATCCGCGAAAAAAAGCCGATGCTCCTTCCGAGCATCAGCCTCCGGTCTTGGCCGGCAGCGCCGCCAGATAATCGAGCGCATCCTGCATGGTTCCTACCGGTACGACCTTCATCTCCGTGCCGATCTCCTCGGCCCGCTTCTTGGCCGCGGAGTAATTCTCGATCGTCCTTCCGCCCTCGGTCACATCCTTCGGGGCGAAGAAAAACTCGGCGCCGGCCCGGTCGGCCGCTACCACCTTGTGCTGGATGCCGCCGATGACACCCACCTGGCCCTCCGGATTAATGATACCGGTCCCGGCGATCCGGTACCCCTTGGTGATATCCTCGGGGACCAGCTTGTTGTAAATCTCAAGCGAGAACATCAGCCCCGCGGAAGGGCCTCCGATATCGCCCGCCTGGATCGAGACCTGCTGCGCCTCCGACTCCGCTTTGACGCTCAGCACATCCACCGGCTCCACGCCGAGGCCGATCCGGGCCGGCCCCGTCTCCCCGGACTGCACCGGCAGCGTCTTCAGCGCGATATCCTCCGTCCGCAGAGCGCTGCCGCGCCGGAAGGTGACGGCCGCTTGGTCGCCTTCCTTTTTGCCCGCGAGGGCGCTTCTTACATCCTCATAGGCCTGGATCGGCTTGTTGTCGATCTTCACGAGATAATCCCCGGGCAGCAGCACGTCATGCGCCGGAAACTCGGGATACACCCGCTGCAGCACGACCCCGTCTTTCGAGATCCGGTACGGGATCCCGAGCTTCTTGTAAGCCGCCTGCATGGCATCGGCCTGCGACGTCAGCATGACGACCTCCTGCCGCTGCGAATACTCCTCCTCCGTCTCGCCTTCCTTCAGCAGATCCTGCTTCGGCTGGCGTTCCTGGTAAGGCAGCACGAAGGAGAGCAGGTAGCCCATGAGATTCGCGTTGCTGACCGATACCGTCGTCAGCATGAGTTCGCCCCGGTCCTCGGGCCCCGGCTGGCTCACCTTCACCATCGGGCCAATGACATCGGCACTCCCCGGCTTGAATATATACAAAGGAAGCGGCATGAAATAGATGAAGAAAAGCAGCAGGATCGCCCCGAACACCGAGAATACGATGCGCGACGCCTGCTTGATGTGTCTGGACTCTCCCATGGGAACTCCCTCCGCCCTTCAGGCTTCAAGGTCTGTCTCTCTAGCTATCCTACGCACCGCTGGTCTAAACCATGCGGACAAAGCGTAAACATGTACCATCCGCCGCCGGCCTTGTCATCCTGCGCCCCGGCGCGCCGGCGGACGACAAACCGAAGCTGGAGTGATGCGGATGCACCGCCTGCAAGCCCTCTTGTCGCCGCGGCTGGCCACCCTCTTCCTCGGCATGGCGGCGCTCGCCCTGGTGGCGAGCATTATTGCGTTTCCGGACGGGGCGTTCCAGGCTTCGCTCCAAGGGCTGCACCTTTGGTGGAAGCTCGTCTTCCCGGCTCTGCTCCCGTTCCTGATCGCCACCGAGCTGCTGCGCGGAATGGGCGTGCTGCACGGGCTCGGAGCCCTGCTCGATCCCCTGCTGCGCCTCCTGTTCCGGCTGCCCGGCGCCGCCGGCTGGCCGCTGGCCCTCGGGTTCACGGCAGGCATGCCGGCGGGTGCCTCCGCGGTAGGACCGCTCCGCAAAGACGGCCTGCTGCAGCGGGAAGAAGCCGAACGCCTGTTAGCCGGCTCCCATCTGATGAGCCCCGTCTTCCTCGTGGCTGTCGTCGGAACCGGCTTCCTGCAGAGCCCTTCGGCCGGACTGGCCCTGGCGCTGCTGCATTATGTCTCGGGTGCCCTCGTCATGCTGTGGCACCGGCTGAACTCGCCGTCTTCCGGGGCTGCCTTACCCGGAGGCGCAGCCCGCCGCACAGGTCCCGGCTGGCTTAGACACGCCTGGGAGGCGTATCATGACGCCAAAGCCCGCGACGGCCGAACCTTCGGCAAGCTGCTCGGCGACTCCGTCTCCTCCGGCGTGCAGCAGCTGTTCCTGATCGGCGGCGCCATGATGATGTTCTCGGTGCTTCTCCACGCGCTGAACCTCTCCGGGCTTCCGTCGCTTCTCGCTTCCGCTCTGTCGCTGCTCGGGTTCGCCGCGCCGGAGGCGAAGCACCTGGCATCAGCCCTGCTGGCCGGTGTGCTCGAGCCGCATCTCGGAGCGTATGCGCTGTCCCAGGCGGCGGGCACCACGTCGGCTCCGCTGCCTTATGCGCTGCTCGGCGGGCTGCTCGCCTGGGGCGGCTTCTCCACCCACGCCCAGGTCAAGAGCCTGACCGCCTCCACCGACCTGCGGTATTCGCGGTTTCTGCTCGCCCGGCTGCAGCATGCGGGCATTGCCTTTTTCCTGACCCTCGGGCTGTGGCAGCCGCTGATGAGCCGGCTGCATGCCGAGCGTCCCGCGTTCGCCGACTTCGCTCCCGCCGCCTACGGCTGGTCTCTGGAGCAGGACAGCCTGTGGCCGCTCGTCTCCCCGATGATGCTGCAGTTCGGCACCGCGCTGCTCGTCATGCTCGTCCTGTCCGTCTTCGCGGCCTTCCTCTTCTACCGCGGACAGGACCGCGAATCTCTGTAGCCTGCCGCGGCATGCCTCAGCACTCAGTCGTTCCCGTGCCGTACTTGCCGCGCAGCGCCTGCTCGACTTCCGGCGGTACGAGATCGGATACCGGCCCGTGGAAGCGGGCTATTTCCTTGACGATGCTCGAGCTGAGGTACGAATACTGCGGCGTGGACGTCATAAAGAACGTCTCGATGTCCTCGCACAGCTTCCGGTTCGTGGAAGCCAGCTGCAGCTCGTATTCAAAATCCGATACCGCGCGCAGCCCTCTGACAATGAGGTGCGCGTTTTTTTTCTTCATATAATTAATCAGCAGATCGCGGAACGAATCGATCTCCACATTCGGCAGGTCCCGGGTCACTTCCCGCAGCAGCCCGACCCGCTCCTCCACGGAGAACAGCGGATTCTTGCTCGTATTGTTGAGCACCGCCACCACCAGCTTGTCGAATACCTTCGATGCGCGGTGAATGATATCCAGGTGCCCGTTCGTGACCGGATCGAAGCTGCCCGGATAGACCGCCACTCTGACAAAAGGGACATTGCCCTGATCGCTCGTATGCATATGTATGCTCTCTCCTCTACTCGTTACCGTCCGCCCTCGGGCTCCGGGGCCTGTCCGGTCCGGTGCCTGAAGATCGTGATGGCCGTATCGCCGTACTCGGCCCGCCTCAGCCACTCCAGCGCCCCGGTGTCCCCTTCGAACGCATCCTCCGCATCGTGCTCGATGACCACCTTCGCCCCTTCGGCCAGCAGCCCGCCTTCCTGAAGCTCCGCCAGCAGATCCGGGATCAGCTTCAATCGGTACGGCGGATCCAAAAAGACCAGATCAAACTGCGCCTCCCGCCTGGAAAGCGCTCGCAGGGCGCGCAGGGCGTCGTTGCGGTATACTTCCGCCCGGTCCGTGAATCCTGCCGCCTTCAGATTCTGGTGGATGGTCTCCACCGCTTTCTTATCCGTATCCGTCAGCACGGCCGCTTCCATCCCGCGGCTCAGCGCCTCTATGCTCAGGCCGCCCGTTCCGGCGAACAGATCCAGCACCCGGCCCCCGTCAAAATACGGGCCGATCATGCTGAATACCGCTTCCTTCACCTTGTCCGTGGTCGGCCGGGTCCCCATGCCCGGCACCGCCTTCAGCGGCCGCCCCTTGGCACTGCCCGATATGACTCTCATCCCACAAGCCTTCCTTCCTTAACTGCATCGAATCTAACGCTATCGTACCATAAACGGAATCTCCTGCACAAAAATCAAATTTTTTTTGTCGTCTGCATGTATAACTTTCCTCCTATGGGGCTATCCTGTAATTATCGACATCCGAAAATGTCGTAGACAACCGCGGAGAAGACTTACGTTCCCCATAAGCTCTTCGTCCGGTTTCTCCTCTCCCATGAAAGGGCCTCGTCGTGAGACGGGGCCCGATTTTTTTTGTGCAGTTTCCCGAAACCCTTGATATATAAGGCTTTTATCTTTAGTACACCGCAAAATATAATAACGAATACAGCTTGTTTTTTCTAAATTGTTGGCGACTATTTGGCGACCATAATTTTCAGTTCCCAGGCCTCACGAACCTCCAGAATGAATCCCCAGCTTTTGAAGTTCAATCTCATGGGTATACAAGCCCGCTGCGAAGAAAAGTAAAAAAGCGATAGTTCATTTCGAACTACCGCCTTACATCTCCATATGGTCGCCGTATCCACTCCGAAAACAGCTTGTACTTGGTCAACACACCGCAAACAGAACGCTCACCGCTGCAGCTATAACACTGTGCAGCCGTGTCCAACACAAGCATTGCTTGCAAGAAATCCTTCAGACGAATTGTTACCGCGGAAGGATTCCTACTGCTTTTGCTGCAGCTGTGCTATTTCTAACAAACACTACCGGGTCGCCGACCGATTCCCAGTGAATATACTTAAACTGAACGTTTTGAAACAGCCAGTGATTATGGATAGCTGTTACTTTAATCCCACGTCTACGAAGCTCTGAAACTAACGGGTTGATCTCTCTTTCTAAAATTACGGTTTCTCCCAAATTTAACGTCCGTCCGCGCGCATCGCGGGATTCTACAGATAGGAGGAACGGAATTGTCAAAGGAGATCTGCTCCGACGTCCTAATATTCTCAGATTGAGATTGTTACGGAGCCGCTGAATAACACACGCCCCGTTCGTAATGGATCCTGTTCCACCTGCAATACGGGCTAACCGATTACAAAGCTGTTGGGAGATTACGGCCAATTCGATTACCTCCTAAATAAAGATAAATCATTGTATGAGGTAATCTTTGATATGCGTATTCTTTTGACTATAGTCAAAGCCCGATTTCTAGATAGAGACAGCATACCATAATTGTAAATTTGAATGTTTACAGGTCTCGACCTACATCAATTCATGCCGGATGTATTGCCCCTTCCCCTTCCGTCATCTCCCCCCTTTTTTGACTCCCAAAACGGCCGGATGATACAATGCTAACAAACAATGCAGCGCCGATGCCGGAAAGGAGGAACGAACTTGTCCCGGTTCCTGACCGAACGCGCACCCGCTCTGCTGGTCGTGCTCATCGCACTCATCATAAGCGCATCACTCCCTCCGCAGCAGTCACTGACGATGCCGCAGCGGGATTATCTGGAGAACTATGGCGTCATTGTCCCCGATGTGCTGCCCGTCAAGCAACCGGTCCCCAAATGGAGAGCGGTTCCGGACACGCCGCCCCTCCCCTATCGGGAAGGGCGCGAAAGACCGGCACAGAAGGCCCTGCCGGTTCTGCTGCTGCTCTTCTTCCGCTGTGACGTGCGTAAACGGCTGCGGGCCCGGGTGCTCTCCCCCCTTAAGTTCACTTCGGTTTATGTGGTGCCATGCCGCCGCCCTTTCGGGGTAAACGGATAAGAGAACATAAATTGAAAGAGGGGGACTGTAACCATGAATGCAACACCACCGTCGAACGCCGCACCCGCTCCGCAAAAGCAGCACCGGAGGCTGACCAAAAGCAAATTTTTCCGCCGCGCGGTCTTCATGACTATGGGCTCCATTTTTATGGCGGTCGGACTTGAAATTTTCCTCGTACCGAACAATATCATCGACGGAGGGATTGTCGGGATCTCGATCATCCTCTCCCACCTATTGAGCCTGCCGCTCGGCCTGTTCCTTGTCCTGCTGAACCTGCCCTTCCTGATCATCGGCTACAAACAGATCGGCAAGACGTTCGCGATCTCGACCTTGTATTCGGTCATCGTGATGTCGATCGGCACTACGCTGCTGCATCCCGTGAAACCGCTGACGATCGACCCGCTGCTTGCGGCCGTCTTCGGCGGGATCATTCTCGGCATCGGCGTCGGTCTGGTCATCCGTTCGGGCGGATCGCTGGACGGGACGGAGATCGTGGCGATTCTGCTCAACAAGAAAACCCCGTTCTCCGTCGGCGAAACCGTGATGTTCTTCAACTTCTTCATCCTGGGCAGCGCCGGGTTCGTCTTCGGCTGGGATCACGCCATGTACTCGCTCATCGCTTATTACATCGCCTTCAAATTGATCGACATCACGATCGAAGGGCTCGACCAGTCCAAATCCGTCTGGATCATCAGCGACCAGCACAAGGAGATCGGCGATGCGGTCACCTTCCGCCTTGGACGGGGTGTCACCTACCTGAGCGGCGAGGGAGCCTTCACGGGCGACGAGAAGAAAGTCATCTTCAGCGTCATTACCCGTCTGGAGGAAGCGAAGCTGAAGTCCATTGTAGACGAGCTTGACCCGAACGCGTTCCTGGCGATCGGCAACATTCACGATGTCAAGGGCGGACGCTTCAAGAAAAAAGACATTCACTAACGATCCTTCCAAGGAATCGCTACAGGAGACCCGAGGCTTATGATTGTCGTCATCATTCTCATCCTTCTGCTGCTGCTCGGCCTCGCCGCCGCCAGCCAGTACTTCTACACCATGGCCATCGCCCGGCGGCCGAAGACGTTCCTCGCAGGGAACCCGGACCTCAAAGATACCCCGGCATCCGACCCGGTCTGGCTCGACGCCCAGCCGCTGCAAGCGTGGGAGCTTCTCTCCGGCGACGGTCTGCGCCTGCGCGGGTACTATCTGCCGGCCCTGCGGGATACCTCGCGGATCGTGCTGCTCGCCCACGGCTACAGCGGAAGCGGCAAGATGCACATGAACGCGCTCGCGAAGCTGTATCATGAGCAGCTCGGCTACCATGTGCTCCTGCCGGACGCGCGCGGCCACGGGGACAGCGAGGGCGCGTACATCGGCTTCGGCTGGCCCGACCGGCGGGACGTGCTGCTGTGGATCGGCGAGCTCATCCGCCGCTTCGGCGGCGAGGCGCAGATCGTGCTCCACGGCGTCTCGATGGGCGGGGCCACCGTCCTGATGACGTCCGGCGAGCCCCTGCCCCCGCAGGTCAAGGCCGTCGTCTCGGACTGTGCCTATACCTCGGTGAAGGACGTACTCTCGTATCAGCTGAGGCGCATGTACAAGCTGCCCTCCTTCCCCTTCATCGGCATGACGTCCCTTGTCACCCGGCTGCGCTCGGGCTACTCCTTCGGCGAAGCCTCGGCGCTGGAGGCGGTGCGCCGGGCCGAGAAGCCGATCCTGTTCATCCACGGCAGCGCGGACACCTTCGTGCCCACATCCATGGTGCACCGGCTGATGGAAGCCTGCCGCGGATACAAGGAGCTCTTCCTCGTGCCGGGCGCCGGTCACGGGATGGCTTATACCGCCGCTCCCGAAGAATATGCCTGGCGGGTCCGCCAGTTCACGGAGCGGTTCGTGCGGGAGACCGCACCCCAGCCGGTCGCGCAGCCCTAAGGTTTGCGGCATGCTTCACGCAGCGGACGCTGCAGCCGCGCAATACAGCCCCGTTCTCCCTTACCGGAGAGCGGGGCTGTTTGCTGCATGTGCAGGCCCTTCCGATGCGTGCCGGCCGCCTGCCTGTTCAAGCATGCCGGCCGGAGCCCGCTTTAAGGATACACGAGCGAGAACGTCGCGTCGGCCTTGTCGGTGGCCGTCGTCACGGGCTGCAGAACCAGCTCGTAGTTGTAATGCCGGATATACCGGTCGGGGTAGTTGTAAGAGCGCAGGGAAACCTTGGCGCCGTCGGCAAGACCCGCGGTCATCGTGAAGGTCGCGTCGCCCTTGAACGCCGTGCTGCCGTCATTCGCCTGCTGCTTCAGCACGTAGTTGTAGTGGCGCAGATAAGTACCCGGCTGGTTCACGGACTCGAAGGATACGGCCTTCGGGTCAGCCAGCCCCGGCACGATGCGGTACTGCGAGTCCTCGAGCGGCGCAACGTTCGCGTCGATGCGCATCGTCTCCCCGCTGTGCCGGATGTAGCGGTCCGGGTAATTATGCGACTGAAGACGGTAAGGCCCCCACTTGGCCGCCTTCAGCCGGTCCAGCTCGCTCTGGCTTACCTCGAACGCCGTGGCATGCCGAACGCCGGCCGGCAGGGTGAACGTGCCGGAAGCAAGCTTGGTCCAGACGCCGCTGCCGAGATCCGTCGTGGTCCAGGCGCCGAAGACGCCGCCGCGGGAATAGTAATCGGCATAAAGGTACCACCGGTTCTCGCTGCGCGACTTGATCACGAACGGTCCCTCCGTCCCCGTCTCGGTGATGGCCCCCGTGTAGACGGAGAAGGAACCGGGGGTCAGCGAGGCCGACCGCGCCGCCAGAATGCTTTTGGGTGTCGTGCCTGTGGAGCGTTCATCCTTGAAGAAGAGGTAGTTCGTGCCGTTCCACGGATGGATGTGGCTGTCGATCACATCGTACCCCGGGTCGTAATAGACGCTCGGCGCCGTAACCGTCTTGAAGTCCGAGGTATAGTTCACGTACGTGCGGTTGCGGTCCGTATTGCCCGACCAGATGATGCCGTACTGACCCTTCGCCGCATCCCAGAAAAACTCCGGAGCCCACGTATGCATGGCATTCGTATTCATGCGGACCAGCCTGCCGTTCGTCCAGCGGATGAGATCGGCCGAGTCATAGACCATGATGTACTCGCTGTTCCAGTTGTCGGTACCGAGCAGAACGAAGGTGCCGTCCTGCTTGCGCCCGACGTACGGATCCCGCATGTGCTTCGTGCCGATCGCGGGCCGGAATACCGGCTGGTTGCCGTTCAGCGCCGTCCAGTTCAAGCCGTCCGTGCTGTAGGCCAGGTGCAGGCTGTCGTCATACGGCACGCCCCCAAAATAAGAGAGTACATACCCTGCCGGCGGGTCAGCCGCCTGTACCGTTCCCGGCACGGCCGCCCCTGTGGACAGCAGAGCCAGCACCAGGGCCCATGCAAGCACGATTCTGCCCCATCTGTGTTTCATCTTCCTCTCCTCCTTCAATAATGCAGTCTCTTCGCCAGAGCTGCAGGATGGCCCGCCGGTTCCGGGCCGTTTCATTCCGGCCCGTATCACCTTCCTTTCCTGAAGCTGTTTCCATTGTATAAGCGCTTTCATTAATTGGAAATAGATCCCTTTTCGATAAAAGTGCATTTTCTTACGATTGCCGGTTCCCTGCCCGTCCCAAACCGAGTACACTGGTAAAGCAGCTATGCGACCATACGATCGAGACACGAAGGGGATCGAACAACCGGATGGACGAACACGAATCATGGTATTCCAAGAACCGAAATGAGGATGAGCCCGAGAGCCGCACGGTCAGGCCCTGGATGCGTTACTGGGCCCGCTCTCTGGATCTATTGCTGTGGGCGGCGATACTGGAAGCTCTCTTTGCGGCCTTACCGGCGTTACCGGACTCGCCCCTCATCCCTGTTCCCAAGCTTCTGCTCCCGGTACTCTTCGCCCTGCTCTGGCTCCCTGTGGAAAGCCTGCTGCTCTCCACCTGGGGCACGACGCCCGGCAAGCTGCTGTTCGGCGTGAAGGTGCGGCGTACGGACGGCGGGAAGGCCCATCTTCCGCGGACATTCCGGCGCAGTATGCTGCTGCTGTGGCGTGGACTGGGCCTCGAGATCCCCGTGATCTCCATGCTCACCATGCTGAACGCGCACCACGAGCTCCACCGGCACGGACAGACCTCGTGGGACCGGGATACCGGCCTGCAGGTACAGTACCGCATGAAGTCCTGGGGAGATACGCTCGTGGTCTGGGTGCTGATTGTGCTCCTGGTCTATGCCAGGCTGTACTACCTGCTTCAGGGATGGGCCTCCTTATTCACCGCCCCGGCGCGAGGTCCATACAGACCAAAAAGGCCTCCGTCACTTCCGGAGGCCTTTCAGCTGGGGTATTCCTTCCCTCGTCGTCCGTTCATCAGGCGAACCTCAGCTTGAGAAACATCGTGATGCCCTGCGCCACCAAACGAAACCAGCCGATAGCCGAGATCCAGAGCGGAATACTGAGTAACATGCCGTATACCATACCTACCGAGAATCTGCTTTCCATATGCCGCACCTCCGCGTTTTGTCCTATCCCCATGCGGTTCTCTTTGCTGTTACGCTTACTATATCAAAGGCCTATTTGGAATGATTTAGGGATGTGTTAGGAAAGATTTAGTTTTGAAAGCGTTTTTAACTTGTGTTATGTACCTATTAACCTCATTTGGATAGAACAAAACCGGCACCCTTCGATGCCGGCTCTGTGTTTGAGTCCGTAGATGGTAAAAAGTTCAGGTGAAGCAGCCCCCGGTGCTTAAGCCTCGGGAACCCGGTTTTATTTCTCGTACAGCTCCAGGGGCAGACCGTCCGGGTCGGCGAAAAAGGTAAACCGTTTGCCCGTCGTTTCATCCACGCGGACCGGCTCCACTTCCACCCCATGCCGCGTCAGCTCACCTACCGCCTGATCGATATCATCGACCTCGAACGCCAGGTGCCTCAGCCCTCGGGCTTCCGGGTAGCTCAGGCGCTTCGGCGCATCCGGGAAGGAGAACAGCTCGATCTGCGCTCCCCCTACCTGCAGGTCCAGCTTGTAGGACCTGCGCTCCGCACGGTACGTCTCGAGAATGATCCGGAGTCCGAGAATTTCGGTGTAAAATTTCTTCGATACCTCATAGTCCGAACAAATGATGGCGGCATGATGAATTTGGTTGATCTGCAGCATCTGTGATTCCTCCTTAGTAGCTGATGAGGGACGCCATGAGCAGTCCGGAAGCGAGGCTCAGGCAGAACGAGAAGATCCCGACGGACACATTGCCCTTCGGTATTTCGGCCAATACCTTGAACGGCGTAAGCAGCTCGAACAGGTAGAAAATGATGATCTGGAACGCAATGCCGACCAGGCCCCAGATCACGAGATCGAGGATGCCCACCGAGTGATAGACTGCGGAGGCGAGCACAAGCACCTGGCCGATGATTTTGCCGCCCAGGTCATAAGCGGCCGCCTTGCCCGCCGCGACCTTCGCCGGATCGCTCAGCTCCCCGCCGTCGCGGATCAGTTTGAACTCGCTGTACGGCGTCGTCAGGTTAAAGAACAGGATGCCCACCCCGACGAGCGGCACCGTAACCGCCAAATAGATCAAAAAATTCAAAATGGTCCCGAACTGGTCCATTTCTCCAACCCCTTGCTTATGTATTGTGCGTCAGCCGGGAACCCGCGGGCTTCAAGATCCTGCGGACTCCCGGGCCCTTTTTACGCCAAGGCGCAGGGCAGATAATACGATAAATTGCCGGTAATCCGGCCTCCCACGCGGGCCACGACCGCGGAGCCCTGCCCGTCGATGAGGAAGCAGCCCCAGAGCAGGCTTCCCCGGTACGGCCCGGCCAAGGTCTCGACCTCGACCTCGGGCAGCGGCGCGTACTGCTGGTAGACCATGGGCTGGTGCCCATACTCTTCGTCCCCGCTCGCTTCGGCTGCGGCTCCCTTTTCGTAGATGGTTACCCCGCTGCCTTCCCGGCCGAGGATCGGCTTGGAGACATAGGCGGAGCCTTCGGCGAAGGCCGGCTCAAGATACGTCGGCAGCATGTAGCGCGAGATCGCCTCATGCTCCTCTTCCGTATAGAACTCCCCGGCCTGGTGCAGATTCCAGATCAGCGCCTGCAGCGCCTTGGTCTGCGCCGCAAAGCCTGAGGGCGGATTGATCACCGCCAGCTTCCTCTCCGCGATCAGCCGGAGCACATGCTCTCCTGTCGGATAGCCGTCGGTGTCCCGGTCCTCGGCCAGCTTCTCGATGGCATGCAGCCGGTACAGGATATCGACAGGCACCGGCTCGCCTTCGCCGGGCTTCTCCGCCCACAGCCGCTCCCCCTGCACGCGCAGGTCGGCAAGCGGCACGAACTGCGCGCCCTCCAGGCTGCTGTTGGCCAGCAAATATTTCGTCGTGCCCGCATCCTCCTCGTGCCAATCCAGTGCCGAGAAGAAGATGTGCTCCGCCGGGTACCCCGCCGTGCGGTACAGGTCCAGCATCCGGCCGAAGGCCTTCGGCAGCATGGCCGCGCAGCCCGCGTTGGGGTCCCGGGCCCCGTACGCCGCACAGACCCGGCCGTTCACATGGAAGGCCTCGACGATCCCGGTCGGCGTATCGCTGTTGAACTCAAGCATCTTGAGCCCCTGGGGCGTTTCGGCAAAATCGAACCGGCCGATCAGGGTGGCCTTCTCCCCGTCGAAGCGCAGCCGTATGGCCCCGAACGCCGCCTCCGGGAGGCCGAGCTCCCGCCACAGCTCCTCCCCGCCCTGCTGCACCGTCTCTACGGTCCGTGCATAGAGGCGGCCGAGCTTCTCCGCCGCCCCGCGCATCTCCGCGAGCAGCTCGGGGCTTAGGCGGTGCAGACCCGCCAGCGCGTATTCCTGCTCGTACATGACGTCCCAGGTAAAGACGCCTTCGCTCCGGAGCGCGCCGTACAATGCATCCCGGCGCTCCTTGTAGCTCCTGCGGGAGAAGCCTGATATTCCTTCTTCCATGCGTTCTCCCTCCTTGCAAACTGCGGCTTCTTCACCCGGTTCCGGTCCTCAGGAGCTTGAGCTCCCGCTGGAACCGATACCGCCCTTGGAAATCCCTGAAGAGCTTCCCGAGACGGTGCCGGAGGACGATGCCTTCGAGCTGCCGTAATAATAATGAGAGGAGGAAGAGCTTCCGCCCCCTCCGTCATCGCAGTACCCGTCGCGGTTGTTGTCCACGCAGTCCCGCGAGTCGGAACATCCTGCAGCCCCTCCGAGCACTAACGTGGAAGCAACGAACAGCTTCACCATCCGGTGCGTCCTGCTGCCCTTGTGCTGTTCCATTTTCACTGTCACTCCTGTCTTTGCGGCTCATCTTGACCGCTGCCGCTGCGGTGCCGTCCGTTCTATACCGGGACGGCGTAATACACATACGTCATCCGATCTTCGTCGATCTCCGCCGAAGTCCGGTACCACTCGCGTCCGTCCGTATACAGGTAATTCGCCTGCAGGTGGAGCATCGCCTCCAGCGTATCCCGGAACGTATAGGAGTAGATCAGCGGATAATCCGCCGTCCCTTCCCTGTACTCCCTGAGCTCCATGCGCACACCGGCGAATCCGCGTGCCCCCGGCGCGCCCCAAGGCATGGTCCGCTCGTCCTCGGCTTCCTTCACGTAGACCACATAGCAGCCGGTCTCCACCGCACACGACGTTTTCTCGTACACACGGCCGTCCTTGACGAAGTAGTCGCAGGCGAACCGCAGCGCCGCTTCATCCCGGCCGATCCTGTCATAAGAATACAGCACAGGGAACGTCCGGCTGCCTTCCTCATACAACCGATACTCCAATCGGACCACTGTCCCTCCGCTCCTTTCGCCATGTCGCTCCCTAACCACACCTACCAATACGCACGTTTGCCGCAAAAAGTTGCGTTTTTTCCAGCTGTCCCCTCACAACCCCGTCGTCCGCGCTCCCCCTCCACAGCAAAAAAGCGTGCCTCCCGCAAGGAAGCACGCCTTGATCCAAGCCTGATTAGAAACCGAAATAATTCTTCGCATTGTTGTACGAGATGTTCTGTACCATCGTGCCGAGCAGCTCCATGTCGTCCGGCGCTTCGCCGTTCTCCACCCATTCGCCGATCAGGTTGCACAGGATACGGCGGAAATACTCGTGGCGGGTATACGAGAGGAAGCTGCGGGAGTCCGTCAGCATGCCGACGAAGCGGCTCAGCAGGCCGAGGTTCGCCAGCGCCTTCATCTGGTCGATCATGCCGTCCTTGGTATCGTTGAACCACCAGGCCGAGCCGAACTGGATCTTGCCCGGTACGCCGCCGCCCTGGAAGCTGCCGATGATCGTGCCGAGAACGTAGTTGTCCTTCGGGTTCAGGGAGTACAGAATCGTCTTCGGCAGTGCATCTTCACTGTCGAGGGCATCGAGCAGTCTGACGAGCGGCTGCGCAATGTCGCTGTCATTGATGGAGTCGAAGCCGGTGTCCGGACCGAGCTTGCCCATCAGGCGGGCATTGTTGTTGCGGTGGGCGTTGATGTGCAGCTGCATCGCCCAGCCGAGCTCCGCGTACAGCTTGCCGAGGAACACGAGCGTATACGTCTTGTATTTCTTCTCTTCCTCAAGCGATACCGCTTCACCACGGAGCGCCTTGGCGAAGATGCCGGCGGCTTCTTCCTTCGTCGTCTCGGCATATGCTACGTAGTCAAGCGCATGGTCGGACACCTTGCCGCCTACGGAGTGGAAGAAGCGGACGCGGGATTCGAGTGCCGAGAGCAGGCCGTCATAGTCGTTCACGGACTGGCCGGACACTTCCGCCAGCTTCTGCACCCACGGCAGGAACGTAGGACGGTTGATCTCGAGGCCCTTGTCCGGACGGAACGAAGGCAGCACCTGTACGTCGAAATCCGGAAGATCCTTGATTTTGACATGGTATTCGAGCGAATCGATCGGATCGTCTGTCGTACAGATCACGCGCACGTTCGATTTCTTGATGAGGTCTCTTGCGCCGAAGCCTTCGCCGCTGATCTGGGCATTGAGCTTCTCCCACAGCTCGGGGCCGCTCTTCTCGTTGATGAGATCCGAGATGCCGAAGAAGCGCTGCAGCTCCAGGTGCGACCAGTGGTAGAGCGGGTTGCCGATCGTGTGCGGCACGGTCTTCGCCCAGGCCAGGAAGCGGTCGTAATCGGTCGTGCCCTCGCCGCCGGTCACGAGGTTCTCCTCGGCGCCGTTCGAGCGCATCGCTCTCCACTTGTAGTGGTCGCCGTACAGCCAGGCGTCGGTGATGTTCTTGAACGTCTTGTTCTCGTAGATCTCCTGCGGGCTGAGGTGGCAGTGATAGTCGATGATCGGCATTTCTTTGGCATAGTCATGGTACAGTCGGACAGCGGTTTCATTCGTAAGCAGGAAGTTCTCGTCAAGGAACTTTTTCATCTGATTTCCACCCATTTCTTAATAATGTTAACGTGAACAATATATCTCTATGTTAACCCGAACCCGCAAGAATTGCTACACCATTTTTGTGATTTTGGCTTTGAACCTCTCCTATCTTGCGCTTCCTGCCGTCCCTCCTTCCGAGGGGTGCGGTAATGTGCTTCGTGAATGTCCAGAGGGAGATATCCGCGCTCCGGGGCAGGACGGCGGGGGAGCCTGCGAAAAAGCCGTACGGCACAGGACCGTACGGCTGTCTTCTTCAGGCGTGGGAGGCTGCGGAGCCCATCGCGATGTAGATCGCCATAAGGCCGAACAGCAGCACCACGAAATTCACAAGGACGAACAGGCACCGCAGCACCGGGGAGCGGTGGAACTGGAACGGCGACCGGAACACCCCCTGCCCCTCGATCAGGAACATGATCAGCAGCGTGTGGACGATCGTGTGGCCGACGATCTCGCGGAACCCGAACACCGTCGTCGTCGTGATGAACACCAGGGTGACCACCAGCGAGATGAACCGGTTGAGGATGCCGACGATGAACGTCCACGCCAGCCCCAGCTCGATAAAGGCGCTGATGAGTACGAAGTTCTCCATGCTGAACCCGAAGGTCGGGATCTGATATTCCTCCATGATCCCGTAGGCGAGCTGGGGCAGCGTCATCTTCTCGAGCCCCACCCAGGCGAGCGACAGCCCCGTGAACAGGTACAGCACCGGCGTAGCCGTAGGCCGCCACCGGGTCTGCGCTACGAGGAGGTAGTAGATGATCCCGATGTAGAACATGTAGTCCAGGCCGTGGAACAAGCCGTAATCGGCCAGCGCATGGACGTACAGGACGGCGAGCGCCGCGCCGCTGACGATGAGCGTCCTCGGCGAGAGCAGGCCGGCGAACGCGAGGATCAGGAGCGCGGTGACCCAGTAGCCGTCCGCGGCCAGCTCCGGGGCGAGATACGTTCCGGTTACGAGCTGCAGCAGCAGACCGGCGCCCAGACCGATCCGCAGGATGAGCGTCTCGTACGGCTTCCAGCGGTCGAGCACCGCGTGGACTCTGCTGATCAAGGGCACCCGCTCCAGCGGCTCGTTGAACAGTGCGGAGAGCAGCAGCCCGGCGAGGGTGACGCCCAGCCAGAACAAAAACGCAGGCGTAATCACCTCGGCCATCGGCACGGGGACCTCTTTGCCATGGGGAACGAACCATTTTACATGGGGGTACAGACCGGGAAACAAACCAAGGTGGATCATGCGCAGCAACCTTTCCGGGAAGCGTCTTCTAAGATACGCTTAGGATATCCCCTTTGCCGGAAAACATTGTACGGCGAACCATCCATCTTGGCGGCCGGGAAGACGGCCGGGGAAGAATATCGGGCAGCGCACCGCCCGGCGGCGGCAGCGTGCCGCTCCGGCTGCTCTCCGGCCGCGGCAGGGAGAAGCCCCCTCCGGCCCCCCGGCCTGCTGTGCCCCTCCCTGTCAGGCGCCTCCGTCGTCCTTTTTGAACAGCCCCGCCACATACCGGGACAGCCTGACGCTGATCTCCGAACGCACCACATCGCGCGTCATCGCCAGACGGTCCTCATAGCCGCGGCAGACGTAGCGGTAGTGGACCGCGCTGTCCACCGTCTCGTCGTCGTAGACCTTGATGCCGTGCTCGCGCAGCGACTTCTTGACGAGCACGAGGTCCATGTGAATCCGCCGCATGAGGGCGTCCAGCGCGGTCACATAGAGCTGCTTCATGGATACGGTCGAGAGCTCCATCTGGATCCGGTTCTTCTCCACGATCGTCAGCATCATCGGAAGCAGCGTGTAGTCGCGGATGAGCTCGAGCTCCTCCCTGGTCGGTACCTGCGCCCGCACCGCCGGCGCTTCCCCCGACTGGATGCGCTGCCGTTCGATGAGCTGCGCCCGGTGCTCCGGCAGCATCATGCGCGAAGATTCCCAGCGGCCGTTGCCCTGCAGCTTCTTGCTCATTTATAATGCCCCCCGATCTTGGCGCTGCGCTCGTGCGCCTGGGCGGAGTCGAGCTTGGAGGAGGCGCGCAGGAGCGCCGTGCGACCGAACCGGCTGTTGATGGCGTCGGTCACCCGCTCCAGCCTGCGAACCTTCTCCTTATTGTCGAAGAGCGTAAGCTGGTACTCGCTGTCGCTGCACAGGCCCGACAGCGTCACGCCGATCCGCCGCACCGGCTGGCCGTCCCAGTGGAGATGGGAACAGCCTCCGGGCCGATTCGTAGATCTCCTTCGTGATGTTCGTAGGATCGGGCAGCGTCGTCTGGCGGTAGAAGCCCGTTCCCCGCTCGTAATCGGCCCCCCGGGCGCCGGCGGAGATGACCCGGCCCATGTAGCCCTTGGCCCGGCACCGCCGCCCCACCTCCTCGCTGAGCTCGAGCAGGATCACGTCGATGTCCTCCTTGCGGCCGTAGTCGCGCGGCAGGGTCATCTGGTGCCCGAGCGCCTGCTGGTCGTCGAAGAGGGTGCGCGGACGCACGGGACTCGGGTCGATCCCCCTGGCCGTCTGCCAGTACAGCTCGGCCTGGATGTCGCTGTTCTTGCCGAAGCGCACCCGCATCCGCCGCTTCAGCTCCGCGAGCGGCAGCTTCGCAATATCGCCGATCGTATGGATGTTCATCCGGGCAAAATGCGCGGCCATCCGCGAGCCGACGCCGTACATTTTCTGCACCGGCTGCTCCCATAGAAGCTCTAGCCCCTCCTCGTCCAGCGTGAATATGCCGCTCTTGTTCTTCTTCGCCCAGATGTCGGTCGCCATCTTCGCCAGCATCTTGTTCGGTCCGATCCCGACCCGGGTCCACACGCCCGTCTCCACCTGAATCTTGTGCTGGATCTGCCGGGCAATCTCCTCGGCCGAGCCGAAATAGGAAAGCGAACCGGTCACATCGAGGAACTGCTCGTCGATGGAGAAAGGCTCGACAAGGTCCGTGAACGATTCGTAAATTCCGGTAATCTGTATGGAAATGTCTATATACGTCTGCATCCGCGGCCGGACCACAATCAGCTCCGGACACTTGCCCAGCGCTTCCCCGAGCCGCTCGGCGGTTGTGACCCCGAATTCCTTCGCCACCGGACAGGCTGCAAGAATAATGCCTGACCGGCGGGCCGGATCTCCCGCCACGACGAGGGGCCGGTCCTTGTATTCGGGATGAGCCGCTTTCTCGACGGAGGCATAGAATGACTGACAATCTGCAAGCAGAATAACACGCTGCATAGAAACCCCTCCAAACGGGAATATACGTTCGTATGTATTGTATACAGGATACCGAACAAATATTCGTATTTCAAGAGGAAATAATTGCAAATAGGCTCTCTTTCGTTCTTGCTGCCGGAACAGCGTACGCCAAAAACCCCTGTTCCCGAAAGGACAGGGGCCGGCAGGAGGCCGTCAGAAGAGCCGCAAGCACGCGTGGTGAGCGCATTCGATCGACAGGACGTTACGAGTAAAACAGCAGCTGCGGCCTCACGCGAGGCCGTCTGCAGGCAGCCATCCGCCTCAGAAGCCCGGCTGCACCTTCACCTGCTCGTGCACGATCAGGGCCTCCGCGTTGCCGGCGCCGTTGTTGCCGGACACGACGGTGTCTTCGCAGCCGGCCGCCAGCCGGATGCCCGCCTTGGTGCAGGCCATGAGCATGTTGCCGGACACGAGGTTGTAGCGGCAGAGCGCTCCGTCGCCCGATGCGGACGGCTCGAGCAGGATGCCGACCTCGGCCCGGCGGACCACGTTGCCGGTCACGACCGCGCCGTCGGCGTTCGCCAGCACGAGGCCCCGCGGCACCGAGTCGATCCGGTTGCCCGAGAGGATCGTGCCCGACAGGCGGCCGTCGAGCGACTTGCCGTCTCCCTCGAGCACGATGCCGGCCTCCGAGGCCCGGGCGATGTCGTTGCCCGCCACCGTATTGTCCACGCAGTAGCCGCGCAGCACGATCCCCTGCTTGCACGACGAGCGGTCCTTCGCCAGGCCTGCGGCCGACACGGTGTTATCCGTGATCCGGTTATGCGTGCAGGATTTGCTCGAAGAGGACAGCACGATGAAGGCATCGGCGCTTTCCTCAAGCAGATTGCCGTCCACAGTGCTGGCCGAACAGCCGGCATACAGGTACACGCCCGGCTTCTTCAGCCCGCGGAACCGGTTGGCGCGGATCTGCAGATGGGCGCCGCCTTCCGCCGCAATGCCGTACCCTTCGTAGAAGCTGTCCGAGGACAGCAGGTTACGGAAGGAGCAGCCCTCCACGGTCACATGACGGCTGTCCACGAGCCACATGCCGTTCGGAATCGAGGCGAACGTGCAGTTCTCGATCCGCACTTCCTCGCAGTCCGACAGGTGAATCCCCTTCTCCGCCGCCTCGAACGAGGCGGCCTCGGTCAGGGTGCCGACGCCCTCGAAGCCGATGCCCTCCACCGCGATATGCTCCGCGCCCGATACGCTCACGAGCGGAAGGGCATACCTCATGCCCTTGAGCACCGAAGCCTCGGGGCCGTCGCCGACCAGACGGATCTTCGAGCCGAGCGTGACCGGCCCCGACAGCAGGTACCGGCCCGAAGGCACGTATACGACTCCTCCTCCCGCCCGGTTTGCCGCTTCCACCGCCGAGCGGAACGCGGACAGATCGTCCTGGAACCCGTTCCCCTGGGCGCCGTAGGTTTTGACGTTCAGCCAGAGCGGCGTCTCGCTCACTACAGCCGGGGCGGCGGCCGCCCCGACCCGCGGCGCACCGGCAAGCATCCAGCCGGCCGCGGCGGTTCCCATCACCGTCAGCAGCTTGCGCCGCGACAGCCCTTTTTTGTCATCCGATTGTGAATCCGATCCCGACATGTCGATCCCCCCACCAACTGGCCCCGGACTGCGGGGCTCTTCTCTTGTTCATTTACTGTGTCTATGTCATCCTGCTTCTCTCGTCCATTCAGCAGTCTCTCACGGCTGTCTCTATCTCCTATTCTATCATAGAGACCCGGCCCGGGAATACCGGAGGAGGGGGGCTGCATGAATTTACCGCCCGGCCAGAAGCGGGGGAAGAAGCCGGGCATACTGCAGATGGGCATCGCGCGTAACGCCCAGGTGGGCGGAGGCCGTGTACTTCGGCTTGAGCTTTTCGAGGATGCTCCCGCTGCGCAGCGAGAGGTCCATATCCGCCGTAAATCCGGCAATAGGCCGCTGGAGCCGTCCGAAATAGCGGGTAAACAGATCCCCGGCCAAAAGGATGTCATCCGCCTCGTGATAGAACACCGTATGCCCCGGACTGTGCCCCGGCGTCCAATAAGGCTGCAGCCCCGCGTACGACGCCTCCGGGCGCAGAGCCGTCAGCTTCTCCTCCGGCACCGGCGGAGCATAGCGGGCCCACACCCCCTCCCTCAGGGAACGGTAGGACCGGCTCCCCGTGAGGAACGGAATCTCTTCGGAGTGAACGAGAATCGGAACCTCGGGGTACGCTTCTATGAGCGGCGGCAGAATGCCGATGTGATCCTGATGGCCGTGCGTCAGCAGCACACGCCGCAGCGGCAGGCCGGCGAAGGTCTCCTGGAGCGCCTTCCGGACCCCCTCCCACATCGGCAAAACCCCCCCGTCCACGAGCGTAATGCCTTCTTCCTCCTTCACGAACCAGATCATCACAGGTACGGGAAGCCATACGGATCCGCCCCATACGTGCGGGGTCAGCTGCTGCAGTTTCATGCTCTCTCCACCTCTCCATTTTATACTGATCGGTACATAATCGGACAAAAAAAGGGTTAGCGAAAACAACGCATGCTTAGACGGTATGACGCCGTCCGCCTCCCACCGAAGCCAGGAGTTTGTTTTTGAGCAGCAGGGGAGCGCTGTATGCGGGTAGAAGGTTGATCGTGAGGCCCCGTATCGGAAAGTGCGGCTGGGTCGCCCGAGGTGACGGATCCCGCCCCCTTGGGCGGATTCAAGCCTTCGGGAAGAATACGGCGGAACGCCCCTCTGACCGGAACCGGCGGGGCTTGGGATGAATCAGGAAGCCCTCCTGCGGTAGAGGGCGATGCCCTTATTCACGGTAACTCTGGCGGATCGCGGATCCAAGATAGCGGAACTCAGGTATCTTATTGGGATATTTCCCGTTCTTTCCCGGCGAATAGCGGAACTCAGATGCCTTATGCGGGGCCGGTAAGCCCGGAAACCGCTTCGATCTCACGAATAGCGCATCTGCGTTCCTCTATTCTCAAAAGTGCTCCGGCAGCAGGGGAAATAACGCATCGTACTTCCGCTATTGTCTTGGATAGCCTGCATGAACGTCCCCACTTCGCAAGAACACTTACAGGCCCATTACGACTTCCTGCCTGTTAGGACTATGAGGGGATGCTCCGTGCTCTGCCCCGCCCCTTCACGCCCCGCCGGTTACCGCCGCAAGCGTCCGCTCCACCGCGTCTTCGAGCAGATCCTGCGGCGGATCGCTCTTCAGCAGCAGCGAGAAGCCCCCGAGCGCCATCGTCAGGAAGCGGGCGTTCGCCCTGACCTTCGTGTCCGCGGGAAGCTCTCCGCGCTCCACCGCTTCGGCCAGGACGCCGGCGAACAGGCCGGCGAGGCGCTCCTGAAAGCGCCGGCCGTCCGCCGCCAGCTCCGCATCCCTTCCGGCCAGCTCGGCCATCGTGTTCACGAACAGGCAGCCGCGGCGTGCGCGGGGATCACGGCCCATCTCCACCACCTGCCGGAACACCTCGAGGAGGCCTCCGAGGCCCGGCCCGCCTTGGGCTGCAAGCTGCCGAATGCCCTCATAGTAGTTCTCCTGGTACAGGTTCAGGCACCGGAGGAAGAGCTGCCTCTTGCCTCCGAACACGGCGTACAGACTCGGACGGTTGATGCCCATCCGCTCCGTGAGATCGCTCAGCGAGGCCGCCTCATAGCCGAGGTCCCAGAACACCTCGAGGGCCGCTCCGAGCGCCTGCTCCTCGTCAAACTCCCT
This sequence comes from Paenibacillus mucilaginosus 3016, assembly GCF_000250655.1. Lineage (NCBI taxonomy): Bacteria > Bacillati > Bacillota > Bacilli > Caryophanales > Paenibacillaceae > Paenibacillus > Paenibacillus mucilaginosus. The sequence goes on from NC_016935.1 coordinate 6,252,867, forward strand.
TGGCCGTGCCATCCTTCACGCCTCCATTATGTACTGATCGGTATATAATGAATCATACCGCAAGATGGCCTTCTTGGCAAGCGGCGTTTGAACCTCCCCCCTTCCCCGGAACGACGCCCTCCCTTCCTTGGAGGCAGAACCGAATCGGGCCCCTCCATGCTTATCCTGTAAAAAAAGCACGCTCCGCCTCAGCGGAACATGCTCCACAATTTGATCAGATGAAATGTATTGCTCGGGTCGATCTTCTGGCTGATGACGAAATTCACGAGATGCTCCGTCTGCTGATCGGTGACCCTCTCCCCGAGCGTCTTCGTCAGCAGGCCGACGAAACGGCGCACCTTCGCCCGGTCCTGGAGATCGTACTTGGTGACGCCCTGCAGAATCATCTTGACGCGTTCCTTCGTCTCCGGGTTCTTCATCTTGAATTTGATCCGCTCCACCTGGGCCGGATCGAAGCCGTGCTTCGTATAGCTCATGCCCTGCACCTCCGTTATTGTCCTTCCTGTGCTCGGTCTGACTTGATCCCACAGTAAGTTTATGACGGAGGGCCCGGCCATGTTGACTCTTAGCGTATAAATTAGTCCAACATCTCGCTGCTGAGAATCTGCTCCCGCTGGAGGAACTCCCGCAGCGGGGTATATTCGGTGCCGGTCCAGAACTCCGGCCGCTTCACAAGCTCCGCGGCATCGTCGCGCGCCTGCTCCATGACCTCGAAGTCCGTCACCATATCGGCGAGCCGGAAATCCGGCACCCCGCTCTGCTTCGTGCCGAAGAAGTCGCCAGGGCCTCTGAGCTCCAGGTCCCGTCTTGCGATCTCGAAGCCGTCGTTCGTATCGGTCATCGCCTTCATTCGCTCCTTGCCAACCTCGTTCTTCGGATCGGCGATGAGCACGCAGTACGACTGGTGCTCTCCCCGGCCTACGCGCCCGCGCAGCTGGTGCAGCTGCGAGAGGCCGAAGCGGTCGGCATCGTAGACGACCATCAGCGTGGCGTTCGGCACGTCTACCCCGACCTCGATGACGGTCGTGGAGACGAGCACGTGCACCCGGCCCGCGCTGAACTCCCGCATCACCTCGTCCTTCTCGCCGGGCGTCATCCGCCCGTGGAGCAGGCCGACCTTGTAGTCCGGGAACTCGAACTGCAGCTGGGCATGCACATCGATCGCGTTCTGCACGTCGAGCTTCTCCGACTCCTCGATAAGCGGGCAGATGACGTAGGCCTGGCGCCCGGCGGCCACCTCGCGGCGGATGAAGCCGAGCACGCGCTCCAGCATGCCGTGCGTGACCGCATACGTCTTGATCGGCTTGCGCCCCTTCGGCAGCTCACGCAGCGTCGAGACGTCCATGTCGCCGAAGGCCGTGATGGCCAGCGTGCGCGGAATCGGCGTCGCCGTCATCGTCAGCACGTCGGGGTTCATCCCCTTGCGGCGCAGGATGCTGCGCTGGTTGACCCCGAAGCGGTGCTGCTCGTCGGTGACGACAAGCCCGAGCCGCCGGAAGAACACGTCCTCCTGGATGAGCGCATGGGTGCCGACGACGACGTCGATCATGCCCATCTGCAGGGAGGCCAGAATCTCCCGCCGCTGGCGGTCCGTCAGGCTGCCGGTCAAGAGCGCGGTCTGGATGCCGTACGGCTCGAACAGCCGGTCGAGCGAGCGCTTGTGCTGCTCGGCGAGAATCTCGGTCGGCACCATGAGCGCGCCCTGGTAGCCGGCCTTGACCACAGCAAACAGCGCCGAAGCGGCCACGACCGTCTTGCCGGCGCCGACATCCCCCTGCAGCAGCCGGTTCATGCAGTGCGGCTGCTGCAGATCCTGCAGAATCTCCGCGAGCACATTCTTCTGCGAGTCGGTCAGCGTGAACGGCAGCGAACGCACGAAGGCCCGCACGGCGGGCAGATCGACGGGGTGCGCGACCCCGTCGGCCCGCTCGTGGTTCAGCGCGCGGTACGCCTGCATCTTGAGCTGGAAGAGGAACAGCTCCTCATACACCATCCGGCGCCTCGCCCGCTGCCCCTGCTCCATGTTTCCCGGCAGGTGCAGCAGCGTCACCGCCTGCTTGCGGGGCAGCAGCCCGTACTTCTGAAGCAGCTCCTGCGGCAGCACCTCGGGGATCATCTCCCCGTACTGCACCAGCGCCTGCTTCATCGCCTGGCGGAACCACTTCTGCGTCAGGGCCGCCGTCAGGGAATAGACGGGCTGCAGCGTGCCGATCTGGGAGGTTCCCTGTCCCGGGAACTCCACCTCCGTCACGGTCAGCTGCAGCCGCTTCTGATCCCACTTGCCCGTGAGCACCACCTCGGCACCGGCCGTCAGCTTGTCCCGCAGATAGTGCCGGTTGAACCACACGGCCGTTACGAACAAGGGATCGACAACGACCTTGCAGGTCAGCCGGGATTTGGTCCGCCCGTACATCTGCACGAGAGGGACCCCCACGATAGTTCCCTGCACCGTAATCTTGTCTCCGTCCTTGACCTGCGTCAAATCGCGAAGCGTGTAATCCTCGTAGCGGAAAGGATAATAATCGAGAAGCTGCCCGACACTCGAAATGCCGAGGCCGAGCAGCTCTTCAGGCTTCTTGCCTTTGACGCCGGACACTTGCGTAACCGGAAGGGAATACAGATCCAGCATGGTCCTACCGCGGGAAGACGAACGCCGCTACGGTTCCTGGTCCTACGTGGGTGCCGATGACCGGACCGATTGGTCCATACCGCACCTCGGTCACGTCGAAGTTCTGGGCGATCAGCGACTGAAGCTCCGCCGCCGTCTCCTTGTTCGACGTGTAGCCGGGAATCAGCCGGATCGGCCGGTCCCCGAAATCTTCACGGATCAGTTCGACGATCCGGTTCATCGCCTTCTTCTGCCCCCGCACCTTATCGAGCGAGTAAACCTCGCCTCCGGGGTTCAGCGAGAGGATCGGCTTGATGTTCAGCAGCGAGCCGACCAGCGCCGCCGCCCGGCCGATCCGTCCGCCCTTCTGCAGGTATTCGAGGGTATCGACGAGGAAGTAAATCTTCGTCTCTTCCTGCAGCTTGCGGACGATCTCCAGGATTTCCTCCTTGCTCCGGCCTTCGCGGGCCGCTTCGGCCGCCGCGATGACCATGTTGCCTATGCCCCAGGAGGCGGACCGGCTGTCGACGACGGTCACGTCCGCCCCGTCCTCGACCATCGTGCTTGCGAGCACTGCAGACTGGTACGTGCCGCTGAGCACCGAAGCGAGATGGATCGAGAGGATCGGTCCGTCCCCTTCCTTCGCCAGCCGCTCATACACCTCCAGAAACTCGGCCGGCGAAGGCTGCGAGGTGGTCGGCAGGCTGCCTGCCGCCGCCAGTTTGGCATAGAACTCATCGGGTCCGAGATCGACGCCGTCCGCGAACGCTTCGGAGCCGAAGAGCACCTTCAGGGGCACCATCTCGATCCCCAGTTCCTTCCGGATATCGGCGGGAAGATCCGCCGTGCTGTCCGTTACAATACGCACTCCGCTCAAAAAAGCCTCCCCCTCTTCAACAAACGTTTCGGTATGGGTCCTCCGGGCAAAGCTCGCCCGGGGTGACCCGTCTCAAACCCAAAGCCCCTCCGGCAGGCTGCTCCGGGCAGCCGGTTCTCCGGAGGGACTCTCACTGTCTTCTCTATTCAGCCGAAATGATGTAATAGTACAGCGGCTGGCCGCCGGCATGCACTTCCACTTCCACATCGGCATACGTTTGCTCCACATAGCCCACGAGCTCGGCCGTCTGGCTCTCCACCGCTTCCTCGCCGGTATACAGCGTCAGAATCTCGGCTCCGCCGCCGAGCAGGCTGTCGATCAGCCTGCGGCAGGACTCCAGGAGATCCGGCTCCGCCGAAACGATCCGGGAGTTGTGGATGCCGATGTAATCGCCCTGCTTGATATCGATGCCGTCCATCTGTGTATCCCGGACGGCGTACGTCACCTGGCCGGCCTGCCCCCCCTGCAGCGCCTGGCCCATATCCTCGGCGTTCTCTTCCGCGTCCGCCTCTTCGTTAAAGGCCAGGACCGCGGAGATACCCTGAGGAATCGATTTGCTCGGGATGACGATGATCTGTTTGTCCTCCACCAGCTCGACCGCCTGCTGGGCGGCCAGAATAATGTTGGAGTTGTTCGGGAGCACGAAGATCGTGCGGGCGTCCACTTCGGCCACCGCACGGACGATATCCTCGGTGCTCGGGTTCATCGTCTGGCCGCCGTGAAGCACGCGGTCCACGCCCAGGCTCTGGAAGATGCCGGAGATGCCTTCGCCGACGGAGACCGCCACGAAGCCGTACTTCTTCCATTCGGCCTGGCTGCGGGTCCCGGCCGCCTGCTGCGCCTCCGCGATCTGCTCCTCGGCGCGCCGCACCTCGGCGGCCATGTGTCCCGCTTCCTCGCTGAGGATATGCGTATGCTGATCGCGCATATTCTCGATCTTGATCCGGCTGAGGTCGCCGTATTTCTGCGCCAGGTTCATGACCGTACCGGGATATTCGGCATGAATATGCACCTTGACGAGGTCGTCGTCGGCCACCACAAGCAGTGAATCGCCGAAAGCGGACAGCTCCTCGCGGAACACGCTCTCCTCGAATTCGCGGCTCGCCGGCTTGCCCGAATTCAGCGTCACCATGAATTCGGTACAATAGCCGAATTCAATGTCTTCGGTGGCAAGCTTCGACTGGGCGCTGGTCAGCTCGTGAGCGTTCGCGTAAACGCCGGCCCCGCGTCCCGCCCCATACCCGGTCTCCGCCGGCTCGTCGAGCGGCTGGACCGCACCGAAGGCGGCATACGGCATATCGGCCGGTTCTTCAATGACAGCGGGCTCTTCGGATTCCAGGGCCGACAGGAAGCCTTCGTAGATCAGGACCAGGCCCTGACCGCCGGAGTCGACTACCCCGACCTGCTTCAGTACAGGCAGCATGTCCGGTGTACGGTCGAGCGCCTCCTGGCCTTTGCTCAGGATATCCGCCATGACGGACACGACGCTGGTCTGACGCTTCGCGGACAGCAGCCCCTGTTTGGCGGCCTCCTTCGCGACGGTCAGGATCGTCCCTTCCACGGGCTTGACCACGGCCTTGTACGCCATGTCCACCCCGTTCTGGAACGCGGCAGCCACCTGCTGGCTGTTTGCCGCAGGCAGATCCGACACCGCCTTGGAGAAGCCGCGGAAGAGCTGCGACAGGATAACGCCCGAATTGCCGCGCGCTCCCATCAGGAGGCCCTTCGCCAGAGCCTCGGCCGCCTTGCCGAGATGCTCCGAAGGCCTGCGGCGCAGCTCCTCCACCCCGGAGGTCAGCGTCAGGTTCATATTCGTCCCTGTGTCGCCGTCCGGCACCGGGAATACGTTGAGCGCATTCACCCGGTCGACGTTCGTCCGCAGGCGGTATGCCCCTGCCTCGACCATCCGTATAAAGTCTTGCCCGTTCATTTCGTTTAAGCGCTTACTCAAAAAGACCATTCCCCTTCCTGCGATTACCCTGCCCGGCGCGTCAGTCACCTGGCTCGTCTGACAACTGCTGCATGACAGTCTTTACTCTGCGATTCGCACGCCCTGAACGAAAATGTTGACGGAATCCACCTGCAGACCCGCCACTTCCCCGAGCATGTACTTTACTTTGGTTTGAACATTGTGGGCCACGACCGAGATCTTGGTGCCGTAGCTGACAACGATGTATAAATCTATGGTCAGTACGCCTTCTTCGTCACGGTGGACTTCCACACCGCGGCTCAGATTGTCACGGCGCAGCAATTCGGCGATCCCGTCTTTGAACTGGTTTCGGGACGCCATCCCGACGAGTCCATAGCAATCCAAAGCAGCGGATCCTGCAAGTACGGAGATCACTTCATCCGTTACATATATCTTGCCATATTGTGTTGCCAATTCGACAGCCATCTCCATACAGCTCCTTTTCACCCAGATTCGGATGGACTACGTTCCATTGTACTATATCTTTTGGAAGAAATGAAGAAGAGCATCCCCCGGGGCGGCGGAAGGCCTGCAGCGCTTTGTCCCTCTCCTGATTCAAGGCAGGATTAACCGCTTCGTCGTCCTTACAGACGGTACAGGTTCCGCATCCTTGGATTTTGAAAAACACCCTGCATCGGTGTCCCGGATGGCCATCTACAGGCTTGTCGCGGAAGGATGAATAAAATCCAAGGCTTCACGTTGACGGGCCCAATCTTCGTGTGCTATGATATTCGAGTGTGTTTTTGACGCGGTTGGTTTTAAGGAGGTGTAAGCAATGTCCCGCAAATGTTTTATCACTGGCAAAGGTCCGGGTACCGGCAACAACGTATCCCACGCGAACAACAAGACTAGACGCACTTGGGGCGTCAACGTTCAAAAAGTTCGGATCCTGGTAAACGGTAAGCCGAAGCGTGTTTGGGTAAGCGCAAAGGCTCTGAAATCCGGTAAAGTAACTCGCGTTTAATTTTGCGTCAGCAAACAAAAAGCACCTGAGCTCTCAGGTGCTTTTTTATTTGTCCGGCGGGGCCGTGAAAGCGCCGCCTCAAACCCACAGCGCATACCCGCCTCGTTCCCCGCATCACAGCCCCCAGGAAAGCCCTGGGCCGTGGGAAGCAAGCTCTTGGCTGCAACCCTCGCCGGCTCCCCGTAACAACCAAGAAGAGCCCTCTCCTGCCTTAGGAGATGGGCCGAAGCCGCCGTATCCCGCTTGGGGCTTGATGCCCGGCCTTCCTCCGTTCCCTCCGGACCCGATCCCAAACCGGCGCCCCCGGCTGCAGGCCGCTGGCCGCCCTCCAGGGCGGGTTGCTCACCGATTCCGGCCGAGGGCTTCGTCCGGGACGCCTGAGCGCTCTCCCGCCGTCCCCGGGCGGCCCGCTGAAGGCCTGCCTCACGCCGGTCCGCGCCTTCCGGCTATGTTTTCCGTTCAAGATCCTGCACCCCTGCAAGGGCCCGCTGCCCGTCATCCGGGTCCGCAGGCCCGGGAGGCCCGGCCCTATCCGCCGGATGAACCGGCAAAATCGGCGCGGCCTGCCCGGCCGCCGCAGAGCCCGGAGCCCCTTCAGTTTTTGCTGAAGGTGTTCAGGACGGCCTTCACGAACCCACCCAAAAATTTCGGAAGCTTGATCGTGTAAAATTTCATTCTGCGTTCTCCTCCCTCCGGGTTTTGCGGTGCAAAACCGTTTCGTAAGCACTGCGGAGTTCTCTACTGACGCCATGGTCTTCACCGGGCATGCCTCGTGCTGTCCTTCAGAGATTCCGTCCCGGCTTCGGTGCTCTCCACAGCAAATCCGCTCGTAAGCATTATATTCCGCTCCCGCCAAAACGTGCCTATCTTTCCCGTCCCTGACCCTCTCGCCGCTGCCTGAGCCTTCCTTTGCGCTTCCTGTGGACTTACGGCCCGGGAACCCCCGGCTTTGCCCGGCTGCCCTCCGGTACTCCCCGGCTCGCCCCCTGCTTTTTCAGCCGGCAATAAAAAAATGGTTACAAAAATTCAGCCTAAGCCGTACTTTTGTAACCATTTGTATGCCGGGAGGGGACAGAATATGCCCTTCCGGCGCGTCCCGCCGGACTAGGCCGGTATTCCCTGTCCCGTTGCGGCCAGATAGACCGCGTAAAAGACCGTATAGATAAAATAAAAGAGAATCGTCGTAAGCACGAAAGCAATCCGCGGCCCCCGCTCCTCATTTCTCTTGAAGAACTGGATGCCGATGTACAGCGCCCCGAGGGAGAAGAGGTACTTCATGAGATCCTCGATCATCGCGAAAAGAAACAGCAGCGCCGCGCAGACCAGGCTGAAGCCGATGATCTTAAGAACGCGCATTCGCCGCTCCGCTCCCCTCGCGGATGCTGCGGATGGCCGCCGCCCGGTCCGCCTGCCCGAAGATGGCATTGCCGGCCACGAGCACATTCGCACCGGCCTCCACTACAAGCCTGGCCGTTTCGGCATTGATGCCGCCGTCGACTTCGATATCGACGCGCTGCAGCCCCCGATCGTCAAGGCGGCGCCGGAGCTCGGCGATCTTCGGCAGGGTGGCCGGAATGAACTTCTGGCCGCCGAAGCCCGGGTTCACCGTCATGATCAGCACGAGGTCGAGCAGTTCATCTTCCATGACATAATCGAGCGCGGAGAGCGGGGTGGCCGGATTGAGCACGACCCCGGCCCCGATGCCCTGTTCCTTGATCAGGGACAGGGTCCGGTGCAGATGCACGCAGGCTTCCGCATGAACCGAGATCAGGTTGGCCCCTGCTTTGGCGAAGGCCGGGATATAGGCATCCGGGCGTTCGATCATGAGATGCACATCGAGCGGCAGCGCCGTTCTCGGACGGATCGATTCCACCACCAGGGGGCCGATCGTAATATTCGGTACAAAATGGCCGTCCATGACGTCCACGTGGATCCAGTCGGCTCCTCCCCGTTCCACTTCGGCGATATCTTCGCCGAGGCGGGAGAAGTCCGCGGACAGAATTGACGGAGCAATCCGCAGCATGCTAATACCTCCTCTTTTTGTCTCGGATCTCCTGCAGGAACTGCAGGTAATTGTTATACCGGGAGGCGGAAATGAGTCCTTCCTCCTGCGCGGACTGAACCCGGCAGTCCGGCTCATGCAGATGCAGGCAGCCCCGGAAGCGGCACTCCTCCGCATAAGGGAGGAATTCGCGGAAGCACCCGCCGAGGCCCTCCGCTTCGACCTGCAGAAAGTCCAGCTGCGAGAAGCCCGGCGTATCGGCGACGAGTCCGCCGTTCTGCAGCCGGATCAGCTCGACGTGGCGGGTCGTATGCTTCCCGCGGCCGAGCTTCATGGAGATGGCGTTCGTCTCGAGGCTGAGGCCGGGCACCATCGCATTGAGCAGTGAAGACTTGCCCACGCCCGACTGCCCGGCGAACACGCTGATGCGGCCCGCCAGCTTCGCGAGAACATCCTCGACGCCGATGCCTTCCTTGGCGCTCGTGACGAACATCGGGTACCCGATGGACTCGTAGAGCTCCACCACCGGACCGAGGTCCACCGCCTCGGCTTCCCCTTCCTGCCGCTCGATCAGGTCCCGCTTCGTCAGCGCAATGATCGTATCCAGTCCCGCGCTCTCCGTATGGACCAGGAACTTGTCCAGCAGAGGCAGGTTCAAGGCAGGCTCGTCAATGGAGAAGACAAGCACAGCCTGGTCGACGTTCGCCACCGGCGGCCGGATCAGCTCCGACGTGCGGGGCAGTACCTCGGTCACCGTGCCTTCGCCGTTCTCCGTCAGTTCGAACTGCACGCGGTCCCCGACGAGCGGCGAAATGCCGCGCTTCTTGAAGACGCCCCGGGCCCGGCACTGCACCGATTCCACCCCGGCGGCTTCCTCCGGCAGCACATAGTAATATCCGCTTAAAGCCTTCACGATTAATCCCGCTGGCATTATGGATTTTGGCCTCCTGTGCCTGTCGTATTGCCGGACGTCCCCGCCGGCTCCTGCGTTCCGGCTGCCGGCGTTTCCGTTCCCGGCTTGGCGGCTCCCGTACCGCCGGTTCCCGTACCGTTGCCGCCCGTTCCGGTGGTGCCCGACGGGGCGGTCGTACTTCCGGCCGCGCCGCCCGGCTCCGCCGTTCCGGCGCCTGTGCCGGTTCCCGGCGTGAACGGCTTGCCGCTTTTGCCATGATTCTTGAAGTCTTCGTAGGTCACCGTAATAACATCGATCACCGTGTTATCCGCCTTGATCTGGATACTCGCATTCTGTTCCGGCGAGACGACCACATTGACCTGGAACGTCTGCAGCTTGTCCACCCCCGTCAGGGTCTGGTACTCGACACTCTCCCGGGAGGCGTCCGTCAAAATGATCTTGACCGTGGACACGGCTCCTTCCTTGGCCGGACGGACCGGCACGTTGACCGCCATCTGCCCCGCCTCCTTCGGCAGACCGGACGAGACGGTCAGGGAAATCTCCGTTCCCGGCGCCACCACTTCATCCGGCTGGTAAGGGAACTGGCTGATGACCTTGCCCTGGCTGAGCTTGTAGTTCGGCTGGTAGCTGACCCCGTCCTTGGCGATCTTGAGCTTGTTGACGAGAATCTTGTTCTTGGCTTCGTTCTCGGAGAGGCCGATGAGGTTCGGCATCGGGATCGTCTCCGGCCCCTTGCTCACACCAAGAGTGACCTGCGTTGCCGCCGGATCGGTAAATTCCGCGTTCGCCGCCGGCGTTTGGGTGAGAACCAGTCCGGGCTCCTCGTCCATGACCATATCATCGGTCTTGATATTCTCCGCCTTGATGCCGAGCTGCAGCAGCTTCGTCTTCGCGTCCGCGAGCTTCAGCTTCTTCAGATCCGGCATCTTCTGCGGAGGCGGCCCGGTGCTCACCGTCAGCTTGACCCTGGAATCCTTGCGGATCTTCATGTTCGCTTTATCCTGCAGGATGACGGTCTCCTTCGGAACCTCGGTGCTGCTCTGCGGCTCGATGTCCACTCCAAGTCCCAGGCTCTCGAGCGTCTGCCTCGCCTCGGCGACCGGCCTGCCCCTGAGATCGGGCACCATGACGTCCTCAGGCGCCGTGGTAACGGCCTGCACATAGCGGACCAGATACCACATGCCGCCGACCATGACGGCCAGGACCAAGAGCCACATGACGGGCTTGACCCAGCCGCCTTTCTTTTTTTCGGGAGGGTTCTCCGATGCGGCCGGCTTCGGCGGCTCGTCATCCTCCACCGCGCTGATCTCATACTGCCCGGGACGGATGGCCGGCATGACCCGGGTCCGTTCCTCATCCATGTCATCGTCGTCAAAGAAGCTGACCTTGGGCTCCCCGCGCCGGTGGGGCTGCAGGCAGGACTCCAGGTCGCCGAGCATCTCCTTGGCGGAACGGTAGCGCTCCGCCGTGCTCTTGCGCATCGCGCGCAGAATGATGTTCTCCACACTTTGCGGGATGAGCGGATTGACCTTGCGCGGCTCCTCCACATCCTCCTGCAGGTGCTTCAGCGCCACGGAGATCGGGCTTTCGCCGAGGAAGGGCAGCCTTCCTGTCAGCATCTGATACATGACGATGCCAAGCGAGTACAGGTCGGACTGCTCTCCCGTCGTCGTGCCCTTGGCATGCTCGGGCGAGAAATAATGCACCGATCCCACCACCGAGCCGGTCTGGGTGATCGTCGAGGAGGTGACGGCGCGGGCGATCCCGAAGTCCGTGACTTTGACCCGCCCGTTTTTGCCGATGAGAATGTTATGAGGCTTGATGTCGCGGTGGATGATCTGATTATGATGGGCGTGATCCAGCGCATCGCAGATCTGTCCCGCAATATGTACGGCTTCCTCCACCTGAAGGGGAGCCTTTTCCTTGATCCGGTCATTGAGCGTCGTGCCCTCGATATACTCCATGACAATGTAGTGCACGTCATCTTCCTGACCCACGTCGTAGATGCTGACCACGTTCGGATGCGACAATGAGGCTGCGGCTTGTGCTTCGCGGCGAAATCTCTGGATGAATTCTTCATCATGCACATACTGCTGGCGCAGTATTTTTACGGCGACATGGCGATGTAGTAAAATATCTAGTCCCTTATAAACGATGGCCATTCCGCCGCCGCCGACCCGCTCGAGAATCTCATAACGTCCTCCAAGCTGCCTACCGATCATTGATGTCCTCACCTCGCTTCTCCGTCGTTAGATATCTCCGGTCCGGCACCGTCATTGGCTACGAGCACTACCGTCACATTGTCGTCCCCGCCCGCGTCAAGCGCTTCCTTAATCAGCCGGCGTGCTTTCTCTTCGAGCTCTTCAGGTACGCTGGCCGCTTCGAGAATCCGCTCGTCGTCCACCAGGCCGCAGAGCCCGTCGCTGCACAGCAGCAGAAGGTCCCCCTTCTGCCATGACACCTCCTGCACGTCGACCTCGATGGTCGGCTCCGTGCCTAGCGCCCGTGTGAGCACGTTGCGCCGGGGATGATGGCTGGCTTCCTCGCGCGAGATCTGGCCGCTCTTCACGAGCTCGTTGACGAGGGAGTGGTCCTCCGTCAGCTGCTCGATGCGTCCGCCGCCGATCCGGTAGGCGCGGCTGTCGCCGATATGGGCGATCACCGCGCGGTCCGGGGAGGCAAGGGCGGCGACCACCGTCGTGCCCATGCCGTGATAATGCTCCCGCTGCGAAGCGAATTCGAACACTTTCTCGTTGGCGACTTCGATCGCCGATTTCAGCTGGCGCTGCCGCTCTTCCGAGCTCACGCCGGCATCCAGGAACTGGATGCCCACCTGGATCAGCTCCACCGCCATTTGACTTGCAATATCTCCGGCCTGATGGCCGCCCATGCCGTCGGCCACAATGGCCAGACTCCAGCCGTTCAGGTCTTCCTTCACGACCGCCCGGTCCTCATTGACCGTGCGCACACGGCCGATATCGGACAGATAGCAAAGTCTCAGCATCGATTGGTTCACCTCGCACCCGACTCCATATGCTTCGCCCGCAGCTGCCCGCAGGCGGCGGCGATATCGCTGCCCTGCTCGCGGCGTATGGTGGCGTTAATTTTATTTTTCTCGAGAATGCGCTGGAACGTAAAAATATCATTGCGCGGCGTACGTACGAAATTGCGCTCCGATACGAAATTCACCGGGATCAGGTTGACGTGCGCCATCGGGAAGGACTGCAGCACCTGGGCCAGCTCCTCCGCGTGCTCCGGCTGGTCATTCACCCCGCCCATCAGGGCGTATTCGAACGTAATCCGGCGGCCCGTCTTCCCGACATAAAATTTGCAGGCCTCGATGAGGTCGGCAAACGGGAAGCGGCGGTTCACCGGCATGAGCTTCGAGCGGAGCGCATCGTTCGGCGCGTGAATCGAAATCGCCAGATTGATCTGGGTTTCCTCTTCGGCGAATTTGTAAATGTTCGGCACGATCCCGCTCGTCGACACCGTAATGTGACGCTGGCCGATATTGAGGCCCTTCGGGTGGATCATGACGCGAAGGAACGTCATTACCGCATCATAGTTCTCGAACGGCTCGCCGATGCCCATGATGACGATGGAAGAGACCCGCTCTCCCGTCTCGTCGAGCAGCTGCTGCGCCTTCACGACCTGGGCGATGATCTCGCCCGGCGTCAGGTTCCGCTTCAGCCCGCCGAGCGTGGAGGCACAGAACGTACAGCCGATGCGGCAGCCGACCTGCGTCGTAACGCAGATGGAGTTGCCGTAGTTGTGCTTCATGACGACGGTTTCGATCGCGTTCTTGTCGGCAAGCTCGAACAGGAACTTAACGGTGCCGTCCTTGGAACGGTAGTGCGCCACCTCATGAAGCGTGACAAAATCGAACTGCTCCCGCAGCTTGTCCCGCAGCGTTTTGGGCAGGTTCGTCATTTCGTCAAAGTTTGATATTCTTTTCACATACAGCCAGTCGAAAATCTGGCCGGCCCGGAATCCGGACTCCCCGTTCTCCTTGACCCACTCCTGCCACTGGTCCCAGGAATAGTCGTAGACGTACGGCTTGCCTTCGGGCATTTTGTCTTTTGTTCCCATATGGATCACAACCTGTTTATCAAATGTGTGTATGCCTAAGTATGTCAGAACCCGTGAGGGATGGAAAAACAGCTGCGCCGTCCTGCGGGACGGTGCGTGTCGGCTGCAAATGGACGGACAGCGAAAATGCGCCGGCTGGATGCGTTGACAGGCAGCCGGTCCGGCGATGAGACGCGAATAACACGGTTAGCACGTGTTATTCCAGGCAGATGGACCGTTGCCGGGCCGATAACACGGATTTACCGCGTTATCGAGCTTCCGGTTGGGCACTTGAGCCCCCAACAAGCAGATTAACACGGGTTTTCCGTGTTAATCCTGCGCTTTCGGCCAGCCACCGCTTCGATAACACGGGTTTTCCGCGTTAGCGAGCTTCCGGTTTGGCACTTGAGCCCTCAGCAAGCGGATTAACACGGGTTTTCCGCGTTAGCGAAGCTGCAGCAGGGATAAGGACAACCGGGCCTGCCCATTCCTCTGCGCCTATTACGTTCCAAATACAGTATTTGTCAGGCATCTTCCTGCAATTCAACCGTTGATAAGAACGGTTCCCGGCCGTGCGGGACCGGCTGATCTGCCGGCTGCCGCACCCCAAAGCCAACCTATATTATACCATAAATCCGGATGCTATGCCCGTTTGCGCAGCCGGGCGATATAGAAGCCGTCGGAGCCGTAGTCGTACGGCATGATCTGCACCGACGCTTCCTCCACCGCTTCGGCTTCCTTGCCCTCAGGCCGCGCAGCGGCAGGCGGGGCGTCCGGCGTGAACTCCGGGTGGCGTCCGAGGAAGGCGCGGACCGCCTCCCCGTTCTCCGCCGGCTCCACCGTGCAGGTGCTGTAGACGAGCACGCCGCCGGGCTTCAGCAGCCCGTGCACCGCTTCGAGCAGCTCCTGCTGGATCGAACAGATCTCGCCGAGCTCCGCCTCGGTCTTCGTCCACTTCATGTCGGGCTTGCGGCGGATCACGCCGAGGCCCGAGCATGGCGCGTCGAGCAGGATGCGGTCGAAGCTCTCCGGCGCATAATGCTCCCGCAGCCGCCGCGCGTCGGCCGTGAGCGTCGTGATGCTCTCATGCCCGAGCCGCACGGCCTGCTCGCGGATCAGCCCGTGCTTGTGCTCATGCACATCGCACGCCACAATCTCACCGCGGCCCTGCATCTTCTCCGCCAGGTGCGTCGTCTTGCCGCCCGGGGCGGCGCAGCAGTCGAGCACCCGCTCGCCCGGCTGCGGGTCCACCCATTCCGCGACGAGCATGGAGCTCTCGTCCTGGATCGAATACAGCCCCTCCGCATAGTCCTGCGTCAGGGCCATATTGCCGCCGCCGCGCACGATGACGCCCGCGGGGGCCAGCGGGGAAGGCTCGGCCTCGAGCCCTTCCCCGCGCAGCCGCTCGACCAGCGCCTCGCGGGAGAGCTTCCGCGTATTCGCCCGGAGGCTGACCCGCGGCGGTTCGTTGTTCGCCTCGCAGAGCCGCTCCGCCGCCGCCTCGCCGAACTGGGCGATCCAGCGGCGCACAAGCCACTCGGGGTGCGACGCCGAGAGGGCGATGCGCTTCGGGGCCGGAAGCCCCTCCGGCAGCACCAGCTCCGAGCGGCGCCGCAGCACATTCCGCAGCACGCCGTTGACCATGCCGGAGATTCCCTGATGCCCGCGGCGGCGAGCCATGCTCACCGCCTCGTTCACAACGGCATGATCCGGGATGCGGTCCAAGTAGTAGAGCTGATAGAAGCTCAGGCGCAGCAGACTGCGGACCCAAGGCTCCAGCTTGGACAGCCCCTTGCTGACAAAGCCTTCAAGGAAATAATCGATCGTGTTCAGCCGCTGCAGCGTGCCGTACACGATCTCCGTCGCCAGGCCCGCGTCGGGCCGGGACAGCTTGTACTTCTGCAGCGTCTGGTGCAGCAGCAGGTTGCTGTAGCTGCGGTCCTGCTCCGTGCGCACGAGCACGTCGAGCGCCGCTTCCCGCGGCGAGCCCGCTCTTCCGCCCGCAGGCCGGGCCCCGCCGCCGCGCTTCGCGCCGGCTGCAGCAGCTCCGCTGCGGCCGTCACCTCCGGCTGAGGCCGCGCCGCTCTCCGCCGAGTTCACGACGGCGGCCTGTCTCGCCCGGTCCGGCGAAGCCGCACGCGGGCCTCCGGTCCATGCGCTGCGGCCCGGTGGCTTGGCTCCGCCCTGCGGCGGACGCCTGCCTGCGGAGCCGCTGCGCCCTACCGCACTCTCGCGGCCGCGGCCAGGGTTTTTGTTGTTATCGCTCATGATCTTCTGCGCCCCCTAGCTTCCCAGTACCGTACCGCGCTGCAACTGTCCGCCCCGAACCAGCGTGGCGGCGTCCATCGCCTTCTTGCCCGCCGGCTGCACCTCGGTCAGCCTCAGCACGCCGGAGCCGGCCGCCACGGCGATGCCGCGTTCGCCCGCTTCCAGCACCGTGCCCGGCACGGTACCCGCAGGAGCCTGCTCCGCCGCATCGGGCTTCGCACACTGCCATACCTTTAAGACCTCGCCGTTCCACAGGGTGAATGCGCCGAGCCGCGGATGCAGCGCGCGGACGAGCTGCCAGATCTCCACCGCGGAGCGCGACCACTCGATGCGCTCCTGCTCGCGGGTGATGTTGGGAGAATAGACCGCCTCCGCGTCGTTCTGCGGCACGGCCTGCACACGCCCGGCCAGCAGGTCCGGCAGCGTATCCTGCAGCAGCTGGGCCCCCGCCATGCTGAGCTTGTCGAACATCGAGCCGGTCGTATCCGTATCCTCAATCGGCACCTCGATCTTCGAGATCATGTCGCCCGTATCGAGCCCCTCGGCCATGTACATGATCGTCACGCCCGTCACCGGATCGCCGTTCATGACGGCATAATGAATCGGGGCTCCGCCCCGGTATTTCGGCAGGAGCGACGCGTGAATATTGATGCAGCCGAGCTTCGGCAGGTCAAGCACCGACTTCGGCAGAATCTGTCCGTAAGCCGCGGTCACGATGAGATCCGGCGCCAGCGCGCGGAGCTCCTCCACCGACTCGGGACGCCGAAGCCGCTCCGGCTGCAGTACCGGCAGTCCGTGCAGCTCGGCCTCCACCTTGACAGGCGTCGGGGTCAGCACCCGCTTGCGGCCGACCGGACGGTCCGGCTGCGTCACGACGCCGACCACTTCGACGCCTTCATATGCGAGCAGCGTGCGGAGGGGCAGCACGGCAAACTCCGGCGTGCCCATAAAGACGATCCTCATGCCTCTTCACGATCCTTCGACGGCTCGTTGCGGTAGACGCTCTCCGCCAGATCCGTGTACAGCACGCCGTTCAGGTGGTCCACCTCGTGCTGGATGCAGCGGGAGAGGAGCTCCGTGCCTTCGATCACGATTTCTTCGCCGTGGCGGTTCAGCCCCTTGACTTTGACCCGCTCGTAACGCTTGACATCGCCCGTGAAGCCCGGAATGCTCAGGCAGCCCTCCGGCCCGATCATCTCGCCTTCCTTCTCAATGATCTCGGGGTTGATCAGCTCGATCAGCCCGCCCTGATCCTCTCCGCAGTCCATCACGATGACGCGCTTCAGAATACCGATCTGGGGCGCGGCGAGGCCGACGCCTTCCGCATCGTACATCGTGTCGGCCATATCGTCGAGCAGCTTGATAATGTTAGGGGTAATCTTCGGAACCGGCTTGCATTTCTCACGGAGTACCGGATCCGGGTCTTTTACGATCATGCGAATTGCCATAGTCATCCACCATCCTTCAAATATACAACACACCTATAAAAACGCAGTCCCCCGAGGCCTTCCTCCAGGGGCATCCCTTGCATCTATCTATATGCCGTCCACCGGCACGATTACATCAGCAGCTGGGGATCCACATCGATCGACACCGTCAGCTTCTGTGTCTTCACGGCGTCCTCCAGTACGGAGGCCGCCTGTTCCACGATCTGGGCGATGTCCTGATCTCCCCGATATTTTATCATGCATTGGAACCGATATCTATCCTTGATCCGCGAGATCGGCGACGCTACGGGACCTAGCACCTCAAGCTCCCCGCCCTGGTCCCGGCGGTCCTCCGCCAGCTCCTTGAGCCGGGCCGCCAGCACCTCGCCCGAGCGGATCAGCAGCTGCACCTGTTCGTGGGACAGCGTGATGAGCACAAGCCGGTGGAACGGAGGATAGTTATGAAGCCGGCGCATCATCATCTCTTTGCGCATGAAGCCCATATAATCGTGGCGGCTGGCGGAGACGATGCTGTAATGCTCCGGCGTGTACGTCTGCACATACACTTCGCCGGGAAGCTGATGTCGCCCCGCCCGACCGGCCACCTGGGTCAGCAGCTGGAACGTCCGCTCCGCCGCCCGGAAGTCCGGCAGGTTCAGCACGGAATCCGCAGCGAGCGCTCCGACCAGGGTCACATAGGGGAAGTCGAGCCCCTTGGCGACCATCTGGGTGCCGAGCAGCACATCCGCCTGCCGGTTGCCGAACATCGTCAGCCATTTCTCGTGCGAGCCCTTCTCCGTCGTCGTGTCCACATCCATCCGGATGACCCGGATGCCGGGGAACAGCTTGGCCAGCTCCTCCTCGACCCGCTGGGTTCCGGTGCCGAAGTGGCGGATATGCTCGCTTCCGCAGTCGGGACACAGCGACAGCTCCCGCTCGGCATACCCGCAGTAGTGACAGCGGATCGCCCTCGAGCTCTGGTGGTATGTCAGCGAGATATCGCAGTGCGGACAGTCGGCGACATAGCCGCAGGTTCGGCACATGACGAACGTCGCATACCCCCGGCGGTTCAGCAGCAAAACGATCTGTTCTTTCTTGTGTAACCGTTCTTCGATCGCTTTATACAGATCGCGGCTGAACATGGACCGGTTGCCGCTCTTGAGCTCCTCCCGCATATCGATGATTCTCACCGGAGGCAGCGGCCGGCCTTCCACCCGGCTCGGCATCGACAGCAGTTCGAACGCGGGGCGCTCCGGGGTGGCCGCTGCCGCCGCTTCGTTCGTCGTGCGGTACATGCTCTCCAGCGACGGCGTAGCCGAGCCGAGAATGACGGAAGCGCCGTGCTCCGCCGCCCGGGCGATCGCCACGTCACGCGCATGGTACTTGGGGCTCTCTTCCTGCTTGTATGTCGTTTCGTGCTCTTCATCAATAATGATAAGTCCGATCTTGGTAAAAGGGGCAAAAATCGCCGACCGCGCGCCGATGACGACACTGACTTCCCGGCGTGCGATCTTGCGCCACTCGTCATAGCGTTCTCCGTGCGACAGCCTGCTGTGCAGCACTGCCACCCGGTTGCCGAAACGCCCCTTGAAGCGCTCGACCATCTGGGGCGTCAGGGCGATCTCGGGCACGAGCACGATCGCTTCGCGCCCTTGATCCAGACAGGTCTGGATCGACTGCAGGTACACCTCCGTCTTGCCGCTGCCGGTGACCCCGTGAAGCAGGAATACCCGCTGCCGCTCCGACAGCACCGCATCCCGGATGCGTTCGTACACGCCGGCCTGCTCCGGCGTCAGCGGCAGGGGCGACGTCGGCTTGAAGGTCCTGGAGGCATACGGGTCCCGCTGGACCTCGAC
This sequence comes from Paenibacillus mucilaginosus 3016, assembly GCF_000250655.1. Classification (NCBI taxonomy): domain Bacteria; kingdom Bacillati; phylum Bacillota; class Bacilli; order Caryophanales; family Paenibacillaceae; genus Paenibacillus; species Paenibacillus mucilaginosus. The sequence goes on from NC_016935.1 coordinate 6,271,819, forward strand.
TTCCTCGATCCGCAGCCAGCCCCGGTCCGCCAGCGCCTTCACGCTGCCCGCCGACAGGTTCAGCTCCGTGAGCAGATCCGTCAGCTTCATCGGCTCCGGCTGCCGGATGAAATGCTCCAGCACCTCGCGCTGCTTCGCCGCCTTCGCCGGCAGCTCGCCGAGCCAGGCTTCGAGCTGCGACGGATCCTCCGGAGCGAAGACCGTCAGCGCCTTCTTGGCGGACATCCGGTCCTTGACCATCTGGATCTCGACCAAGAAGCCCTCGTCAAGCAGTCCCTTCACCAGTCCCGCGTCGTCCGCGAACTTGTCCATCAGGGACTGGAGCTCCACCGTCTCCTGCCGCCGGACGTAGGCCAGAATCTCCTCCTGCCCGGGAAGCAGAAGAGGCAGCAGGCCGGAGGCCCCCGGCTCCGCCGCCTTCACGTGGCGCTCGTACTTGGCTTTGAGCGCGCCCGGAATCATCGCCTGCAGCGCCGTAACCTCATGGCACAGGTACGTCCGGGAGATCCAGCTCGCGAGCTTCACAAGCTCCTCCGTCAGCGGAGGCTGCAGGTCCATAGCCGTCTTGATCGGCTTGACCTTCGACGGATCGAGCTGCGTGCCCGGATGCAGCTCGACTACGAAGCCCTGCACGGTGCGGGGCCCGAAAGGCACCCCCACCCGCGAGCCCACGGCCACGAGCTCCCTCATGTGCTCGGGGATGCTGTAATCAAAGGCCCGGTTGGTGGGCCGGGCCGGAACATCAACGATCACTTTCGCATACATGCTTCGGTTCATTCCCCCTTCGGAAGACGCTCCGCGATCAGGGCCAGCAGCCGTGCCGCCACATCCTGCTTGGACAGCATCGGCAGCGCTTCGACGAGCCCCGCCGCATCATAGATGCGGACGAGGTTCGTATCCGTGCCGAAGCCCGCGCCTTCCACCGTCACGTCGTTGGCGACGAGCAGGTCGGAACGCTTGCGCTTCAGCTTCTCGATGGCGTACGCCTCCACATTCTGCGTTTCGGCAGCGAAGCCGACGATGAACTGGGTCGTCTTGCGCTCCCCAAGCTCCGCCAGAATATCCGGATTCTTGACGAGCTGCAGGGTCATCTCGTCGGACTTCTTCTTGATCTTCTGCTGCGCCGCCTCGGCCGGCCGGTAGTCGGCAACCGCAGCCGCCTTGATTATGATATCCTGCTGTTCCATCCGGGACAGCACGGCCTCTCTCATGTCGAGCGCGGATTCCACGCGGACGACCTCCACGCCGGCAGGAGCCGGAACCGACGCCCTGCCGGTCACCAGGGTCACCCGGGCGCCCATCCGCCTCGCCTCTTCGGCAATGGCATAGCCCATCTTCCCGGACGAATCATTGGTGAGATAGCGGACCGGATCGATCCGCTCCACGGTGCCCCCGGCCGTCACGAGCAGGCGCCGGCCTCTCAAGAGCCCCTCTTCGGCGAAGAAGCGGTGCAGTACGGCGGCAATCTCCTCGGGCTCCGCCAATCTTCCCTTGCCCACGTAGCCGCAGGCCAGCTGACCGACACCCGGCTCGATGAAGCGCACGCCCCGGGCCGCCAGCATCTGCAGATTCGCCTGCACCGCGGGATGGGCGTACATATGCACGTTCATCGCCGGGGCTACGAACACGGGCGCCTCGGTGGCGAGCAGCGTCGTGCTCAGCATGTCGTCCGCCAGCCCCAGCGCCATTTTGCCGATGAGATTGGCCGTCGCCGGCGCGACGATCACCGCATCCGCGGAGTCCGCCAGGTCGATATGCATGATCACCGACGGGTCCTTCTCGTCGAACGTATCGACCGCGACTTCATGACGCGACAGCGCCTGGAAGGTCAGCGGCGCAATGAATTTGGCGGCGGACTCCGTCATGATCACACGGACCTTGGCGCCGGCCTGCGTCAGCCTGCTGCAGAGCGCGGCGGCCTTGTACGCGGCAATGCCACCGCACACGCCGAGCACGATCGTTTTTCCTTGGAGCATCGGGCTCCCTCCTTCTCCCATGAGCTGCTCAGCCCTGCCGGCTCACACGCCTGTTCTCCCGAGAAGCAGGGTACGGCGTGCTGACAACCCGCTTTGTCGAGCTGCGAATCTCAAACATATGTTCGGTTCTAATAAACAGCGGCACCGCCCTGAACGGACGGTGCGTACGCTGCAGCTTTCCTGACGGTTCCGAAGCCTGCTGAAGAAGCCCGGACCGGCATGCGGTGAATGAAAGGTAACGGCTCTCCATCTTGCGGACGGCCCGTTCCGTACAATAAAGGGCTTCTGCGAGGGAGTGCCATTTCAAAAAAATAACAACCCGAGGGTTGTTGTTTTTTTTATTTCAGGGATTCTTTGGCCGGCAGCTTCTCGTAGGATACGTGATCCTCGTAAATCTCTTCGAGCGCGAGGCCTACCTGCTTATGCGAACGCTTCTGGCGCACCTCGGTCTTGGCGCCGTCACGCAGTGCGCGGGCACGCTTGGAAGCGGCCACCACCAGCGAGTACTTGCTGTCGACTTTGTCGAGCAGCTTATCGATAGAAGGATACAGCATTATTTTCTCACCTCCGCCATCCAATGTTGAATCTTGGCAATCATCCGGTCCTTGCGGCAGTGCTCGGCCGTCAGAATACTCCGGATCCGCGAACAGGCCGAATCGACTTGATCGTTCACGATGGCGTAATCGTAGTGCTCCATCATCGCAATCTCGTCTACGGCAACGGACATCCGGCTGCGGATGACGTCCTCGGGCTCCGTGCCCCGTCCGACAATCCGGCTCTCCAGCTCGGTGAGCGACGGCGGCAGCAGGAACAGGAACACCCCTTCGGGGAACTTCTGCTTGACCTTCAGCGCACCCTGCACTTCGATCTCGAGGATAATGTCCTTGCCGCTGTTCAGCGTATCTTCCACGAATTTGCGCGGAGTACCGTAGTAATTACCCACATATTCGGCCCATTCCAACATCTGGTCCTGCTCGATGAGCTGCTGGAATTGTTCCCGGGTCTTGAAGAAATAATTCACCCCGTCGACTTCCCCCTCGCGCGGGCTGCGCGTGGTTGCCGATACGGAGTAAACGATATCGGGAGCACATTCCCGAAGCGCCTTGCAAACCGTTCCCTTGCCTACGCCCGATGGGCCCGACAGCACAATCAGAATCCCTTTGTCCACCGGGGTATCGCTGTAATTACTCGTCATGATCATCGTCCTTGTTGGAAAGTCGATGCGCGACCGTCTCCGGCTGAACCGCGGACAGGATCACGTGGTCGCTGTCCGTGATGATGACGGCACGGGTGCGGCGCCCGTACGTCGCATCGATCAGCATATGGCGGTCGCGCGCTTCTTGGATAATCCGTTTAATCGGCGCCGATTCCGGGCTCACAATGGATATGATTCGATTCGCGGACACGATGTTCCCGAAACCGATGTTGATTAATTTGATCGCCATAGGTATCCCCCTGAACTTTCTTCTGTTTATTCCGGCTGTCCGGCATTCACGCCCCCCTGCAAAGGGACCTGCTCCGCCGCATTCTTACAGGCTCTCCTGCATACGTAAGGAAGCAGGCTCCGGTTTCAAATCCGGCAGCACCATGGCGTCTGCCCTTGTCTGAAGCCGCACTCTCCTTCATCAGGGCCGTCCGCCAACCTGAACCTAAACAAAAGAAAGATGTTAACTAGCTCCTGGTCACTTTACTCGATGTTCTGGATCTGTTCGCGAAGCTTCTCGAGCTCCGACTTCATCTCCACCACAAGGGCGGACAGCCGGGCATCGTTGGCTTTGGAGCCGATCGTATTGACTTCCCGGTTCATCTCCTGAACGAGAAAATCAAGCCGCCTTCCCTGGGGTTCACCGAGGACGAGCAGCTCACGGAACTGGGCCGCATGGCTGAGCAGCCGGGCCAGCTCCTCGTCGATGGAGGCCCGGTCTGCGAACAGGGCCACTTCCATCGCCAGGCGGCTCTCGTCCGGCGGCTGCTGGAGCAGCTCGCCGATCCTCGCCCTCAGCTTCTCCGCGTAGTCGCGGACGACCAGCGGGGCCAGTGCGGCCGCTGCGGTGCGGTGTGTCTCCAGCACGGCGATCCGCTGCTCCAGCTCCTGGAGCAGAAACGCGCCTTCGCGCCGCCGCATGACACACAGGGCAGAGGCGGCTTCTTCGGCGCAGGCCGTCAGCGCCGCCTCCATCCCTTCCTCATCCTCCGGCATGCCGCTGCCGAAGGTGAGAAGGCCGGGAACCGCGATGAGATCGCGGAGCGTCAGCGGATCCTGCAGCGCGAGCCTCTCGCGCAGTTCTTCCGCCGCCTGGCTGTAGCCCAGCGCCAGATTCCAATCGATATGTACATTCTGCGGGGTGCCGCCCGCCCGCTCTACCGTTACGTAGGCGTCCACGCGTCCCCGCTTCACATGCTGGCCGATCGCCGCTTTTACGGCGTTCTCGTAACGTGCGAATTCTTTGGGCATCCGGATGACGATCTCGCAGTAGCGGTGGTTGACGCTCTTGAGATCGATCCCGATCTGATAACCGGCCATGGTGCGTTCGGCTTGTCCGAAGCCGGTCATACTGGTAACCATGGCGCTCACATCCATTACCTTATTCTAATTCATTTTGGAAGTGGGGACAAGTGCCTTCTCCCCGCCTTCTCCCATACGTACTCCGTCAGCTGCACGGTCATTTCGTAGGCGAGGAACGGCGTCATCAGATAAATGCCGTTGAACCGGCGCATGGCCGCATCGAGCAGCTCCCTGCCGATCTGCACGCCCATCGCGCGCCCTTCCTCCCCGCGCAGCCCGCTCATCCGCTTCCGCACGTCGTCCGATAGCTGAATGCCCGGCACCTCGTTGTGCAGGTACTCGGCATTGTTCCCCGAGGCCAGCGGCATGATGCCGATGAAGATCGGCACGCTGAGATGCTTCGTCGCCTCGTAGACCTGCTCGATCAGCTCCGCGTTGTACACCGGCTGGGTCATGATATAGTCCGCCCCGGCCTCCACCTTGCGCTCGAGCCGCTGTACGGCTTTGTCCAGATACTTGACGTTCGGGTTGAACGCCGCGCCAATGATGAAGTTCGCCTGCTTCTTCAGCGGCTTGCCGGAGAAGGCGATGCCTTCGTTGAGCTGCTTGATCATCCGGATGATCTCAAACGAAGTGAGGTCGTACACGGAGCTCGAGCCCGGCAGGTCGCCGAAGCGGGCCGGATCTCCGGTGACGGCGAGCACGTGGTCGATACCGAGGGCATGCAGCCCCATCATGTGCGACTGCGTGCCGATCAGGTTGCGGTCCCGGCAGGCAATGTGGATGAGCGGACGGATGCCCGTGCGCTCCTTCACAATGCTGCCGAGGGCCAGATTGCTCATCCGTGTGACCGCGAGCGAATTGTCCGCCATCGTCAGCGCATCGACGCCGGCCTTCTTGAGCGCCTCGGTGCCTTCCATGAACTTGCCGATATCGAGATCCTTCGGCGGGTCGAGCTCGACGATCACCGTATGCCGCTGCCGGACGAGGTCGACGATCGACGGCTCCGTCGGCACTTCGGCTCCGGCACCAGCCGCGGCCCGCTCGGCCACCTCTGCGGCAGGCGCCGCTGCAGCCCGCTTCGCCGCCTCGGGATTCGGCACATAGCCTGCGAGCGCTCCCGCCACGGCGGCGATGTGCTCCGGCGTCGTGCCGCAGCAACCGCCGATGATGCGGGTGCCGAGATCGGCGAAGCGGCGTGCCGTCTCGCCGAAATACTGCGGCGTGGCCGGGAACGAGTAGCGCCCGTCGACATAGTCGGCGAGGCCCGCGTTCGGGAAGACCGAATACGGCGGATGGTCGGCTTCCGCCGCGGCCGCCCCTTCGAGGGAACGCAGCAGGCCGTTCGGACCGCTGCGGCAGTTGAGGCCGACCACGTCGGCGCCGGCTTCGAGCAGCTTCGCGAACGCCTCCTTCAGCGGCACGCCGTCCTGCGTCACGCCCGCCCCTTCCGTAGCGAACTGGCAGATGACCGGCAGATCGCTGATCCGCCGCACTTCCTTCAGGGCGATGAGCATTTCGTCCAGGTCCAGGAACGACTCGAGCAGCAGACCGTCCACCTTCGTATCGCAGAGAATGGAAATCTGCTCGCGCAGGTCCTCCCTGACCTTGTTCGTTCTGACGTTCTTCCGCTTGCCAGCCCGGATCGACCCGACGGCGCCGACGACATAGGCGTCCTCGCCCACGGCCCGGCGCGCCAGCTCCACGCCCGCACGGTTGATCGCCTCGACCTCGCCTTCGAGGCCGAACTTCGACAGCTTCTCCCGGTTCGCCGAGAACGTATTCGTCTCGATCAGCCTCGCCCCCGCCTCATAATACCGGCGGTGAACGTCCATGATGACGTCGGGCTTCAGCAGATTCAACTCTTCATATGATATGCCGATGGGAAACCCCATCTGGTACAGGTAAGTCCCCATGGCTCCGTCCCCGACCAGTACCTGGCTGCGGAGCGCCTCTCTAAGTCCCGGCTTCATTCGCGGCAGCCCCCTTCTCTCCATGATGAACCATATCTCTTGTCTTCAAACCGTCCTAGAAGCTTCCTTCAAAAACAAATTCGGCCGGACCGGTCATATACACGCGGTTATCTTCCTCATTCCATTCGATGAGGAGGTCGCCGCCCTTCAGCGATACCGCCGCTTCGCGGTCGAGCACGCCGTTGAGCACCCCGGCGACCAGCGTCGCGCAGGCTCCTGTACCGCAGGCCAGCGTCGGACCCGCTCCCCGTTCCCACACCCGCATATCCGCATGCCCCCGGCTGCGGACCGTCACGAACTCCACGTTCGTCTTCCGCGGGAAGAGTTCATGGGTCTCGAGCTTCGGCCCCCAGGCGTACAGGTCTTCGCCCGGCGCGTCGTCCACGAAGATTACGCAGTGCGGATTGCCCATAGATACCGCGGTGAAGCGCAGCTCGCGGCCGTCGACCGTCAGCGGGTATTCCACAATCTTCTCCGCGTCGACCGTCGTAGGGACCGCCAGGCCGCCCAGCACCGGCTCTCCCATATCCACACGGACGGCGGTGACCCGGCCTTCCTCGAACGTCAGCACGACCGGCTGGACGCCGGCCCCAATCGTTTCGATGGTAAGATGGCTCCTGCCTTGCTCGACCAATCCTTTGTCATGAATATATTTGGCTGCGCACCGGATGGCGTTGCCGCACTGCTCCGCCTCCGTGCCGTCGGAATTGATGATGCGCATCGTGTAATCGGCCCGCTCGGAGGGAAGGACGAAGACCAGTCCGTCCGCTCCCACCCCGAAGTGGCGGTCGCACAGACGCAGCGCCAGCGCGCCGGCATCCTCCGGAAGACGGTCATGGCCGTGGAGAACAATGAAATCATTGCCGAGGCCCTGCATTTTCGTAAAATTCGTCGTTTTCATCGAGAGAACTCCCGTTTTTCGCATTTTATCCCATACTATAACGCACTTTGGCAGGGATGCATAGCGTTTTCCGCCAAATTTTAAAGGATACGGGCCCAAAATGCAAACAAGCCGAACCTCACCAGAGGTCCGGCCTGCAGAGCCTTAAGCGGGTGCTTCAACGAACAAGCGGCTCATACCTTCACACGATTACCGCGTGACCGGCTTGGCGCCTTTGGAGCCCGGGCCGTAGACGGCCGGCTTGCGCTTCGCGGGCTTGCTCATCAGGGAGCCAAAGCCCATGAGGAAGGTCGGAATGCCGGCGAAGCCGAGCACGAGCGCCCAGTCGGCAAGACCCAGCGGCACCGTCTTGAAGATCGGCTGAAGCTGCTCCACGTACAGCACGGGGAACATCAGCAGCAGCGAAGACACCACCGCGAGGACGAGCCAGACGTTCTGCAGCGGGTTGCGGTGGAAGATCGAACGCGAGCTGCGGCAGTCGAAGACATGGATGAGCTGCGCCATGACGAGCGTGGCGAAAGCGACCGTTTGGGCTTTGATGAGCGCGTCCGCGCTGTCCCCGCCCTGCTTCAGCGCAATATAGAATGCAGCCAGCGTGCAGACCCCGATCAGGATGCCGCGCGAGATGATCTTCCAGCCGAGCCGGCGGGCGAAGATGTTCTCCTTGGCCGGACGCGGCTTGTGCTGCATGAGGTCCTTCTCTGCCTGGTCGACCCCGAGCGCCATCGCGGGCAGGCCGTCGGTCACGAGATTGACCCAGAGAATCTGGATCGGCACAAGCGGCAGAGGCAGCCCCGCCATCATCGCCAGGAACATCGTCATGATCTCGCCCACGTTCGAAGCGAGCAGGTAGCGGATGAACTTGCGGATGTTCTCGTAGATGCCCCGGCCCTCTTCGATAGCCGATACAATGGTTGCGAAGTTGTCGTCGCTGAGCACGAGCGAGGACGCCTCCTTCGAGACGTCCGTCCCGCTGATGCCCATCGCGATCCCGATATCCGCCGCCTTGATCGCCGGCGCGTCGTTGACGCCGTCGCCGGTCATCGCTACCGTGTGGCCTCCGCGCTGCAGCGACTTCACGATCCGCAGCTTATGCTCGGGGGACACGCGGGCGAACACGAACACATCCTCGATGACCTTGTCGAGCTCGTCGTCTCCCATCGCGGCCAGCTGCTGGCCGTTCAGGGTGCGGCCGTCCTGCGGGAGAATGCTGAGCTGGCGGGCGATCGCCTCGGCCGTCGTCTGGTGGTCTCCCGTGATCATTACGGTCTTGATTCCGGCGCGGCGGCACTTCAGGATCGCTTCGCGGACTTCGCGGCGCGGCGGATCGATCATCCCCGTGAGCCCCACGAACACCAGCTGCGACTCCACCTCCCGCTCGTCCTCGCCCCGTTCACTCCCTTTCAGATCCCGGTAAGCCAGACCGAGTACCCGCAGCGCATTCTTGGCCATCCCTTCATTGGCCGCCAGCACCTTGGACTTCAGCGTCGGCGTGAACGGGATCACCTTCTCGTCCCAGAGCACATAGGCGCACTGCTGGATGAGCAGATCCGGCGCCCCCTTCGTGCAGACCATCCGGCCTCCCTGGTGCTCCACGACCACGGACATCCGCTTGCGCTCCGAATCGAACGGCAGCTCGTGGACCCTGCGGTACAAGCCGTCCAGGGAAGCGTGCGTCAGCCCCGCCTTGGCCCCGAGCACCACCAGCGCCCCTTCGGTCGGGTCCCCCTTGATGTTCCACTGGCTGCCGGGCTCCTCGTCCTTTTTCTTCTTGCCGTCCGTACTGCGTTCTTCTTCATACAGCTGGGCATTGTTGCAGAGGACCGACACCTGCAGCAGCCGGCGCAGCATCTGGTGGTTGCGCACGTCGATGCTCCTGCCGTCCCGCAGAATCTCGCCGTTCGGCACGTAGCCGTCGCCTGTCACCTCCAGCACATCTCCGCCGAGCCACAGGTGGGTGACGCTCATTTTGTTCTGGGTCAGGGTGCCGGTTTTGTCCGAACAGATGACGGACGCGCACCCCAGCGTCTCCACCGACGGCAGCTTGCGTACAATGGCTTTGCGCTGAATCATCCGCTGCACGCCGAGCGCCAGGGCGATCGTCACGATCGCGGGCAGCCCTTCCGGGATCGCCGCCACCGCGAGCGACACGCCCGCGAGGAACATGCCGTACGGCTCCTGGCCGTGCAGGATGCCTGCCGCGACCACCAGCACGGTAAGCCCCAGGGCGACGATAATCAGAATTTTGCCCAGCTGCTCCAGCCGGTGCTGCAGCGGGGTCTCCTGGGCGTCCGTCTGCTGGATGAGATCGGCGATCTTGCCCATCTCCGTCTTCATGCCCGTGCGGATGACCACGCCCTTCGCCGTGCCGCGGGTGAGCATCGTCCCCATGAAGCCGAGGTTGCGCTGGTCTCCGAGCGGAATCTCCTCCCCGAGCAGCGCCTCCGTATGCTTGGCCACCGGCACGGATTCCCCCGTCAGGGCGGACTCCTCGGCGTAGGCGCCGTACGCTTCGATGAACCGGACGTCCGCCGGCACGCGGTCGCCGCTCTCGAGCAGCACGATATCCCCGGGCACGAGATCCCTTGCGGGGACCAGCTCCACCCGGCCGCCGCGCAGCACTTTGGCGTTAGGCGCCGAGAGCTCCTTCAGCGCGCGCAGCGATCTCTCCGCGCGGAACTCCTGCACGAAGCCGAGAATCCCGTTCATAATGATAATGGCGATAATCGTGACCGCATCGAGATATTCGCCGAGCAGCCCCGAGACGAGTGTCGCACCGACAAGCACCAGCACCATGAAATCCTTGAACTGGTTCAGAAACAGGGTGATCGGCGAAATGCCCTGCCCTTCCGCCAGCTCGTTCTTCCCGTGTTCGGCGAGCCGCCCCTGCGCCTCCTCTTCGCTCAGCCCTTGCGAGGGCTCGGTTCCCGACGTCTGAAGGATCTCCTGGACCGTCATGTGAACCCACGATTTCTGACTCATCTGCTTTATCCCTCCCAATAGGTTGTCTAGGCTAAATGTATTCAGACAAGCCGGAAAATAGCACCGGGTACCGGCCGGGACACAGATCCGGAGGGAGCCGAGTGAGGAGCAGCGCAGGCAGGAACTTCAGGGCCTTGCGGGGCAGGAGGAAGCGCTTGCCTTAGCCTGTCTGTAGACGTTCTTCAGGACAAAATGACGCCCCCGCCTCTTCCGTTCTGCGGGCTTTCGGAGACCGCTCTTAAAATTTTCTCAAAAATATGGCATGATAGGGAGTGGCGCAGATCATTTATCGCCAGGAATGGAGTTGTCCCTCATGTCATTCGACGGTCTCGTCGTCCACTGTCTCGTCCGCGAGCTTCAGAGCCTCGTAGGCGGCAGAATCAATAAAATCCAGATGCCCACCGAAAACGACATCCTGCTGCAGGTCCGCGCACCGGGCCGCAGCGTCAAGCTTCTGCTCTCCGCCAACCCGACCTACCCGCGGGTGCATCTCACCGAGGAAAGCTTCCTGAATCCGAAGGAAGCCCCGATGTTCTGCATGCTGCTGCGCAAGCACTGCGAGGGCGGCATCATCGAGAGCATCGAGCAGCCGGGGCTCGAGCGGATCATCCACTTCGGCATCCGCCAGCGGGATGAGCTCGGGGATCTCAGCACCAAAAAGATCATCGTCGAGATCATGGGCCGCCATAGCAATATCATCCTCACCGACCCGGGGGCGGACACGATCATCGACGGCATCCATCACGTCACGCCGGCCATCTCCTCCTACCGGATCGTCATGCCGGGCAGTGCCTACACGGCGCCGCCGGAGCAGTACAAGGCGATGCCGCTCGAGGTGGCGGAGGGGCAGTTCGCCGCCCTGATGACCGAAGCCGCCGAATCGGCCGAGCCGGGTGACGGCGCCGCCCCCCGCTTCTGGGAAGGGGCGCTTGTGCAGCGCTTCAGCGGCTTCTCCCCGCTGGCCGCCCGCGAGCTTGTCCACCGGGCGTCCGGCGGCGGGACGGTCCTCGAACCGGCCACCGCTCCGGCCCGGCTGTGGCCGCCGTTCGCGGAGCTGATGCAGCGGCTGCGCGGCGGCGAAGCCGAGCCGGTGATCGTGGAGCAGACCGCCTCCGGCAAGGCCTTCTTCTCCATCCTGCCGCTGACGCACATCGAAGGCGAGACCCGGCGGTACCCCACCGTGTCCGAGCTGCTTGAGGCGTATTACAGCGACAAGGCGGAGCGCGATACGGTCAAGCAGCGCGTGTCCGATCTCATCCGCCTGCTCTCCAACGAGCGCGCCAAGAATGTGAAGAAGCTCGAGAAGCTGCAGGAGACGATGGAGGACGCCCGCGACGCCGACCGCTTCCGCATCCTCGGAGAGCTCCTGACCGCCTCCATGCACATGCTCCGCAAAGGGGAAAAGCAGATCGAGGTGATCAATTACTATGATGAAGACCAGAAGCCGGTCGTCATCGAGCTCGATCCCCTGCTGACTCCGTCGGAGAATGCGCAGCGCTACTTCAAGAAATACACGAAGAGCAAAAACTCGCTGATCGCGGTGGAAGAGCAGATGAACCAGGCCCATGAGGAGATCCGGTACCTGGACACGCTGCTGCAGCAGCTCGCCTCCGCCTCGCTTCCGGATATCGAAGAGATCCGGGAGGAGCTGATGGAGATGGGCTACCTGCGGGCCCGCGGGCGCAAGGGAACGAAGAAGAAGGCGAACGCAAAGCCGGTGCTCGCCTGCTATACCTCCTCGGAAGGCATTCCGATCTACGTCGGCAAGAACAACACCCAGAACGAATACCTGACGAACCGGCTCGCCCACGCAGGCGATACCTGGCTGCACACCAAGGACATCCCGGGCTCGCATGTCGTCATCCGCAGCCCCGAGTTCGGCGAGAGCACGCTGCATGAAGCCGCCCAGCTGGCGGCGTACTTCAGCCAGGCCAAGGAATCCAGCGGGGTGCCTGTCGACTACACGCTGATCAAGCATGTCCGCAAGCCCAGCGGAGCGAAGCCGGGCTTTGTGATCTACGATCACCAGCGTACGCTGTTCGTGACGCCCGATTCCGAGCGGATCAAGGCGCTGCCTGTGGCCTCCAAATAAAGCGGCCTTTTCCGGGCAGTCCTGACGCACACGACCCAAGCTGGCCCCTCGCTCGGTATAAGAAAGACGGGCGGGGGCGGCATCGGGGGCGTACCGCCGCAGAAAGGTGAGGCATCGTGAGCAGGGGCACAGGCTCCTGCTGCCAAGCGTCAGCAGGCAGATTCAAAGCAGGCTGGTCCCAAGGGGGCCCGTTCCCGGATCAAGGGCGCATAACGCCGCCTCCAGGGCCAGGGGCTCCCCTTCGGCTGCCCCTGCGCTCCGCTGCCGCTTCCTGCCCAAGCGCAGGCATCCGTCGGCACCCTGCTGTGGAACACTTGCTCCGCTCAAAAGGCCGCTCGCCCGCGCTCCCACGTACGCCAAAGAAGCACGCAGCCCGTCCCCCCGGACGGCCGCGTGCTTCTTTTTTATGTCCATGCGATTCATGATGCTGTTCCTCCGGCTTTTCCTGTACAGCCGGCAGTCCGCCGGCCTCAGCCGATCAGCCGCCTCATCTTCTGCACGGCCTCCTGGGCGTCGCCCGCCAAGGTGTGGACGACCTTCGTGCCCGGCAGCACGGCATCCCCGGTCACCGAGCGCCCGCCGATGAACACCTTCGTCCGCAGCCCGAGCCCGCCGATCCGGCGGTCCAGCTCGCGGTAGAACGGAAGCGCCGCCTCCAGCAGCTCCTCCGAGGACGAGCCGAAGGCGAAGGCGGCCGGCTTCATCTGCCCGAGGCAGTCGAAGATCCCCTTCTCGGAGGGCGATGCCCCGAGATAGACGATCTGGTAGCCGGCCTGCAGCATGAAATAGCCGAAGAACAGCACCCCCAGCTCGTGCCGCTCTCCCGGGGAACAGGCCGTCACGATCAGCGGGGTATCGGGAGAGCGGTGATACAGATTGCGGAGCGCCAGCAGCCGCTCCCGGATGAAGTGGCTGCCGAAGTGCTCCTGGTACTCCGAGATCTCCCCGCGTTCCCAGCGGTCCCCGAGCTCTACGAGCACGGGCGCCAGCACCTGGAGCAGCACAAAGTCCATATGGTGCAGCGCGAGCAGCTGGTCGAAGAACCGCTGCGCCCCGATCTGGTCCAGCCGCAGAAAAAGCTGCAGCAGGCTTTCCCGGTAATCCGCCGCTTCGCCGTTCGGCTGCTGCAGCGGCAGCACGGCAGGCTCAGACTCAGGCTTGGACAGGGCAAGCCCGCCGGGCTCCGGCCCCATCGCTTTGAGCTCTTCGGCCGCGAGCCCGATGGGCACGCCTTCGTCGACCTTACGCTTCAGATACAGCAGAACCTCGATATCGTTCTTCGTATAGCCCCGGTATCCGTTCGGAAAACGCGAGGGCGATACCGCCCCGTACCGCTCCTCCCACTTGCGGATCAACTGTGTCGATAAGCCCGTTCTCATCGACACTTCCTTGATGGTATACAATCGCTGATTCATGAAGCCGACCCCCGAACCTTTGGTGGCCTCATTATAAACCATTTACAAAGCTTATACAAGGAAGGAAGGATCAGCCAAAAGCCTGTGCCTTCAGGAGCTCAGCGCCGGCAGCAGGATCTCCACCGTGGTGCCGACGCCCTCCTTCGAGGAGATCTGCATCGTGCCTTGATGGTTCTCGATGATCTTGTACGACACCATGAGTCCGAGGCCCGTGCCCTTGTTCTTCGTGGTGAAGAAGGGCTCGCCGATCCGGGCCAGCTTGCTCTCGGGGATCCCGAGTCCCTGGTCGATGAAGGAGACCCGCAGTCTCCGGTCTTCCGTACGCTTCGCGCGGACTGTGATCGTCCCGCCCTTCGGCATCGCCTCGACGCTGTTCTTGAGCACGTTGATGAACACCTGCTTGAGCTGGTTCTCCACGCAGCTCACATACGGCAGCGGCTCGTCGATCTCCGTTTCGATCTCCACATTCGAGATGATCGCCTGCGTATCGAGCAGCATGATGACGTCCTGGAGAATCGAGGGCACCGACTTCGGCAAATAATCGACGGCCTGCGGCTTCGCCAGCACGAGCAGCTCGCTCACGATCTCTTCGATCCGCTCAAGCTCCGCCGACATGATGGCCAGGTAGCTCTCGTTATGCCCGCCGGTGCCCATCAGCTTGGTGAAGCCCTTGAGCGCCGTGAGCGGGTTGCGGATCTCGTGCGCGATGCCGGCGGCGAGCTGGCCGACGGCCGAGAGCATCTCGCTCTTGCGCAGCAGCTCCTCGGTCTGCTTGCGGTCGGAGATATCCTCGGCGATCCGCAGGTAATGCTGGGTCCGTCCCTCGCCGTCCTTGATTGGCAGGAACCGCACCGACTCCCAATACGTCTCCCCGTCCTTGCGGCGGCTGTGCAGCTCGCCTCTCCATTCCCGGCCGGAGCTCAGGGTGCTCCAGACCTCGGTGAAGGAGACCGAGGAGGCCTGCCAGTCGTTGAGCTCCCGGAAGTGGACGCCGATCATCTCGGACTGGGCATGTCCGGTCACCTCGGCGAACTTGGGGTTCGCGTACATGATTATCCCCTCGAGATTGGCCAGCAGCGTGATCGAAGGGCTCTGCTCGATGGCGTGCGAGAGCTTCAGCAGCTCTTCGTTCGCCGATTTGAGCTCCGTAATGTCGACGAACGTCAGCACGATGCCCTTGATGAAGTGATCGCCCGTCCGGTAAGGCAGCACGCGCAGCATGTACCAGCTGCCGCTGCGGCTCTGGATTTCCTTCTCGACCGGCACGAGGGTCCGAAGCACCGTCTCCGCGTCCTGCACGATGCCTTCGTACAGGAAATTATGCGAGATGTGCCGGATCGGACGGCCGTAATCCACCTCGAGGAGATTGATCTCCCGGGTGATCGCCGGCGTGAAGCGCCGGATGCGCATTTCTTTATCGAGAAAAATCGTGCCGATCTTCGTGCTCACCAGGAAGTTGTCCATGTCGTTGTTGAGGTCCGTCAGCTCCTGGATCTTGTACTGGTACTCCGTGTTCACCGTGACGAGCTCTTCGTTCACCGACTGCAGCTCCTCGTTGGTGCTCATGAGCTCCTCATTGGCTGCGACAAGCTCCTCATTGGTCGCCTGCAGCTCCTCGTTGGACGTCTCCAGCTCTTCAATGGTCGCCTGAAGAGACTCCTCCGCCCGCTGCAGCTCCTGTTCCAGTTCGACGATCCGCTGGTTCACGTTGTGGTCCATATCGAACGCTTCGGGAATCTGCGGGGCCGGCGGCGGCAGATCCGCATCCTCGAAGGTGACGAGCACGAGCCGGTCGAACTTTTTGTTTTTGGTTGAAAACGGCTTCACAGTAAGATTGATGTAAGGCGACTGATCGGAATTATTCAGCCTGATGTCCTGGTAGTAGATCGTCCGCTGCTCCTTGCGTACCTTCTGCACCGCGGTGACGATCGCCACCGCCAGATGCGCCTCCACCATCTTGTAGATGTTCCAGCTCGGCTTGCCCCGGGCCAGCGCCAGATAGGGGTTGATGTTGCCGCTGAGATGGAGCACCTCGTTGTTCTCGTCGAGGACCATGCAGGGCGGCATATGCTCGTCCACGAAGGAGGTGTAGAGATCGTCGGGCTTGCGGTACGCCGGGATCTCCCTCAGCGTGGTGTAGCCTCGGCGCGCCAGCTGGTGCACCTTCGTGATGTCCACGCTGTCGCTGACCTCCACCGCACTCGGAATCGGGGACCCGGACATCCGGCTGCGCTGCTGGAAGATGTTCCACTTCCGGTCGAAGGCGTAGAACAGGGAGCTCAGCTTGCCCACCGTCTCACTCGGGCCAAGGAACATAAAGCCGTTCGGATTCAGCGCAAAATGAAACAAGGACAGCACCTTCTGCTGCACGTCGGACTGAAGGTAGATCAGCATATTGCGGCAGGTCACCAGGTCCAGGTTGCTGAACGGTGGGTCCTTGGTAATGTTATGGGGAGCAAACACGACCATCTTGCGGATGCTCTTGCTCACCTGGTAGTTCTCGCCGACCTGGGTGAAGTGTTGCTGCAGAAGCTCGGAAGGAACGCTCCGCACGGCGGATTCGGGATATACCCCCTGGGAGGCATACTCGATCGAATCCCTGTCGAGATCCGTAGCAAAAATCTTCACCGTGTAAGGCAGCTCCTGCCCCGAGATCAGCTCATCGAAAAGCATGGCCAGAGAATAGGCCTCCTCACCGGTCGAGCAGCCGGCCACCCAGATGCGGATGTGCCCCTCCCGCTTCTTGTTCTCGATAATGGCCGGCAGCACTTTGACGCGAAGGATCTCGAAGGCCTCCGGGTCCCGGAAAAAATGCGTCACGCCGATAAGCAGATCCTTGCTCAGGCTCGCCAGCTCGTCCGGCTGGTTCCCGAGCAGGCGCAGGTAGGCATCGGAGGTGGTGACGCCGAGCAGATTCATCCGCCGCTCGATCCGGCGTAAGATGCTGTTCTCCTTGTAGTAGCTGAAGTCAATCCCGCTTGCGTTCTTGAGCAGCTCAAGGAAAGACGGCAGGGACAGCAGGTCAAGCCGGCCGCTGCTGCCCGGGTCGCTCTCCCCGTCCTCCCACTCGATCTCCGGATCTCCGGTGGTCCACTCGATCAGGTAGTCGGCCATCGCCTGAGGGGTCATCACCTGGTCGACGATGCCGGTCAGACGGGCGCTGTTCGGCATGCCGTCGAACTTGGCCGTAAGCTCGTCCTGCACGATCACAAGCCCGCCGTGCTCCTTGATCGCCTCGACGCCGCGCGTTCCGTCGCTTCCCGTTCCCGAGAGAATCACCCCGATCGCCCGGCTGCCGATATCCTTGGCCAGCGAGGTTAAGAACATATCGATCGGCAGGTTGAGTCCGGTCGTCTGCCGGTGCTCGGTCACCTGCAGCGTGCGCCCGGCGATCGTCATGTCCTTTTTGGGAGGAATGAGATACACGCAGTTGGGGCGCACCTCCATGAGATGCTCCGCCTCATAAATATTCATGGATGTGTTCTTCGTCAGGATCTCGGCCATAAAGCTCTTGTAATTCGGAGACAAGTGCTGAACGACAACGAAAGAAAGCCCGCAGTCGGGCCTCATATGGTCAAAAAACTGCTGAAGCGCCTCAAGCCCCCCCGCGGATGCGCCGATCCCGACGATAAATCCGCCGGGAGGGGATTGTTCCTGCACATCCTGTTCCGATAGAATGGTGCTCATCTGCCTCAACCTCTTTTCCAGCACGGACGCGGCTTGATTTTGCAGCAGTCAAACCGTGACCTGGGATTATAGCAATTCGGCTGTGTTCTGCATCAAAACGACTGTTCATCCATTATAACCCTTTTTAGGCTCCTTGTGCTTTCTTTTTTATAGTGTGAAACGGCTTCCCCGGTGGTAGAACCCGCGTTTCCGCTACAATAATAAGAGCGTCACGGCTTCGACTTCCCGACTAAAGAAGGTGAACTCCAAATGAACTTTCACGCCGAACTCTTGGCCGAAACCCTGCTGTCGGGCGACTTCAAGGCTTCTTGGAGCCTGATCGGCAGCCAGCGGGAGGCCGGCAAAAATTCGCTGTATATATACACCCGGCTGCTGACTCCCGCGATGCGGTACATCGGGGATCTCTGGGAGCAGAACTCGGTCTCCGTCGCGGACGAGCACCTGGCTTCCTCGGTGTGCGACCGGCTCCTCACCCACTATGCGGCCGGCCGGGAGCCGCTTCAGAGCACGGCCGGCAAGGCCATGTTCCTCTGCATGGAACAGGAGATGCACTTTCTCGGACTCAAGACGATCTCCTCCTACTTTCAGGAATGCGGCTGGCATACGCGCTTCTACGGCCCGAACCTGCCGCTCGAATACGCCTTGATCGCGGCTTCGAACTGGAAGCCCCAGGTCATCGGCATCTCGGTTTCCATGGTCTATGCGCTGCCGGCGCTGTCCGCTTATATCGAAGCCTTCGAAGCCCTCCCGCACCGCCCCGTCGTCCTTCTCGGGGGACGCCTCGCCTCCCGCTACCGGCTCCAGCCCCACGGTTCCCCCTCGACCGTCATTCTCCCCGAAATGGAAGATGTGCAGGATTGGATGAGCTCCTATGCCCGGGCCGGCGGGCTGCTCCGCTCCGAGAAAGGCTTAGGGTGAGGGGCTGATGGGAATGCAGGCCTGCCGCTTGCCGCTGCCTTACTTCCGCGTCAACGCGTCGCTCCGGATCCTCGACCGGTCAGACGAGGCGGAGCTGCTGTTCCCCGGGGCATCGGAGATGGCCGGGATCACGGATGAAGGCTCCCTGGAGAAGCTGCGACGGTTCGTACGGCCCGGCAGCGTCACCCGTCTGGAGCTTAACTTCCTGTGCGGCACGGACCGGCGGCCCCAGCTCTTCGAGCTGCACCAGCAGTGGGAGGAAGAGAGCGCAGCGGCCCACCTGCTGCTCTGCCCGCTGCAGGACCGGCTTCAGCGCATGCAGGACACGATGGAGCAGCTGCGCCGGGATCTGCGCCAGCCGGGTGGAGCGGCGCCGCCGGGCCTCCGCCCGCTGAGCGCGGCACCCGCCCGGACTTCCGCCCCCTCCCCCGCAGCGCCGGGGGCCATCCGCGAGGCGATCCATGCGCTGGAGACCATCGAGGACCTGATCGGCATCATCCGGCCGGACATGACGGAAGCCGGCAAGGACGCGTATGCGGTTCTGCTGCTGGAGCAGGCCGCCTTAGCCAGAGGTCATCTGGAGCGGCTGTGAGCAGAGCCTGATTCCGGAACCCGGCCTTCGGCCCGGGTCTTGTCCGGGCGTGCAAAGAGCCCCCTTTTGGATACGAAGAAAACGGAAGATTGGATCAAGCAGCAAAAGACCCGAAGCCGGAGGCTTCGGGTCTTCGGGTTTTGCATCTTGGGATGAACCGGATATAAAAAAAGAACTACGGCGGATAAGGCCTCAAGCATGACGGAGCCGGCGGTGATTTCCTCCAACCGGGAGCCTCGCGTATGCTATCTGCTCCCTTGGGGAACCACGGCCTCGGCGCGCTTGGCTACCCGTTGATGCGGCGCTGAAGGTACTCGAGCAGCGGTTCCCGCAGCTCCTCCCGCTGCAGCGCCATCTCAATGGTCGCCTCGATGTAGCCGAGCTTGTCGCCGACGTCGAAGCGCCGTCCCGGGACCGGGAAGGCCGCCATCTGCTGGTAGCGGTTCAGGATGCGCAGCGCGTCGGTCAGCTGGATCTCTCCGCCGCGGCCCGGCACACTGTCCTCGAGAATGCCGAAGATGTCCGGCGTCAGGATGTAGCGCCCGATGACCGCGAGATTCGACGGAGCGGCATCCCTCTCCGGCTTCTCCACGAGATCCTCGATCGGGCGCCAGGCGGCTGCCCCCTGACCGCCGGAAGCCGGCGAGATGATACCGTACTTGTCGACCTCATCCCACGGCACTTCCTGACAGCCGATGACCGAGGCGTGAGTTTGCTCATGCAGGTCCATCATCTGCTTCAAGCACGGCGGCTCCGACTGGATGATATCGTCGCCGAGGAGCACGGCGAACGGCTCGTCGCCGATGAATTTGCGGGCGCAGAGCACGGCATGCCCGAGCCCGAGCGGCTGCTTCTGGCGGATATAGTGGACATCCGCCAGATTCGATACGGACTGCACGAGCTCCAGCAGCTCGTCCTTGCCGTTCATCTCCAGCAGCGTCTCCAGCTCCGCCGACTTGTCGAAATGGTCCTCGATCGCCCGTTTGTTGCGGCCGGTGATGATCATGATATCCTCAATCCCCGACGCCATCGCTTCCTCTACGATATATTGAATCGCCGGCTTGTCGACGATCGGCAGCATCTCCTTGGGCTGCGCCTTCGTTGCCGGCAGGAAGCGGGTGCCGAGACCCGCGGCCGGTATGATTGCTTTTCGGACTCTCATGCTGTCGTTTCTCCTCTTCTGTTGTATAACTCAGTGACCACCTCAGCAGAAATCCGTCTGGCCCCCACCGGCGCATGGAAGACCACCCCGCCGCGCTCTCCATGGTAGTCGGAGCCAGCCGTCACAAGCAGGCCGTGCCTCTTCGCCAGCGCTTCATAATGCGCTTCCTGCTCCGGCGTATGGTCGGCGTGGTAAGCTTCCACGCCGGCCAGCCCCTCGGCCGCCAGCTCGGCGATCAGCCCGTCCTGGCTGTACAGGCCCGGGTGGGCCAGCACCGGGGCGCCCCCGGCCTCCCGGATCCAGCGCACGGCCTCGGCCGGCGTGATCCGCGGCGGGTTGACATAGGCCGCGGCGCCCTTGGCCAGGTAGCGGTCGAAGGCTTCCGCCATGTTCGCCACGTACCCCTTGCGCACCAGAGCGTCCGCAATATGCGGCCGTCCCACCGTATCCCCTTCCCGCTTCAGCGAACGGACGGACTCCAGCACATCCTCCATCGTCACTTCGAGACCCTGCGCCTGCAGCTTCTCGATGATCATCCCGTTGCGCCGGTCGCGCACCTCGCGGAGCCCCCGCGAGGCGTTCGAGGAAGCGCTCGTTCTTGTAATCGATCCAGTAGCCGAGCACATGGATATCCTCACCGGCACTTACCGTGCTGATCTCCACGCCGGGTACGACCGTGATCCCGTGCGTACGGCCCGCCTCCAGCGCTTCTTCCAGACCGCCCACCGTATCGTGGTCGGTGATGGCGACGGCGGAAAGCCCCGCCTCAGCCGCCAGGCGCACATTATCGGCCGGCGGCCGCGTGCCGTCGGATGCGAGCGTATGTGTATGCAGATCGGCGTATGCCATGCTGCCGTTTCCCCCTTTTTGCATCGTCGTCATGAATACAGCGATGGACCCGGATCCACGTTCATTGATGTTTCGTTCCCATCCGTACCGGAGCTTCTTACAGCCACTGGCTGAGATCGCGCTCTCTCAGGAAGCTGAGGAAGGTCACCGCCGAGATCGGCAGCAGCGTCGAACTGAGGTAGATGGCATGGAAGCTTCGGGCGAACGAGACGCCCTCCACCTGCTTGGCGACGAGCACGCCGAGCGCGGTCTCGTGCTTCACCGAAGACTGGGAGATCACCGAGATGCCGAGACCCGCTTCGACGGCGGACTTCACCGCTCCCGTGCTTCCGAGCTCCATCACGATCTTCAGCGAACTGAGGTCGCAGCCCGCACGCGCCAGCTCCTCCTCCATCACCCGCCGGGTCCCCGAGCCCTGTTCCCGGAGCACGAAGGGGTACGGGAGCAGATCCTGCACCCCGATAGTCTCCTGGCCCGCCAGGGGGTGGTTCTTGGGTACGATGAGGGTCAGCTCGTCGCTCAGCACCGGCTCCGTATGGACATCCGGGTGATGCACCTCCGCTTCGACCAGGCCGAATGTCAGCTGGTGATTCAGCACATCCTCGAGAATCTGCTTCGTGTTGATGACTTTCATTCGATACCGAGATATTCGGGAACTCCTGCGAGAACGGGCCGAGCAGCCGCGGCAGCACGTACTCCCCCACAGTCAGCGAGGCGCCGAGATGAAGGCGGCCTTCGAGCATATGCGTGAACCGGGCCATGCCCGCGTCGGTCTCCTTCATGAGCGAGATGCTCCGGGAAGCGAAGGGCAGCAGCGCCCTTCCCGCTTCCGTCAGCTCCACCCGCTTCGTCGAGCGGACGAAGAGCTTCGTCCCGAAATAATCCTCAAGGGACTGCACCTGCATGGTGACGGCCGGCTGCGTCATGTGCAGCGCCTGGGCCGCATGGGAGAAGCTCCCCTTCTCCGCAACCGTGTGAAATATATGCAGTTGGTGAAAATTAAGCGCCATAACAGACATCCTCCGCTTGCTTGGTTTCCCCATTATAGCAAAAAACAAAGAGGCATGCCGGAAATCTCGGCACACCCCCTGAAGCTCCTAGTCCACCCGAACACGCGATGCCTGCTCCCCCTGCATGCTGGCCCCCGCCGCCGGACTTCGGCGCCCCTCTTATTTGCGTTTGCGGCTGTTCTTGATGAGCGTCATTCTTCTCGAATGCCGCAGCCATGAGTAATAGGATCGAAGATCCCTAAGTTCCATCGTTTCGGACATGCGCCCGAGGAACGTCACGACGATCATCTTGTATCTCGGCGGGGCCCCCAAGGGGAGATCCTGCACGACTGGGGCGAACTCCGCCACCATAACGAGATCGTCATCGATCAAAAACACGTCCTCTTCATTCTTGTAGTACGTACGGATGCTGTCTGACTTCAGCTTATTCCACAAGAAGGCGGTAATATCGTGAAACCCGGTTTTTTCGGTCTCGACGCGGTCTGCCCAGCGGCTGCGTGCATGGTGAGTGACAACAATATCGGAGATTGGTCTGCCGCCGAGCACCGATGCAGTGCCCATGCTTTTTCTTTCCCGGCCGTTGAAACTGCTCCCTTGCACATCACAACCCTCTTCCTAGGAAAATGGTCCATTCGTACTATGTACACGAAATGTTCCTTACATCCATTTTACTCCATTCCCATAGATAATCAAATAAAAAAAACTTTAGAAAGGAGGGCGGGCGAAATTTATGAAAAGGCTGCCAATCAAGCAGCGGCGGGGAATTCAAAACCAAAGGCACCGCAAAATCCGGCGCTGCGGAAACGACAAAAAGGCTTCTGGGTCAGAAGCCGTTCATTCGACACCTTACTACAGAATTTCGTCCGTCTTCGGCAAGGCCCGGGACGCAGCACCCTCCTCCGGTCGAATCGTATACTGTACAATCCCGGATAAAGGATGCCGCATGATCCCGCGGGAGCCGTCCGGAGCTCCCTCCCGTTACAAGGTGTAGAATCTTGTTTTGTCAGGAATATTACTGTTATACTCAGTTTTGATCTCGTTGCGGTAGGAACGCTCCACCTTCTTGACGAAAGGCAGCCGCTGCAGCTGCTTCATGGTCTCTTCCAGCCGGTCCGCATAAGTATACATGGCGGCGTAATGAAGCTTCTTAGAGATATAATGGACGCTGCCGTACTTCTCCAGCTGCTTGCCGGCCGCCTTGAGATCACTGAACCAGACGATGATTCCGGTACGTTCGGTAAACATGGATCCAACCTTCTTTCTGACGTAATGGAATCGATGAATGACAAGAATGCCATGCGTATGAGATGCAATGCGAAAGGATAGTGAATGCAAGAATGCCGCTGCAAGAGCACCATTCGGAAAAATTGATCGAAGTCACCCGCGGACCTCTCACCGAGAGCGTGCACGCCGGCCACCTGGCCGTGGTCGATACGGCAGGCACCCTGATCGCCTCGGCCGGCAGCCCCGGCTATTACACGTATGCCCGATCGGCC
This sequence comes from Paenibacillus mucilaginosus 3016, assembly GCF_000250655.1. Classification (NCBI taxonomy): domain Bacteria; kingdom Bacillati; phylum Bacillota; class Bacilli; order Caryophanales; family Paenibacillaceae; genus Paenibacillus; species Paenibacillus mucilaginosus. The sequence continues at coordinate 6,295,378 of NC_016935.1, forward strand.
GCCAAGCTGCTGCAGGCGATTCCTCTCGTAGAGTCCGGCGGAGCCGAAAGGCTCGGGCTGACCGAAGCGGAAACCGCGCTCTGCTGCGCCTCGCACGGCGGCGAGCCCCGGCACACCGAGACCGCCCGAAGCCTTCTTGCGAAAGCAGGATGCGATGAAAGCGCTCTATGCTGCGGCCCGCAGGAGCCGATGTTCGCACCGGCCGCGGATATGCTAAAGGCCGGCGGACAGCCGGCCACCGCCCTGCACAACAACTGCTCGGGCAAACACGCCGGCATGCTGGCTCTTGCGCAGATTATGGGTGTATCTATACATCAGTATACCGATCCCGGGCATCCTGTCCAGCAAAAGATGCTGGCCGCTGTAGCCGACATGTGCGGGGTGCCGCAGAGCGGCATCACCCTCGGCATCGACGGCTGCGGCGTTCCCGTATTCGGCATGCCGATCTCGGCGCTGGCGCTGGCTTACGCCCGCCTGGGCAGCCCCGCCGGCCTGCCGGAGCAGCGGGCCGAAGCGTGCCGCCGGATCGTGGACAGCATCCGGCACCAGCCCTATTATGTAGCCGGAACCGCCCGCTTCGATACGGCGCTGGTGGAAGCCACCGGCGGGCGGATCATCGGCAAATTCGGCGCGGAGGGCGTCTATGCCGCCTCGATCCCCGAGCTCGGCCTGGGCCTGGCCCTCAAGATCGAAGACGGCGCCGAGCGCGCCATCTATCCGGCGGCGGCCGAAGCGCTGCTCCAGCTTGGGGCTCTGCGCCCGGAAGAAGCGGAGAAGCTTGCGGCCTTCCGCCGGCCGCCGGTATATAACCGGCGCGGTGACACGGTCGGCGAGATCCGCCCGGTCTTCACCCTTACCCGGCACTAAGCCTGCTTTTTAGCCGCACTTGCCGCTGCAGCTTCCGCCGGAAGAGCAGCCGCCGGTGCTGGCCAGCGGGTCGTTGGACGGTACCTTGATCGTATCCGATACGGACCGGGCGATGATCTCCGACACCTCGTAGAGCAGCTCGTCCAGCCTCCGTTCCGCTTCCATGAAGCGGCGGACCGACTCCACGGCTTCCAGCCGCGCCTGCACCTCTTTGACCGCATCCAGCGCTTCGTGATAGTTCGGGTGGTAGTGTCCGAACCGTTCGCATTCCTCGAAGCGCTCTTTGCGCTTCGCAAATTCCTTCACAAACTCCCGCACCTGCAGGTCCGCGTCCTTGCGTTCTTTCCAATATAGATATTCCGCCGTCTCGGCGGACTGTTTGATGTAATCTGCCAGCTCGTACGATCCGAGCAGAAGCGCCGACATGTCCAGCGTTTGCGGTTCCATGATAGCCATAATGGGAATTCCTGCCTCTCCCCCCGCATGGTATCAGATGGCGGGGTCAAGTCCATTATACCATATTCGCCGCGCGCCTGCCTCACGCTAAAATTTATCATTGATCCCCGGCAGAATCAGCTTCATCTCCTGCCATTCGCCTTCGAGCAGTCGGATCTCTTCGCTCACCCGGCTTCCACCCGCCGCCCCTTCGCCGGGCTCTGTGCCGTAGCCGGTGACGCTCCACGTGCCCCGGGTTTCCTGCATCTTGCGCGGCACAAGCTTCACGTCCGTGCCCTTCAGCCGCAGCTGGAGCGCGGTCTTCAGCTCGATCGCCTTCTCCACCATCTCCCGCCGGGTTGAGCTGTGATAGGTCCGGTAGTCCCGGAGCCAGCCGGCCGGGATCTCCCCGAGTCTCGGATACAGATCGGGGGTCTCCGGCACGCTGCCCTCCATCTGGAAGCAGGCCACCGAATGCCGCGAATAGATCAATCCCTTGTCCGAGCCTGCCGCTTCCAAAGATGCCCAGACGCTGCGGGCATCCTGTGCGGAAGCCGGCTCGAGCTTCGGATACCTTCTCTGCTCCTCTTCGCCGCTGCCTTGGGGCAGGCCGGCCATGAAGCCCGCCTTCTCGAGCAGCGCCGAGAACCCCTTCAGCTCCCCGGCCTCGACGATAAAGTCCTTCGCCCCCGCGCTCTCCACCAGATAACGCCCGGCGCCCGGAAGCTTCGCCACCGCCTCCGCCGTCTCCTTATCCGCACAGCGCAGGAGCACCGCCTGGACGAACCGGGTCCGGCCGAAGGGCTTCGCCCACTGCTGCAGCGTATGCTCCACGTTCTCGGGAAGGCCGTACATCGCATGCGCCCGCAGAAAAGAGCAGATCTCATCGGCTGTGCGGCCGTGCTCCAGCGCCCGGCGGACCGACTGCCGGCTCAGCTTGTAGAGGCTGACGTGGTCCGCGGACGCCAGGTCGGACAGGCAGGCGAGCTCCCAGCGCACCGCCTGGGAGACGTCCGGCGGCACCAGAATGTCGAAGTCCGGCTGAACCATGAACTGCCCTTCCTCGGTGTCCGGCATGGCCTCCCCGCCGCCCTCCCAAGGCTGCGCGGTCCAGCGGTAGACCGTCAGACCCGCCGGCGTCCGGCCTTCTTCCAGCCAGCCGAACGCCGTCAGCGGCGCGACCCACTGGCCGCGGAGACGCTCCGCCAGCTCCGCTGCGCTCTCGCCCCCTCCGGCCAGCCCGTTGTCCTGCAGCACCGAGATGACGGCTTCGGCCGGGAACCAGACGCCCTCCGGCACCTTCTCGAGCAGCCGGACCGCATGCTGCAGCGGGGCCCCGCCGGGCAGCGCCAGCCCCTGCCACAAGCCGTAGAGCACGCGGTCCTGCTCCGCTCCCGGCAGCGCCAGCCAGCTCTGCAGCCCTTCGGTCCGAAGAATGAGCTCTTCGTCCCCCTGGACCAGCAGCCCGAGGCGCAGCGCCAGATCGAGAAGTACGGCCAGCTCGAGCGGATAAGTATCGCCGTAAGCGTACTTCAGACCGGCGCCCGCAAGCCTGCCCGGCTCGAAGCGGATACCCTCCGCCAGCTTCGCGATCTGCTTCTTGTGCAGCGTCCCGTGCTTGGTGAGCTTCAGGCCCTGCTGGGCCGCGGCGGCCAGTACGCCGAAGAGCTCTCCTCCGAGCCCCACTCCGCTGCCCCCAAGGCCATCGGCATCCGCGAACAGCGCGCCCTGTCCGAGCCCTTCCGGCAGCCCGGGAAACAGCACATCCTGCCACATCGCAAAGCCGTCCGACGGCAGCAGGTACGTATGCTCGCCCCAGGTTTTGCGGAACGCGAACACGAGGCCCCGGCGCAGCAGGCCGGCAAGCCCCGCCCGGGCTTCCGCCCCGGAGAGATGGCCGGGCAGGGCCCGCTCCAGCGCGCCGGCATCGAAGGGCTCGCAGGCCGCCCGGCGGACGACCGCGTGCAGCACCTCCCGCTCGGCGGCCCCTAGCCGGTTGTATACGGTCTCCATCACGACCTTGTCCGTCCAGAGCTCCTCGAGCGTCATGCCTCGGCGGAGCCAGGGGGCGTAGACCGTCTCCCGCTCCATCCGGGCCCGGAGCTCTCTGGGCATCCGGGCAGCCAGTTCCGCCACCTTCATGGAGCCACCTCCTCTTCCCGTTCCGTGCCTTCCTCCATCCGGTACCGGTAGCCCTGCTCGATCAGGAACAGCTGCCGGTTCAGGGCGAAGTCCTGCTCCCTGGTATCTTCGCTGATCACGGTATAAAAGTAAGCTTTATTGTTCCCCGCCTTCGGGCGGAGAATGCGGCCCAGCCGCTGCGCCTCCTCCTGGCGGGAGCCGTAGCTGCCCGACACCTGAATGGCAACCGCGGCATCCGGCAGATCCACGGCAAAATTGGCCACCTTGGAGACGATGAGCTCCTGGATGGCGCTTTTGCGGAAAGCGTCATAGAGCTCCTCCCGCTTCTCGCTCGGCATGGACCCGGTAATGACGGGAATGCCGGTCCGGCTGCCGAGATCATGGAGCTGCTCGAGATACTGGCCGATGATCAGAATCTGCTCGCCCTTGTGCTGCTCGACCAGCCGGCAGACGAGATCCAGCTTGGCCGGATTGATGCTCGCCATGCGCATCTGCTCCCTCGGCGAAGCGCTGCGGTACGCTTCCATCTCCCGCTCCGGCAGCGGCACGCGCAGCTCGACGCACTCGACGGCGGCGATCCACCCCTGCGATTCGAGGTCCTTCCAGGGCATCTCGTAGCGCTTGGGTCCCACGAGCGAGAAAACGTCCTGTTCCATGCCGTCCTCCCGGATCAGCGTGGCGGTGAGCCCGAGACGCCGCGTCGCCTGGATGTCCGCCGTCACCCGGAACACCGGGGCCGGCAGAAGGTGCACCTCGTCGTACACAATGAGGCCCCAATCTCTTTTATTGAAGAGCTCCATATGGGTAAACGGCTCGTCCTTGGACTTGCGGTGGGTCAGGATCTGGTACGTGGCGATCGTGATCGGCCGGACTTCCTTCTGGGTGCCGGTGTATTCACCCACCATATCCTCGGTGACATCGGTCTTGTCGAGAATCTCCCGCTTCCACTGCCGGACGGAGGTGCTGTTCGACGTAAGGATGAGCGTGGCGCAGCTGAGCTTGCCCATTGCCGCGATCCCGATGACGGTCTTGCCGGCGCCGCAGGGCAGTACGAGTACGCCGCTCCCTCCCTGCGTGCCTCCTTCCCGGTAGAACGAATCGACGGCGGCCCGCTGGTAGGCTCTCAGGGAGAAGGGGCTCTCCTCCCCCCCGTCCCGCAGGCGGATCGGCAGCTCTTCGCCCCGGGAGTACCCGGCCTGATCGTCCACCGGAAAGCCCAGCTTGATCAGCTCCTGCTTCAGCAGTCCCCGGTACTTCGGCGAAAATCTCAGGGTGCGCGCATCCACCTGGCACAGGCCGTAGGAACGCAGCGATTTGTACATCACCATCTCCTTGATCACCGAGAGATCGTCCGAGATCAGCAGCAGGTCTTCGCCGGTCCGCTCCATGCGGACCAGCCCGTACCGTTCCACGAAGCGGCGGATGTCGGTCTTGACGGCGGATGGAATGCCGAACTTCGCCCACCTCTCGAGAAAATCGGTGATCTCCTCCACCGTGATGCCCGCCGCGGCGGCATTCCACAGCGACAGCGAGGACATACGGTAGGTGTGGATGTTCTCCGGCGATTTGACGAGGTCGGCGAAGCGCGACAGGCCCGCACGCACTTCCTCGAACGAGGGATGGCGCGTTTCCAGGAGAATACAGAAATCGTTCTGGATGACGAGAGGCCGGTCCTTGTGAAACTGCATGGGGCTCCCTCCCAACTTTTTAACCATATAAGTGTATTGACAGATACTGTTAGTATGAGGGTTCCCCGCCGAGTTTAAACATGCGGGTGCCTATCCCCCTCCGGTGAGCGGTACCGTTGCAGCCTGCCGCCGCCGGCGCTACAATGGAGATTCCTGCATGTCCGGCATAGGACAATGACAAGTTTGTGGAAGGAGGGCATCATGCATAAACTTTACTTCAACCCCCGTACTCGGCACCTTGCCGTCCGTCTCCTCCTGCTCTGCGCCTTCGTGCTGCTGCTTGGCGCCTGCGGTTCGAAGCCGGCGGCCGACGCGGCCGATCCCGCCATCTACAAGGCCTACCCCGATCTCCAAGGGAGGCCTGTCACGCTGACGGAGGTGAAGCGGGTGGTGGACGGCGATACCTTCGAAACCTCAGCCGGCGAAAAGGTCCGGCTCATCGGCGTCAATACGCCCGAAACCGTGAAGCCGGGCAGCCCCATTCAGCCATACGGCAAGCAGGCGAGCGCCTTCACCAAAGGCAGGCTGACCGGCAAAAGCGTCTACCTCTTCGCCGACACCGGAGACAAGGACAAGTACGGCCGGCTGCTCCGCTACGTGTTCATCCAGGGAGAGAGCGTCATGTTCAATGAAACGCTTGTGCGCGAGGGCTACGCGAACACGATGACAATCCAGCCGAACGTGATGTTCCAGGACCTCTTCCTCGATGCGGAGAAGGAGGCTCGGAAGGCAAAGCGCGGCCTCTGGGGCGACCCGGCCCAGGCGAAAGAGAGCGGCACAAAGAAGAAATAGGACGGTACCGGGGCCGGGTAGTTCGGCCTTGAGGTCGGAGGGATAGATTAGCCTATGGCTATGGGCATCCATATCCCCCGGCCTTCAACACAGCATTCGGCATCTGACATCCATATCAACACACGAAGGAGAGGCGGGCCGCCTCTCCTTCGTGTGTTTGACCGCGATTCATTCGCAATCCGTACATATCCGACTGATGATTACAGACGCTCCGGAGCAGGCAGCCCAAGCACCTCCAGCGCCTCGCCCATCGTCATCTTGAAGCGCCGGGTGAGCCACAGCCTGAACCGGCGCTGTTCTTCGCCGGCGCTGCGGATCGGCAGCGCACTGTAGAAGGTGTTGAACCTGGCACCGAGCTCGTAGGCATAGGTGCATATCTGGTGGGGAGCCAGCTCTGCCGCCGCCGTGCGGAGCGTATCCTCCCACAGGCTCAGCTGCCTGAGAAGCGCATGCTCCGCGGGCTCCGGCACCTCCGGGAACACCCCGGGCCGTGCGGAGGCGCCTTCGTCCACGGAATCCTCCGCCGCCTTGGCCAGCAGCGATGCGGCCCTCGCATAAGCGTAGAGCACATAGACTCCGGTGTTCCCGGTAAGCTCCGTTGCCTGCTTCAGGTCGAACACTACCTCGGTGGCGAGATGAAAGCGGAGCAGATAGTAGCGGATCGCCGCAGCGGCAATCTCCTCGGCGGGCAGCCCCTCCCGCTCCCCGCGCTCCTGTCCGATAACCCCCTGCATCCTCTGCAGCAGGTCGGCGGCCCGGATGCCGACGCCCTGTCTGCCGCTCATCGCATAGGAGGCTCTGCCGTCCGACGTATCGACTCCAAGCTCCCGGGCCGCGGCCGGACTCAGGGAGACGACGCCGTAGCTTACGTGATGCAGGCGGCCCGCCTGCTCCGGGTAGCCCAGCGCCTCCAGCGACTGCTTCACCACCGCCTGGGGGTACGCTTGACGGTAGTCGATGACGTTAATGACCCGGTCGGCTCGGCCGAAGACCCCTTCCTGTTCCCCCGCTCCGTGGGTGGTGCTGACCTCCCCGTCAAAGGCAGCATAGTGGAAATCCTCGGAAAGCAGGCCGAATTTCCACAAATGATAGGCGATGTCTTTGGCCGTGTAGGTGAGAATGCCGTTCGAGCGTACGAGCACCTTGGCCGCCTGATAGCCGGCATCGGCTGAATCGCCCTCCGCCTCCTCCTGCGTCTCCCCTGCCGGCTGAAGCACCCAGCAGCCGGCCTGTGCCCCTTCCTTTACTTTCCGGAAGGCTTCCGTCTGCTGAAGAAGACCGAATGCCGCCTTCCAAAAGCCCCGCTTTACAATGCTGCTCTCCCAGACGAGCAGGTCGTAGCCGATGCCGAACCGCTTCATCTCCTGCAGCTGCTCCCGGACTATTTTCTCTGCGGTCAGAAGGCCGAGCCAGGAGAGGGCCGACTGCCCTTCCTCCAGCGCATGCAGCACCTTCGTGCGTTCTTCCTCGAGTGCAGGCCGCGCCGCGTATTCCCGGTTGACCCAGGCATAAGCATCCCAGCAGAAGTCCCCGAACCTTGCATGCTCCCCCCTGAGCCCGGTATGAAGGAGGCCAACCACCGTATCGGCAAGCTGGTTCCCGAGGTCGTCAATATAGTTGTGAACCTCAACGATGCAGCCGGTTCTCCGCAGCAGGCGCACCAGGGTATCGCCGATGACCGCGTTGCGCAGATGGCCGATATGTGCAGATTTGTTCGGGTTGATCGACGTGTGCTCGACGATGATTTTCTCCGGCTGGGCCGGGTCGGCGGGTGCCTGCCCTTCCTCCTCCGCCCACTTCTTCCAGTCCAGCCGGAAGTTGACGAAGCCCGGGGGCACGGCTTCCACCTGACGGATCAGCCCACCGGCGAGTCCGTTCTCCCTTAGCTTCACCGCAAGGCGTTCGGCCAGGCGCATCGGCGGCATCCGCAGCTCCTTCGCCAGCACCATGGCGGCATTCGTCGAGTAATCGCCATGCTCCAGCAGGGAGGGCGGCTCGACCCGGAACTCCGCCGGTTCGCGGCGCCGGCCCATCACCTCCTCCAGCATTTCCTGCACGCTTTGGCTTACCGCCTGCTTCAATGTTCCGATCACCATGCCTGTTCCCTCCTTCTCGATAATGGCTGTGTCCCCAGAGTACAAATACAAAAAGCCCCCGTCTCCTAAGAGACGAGGGCTGTGACACACACTCGCGGTACCACTCTTGTTGCTATACGCGCTGCTGCGCCTATAACCGCTTGTTAGGAATAACGGCTTCCGCCGGATCTGCCTACCCGAAAAGCCTTGACTCGGCAGACCGTCTCCGGGTCCCGTTTCACCCTCCGCTCCCGTACCGGCTCCCACCCTCCCGGCTCGCTTGGACGTTCGATCGGCGGCTACTCTTCCCATCCCAGACGTTGTGGTATGAATAATTTTATACAGTATATCCCGGAAGGTCCTCCATATTCAAGCCTAATTTTCCGCCCTGCCTATCCTTATCTCCTATCGTTATCGCAAGCTTGACTCGGGCCCTCGCCTCTAATGCGTCCCGCCGACATCCATATCCTTGATCTCCCGGGTCACCTTCTTGTACGTCGAGGAAGCGATCTTCTCCTGCAGCTTCGCATGGAACAGCTCCTCATCGATCGGCAGGTCGACCCAGCCGTCCGTCCACGAGGACAGGTACATCGCGTTGGAGAGCGTGAGGCCCCGGATGCCTTCCTCCCCCGGAGCCAGCAGCGGAGTGCCGTGGAGAATGTGATCCGTGAAGTTCTGCGTGATGCCCTTGTGCTGCGTCCCCTCGGACGATTCCACCGGCACCTCGCACTTCCAGCACTCCGGCTGGCCGAAGCCTCCGCGGAAATTGCGATTGAACTCCGGCTCCGGGATCGTCAGCCGCCAGAAGGTCAGCCTGCCGTCTTCGATGACGATTTTGCCCCGGTCGCCGGTCACCTCATAGCGGTTGGTCCCCGGCGCTTCCCCCGTTGTCGTGACGAAAAGCCCGGTCGCCCCGTTCTCATATTCGACGTAAGCGGTAACATCGTCTTCGACCTCAATGCTGCGGTATTTGCCGAAGTGACAGAAGGCCCTCACCCGCTTCGGCATCATGTCCACGGTCCACTGCCAGAGATCAAGCTGATGGGGATCCTGGTTCAGCAGCACCCCGCCGCCTTCGCCGGCCCAGGTGGCCCGCCAGCCGCCCGAATCATAGTAGCTCTGGGAGCGGTACCAGGTCGTAATGATCCAGTTCGTGCGCCGCACTTCGCCGAGCTCCCCGGAGGTTACCAGATCGCGGAGCTTCCGGTACAAGGGATTCGTCCGCTGGTTGTACATGATGCCGAAGGCTTTGCCCGAGCGCGCCGCGGCCTCATTCATCTCCCGCACCTGCTTCGTATACACGCCGGCCGGTTTCTCCACCAGCACATGATAGCCGTGCTCAAAGGCACGAACTGCAATCGGCGGATGATCGTAATGCGGCGTACAGATCAGCACAGCGTCGAAGCTCTTCGAAGCAAAAAAGTCGTCAAGTCCGGAGAACAGCTGCACCCGGTCCCCACTACTGTGCCTTGGCCCATTCCAGACGCTGCGGGTCCAGATCCGCCGCCGCCGTGAGCTCCGCCCCCTTCACTTCCCCCTGCAGCAAGTAACCCGCATGCCCCCGGCCCATATTGCCGAGTCCCACTATTCCGATGCGCACCGAATCCATTGTCTCCCGCCTCTCCGCATAAGAGTGCCGTACGGCGGCTTCAGGCTCAAGCCGTATTGGTTCCGTCCGGCCTTTCCTTTTATTATACGCTGCACGATACCAGCCACAAGAATGGATGAGGACAAAAAAGAAAACGTCCCTCCCGGGGGAAGGACGCTCACGTTCCGCTATACTCATGAATTAGGAGTGCGTTTTTTCGGAAATTTGGCTGAGGGCTTGTCCGGCCTCGTCCTCATACTTGTTACGGACCGCCAGGTCACCGATCGATACGATCCCGATCAGCTCGCCGTTCTCCACTACCGGCAGACGGCGGATCTGTTCTTTGGCCATGACCTTCGCCGCTTCATCGACCGTGGTTTCCGGTCCTACGGAAACGACGCGGCCGCTCATCACTTCCGAGATGGCCGTGGAACCGGAATGCTTCTCGGCATATCCCCGGATAACCAGGTCACGGTCGGTCAGCACGCCGATCAGCTTGCGTCCGTCAACGACAGGGATGAAGCCCGTGTCTTCCTGCTTCATCTTGACTGCCGCCTCAAAGATGTTGTCCTGAAGTGTCACTACCGCACAATCGGTGGTCATGATTTCACGAAGCGATTTGCTCATGGCTGTATTCCCTCCCAAAAGAAGATGGCAGCCTCCGGCTGCGCAGAGTAATGGGGGTTATCATCGTCCCCAGGGCCTGCTGCAGGAATAGGTTCTCCCCCGCACGCTCTCCCCATGCGCCTTCCGGCTGTTACATATCGGGAAAGGCTGCTAGCCGCGGTGTTCCTTCATATAATCTTCGGTCACCGCAAGAAACAGCCTGGCAGCATTCACCATCGCCTGCTCGTCGATATCGAACCGCGGATGGTGATGCGGATGGACAATGCCCCGCTCCTTATTACCCGCGCCCACGAACATGAAACAGCCGGGAATCCGCTCAAGATAGTAGGCAAAATCCTCTCCGGCCATGATCAGCGGGGAATAGCGCGCCTGTTCCGTGCCGAATACGCCGGCCGCCGCCCGTTCGAACCGCTGCGCTTCTCCGGCATGATTCACCACCGGCGGGTAGCCGAGCCGGTAGTCGATCTGGACCTCGGCTCCGTACATCGCACAGGTCTGCCGCACAATCTCTTCGAAGCGGTCCTTGACCTCCAGGCGGATGCGGCTGTCGAAGGTTCGGACCGTCCCCTTCAGCGCCGCCGATTCGGCGATGACATTGAAGGAGGTTCCGCTGTGGAAGGAGCCTACGCTGACCACACAGGGCTGGGTCGGGTCCGTGCTGCGGGAGACGATCGACTGCAGATTCACGACGAGCTGGGAAGCTACGTAGACGCTGTCCACCGTCTCGTGCGGCAGCCCCCCGTGGCCCCCGCGCCCCTTGACGGTCAAGGTAAACTCATCCGCCGCGGCCATGAACGGGCCGGGCCGTGAAGAGACGGCCCCCGTCTCCAGCGGGGTCCACAGGTGAATGCCGTAGATGACGTCCACGCCGTCCAGCAGCCCGCTTCGATCATCGGGAGCGCACCGCCCGGCGTCGTCTCCTCGGCGGGCTGGAATAAGAAGACCACGCGGCCCCCCACCTGGTCCCGGTGCGAGCTCATCGTCCGGGCCACGGTCAGCAGGGCCGCCGTATGGGCATCGTGCCCGCAGGCGTGCATGACGCCGGGCACCTGCGAGGCGTATTCCGCCGTCTTCTCGTCCTGGATCGGCAGCGCGTCCATGTCGGCCCTCAAGGCGACGGTCGGTCCGTCTGCGGTCCCTTGAAGGATGCCGATGACCCCGTGACCCCCGCCGACGCTCTCGCGCACTTCCAGTCCCCAGCTCCGCAGCTTCTCCGCCACGAAGGCGGCCGTCGCCGACTCCTGATACGAGAGCTCGGGGTTGCGGTGCAGATGGCGCCGCCATTCGATCATATCCGGCACTGCCGACATAAGGGTTTGTTCCATTGATTTCATGGCTATGGCCTCCGCTCCAACGTTCTTTATATGGCACTTCATATGGTACTTCGCTCAGTAGAATTATTTTAACAAATCCGCCGCTGTCTTTGCACCTTCCGGGCGTCACAGGAATTTCAAACTTTGCCAGAGGGCGGATTCGGCCCGTCTGCATTAGGCTTGCACTGCGAAGGGAAACATACTATCATGAATAAAGGGTTTTGGGAAGCTATGGAATGCTAGGCATACATATATTAGGAGGGTTTTACAGTGATCATTGAAAACAGCGGATTAAAAGGACTGAAGAGCGATCTGGCTCACCTCGACCAATCCATGGAGCAGCTCGGCTTCGTACGGTGGCAGTGGGAATACTACCGGGCCACTTACGATCTTCAGCTCAAAGATAGAGATTCCCAGAATGACTTCTACCTCCGCATCAACACGCGTGTTGAAACGGGCAAGCTCGAATCCCCGCATGCGATTCTGTATATCGAAGACGTGTACATCGGACAAGGCACGTTCCCGCACGGCGTGAACTACCAGGCCAAAATTCCGGATTACATTATGAAAGAAGCGACGAGCAAGCTGGCCCAGCTGAAGACGAAGCTGACTTCGTAACAGGGGACCGCTTATGACCCCACAGCGAAGAGGAACGCCCGATTTTTTCCTGCTGTTCTTGACGTTCTCCTTGGTCTGCTTCGGTCTGGCTTTTGTATTCAGCGCGGGAATGGCCTTCCGCAACGATGATCCCTGGTACTTGGTCTTCCGCCAGGGGCTCGCTGTCGGTCTCGGCACGGTGGCCATGTTCTTCTGCATGAATGTCGACTACCGCAAGTTCAAGAAATGGCTGCTGCCCTTCTTCGTTGTCGTCGTCATTCTCCTCCTCCTGGTCCCTCTTATTGGAGCGGGCGCGGACAAAGGAGCGCGGAGCTGGATCAAGATTGCGGGCGGGTTTACCCTTCAGCCTACGGAATTCGCCAAGCTGGCCGTCATCATCTATCTGGCATCCATCATCACCAAGAAGGGTGAGAAATTCCAGGAATTCAAGCGGGGACTCGTTCCTCCTCTGCTTGTCATCGGCTTCATCTCGATGCTGATCATGATGCAGCCCGACTTCGGGTCCACGATGATCATCCTCCTTGCCTCCGCCATTATCATTGTTGTCGGAGGCGCCAACATGAGGCATGTTCTTTATCTTGGCGGAGCAGGGCTGGTCTTTGTCGTCATGGTGGTGTCCTTTTATGTCCTGACCGCCGATCCGGGAAACTACAAAATCGCCCGGCTCACCGCCTATCTCAATCCTTTTTCGGATGAACGGGGGTCTGGCTACCACTTGGTCCATTCCCTCTTCGCCTTCGGCCACGGCGGGTGGACAGGTGCGGGCTTCGGCCAGAGCATCCAGAAGCTTCACTACCTGCCCGAAGCCCATAACGACTTTATCTTCGCCATCATCGGCGAGGAGCTGGGCTTCATCGGCGCCACGCTCTTCCTGCTCGTCTATCTCGCGTTCCTGCTGCGCGGACTGGTTGTCGCCCTGCGCTGCCAGGATCCCTTCGGTACGCTCGTCGGTGTCGGCATCGTCAGCATGATGGGCGTCCAGGCGTTCATCAATCTCGGCGGTGTGACGAACACGATCCCGATGACCGGGGTCACCCTGCCGCTGATCAGCTATGGAGGCACATCAATGCTCACGACGCTCATCGGCATCGGCATGCTGCTCAGCATCTCGCGCGAGTACAACAAGCCGGAACAGGAAGTTCGCCGCTCCACCAGCGTCACCCACCGCAGCGCCGCGGGCTATTTTACCCGGGGCGGCTGATCGGCCGCTACAAAAAAAGAGAGCCCTTCCGGCTCTCTTTTTTTATGTATGGCCCTTACTTCACCCGGTGCAGCGGGTCCTCGACCGGTGCCGGCGTCTCCTCATCGCGGAAGGCCACGCCCTCCACCTTCACGTTCACTTCCACCACCGACAGGCCCGTCATGTTCTCTACCGCTTCCCGCACATTCTCCTGAAGATCGCGGCATACCTCTTGAATCTTGCTGCCGTACGACACGATCACCCGCAGATCGATCGCCGCTTCGACCTGGCCGACTTCCACCGACACGCCGCGCTGTGCGTTCTTCCCGCTCAGGCGTTTGGCCAGTCCTTCCGAGATGCCTCCCGACATGGCGGCAATCCCCGGCGTCTCCAGTGCAGCCAGTCCTGCAATGGTCGCCACGACATCATCCGAAATGCGGATCAGACCCGTTTGTAATTCTTCGCTCAAGAGGATCACTCCTTCAAGGATTATAGCTCTATTGTAATAAGAAGAGTTGCTGAAAGCAAATGTAACGCGGAAGCGGACAGGTGGTACCCCCGGACAAAGTCTTCCATATTATCATTGGCAACCTGGTGAAATGTGGGTATATTATTATAGGCCTGAAGCTCGACTTTCAGGGAATACTTTACATTTAGAGGGGGGAATCACATGATCAAACGCTACGGATTCACCATCGGTCTGGTACTGAGCTTCCTGCTCAGCGCGGTGGCCCACTACATAGGCGAACCTGCCTTCAGTCCAACGGTGCAATTCTTCATTTCCGCCGTCGCCGTCATCTTTGTGGCAGGCTTTCTCGGCAAAGCGACGGAAAGCGTCGCCCACTATGCCGGCGAGCGTCTCGGCGGCTTCCTCAATGCCACCTTCGGGAACGCGGCGGAGCTGATTATCGCCATCTTCCTGGTCAGGAACGGAGCTTTCGAGGTGGTCAAAGCGAGCATCACCGGTTCGATCATCGGGAACATGCTGCTCGTCTTAGGGCTGAGCGTGCTGCTAGGCGGTCTCAAATTCAAGGAACAAACCTTCAACGTCAAGCTCGCGGGCCATAATTCTTCGCTCATGCTGCTCGCGGTGATCGCTCTGTTCATCCCGGCCGCCTTCACCCGAAGCCTGACCACGCTGGAGAATGAAGAGCTCAGCGTCATCGTCTCGGGCATTCTGATTGTCGCCTACCTGCTGTGGCTGTACTTCTCCATGGTCACCCATAAGAACGAGCTTGCCGACGAAGTCGTCGAGCATGGGGAACCCGCCTGGTCCAAAGGGATGTCGGTGGCCTTTCTGATTCTCGCTACCGTCATGGTAGCCTTCGAGAGTGAGTGGCTCGTGAGCACCCTGGAGCAGTTCAGTCATCAATTCGGCTTATCCGAACTGTTCGTCGGCGCCTTCCTGATCGCCATTGTCGGCAACGCGGCCGAACACAGCGCCGCCATTCTGATGGCCCGCAAGAACAAGATGGGGGCGGCGATCGAGATCGCCATCGGCAGCTCGCTGCAGATCGCCCTGTTCGTAGCCCCGCTGCTCGTGCTGCTGTCCCTGTTCTTCGGCAATCCGATGGACCTCGTGTTCACCACCTATGAGCTCGTCGCCATAGGCGTGGCGGCGTTCATCGCCTCCTCCATCTCCCGGGACGGCAATACGACCTGGTATGAAGGCGTGCTGCTGCTCGTCGTCTACCTCATTATCGGGATCGCCTTCTACCTCGTCTAACAGCTTCCATAGGGCAACAAAAAAGAGTAACCCTGAGGGGTTACTCTTTATTTTGGCTCATGGCCTCATACAGCGCTGCCAAGTTGCGCTCCAGCTTCACCAGGATCTGTTTGCCGGCGGTTTCCTGAACCAATTCCGCCCGGATGGCAAAATCGATCTCTCTTGACAGGCCGTAAATCTGCGTATCCAACACCTCTTCATACAGAGGACATTTGCGCGTAGTTAAGTTTTCCATCTGCACTTCGATCAGCTTCTCGATCTTGTCCGCATCTTCCTGAAGCAGCTGCAGCGCTTTCTGCGACAAGCTGAGCAGCACATCTGACGACATGATGCTTCCCCCCTGTATACTCCTGAAGCGAAACCCGGCAGCGTACCGGCCCGTGTTCGCCCTCCGGTTCTCCCGAAATCCGTGAATGGCTGCATTCACGCTCCATACGTTTAATTTTAGTCGAAACCCGGCGAATACACAAGTCGTCTGAATAGATATTGCGTCCGCCGCTGCAAGAACGATAGAGAGCCCGGGCCGGGGGGAACCCATGGACATCGGGGTCTGCTCTGCCCGGCTGAATCGGGCGCATCACCACGGGAAAACCATCGGCATCCGAGAACCGATCCTTGCCGGCAGACCTCCCTTCACCATGGCCGCCCCCCGATGCAAGATAAACAGCTTCGTCGCCCCCTTTACGGACGATTAGATGATAGAAACGGGCATGTGCGAGTTATACGTTCTGATAGTGAAAAAAGGCACCTCCGCCCGATGCGGAAGTGCCTTCCTATGTACGCTGAAAACCGGAATCCAGGTGATTAGTCCTGAATGCTGTTGATCGTCAGACCATGCTTCTGGAATACTTCCGCCATAGCCGCCTTGGCTTCTTCCGCATCCGGACCATGCACGTGCAGGTCATAATTGCTCGTTGTCAGGAGGGTCGTGAACAGGCCGAGGATGCTCTTCACGTCGATGTACTTGTTATCGTACTGAAGAACGATAGACGATCTGAATTTATTAGCGGTTTGTGAGATTTCCACAATTGCTGCATTGTTTGCGTTAGCCATACAAATCCCTCCATGCGTCGGTTGAATAATCGTCAAATAAATCGCTTTCTTCCTTATGATACCTTGGAAAAGGTTAACATGCAAGGGCAAAAATTCGCCCGCCGGACGCGGGTCCCGGCTATTTCAGATGCTCCGGATTCAGCCCCTCGAGCTCCGGAATCACGAATCTACCATCCTTGCGGATGAGCACATCGTCGAAGTAGATTTCCCCTCCGCCGAACTCCGGACGCTGAATGAGCACGAGATCCCAGTGAACCGAGGAACGGTTCCCGTTGTCCGCCTGCTCGTAGGCCTGGCCGGGCGTGAAGTGCAGGCTGCCGTCAATCTTCTCGTCGAACAGCGTATCCTTCATCGGGTACAGGATATGGGGATTGAAGCCGAGCGAGAACTCCCCGATGTACCTGGCCCCCTCGTCCGTATCGAGAATCTGGTTCAGCCGCTTCGTGTCGTTCGCCGTCGCCTCCACGATCCGCCCTTTCTCGAACCGGAACGTGACGTTCTCGAAGGTGACGCCTCCGCTAACCGACGGCGTGTTGTAAGCGATCGTCCCGTTGACCGAATCCCGCACCGGAGCGGAGTATACCTCACCGTCGGGGATGTTGCGTTTGCCGCAGCATTTGACCGAGCCGATTCCCTTGATCGAGAAGGAGATGTCCCGTCGCCCCCGGCCCCACGATCCGCACCCGGTCGGTCCGGTTCATCAGCGCCTGCAGCGGATCCATGGCTAACGACATTTTGGCATAATCCAAATTGCATACGTCAAAGTAGAAGTTCTCGAACTTCGAAGTGCTCATCCCCGCCAGCTGTGCCATGGAAGCGTTCGGATAGCGCAGCACGACCCACCGGGTCTTTTTGACGCGCTGCTCCAGATGCACCTGTTTGCTGTAAATTTGGGAATACAGCTTCATCTTCTCTTCGGGCACATCGGACATCTCGCTGACGTTCTCGCCGGCGCGCACCCCGATATAGCAGTTCATGTCCTTCATACGCAGCAGGTCCATCTGCGTCCAGTGTTCGATCTGCTCCTGCGTCGCCCCTTTGAGGACGGCCGCGCGGACCGACGGATCGATGAGCTCCACATATGGCACGCCTCCGCGTGCGTACACCTGCTCCACCAGACATTTGACCAGCTCGCGCTCGGAGCCGATCATATCGATCAGCACCTTCTCCCCCTTCTGAACATCGAGGGAATACTCCACCAAATTGCGGGCCAGCTGCTCCAGCCGAGGATCTCGCATCTGCCATCGTCTCCTTTATCCTGTATGATGAAATGAAAATCGATCTACCTGCTTCCCTCAATCCGTGCCGCTGTTCGTCCACCGCTTGTTAAGATAGCTGCCTGCAGCCAGCAGCAGACCGAATACGGCAAGAAGAACCAGGAGTCTGCCTTTATACTGCGTAAAATGCAAAAGATCATGCCCGATCAGCGATTCGAGCAGGATCATCGGCGACTTGCCGATCAGCGTGCCGAGAATGAAGTCCCTTGAACGCACGTTCATTACGGCGGCCGCCATGTTGATGCCGAAGGAGGGCAGCACCGGCGTCACCCGGGACAGCGTGATGTACAGCAGTCCATGCTTGCCGAGCTTCTCGTTGAAGCGGCCTGCAATACGGTGCTTCGACAACCGGGCCTGCGCCCATTCCCTGCCGAAGCTGCGGGTGCCGTAGAACGCAAGAATGGCTCCGAGACAGGCGAACACATAATTGACCAGGAACCCCAGCCAGAACCCGAACAGGAGAACGTTCGCTCCCGCCACGACGACGAACGGCACGAACGGCACGATCGTTTGAAGCAGAATGAGCAGCGCCCCGAACACCTGTCCGATGAGGCCCAGGGAGCGCAGTGTGTCCGACAGATGCTGTATATCCCACTCACCCATGCAGCGTCCCCCTCTCCCTCCCTTATTGTACCAAAAATATGCGGTCTTCTCGACTCTGCGGAAGGCGTGTCCCCTCCACTTCCCTTTCGCTCAATTTGCCGCTTCCTTTACTTGACACGCACCTACTCTATCTTATAGAATTAGAAGTCGAGAATGAGTACTGATCCGCTCAAGTGCGGACTGACTTATTTATGGTGGAAGTCGGTGTCACCCTCTATAGGTTTTGTTGCTGTCGGGACCGCGGCTGGGTTCTTCCCGTACAGATGCGCAAAATCGGGCACAAGCTTCACCCGAATCCTAACTTTACTTATAAAGGAGCCCACCATACAATGTCACGTTACACAGGTCCTAAATTCAAACTCTCCCGCCGCCTCGGTATTTCCCTGAGCGGTACCGGCAAAGAACTCAAGCGTCCGTTCCCTCCAGGTCAGCACGGCCCAGGGCAGCGCAAGAAAATGTCCGGCTACGGCGTACAGCTGCAGGAGAAGCAAAAGCTTCGTCACATGTACGGTCTGAACGAGAAGCAGTTCCGCAACCTGTTCGACAAGGCTGCGAAAATGCAAGGGATCTCCGGTGAGAACTTCATGTTCCTGCTCGAGAGCCGTCTTGACAACCTCGTATACCGTCTGGGTCTCTCCAACTCCCGTGCAGGCGCACGTCAGCTGGTTTCCCACGGTCACGTAACGGTGAACGGCAAGAAAGTCGACATCGCGTCCTACCTGGTTTCCACTGGCGACGTAATCGGTCTTCGCGAGAAGAGCCGCAACCTGTCCGCAGTGAAGGAAGCTCTCGCGAACCGCAACTACCTGCCGGCTTACCTCGAGTTCAACGAAGCTGCAGTTGAAGGCAAGTACGTTCGTCTTCCTGAGCGTTCCGAGCTCGCACAAGAGATCGACGAAAAGCAAATCGTCGAGTTCTACAGCCGTTAATCTTCGGCTCACCGAAACAAGCTGCCCGCTTATGCCGGCAGCTTGTTTTTTTGTTGGGGCGCCGCTGGGGTGCCGGGCCGGGATATCCGGACATTTTCTTGCGCTGCCCTGGGCCGTGGTTTCTCCAGCCATAAAAAAGGCAAGCAGCCCGCTCCGCCGGAAATGTCCGGAGAAGCGGGCTGCTTGGCATGATGCCGGGGAGGTTCATCCCCGATTATTGGAACTTCACCAGGTAGTAGTTGCGCTTGCCCCGGCGGATGACGAGGAAGCGGCCTTCGAGGCCGTCGGCGGAACGGACAACCTTATCGAGCTCCGTCGTCTTGACGCCGTTGATCGAGACGGCGCCGCTCTCCACATCCTGGCGTGCCTGCCGCTTCGAAGGGACCGCCTTCACCTGCACGAGCAGGTCCAGCAGCGCGATCTCCGCGCCGGCTTCGAGCTCGGTGGAAGGCACATCGCTGAACGCCTGTTCGATCTCGCTGCCGGAAAGGGAGCCCACATCCCCGCTGAAGAGGACGGTGGAGATGCGGATGGCGCTCTCGGCCGCCTCGGCGCCGTGAACGAGCGTCGTCATCTCTTTGGCAAGCACCCGCTGTGCTTCCCGCTTCTCCGGCGCTTCCTTCACCTGACGCTCCAGCTCGCCGATCTCATCCGGAGACAGGAACGTGAAGTACTTCAGGAACTTCACGACATCATTGTCGTCCGTGTTGATCCAGAACTGGTAGAACTGGTAAGGCGTCGTCTTCTCCGCATTCAGCCACACGGCGCCGCCTTCCGTTTTGCCGAACTTCGAGCCGTCGCTCTTCGTTACCAGAGGCACCGTCAAGCCGAAGGCCTGATTGCCGTTCGTCTTCCCGATGAGCTCCAGCCCCGCCGTGATGTTGCCCCATTGGTCGGAGCCGCCGATCTGCAGGGTGCAGCCCCGCTTCTCATTGAGCTGCTGGAAGTCGTACGCCTGCAGGATCATGTAGCTGAACTCGGTGAAGGAGATCCCCTTCTCGAGACGCGAATCCACGGAGTCCTTGGCGAGCATGTAGTTCACGGTGAAGTTCTTGCCTACGTCACGGAGGAAGCCGATGACATTCAGCTCCGACAGCCAGTCGTAGTTGTTCGCCGTCTGTGCCGGGTTCTTCTGCGCTTCGAAGTCCAGGAACTGCGAAAGCTGGTTTCTCAGCTTCTGCGTCCACTCCTCAACGACTTCCTTCGGGTTCAGCGTACGCTCGGCCGCCTTGCCGCTAGGGTCGCCGATGAGGCCCGTGCCCCCGCCTACCAGCGCTACCGGAATATGGCCGGCCTGCTGGAAGCGGCGAAGCACCAGCAGCGGAAGCAGATGTCCGATATGCAGGGAATCCGCCGTCGGGTCGAAGCCCGCGTAGAGCACCACCGGCTCCTCCGCCAGCTTTTTGGCCAGTCCCTCCCGGTCCGTCACCTGGTTGATCAATCCGCGGAATTCCAAATCGCTCAAAATATCCATTGCCATTACTGCGTCATCCTCTCTATCTTGATAAAAATACAAAAAAAAGCCTTCTCCTCCACAAAGGGACGAGAAGGCTCAGCTCGCGGTACCACCCTAATTAAAGCCCTCCTCCCGGCTGCACAGGGGTCTCCCTGACAGGTCCGGCGGCGGACTTTCACTTCATCATGGATAACGGGCGGTCGGCCCGATCGGAAGCTACGCAAGGGACCCGTGCCATGGCCGGTTCTCCCTCTTCCCCTCCGCTGCTCCGGACGGTAATTCGGATGTCAGGTCAACTGCCGGCTCGCACCACCCGCCGGCTCTCTGAAAGCTGGGTCCCACTCCTACTGAATCCTTCACTGCATTTGGCTTATGGAATTATTAAAACCAGTTATACCACAGGCCCAAAAGACTTGTCAAACCCCGCCGGCGTGTGCAAATTCCCCCGGTTCCCCGCATTATCCCTGAGGGCTTCATCACCGAACCGTCACCGAAGAAGGAGCGGAATCCCATGCCGAACCTTGACGCTTTGTGCTATAATTGTTAAGGAATGTTTGGGCCAGGCAGGAGGAAGCCGTTTCATGGAACTGGATCAAGAGAAAGTAACAGAGAAGCAAACCAAGGAAGCGAAGAAACCCCGCAGTTATAAACGTGCCTTTTTTACCGCAGGAAAAGTGACGCTGAGCGGCATCAAGTGGCTCTTCATCCTCGGGCTGGTCGCCTGCTTTCTGGGAGGAGGCGCCGCCTTCGGCTACGTGACCTCCCTCGTCAAGGACGATCCCGTGCGGAGCAAGGAATCGATGCTGAAGGAAATGCAGGACGACGCGCTGACCGGCTTCGTCTACTTCCGGGACGATTCGGTTGTCGGGCAGCTGAGGACCGAGGAAGACCGGCGGATGGTCGCGCTGAACGACATTCCCCAGCATGTGCTCGACGCCGTCTTTGCCATCGAGGACAAGAACTTCTACGAGCATAACGGTGTCGACCTGAAGGGCACGGCCCGGGCCGTCGTCCAGAAGCTCCTCAAGGAAGACGTGCAGACGGGCGGCAGTACGATTACCCAGCAGCTCGCCCGCCGGGTGTTCCTCACCCTCAGCCGGGACGACAGCCGCAAAGCGAAGGAAATTCTGCTCGCCATGCGGATGGAGCGCCTGATGTCGAAGGACGAGATTCTGCTCGCCTATCTCAACAAGATTCCGTACGGCAACGGCTCGTCCGGCTACAATGTGTACGGGATCAAAGCAGCCGCCAAGGGCATCTTCAACATCGACGACCTGTCGAAGCTCAACCTCGCCCAGGCCGCCTATCTGGCCGGTCTGCCGCAGCAGCCGAGCAACTACTCCGCGTTCACCTCGAAGGGGGAAGTCGACGGGGCGGCCTTCAAACGGGCCGTGCAGCGCCAGCAGCTGGTGCTCCGCCGGATGCTCGAGGAAGGCAAGATCACCGACGCGCAGTACCAGGAGGCGCTGCAGTTCGACCTGAAGAGCACGCTCGCCGAGAAAGTCAAACGGGCCTACACCGAGTACCCTTACCTCATGATCGAGGTGGAGCGGGAGGCGGCCAAGGCGCTGCTCAAGGCGGAGAATCCGAAGCTGGATCCGAAGGAAAGTCCGGAGGAGTACGCCGAGGCGCTGAAGAGCATGCAGACGAAGCTCAGCCGGGGCGGCTACCATGTGTACACCACCATCGACAAGGATATTTACAGCTCGATGCGTGCGATCGCCGCCGACGAGAAGAATTTTACGCCGGAGGACAAGGTCAAGGGCATGGAGCAGATCGGTGCGGTGCTCATGGACAGCAAGACGAGCGCCATTCTCGGCATGATCGAGGGCCGCGACTTCTGGAAGGAGCAGCTCAATCATGCGACGCAGGCTTACCGTCAGCCAGGCTCTACGATGAAGCCGATCGCGGCATACATACCTGCCATGGAGGCAGGCACGATTCAACCGGCCTCGGTTATCGACGATGTGCCGATTATCCTGAAGGACGGCAGCAGAGGCTACCATATCCCGGAGAACTGGGATGACGGGTACCATGGCCTGATCACCGTCCGCCGGGCCTTCAACCAGTCTTACAACATCCCGGCCATCAAACTGTTCCTGAATGACGTGGGTATCGAGAAGGCCTGGACGTTCGCCAACCAGATCGGCGTCACCTCGGTGGGTGAAGAGGACTATGTCGCCCAGACCGGGGTCATCGGCGGCCTGCGGCGCGGGGTTACCGTCAAGGAGCTCACCAACGCATACGCCACCATGGGCAACAAAGGCGTGTTCAACGAAGCTTACATGATCCGCAAAATAACAGACTCGAACGGCAAGGTGGTATTCGAGCACCAGCTGCAGTCGAATCCGGTCTTCTCCGAACAGACCGCCTATCTTATCACGGACATGATGCGTACGGTCATCACGTCGGGTACGGCGACGGATCTCATGAAGACCTTCAAGCACTACGGCAAAGTGCCGATCGTCGGCAAGACAGGCTCCACCCAGGACGATGCCGATGCCTGGTTCATGGGCTATACGCCGGACATCACCCTCGGCGTCTGGGCGGGCTACGACCTGCCGGTGCACAAGCTCAGCAAAAAACGGGCGGCACCAACCGGGCCAAAAACATTTGGGCGATGGTTATGGACACGACGATCGAGAAGCATCCGGAGCTGTTCCCGACCAAGACGTTCGAGCGTCCGGCGGACATTGTGGAGATGACCGTCTCCTCGCTCTCCGGCAAGCTTCCGAGCAATGCTACGAGCCGTGCCGGAAAGCTGACGACGGATCTTTTCAACAAGAAGTATGTGCCGACCGAGGAAGACAATGTCATGGTCCGGCTGCCGGTCATTACTTATAACGGCATCAACTATATCGCAAGGGAAGGAACGCCTTCCGACTTTGTGGAAGAAAAATCCGTGATCAAGCGTCCGGAGCCGCTCGGGAAGCTGTTCCGCGAGCTCCGCAGCATCATCAGCAAGCTGCCGGCGGACCGCAAGCGCAGCCTGGACTTCTACAAGCCGAAGGATTATGCGCAGGACGCGCCGTCCGAGACGGATCCGCGCAAGGACGACGGCAACGCGCCTAACGCACCGACCACGGTCGTGGCGACCCGAAGCGGTGAGTCCAACGTCATCACCTTCGGGGCGAGCGACAGCGGCGACGCGGTCGGCTACCGCCTCTATCGGTCGGTGAACGGCGGCAGCTTCCAGCGGGTGGGCGGCGTGGTGTTCGCCGGGGATGAGACGAAGTTTACCGATACGTCCTCCTCCGGAGGCACGTTCGGGTACTACGTCACTACGGTCGATGTAGCCGGCAAGGAATCTTCGCCAAGCAAGGCCGCTTATACCGACGGCACGACCATGGATCTGCTCTTCGGCGCCGGCACCGGCGAGCCTGCGAAGACGGAGGACGACAAGAAAGCCGATTCCTCCGACGACAAAAAGAGCAGCGAGAAGGAATCGGATGATGACAAAGACAGCACTCCGGCACCCAAGAGTGTCCCTTCGATCCCCAGCGGCGTTACCGTGAAGTCCAGCGGGGGCGGCATCGAGCTGAAGTGGAAGGCCAACCCCGAGAAGGAGAAGGTTACGCAGTACAATGTCTATTTCAGCGACAAGGAGAACGGCAAGTACTCCAAGATCGGAACGGTGAAGGGCGGGACGGAGTTCAAGTATTATGCCGTCTCGACGGAAGGCTACTATATCGTTTCGGCGACCAATGAGGCTGGGGAGTCGAAGTCTTCGGTGGCCGTCAGGTCGAAGAAATAGCACGAGGCCGGTGCGGGGCGGTCGCTTAGGGATAGAGTCCGAGGGAGTTCGCGAGGCGGTCGTACAGAGGGGGGCTCCTCCGGCAGCTGTTCAACCACGTGAAGGACTGATTAGATGTGATGGAATCTTCACGGGGTTAAAAGGCTGACGTAAACTCCTCCGGCTCCCCCCTCTTCCCTCCCTGCTGCGAGCTCTCTCGCCAGGCTGGCAAGTGCCATCTCTCCGCCCTGACTTGGGGAGTAAATAAAAAGTACCGCCGGCGGCTTCGCTCCGCTGGCGGTACTTTTTTTGTTGCTGCTTAGCCTTGGGCAGGCTAAAGCAGGGAGGAACTGCTTGCAAGAGGTGCTGCGGGCTGCAGCACTACAATGGCCAATACCGCACCGCCTCCAGACTCCCTTTCAGGTTCGATGCAGCAGTATAACCGTAAAGACAAGACCTTCAACACAGCACTGCGACCCTGCTTTGCGGGGATAGATAAAGACCGCCAGCGGATGTATTTCCGCTGGCGGTCTTTGTTTAATGAATAAGAGCTGATTACTGACCGGATAAGTGCAGGGCGTATTAATCCTCGATCGTGGACAGGTCGCCTGTAGGGAGGTTCAGCTCCCAGGCTTTGAGGACGCGGCGCATGATTTTGCCGCTGCGGGTCTTCGGCAGCTTGTCTTTGAACTCGATCTCACGCGGGGCCGCGTGGGCGGACAGGCCTTCCTTCACGAAGCGCGAGATGTCGGCCTTAAGCTCGTCAGACGGCGTGTAGCCTTCGCGCAGGGCGATGAACGCTTTGATGATCTCGCCGCGCATCGGATCGGGCTTCCCGATGACACCGGCTTCGGCTACGGCCGGGTGCTCAACGAGCTTGCTCTCGACCTCGAACGGGCCTACGCGCTCGCCCGCGGTGTTGATGACGTCATCGATCCGTCCCTGGAACCAGAAATAGCCGTCTTCGTCCATATAAGCGGAGTCGCCCGAAATGTACCAGCCCTGAATCCGGAAGTACTCTTCGTACTTCGCCGGGTTCTTCCAGATCTTGCGCATCATGGACGGCCAAGGCGTCTTGATCGCCAGGTTGCCCATGCGGTACGGCGGGAGCACGTTGCCCGAATCGTCGATGATGGCCGCCTCGATACCCGGCAGCGGCTTACCCATCGAGCCGGGACGGATCGCCATGCACGGGTAGTTGCAGATGAGCTGGCCGCCGGTCTCCGTCATCCACCACGTATCGTGGATACGCTGGTTGTAGACCTTGAGCCCCCACCGGACAACTTCCGGATTGAGCGGCTCGCCTACGCTCAGCACGTGGCGGAGCGATCCCAGGTTGAACTGCTTCACGGCATCGTCGCCGGCGCCCATCAGCATCCGGAAGGCCGTCGGTGCGCTGTACCATACGGTTACGCCATAGCGCTCAATCGTCCGGTACCAGTCCTGCGGGGAAAAGCGGCCCCCCCGGATGACGTTCGTCGCCCCGTTCAGCCAAGGAGCGAAGATGCCGTACGATGTCCCCGTCACCCAGCCCGGGTCCGCCGTACACCAATACACGTCGTCTTCCTGCAGATCCAGCACGACACGGCCCGTATAGTAGTGCTGCAGCATCGCGTTATGCACATGGAAGACACCCTTCGGCTTGCCTGTCGAGCCCGACGTATAGTGGATGAGCAGGCCGTCCTCCCGGTCCAGCCATTCCAGCTCCAGCTCGTCGGAAGCACTCTCCATTTCCTTGCGGAAATCGACTTGGCCGGCCTCGAGCGTCAGGTCTTCGCCAACCAGGATCACATGCTTCAGATGAGGCAGCTGATCCACAGGGACACGGGACAGCTGCGACGGGGTCGTGACAATCGCGACCGCTTCGCTGTCCTCCAGCCGGTCGCGCACGGCCGTTTCCATGAACGCCTCGAACAGCGGACCGACCACCGCTCCGACTTTGATCGCCCCGAGCAGCGCAAAATAAAGCTCCGGCGTCCGGGGCATGAAGATGAAGACCCGGTCCCCTTTGCCGACACCCAGTCCCTTGAGCACGTTGCCGAATCGGTTCGACTGCTGCTTCATCTCGAGATATGTATATTGTTCATCGCGGCGGTCATCACTGTAGTACAGGGCGACTTTGTCCCGGCGGGACGATTCGGCATGCCGGTCGATCGCCTCGTAGGCCGCGTTCAGCTTTCCGGTCTGCGACCAGGAGAATGTCGCCTCTACGTCTTCCCAGCGGAAGCCCGCGCGTTCCTCTTCATAGTTCTTCATGTTGGATTGTGCCGTTACAGGTGCAATGCTTTCCACATTCGTCTGATCCATGCCGCAGCCCTCCATAACCATTCCATTTGTTTTTGAAACGCTTTCATTTCCACCACCCTTATTATACCATAAGCCTTTTTATTCGACTATTTTTTTGTTATGCTGGAAGGGTCAGTTCTGGAAGGGGGAAACGTTCTACCGGATGAATCACATCAAAATTTATCAGCAATCTTCGGTCCCATATCAGAACACGGAGCTGGTTCTCGAAGGTCCCGTACCTCCCGAGCAGCTGCGCAGGTATACGATGCACCCTGACCTTGATGCCTTCCGCAGGCCCAAGGAGCAGTTTGAAGCGCTGGTGGAGATCGCCGGCCTGCCTGAGGGGCGGATTATTCTCGCCCGGCATGAAGAAGTCATCGTCGGCTATGTTACCTTCCACTATCCTGATGAACTGGAACGCTGGTCCGAAGGCGGCATGCTGGATCTCATCGAGCTCGGCGCCATTGAAGTGGCCAATGCGTACCGGGGACTTGGGCTTGGTAAGAAGCTGATCCGCCTCGCGTTCGAAGACGGGCAGCTGGAGAATGTCATCACCTTTACGACCGAATACTATTGGCACTGGGATCTGGAGTCCAGCGGCCTGACCGTCTGGCAGTACCGCGACATGATGGAGAAGCTGATGAAGAGCGTCGATATGGTCTGGTTCGCCACGGATGACCCGGAGATCTGCTCCCACCCCGCCAACTGCCTGATGGTCCGTATCGGCAAAAACGTACCGCTGTCCTCCGTCGAGCTGTTCGACAGAGTCCGATTCCGGCAGCGGTTCATGTATTGATGGGGGCGCAGGAAGCCATGGAGCGACAAGCTTTGTTTATTTTTGACGAGAATGAAACCGCATACCGGTTCAGTGACGAGCATCCGTTCAACCAAAAGCGCCTGCTGCTGACCGTAGACCTGCTGCGCAGGGCCGGCGCCCTGCCGGCCTCCTGTCTAGAGCCGCCGATGCCGGTCGATCCCGAGAAGCTGTGCACCGTGCATGCCAAGGAGTACGTGGAAGCGGTAATCGCCCTGAGCCATCCGATGCCCGATGAAGCTTGGATGCGGCGGGCGGCCACCTACGGGCTGGACACCGAAGATACGCCTTTCTTCCATGGGATGCATGAGGCGACCTCGACGGTTGTCGGCGGTTCCGTCCAGGCGGTGGATGCCGTCATGACCGGCCGCACCCCGCATGCGCTCCATTTGGGCGGCGGCCTACATCATGCGCTGTCCGGCAAGGGAGCGGGCTTTTGCGTGTACAATGACGCATCCGTCGCGATCGAGCATGCCAAGTGCGAATACGGGGCGAGAGTCCTCTATATCGACACGGATGTGCATCACGGAGACGGGGTGCAGTGGAGCTTCTATACGGACCCTGATGTCTGTACGTTCTCGATCCACGAAACCGGCAAATACCTCTATCCGGGCACAGGAGCCGTTCAGGAACGCGGTGAGGACAGCGGCTTCGGGACGACGGTCAATGTGCCTGTGGAGCCTTATACGGAGGATGAATCGTGGCTGGAATGCTTCGGGGACGTGCTCGTGAAGGTCATCGACCAGTTCAAGCCGGACCTGATCGTATCCCAGCACGGCTGTGACGCCCATGCTTTCGATCCCCTCGCCCATGTACACTGCTCCATGGAGATCTACCGCGCGATGCCGGCACTGATTCACCGGCTGGCCCATGAGTACTGTGAGGGGCGCTGGGTCGCCCTCGGCGGCGGAGGGTATGACATTTGGCGCGTTGTTCCACGGGCCTGGAGTCTGCTCTGGCTGGAGATGACCGACCACCCGCTGCGGGATGCCCTCCAAGCGGATGCAGGCCTCCCGCTGCCCAAGGACTGGGTGACAGCATGGCAGCCGTTCAGCGAGGAGCCGCTGCCCCCGACCTGGCTCGACCCGGTGCATACCTGGACACCGATGCCCCGCCGGGCCGAGATCACGGCCAAGAACCGGCAGACCAAGGAGATCGCGATGCTGTATCTGAAGTAGCTCCCGGTTGCAGCCCTTCGCCTTTTGGATGATCCACACAGGGGATACTCTCTTCGCCGTGAACTTTCTGCACTTGGCTTGAACGCTCATAAGCCTGCCGTAAGCGCTCTCTTGAGCAGCCATTTCGAACATCACAATGCCGCACTCCGATCCCTCATCATCAGAATAAATTACACAGTAAAAAACCCGCAGCCCCATGGGCCGCGGGTTTTGTTGTGCGGTATTAGAATTCCAGCTTGCTCTCGATGAACGCTCTCAGCTCGCTGATCGGCATCCGCGTCTGCTCCATCGTATCCCGGTCGCGCACGGTCACTTGACCGTCGGTCTCAGACTCGAAGTCATACGTGATGCAGAACGGCGTACCGATCTCGTCATGACGGCGGTACCGCTTGCCGATCGAACCTGTCTCATCATAATCGACGAGGAAGTGCTTCGCGAGATCGGCGAACACCTTGTGAGCGCCCTCGGACAGCTTCTTCGACAGCGGGAAGATCGCCGCTTTGTACGGCGCCAGCGCCGGGTGGAAGTGCAGTACCGTCCGGCTGTCGTCGCCTTCGAGCTGCTGCTCTTCGTACGCATCGATCAGGAAGGCCAGGGTTACCCGGTCCGCACCCAGCGAAGGCTCGATGCAGTAAGGGACATAGCGCTCGCCCGTTTCCTGCTCAATGTAGTTAAAGTCTTCACCGGAGTGAGACATGTGCTGCTTCAGGTCATAGTCGGTACGGTCCGCAATGCCCCACAGCTCGCCCCAGCCGAACGGGAACTTGTACTCGATGTCCGTCGTCGCGTTGCTGTAGTGGGACAGCTCGTCCTCGTTGTGGTCGCGCAGACGGATGCTGTTCTCGCTGATGCCGAGCTTCAGCAGCCAGTCGCGGCAGAAGGCGCGCCAGTACTCGAACCACTGCAGGTCCTCGCCCGGCTTGCAGAAGAATTCAAGCTCCATCTGCTCGAACTCGCGCGTACGGAACGTGAAGTTCCCCGGCGTGATCTCGTTACGGAAGCTCTTGCCGATCTGGCCGATGCCGAAAGGCACCTTTTTGCGCATCGTGCGCTGCACGTTCTTGAAGTTGACGAAGATCCCCTGTGCGGTCTCCGGGCGCATGTAAACCACGTTCGCGCTCGACTCCGTTACACCCTGGAACGTCTTGAACATGAGGTTGAACTGGCGGATGTCCGTGTAGTCCATCGCGCCGCAGTCCGGACAAACGATCTTGTGCTCAGCGATCAGCTTCTCCATGTCGGCGAAGGTCATGCCGTCCACAATGATCTCGATGCCCTTCTCGCCGAGCGCATTCTCGATCAGCTTGTCGGCACGGTGGCGCACCTTGCACTGCTTGCAGTCGATCATCGGATCGTTGAAGTTGCCCACGTGGCCGGAAGCGACCCAAGCCTGCGGGTTCATCAGAATGGCAGCGTCGAGACCGACATTGTATGGGGATTCCTGGATGAATTTTTTCCACCAGGCGCGCTTGATGTTGTTCTTCAGCTCCACGCCGAGGGGACCGTAATCCCAGGTGTTGGCCAGGCCGCCGTAAATCTCGGAGCCCGGGAAGACGAACCCGCGGTGTTTGGCAAGAGCCGTAATTTGATCCATGGTTACTGACATGATTGGCAACTCTCCTTCTGGTTATGTAACTGCAGTTCCTCTACTACTGGAGCCGCTGGAGCATTCCGTCGATAATGCGGAACGAATTCTCGGACGCCTGCTGCGTAAACTCGGCAAAATTCACATGCGCCGATCCATCCGCCTTGTCCGACATGGAGCGGATGATCACGAACGGGATGCCGTTCATCGAGCAGGCCTGGGCCACTGCCGCGCCTTCCATCTCCGTACACGCGCCGCTGAGCTCCGTGTAGAGCTGGCTGACGGTCTCCCGGCTCGAGATGAACTGGTCTCCGGAGAGCACGCGGCCTTCCTTGACCCGTGCGCCGAACAGTTCGGCGCTCACTTCCGCCGCCAGCTTCCGGAGCTTCTCATCGGCAGCGAACAGCGATGTCGCTTCATAAGGAATCGTGCCCCGCGGGAAGCCCAGCGCCGTCACGTCCATATCGTGCTGGAGGCATTCCGTCGATACGACGATGTCTCCCACATCGAGCCCCGGATCGACCGCCCCGGCCACACCGGTGAACAGCACCGCTTCCACGCCGAACGTATCGATCAGGATCTGTGTCGTTACAGCCGCGTTCACCTTGCCTACCCCCGACTTGCAGAGCACGATGGAGCGGTCATGAAATGTTCCTTCGTAGAAGGTGATGCCGGCTTTGACCGTCTGCGTCACGCCCTTCATGCCTTCGTGAAACAGCTCGATCTCTTCTTTCATGGCGCCGATGACGCCGATTGTACCGTATGTCAAAATCGTCTCCCCCTCACCCGAACCGCACTATAATTACCAGATATTGGCTTACAAAACTGCGGAAACCCGCCCCTTACGACGCGCCCTGTCAGTACCTGCGCACTTTGACAAAAAGAAGTGGCTCACTAGGAACGTTGAGCCACCGAGTTTCTATGAATGACTTCATGCGGCAGAATGACCTGGGTCAGTTCGGAAGCGTCTTTCGTTTCCTTGTTCATCAGCTTCGTCAGCAGACGCATCGCCACCGCTCCGATATCATACATCGGCTGGGCTACGGTCGTCAGCTGCGGACGCACCATGGAGGCCATACGGATATTGTCAACAGAAATGACGGACATCTCCTCCGGTACGCGCAGACCCGAATCCTGCAGGCTATGTATAGCGCCGATCGCCATCTCGTCGGTTGCGGCAAAAATCGCCGTCGGACGCTCGTCCAGCTCAAGGAAATGCTTGGTCACATCCATGCCGGATTCATACCGGTAGTTACCGATTCGCACGTAATCCTCGTCGATCGGAATGTTCGCGGCTTCAAGCGCTTTCCGGTAACCCTGGTAGCGTGCATATCCGTTCGCTGGATCCTGCAGCGTGCCCGAGATCATCGCGATCTTCGTATGCCCGCTCTGCAGCAGCACGTTGACCGCATCGAAAGCCGCCTTCTCATGGTCAATATCGACCGAAGGAATCACACGCTGTTCATCCGCCGTCGCGCAAAGCACCACCGGTACCGAAGACGTCTTGAACGCTTGAATGTGATCTTCCGTTACGGCGCCGCCCATGAACAGAAGTCCGTCCACCTGCTTCTCGAGCAGCGTATTGATGACCCGGATTTCCTTTTCCTTCTTCTTATCCGCGTTGCACAAGATAATATTGTAGTGATACATGTTAGCGATATCTTCGATCCCACGGGCAACTTCGGAGAATATGGAGTTGGAGATATCAGGAATGACCACGCCGACGGTTGTCGTCTTCTTGCTGGCCAGGCCTCTCGCTACAGCATTCGGACGGTAGCCCAAACGCTCGATCGCTTCGAACACTTTCTTGCGCGTCTGTGGCTTCACGTTCGGATTGTTGTTGACAACCCGAGATACGGTTGCCATGGAAACGCCTGCTTCTCTGGCTACATCATAAATTGTCACAGTCACGGCCATTCTCTCCAATGTTTAAAATGTATAAAGCGATCATGTCATTTAGCCTTATCATACGACAAATTGCTCAGGTACGCAATGAATATAAGGCTAGTCCTATGTATATAGTATCAAATCCATCCCAAAAAAGCCAACTGCTCCGGTTCCCGGCTCTGAGCCCCGAACCCGGACTGGATAAACGGCTGAGGCGTCCTTTGCTAAGAACGATGCGCGTTTATAAGAAATATAAGAGTACAGAGCCGAAGCGCTGCTGAGATATATGCTCTTATATTTTAAAATAAACATACCGTCCCAAAGCCCTGCTCCGTCCCAGTACTGCGGACGGCAGCACGGGGCTGCATGAGACGGTACGTAGGTGCTGCAAGCAGGCGGGCACCCCCGAAGACAAGAACCCGCCTGCGGGACGGCGTTCTTCGGGTTAGGTCAAATCCTGTACGGCCAGCGACGCCCTCTGACGTCCTGCGCCCAGGCTTCGTCCCCGAGGGACTGCGCCAGCAGCAGAAGATCCAGCAGCTCATTGATCCGCTCCCGGATGATCGACTCCACCGGGTCGGACGCCCGGTTCTTCTCGGTCACCTTCACCATCAGGTGGGCCACTTCGCTGATCTCATCGAAGTGCACCTGCTGTTTGCCGGGCTTGCCGCCCAGTGACCCGATCAGACCCGTAAGCTCGGGCTTGATCTCCGCGAACACTTCGTTGCGGCTGCAGGACTCGCAGGAGAAGATCGGCACGTTCTCGATCTCCACCTTGTTTTGATACATAACAGTTCGAAGCCGGATGTTCATTTGATTTCCGCATTTACAAAGCTTCTGCAACGATACCACTCCTTTTTGAGACAAAAGCAGACCTGAGGCAAGCCTCCCGCACCGCATCACATGGGGCTTTGGGCTTGCCGGAAATTACAGATCCCGGAGACGTGCTGAGCGTGCTTGTACGGTCTGTAATTTTCACATAGGTAGAATTATTCTACCTGTCCGCCTCTTTCTCCTGCCGGAGGGACGTTAGTAATATTTAGCATCCACCGCTCTGGCGTATAACCTCCGCAGGGGAGGGATATGCAGCAGCGCCATACCGACGGCCGCTCCGATCACATCGTTGCGGAGGTCCATCAGGGACACCGAGCGGCGCGGTACGAAGGACTGGTGGTACTCGTCGGTAATCCCGTACAGGAAGCAGAGCAGGACAATCCCGAGCATAACCGCCAAGGTAAGACGCTTGGGGCGGAAGGCCCAGACGAACGTCCAGCTAAGCACCAGGTACGAGATGAAGTGGCCGAAATCAAAGCTCTGCAGCGCCGGCAGCCAGCGGTGCAGCACATCAAGCCAGCCGTCCAGATCGTCCCCCGTTTTGGAGGAAAAATAATAGATGACGGCCATCCATAGAACGGCCGGCACCCAGCGGATCGCTAGGATCATCGATTACGGTACGCGGCGAGCACGTCAACGAACGCCTTGCTGAACGCAGGCAGGGTCCGGCGGGCGGCGGCCCGACACGATGTTCCGGTCGACCACGACCTCCTCGTCCACCCAGATCGCTCCCGCATTCTCGAGATCGTCCTTGATACCCGGCGTGGAAGTCATCGTATAGCCCTGGCAGATCTTCGCGGAGGCGAGCACCCAGCCGGCATGGCAGATATGCGCGATCGGCTTCTGCGCCTCGTGGAATTCCCGCGTCAGGCGCAGGACGGAAGCATAGCGGCGGAGCTTGTCCGGCGCCCATCCGCCCGGGACATACAGGCCGATGTAATCCTCCGATTTCACTTCATCGATCGCATACTCGGTCGTCAGCGGCACCCCGTATTTGCCGTGATAAACCGTCCCGCTCTTCGGTCCGGCCAGGTGCACTTCCGCACCTGCCTCGCGCAGGCGCATCACAGGATACCACATCTCCAGATCTTCAAATTCCTCATCGACAAATGCAAGTACGCGTGTGCCTTTCAATTCCATGGTTCCCCACTCCTTCTATCGTTATGAATGTGCAGCAAGTTCTTTCAGCAGTACTCGCCGGCCGGATACGGCGGCGGGACGGGGGCCTTCGGTTCTTCCTTCTGCCCTTCCCCCGCGCCCTTGAAGGACGGCGCAGAGCCCGGAGCCCCGGAATCCGGCGCTTGTGCTGCGTTCCCCGCAGCGGACGGCCCGCTGTCCGTCTCCGCCTCTTCCCCGGCAAGCCCGGATTTCATGTACCGGCCCAGCACCTCCGTCACGGCGGCGCTGCTCGGACATGGCGCAAGCTCCCGCCAGATCTGGGGCCCGTCGCTGCCGCGGCTCTGCAGCAGCGAATTCTTCACCTTCAGGATCGACTGGACCGACATGCTCAGCTCGGTGATGCCGAGCGCCAGCCAGATCGGCAGTGCCCGGATGTCCCCGGCCAGCTCGCCGCAGACGCTGACATGCGTGCCGTGCAGCCGCGCATTGTCGGCCGTCAACTTCAACATACGCAGCACTGCCGGATGAAACGGATCGTAGAGATGCGCCACCTGCTCGTTCATCCGGTCCACAGCCAGCACGTATTGAACGAGATCGTTGGTGCCGATACTGAAGAAGTCCACTTCCTGGGCGAGCAGCTCCGAGATCATGACGGCGGCGGGCAGCTCGATCATGATGCCGACCTCAATGTCCGGCCGATACGGAAGGCCCTCCTGGTCGAGCTCCCGCTTCGCTTCGTCCAGGACGAGATTGGCGCGGCGCAGTTCGTCCAGGGACGAAATCATCGGATACATGATTTTGATCCGGCCGTAGTGGCTTGCCCGCAGAATGGCACGCAGCTGCGTCTTGAACAGATCGGTGCGGTCGAGCGAGATGCGGATCGCCCGGTAGCCGAGTGACGGGTTCTCCTCCTCCGGCAGCGCCAGGTAGTCGAGATTCTTGTCGCCGCCGACATCGAGTGTCCGGATCACGACCGGCCGGCCGTTCAGGCGCTCCGCCACCTCGCGGTAGACCGCATACTGCTCTTCCTCGAGCGGGAAGGTGCTGCGGTCCATATACAGGAACTCCGTGCGGAAAAGCCCCACGCCCGAAGCGTTGCTGCCCATGACGTGCGCAAGCTCCTTCACCGACGAAATGTTCGCCGCGAGGTTCACCTGCACCCCGTCCCGGGTACGGCTCGGCAGGTGGGCCAGCTTCTGCAGGCTCTCCTGCATCGCATTCCAGTTCGCCTTCCGGGCTTTGTACCGCTCGACGACAGGCTCGCCCGGATTCACATACACAATGCCCTCATCCCCGTCGATGATCAGGTAATCCCCGGTCTGGATCGGGGAAGCCAGCTTGCCCTCCAGGCCGAGGACATAAGGCACCCCCATCGCCCTCGCCATGATGGCCACGTGGGAAGTCTTGCCTCCGAGCATCGTGACCACGCCGAGCGCCTGGTTGACATCCAGGTGCACCATCTGCGAAGGCTGCAGCTCCTTGGCCACGAGCACATACGGCTGATCCTTCGGCGGCAGCGTCTCCTCCAGCGCGCCGAGCAGATGCTTCAGCAGGCGGTTGCCGACGTCCTTGATGTCGAGCGCCCTTTCCTTCATATACGTATCGTCGAGAAGATCGAACATGTTCACGAACTTCTCGATCGCTTCCTTGACGGCCACCTCGGCCGCTTTATACTGTCTCTGCATGATGCCCTGCACCTCGCTCATGAAGATGGGATCTTCAAGAATCGCAAGATGGGCGTCGAAGATCTGGGTCTGCTCCTCGCCAAGCACGCTGACGAATTCCTGCTTGATCTGTTCGATCTCGCTCTTCGAATGGCGGATGCCGTCGTAGAGCCTCTCGAATTCATAGGCAAGATCCGTCACGTCAATCAGCTTATCGGGGAAGTCCCACTCCCAGGTCGGAATGACGAAGGCTTTGCCCATCGCGATGCCCGGTGATGCTCCGATTCCTTCAACCATGCGCTTTCCCTCCCCCTGCCTCGGCGTTCTTCAGCACGACAGACATCACGGAAGCCTGTCCTTTTTTGACGGCCTTGAACGGAGCGAAGCTCCAGGACTTGACCGCTTCCACGTTCGTGATCAGCATCGGCGTGGCAAGCGACTTGCAGTTGTTCTTGACCTTCTGA
This sequence comes from Paenibacillus mucilaginosus 3016, assembly GCF_000250655.1. Taxonomy (NCBI): domain Bacteria; kingdom Bacillati; phylum Bacillota; class Bacilli; order Caryophanales; family Paenibacillaceae; genus Paenibacillus; species Paenibacillus mucilaginosus. The sequence goes on from NC_016935.1 coordinate 6,331,311, forward strand.
AGATTGAATCGAATAAGCAGCTGTCCCGCCTCCACCTGGTCGCCTTCTTTCACATGGGACGTAAAATATTTGCCCTGCAGGCCGGCCGTATCGATCCCGATATGCAGCAGCACCTGCAGCCCCTGCTCCGTCTCGATCCCGAGCGCGTGCAGCGTCGGATACAAGTGCATGATCCGGCCCGAAACCGGAGCCACCAGCTCGCCTTTCTCGGGAAGGAACGCGACGCCGTTGCCCACAAGCTTCCCGGCGAAGATCTTATCCGGCACCTCTTCTAGTGGAATCATACGTCCCTGCATCGGAGATGAGAACATCACCTGCTGAATATCTTTGCCGCGCGCCTTGATGATCTCCTCGCGGATGAGCTCCGAGTAGGTCCCGAACACGACCTGCACGTTGCCTCCGCCGAGCCGGATGACGCCCGCCGCCCCCAGGTGCTTCAGCGCAGCGATGTCCATCTGGCGGTCGTTCACCAGCGTAAGACGCAGGCGGGTGATGCACGCTTCGATGTTCTTGATGTTCTCCTTGCCTCCCAGCGCCTGAAGAATCAGCGGAGAGCGGTACGGAATATCCCCGGCCCACTCTTCCAGCTGGGAGCCTTCCTCGCGCCCCGGCGTCGGCAGCCGGAAGCGGCGGATCGCCCACCGGAACAGGCCGTAATACACAAGCCCGTAGGCTAGGCCGATCGGCAGCAGCAGCAGCCCGTTCTTCGCCAGGTGCAGGTTGATCAGGTAGTCGATCGCCCCGGCCGAGTAGGAGAACCCATGGTGAATGTCAAGCGCATACGCAATCCACATGGCCAGCCCCGACAGCAGGGCATGAACGACGAAAAGGTACGGCGCAACGAACAGGAATGCGAACTCGATCGGCTCCGTCACACCGGTCAGGAAACAGGCGAAGGCCGCCGTCAGGAAGGTCGTCCGGATCTTCGGCTTGAGGTCCTCCCTCGCCTCCTGAATGATCGCCAGCGCAATGGCCGGCAGAGCGAACATCATGATCGGGTACAGCCCGGCCATATAGATCCCCGCCGACGGGTCGCCGGCGAAGAAGCGCGGCAGATCGCCGAAGACCGGCACGCCCTGCGGCTCATAAGCCCCCAGCTGGAACCAGAAGAAATTATTGAATACATGATGAAGTCCCGAGGGTACGAGCAGCCTGTGAATAATGCCGTAGAGGAACGTACCGAAACCGCCCAGTCCGAGAATAAAATCGGTCAGCGCCTGCATCCCGTTCTCGAGCAGCGGACCGATCTCCAGCGTGAGCAGAACGAGCAGGAAGATCGCCAGGCCCATAAACAGCGGAACCAGCCGCGGCCCGCCGAAAAATTGAATCGATTCCGGCAGCTGAATATGCTTCACCCGGTGATAAATGACGGCGGCGATCAGGCCGATCAGAATGCCGCCCGGCACCCCGAGCTGGAACGACTCGCCGAGATAGCGCTGCAGCGATTCGGAGAACATATAGTGGCCGATGAGGGCCGACATGCCGGCAATGCCCGCGCTTTCCGTCAAGCCCAGCGCGACACCCACCGCAAAGATCAGCGGCAAATACGTAAAAATGCTGCCGCCCAGCAGCAGCAGAATCTCACCGATCCGGGGCAGTCCGGCCTCTTGCCAAGGCAGCGTTCCCAGACGCAGCAAAATCGCCGCCACGGGCAGCGTAATGGTCGGCAGCATGAGCGACCGGCCAAGCTGCTGCAAATTCCCCATCCAGTTCAAACAGGCCGTTCCCCCTTTCCTATTACGATGGTAAGGCCCCGCGCCTTTTTTGTCAAACCGTTGTATGCGCTTGAATGATCGCCGGGGAGGTCCCTGAAACGACAAAAAAGACGGGCTCTGCGCCCGCCTTCCTGTTGAAATGGCAGATTAGAATTGGTAACGGTTGAAGCTTTGTGCGCCCATGCCGAACTGGCTTTGAGCCGGCTGGCTGGAATCCTCGCGCAGGTAAGAGTCATGGCCCGGCTGGTTGCCGCGGTAGTTCGCCGTGTGGTACGCTTGCGGGCTTTGGAACTGGTTGTACTGGGACTGCGAAGAAGCAGCACCGAAGGAGCTCAGCGAGGATGCGCCGAACTGGTTTTGTTGGCCCAGGGACTGGTTGTACTGGGACTGCACATAGCCTACCGGCTGGTATTTGGTTTCCAGGCCGCGGTACTGGGACGATGCTTGACCAAAGTTGTTTTGGAAGCTGTTTTGAAAACCTTGTTGGTTGTACATGAAAAAATCCTCCTTGGATTTCAATTCAAAAGTCTTCCGGTGCAGCCCTTATGGACCCGCCCTTTCCAGAAGCCTTTCTTATTGTCTTCAAGGAGGATTTTTTTTATGACACTACTTTGGGTATAAAGTGCACTTTCATGAAAAAAATTCTGCCGGCGCTTATTTTTTAGCGCCGGCGGCAAACATCGGCCAGACCGCGGGCGGCGGACTGCGGGTCGCTCTGCCGCGTGATGGCCGAGATGACGGCCACGCCCTGAGCCCCGGACGCCAGAACCGGAGCCGCATTGCCCTGATGAATGCCGCCGATCCCGACGAGCGGCAGCTGCGGCCAGCGGGAGCGGATTCGGGCGATGAGGTCCGTGCCGATCGCTTCCCCCGCATCCTTCTTGCTTGCGGTCGCATAGACCGGACCCACGCCCAGGTAATCGGCCCCCTGCGCCACAGCCCACTCCGCTTCTTCCATGGTGCCGGCCGAGACGCCGATGATCGCGTCCGGGCCGAGCAGCCGCCGGGCTTCCTGTGCGGGCAGGTCATCCTGCCCGACATGGACGCCGTCGGCTTCGAGCAGCAGCGCCAGATCCGCCCGGTCGTTGACGACGAACGGAATGCCGGCGCTGCGGCACAGCTCGCGGATCTCTCGGCCGGCCGGCAGCACATCGCGCAGCTGGGCCTGCTTGTCGCGCAGCTGAACCAGCGTCACGCCGCCCGCGACCGCCGCGCGGACGATCTCGGCTGCGGAGCGGTGTTCATAGCCCGCCGTATCCGTGACGAGATAGACGGACAAGGTGTCATGCAGTGATGAACGGTACAACTTACTTCCCCCCGGGCAGCAGGATCGAATCTTCCACCTTGATGCAGCGGTCCATGATGACCTCAAGGCCCGCATCCGCCGCGATCCGCGCCGCTTCATCATTGGATATGCCAAGCTGCAGCCACAGTACCTTGGCCTTGATCGCAGCGGCTTCTTCGGCCACAGGCACCGTCTGTTCGCTGCGGCGGAACACATTCACAATATCGACGGGCTCCGGAATGTCCGTGAGGGACGCGTAGCACGTTTCGCCGAGAATCGTTCCCTGGACCGTCGGATTCACGGGAATGATGCGGTACCCCTTCTTCTGCATCGCTTCCGACACCATATAGGACACGCGGTCCGGCTTGTCGGACAGGCCTACGACGGCAATCGTGTTCGAGCTCTTCAAAATCTCCTTGATGCGCTCACGGGTAGGATTCTCGAATGCCATGGTACACACACTCCTTTGGGCCCCAGGGCCTTGGTATGAATTACTGCACTGAACTTAAGACTTCGAATAGCTGATCGCCTGCCGGCCCATGGCTTCCCAGGTGGCCAGAAACTGCTGTTTGTTGATCGCCTTCTTCTTCAGGCCGGACAGCGGATCATTAATGTACACATGCCGCTCATCGAACCCTACAAGCAGGACAGCGTGTTCCATGAACGTCGTCTTGATCGGGCCGACGGGCGTATCCCATACGCTCCACTTCTGCGGCACCTTGAAGTCGATCGTCGTCCATACAACGACAGGAACGCCGCTGAGCAGCTGCTGCTCGATCACGTGGAACGGCTCGCGGGTCAGGTCGACAGCTGTCGGAATGTATTGGCGGGCCAGCTCGAACAGGGCCGTGTGGTAGATGCCGAAGCCTTTGCTCTTCCCCGTGATGTCACCGACGAATCCGGTATTCGGATTGCCCCAGTAAGCTACCGTGCCGTTGGCATTGTAAGTAATCGGGGTCGTATCGCGCTTCATCTCCGGCAGGAGCTCCATCTTCGTCTTCTGTACGCCGTAATACTGCAGAAGCATCGTCAGGGAAGTCAGCTCGCAGCCGGAGGGAAGCTCGGGCAGCTGCCGGATGATCGGGGCGTCGAGCATCGCACTTGCCGGAGCACCGGCCGGTGCCGCGGCAGGCGGTGGAGCCTGATCTGCAGGTACGGTCTGCCCGGCAGCCGCAGCCGGCTGGGCGGCTGCGGTCACCTCCGCTGCCGTGGAAGCCGGCACAATCACCGACGCTTCCACCTCGGCCCTTACGGAGATTTTATCGTATAGCAGGATGGAGAATACCCCGCTTGCAAATAAAAGTCCCGCGATGAGGAACATCCCCATCGTGACCTGAAGCCCTTTCCACATGATTACCGCTGCCTTCACAGCCTGCACCGCCCTTCCGGTTGTAGATTCTAAGATGAGAGGAGGAAGATCTGCCGGCCGGCTTCTGCCCGCACCTTCTGCTGTCCTGCCTTAGTGTTCTTCCTCCTGGAGGAGTTCAATCTGAGCACCGAGCGACAACAAATGGTCGAAGTACTGAGGATAAGACTTCGCCACGTGATGCGCGTCGTTAATGATAAGACCTTTATCGGAACGAAGGCCGACAATCGTTAACGCCATGATCACGCGGTGGTCGTAATGGGCATTGATCTCCACGCCGCCGGGTACGCCCTGCGGACGGCCGTGTACGATAATCTCGCTCTGGCGCTCTTCCACTTCGGCACCGGCCTTGCGCAGCTCCGCAAGGAAATCCGTAATGCGGTCGCACTCTTTGTATCGAAGGTTCTCGACATTGTAGAACCGGGAAGTGCCTTCGGCGAAGACCGCTGCCGCCACCATGGCCAGCACGCCGTCAGTGAAGTGGTCGCCGTCGAACTCGCCCGCCTTCAGGCTCTGGGTACCCTTCACGTGAACCACGTCATTGTCGTGGGTGAGATCCACGCCCATGGCACGGAGAACGTCGACGACCGCCCGTTCGCCCTGGCGGCTCTGCTCGGCCAGCCGGAGCACACGGACATCGGAGTTCGTGACGCCCGCCGCGGCCAGGATCGCGGCCGAACCCGGATAATCCCCCTGCACGACGTAGTTCTGCGGCTTGTACTGCTGGCGGCCCGGGATGCGGTAGTGCATGAGATCCTCGGAAGCCTCGATCGTGATGCCCGCCTGGGCGATGACCTCGAGCGTCTGGCCGACAATGACCTTGGACTTCAGATCGTGCAGCACGGTAATCTCGCTGTCTTCCTCAAGCAGCGGGGCCACGAACAGAAGCGAGCTCAGGAACTGGGAGCTGACATTGCCCGAGACGGTAATCTTGCCCCCGCGCGGCTTCCCGCCGCGGATCGTGATCGGCAGCTTGCCGTCCCGGTGCTCCACTTCGACGCCCATCTGGCGGAGGGAGTCGATGAGGTCGTCATGCGGACGCTTGCCGAGGGAATCCGGATACCGGTTGATGAACGTCACTTCCGGGCAGAAGGAAGCGACGGACATCAGGAAGCGGAGCACCGCACCCGCGTTGCCTACGTCGAGCTCCTTCACATCCCGCGGATGGCGGCCGAAGCCGCGGATCGTCATCTGCTCTTCGTCTTCCTCGAGCACGGCACCCAGGTCGCGGATACAGCGGCGCATCGCATCGCTGTCTTCGCTGTGGGCCGGATAGCGGACCGTGGAGGTGCCGTCTGCGAGCGCACCGATGAGCAGGTAGCGCGTGGTGTAGTTTTTGGAGGACAGGGCGTTGATCGTCCCTTCGAGTCTCTGGGTTGGCTTGACAATGGCTTTCATGAAGTATGTATCTCTCCTTCAATAGAAGATAATGTACTGGAATCTTGGATGGGGCGCGGAGGGCCGCCGCCTTAAGGGATGGTTACTGCCCGCTTCCCAGGGCATAGCCCGCATAGGCGGCACAGCCGCCGAGCGCATAGGACAGGAGAAGATACAGCCGGGCGGCCCGCATTCTTCCTCCCTGCTCCAGCGCATCGCTTTCCAGCTTGAACGTGGAAAAGGTCGTATAGCCGCCGGCGAACCCGCTGCCGAGCAGCAGCAGAGTTGACTTGGACACCTGGGCTCCCGCCAGCCACCCCAGCAGGAACGACCCTGTCAGGTTAATGAACAAGGTTCCGTAAGGCCACGAAGGAAATCTGCGGGCGGCGAACCGGGACACCCCGTAGCGGGATACCGCACCGGCAAACCCTCCCATGCCTACGAGCAATAAGGCAAGAAACACATTCGACATCATTCGGCAGAATCCTTTCCGCGGGAGCGAAAATAGGCTCCCCGGCCCAGCCGGATGCACGCGAGTCCCCCGATGAAAGACACCGCGCCGTAGACGGCCGCAGAGACCCAGGCACCCGACTCCAGCAGAAGCACCATCTCCAGGCTGAGCGCCGAGAAGGTGGTGAAGGCTCCGACGAAGCCGGTCGTCAGGAACGCCTTGAGGTTCGGAAGCCGGCCCAGCGGCTCCGAGTAGGCCATCCGGCCGAGCAGCACGCAGCCGAGCAGGTTGCAGAGCAGCGTTCCCCACGGGAAGGAGGCGCCGGAGGAAGCGGGATTGAACAGAAGGGACAGCCCGAAGCGGGCCATCGCTCCCGCAGCCCCTCCGGCACCGATGAACCAGACCGTCATGCGGGTGTCTCCTTCTCTGATAGATTCGTGCTGCGGTTTGACAGCGAACAGGCAAGTTTCTTATGATGAATGGGAACGAAGGCTGCCGCCCTACTCTTCCCGAAGCAAAGGAGCATGACCATGCAGACGATTACCCCCGAGGAAGTAAAACGCCGGATCGACAGCGGCGAGAAGCTGGACATTGTGGATGTCCGCGAAGACGAGGAAGTCGCGGCGGGCATGATTCCCGGCGCGATCCACATCCCGCTGATGCAGCTGCCCGAGCGGCTCGCCGAGATTCCACAGCGGGGCGAGACCGTCCTTGTGTGCCGCAGCGGCGGACGCAGCGGACGCGCCTATGAATTCCTTCAGGCCCAGGGTCTGACCGGACTGAAGAACATGACCGGCGGCATGCTCGCCTGGGACCAAGAGGACTAATCGTCCTCAGCCTGGCTTCCGCACCGCTATTGCAGGCAAGACGCGTCCGTCAGGACGCGTCTTTGGCGTGCCTCAGGATCTGATCGGCGATCGTCTGCACGTCGAGCTCCGACGTATCGACCGCCAGGTCCGCGAACGTATAAGCCTCCCTGCGGTTCTCGGCGAGCGTATGCACCCGCTCCTCCAGGTTTCCCTGCAGCAGCGGCCGGTTCGAATCCGTGCGCACCCGTTCGATAATCCGCTCGGGAGAACACAGCAGCGCCACCACGAGGCCGCCCTCGCTCATCGCCCTGCGGTTCTCTTCCCGGAGCACCGCTCCTCCTCCGGTAGCCACCACCTGTCCGCTCTCCTTCAGCACCGCCGCGACAGCCTCCCTTTCCGCTTCGCGGAAGAACGCTTCGCCTTCCCCGGCGAACAGCTCGGGAATCGTCTTCCCGGTGTTTCTCTCAATCACCGCGTCCGTGTCGACGAAGCGCCAGCCGAGACGGGCCGCGAGCGCTTGGCCTACGGTGGACTTGCCGGTTCCCATCATCCCGATCAATACGATATTGCGGTAGTTCACAGTCTCTTTTGCACCCTCTTCTCCACTCGGTAAACTCTCCCTATCATATCACAGCTTGGTCGGACGTGAATAGAAAACCACGCAAAAACATAAGATGGAGGATGTATGCGCACTTCCATATTCATACAGCTTCCGCAGACCTTCAAGCGGCATCCGGCCGCGTACCGAAAGGAGAAGACGTAGTATGCCTCATTCCTCCTGCCGTACGGCAGCACCGGTCCACTCGCCGACCGACTTCAAGCTTCAGCAGATCCTGGACCCCTCCACTCCCCTGTGCAAGGATGACGTCGTCTGGATGCTGGAATATATCAAAAAAAAGGTGGCTGAGGAAGACCCGAACCTCATGGATCTTTCCCAGCCACGCTTGATGCAAAACTTTAGATACTTCGCGGAAATCGCGCTGATGGTCATTCAGCGGCGCAACGGCTTCGACCAGGAAGAAGGCCGGCTCAAAGCCTGGGTGGAGGAAGCCGCCTTCGGGCTGCGCCCGCCGGCGGAATCGTCCCTGCGCCGCAGGTAGGACCTTGGCACGGTCTCTCTCTTACTGCTGGTCCATCCACTGGAAGTGGAAGGTGCCTTCTTTGTCCACGCGCTTGAACGTGTGGGCGCCGAAGTAGTCGCGCTGTGCCTGAAGCAGGTTCGCCGGCAGGCGCTCCGTACGGTAGCTGTCGTAGTAAGCCAGTGCGGATGCGAAGGCCGGTACCGGAATACCGCGCTTGACCGCTTCAGCCACTACATTTCTCCAAGCGTCCTGATAGTTCTGGACCACGCCTTGGAAGTACTCGTCGAGGAGCAGGTTGCGCAGCTCCGGATTCTTGTCGTAGGCGTCCTTGATGTTCTGCAGGAAGCGTGCACGGATGATGCAGCCGCCGCGGAAGATCATCGCGATGGAGCCGTAGTCCAGACCCCAGTTGTATTCTTCGCTGGCCGCACGCATTTGGGCGAAGCCTTGGGCGTAGGAGCAGATTTTGCTCGCATACAGGGCTTTGCGGACCGCTTCGATGAACTCGGACGCGTCCCCTTCGTACTTCGATGCCGCAGGACCCTGGAGCACCTTGCTTGCCGCCACGCGCTCTTCCTTCATAGCGGAGAGGAAACGGGAGAATACGGATTCGGTGATGATGGACAGCGGCACGCCCAGGTCCAGCGCGCTCTGGGACGTCCATTTGCCTGTGCCCTTCTGGCCGGCGGAGTCCAGGATCACGTCGACCATCGCTTTGCCCGTTTCCGGATCCTTCTTCGTGAAGATGTCCGTCGTGATCTCGATAAGGTAGCTGTCGAGCTCGCCTTTGTTCCACTCGGCGAAGATCTCGTGAAGCTGCTCGGTCGATACGCCCAGCACATCCTTCAGCAGCTGGTACGCTTCGCAGATCAGCTGCATGTCGCCGTACTCGATGCCGTTGTGCACCATCTTCACGTAGTGGCCGGAGCCGCCCGGTCCGATGTACGTGCAGCAAGGGTCGCCGTTTACTTTGGCCGAGATCGCCGTCAGGATCGGAGCAACCAGTTCATAAGCGGATTGAGGACCGCCCGGCATAATCGACGGGCCCTTCAGCGCGCCTTCTTCGCCGCCGGATACGCCGGTGCCGATGAAGCGGAAGCCCTGCGCTTCGAGCTCTTCGCTGCGGCGCTGGGTATCCGGGAAGTAAGCATTGCCGCCGTCGATGATGATGTCGCCTTTGTCGAGGTGCGGAATCAGAGATTGGATCGTTGCGTCCGTAGCGGAACCCGCCTGGACCATGATCAATATTTTGCGCGGCGTCTCGAGGGAAGCCACGAATTCTTCAACGCTGTATGTACCTACCAGGTTCTTGCCCTGGGCTTCTTCGAGAAGCGCATCCGTCTTCTCGCGGGAGCGGTTATACACGGATACCGTGAACCCCCGGCTTTCGATATTCAGTGCGAGATTCTTACCCATGACCGCGAGGCCGATGACACCGACTTGCTGTTTGGACATTTGGATTCTCATCCTTCCTATTCCTCTATTTATTTAAACCGTGAAACCCAACCTGAAACAGGCACGAAGGCTTCCCGAAGCACAATATGGCCGTGCTTGTCCGCAATCACGCGAACCGGGCAAAGGAAGCCTTCTCCCCCTATTAGATCGTCATCGATCCGTAGCCCCCGTCGACGCGCAGAAGCGATCCGGTGACGAAGCTGGAAGCTTTGTCCGAAGCGAGATACACGGCAGCGCCCTGCAGCTCCTCCGCATTGCCGAACCGGTTCATCGGGGTATGGCGCATGATGGCCTCCGTCCGCTCCGGCGACAGAATCTTGCGGTTCTGTTCCGCAGGGAAGAAGCCCGGAATGATGGCGTTGACGCGCACGCGCGCCGGCGCAAATTCACGTGCGAGGAACTTCGTCACGTTATTGACGGCCGCCTTCGAGGCCGAATACGTGAAGACGCGGGACAGCGGAGGATCCGAGGATACGGAGGAAATGTTGATGATGCTTCCCCCTTCACCCTGCTCCACCATATGCTTCCCAAAGATTTGGCATGCGAGTACGACGCTCTTCAGGTTCACTTCCATGATAGAGTCCCACTCGTCCATGGTCAAGTCGAAGAACGGAGTCGGGGAGTTCTTACCCGGGCAGTTCATGAGAATGTCGCAGCGTCCCGTCCAGGCGAGCACATCCTCGAGCACCTTCTTCAGGTCCTCCGGATTCGTCGCGTCGGCCGAGAAGCACTTCGCTCGTCCGCCCGCTTCCTCGACGGCACGCGCCACTTCTTCCGCCTTCTCCTGATTGCGGCCGACCACAGCCACATCCGCACCGTGACCGCCGAGCGCTACGGCCATCGAGCCGCCCAGCGTACTGTTGCCGCCGATTACGACAGCCGTCTTGCCCGTAAGATCGAATAAGTTCATCGCCATTGCATGTACCCTCCTAGGATTTGGTGTACATCTGCTGGAAGGCGGCGATCGCGTCGAACTCGTCCTTCAACTGATGGTACACACGATTATAAATGCTTGTCAACTGTTTGTAGGTTTCATGGGTCGGAATACTTGCTTTTAAGGACTGGTTCACCTGCATCCAGTCGTATACGCCGGAGAAATCCTTGATCTCGCCGAGCGCCAGCATGCCGAGCTGCGCCGCGCCGAGGCCAGAGCTCTCGATGGTATTCGGAACGGCCACGGGGGTGCCGAGCACGTCGGCCATGATCTGCAGCCAGAACGGCGAGTTCGCGAAGCCGCCCGAAGCGCGGATCTCCTTCGTCGGCCCGACGAGCTCCTCCAGCGCGCTGTTGACCGAATGAATCCGGTACATTACGCCTTCGAGCACCGCACGGATCATGTGCTTCTTCTGGTGGTACAGGGACATGCCGAAGAACACGCCGCGCGCATTCGCGTTCCAGTACGGCGCCCGCTCGCCTGCCAGGAGCGGCAGGAAGATCAGCCCGTCGGAGCCCGGAGCGACTTCCATGGCCAGCGAGGTCAGGTAGTCGTACGGGTCCATGCCCCGGCGGCGCCCTTCCTCCGCCTCCGCGGTCGCGAGCTGGTCGCGCACCCAGCGGAACATGATGCCGCCGTTGTTGATCGCGCCGCCGACCACCCAGAAGTTATCGGCCAGCGCGTAGCAGAACAGACGGCCCTTCGGGTCGGTGAGCGGCTCGCGCACAACGCCGCGGACCGCGCCGCTCGTGCCGATCGTCACCGCATGGATGCCGGGCTCGAAGGCGCCGACGCCGAGGTTCGCCAGCACGCCGTCGGAGGCGCCGACGACGAACGGCGTATCGGCCGCGAGGCCCATCGACACCGCATACTCCTGCGTCATGCCCTGCAGGGTGTACGTGGTCGAGACCGGGCGGGAGAGCTGCTCCTCCCGGACGCCGCAGGCGGCGAGCGCTTCGCGGTCCCACTGCAGCGCCTTCAGGTTGAAGAGCCCGGTGGCGCTGGCGATGGAGTAGTCGATGACAAGCTCGCCGAACAGCTTCGCGAACACATACTCCTTGATGCCGATGAACTTGTAGGCATTCTCGAAGAGATCGGCCCGGTTGTCGCGGATCCACATCAGCTTGAGCAGCGGGGACATCGGGTGGATCGGCGTGCCGGTCGCCCGGTAAATGTCCAGGCCGTTCGACTCGCGCAGCCCCTTGACATAGCCTACGCTGCGGTTATCCGCCCAGGTGATGCACTGGGTCAGCGGCTGCAGCTCGCGGTCGATGGCGATCAGGCTGTGCATCGCCGAGGAGAACGACACGCAGAGCACCTGGCCGGGCAGCACGCCGGCCTTGCCCACCACCGTCCGTATGCCGGTCACCACGGCCTGGAAGATTTCGTCCGGATCCTGCTCCGCGATATCCGGTCTTGGCGTATAGAGCGGATATTCCACCGCGTGGGAAGCGATGACCCGTCCGTCCCGGTCGATTACGAGCGTTTTGGCGGACGTCGTGCCGATATCCGCCGCGATAATGTAAGGTTTGGTCAGCTGCGTCATCTTATCTCAGGTTCCCTTCCGCGTTGAATTGCAGGTCGTAAGGCTCCGTCAGGATCTCGATGTCCGGGTGCAGCTTCGCTTCCTCCAGGAGATTGACCGAGATCTCGATCTCGCCGAGATGCAGCGTATCCTGAATGCGGACCAGGCGGCATTTCGTGTAGTCGAGAATATTGCACGTCTTCACCGCCGCCTTGATCGCGAGCTCGTCGTTCGCCAGCGTCGTGGCGATCTTGGTCGGCGCACACACGGTGGAGGTCAGCCCGTTCGCATAGGTGGCCGGCAGGTCCGTCTTGTCGACAAGGCGCTGCGTCGTGAAGTCGGCCGTGCCGACCCCGTTGGCGTTGCCGTTCGTCTCATGCGTGAGGTCGAGCACGACCATCTTGGACACGTCGGGTCCGCCGTGCGCATAAGGAGTCGGATAGCGTCCCGTGATGTTCGGGTCCATGCCGTCGCCGCTGATGTTCTTGCCGATGTAATCGATGACGAGCACGTCGATCTGGTCGAAGAGAATCTTCGGCAGGCGGGCCTTCGCGGCCTCGAGCAGCACCATCTCGCGCTCCTCGATGTCGGCGGCCGGCAGCACCTCGACGATGCAGGTCTCGTCGAACGCGTTCTCGACCACGGCCACGCCGAAGACGATCGGCAGCTTGCCCATCATGATCCGCGCCATCGCCGGCACGTTCTCCGCCATGTATTTGAAGCCGAGCTGGTGGCATGCTTCCGCGCCCTTCTGCTTGCCGAGGCCGATGGAGATCATCTTCATGATCCCGCTCTCGATCCGGCCGCGGAATGCGGTATGCGGTTTCACCCGGTTGATGACGACGATCGCATCCGCTTCGGACGCGTACTTGTCGACGTAGACCGGCAGGCCGTTCGGCAGCTCGTCGATCTTCACGACCTCCATCGTCGAGCGGATCGGCGCGCCCATCGCCTCCTCGGTTACGCCGAGGTGGTGAAGCACATCCCGCTGTCCTTCCGCCGTCGCGCCGCCGTGGCTGCCCATACACGGAACAATGAAGGGCTCTCCTCCCACTTCCTTGATCGCGTCGATCGTCGTCTTCGTCAGCGTGTCGATGTTCGCCACCCCGCGGCTGCCGACGGCCACGGCCACCTTCATCCCGGGCTTGATGGTATCGACCGCGCCGGGCTTGGCGAGTTCGCGCTTCAGTTCTTCCGCCGGATTCTCCAGCTTCGTGCCGTCGAACTTCTGGCGGATCCGCACGACCTGCGGAACGGGAATGTCTTCGAGCAGTTTGTTCAGAATGCTCATGGGTTAACGCCCTCCCTGGGTGGATTGGACGGACTCGCGGATCACGAGCTCCGTGTGGAACAGCACGGTGGACTTCTCCACCACTTTATTGTCAATAAAAGTTAAAAGTTTCTCGGCTCCCGCCCTTGAGATCTCCTCGATCGGACGCCGTACGGTCGTCAGAGCCGGGGTCATGAACGCCGAGAACAAATGATCGTCGAAGCCGGCGACCGAGATATCCCCCGGCACGCTCAGCCCCCGCTCGGTGACCGCCTTGACCGCTCCGAGCGCCATGTCGTCATTGGAGCAGAATACCGCGGTCGGCCTCTCCGGCAGATCGAGCAGCCGCCCCATGCCCTGATAGCCGCTCTCGAGATCGTACTCGCCCGGGACGATCAGATTCTCGTCCATGGTGAGACCATGCTCCGCAAGTCCCGCCAGGAACCCTTCGCGCCGGGCCTGCGAGGACTTGAACCCCGCCTTCCCTTCGATGAGGGCGATCCGGCGGTGGCCCTGCCCGATCAGAAACTCCGCAAGCCGGAAGGCGCCGCCCCGGTCGTCGGGCAGCAGGTTCATCACTTCGACCCCTTCCACCGGCCGGTTGAGCACGACCAGCGGGATCTCCTTCTCCGAAGCATACTCGATGAAGGCCTGGTCGCTGGTGCTCTGGCTCATGACGATGATGCCGTCGAAGCTTTTGCGGTTTACTTTATGGAAGCTTTTGTAATCGTCGATCCCGCGTACGATCAAATTGAAGTTATCCTGAATGACGTCGTTGACGCCCTTGATCGCCTCGTACAGAAACCCGGCCGACGTCCCTGTATGAAGTGTTGAAAAAAACAGGCCGAGATTGTATGATCGATCCAATACGAGAGAACGCGCATTGTAATTCGGCGTATAATTCAACGATTCCGCGATGGCGTGGATGCGCTCCTTGGTCTCCGGATTAATCAGGGGACTGTCGTTGAGGGCCCTCGATACGGTCGTATGGGATACGCCCGCAAGCCGTGCGATGTCTTTGATCGTAACGCTCATTCTACCACCTCGAAATTTATGATAACACACTGTTGCACACGTTAACAACGTTCTTTTTTTGCAGGCTGGCCCGCCAAAATGAACGTTTTTTGCTGCGCTTCCTTAGGTCCTCTCCGGTTTAGCCTGCCCACCTGTCCGGGTTCCCTTCCCCCTGCCTCACCGCCTTCTCCGGAGCCGAAGATAAGCACAAAAAAACGGCCTGTGTGCAAACACAGACCGTTCTAAACTATCCTCTTACATCTCAAGCAGTAACATTTCATGCCGCAGCCCCTTCAGCTTTTCTTTGCTTGCCTCCACCTGTTCGTGATCTCCCGTCTGCAGCGCATCGTACAGGGTGGAAAGTTCGTAATCCAGCTCCAGCCGGAGCACCGGAATCCGCTCTTCCGGCCGTCTGGACCGGAACGCCTGCATCATTTCCTCCACCGTTACCACCGGTTCCTTTTGAAAGAGCACCTTATGTTCCACCCCCGAAATTTCCACCATGCGGATGATCTCTCCGAACATGATGTTTTCAATTAAAATTTGACGGTCCTTGAAACGCTTGACGACGGCATGCCCACGGGTGTCGCCGATCATTTTTTCCATCAGTTCGGCGAGCTTCTCATCCTTGAAGGAATAGTTGCCCACGATTTTATATCGTTCGCCGATCCGCTGAAATCTCAGCTTCACGAGCTTCCGTCCGGTCCGGATTGAAACAATGAACTGCTGTTCGCTCTCGTTCCAGTAGAGGGAGTAGCCTTCCTGGATCAGCGTCTTGATGAAGTTACGGATTAGCCGACGGTCAAATCGTAACTCAAGGTTGCAATACTCCACTTCATGACTCTTACTCACGGCAATCCCCTCCTGGATGATATCGGCAGAATTGGGCTTCGACGATTAGCGGCAGCCGCTGCGGCGTCAGGTGCTGCTCTTGGCGGGTCGAGGACTGTGAAAAAGCTGCAACCTTCTTCGATTGAATTTTCAGACTATTCAGTTACTTACTCCTATCTTATTATGAATCATATGATTTAGCAACTTGGATTATTGTCTTTTTTTTAACTTCCGCGCACCTATTTTTTTCGCCCGGCATACACTTACGTAACCGCTGTCATCCCTGTCGGGGCTTGACATCCCGTTGCTTCCCCCGTCCCATGGGCCTGTGCGGACCAAAGAACGTTATGTCACCTGTAAGCGGTGTCATTCGTGCATTCCGGTGCAGACGGGGTTGTCCCTGTGAGCTGGAAGCCCCTCCTTTACATCGGGTTCATATATGCTAGATCATCTTCTCCGGTCGAACTGCTCACCGTTTGTTCGGATGGTTCGGATCGTTCGGTTGGTTCGGTTGGTTCGGTTGGTTCGGTTGATCCGGGTAATGCCCCCAGCCGTTCGCTGTCCGCCGCCCGCTTGCCCCCCTGCCCTGCCGTGGTTTGAACTCCCCCTTTCCCGGGGCCCCTTCGCTTCTCCCGTTCCCCGTACACGGATTATATGAGCGGTCCGGGGCTTTTCATTCCCCTCCGCAGCCTTCTTTGCAAAATGACTTTTTGGAGGCAGGCATCAATATATTCCACCTTTTTCCTCAACTTTTTCCACTACTCTGCCGCAGTAAATCTTTTATAATCGGGTTGCAAGCCCTTGCAAACGCTATCATTTGTGGAAAGGAGGCGTGCTTTCCTATTTCTCCGCTTCTCTGCAGGCGGCATCCTACACTCATCGTAAAAGGAGACGTGAATCGTAATGTCCCGGATTTGGTCCCGGCGTAAAACCGCAAAAGTTATTGTAAGCGCTGCCTTGGCCTTCACCCTGATCGCCTCCCCCGGCACAGAAAAAGCCCATGCCCACCATGACGGCAGCAACGGTGTCATGATGCAGTATTTCGAATGGTATCTCCCGAATGACGGGACCCTGTGGAGCAAGCTGCAGACGAATGCGGCCGCCCTGAAGAGCGCCGGCGTGACGGCCGTCTGGATCCCGCCTGCATACAAGGGCGGAGGCAGCGGCGACGTCGGGTACGGGGTCTACGACATGTACGACCTCGGCGAGTTCAACCAGAAAGGCACTGTGCGTACCAAGTACGGCACGAAGGATCAGCTGATCAGCGCCGTGGATACCCTGCACGCGAACGGCATGCAGGTGTACGGGGATGTCGTGCTCAACCACCGGATGAACGCCGACGCCACCGAGACGGTCACAGCGGTGGAAGTGAATCCGTCCGACCGCAACAGCGAAATCTCGGGAGAATACTCCATTTCGGCATGGACGCAGTTCCATTTTCCGGGGCGTAATAATGCGTACTCCTCCTTCAAGTGGAAATGGTATCATTTCGACGGCGTGGACTACGATCAATCACGGAATGCGAACAAGCTCTTCAAGCTCCGCGGCACCGGCAAAAGCTTCGACTGGGAGGTCGATACGGAGAACGGCAACTACGACTATCTGATGGGCGCGGACCTCGATTGGGATCATCCGGAACGTCATCAGCGAAACGCGCACCTGGGGGAATTGGTTCGTCAACACGGCAAAGCTCGACGGCGTCCGCATCGATGCCGTAAAGCACATCAAATTCGACCGGATGCGCGACTGGCTGAACGGCGTGCGGACCGATACGGGGAAGAGCCTGTTCGCTGTAGGCGAATACTGGAGCGGGGATATTAACAAGCTGAACAATTATATGACCAAAACGAGCGGTGCCATGTCCCTCTTCGACGTTCCGCTGCATTATAACCTGTACGCGGCTTCGAACGGCAGCGGCGGCTATGACATGCGGAACATTCTGAATAACACGCTGCTCAAGACCAATCCGACGAAAGCCGTCACCTTCGTGGACAACCATGACTCCCAGCCGGGGCAGGCGCTCCAATCCACCGTACAGGGCTGGTTCAAGCCGCTCGCCTACGCATTGATCCTCACCCGCCAGGAAGGATATCCGTCCTTGTTCTACGGCGATTACTACGGCACGTCGGACGGTAAGATCGCTTCGTTCAAAACCGTTCTGGACAAGCTGCTCGCAGCGAGAAAAACGTATGCCTACGGCAAGCAGAACGACTATCTCGACCACCAGGACATCATCGGCTGGACCCGTGAGGGCGATGCCGCCCATGCGAACTCCGGCTTGGCCGCGCTCGTGACCGACGGACCGGGAGGCAGCAAGCGGATGTATGTAGGCACTGGGAAGGCCGGCCAGGTGTGGAACGACAAGACCGGCAACCGGACGGATACCGTGACGATCGACGGCAGCGGCTACGGCACATTCCCGGTCAACGGCGGCTCCGTATCCGTATGGGCGAAGCAGTAGCGTTGGTGTAAGGCGGCTGGTTAGGAAATCGGTTTTTGATTGTGCTGTGCCGGATCAACCGCAAGCTTGCATGGAAAAGGCCGATCATGAATGCGGCGGCGTTCGACCGCAGCGGCCTTGGCACGTTGTCTGTCAGCGCCCGGCTTCGGGTCGGTATGAAAGAGGCAGTGAGGCGGCAGTGTACGGCGGCCGTTAGGAAACCGGTTTTCGGCGGCTGCTGTGCGGGATAAACCGCCGGACTTGCCTGGAAAAGCGGCTGGCAGCGGCAGCGCTCGACCGCACAGCCTCGGCTCGTTTCCAGCGGCGGCTCCGGATCGGCAGGCCAGGGGGTGAGTGCCGGCTGAGAAGGGCGGCTGTGAGCCCTCCTTGCGGACGGACTACGGCTCCGTCATACGGCGTGGGAGAGCTTTGGATGCCGGGAGAGGCGTCCGGCGGAAGGGCATCACGCCGCTGCCCCCGGCGGCTGCATCGACGTTCCCCTTCCAGCGGCAGCTCCAGATCGCCGGGGCAAAAACCATGAGGGGGCAGTCTCAGACGGCCACGGGCCGCAACCGACCGCATCGGGCCGCCTGGTTCCTTGGCAGATTGTGAAGGCGAACCGTTGAAAGACGAATTCGTAGAGCTGCCGGCAGACCTTTCCCCGGTGAAACACGGGATAACGCAAAAGCAGGCCGTCTCCGGGGAGCGGCCTGCTTCCTTTTTTAACCTCTGGAGCCGAAGTCCTCCCTTGTAGAGGGCGGTCCGCCAAAGAGCACCGGCCACCCCTCTCCGTCCAGATTCGCCGGTTATTGGCTCTCTCTTTTGTCCGCTTCCGAGTTCAAATCCGTGGTCTGCATGATGTTCACCGTATAGGTCGCGTCGGTTGTCTGCGGATTTTTCGTGAGCCTCAGCACTTCACGCATATAGCGGTTGATGACCGTGCCTTCCTCGAGGCGCACGGTTTCGAAGTAATAATAGGCATACTCGTCTTCCGCTCCCTGCAGCTTGTCGAGAATCACGGGCTTTTTGTAATAATAGTTCTTCCCGTACTGCATGGTAAGCGTGGCTTTGAGGTGCTCGCGCAGCATCTTGAGCTTCTCGGCGTTGATCTCGTCCGTCACCAGATATTCCGTACCCGATGCGGAGTGGGGAACATATACCTGCTCCGGCGTTTGACGCCACCGCTGCTCGAGTTCGCTCTGCAGGATGTATACCTCGTCGGAGTAGCGCTCCTTGGCTTTTTTGAGGCCCGACGTGTTGATGCCCATCCGCTTGACATCCTTCTCGCGGTAATAGACGCCGGCCATGTAATTGTTCTTGTCGTTCGTCTGCAGTACTACATACTCGGCACCAAGGTACTTCAGCTTGACCGCCTGAGGGTTGTCCCAGAGGATCGCCTGGTATTCGGGATCCCCCGTCTCCTCCGGCTGCTCCTCGTTAATCCGTGAGTTGATATAGATCGTGCGGGTATCGCCCTGCCAGTTGATGTTGGCCCCGAGCAGACGGGCAAGCTCCGCGAGCGGCAGATAGCTCTTGTCCTGGTATACCAGCGTGGGCTGACTGAGCTGAACGGCCTTGCCGTCCACCACAATGTTGAAGTCCGGCCGCAGATAGGCCTCCACTTTCTGAAGCACGTCTTCGGCATAGACGCCGGCGGTGAAGGCACTGGTGAGCGCAAGCCCGGCCGCGGTAATTCGTAGAATGCGTTTCATACTGCGTTCGATCCTTTCCGTAATGTCAGTCCTGCGTGGGATTTTCAGTTGTCGATCTTCGGCGCATCCAAAATCTTTATAGTATGTTATCGGTTAGGGGAGCCCGGTTTGTTCACTTTTTGTCGGTTCTTTATAAAGAACAACCGTACGGCACTCGGCGGATAGCCGATGGCGGCAGGTTTGGGGCTTATGTACTGCTGAGGTGCCATCCGCATGTTACCCATTCGACACCCGGAAGCCGAATCCTGCCGATGATAGGTCGTTTGGGGATGGAACATCCTGTTAGGGATGGGCTGAGATCCTCTTTTCCGTCTCAGAGGCTTGGCGCCAGGTGCACAGGGGGCGCAGTTGTGCTATATTAGAATTAGTCTTAATTGTAACTTAGCCTCTGTCTCGGACAGCTGGACAGCGATGAATCTAACAGAAACGGAGTTTACCCCCATGACGTTTAGCGGTTTTACCCCACATGATTTTGATACTTTCTCCATCGAAGGTCTGGAGGGTCGCATGGAAGCGATCCAGAGCCGGATTCAGCCCAAGTTCCGGGAGATCAGCGAAGCGCTGCTTCAGGAGCTGTCCGTCGAGGCGGGCGAGGAGCTGCACCTGCATATTGCGAAGCATGCCCGGCGCAAGGTCAATGCGCCTGTCGATACATGGATGAGCTTCTCCAGCTCGAAGCGCGGCTACAAGCAGCTCCCCCACTTCCAGATCGGCCTGTTCGACGACAGGGTCTTCCTATGGCTGGCGCTCATCTATGAGCTGCCGAACAAGGCGAATATTGCCCGGACCTACTTGAATGAGCTGGATTCCGTGCTCTCGGCAGTTCCGGCGGACTACATGCTCTCTACGGACCATATGAAAAAAGACGCCGACGCCTTCGGCGACCTCGGTGACGAGGGCGTACGCCGCGCGGTCGAGCGGTTCCGCGACGTCAAGAAGGCCGAGCTGCTCATCGGCCGCAATATCCCGGCCGGCAGTCCGGTGCTCGGCAGCGGCGAAGCGTTCCTCGACACGGCGCGCGAAACGTTCCGCACGCTGATGCCGCTGTACCAGCTGGCGGTGCGCGGTGCCGGCACGACTTCGGACGAGCTTCCGGTATTTTCATGAAAAATTTAGGTAAGCCTAAGGTTGTTTTAAGATAAGCCTTAGCCTGCTTGTATATCCTAGGAAATGGCACGAACTGCCAAACCTACAAGCCCCTTTAGAAGGAAGGTGTCCCATGAACAGCTCTTACGCCAAAAAAGCACTCGCCACCTCCCTTGCACTTGCCCTTCTCCTGGGCGGCGGTGCCGTGATCGGCAAGACCCAGCTGGCGCTGGCGGCCGACCCGGCCGACGCCGCCGTCGCCGCACAGCCCTCCGCCGGCTCCGAGGCGGGGAAGGATACCGCAGGCCCGGCCCGCGGCGGCAAGCATGAAGGCCGCGGCATGCCGCTCTATGAGGAAGCGGCCGCCGTACTCGGGATGGACAAGACGGCCCTCAAGGCCGCGCTGAAGAATAAAACCCTGGTCCAGCTCGCTGCCGAGAAAGGCATCTCCGAAGCGGATCTCATCGCGAAGCTGCAGGCCGAGCGCAACAAGCAGATCGACGCGGCCGTCGACGCCGGCCGGCTGACTTCCGAGAAAGCCGAGAAGATCAAGCAGCACATGGGCGAGCATCTGAGCCTCATGGTCAACCGCAAGTTCACCGGCGACGAGGCCCGCGGCAAGCATCACGGCGGCAAGCACGCCATGCTGCCGGCGCCCGATAAGCTTGCGGGCATCCTCGGCATCACCGAGGAAGAGCTCAAAGCCCAGCTCGCCGCCGGTAAGTCGCTGACCGAGATCGCCGCCGCCAAGGGCATGTCGAAGGAGCAGCTCGTGGCGAAGATCAAGGAAGAGATTACCCCGTGGATCGAAAAAATGGTCGACCGCAAGCCCCCAGCGGCCGACGCTCAACCCAAGAAAGCCCAGTAACCATGGGCTTTCCCCACACCCAAAAGCCGTCCGGAGCTTTAAGCCCCGGACGGCTTTTGGGTGTGCAGCGCCCCCTGTCCCGTGGGCAAGGGCGGGGGTTGCCCAACCGCTGCCCACCTGCCCGCGGGGCAGGGCAGCCGGTTGGGCTTGGTTTGGCCTTTTGGGCCCTTGGCCTTCCCCTTGCCCAACCGCTGCCAAGCATCAGGCAGCCTGTTGGGCTTGGTTTGGTTTTTAGGTCCTTGGCCTTCCCCTTGCCCAACCGCTGCCACGGCACCGGGCAGCCTGTTGGGCTTGGTTTGGTTTTTAGGTCCTTGGCCTTCCCCTTGCCCAACCGCTGCCACGGCACCGGGCAGCCTGTTGGGCTTGGTTTAGCTCTTAGGCCCTTGGCCCTTCCCCTTGCCCAACCGCTGCCAAGCATCAGGCAGCCAGTTGGGCCGATTTTTGCCTTGTGGCTGCTGGGTTTCAGAAATAGAGGAACTCAGGTGCGCTATTTCCGCGTTTGGAAGCATCACCATAGAAATAAAGGAACTCAGATGCGCTATTGCTCTGTGAAGCCCGCAAAATGCTAGGCTGAACAAAGAATAAGGCATCTGAGTTCCTCTATTCTTCGGGAAATGGTGGGAAATAATCAAATAAAGAACCATAGTTCCGCTATTTGATCATAGAGGAATTCCTCCGACATTAGGCTGCCGAAATCGCTCCATTACGTCTCATTTCCTAACGCGTTAGTGCCACTACGCTTGGGTCGCCAGCGTTAATCATCAGCTTGCCTTAGCTATCCTCGACAAGCATCTCCATAACAATGCAGCAGCTCGGGACATGGTGCGTCGAAGGAACCCTTTGGGGTTCCGAATTTGCGGCTCGGGTCTAACACTGCTGGCTCGTGTGACTCGACTTCACGTCACTATCCTGCCTTTTCGGACCTGCCTCCACTGGCCTGCCACTATTGGTCCGCCCCCTCAGGACGCCGCCAATGGCCTGCAGCCACTAGCCAGTGCTCTACCGGTCAGCCGCTGCTGCCCTACTGCTGCCGACTTGCCCCTCGGTTTCGTGCTGAGGCTGCATTTCGATTTTGATTGTCATGCTCCCCCTACCAGCGAGGCTGTATCATTTTGTAAGCGACCTTTGTGCGAAGCACAACGGAGCGCAAGATGATACAGCCGAGCGCTCAGCGCATCTACTGGCATGCCGTTGTTCCCCGCAAGGCAAGCTGGCATTTCGATTTTGATTGTCATGCCCCCTACCAGCTCGGCAGTATCATTTTGTAAGCGACCTTTGTGCGAAGCACAACGGAGCTCAAAATGATACTGCCGAGCGCTCACCCGCGCCTCAGACGCTCGCCCAGCCGGGCCGCAATCGCCTCATGCCCCTCCGCCGAAGGATGCACCAGGTCGGCGCTGAGCAGCGAGGCATCGGGCAGCAGTTCCGTGCCCGGGACATAGACCACCCCCGGATGCCCCAGCGCCTCGGCGGCTGAGCGGACGATCCCGCGGAACCGCGCCGCCTTCTCCTGCCCCTCAAGATCGTGCCGGCACAGGAAGAGATCGGTGCAGAGCACCCTCCGGTCCCGAAGGCCTGTGCTCAGCATCGTAAGAAAACGGCGCACCTGCCGCTCGAAGCGCTCCTCCTCCCAGTCCCCGATGACGTTGATCCCCATCTCGACAACGGCAAGGTGCCAATCGCCGCGGGAGGCAATGTACAGCGCCATGGCGTCTTCCATGTGAGCGCTTCCAGCAAAGCCGAGATGGATCAGGTCCATCCCGAGCCGGCGGGCCGTCCGCATCGCATAGGTGCCGGCGGGCCGGACGGAATCGCCCCCGTGCGTGATGGAAGAGCCGTAACAGAGCAGCCGCTGCGCGGGAAGCTGACCGGGTTCCGGCGGCAGCAGATCGCCTTCGATGCTCACCAGCTCATAGATCCAGTCGTAGGGCAGGATGATCCGGACGACGGCCGGATCGAAGCCCATACCGCCGTCCCGGGCCAGCTGCTGCAGGTGTTCCAGATTCCCCGGCCGGCGCACGACGATCTCGCTGCCCTGCCCGTCCACATGAACGGCTGCCCAAGGATACACGCCCTGGAAGGGGCCGAAGTAGACCTCCGCCTGCCCCGACTTGGAGACGGCCGGCCCGGCACCCTTGCGCAGGGTGAGGCGGGCCTCCTCTCCCTTCAGCACGAAGCGGATCTCGCAGCCGCAGGTATGATAGGCTCTCACATCGCGGGCAGCCGGATTCAGCGCCAGCCGGACCGGCTCCGGCACCCGGCTGAGGCGGACGCCGCCTCCCTCCAGCGGCACCACCGCTTCGACGTTATGCAGCTCCACATTTTGGTACCTCATCATCCTTCTCCCCTTCCCGGGCAGGAAGAACCCATGGGATGACTCGCTCCGCATGCCGGTTCTGCCGGGTTGTCCCGCCGCTTCGGATTATGGCCCGTGAGAAAACGCGCTGCTGCCGGTTCGGTGATGACGGGTTCTCATTCCTCATTACCCGCTCCACCCGGGAACGATCCAACCGGGTTCGCGGAATTATTCGATTTCGCCGCCGGGGTACAAGGTGGAATGGGACAGCCGCTTGGGCTGCCGAAGAGGGATGCCGGGTGCGGCCGCCGTCAAGGTCTCGGGCCGGTTCGAATAGACGGAAGCGGTCTGCCCGTCATAGATGATCACCTGCGTCCGGCCCGTGCCGAGCAGATCGCCATGCGCCGCGTACCCTTCGGCATCGAACGCCGCCCTGACCTGCATGCGGCCGTCATAGAGACTCGGATAAACGCCCCCGCCCCTGCGGTAAGCAAGGATGTAATCCAAGCCGCTCTCGTCCCATCCGTGCAGCGTCTCGATAATCGTCAGCCACCCGTCCGTCGTCCGGTCTTCCTTCCAGACTTCGTTCCCCTCGGCATCGAGCAGGAACAAGGCATCTTTCCCTTTTTGCCGCTTCCCTGTGTCCTCCCGCACCATCCGGTCGAGTCCCGCCACCTGAAGCCCCGGCAGATCCGGCCAAAACCGGCCGAGCGCCACGTGCTGCGACTCGATCGAGCCGGTATAGCGCCACAGCTCCCTTCCTTCCCGGTCGTACATGACGGTCACGCTGCCGCCGATCACCAGCTCCTTGTGCCCGTCGCCGTTGACGTCCCCGACCCAGATGCAGTCCGCATGGTCTTCCAGGTCCCGGCAGCTCCACCGCACCTGTCCCTGGGCGTCGAGCAGATCGTAACCCGCCATCACCTCGTCCAAGCCGTCGCCGTCCAGATCGTGGCACCACGGATAATGCCCCGGGTTGCCCTCGAAGGTCCACAAGAGACGCAGCTCGGAATCCAGGGCCCACAGCCGGTGGTAGCGGTCCTTGAGGATGAGATCCCGGGCGCGCGGGCCGCCGGTGAGATTCGCGATGATAATGCAGTCATGTGCATGCGGATCGGGCAGCTCGGCCGTGCGCTTCACGCGGCCGGTGGCTCCCTCGAGCACCTGCAGGCGCCCGTCCATGACGCAGACCACCTCCAGCCGGCCGTCACCGTCGAGGTCATAGATCTGCGCGGGGTAATCCGAGCCCGGTCCGCCGGCGGTGTCGCTCGGCCTGCCAGCCTGCCAAAGCAGACGGCCGTCGAGATCATAAGCGGTCAGGCACTGCACCTGATGGGGAAGGTAGCGCACATCCTGGCGGTCATCCGGCTGCACGAGCAGCAGCTCCATCCGGCCGTCGCCGTCCAGGTCGCCGAGCAGCATTCTGCACCGGGGGCCTGCCGCACGAATATCCAGCTTGGCTATCAAATGGGGAGTGCTTGGGTTGGTCATCTTCGTTTCCTCCTGCTGCCTTCCGGAGCATCCCTTCCGCTCCAGGGCACATATGAAGCCATGATAGCTCCCGCCCCGGCTGTACGGCAACGGTACGATCTTGCCTTTCGGGCTTGCATTATTTTGACCCGGTGCGATGATCTTGAGGAACAGCCCCCTCCTCCTCCATCGTCTCGCGGTACTTGCCCGGCGTGGTGCCCGTGACCTTCTTGAACACGCGGATCAGTCCGATGTCGGCGGCATACCCCACCTGATGCGCGATCTGGGTTACCGTCAGCCGCTTGTCCCTCAGCAGCCTCTGCGCATGTCCGACCCGCACCTTCGCCACGTAATCCGTCAGATTCTCGCCCTGCTGCTTCTTGAAGAAGGCGGACAGGTACTGCGGCGTAATGTGGAACGTATCGGCCATGGAGGTCAGGCTCAGCCCTCCGTCCCCGTACCGCTCCTCAATGTGGTCGCGGATCGCCTGCAGCAGCAGCTGGCTGTGGTCGCTCGAGCGGGCTTTCATGTACCGGCACAGGGTCAGGAACAGGCCGGAGATCTCCGCATGCATCTCCTCGGCCGTCTCGCACTGCGACAGCTTGCGGAACGGGTCGAAGTCGCCCGGGAAGATATCGGCCGGCTGCAGGCTCATGCCGTTCAGGATTTTGAGCAGGGTGCTGACCATGTTGAAAAAAAGGCACCGCCCCATCTCCGGCGTAATCCGGCGGGAGCCGAAATGCAGCGCATAGATGCTCTGCAGCAGCCGCTGCACGCCCTCCGCATCCCCGCTCTTCACGGCCCCCATAAGCTGGACCTCCAGCTCGATCGGGTAGTGGTAATGGTGCGCCTCCCCCTGCAGGTCGGCGAAGCGGATGACGGTCTCCGCGCCGCTCACGATGCGGTGATCCGCCGCCCTCGCCGCCTCCAGGGCGCATTCGCCGATCCGGCCGAGGCCTTCGTGAATGCGGCTGATCCCGAGCGTCAGCGGCACCTTGAACCGGCTGCGCATCACATGCTGCAGCGTCACCGCGGCTTCGAGCAGGTCATCCTCCAGCGAGGCGAACAAGAAGCCTGCCGCAGGCCCCGCCCCTTCCCCGCAGGCCCTCTGCGACCCAGCTCCTTCCTGCGCCGCGCCGGCTCCCCTCCCTTCACGAACCTCCTCCCTGCGGAAATTAACGATTACGCCCATCGTCGTGCGGTCCAGTTCCACGGTGTACCCATGGTGGGCCCCCGCGAGCAGATCCCGGCAGACGTTCGTGACTATAAAGCGCACGAGCGCCCACTGCCGCTCCGACGCGTCCCCGCCGAACTCCCGGATATCGCCGATGCGCACGTAGAGCACGGCGAAGAGGTCCGAGACGAATCTCATCTGCATGAACCGCAGCGACTCCGGCGTAACGGCCTCCGGGTCGACCTCGCCGCGCAGCAGACGCTGGAGGAAGTTCGCCCGGAGCACCGGCGTCTGCCCCGCGACCGTGTCGCGCAGCCGCCGCTCTTCTTCGCGGCTGACCTCGATCGTCTCGCGGATGAGCTCGAACTCGCCGAGCTCATCGTCCCGAGGCTCCCCGGGAGTTCCTCCCGCCCCGCGGCTGGTGCGGATAAAACGCGCGAGCTCGCGGATCGGCGAGGAGTTCCGGTAGGCCATCCGGTAGGCGGCCAGTCCCCCGCCAAGCAGACACAGAAGCAGGAGCCCGAGCGCCCAGGCCTTCAAGGTCTGCAGGCTTTGGAGCACGAGGTCCTTCGGGAGCACAAGCACATACCGCCAAGAGGTCTGCTCGGAACGGGCGTATGTCACGATGTGCTCCCGCCCGCTCTCATCCGTCTGCTCGAAGCGTCCGGCCGTCCCGCCGAGTCGCTCGAGCAGAGCGCCGCCGGGGGCTTCCCCCTCCTTGGAGGAGAGCACAAGCTCCCCGCCCTCGCTGACGATGAAGACGCGGCCCCCGCCCGCCGCCGCCTGGGAGAGCATGGCGCGTACCGGGGCCGCGTCGAGCAGCAGCACGAGAGCGCCCTTGATGTCCTTCGTCTCGACCAGGGGCAGCGACTGCACGTAGGTCAGCACGCTGCGCGAACCTACATCACTGGACGAGATCCGCCGGGCCGGCAGATAGGAACGGTAATGGTAGGACTCCAGCACCTGCCGCGTCCAGTCCTCATAGGACATCCCTTCCACAGGGTAGATCCGGTCGAAGAAGGTGCGGGAGTCCGTCCGTGCGGTGGAGGACAGGATCGTATCCGACCGTCCGAAATACAAATAGGCATCGCTGATCAGCGTGCCCCTTCCCCGGTCCTGGGCCAGGTGGTCTTTCATGAATTCGACCATCTTGTACGCGTCCTCCGGGGCCTCCGATCCGTCGCTGTTGAGCAGCCCCTGCAGTTTCGGGTTCAGCGTGATGCGCTGGGACGCGTGCTCCACTTCCCGCAGCCTCACGTCCAGCGTCTGCCGCAGCTGATCGAGCAGGGCCGTATTGGCCCGCTCCGCGTGCTCCACCATCATGCCCTCGACCTTGGAATACAGGACCACTCCGATGGTGACGGGAAGCAGGAAGATCAGCAGGTAGGAACTGAGCAGGGTGAGGAACACACTCTTGCGGTTCCAGACGGTAGACGGAAGACGGATCAGCTTCGGGATCATGGGGGGCACCTCCAGGGATAAACGGCTTGGCCGTCCTTCCTTGAAGGACGAGGCGCTCGCGCGTTTGATCAAGGCCGCTTACGGACAGGAACGCTTGCGAAACATTTTGCTTCGCAAGCGCTTTCTTTAACCTATTCGCGCCCTGTCCCCGAATTCCTTCCTTCCCTCCCACAAACCATGCCGCGCTATTCCTTGATGGCGCCGATCATGACGCCTTTGACGAAATATTTTTGCAGGAACGGGTACAAGAGCAGGATCGGAATCGTCGCCACAATGATCGTCGCGTACTTGATCGTCTCCCCGATCGGGATCTTATCCAGCGAGGAGGCGCCGGTCGTCATATTGTCGGTCGAGTTCGTGATGAGAATCTCGCGCAGCACCAGCTGCAGCGGATACAGCTCCCTGTCGCGCAGGTAGAGCATCGCCCCAAACCAGGCGTTCCAGTGGCCGACCCCGTAGAACAGGATCATGACAGCGATCACCGGCAGCGACAGCGGGATAATGACCCGGAACAGAATCGTCCAGTCGTTCGCCCCGTCAATGCGCGCCGACTCCTCGAGCGACACCGGCACCGCCTGGAACGAAGTGCGCATAATGATGAGGTTCCAGGTCGAGATCGCACCCGGCAGCAGCATCGCCCAAGGCGTGTCGATCATGCCGAGCGAGCTGACGAGCAGGTAGGTCGGGATGAGGCCGCCCTGGAAGAACATCGTCAGGACGATGAAGAACATCATCGCATTACGGAAATACAGGCCCTTGCGCGACAGCACATAGGCGCCGAGCGAGGTCATGAAGAGATTGATGGCCGTGCCGGCCGTGACATAGAACAGCGTATTGCGGTACCCGGCGGGAATCATCGGGTTGTCGAAGACCGCCTTGTAGGCGTCAAGCGAGAAGCCCTCGGGCATCAGGAGCAGCCCCCGGTGCTGCATCAGCGAGGCCGGGTCGCTCAGTGAAGCGAAAGCCACATAGAGGAACGGA
Organism: Paenibacillus mucilaginosus 3016; assembly: GCF_000250655.1. Taxonomy (NCBI): domain Bacteria; kingdom Bacillati; phylum Bacillota; class Bacilli; order Caryophanales; family Paenibacillaceae; genus Paenibacillus; species Paenibacillus mucilaginosus. The sequence continues at coordinate 6,359,913 of NC_016935.1, forward strand.
TACAGGGTCAGGATGCTCAGGAGCACCATGAACAGCGCGTTCGAGCCGTCGAACGTCCGCTCGCCCCAGGTCCGGCGGTTCAGCATAAGTCACACCTCCTTCATCTTCGGGAGCTACCACAGCTTCGTGTCCGTCAGCCGTTTCGAGAGGCTGTTCGAGACGACGAGCAGCGTGAAAGCGATCACGGCATTGAACAGGCCCACGGCCGCCGTGTAGCTGTAGTTCGATTCGAGAATCCCCTTGCGGTAGACGAACGTCGAGATGACATCGGCCGTTTCGAAGGTCAGCGGCGTGTACATCAGCAGAATTTTTTCGCTGCCGACGGTCATCATCGTTCCCATCTTGAGAATGAGCAGAATGATCACGGTGGGCATGATGCCCGGGATCGTGATATGGAGCGCCTGCTTCCACCTCCCCGCCCCGTCGACCTTCGCCGCCTCGTACAGGGTCGGATCGATCGCGGCCAGCGCCGCCAGATAGATGATCGATCCCCAGCCCACTTCCTTCCAGATTCCCGAAGCCACATAGAGGAAGCGGAACCAATCCGGCTCACGCATATAGGCCGTCTCCGGCATGCCGAACAGCATCAGGAGCTGGTTCACGACACCGTCGCGCGCCAGGAAGTCGACCATCATCCCCACCACCACGACAATCGAGATGAAGTGGGGCAGATACGTCACCGTCTGGATCGTCCGCTTGAACCACTGCACCCGGAGCTCATTAAGCAGCAGGGCCAGCCCGATCGCCGCCGGGAAGCCGAACAGAAGATCATACAGGCTCAGCAGCAGCGTATTGCGGATGAGACGCCAGAAGTAGAACGACTCGAAGAATTCCTGAAAATGCTTGAATCCCACCCAAGGACTGCCGAGAATCCCGTCCCCAAGGCTGTAGTCCTTGAAGGCGATCTGCAGACCATACATGGGTCCATACTCAAACACCCCGTAATACAGCAGTACCGGCAGTGCCATCAGATAGATGACCCGGTTGCGCCGCAGGTCCCTGCCCATTCGCCGGAGAAGGCTGTCTTTGGTACGGGCCCTGCCCGCGCGGGCCAGCTTCTCTTCCATCATTGCCATCCCTTCCCCTCCTCCCGTGTGCGGCTCGCGGGAGACGCCAGGATCGCCCCGGCGGCCTGCCCCCGTATTTCACCGCACCCTTTTGCATCTTTCCATGTCTCAAACATCATCCTGAGCCTATTACCGCTTGTTATACCGCTCGAGCGCCGCCTGCTGGATTTTGACCGCTTCCTCCAGCCCCATGCCCTTCAGCGTCTGCACGTACTTGTCGAAGTTCTCCAGCGGCTCCACGCCCATGATGAACTTGCTGTACATCTCGTCACGGTACGTGTTGATGTCGCTCATGATCGACGCGTACTTGCCGCTCTCCTCGCGGTTCGGCGTGACCAGGGGCATCCGGCGCTCGTTCGTCGGCTCCGCCCACACCTTCAGCGACTCCTTCTGCTCCGGCAGCTCGGCGTACTGCTCCAGGTACCGCTTATCCTGCACGAACATGCCGTCCCAGGAAGAGCGTGCATACTGGGCCATCGCCTGCTGCACCGGCAGCCCGTTCGGGTTCTTCATAACGAGATCGGTAAACTTCGGATAGCCGTTCTCCATCTTGTAGCTGACGCCCTCGATGCCGAAATTCATCAGCATGTGCCCTTCCTCGGAATAGCCGTAATCGAGCCATTTCACCGTTTCCTCGATATTCTTGTTGGAGGAGGAGATGGAGGCCGCCTTGCCGTTAAAAATAAAATCGATCTGCCCCCAAAGCTGCTTATCCCCTTTCTTCAGCACGGGATACGGAATTGCGACAAGCTTGAAGTTCGGATCCTTCCCCTTCATGAGATTCATGTATTTGCCGATCCCGCCGCCTGTGTTCATGACGGTCACGCCGAGCTGGTTCCCCGTGATCTTCGCATCGAGCAGCTTGTTGTCCGTCGCCGCAAAATCCTTGTCGAGGAGCCCCTCCTTGTACCACTTGTTCATGAGCGTCAGGTATTCCTTGTACCCCGGCTCGACCGGCCCGTACTTCACCTGTCCGTTCTCGTGATGGAAGCCGTAGGAGATGCCGTAGGCCCCCAGGATCGCGGCAGACGAGTTCAATTCACCGGTGGCCGGCGTAAAGGCGCGCATGAGATACGGGATCTCGTCCGCCTTGCCGTTGCCGTTCGGATCCTTCTCCTTGAACGCTTTGAGCACGGTGTAGAGCTCGTCGATGGTCGTCGGGATCTGAAGACCCAGCTTATCGAGCCAATCCTTGCGGATCGCAAGCCCTTGGTATACCTGAAGCGCTTTATCCCCCCGCAGGAACGGGAAGCCCCAGATGCTGCCTTCGTCGGTGGTGACCTGCTTTTTCATCTCGGGATTGGCGTCGAGCACCTTCTTCAGGTTCGGGGCGTACTTGTCGATATACTCGTTGAGCTTGATGATCTTGCCGTCCTTGATCGCCTTCTCGGGACCTCCGGGATAATCATTGATGAAATAATGCTCGATGACATCCGGCAGCTTGCCGCCCGTGATCATGAGGTTGAACTGATCCTTCTCCTGCCCCTGCGGCGGATGCTGAAAATCAACCTTCACGCCCGTTCGCTTCTCGAGTTCTTTGTACATGGCGATCTCATTGTAGCTCTTCATCGTGGCGGCCACCTGTGTCGCCATGCCGGTCCAGTACGTCACATTCGTCAGCTTGGCCGGCTCCTTGCCGCTTCCCTGGGATGCCGCACCGCCTGCCTCCGGACTCCCGCCCGAGCATCCCGCCGTCAGTACGGCCAGAGCCGCTGCCGCCGCCGCACCCGCCTTGAGGTTTCTGCGCCGCTGCCGTTTCCCGTTCTTCTTGTTCATCCGTGTAACCTCCCCTTGTTCGATGCGCTTCTCCAGTGTCTTGCCGCCCGCCTGTCATCTTCTTCTAAAACGCTTACACGCAGCTGCAGCGGAAGTCCTCCCGCTTTTCTCCTGATGTCATGGCTGCATCATACGCCGGTACAGGCTTTCCTGTGAACTGCGAATTCTTCAGAGACACCTTACAGATTCGAGAATCCGGGCTATCCGTTCTTCAGTCCACCGCTTATTTTTAGCATTGAAACGTTTAAATAAAAATGAATACCTTTTCATTCCCGGGCACGTCCGGATAATCGATCCGCCTGAGTGGTTACTCACACTCGCGGTTCGATTTGTTTTATACTATAGATTATGAGCATCAGAGCAGCAAGAAGGAAGGTGTCGCCCATGTCAACCGAACCGTCAACAGAGGACGCCTGGCTGCAGCAGCTGCTGGAGCTTGGGGAGTCCGGCAAAGCGATGACGAATAAACAGCGCAGAATCGTGCAGGCGGCCGTCGAGATCTTTGCGGAGAAGGGCTACTCCGCCGCTTCCACGAGCGAGATCGCGCAGAAGGCCGGGGTCGCGGAAGGCACGATCTTCCGCCATTACAAGACAAAGAAGGACCTCCTTCTGTCCATCATCGGCCCTACCATGGCCAAGCTCGTCGCCCCGTTCGTGCTCCGCGACTTCACGCCCGTGCTTGAGGCTTCGTATGCGGGCTACGACGACTTCCTGCGGGCGCTCGTCCGCAACCGGCTCGAATTCGTGCGCCGCCACCTGCCGGTCATCCGCATCCTCCTGCAGGAGATTCCCTTCCAGACCGAGCTTCGCGAGGAATTCAAGGCGGTGCTGATGAGGGAAGTGTATGTCCGGGTCGAAAAAGCGATTCACCACTTCCAGGCCCAGGGCCAGCTCATCGCCCTCCCGGCCTTCACCGTGGTCCGGCTGACCGTCTCCGTCGTGGTCGGATTCCTTATGACCCGTTTCATGCTGTTTCCCGAGCTGGACTGGAATGAGGAAGAGGAGCTTGAGATTTGTGTCAACTTCATCATGAACGGGCTGTCCGCCGGGCCGTCCGTTCCCCGGGGAGAGGAGTGACCGCCATGCTCATGCAGGGACAAGCGGTCTATACCCGCATTCTGCTTCATTCGGATGCCGAGGCCTTGTGGCGTCTCAAAACGGAGAACCGCGGCTTCTTCCAGCCGTTCGAGCCCGTGCAGGACGAAGCTTCTTATACCCGTGAAGCCGTCAAAGAATATATATCCCACTCGCTCGCCGAACAGGAGCAGGGCGGCAGCTTCTCCTTCGGCATCTTCACGCCGGACGACGAGCTGATCGGCAGAGTCCGCCTCTCATGCATCGTGCGGGGGGCATGGCAGAACGCCAACCTCGGCTATATGCTCGCCGAGAGGTGGAACGGCCGGGGCCTGATGACCGAGGCGGTCGGGCTGACCCTGAAGTTCGCGTTCGAGCATGCGAACCTGCACCGGGTGCAGGCCGGCATCATGCCGCACAACCTGGGCTCGCAGCGCGTGGCCGAGAAGAACGGCATGCGCTTCGAGGGCCTGGCGGAGCGGTACCTGCGGATCGCCGGCGTCTGGGAGGACCACCGCATCTACGCGATCACCGCGGAGGAGTGGCGGGAGCGGCGGAGCGCGGCCGGGTAGCTGGCCTGTCGCCCGGCAGGCCGGGCCGCCTGGCACTTGGGGCCGGATGCAAGAGTCCATGCGCTCTCCGATCTGGTACCGTACGGAAGTGCGTTCCGGCTTGCACCCCGCGCCGCCTCCCCTGCGTTTTTGTCGGGTCTCTCATCCGCCGACACCTGACAACCCCAAAAGGCTGCCCCGCGACCGGACGAATCCGGTGCGGGGCAGCCTTTTGGGGCATGACTGCAGAGGAGCAGCAGGACTGCACGCTCCCCCGGTGCAAGAAGCTCGGCCTGCGGAAGCGCTAGGCCGTCTGGCGCAGACGTCCGCCTTCGATACGGTCCGCCGCAACAAAGCGGAAGAGCAGGAACACGGCGGCGGCCGACATCAGGGCGCCGGAGTAGAACGGCAGGCTGTGGCTGTAGTCGTACACGCCGGCGCCGAGCAGCGGGCCGGTGATGCGCCCGAGGCTGTCCATCGACGAGCTGAGGCCGGAGGCCACCCCCTGCCCGACCTTCGTCTTCTGCGTGATGAGCGAGGTGACGCAGGGGCGGATCAGCGCGTTGCCCGCCGCGAAGACGCTTAAGTAGATCGACGCGGTCAGCAGGGACGTCGAGAACAGAATGAGCACGAAGCCGATCGCCGACAGCACCAGTCCGATGCCGATCACCATGGACTCCTGTCCTCTCTTGATCAGACGGCGCACGACGCCGCCCTGGATCAGGGCGCCTACGATGCCGCTGACGGCGAACATGATGCCGAGCTGCTGCGCGTCCGCGCCGATCTTATCCCGCTGGAAGAGCAGGAGCGTCGCCTCGAGCCCCGCCAGGGAGAACGAGACGAAGAACGAGAGCACGTACAGGTACTTCAGCGGCCCGTCGAAAGCCTTCCAGCGCGATACCTTCGGCTCCTGCGGCTTGCGTCGCTTGTCCTCGGTCAGCGACTCCGGCAGCATGAAGAAGGCGAAGATGAAGGTCGCAAAGGCAAGCGCGGAGGCTGCGAAGAACGGAACCTCCGTGCCGAAGCCGCTCAGCAGTCCGCCGAACGCCGGACCGAAGATGAAGCCGAGGCCGATCGACATCCCGACCGCCCCCATGCCCTTCGTCCGGTTCTCCTCCGTGGTGATGTCCGCGACGTACGCCACCGCGCAGGCCGTAGCCGCGCCGGAGAACAGGCCGCCGAGAATCCGCGAGAGATACATCAGCACGAGGTTGTCCCCTGCGATGCCGAACAGGAAGAAGGACAGGCTGAATCCGAACGCCCCGGTCATGATCAGCGGACGCCGGCCCACCCGGTCCGACAGCGCGCCCCAGAAGGGCGACATGAGGAAAGAGGCGAGCGAGTACACCGAGAGCAGCAGCCCGAGGTGGAAGCTCCCGGCGCCCGACCCGGTAATGGCATCCGGCAGGACGGGGATGATAATGCCAAAACCGATAAAAATCGTCATCAGAAGAATCATGACGACACCCAGCTGTTTATTCATATGTGTGCAGGTTCCCTTCAAAGGAGGATAGGTATAGGGTCATGACCTCCGCAGCGCCGGCCGATGCCAAAAACAGGTGCGGGGTCCCTGTTATCGTACCATATCTTGAGAAGCGAATGAAACGCGCTGCCCGAAGATTAACAAAATCGACAAACCTTGTGCCCGTTCAAAGGTTTTTTAACGATTTCTGAAAACTGCTTGCATCCTCGTCCTATTTTGCTATACTCAGTTTGTTTGCTTTTTTCCAACAAATTTCGCACACGAAGGGTAGGGATGACCGTGGATCAAACGAAAACTCCCCTGTTCACCGCACTGAAGGAGCATGCCGGACGCAACCCGGTACAGTTTCACATTCCAGGACATAAGAAAGGTGTCGGCATGGACCCGGAATTTCGGGAGTTTATCGGCGACAACGCGCTGTCCATCGACCTGATTAATATAGCACCGCTTGACGACCTGCATCAGCCGACCGGCGTCATCGAGGAGTCGCAGCAGCTTGCCGCCGAAGCCTTCGGGGCGGATCATACGTTCTTCTCCGTCCAGGGCACGAGCGGCGCGATCATGACCATGATCCTCACCGTCTGCTCGCAGGGCGACAAGATCATCGTTCCGCGCAACGTGCATAAATCCGTCATGGCCGCCATCATCTTCGCCGGGGCGAAGCCCGTCTTCCTGAAGCCGGTCCGCGACGAGAACCTCGGCATCGAGCACGGCGTCACGACCAGCTCGGTAAAGCGGGCGCTCGACCGCCATCCGGACGCGAAGGCCGTGCTGGTCATCAACCCGACCTATTACGGCGTCTGCGCGAACCTCAAGGAGATCGTCGAGATCGTGCACGGCTACAACATTCCGGTGCTTGTCGACGAAGCGCACGGCGTGCTCATCCACTTCAACGAGAAGCTGCCGATGTCCGCGATGGAAGCGGGCGCCGATATGGCCGCCACGTCCGTACACAAGCTCGGCGGCTCGATGACGCAGAGCTCCGTGCTCAACATCAAGGGTACCCGCGTCAGCGTGCGCCGCGCGAAGACGATCATCTCCATGCTGACGACGACCTCGACGTCCTACATCCTGCTCGGCTCACTCGATACGGCCCGCCGCCATCTGGCGCTGAACGGACGGGCCATGGCCGACCGGGCGATCGAGCTCGCGAACTACGCGCGCACGGAGATCAACCGCATTCCGGGGCTGTACTGCTTCGGGGAGGACATCCTCGGCTCCGAGGCCACCTTCGACTTCGATCCGACGAAGGTGAACATCCACGTCCGCCACCTCGGCATCACGGGCTATGACGTCGAGAACTGGCTGCGCGACGAGTTCAACATCGAGGTCGAGCTCAGCGATATGTACAACATCCTCTGCCTCATCACGCCGGGCGATACGCGCGACAACGTCGAGTCGCTGCTCACCGCGCTGCGCCGCCTGTCCGAGGAGAACTACAACATCCGCCAGGCGAACGAGCTCGTGATCAAGAATCCGAAGATCCCGCAGCTGACGCTGACGCCGCGCGACGCGTTCTATGGCGATACGGAGATCATCCCGTTCAAGGAATCCGCCGACCGCATCATCGCGGAATTCATCTATGTCTACCCGCCGGGAATTCCGATCCTGCTTCCGGGCGAGGTCATCTCCCAGGAGCTTATCGACTACATCACGGAGCATGTCGAAGTCGGCCTCCCGGTCAAGGGGCCCGAGGACCGCAGCATCGAATTCGTCAAAGTGATTGTGGAGACGCCGGCGATTTTCTAAGCCTGATGTTCTATCCCTGCAGCATCCGCTTTTCCGTTCAAGGAACGGGAGGCGGGTGCTGTTTTTTTGTGAGCTGCAGCAGCGAGCAGGCGCAACCCTGAAGAGGCGGGTCCCGTCTGGTAAGCAAACAGCCTTCCGCAGGCGGTCCAGTCAGCGCCTGCGCCAGAAAGGAGTCCATATGAAGCTCCCCTCCCGCCCCATTCGTATCCTCCTCCTCTTCAGCAGCCTGCTCGCCGCGGTGCAGCCGCTTCCTCCGGATTCAGCCTACGCCTGTTCAAGAGGCGAATTCCCTGCTCCCCTGCAGGAGTATATGGACGCCGACGCCGTCTTCACGGCCGAAGTGATCTCGGACCGGAAAGTCTATTACGGCGGCAGTCCGATGCGCCAGCTCACCCTGGCTCCGGAGAGTCCCCCCTTTAAAGGCCAGGCTCCCCGGACCGTCTTGACGGCGCTTGACAGCGACCAGTGCGGAGCTTCTGCGGCCACCGGTGACCGGTATTTGTTTTACTCGCACCGCTCGGGCGGACTCCTTCACCGTATTTCGATCTTTGATATGAAGACGGCCCCCTCTCCCGGCGGACCGGCACCGGCAGGCCTTCACCAGCCCGCCTCCGCCGCAGGTCATCCCGAGCCGGCGTGGCACCTGTACTACAGGCCCGACGTACGCATCCATGGTGAAAAAGGACCGCTCCCTACAGAAGGCATGCCGGTGATCTACGATCACTCGCTTTATTTGCCGCTTTCCTTCTACCGCGGTGCTTTCGGGCTGGCCGCCGACTGGCTGCCGGAGGAGCACACGGTGAGCTTCCGCAGCACCGGTGCGGCCATTTCTACGACAGGGAGCGCCGCCCTTCCGGAAGATGAACATGCTGCGGCGTCCGGCGTTCCTTTCTTTCCCGGCATCCGGATCGTGTTCGACGGCACGGAAGTGCCGTCCTCCGAGGAGCCCTTCCTGCTCTGCGGCGAGCTGTACGTCCCTCTGCGCCCCGCAGCGGAGCAGTTCGGCTATGAGGCGGCCTGGACGGACGGGACGGTGGAGCTGTCCCCGCGCGCCCCTTTCGCCAGCGCAGCGGACGCCAAGCTGGCCCTGAAGCTGGTCTCCGGCCGCATGGACGGCCCCGATCTGGTGATGGAGCAGCTTGGCTCCGAAGGCTTCACCTACCGGATCCCGGAATCAGGGCATGCCGAAGAGCCCGATGCCCGTATACGTACCGGAAGCTTCAAGGATCTCACGGATCCCGATTCTCCCCTGTACGAACACGGCATCCGGCTGTTCCTGAGCTCCGCGGAGCGCGAAGCGGAGCTTGCCGTCGACGAAGCGCTGATCAGCCGCCTGCCGCTCGACCCAGTCCTGCGCACCAGGCTAGGGGCGGCGCTGGGGCGGCCGCTGCCGGAGCTTCCGGCCGGCTGGCTGCTGACCGAAGATCACCTGCCGGCGCCGGCGCGGCCGCTTTCGCCTTAAGCCGCACGCAGCGTTTGCCGCCTAGGCTTCCTCTCCGTCAATGCGCCGCTCGAGCCAGGCGACGGCGTCGGCAATCGCATGCTCGTTGTGATGCACGCCGCGGCGCTTCGCTTCGCTCAGCAGGTTCGGGTGTGCATTCGCCACGGCGATGCCTGTACCGGCCCGGCGGATCATCTCCAGGTCGTTGAGATGGTCGCCGAGCGCAATGGTGTTCTCCCGCGGAATGTCCAGCATGTCCATCAGGCGTTCCAGCGCATGCCCTTTGGTCGCCCCGAAAGGCAGAATCTCCAGGTACCGGTCGTCGGAGCGGACCCATTCGATCTCGGCCCCCTGCGTCTGCGCGACGATGGTGTCGGTGTATTCGTCGAGGAGCTCCGGATCCCAGGCGAACAGGATCTTGCTCCATGGCCCCGGCGCTTCGCCCGGGGAGGAGATCGGCCGCTCCGGGAAGCCTTCGATCCGGCGGTGGCGCTCCGTCATCAGATTGTCCTGCAGGAAGAACGGGATGTCCGCCCCCTGCGGATAAATCTCGATGCCGATGCCGGGAAACTTCGACTTCACGCGCTCGAGCACCCCGGCGCATGACACGGGAAGCGTCTGCTCCCATACGTTCTCGCCCCGCTTGAAGTCATGGATGACCACGCCGTTGTAGAGAATCGCCGGCGCATTGAGCGGCAGCCGGTCGGCATAAGGCTTCGCCGAGGCGGCGATACGGCCGGTCGCCAGCGTGAAGCGCCCTCCCTGCTCCGTGAACCGCCGGATCGCCGCCTCATTCTCCGGCGAGATCCGCTTCTCGCTGTCGAGCAGCGTACCGTCCATATCCGTCACCAGCAGATAGCCGGCAAATTTGTTCCTATCCATGTCTACATCCTCTCTCTCCGGCACGGGATTCGGCCTCACGGCTTCCCTGCCCTGGGCCTTGTTGTTTTCCCCGGGGGGGAATGCTATGATGTTGCTTGAGCACGTTTGCAGCATCATGTTGGAAGAACTTTTCGAAGTCCATTCATAGGCAGGTGCATTGATCATGGCGCAAAGCGCGTATATCAAATTCGTTGACGGTTCCGCCCGCTCCACCCTGACGCTGGACGAATTGAAGGCCCAGCTTGAGCACTACCGGGGCCAGCTCGCGCAGACCGGACGGCAGCTCGGCTGGGAATACGACGATGCCGGTTTCCCTTATACCATCGAAGAGAAAGCCGAGGGCGGGAACCGCTGGTTCTATCTCAAAGGCAAGAATCCGCTCTACAAGTACATCGTCATGGGCATCGGCTCGGAGCCGGCCGGTGAGACCGAGCGCCATTATGTCCAGGTTGTGCTTCCCGACGGCGCCACCCACGGCGACAAGTCGAAGGGCAATGAATTCTGCAAGTATTTCGGGCGTCTCTGGAAGGCTGAGCTGCATCTGTTCAACGGACGCACGATGTACTTCAATCCCCGCAAATGATCAGCGACTCGGGCCCGCTCCGGCCCGTGACACAGCCCTGCTTCAAGGCGTCCGGTCCCCGGCGTGCCTCAGGCAGGGCTATTGACATCAACGCCTTCCGCTCCGCACGAAAAACCCTTCCCGCCCACGAATGCGTGAACAAGAAGGGTCTTCAGACCATATCAGTTAGGGCTGCTCTTGTTCTTCTACAATCTCATTGTAGATAGCAACAACGCGATCCCACTCTTCTTCGTCTTCAATGCTTGCCAAGAAAGCTTCACCGTCTTCTTCCTCGATGCGGAAGATGACTCCGTCAGCCTCCACGTCATTGCGATCAAGAAGGACCGCATAAGCACGGTCGTTCGCTTCGAAGGTATATACCATCACCATCTCATGCTCTACACCGTCTTGGTCGGTTACGATAAAAATATCATCTTCATGATCATGGTCGCAGGAAGCGTCATGGATGTGATCGCTCATGGGGAAAACCTCATTTCGTCATTTAATTGAATGCTTCCCCCGTATCGTACCATGTGCCGTCCGCTCAAGTCAATGAAGACGGGCCCTGCAAGGGCCTCTGCGGCCTTATTCCGACGCGATTGTCTTCTCCGAAACGACGGTGTAGGCTCCGCCTTCGTCGGTCTGAATCGCGAATTTGACCTTGTAGCTGCCGGCTTCTTCGAAGGCTACATCGAACGGCCACGTGTACCAGAAACTCTCACGCTGGCCGACCACCGGCTTTTCATGAACTTGAACCTCCTCGCCGCTCGGGGATACGATCGAGAGCTTGAACGCCGTAATCGGCGTCGTCAGAGAGTCCACCTGCGCCACGACGGCGAATTCCAGGCTGTCCCCCTTCTTCACTTTGCCGAAAGGCTGCTCGATCGAGTAATCGTTGCTGATCTTCTTCGCCACAAACATATGCACGTTCGGTTTGTATATCGCAACGGTTTTGTTGGCGTCATCCCACTTCACCAGCGCCTGCAGCGAATCGGACAAGACGCGGACCGGGAACACCGTACTGCCTTTAATCAGAAAAGCGGGCGCCTCATTCTCACTGAAGGACTGTTCCGCATCATTAATCAATACTCTGGCTTTCGCGAAGCCTTCGTAATCGCCCCATAAGGAGCTGGCCACTGCCCCCGCTGTCCCGAACAGGGATAACGACAGCACCAGCGTCAGCAAGCGCGGCACTTTCATTTCGAGCAACCTCCATCATGTTTGGCATATCTGCTAGGTTATACTCCGGCCGTCCGCAAGAGTTGCGCGGATTCTTAAGAATTTCGTTTAAAAAAATATGGAAGCTCCTCAAGATGTAGTAGGTCTTCACGTTTCCGGGGACTTTTCAAACAAAATATGGTAACCCCATATTACAGCAGCAGAGCGAATGCACTCATCCCCGTCCTATAAATTTGACCAAGAATGACGAAGGCTGGGTTTTCCCGGGAAATAATATCGGATGATGCCGGCCCTGGAGCCTCCGTTTTGTGGTAAATTTCTCATTGAAGGAAAGCCTCCCGGCAGGTAAGATGGAGCGTAAGAAAAAATGCAGGGCTGCCAGCCCTATCCAGGGAGTGTAAGATCAAGCGCCCGGCCCCCCCATGATCATCATCAAGTTCCATGCCGGAACGCGAGAGCCGTGGTATACAGTTAGATGAGAGACAGAACATAGAGAGCGGAGGAAACACCCTTGAGTCTGACGATCCGGATGATCGGAACGGGAAGTGCTTTTGCAAAGAAATACTTCAATAATAATGCGCTGGTGGACGCGGCCGGCGGACGTCTGCTGATCGATTGCGGGGTGACCGCTCCGCATGCGCTCCACGCCCTGCGCATTCCGCTGGATACGCTGGATGCCGTGCTCATCTCCCATATTCACGCGGACCACATCGGCGGACTGGAGGAGCTCGCCTTCCAGCTGCTCTACATCCATAAGCGCAAAATCAAACTGCTCATTGCGGACACCCTCGTCGACGTGCTGTGGAACCATTCCCTGCGCGGCGGTCTTGAGAACCGGGAGGACGGTCTGGCCGGGCTTCATGATTACTTCGAGGTCATTCCTCTGCAGGAGGGCGTACCTTATTCCCCCTTCGACGGGCTCCGCCTGAAGCTGCTGCGGACCGCGCACATCCCGAACAAAGCGAGCTATTCCATCCTCCTTGGCGATTCGGTCTTCTACAGCGCGGATGCACGTTTCGATGCGGGACTGCTGCATTCGCTCCATGCGCAGGGAGTCCGGCATATTCTCCATGACTGCCAGCTGTTCTCCCCGGGGACGGTGCACGCCTCGCTCGACGAGCTGCTCACACTGCCGGAGGAGCTGCAGGAGAAGGTGCTCCTGATGCATTACGGCGACAATATGCCCGAGTATATGGGCCGGACCGGACGCATGGCCTTCATGGAGCAGGGCCGCGTCTATCCCCTTAACTAGGCGGCAGTCCACTTGTCCTTGGCACAGTCCTTTGAAATTGCCCAAGGGCCGATTGGGCCTTCCCGCTGTGCTCCCCTCGGACGCATCTCCGCTTGACTCGCCCGGGACCCTCTGCCTGAGCGGGTTCTTCCTTCCTATTCCTTGCCCGAACGCTGCGGCCGAATCCTCCCGCCGCACGGCCGGCGCGGATTCCATAGATGCTGCCCGGTTCTGCTCCGGCCTCGCCCCGGTCGGGACGCCTTCCCTGCTCTCGTATAGCGTTAAGCCCTGCACCCAGCCCGTTCCCTGTTCGGGCTTTTTGGCATGCACACCTTCCCCCCAGCTTCCATACAATGGCATGACCATGAGATGCAGACAGCCTTTTTCCAAATCGTAAGCGTCTTCATTCTGACGATAAAGTCTCTTTCGGCAGACAACCCGAATAGACTGTAGCAGTGGAGGCTTCTGCCGCTATGCACCCGGGGGCCGTCTCATCCCGCCGGGTTCCCACCCAAGCTCGACAGGAGGTTATGTATCATGAGCGCAGTAAAGGACATCTCTGTCCTGTGTGTCCCCTTTGATCTTGGGGCCGGACGCAAGGGCGTACGCCTCGGGCCGCATGCCATCCTCCAAGCCGGACTCGAACGCCGGCTGCGCGGGCTGGGCCTCCAGGTGGAGGTGCTGCAGCCGTTCCCTGTACCGCAGGCCGGCATATCCGAGCCCGCCGTCCGGACGGAAGAGGCCCTGCTCCACCTGGATGAGGTCGCCGGACTGAACGAGCTGCTGGCCCAGGCCGTCTGGGGCATTCTCGGGCGGGGACGGTTCCCGCTCGTGCTCGGCGGAGACCACAGCATCGCCATCGGCACGCTCGCCGGCATCGCGCCGCACCTCAAGAACCCCGGTGTGATCTGGTTCGACGCCCATTCGGATCTCAATACCCCCGAGACCAGTCCGTCCGGCAACATCCACGGCATGTCCCTTGCGGCCGCTCTCGGCCTTGGGCATGACCGGCTCGTGCGGATCGGCGGGATTACCCCGAAGATCAAACCGGAGCACACGGTCATCATCGGTGCCAGGTCGCTCGATCCCGGGGAGAAGGAGAGAATCCGGTCGCTGGGCATCCGCTGCTTCACGATGCACGAGATCGACAGGATGGGGATCTCCCGCGTCATGGAAGAAGCCCTGCACATCGCAGGTGCCGGAACGGACGGCATCCACGTCTCCTTCGACATCGACAGCATGGACCCCGGCGAAGCCCCCGGCACCGGCACCCCCGTACGCGGAGGACTCAGCTACCGCGAAGCGCACTGCGCGCTCGAGATGCTGTCCGAATCGGGCCTGGTCCGCTCGGCCGAGGTCGTGGAAGTGAATCCGGTGCTCGATACCGACAATAAAACCGCCCGGCTGGCGGCCGAACTCATGGGCTCGCTGCTCGGCCAGCGAATCTTATAGAACAAACCGGCGCCGTTTCCCCAAAGTACCGTCTGCCTTTCCCCGCATAAAGCGAAGCTCTCCCGGGCATGCTACTCTACCAGGAGGCGATACCTATGGAATCCCCTAAAGAACAAGTCGTAGCCGTACGCAAGAACGGCGACGGCGACATTGTGGAACTGAAGCTGTCCAGCGGCCAGGTGGTCGATTACCTCGAAGCCCAGGCCATGGCGAAGAGCGGGCAGATCGCAAACGTGAACGTATTCCGCGGACGCGACGGCGATGAGCATCTGCGCTCCAATGCGGATGGCGACCCGAGCAATAACCTGGATAACCTGCCGGGCTTCTAGCCCTTGGCATACGCGGCTTGCCTGTTCGAGACAGCCGGAAGGACACGATCCTTCCGGCTGTTTTTTTGTATTTTGCGTCCCTGCGTATAACCCTTCCGCCGATGTACGCCTACGTCCTTGCGTCCGCCCTGAACGAAAGCCCCTCCTTCTCCCGCAAACCGCAAGTGCCCACATATTCCGCAGCATTAGGAATGCATTCTCTGCATTCCCTTTTCACTATGTCTTCTAGGTTTCCCCCCACACACATACAAGCTGCCTTTTCCTGAGAAAGATGGTCATCATCTCCTTCCCTGCCCTGCCTTCGCTCCCCCGCCAGAACCTCCCTGAACTTTGCCTCTTCACAATCTTTTTGCCGCTGTCGATAAAAGTACCCGTGAGTTATTTACGAACACAACGACCGCTGCAGTCATCCGCTGCTTCCATCCCTAAACTTCCAGGAGGATACAGATGAAAAATTTGAAAGTCAGTGTCAAACTGCTGATTCTTACCGTATTGTCCATTCTGATCATTATCGGCATCGGCACCTTCGGCTATAACGCAACCGGCGACATGTCCCATGCTTCTTCCTCCATGTACGGGGACAACCTGGTGCCGATCTCCACGACGGCCCAGATCCGGATCAACAACCGGGCCATTGATACTTCCGTACTCGAGCTTATGCTGACGACAGACCCTGCGAGAAACGAGAGCCTGAACAAGAACATCCAGGACCGTGCCAAAAAGAACCAGGAGCTCACAGACGAGGTCGCATCCATGCTTAGATCGGAGGAGCAGCTCAAGATCTTTGCAAGCTTCAAAGAGCAGCTGCCTACTTATTCCGCTTCTACCAAGAAGGTCATCGATCTCGCCATGGCCAATCTGAATGAGGAAGCCTATGCGATCTACGTCCAGGAAACGTCTGTTCTTCGTGAGAAACTGAATGCAACGGCGTCGGAGCTCACCGAAGCTCTCCAGAAGGAAGCCGCGGCGAATAACGCCAACACGCTCCAATTGTCCGGCTTCATTCAGACCTTGAACCTCACGGTGGTCATTGTCTCCACGCTACTGTTCCTTGGCATGGGCTTCTACATCTCCCGGCTCATTACGCGTCCGCTGCGCTCCATTCAGGAGCTGATGGCCCAGGCGGAGAACGGCGACCTTACGGTGCAGGGCACCTACCATTCCAAGGATGAAATCGGGCAGCTGACGGGCTCGTTCAACACGATGGTCCGCGGACTTCGCGAGCTGGTCACGAAGATCAGTGACCAGGCCATGACCCTGTCCGCTTCTTCGGAGGAACTGACCGCAAGCAGCGAGCAGACGGTCCGCGCCTCGGAGCATATCGCTTCGGCTACGGGCGAGATGGCGGCAGGCTTCGATACGCAGGTGCGCACCGTGGCGGCGGCTTCCCGCTCCGTCGAGAGCATGCACGTCAAATTCACGGATATTGAAGAAAATGGTTCCGAAATGGCCCAGCTCGTGGGCAGCGCCGCTTCGGCAACCGATCAGGGCGTCCACGCGGTAAGCTCCATTCTCCGTCAAATGGGCGAGATCGAGAGCAGCGTATCGGAAACGCAGCAGCGAATCCTTACGCTCGGCGAGCGCACCGAACAGATCGGCACCTTCGTAACGACGATTAACGAGATTGCAAGACAGACCAACCTGCTGGCCCTGAACGCTTCTATTGAAGCTTCGCGGGCCGGGGATGCCGGACGCGGCTTTGCCGTCGTCGCGGAAGAGATCCGCAAGCTCGCCGACGCTACCAGCCAGTCCTCCAAGCAGATCGCTGATATTATTACCGGCGTTCAGGCGGAGAGCCACCGTGCAGTGGAGTCCATGAACCGCGGCGCCGAGCGCGTCGAGCAGGGCGTGAAGCAGAGCGGAGAAGTATCCGACGCGTTCGAGTCGATCGATACCGCCATCCGCCGCGTAAGCGAGAAGGTGCATGCCGTAGAAGCCGCGATCCGTGCGGTTGCCGCCGAATCCCGTGCCATTACGGAAGCGATGGAACAGGTGAACTCCGTATCGGAGCAGGGCGCCGCCAGCATCCAGCAGACGACCGCCGCCAGCGAAGAGCAGCTGTCCACTATGGAGGAGGTTGCCGGCTCCGCCCGTTCCCTGGCTCAGCTCGCCGAAGAGCTGCAGCACACCCTCTCCCGCTTCCGGGTGTAATCTTCATCTTCCTTGCCAGACCTGTACGCCCCCGCGTACAGGTCTTTTTGCAAATCTAAGAATTTAGATCTCTCCGCGGCTCAGGTGGAGCGAACCGCCAAAAAAGAAAGTGCTTGACAGGGAGATGCTGGCAGGATTTTAGGGCCGGGCACAGAATTTTTGTTTAAAGTAAAGGTACTGGGTGCACCTTCAGCATGAAGAAAGAGCCACACTCCCCCCGAGGCTCCCTTGTACCGCCGCCGCCGATTGAACGGGTACCTGAAGTCTAACCGCGAACAAAGAATACACAACACCGGGAGTTGGAGTACCGAATGAACGCGAACTGGATTTTCTACTTTTTCACAGGTGCAGTCTGTCTGTCTTCCCTGTACTATGATCAATCGCCGAATCCCGTACTGCTTGTGCTTGCGGCATCGGCGTATGCCCTCTCCCTGTTGAAGAAGCAGCCCGGCCTGCCGCTGCGCGGAGTGCAGCTGCTCCTGCTTGTCGTCTTTCACTACATGAGCGCTTCCTGGTGGATCCTGGTGCTCTACTATCTGCACATGAGCTTCCTCGCTTACCGGCTCCACCGTCTGTGGGCGGCCCTGGTGGTGAATGGCGCCCTAATGGCCGCCTTCTCGGCCGTCACGCTGATCCATACGCCGATTCACCGTGACACCTCCCTGCTCATCCTGTTTGCAGCCGTGAGCTGCCTGGCGCTCTCCTTCCTCTTCCGCAGCTACATCCACGATATCGAGAAGCAAAAACAGCGCCTGAGCAATGAGAAAAAACATCTCAGCACCCATGACGCGCTTACCGGACTCTATAACTTTCAGGAATTCCACCGTCAGCTCGAGGGGCTGGCGGGGGCCGGGAACCCTTTTATTCTCGTGCTCATCGATTGCAAAGACCTCAAGTCCCTGAACACTACGAACGGCTTTCAGGGCGTGAACCGCATCCTGAAGCAGGCCGCGCAGCTCCTGCGGATCATGTTCCCGGACGCTTGTCTCATCTCCCGCTACGGCGGAGACGAATTCGCCCTTGTCGTCCAGGCGGAGGACCTGGAAGAGAACCACCAGCGGATGACCCAGCTGCTCGCTTCGGAATTCCCCAGGCTTGCGGCCATCGAAGTAAATTTCGGCATGGCCTGCTACCCCCAGGAAGGACAGCACAAAGACGACCTGATCCTGGTCGCCGAACACAATCTGTATCTGATGAAGCGGGACAGCTGGCTGAAACGGGAGGAGCATATGCTGCGAAGCGAGAAGCTTCGTGTGGTGGGGGAGCTTGCCTCGGGCATGGCGCATGAAATCCGCAACCCGCTGACGACGGTGAAAGGCTTCCTGCAGCTGTCCAAAGCGGGGGATTACAACGTGGAACCCTGGTATGACCTCATCATGGACGAAATCAACCGGATGAGCATGCTGACGGCCGAGTTTCTTCAGTTCTCGCGGCCCCATGTCACCCAGTATAAGGTGCAGTCCATCACCGGCTGCATCCACCGGATCATTCAGCTGCTCGAATCGGAGTCCACGCGGCTCGGGCACGAGATTCATTTTGAACATCCCGGCCAGGATCTCCGGATGCTGATGGACCAGGACAAGATGCTGCAGCTGCTGCTGAACCTGGTCAAGAACGCCTACGAGGCCATGCCCGAACAGGGGATCGTCGACATTCGCCTCGGAGCCCGTGACGGGATGGCCGTCATCGAGATTGCCGACAACGGCAAAGGCATCCCCGAAACGGAACTCGATAAAATTTTTATACCTTTCTATACCACCAAAGATTCCGGCACCGGGCTCGGCCTTTCGATCTGCCACAAGATCGTACAGGATCACGAGGGTGTCATCGAGGTCGAGAGCGTGCTCGGCCTGGGCACCAAATTCACCATTACTCTACCGCTCACGGAAGCGGAAGAGCAGCCCGGCGAGCCGCTGATTACGACAAGCCGGCCAACGATTTCCGTATAAGTCCGTTCCACAGCTCGGCAGCCTGCTGAAGCGGATCATTGCGCCGCTCGGACGCGTAGCTGAGCCAGCCGACCGCCATGCCGAGGAGCGCACCGCCGAGCACTTCTTCCGGCAGGTGCCCCAGGCTCTCTTCCAGTTCTTCCTTGGGCTTATCCCCCGGCTCTCGCATCGCCGGGTTCGTAAGCTTGAGCAGAGCCGCACCGATATCGTTGACCTCTTCGGCGATCAGTCCGGCATGCCGGCGGATGCCCATGGCATCGTACATGACGATGAGGCTGAGAATCGTCGACAGGGCGAACGGAATGGAAGCGAATCCTTTCTTGAGGCCCACATAGGTGGCGAGCGACACTACCGCAGCCGAATGGGAGCTTGGCATCCCTCCGGTGCCGAACAGATCCTTCCACTCGATCCGTCCGGTCTGTCGCAGCTTCATCGGGACCTTGAGCGCCTGCGCGGCACCGATCCCGGCAATGGACGTCCATAACGCCCGGTTCATTACACATCACCCCCGGATTTAGCATCCGAAGCTTGCGCTGTTTCTATGCCTTCCATCGTCTCCTAGCTCCGGCCTTCGGCGGGAGCTTGTCTGCGTTTATTGGCGCGAAGCCGCATCCTGGGCGAGAGCTCTCCAGTAATCCTCCGCATGCCGGACCCGCAGCATATAGCCCGGCTCGATCCCCTCTGCCGCCAATTCCGCCTCGTCTACCGCCGATATCGTCAGCCGGTCCAGCAGGGCGCTCCATTCCTGCACGGACACCTCTCCCTGCAGCACTTCCTCCAGCGGATCGAGGCAGCGCGTCGAGAAGACGCCGTGCAGCGGGAACAGCCCCTGCTCCCCCTTCGGCAGGCAGGCGAGATTCCCCTCCCGGGTCATCCGCTCCAGAAGCCGCAGGGCCGCCTGCGGAGACACGCACGGCATGGCGTATCCCGTGACCCAGACCGCGTTATTCTGCGCCAGGGCCACTCCTGCATGCAGCCCGCCCAGTGGCCCCCGCCCTTCATAATAATCCGCAAGCACGCGAACATGCCTCGGCACATGCTCCAGATAGCGCCGCGGATCGTCCGTCACGAGGATGATCTCGCTGCAGCAGGATTCCATCACCTGAAGCTGGCGCTCCAGGATCGTGCCCTCCGCGTAAGGCAGCAGACCCGCTTCCCTTCCTCTTAACCGCCGCATGGCACCGCCCGCCAGAATGATTCCTGTCATCATGCTGTTCGTTTCCTCCTCTGGCTTCGAAAATAATCCTGTTCCCACTATACCGTCTTTCGCGCGGACTGCCTGTCACAACGGTCACAGCCCCCGCAGGAAAAGTTCGCCTGACGTGATAAGCGTCACATCAAGGCCCGGGAAATTGGGGTATCTTAAGAAGAAAGAGCTACAGCCCGGGGATCCCAGGAAGAGCAGGAGGGTGCTAGAACCATCATGACAGACACCAAACAAGGCGGCATGATCCGCCATAAAGCGAACTCGGAGTGCTTCTCCTCACAGAACCTCGACCGGCTCAAGGCAACCATGTACGAGATGAACGTAAAAGCCGGTGACCACCTCTTCTGGGAAGGCGATCCGGCTGATAAGCTGTACTATGTCAAAAGCGGAAGTGTGCGCATCACCAAGGACAGCGGTGACGGCAAACACTTTATTCTCTATACCCACGGGGAGGGAGACCTCTTCGGCCAGCTGGATCCGTTCCAGGCCTCCCTGCACAGCTTCAATGCCGAGACGCTGGAAGACAGTGTCATCGGGGCCATCCAGCAGAAGGATCTGGACACCCTCCTCTGGCAGCATGGCGACCTTGCCGTGGAATTCATGAAATGGATGGGACTCATGCACCGGATGACCCAGACCAAATTCCGCGACCTGATGATGTTCGGCAAGCCGGGTGCGCTCTGCTCCACGCTGATCCGTCTGTGCAACTCCTACGGGGAAAAGCAGGGCGACGCCATCCGCATCACCCGCAAGGTAACGAACACGGAGCTGGCCGAGATGATCGGCTCCACCCGGGAGAGCGTGAACCGGATGCTCAGCGACCTCAAGAAAGCCGATGTCGTCACCCTCGAGGGCGGGTATACCATCGTCAAGGATCTCTCCTATCTAAGGGACATCTGCCAGTGCGAAAACTGCCCGCTGGACATGTGCCGCATCTGATTATGCCTGGAAGCGGGTCAGCATCGAGATCGGGAAGCTGGCTTCTTCCCGGCCGTCCAGCGTTCCCCAGGCCATAATGCCGTTCAGGTAGACTACATGAAACGGCAGCTGCACGTTGTGCACTTTATACAGACCCGGCGGGAAATCCGCAGGATCGAGTGTATAGGACTTCGCCGTTTCATATTTGCTCTCAAGCACGGCCTTCTGGCTTGGGAATTCGGCCTGCTCCATTTCTTCGCGGAGCCTCTTCATTTCGTGTTCAATTTCTTCGCGTGTCATCTGACTGTACAGTTTCTTCATGCCTGCCGCTCCTTCCGAATATAACGCTCCGCCAGCGCCGTGAGCCGGAGCCCGTGCTCCGCGATCAGGCGCTGAATTTTGGCGAAGCCTGCAAGATAATACTGCGCCCGGTCCTCCGCCTCCACGCCCGCCAGGCTGCGGCCCAGAAAGTGCGGCACAAGCACCAGCCGCCGGAGCAGCAAAAGCTGCGGCAGCGCCTGAAGCTCCGCCTCCGTCAAGCCGGCTGCCCGGCCGTAGCCTTCCAGCGCCCGCTCCGCCGCCTGCCAGCAGGCCTCTTCCGCTTCCGGCGAACCGAGGCGGTCCGGCGGGAAGAGCTCGGCGAGGAAGACGCCAAGCTCCATCGCACGCCAATCCGGCGTAACGAATTCAAAGTCCAGGACCGCGGTGATCCGGTCACCGGAGGCCAGCATATTGCCGTACACGATATCGGAGTGTACGAGCTGTACCGGCAGCTGAAGCAGCTCCGGCAGTGACTGCTCCAGCCCGTCCAATGCATTGCGGACGCTTTCCGCCTCGTCCTTCATGCCCCGGCCGCTCATCTCCTCCAGCCATGTCCGCAGTACTTCCCGGCTTACCAGCGGATGGACATGGTAAATGTCATAATAAGGCTCGTACGCAGGGGCATCGGCAATCTTCACCTGCTCCAGTGCCGCCGTGAGCTGTCCTACGGCTTCGCCGGCCGCCAGGGCCACTTCCGGAATGTCGAGCTCCGCCCGCTCCCCTTCGATGTAATGGAACAGCACGGCCAGCTTGCCGTCCCCTGAGAATACATACGTTCCGCCTTCCAGAGACAGACAGGGCTGCGGTACGGCATAGGGCAGACGGGCTTCGCCCAGGGCCCGCAGCACGGCGTGCTCGAACGCCGCTTTCTGCTCGTCCGCATGATTTTCATAGATGCGGAGCACATAGAGTGCCCCGTTCATCCGTATGTATCGGGTCGTGTTGTTGACACCGCTCTCTTTTTCTTCGACAATCCATGACGGGCTTGTGAAGTATTTGGCAAGGATCGAGCTTATTCGCTCCTCGGATGTGCAGAACATGTCCTATTCCCTCGATTCATGTCACCTTATGTAACAAAGTTAGGATCGTTTTTTGCTAGAACTATTGTATAATAGAATTATCCGAAGAGGAAAGGGAGGAATAGATTCCGATGACGACTGAACTCATTATCGGCGACCGCAAAATTCCCGTTCGATTCATTTCGAGTGACCAGAAAGCGATTCCAAGGCTCCTGACCGTGCTGGAAAGTTCGCAGCTGAAGCAGTCGATGCCGTCCTGCCCTCCGATCCAAGAGATCGACCATATCGAAGTCATCGGCAACAACGCCGTCCTGTACGACTCTAAAGCCCGCAGCAGCGTTCAACTGCCGCTCTACTAAGAGCGGTTTTTTCATATTTAAGCATTTATATCTCACCAGGCCCGATTCTGTCATCTTAGATTTCGGATAACCGCCCTTTTGTCCTTAAAGCCGGTGAGGCCGATGATCCTGTTTCCTTTCATGCTATCATTTTACCGATTGCCCGCGATGAACGGCATGCGGTATAGTAGACATACCATTCCCCATCCGAACAATCAGGAAGGACGGTCCGCCACATGAGCGAACAACCCAACAAACGCCGTTTCTTCCGGCTGAAGCTTCAGCGGCCGCTGGGCGCCGAGCTGCGCATGGTCGGTGTTCATGACAGCCATACGGTGACCCGCACGATGAAGACGGCCCTGCTGGACCTCTCGGCGGGAGGAGCCCGGTTCATTGCAACCGACCCGCTCCCTGATGAGAAGCACCTGCTGGTCGAGCTGCGGTTCACTGCGCTCGGGAGGGATTACAAGCCCCTTGGCGTCATCGTCCGTACGGTGGATACGGGCGGCCATCCGCAGTACTGTGCGCAGTTCTCGCTGGACGAGCAGGATACCGCGACTCTCGCCAGCGTGATCAATCAGCTGTCGATCAAGCTGCGCCGCAGTCCCGTCCTCTCCTCCTGCAGCTTCGTGCCCGAGGAGGAACTGGAAGGACTCGGCCCCTTCTAACGGGCCCGGCCGGACATGCCTGCCACGAGGTACCGCTTGCCCGACTCCGTATGCCAGGACCAGCTGCGAAACAGCAGCTGGTCCGTTTTTAATTTGTCGTGAAGATCCTTCAGGCCAAGCACCGCCGCATCGATCCCGTACTTGCCGAAGACGGAGAACAGATAAGCGGTCCGCTCCGAGCCCAGCGTCTTCCCGTTCAGCTCTTCCATCACTTCTTCCTTGCTCTCGTCGACCAGAATCATCTCGGTCCACACGACGATCCGCCCATCCGGCTTCAGAAGAGACAGCAGCGTCTGATTGTATGCTGTTACGAGTGAATTTCGGAGCGACCGGATCGCTTCGATGACCGCCTTCCGCTCCGCCTCGGTATACTGCTCCACATAACCGTGGAACTGCGCCAGAGCATCCGCATAGAAGAGCTGGGTGTGCACGCCCGAAGATACGACGAGCGAGAACGACTTCTTGAGATGCGGCATGATTTCGATCCGCCTGGCTTCAAAGGCGCTGTCCCGAAGGAACGCGATCAGCTTGTCCGCCGGCGCCCCGCCGCTGAGCAGCTCTTCGTACCGTTCATAGAATGAGATCTGATCAAGCCCCGTATAATCCACGCGGGTCAGCGACTTGATCCGTCCTGCGGCGGAGCTGCCGGTGGACTCCAGCACCTCTTCGAGGACGTTGTCCTCCGTGTCCAGCACCGTCAGGCCCTGGAACTGCGTGCTGACATCCGGCAGGTCCACATCGCCGTGATTCCCGGCGCCCAGCACGGCCGCCTTCTCGCGCGGACCGAGCTGCGCGATGGTGTCATGAATCAGCCTCCGGATATGGTACCGGTGGGTCCCCCACTCCGCTTCCCCCCAATCGAGCGTTTCCTTCTCTATAGACTCGGCCGAATCAGCCGGGAGCTGCGGTTCCATTCCCCAACGAAAGTCTCTCATGCGCTTCCCTTCCCTTCAGAGGCTTGGTTTTCCTGTAATTATAGCATAACGATTCCGGCGAAACCTATGCGAACCGTCACAGCCTGTTCCCCTCAGGCAGGGAATCTTTACAAAAAATATATAGAGGTGTTGACAAGGGGGAGCTCCCTTGATATGATAAGAATCGTCCCAAGCAAAACGAGATCAGATTTGATCCGTTCCTATTATGACTTGTTAGCTCAGCTGGGAGAGCACCATCTTGACAGGGTGGGGGTCACTGGTTCGAGCCCAGTACAGGTCATCAAGAAAAAACCTCTTCGATTCTCGAAGAGGTTTTTTCTTCTGTTCTCATGTACCGGCTGCGCCCCAAATCTTACGTATAGGGCCATACACATTCCTCCGGCTGCTTATCCCACAGGAAGGCTAAGAATTCCGTATCTTCGAGCTGGTGCATCTCGCTTCGGTCCCGGTATGAGATCCGGCAGCACAACCGGGGCTCAATCCACTGGACCCCTCCCTCCTGCCGCACACGCAGCTCCCGGGCAGCCTGAAGAAAGCGATCCCGGTCCTCCACCGTGAGGCCCTTGGAGACCCGGCCCACCGGTTTGTTCTTCACGGTGCGGAACTGCAGGCCGACCACCAGCTCAAACGGCTCGGAGCGGCAGCCCAGGATGACCGTGTCGATCAGGCGCGGGTGCTTGATCTTGATCCAATCGGAGCTTCGGCGGCCCGGTATGTAGAGGGAGGTCTTGCGTTTCGCCACGATCCCCTCCAGCTCCTGCGCGGCCGTCAGCTCGTACAGCCGGCGGCCCTGGGCTTCCACCGACACGGTAGGCGTGAGGATCCCGCCGCCTCGCTGCAGCAGCTCCCCGAGCCGGGCCTTGCGCTGCGTCAGCGGCTCCTCCAGATGCGGCCGGTCCGTGCAGAGCACGTCAAAGGCCGCGAAGACGACCGGATGCGTCTGGCGGGCGGTACGGATCTTGGCGGCCTGGCTGATCCGCAGCCGGTACGCCCAATCGTCGAAGACGGGACGGCCGCCGCGCAGCACGATGCCCTCGCCGTCGAGGAGGACGGAGCGGACCGGGAGGTCCGCCAGAGCCTCCCGCAGCTCCGGCAGCTTCTCGGTCACGATGCGCCCGCTTCGCGTATAGATCTCGCAGCGTTCCCCCTGCTTGTGCAGCAGCAGGCGCCCTCCGTCCCACTTGGGTTCGAACAGGAACGCCTCGTCATCGAAGGGCTCGCCCGCCGCCTCAGCCGTCATCGGGGCGATTGCCGTCAACAGCATGGATGCTCCTCCTCTCTCCGGGGGATTCCTCCCCCGCCTCCTTGCTCCTTCAGGCGCCTCCCTTGAATACAGTTATGCCTTCGTCGCTAGGTGAGCTCGCTGACCACGGCCTCCGCGGCGGAGGCCAGCGCTTCTCCCGCAAGGAAGATCTGCATTCCCCGGCGTCCCGCGCTGATGCTGACCGGGTCCAGGGCGAGCGCCTTCCGGTCGAGATACAGCGGATAAGCCTTCTTGATACCGAGCGGCGATACGCCCCCGCGGATATATCCGGTCAGTCCCTGGATCTCTTTGACGGGCACCATCTCGACCTTCTTGTTGCCGCTGACGGCCGCCGTTTTCTTCAGATCCAGCTCTTGGTCCCCCGGGATACAGACGACCAGCACGCCGGTCTTATCACCTCGAAGCACCAGCGTTTTGAACAGCTGGCCCGCCGGCAGACCCACTTTGGCCGCTACCGTCCCCGCGTCCAGCTGTTCCTCCTCCCATGTGTATTCATGCAGGGTATACGCCACCCTCAGCTGATCGAGCAGCCGGCAGGCATTGGTTTTGGACGCCACAGGAATCCCCTCTCTTGTTTTCTTCTCAGTTCATTCCCTTTCCTCGCTTCCCCCTATCATACCATAATCTCCCCGGCGTCCTGCAGTCTGCTGTGTTCATGCAGTCTGGCAGCCAAAAAACAGCGTACGAAGCATGAGCCCGTACGCCGTCTATGGGTACAATCTGTCGGATCTTGTCCTTGTTCCCAGAAAATTACACAATCTTCCTATGATTCGACAATTTTCCTGCCCCTCACCGATTCAGGTTTGTCGAATGAGGGTAAGGGAGAATAACCGCTTCATCCAATGTTCTTTAAATATGTGTCATACTGCACCTTCCTGAAGCATACACTTTGTCTATAATTGTCATAATGTGAATAAAAGGAGACAACCCCTATGTACTATTGCATCGTATGCAAACAGCTGCATTCGTCCGAGTCGTCCCCGGATCACATGGTATTTACGACAGGCTTCCATTACGTTCATGACAACCTGTACCGTGCCGGTATGTGTGTTCGGCTCTCTAAGCGCGCAGAGACGCCCGCACCCGTAAACGTACTGCAGTCCACCTCGGCCTGATCTCATCCTCCCCGCGAGGACACGGCCGCATCGCTCTGCCGAACCCGTCCGCCGCCCTTTACCTTTCCCAGGCTTTCGGCACCGTCTTCGGACGCAGAGACCGCCTCTTCTCAAGCGGCGACCGCTTCTTCTTGGCTTCGAGCAGGGAACGGATCTCCATCATGAGCAGCCTCAGCCGTTCCCCTTCATCTCTTCCGTTCGTCTTCAGTTCATCGTACAGATTGCTCTTCACTGCCTCCAGCTCCTTACCCCGGCCCAGCCTCTATCCCGCAGGACAAGCTACGCACCCCTGCCCCGGAGCGGCTGATATGCCAATATTCCTCCGAGTGCAAAGCTGCGGACGGCCCTGCGCTCCGTACAATAGGCCAATACATAGCTTCCGTGCACCGACAAAATCCGGACGACCCGCTTCGTGAAGCGCTCGGCTCCATCGGAATAAATAAGCTCCACCATGCTTCCCTTGTACTTCTGCATCCAGGCTTCCAACAGCCATCCCTCCTCCGGAACAAGAACACCCGTTCTCTTGTAATCTTATTATGCCAAACATTCGTTCGTATTTCAAGTGGTACATTCCGCTCATTTTGGTGTAATATCTTAACAAAACGCCGATGCTAAGAGCAGGGGGAATCCTTATGAAAATCATGATAAGCGTGGAGGAAGCCATGCAGCGCGGGATCTGGCCGCAGCTGCTGAAGATGTTCGGACGGGACCCTGAGGAGGATTTCTGGCCGAAGGAAGAATTCATTCTCACCGAAGATCAGGCGGCGGAGCTCAATCTGATCCCCAGAGCCTGAAGCAGCGCATACAGCAAAGAGGCACCTCTCTTAGGAGAAGGCGCCTCTTGTTTTGTTCTTGGCTATGTACCGTCACCGTTTGGGCCGGCCGCGGCTTCCCCAATCGATGGAGCTGTCGCGCGGGTCCGTGATGTTAATGTCCTCATTGCGGACCGTCTGGAGCAGGTCGGCGATCGTCCGGTCCAGCAGTTCTCCCTTATGCCTGGAGAACAGCCGCCGCCGTTCTTTCATCAGAATCTCCACAATGAGCTTCTTCTGCTGTTTGCTGAGCAGCATGGCCCTCCCGCCTTACCGTGTGGATTGGAAGAACTCGATCCACTCTCCGTCCGGACCGTGGAAGAAGAAATACCGGGAGCCGTTCGGCAGCGTGATGATGTCCTCATCGATCCGCTTGACATCCAGCTTCCCGATCCGCTCGAACTCCTCTTCGATATCGTCCACCGTGAACGCCAGATGATGCACCTTGCCCTCCTGGGGAAGCCCGTCGTTATACCCCTGGATGAGCTCCACTTCCGTCTCCCCCTGTTCGCCGAAGCCGAGAAACGCCAGCTTGATGACGCCGTTCGTATGAAGCAGGGTGTCCTTCAGCTTGAGGCCCACCACTTTCTCATAAAACTCGACGGAGGTATCCATATCTTTGACCATAATGCCGATGTGCTCAATTCGGGTGCGTGCCACTTCGCCAGCTCTCCTCTCATATCCCTTGGTTTTCACCGTATTATACCATACCCGGCCTTGGCTCGGCTTCCTTCCGAGGATGCTGTCGTTCGCCTGAGCTTCCTCCCGGCTTGCCGTCAATGAGCCTTTAGGGCAGGATGCTTCTGGGCACCCCGCCGCTGTTGCAGGCATATAGTGGTAGAAAAACCAACAGCGATTCCCTAGGGAAATCGCCCTGAAAGGATGCGGCTGCTCCATGAACCGTAATGCGATACTTCGAGCTCTTGCTCCATCGGAGGCCGGATACGGCGCCTCCCCCTCTTCTCCTGTTCCCGGGCCCGCCAACGAAGCTCATACCCTCCAGCAGCTCCTTCAGCATGGCATAGACCCGGTCAGTGCCTCACGGATCGTGGAATCCTGGGAGGCCGGCGAGCTGTTTCCGCCGTACCAGAGCGGGTCGGTGTTCCATCTCTGGGGCAAGTACCTCGTATAACCGGCCTTCAGCTGTCATTGCGGGCCCGCAGCAGCTGCCGGATATGCTTCACCCGGGATTCCGCCCGGACGGAGCGGTTCGAGCCCACCTGAACCATGGAGGAGGAGGAGACGGCGGTTATCCGAACCCGGTCCACCTCGATCCGGGCACAGGTCTGTCTTGCGGTCAGGCTTACGGGCTGCTCTTCGGAAGGCAGCGGAATCGGCATAACGAACAAGGGAAAGTCTTCAAACTTTCCCTCATTCCCGTAATAACGAGGGATTTCCCGCTGCACGGCCAAAGCCAGTGAGACCGGTGCAAAATCGACCAGATCCCCTATCAGCAGCGTGGACGCATAGCCTATATCAATGACCCGGATGCTTCCGACGACGGAGGTCCTTATCCCGCTGCTCACTCGGGCTCCTCCGGGTTTAAGGGCTCCAGCGGACCGATAATCAGCGACTCAGGCGGTGTATCGAACACGCTGGAGAGGCGGATAAGGTTCGCATCACCGATCAAGAACAGGGAAGCACTCGCTACCCCTGTAATATGTACGTTGCCCACATGCAGCCCTTTGTTGTCCACGAACAGATTCATGTCCCACCCTCTCCCTTCAGATCAGCTTGCTTCTTCACAAAATACTGCTGCATCCCCCTGCGGACGTCTTCGATCACCCGGGTTTCGACCCACTTCTCCTGCTCCTCCGAAAGCTCGGGCTGTTCTGGATCCCCTGCGGATTTCAGATAATGATCAATCCTTGGCCCCACCTGGTTCTGGAGATCACCGATCATCATATTGTGAAAATCCTTGCCAAACTCCACGCCGTATTGGCGCTCGAGCTCACTGAGCTCAGCCGGACAGGACCGTTCCAGATAATCGAAAACGTTCTTCTGGATACGTGAGAAGGACTCGGACTTTGAGGTATTCGTGCGGATCGTCTCCCCGCCCGCGGTGGCATCCTCCAGGGAAGCCGCGCCAAGACCCGCGGGAGAGAGTCCCACATTCAGCGTTCCTTCGAGCGTATCCACCTTAAGCTGATCAAAATTGTATTCGATTTTCTCGATGGTAATCCCCTTCTGTTTCTTCAGCGTCTCCACTTCCTGTGCCAAGGATTCCACCCGCATCTCCAGCCAGCGGATTCGGTCCGTCTGCCAAGCCAGGTATTCGTTCAGCTTTCGGAAGTACGACTCGGGAGTCATGAGGTTCATCGATTATTCCTCCGTTTCACCTGGGTGATGGCAGCGGAACCAAAGGCAGGGGAGATTGTTCCTCCCCGCTTGCCCCCCCTTCAAAGCCCGGAGCCGGCCCGGTGAATCCGCCCGTATTGTATAAATTGGACAGCGATCGGATGGTGCCCGCCGTTCCAATCTGCAGAACGGATGAATTGGACACGGACCCTATTTTCAATTGGTGGATCACGATCTGTTGATGGATCACCAGCTGCACGACTCACACCACCGCCTTATCTGCCGACGTGATCGTAGAATCGGCGAAGTCCGCGTCATAGGTATTGGTTGTGCTGACCATATTATAAATCCGCAGTCCGTCGCCCGTATTGAATGAGCCTGCTCCGGCAAAGGTTTTGGCCGCAGAGTTCGGCGCGATTTGGATCGAGTCGCCAATATGCACTACGGAGCCTGTACCGACGTTGACAATCTTGATTGCACCTACGACTGCCGGCATGAGCAACACCCTATCCGTTATTGGATTTGATACAGTATATGATTCTGTGCCTTCAAGTATGTTTTTGGCGGGGGAGCGCTCCGCAGGCAATCATGCTTTGGTGCGCGGGGTCATATACTTGAAGCAGCGAGGAGTTGATGACATATGGAGGGTCCGAACCCCAATCCGTTCGAGATGAATTGGAAGCAGTTCGAGCAGTTCTTTGGCGGCAGGATGCCGTTTGCCGGCCAGGCCGGCATGCCGGAGGCCGGTGAAGGGATGGCCTGGGTGGAGAATTACGTGAAGGACGTGCTGCGTCAGGCGATACCCGCTGCGGAGGCGCCGTCCATCAAGCATCATTTTCACTCCGAAATCTTCGATACCCATAAGAGCGTTATCGTCAAAGTGCATATTCCCGACCGGGCCCAGGCACGCCAGCTGCGTCTCCTGCTCAGTGTCAGCCAGGTGCGGCTGGAGAACCTCCCGGATGATAATACGCAGACGATCCGCCTCACCTCGCCCATCGTCCCGGGAAGCTGCAAAGCCGTCTACCGCCAAGGTGTCCTGCAGCTGCATCTTCGCAAACAGGCCGCCGACCATCTGTTTCATGAGATCGATATCCGCTTTTCCTGAAGAGCTCCGGCTGCCGTGCAGTAACCTTTGAATAAAAAAACGCGCACCGTCCGTCTCATCCGTATAGATGAGCGCCAGTGCGCGCACGTTCCCGAATCATCGGAAGGCCGAAGCCTCCGGCTAATTGTTCGCCGTGTTGTTCGAATCAGCGATATCGGGATCCAGGGTGTTGGTGAAGCTTACCAGGGTAAAGGTCGCACTGAAATCGCCGGTATTGCCGCCGCCGGCGCCTGAGGCGCTCTTGGAAGTGCTCTTCGGGGTAATCTGCAGCACGTCGCCGAAGACCAGCTCCCCGTCGTTGCCCGTAATCTTGATCGGTGCCAGAATAATGGAAGGCATAGGGCTTCCTCCTCTGCTTGTAGTGATAAAGTATATGCGAGCGCCCACGAAAAACAACCGTCCATCCTGGCAAAATGAAAAAGGGTTTATCTCCCACGTCCGAAGACGAAATGGAGATAAACCCTATAGTGTCAAAAGCATCTGCCGAAGACCGGGATCGAACCGGTACGGTGGTCACCCACCGCAGGATTTTAAGTCCTGTGCGTCTGCCAATTCCGCCACTCCGGCATGAGAGTGGTGGGCCCTGAGGGACTCGAACCCCCGACCAATCGGTTATGAGCCGACCGCTCTAACCAACTGAGCTAAGGGCCCACAATGGAAGCAGGATGTTTGGTTGCGGGGGCAGGATTTGAACCTGCGGCCTTCGGGTTATGAGCCCGACGAGCTACCGGGCTGCTCCACCCCGCGCCAGTTAGAGATCCAATGCTTTATGGCGACAAAAATAAATATACACCATGCCAAACACAGGAGTCAAGTATAAATTTATACCGTATACCGGACGCCGAAACGCCCTTTGCGCGAACGGAATACCTGCACCTCGGTCGGGCATTCGTATCCATAAATCCACCAGTCCTCTTCCATCCGCTTGGCCAGACAGCCTGCCTGAAACTTGCTGTCGTATAATTTTACCCAATAGATCCAATTCATCGGTTCACGCTCCGCTTGCCAGCCGTTGATGATTTCCTTCCCTTATCATAACCAAAAAGAAGCTTCCTTATTTGGGAGAGAAGCTTCTTCTTGTGCACGGTGTATGAATGAAACCCGGAGCAAGCAGCGGTCAGCTTGCATTCTCCTCCGGTTTGGCGATGTAGGTCACGACACTTTCCTTCTCTTCGAGATCCCGCTGGTGGTGTGCGATACGGGACGAAGCTGAAGAAGCGATGGCGGCGACGAGGTCATCAAGGAACGTATGCACCTGCTTGCCGTTCTTCGTATCCAGCCGCTTAATGATGCCGATCTTATGCTTGTCTAAGTGGCCGAAGGTCGTGACGGCAATGCTCCCGTAGCCGAATACCGAGCCGAGGGCGAGCGTTTCGTCGCACCCGAAGAGGCCTTCATCCGACTCGATGATCGACTGGATCGGTTCCGACAGCAGCCCCTTCTCGGTCAGCATGTCGAGCTCGATCCCGACCAGAATCGCATGCTGGAGCTCGCGCTTCTTCAGCACCGCGTGCACGGAACTCACGCAGTCCTCTAAAGTCAGATGGGGCTGGTAAGGCAGCTGCATTTCCCGAACGATCTCGGCGATATCTTCTATGGTAACCCCGCGCTCTTCCAGTTTCTGATAAACGGCGGTTTTGACTTCGACGCTGTGAACCTGACGCTTCATGGAGATCGCCCCTTTTACCGGAATGCGTTCATTATAACATACAATGATAGCGCTTGCATTAGGCTCGTGCAGGGAAAAGGGACATCTTTTTCCACGGAAGGTTTTTCCCTTGGAATGCTTGCCCAGCAGGCGTTATAATGAATAAAAGGAGGGAATCCCATGTTCTATGGTATCGCCGTATTTCCGTCTCAAGAAATAGCCGAGATCGCAGCGCCGCTGC
Source organism: Paenibacillus mucilaginosus 3016 (assembly GCF_000250655.1). NCBI lineage: Bacteria > Bacillati > Bacillota > Bacilli > Caryophanales > Paenibacillaceae > Paenibacillus > Paenibacillus mucilaginosus. Next base: position 6,392,681 of record NC_016935.1, read on the forward strand.
GCAAACGATATGATCCCCGCGACTTTCTGATCCGTCCGCATCTCACGGTGTACGAGAAGCAGGAGTGGACGCACGAGCAGCTGAATGACGCCATAGCCGTTCTCCATTCCATCGCAGGCGCCTGGAAGCCGTTCCCGCTTCACTTTAACCGGTTCTCCAGCTTCTATCCTGCCAGCAATGTCATCTATATGGCCCTCTCCGATCCGGAACCGATGCGCCGCCTGCATGAAGCCATCGCCCAAGGTCTCCCGCGGCCCGTACCGAAGACTTACACGTATACGCCGCATCTGACGGTCGCTCAGGAGCTTGGTGACGACGAGCTCCACGATGTCCTGTCGAGCCTGAAGAATCAGACGCTGGACCTGCAGTGCACGGTTGACCGGTTCACCCTGCTGCGTCAGGAGCAGAACGGCGTCTGGAAGACGATCAGCGAGTTTGTGCTCTCATAGATTTATACCTAAAGAATCCGCCCTGCGAGGGGCGGATTTTTTCTGTTCCTGATCCTTAAGGAGTTTGGGCGCTTGGCCAGGAACGGACGGCAAAAAGCCGGCCTCTTGGACCGGCTGATCTGCGGTATAAGTAAAGATAATAGTGCAAGAGACAGATTCTACTGTTTGAATGTGCCTACGAGTCGTTTCGCCACTGCGCCATTTTCAGTTGTGAAAGTTTCATATACTTTGATCATAAGCGGGAAACTTCCTTGTGTATTCGTACCACCAAAGGTAAGCTTGTTCTCCCCAGGCAGCAGTCGCCCTTCTCCGATGAAAGGTTTGGTTGCCGTACCTATGAAACTGCCCAAACCATCGTAGAGCTCGAAAAGGAGTCCCGTGGAGCTGGCATCAAGCTGCACCAGATCCTGACGCTTTAGCTCTACAAAAGGTCTTGCACTATAAACGTAACCCTCCGCACTATACGCATAGGAGAGATTTAGGATTTTGAGGGTTACCTCGTACGGATAAGCGACAATGGTTTGATTGAGATCACCCGACGGCTGCAGCGGTACCTTGTATGCCGCGATGGTTGTCTTGTAAGGTGCAGCCAGCTTCGGATCCTGTACTTTCACTCCTAGATCCGTACCAGGCTCCGATAATGGAACCGAATAAGAGTAGTTGATCATGATAGCCGATTTCGGAAGAATCTGCGCGGTAGAGATCTTCTGTCTCGCCCCGGTGTACTCATAGCCGTCGCTGCTTACGAGATCTGCTTGGAAAGTCGGCACCGCCACCGGCTTATCACTCTTGTTGTACAGCTTGAACTTGGCGGTGACCGTCTTCGCGCCTTCTTCGGTATTCTCGTACATATCGAACTGTGCCACCGACACATCCAGCTCCGCCGGAATCAGCTCGCTGCGCTTGTCGAACTGCATGACATCGCCGAGATTGTAAGGCACAACTCTCGTATCCGTCGGCCCGGCCGGCAGCAGAATGTTCAGCCGGCCCACGTAGTAACCGCTGCGGGCCGTATTCACGGCACTCATCGCGCTTGCAGCGCCTGCATCCCCGCCGCCTGCTGCCGCCGCATCCGTACTGCCCGCGCCGGCTGCGGTGCCGGCGGACGAGCCTGCCGCGCTGGCGGCAGATGCCGCTGAAGAGTCGCCTGCCGAACCCGCTGCCGCGCCGCCGAACTGCTCCTCCGTCAGTACGTTCAGCGAGGTCAGCACCGTATCCTGGTCCGTCGGGATCGCGAAGTGAATGTACTTCTCTTCCTTCGGCTGAAGGGATAAGGCTCCCTGCTCTACACGCGAGCCCGCGAACACCTTCTCTTCGTTTCTGCCGTCGATGACGAACGCAGGAATCTCTTCCTTCTTTGCGGATGGATTATAAGCGAGCAGCTGCACGACGAAGACCGTGCCGTTCTGCGTCGATTCCTTCTTGATATTCACCGGCGTGTACTGGATCGGTGAAGTCAGAGTAGGAATGACAAATGCGTCGGACCATTTTTTCACGGCCTTCGGGTCGGTAATGAGCGATTCGCTGCCCTGCCATACGGTGCCGGTTATCGGAGCGGCCACGATCACGGTTTCCGTCTTCGGATAGACGTACACGTCCACGTCCGTCCAGTTGACTTCCGTCAGCGTGATCTCATCCGTGCGGTCTACAACGGAGATATAGCCCACCTCGGTGGTCGCTTTCGGCTGAATCGATTTGGGGCTTCCGGCGCTCGGCTGCAGCGTATAGACAGTGCCGTCGCTCGATTTGACGCGGAGCTCATAGTCGGGCACACGCGTAACGCTGCTGCTGTTATTCTTAAGCCGTACGACGACCCCAAGGCGGGTTCCTTCGTCCACCTTCTCGTTCAGCACGGCCTTCACTTCAAAATCAAGCAGGTCCGTCAGCTTATAGCTTACGACCGCCGGCACAGCCGTTTCGGCAGCCGGCGCCTCAGCAGCCAGTGCGGCATACCCGGGAGTTACGAGAGATGCAGAGAGTATAACGGATGCTACGGTCATTTTCAGTTTGCGGTTCACTTGGTTCTCCTCCTGTCGGATCCTTTGTGGTTTGCTTGGCCCGTTACTTCGCCAGCTGTACTTTCTCTTTGTCCTTCAGCTGGTTCTGGCCGGAGATGATGAGCTGCTCCCCTTCTTTGACGCCGGAGATAACCTCTTGAATCGTCTCATTGAGCCGGCCGAGCTGCACCTTGCGCTTCTCCGCCTGGTCCCCTGCGAGAACGAAGACGAAAGTGTCGCCTCCTTCACGCACGACGCTCAGGGTTGGAACGGCAACAACCATCTGCTCATTCTCCCCGGTGAGCTGGATCTGGGCCTTCATGCCCGGCTTAAGCTTGCGGTCGGCGTTCGGGACTTCGAGCTCCAGGGAGTAAGCCTTCGTCTCCCCGCTCATCACATCCGCCAAATAGCTCACTTTGGCCGCGGTCTTGTCCACAACGCCCGGGATATAGAAGATGAGCTCGCTCTTGCCGCGGACAAGATTCGCCGCATCCTCCGCCAGCTCCGCCTTGATCTTGATCGGATCAAGCTGCTGGATCTTCGCCGCGCTGAAGCCTGCGCTCAGCGTCATGCCCTCTTGAATCGGCAGGTCGGTCAGCACGCCGCTGACGGCCGCCTTCACTTCCATATTGCCGAGCGTCCGGTCCGCTTCGCGAAGCGACACGTTGGCCGTCTGGATCCCCTGCTCCAGCTCGATGAAGTTATTCGTGTTGTCGAGGGTCTGCAGTTTGCTGCGGTTGGCCTCCAGATCCAGCTTCTGGCTGTTCAGCTGCGTTTCGGCCTGCTCCAGCTGAATTTTGGTCACGAGCCCGAGATCATAGTCGTTGCGCAGTTTATTGTAATTTTTCTCCGCATCCTTGATGGCCTGCTCCAGCTTCGTAATCCCGTTCTGCAGCTCTTTGCGGCTATCCGCGAGCGTGGCCTTCGCCTTGGAGATCTGCTCCTGCGAGCTGTTCAGCGTGATTTGCGCCTTCTCCTTCTGGATCAGGACATCGGTCGGATCCATACGGAAGATGACCTCGCCCTTCTCTACCATGTCGCCGCGTTTCTTCAGGATCGCCTGCACGTCACCGCCCGATTTCGTGAGAACATCCAGCTGGATCGACGACGCGACGTCAGCCACCTGCTCCAGCGGTTCCCCGATCTTCTGCTTCTCGACCGGAGACACCTTAACGGTCTTGATCTGAGCCTCGGTACTTGCGGCCGGAGCGGCTTCCGGTTTGGCTGCCGAGCAGCTGGCCAGGAGTGCCGCGGACAAGACCGCGGCCCCCAATACCTTAACGGCAGGTTTCATCGATTTGGACTTTCTCTTCATCCGATTCATCGCCTAACTCTCCTCTTTTCCCTTGAGCTTATCTGGAATATGACCCGTTATTCTTGATCAATGGGGCGTTACCGGGACGGGGGTGCAGCCTCGGCCGGCTTCCTGCGGAACAGCCGGGCCATCCGGCGCTTCAAGTTCTCGATCATCTCATACACGATCGGCACGACGAGCAGCGTCAGCAGCGTCGACGTCGTCAGACCGCCGATAACCACCACGGCAAGGCCCTTGGAGATCAGCGTGCCTTCCGACAGGCCGAGGGCCAGCGGCATCAGGGCTATGATCGTCGCCCCGGCCGTCATGATGATCGGACGCAGCCGTGTCAGCCCCGCCTCGATCAGCGCATCCCGTACGGTATAGCCCCCTTGCGGAGCTGCTGCACCCGGTCTACGAGTACGATCGCATTCGTAACGACGACGCCGATCAGCATCAGGAATCCGATCAGGGAAGTAATATTGATGGATTCACCGGTTACCAGCAGGCCCAGGAGTCCCCCGATCGCTGCAAGCGGCAGCGAGAAGAGGATGGCGAACGGCGCACTGCCGTTGCCGAAGGCGAGCACCATGACCAGATAGACGATGAAGACGGAAGCGCCCATAGCCACGAACATCTGCTGGAAGCTTTCCTGGATGTCGTCGGTGACACCCTTTACTTCCGCCCTTACGCCGTCCGGCAGTTCGACGCTCTTCAGCGCTTCGGATATCTTCGCACTGACGCCGCCCTTGTCGGCCGAATCGATCTTCGCCGTTACGCGCACATACACGTCCTGCATCTCGCGGGAGATGGAAGCCGGCGCTTCGATCTGCCGGATTTTGGCGAGATCGCTGAGCTTCAGCACGGCACCGGAAGGTGTGGTGATCAGGAAGCTGCCGATTTTATCCACGGAGTTCTTGTCGTTATTGTCGAGCATGATCTTCGTCTCGAAGGTTGTATTGTCGAACTTGAGATCCCCGATCTTCTCTTCGGCGAGCCAGGAACGCACGTTATCGATCAGCTGGGCGGAAGAGAGGTTATACAATCTCGCCTTGTTCTGGTCGACGTTGATCTCGATCTCGTTCTTCGATTCGCTCAGGCTGTCCTCGATATCGATCAGCTCAGGGAACTCCTTCATTTTCTCTCGCACAGCCTGCGCACCTCTGATGAGGGCCTCGGTTTCGTCGCCCTTCAACTGATACGAGAAATCCACGCCGGAAGACGGAGGTCCTCCAGCTGAGAGCAGGATCGTGTCAACCTCGGAGCCTTTGGGTAAAAGGTATAAGATCTGTTCTTTGAGGTCATTCGTGACATCCCCCGCCCTCACACCTTCCGTGGTGGAGGCGAAGAACTGCGAGCGGTAAGCGATCCGCTCATCATCGTCGTTATAGCCGATGAGGGATTCTACAAATTCATAGATCGGCTCACCGGATGCGGTCTTGGCTTCGCGCATCATCGCTTCGATCTCCTGAACCTTCAGGTCCATCGTCTCGAAGGAGGTTTCGCGCGGCATCTTCAGTTGGATCTGCATCAGCCGGTCCGAGTCGCTGCTCGGCATGAATTCCGTAGGCAGGAAGGGCACGGTGCCGACCACGGAGACTACAAATGCGATAATAGCCATCAGCATCGTCTTTTTCCGGTATTGAGGGACCACCTCAGGATCGAGAGGTACCCGCCGGAGAACTTGCCGACCTGCGTTTCGTCGTGATGCTTGATGTTCTTCGACTTCAGGACCATGAGCTTGGCGAGCATCGGAATGACGGTCACCGCCACGATCAGAGAAGAGAGCAGTGCCACGGACAGCGTAATGGCGAACGGGCGGAAAATCTCCCCGAGCACCCCGCTGACGAAGGCGATCGGTGCGAATACACCGACAGTGGTAATCGTAGAGGAGGTAATGGCCGAAGCCACCTGGGCCGTAGCCAGCTTGATGACGGATTCCCCGCGCTCCTCCGCCTTCACGAGCTGACTGTAAATATTCTCGATAACGACGATACTGTCGTCGACGACCCGCCCGATCGCAATGGCGATACCGCCGAGGGTCATGATGTTGAGGGAGATGTCAAGCGGTGCCATGATGAGCAGCGTCACCATAATCGATAACGGGATGGAGACCAAAACAATCAGGGTCATCCGAACATTTCTTAGGAAGATCAGAATCATGACCGAAGCGAGCAGCGCCCCGAGCGCCCCTTCTTTGACCATGCCGTTCACCGACTTCTGGATATCGACGGCGGAGTTGTAGATCGTCTTGAACGTGATGTTCGGGTACTGCTGTTTCCACTGGGCCATAAGCGCATCCGCTTCGGCGGCGAACTCGATCGCATTCGCGTTCTTCGTCTTGAACAGGTTCACGCCGATCGCCGGCATACCGTTCAGACGGGCGTTGAACGTCGATTCCGTGATCGCCTCCACCTTGGCGATATCCTTGAGCAGAAGCGTGATGCCGCTCTCGGTCGTCAGCTTCATGTTCTCGAGGCTGTAGATCGTGTTGAGATCGCTCTTCACCCGGACCATCTGCGAGTTCCCGTTAAAATCGACCGTTCCAGCCGGGCTTGTCATGATGGCGGACTTGATGCTCTGCGATACGCCGGCCGGTGTCAATCCGTAGCTGTTAATCGCATTGGCATCCAACTTCAGCGTCAGAACCGCTTCCTGGTTCCCGATCGAGTCGACGTGGTCAATCCCTTTGATGCTGTTGAAGCCGGGAAGAATCACGTCCTTGTAGATCTTGTCGAGCTCCTGCTGGTTCATGTTGTTCTCGCCGTATACCGCCAGGTAGTACACAGGCTGGGATGCAAAACCCAGGGTGGTGACCTGTGGCTTCTCCGAAGACTGCGGCAGGTTGACGTTCGCGATCAGACTCTCGACATCCCGCTTCGCTTCCTCCGGATCTTCGTCCTGTTCGAGCTCAATCACCACGGTGGAGAAGTTGTCACTGGACGTGGAGGTCAGATTCTTCAACCCGTCGAGCCCCGCAACGGCCTTCTCCAGAGGCTTCGTCACGTCTTCCATAACGTCATTAGGAGGAGCCACGTAGGTAGTGTTGATCAGAACGACCGGGAAGGAGATATCCGGCAGACTCTCTACCTTCAGCGTAGTCGTCGCATAAGCGCCGCCCCCGAACAGCAGCAGCACGATAATGAAAACGGCCGTGATGTTCTTCATCGAAAAATTAGTTAACCAGTTCATGCTTCTACTCCTCCATTAAATGGCTGACTTCCCCTTAGACGGTGCCCGCTCCGGCACCCCTTCAAAAATCCGCATAAAATTTACTGGTTGAGGAAACCTTATCCTTTTGTACCTGGCCGCCGTCTCATCCGGTATACTTCCCGCCCCCCATTTCCTCCCGGAACAGCCGCTCACGAAGCTGAACCCATTCTTCCTCGATGCCTTCCATCCGAGACAAAAAAAGCTGGTACATCGCCGACATCTCGATAAATCTGCGTCTTGAAGCATCCAGAGCGGACACTTCCTCGAGCTCTACGGCACCAAGCGATTCCAGAGTAGAGAGGATTACATCGCACTGTTCCTTGATCGAATGGATTTTCTGCTTCGTGCTTCTCATCGTTGTCAAACTGAAATCCTGTGCTATGTAATAATAATCCCGGCGGTCGCTGCCGGTCGGCACCTTCTGGCACATGCACTGCCGCTCGAGCGCCCGGACCTGCACGCTGACGGCCGCTTTCGTTACACCGAGGTGCTCGGATAAATCCTGGAGACTCATGGGGTCCTTCGAGAAAAGAAGCAGGGCAAAAATGCGTCCCACCAGCGGGGAAAAGCCTTCGCTCTCGAATGCCAGGGACATGTGATTGCTGAAAGTTCGGCGTACCTCAGCAAAGGTCGTCTCATGGGGCGGTCTGTTCATTCCATTCTCCTCGGATTGCGATGTTATGATCGTTAAGAAGGTTGTTAACGTTAATAACATAATTCACGGGTGCTTGGGATGTCAATATATTCCTTAGAAACTTTACCCAATCTTGATAATTGTTCCCCTTCCGCCCATCCGCTTCCCGCTTCCCTGGTTTCACGGCCGCTCTTCGATCAGTAGTTCCCCCCTCAATAAGACGGTTCAGCGCCCCAAAAACTATCAGGTACCGACATCCTTCTTAGCAAGCATTCATGGCCTCCCCCCGCTTCAAGCATCCCGTTTGGAACGTTCCGGCCCCGCCGCTAAGATAACACCAACGCCGTTTTTCTAAGGTCGATGCGATCGATTAAACAGATCGGATGACAGAACCGAGCCGGCGCGAGTTATCCCTTCTGAATATATTCAAAAAAATACCGCTGCTTCGTGTTTACGCAGCAGCGGTTCGGCAAGTTTCTTAAGGGTTGATTAAGTTTGTGTGAACGTGACCTTATTCCATGGTGGTAAACCATTGAATCTGTTTGGAGGCGATGAGCTTCTTCTGCCCCTGGTACGAATCATAGACATTCAGCTTATAGTGCTTGATGAAGGAAATGGAATAAATGGCGTCCGGGTCGGCTACCTTGATTTCCTGGTTCTTGTGGGAACCTACCGTGAGCCGTCCCTCGTCGTTCTGCACCCCGGAATCCCCTTCCTTGGCGGCCGTTCCCTCGAAGTCTTTTCCATCATATTCACGGGAGAACTTGAACTTGCCTGCTTCATCCGCGACTTCGATGACAATCTTGCGGCCTTCCATGTTGACCACCGCCGGCTCCTTCTTGAGCAGGTCGTAATCGAATTTAAATTGGATCCCAGTCTGGTCCATGGTCGTGCGGACATTGTTCAGCGTCAGCTCATAAGGGGCCAGCGAGATGTTCTTGACGTTGTCCTGAACAGTAAAGTTCTCGGCCGGCAGCCAGAAGGCAGCCGCATTCACATACGCTTCCGGCTTGCTCTCCTCCTCGCCCTCCGCGAGCTTCTCGCCCGTAACGGCGTCTCCGATAATGACGTGCATGCCAACCGACGGCGAACCCTTCGGAACGGTGGTGGACAGCGTCAGCAGTGCCGGGTTGCCCGGGCCCACCTTCGTCTTCACCTCCGACACGGCGGCCGGGAATACCGTCCCGTCCGATGTCTTGAACTGGGCTACGAGCTTCGCGATATCCGTGAACCGTTTCTCCGTATTCGTCACTTCAAGCTGTGCCGTGAGGATGTCGGACGTCTCGCCGGGATAGGTAGTGATGGAGCGGACCTTATAGTTCATGCTCCGTCCGACGGCCGTGGACTTGTAGGACTCCCCAATGTTGTTGTAAGGGATATTCATCATCTCGGAGCGGTGCGTAAACTCGAGCAGGTCGCTTGTCTCCCCCGAGGAGTCCGAACTGCTTCCGGAGTCCGAGCCGGAGGAGTCTGTCCCCGTGTCCGCCCCTTCCTTCTCCTGAAGCACCAGCTTGACCGTGCCGAATTCGTACGTGTAAGGAATCTTCCCGACGAACTGGAACGAGGCCGACGCATTCGGCGCAAGCCCGATCACCTTGTCGGTCTTTACGAGCTTCGCTTCCACCTTCACTTTATCCTCGAGCATAAAGTAGCCTGCCAGATTCGGGATCGGCAGCGACTCGGGCCCTTTGTTCGTGAGCGTAATACCTGCGGTGAGCAGGTCCTCATCTTCCCAAGGGAGACGCTGTACCGTCTTCAGCTGGGCGGTATACGTGCCCTCTTCGTTCGTAAAGCTGTATTCCTTGCCCGTATCCGCCCCCTCCGTCTTCGTGACGGCCGGCAGGGCATAGAAGGCCACCGGCAGATTGAGCTTCAGGTCGGCTGCGTTCTGCACGATCACGAGCTGCCAGCCTTCCGTGGACACCGAGATGGGAACCGAGCCAGTCAGCTCGATATCCTTGGTCACCTTCGGGTTAATCACCAGATCTTTGACCCCTTTGGCGTCCAGCGGATACATATAGCCTTCCGAGGTTCGCAGCAGGTACTGGTAGGCGGGAAGCGCGCTGCTCCGGGTCCCCGTATTCTCCAGCGTCAGCACCACTGTGGGCGTATAATTTTTCTCATTCCTGCTGAGCAGCACCTTCTTGATCGAAGACTTGACCGGGTTGCCGGCCAGATCGATCGTATGGGAGGCGTCCGCCGGCGTAACGAGATTGTAGGTCTCCGGCACGGCCACCTCTCCCAGCTTGCTCTCGAAATTCGGCTGCGAGAAATCCCAGCGGATAAAATCAAAGACGAGATCGGTTAAAGCCGTCTTCTCGTTGACCGTCGCATAGAAGGAAATGTCCTCGCTCGACTTGGCGGCGATCCGGTTCTTCTCCTTGTCCTGCGGAAGCAGGCGGACGGAGATCTGCTGCCCGCTCTTCGTGCGCATGCGCACCCAGTAGTCGATGAAGAGCAGCTCGCTGTCTCCGTCGTTATGTACGGTGACGGTGAAGGTGACGGTGCGGTTCCCCGGTTCCGGCAGCATCGTCAGGTTCCTCAGCTCGAACGAGGCGCTGTCCGTCACGCGGACCTGCCCGATCGCAGGAGCGCTGCCGAGCGAGAGTACGGCCGCCGAGCCGGCGGAAGAGGTGCTGCCGCCGCTCTCCGCCGCAAAGCCCGGCAGGGCTGACCCGAGGGTCAGCGCCGCTGTAAGCAGCATGACCCCGGTACGGTACGATTTGGATTTACGTTTCATCTGGCTGTACCTCCCTGTGCGGTTCACACAAAATATCCGAAACTAGCAGCCTAGCCTTTCCTTACTTGCCCGTGCCCATATCGATCGGGGCATTCGGGTTCTCCTTCAGCTTCTGCAGCATGGCATCCCCTTCGGTCTGCCACTGCTTGAGCGCCTCGCGCACCTGCAGCTTGCCGCTGACCACCTCCTGGAACTTCATCTGGCCGATCTGCGCCACCTGCCCGATATACGGCTTCTCCGTATAGAGCTTGGAATTGTCCGGATTCGACACCGGGAGCAGCGTCGTGAACGCCTTGATGTTGAACTCCGCTCCGTCCTTCGGCTTGATGTACTTCTGACGGGCAACCAGCGAGCCCTGTCCGCCGGACTTCAGACGCGCCCAGTCCTCCCCGTTCACGAACTTGATGAAATCCCAGGCATCATCCGGATTCTGTGCGTTGCTGTTGACACCCATCAGGCCTTCCATGTAGATATTGCCGCCGACATTCGGCTCTTCCGGATGAACAGGCAGCGTGACGACATCCCAATCGAACGGCGTGAAGTTCTTCATATTCTGGGAATGCTTCATAGCATTGGCAATCTGTTCGATCTGATGGTAGTTTATCACCGCCATTGCCACTTTACTAGAGAGGAAATCATCACCTTGATAGGGCATATACTCCTCCGGATTGCCGGACATCATTGCCTGCCGCATCTTCTCCTGATCCACCGGCTCAGGGGTCAGCTTCTCGGTTTGGAGTCCCTGGAGCGTCTTCCAGACCTTCTCCCACTGATCCGAATCCACGGTCATCTTCTCCCCGGCATCGTCGAACATCTTGAGCTGCAGCGGAGCGGAATAGATCTGGGAAGAATAATAGTTATTATCGCCGCCGTTATAGGTAGAGAAGGTGAAGCCGTACTTGCGGTCCTTGCCTTCCCCCTTGGCCACCCGGCGCGCCAGATCGAAGACCTGATCCCAGGTCATCTTGTCCGTAGGGTGATTAACCCCCGCTTCGTCGAACAGTTTTTTGTTATAGACAAGGGCCGAGGAGCTGAAGAGCGGCGCCAGCGCAAAAATCTTGCCGTCCCCCGCCTTCTTGATGCCTTCGATCACCGCCGGAACGTAATCGCTCGTATCGAACTTGTCCTTGGTGATCATCGGGTCGAGCTGCTTAAGCAGGTTGTTCTCGATCAGCTCGGGCATCTGCTCGAAGTTGACCATGACCACGTCCGGCGGATTCGGACCGGTCATCTTCTCTTTCATCATCTCCATCGGGCTCTTCTGCTTCTCGCCTTCCTTCGGCGGCCCGTACATCATGCTCTCGTCCATCAGCGGAACCATCTCGATCGTGATGTTCTTGTTCGCAAACTCGTAGAGCTCGGTGAACCGCTGGCGGAACCACTCGTCGTTCGGGCTGTAGCTCATGGTGCCGATGCGCAGGGTGCGCGGGGTTTCATTGTCTTTGCCGCCCTGGTTCATGCAGGCGGCCAGGGGCATCGTCATCAATACGCTGAGGGACAGCAGGGCGCCCCGTTTGATCATGGAATTCATCGGTACAGCTCCTTTATAGGAATGGATATAGATAGAATGGAAGAATCAGAATAAAACCGAATGATCTGATAGGCGGAGCTTCAACTTGGCAAGGCAGCTTAAGCAGCATGCCTTCACCCGAGCTCCTTCGGGGTCCGGATAATAATCTTCTCGCCGTCGAACTCCATCGACGCCTTCCCTTCGATACCCAGCGCGGTCAGATAGGCCCTCGGAATCTGCAGCCGCCCCGCCCGGTCCAGAACGACATATTCCTCGTGGACGCCGCCAAGGGCCGCGGCCGCTTCCTGCTCCGCTTCATCGAGGTTCGGATTGCGCTTGATGAACTCCGTGCTCGTCATGCCGTCGCGGATCGCCACCACGCGGTCCACCTTGCCGGCCAGGGCCATATCATGGGTGACGATCACCACCGTCACGCCCAGCTCCCGGTTCAGCCGGCGGAAGATGTCCATGATGAGATCGGAGGTCCGGGTATCGACCGAGCCCGTCGGCTCGTCGGCGAGCAGCATGGCGGGCCGGTTCGCCAGTGCAATGGCGATCGCCACCCGCTGCTGCTCCCCGCCCGAGAGCTGCTGCAGCTTGTTGTTCATCCGCCCCCCGAGGCCGACCCACTCGAGGAGCTGCTTGGCGTAAGCCCGGTCATAAGCGCCGCTGAGCATCATCGGCATCTCCACGTTCTCCAGCGCCGTGAGATACGGCACCAGGTTGCGGGCATTGTTCTGCCAGATGAACCCCACGGTCTTCCGCTTATACTTCACGAGCTCCTCATCGGAGATCTTGAGCAGGTTCCACTCGCCCACCTGCACCTGCCCGGCGGACGGCCGGTCGAGGCCGCCCAGGATGTTCAGCAGCGTGGATTTGCCGCTGCCGCTGTTGCCGATAATGGCCATCATCTCGCCCTGAGCGACGGAGATGTTCAGGCCCTGCAGCGCGACGACTTCGATATCGTCGGTTTTGTAGATTTTGACCAGCCCTTCGCAGTGGATCATGGACTCACCTCTCCTCTCCGAGCTTCACGGCCTGATGCACGCGCAGGCGCCGGATATGCAGCAGGAGCAGCATCGCTCCGGTCAGCATCATGACGCCGACCACGATATACAGCTGGCTCGTATCCCGGGTATCGAAGATGACCCGGAACGGCGGCACCTGCGTCTTCACGTTCTCCGCCGTCTGCAGGAACGGCAGGAAGAGATAGCTCGTGAGCTTGCCGATCCCGAAGCCGAGTCCGATCGCGAGGCCCGCCGTGAAGATTTGCTCGAGAAGGAGCATCCCGGTCAGCTGCCGGCGCGAGAGACCCATGGCCCGCAGCACGCCGAACTGGACGACACGCGAAGACAGGTTGAAGAACCAATACAGAATGTATCCGATCAGGGAGACGAGCGCCGAGACCAGGAAGCCGAGGCTCAGAATGCCGAAGACGCCGCCGCGGGCCGGATGCTTCTTCTGGGTGATAAGCTCGTTGCGCACATCCTTGACCGTGGCAATCCCCACCTTCTTGGCGCTGAGCGCCTCAAGCAGCGGAGCCACCTTCGCCCCGTCCTCCATCTTCAGCCACACATCATACGGCGTAACCGGGGATTGGTCGAACACATAATCGAGGTTCGCGATGAAAAACGGCATCTCATCCGGATACTGGCTCGGCCAGTACGGTACAGCGGCCACGACGATGAACTCGACGGGCTGCTGTGAGATCGTGATGCTGAGCAGGTCGCCCGGCTTCAGGTGATGCTTCTCCGCGAAGGACTCCGGGATAATCACCGCCTGCTCGTATTCCCCGAGCAGATTCAGATAGTTGTTCGGATGCGTCTTGAACAGGTCGGGCCGGAACCACGCCACCTCGGCGAAGTCCACGTTGTCGATGCCCATGAGCATGCCCTGCCCGAGCGTCTTGCCCGAGAGCACGACATTGCCCTTCGTGGTCAGCACACGGGCCGCATGCTTCACGCCCTCGAGCTCGCGGAACACGGCGAACGGCGGCTCGATGTAGCGCATCTTCACCTGCGTGTTCTCGCCGCCTCCTTGCCCTCCGGACTGGCCTCCGCCCGGCCCGCCCTGTCCGCCTTGGCCTCCCTGACCGCCGGAGCCGCCCTGCTGGCCCTGGCCGCCGCCCTGTCCCTGCCCTTGTCCTTGCCCGCCGGTCTGCGGTGCGGTCGGCAGCTCCAGCGGCACGGCCTCCCACTCCGCCCGCACGATCACATCGGTGCCGTAGGCATAATGGATGCGGTCGGTGGAGTTCAGGTCGATGGTCCGCGCCGCGGAGGCGTTATACACGCCCAGCCCCAGGGTAAGAATCAGGAGCAGCATGAGAGGATAATAAGCGGTGGACGAGCGCGAGAGCTGCGTCAGTGTCAAATAGACCGGCACCGGCAGCAGCCGCTTGCCGAGCCAGTTGCCGAAACGCAGCAGCCAAGGGAACACCCGCAGGAAGAACAGGCCGAGCGCGATGATCGACAGGGCCGGAATGAAGAAGAGCAGCGGATGCACCGACAGCTGGTCGGTCGTCATCCCCGTGGCGCGGAACAGGTCCTGCCGCTGGGCGAACAGGTAATACCCGTAGCCGACGAGCCCGAGCAGCAGCACGTCGAGGAACCAGCGCTGCCAGAAGGGCTTGCGGTCCGAGCGGGCCAGCTGCTGCTTATACGAGACGATGGACGCCCGCGCGTAGACGACCGCAGGAATGACACTGGCCAGCAGCGCGATCACTACCGCGGCCGCCCCGTAGAGCAGCGCTTCAGCAGAGACGCCGACCGGCACGTCCTTGCGGTCGACGAAGGTCAGGAAGCCGCTGGACGAGCCGATGCTCTTGGCCATGAACCAGCCGAGCATCGGACCGAGCGCCATCGCCGCTCCGCCGAGCAGCAGGCCTTCGAGAAGATAAATCCAGATAATCTGCCCCGTGCTGCCGCCCCGGCTGCGGATCACCGCAATGACGGTCCGCTGCCGGTCCAGCGACTGGCGGGCGTTCATCACGATGTAGTAGAATACCATCGCGATCATCGGTGCCGCCAGGGTGAAGAGCAGCAGCTGCAGCTGCAGGCTCTGGACCTTGAACTCCTGCAGGAGCTGAATGAACGACACGTCCACCCGGGTGTTCTTCAGCTTCTGGAAGAGCACGATGTCCAGGCGCTCGAGCTTTGATTCGAGCGGCGACAAGTCGCTCGTCTGAATATTCTTCAGGTCGAACGCGTAATACCAGTTCGCCAGGTTGAGGGGGATCTTTTTGTTCTTCAGGATGTAGTCCTGGAAGCCCGCCTCGCTCATGAAGAAGGTGCCGAGCAGCCCCTCCATTCCCTGGTACCAGTACGGATCGCCTTCGTTCTTCGGCTTGAAGGCACCCGCGATCTTCACCTTGACCGGCGCAATGCCGCCTCCTCCGGAGATCGGATAGATGAAAACGTCGCCGATATGCATATCGGCCCGGTACAGGGCCTCTTCGAGCAGCGCCACCTCGATGACGCCTCCCTGCGGCTGCTCCGCAGGCCACTGGCCCAGCGTCAGCTCGGCCTGCTCCTGCAGGCCGTTCTGCGCCATGAGCGTCATCTGCCTCCGCTTGCTCGGATCGACCTTCGACGTGTCCTCCGGCGTCAGCTGCGAGGCGCGGATCGACAGGCTCCGCACGTAGGCTGTATAAGGAAAGGCGATCTCCGCGGGAAGCTCCTCCCGGATATAGCGGTCCACCTCCTCGAAGGCCGCCACATCCGCCTTCTCGCTGCCCGTCGCCTGATACCGCGCCATCACCGAGCCGGCCGGCAGGCCGCTGCTCTTCTCCTCGAGCGACTTCGCCACCACCCGCTTCAGCGACCCGTCGGCATACATCGGAATCGAGGTGGTGAAGGCGACGGCCATAATCAGGCCGGCCAGCGTGCTGAGCGTCAGCCAGCGCGTATTCCACATCTTACGGAGCAGAAACCTCAGCATCAGCATCAGCGGCCCACTACTTTCTGTCCCGGGGTCAGGCCCTTCAGGATCTCCACATCCGTGGCCGTCTGCTGGCCGATCTCCACATCCACCTCGCGCTTCGAGCCCTTCTCGTCCACAACCTGGACATAGTTGCGTCCGGCATACGAGCGCAGCGCCGCCGCCGGAATCGTCACGGCATTCTCCTTGCGCTGCGTGATGATCTGCACGCTGAGCGGCCGGCCGCGGTCAAGTCCCTGCGGGAACTCGTCGAGGGCGACCAGCAGGTAGTTGTCGATCGAGTCGGGCTTCGAGTCCCCGCTGCCGCCGCTCTGGCCTTCCCCGCCCCCGCCGGACGCATCCTCGTCCTTCGGGGCCGGCAGGCGCAGCACCTTGCCCTTGTGCTGTCCGGCAGCGTTGATATCGACGACCGCTTCCATACCGACGGCGACCTTCTTGAGATCGTCCGAGGAGATCGTCGCGGCCACCGTCAGCTGCGACAGGTCGGCGATCTTCGCTACGGCGTCATAGGCCTTGGCCGTGTCGCCCTTCTTGAGATACACGGATACGATCGTGCCGCTGTAAGGCGCCGTCAGCTTCGCGCCGGCGATCGTCTTCTCCAGCTTGTTCAGCTCCTCGCGCTTCAGCTCGAAGTCGATCTTGGCCTTCTCCAGCTCCTCGGAGGTCAGCTCGTCGGCCTTGCGCAGCGATTCGATCATCGTGAGCTCGTCCTTGCGGGTCTGCAGCTGTTTCTGCTTCAACTGGCTCTCCTGCTCGGTCACGTCCAGCTCCGCGATGACCTGCCCGGCCTGCACCTGGTCGCCCGTCTTCACGGCAATGCTCTTGATGCGCCGGTTGTCTTCATCCGTGAAGTACAGGTCCTCCTCCACGGTCGCCATCAGCTTGCCGGAGCCCCTTACCTTCGTCTCAAGCGTCTGCGTCTTCACCTCATACTCCGGCTTCTTCGACAGCTGCGGAGGCTTGATCTCCGGCAGCACTTCTTCTTCGGCCTCCTTCGGCAGCAGGGAACAGCCGGATGTCAGCATCAGCGCGCCGGCCAAGAAACCGATGAGCAGCCTCCGGCTTCCTTGAAGGCCCGGGGCGCTTTTCGGCGCCTGTCCCCGTTCAGCCCGCATCCCTGCCGACGAATTTTCCATCCACCATTTCGAATACACGGTCGGCAACCTCCATTATGGTCTGATCATGTGTTGTCATGCAGATGGTCGTACGCTCGGTGCGGATGATCTCCCGGAACACCGCCATCACCTGAGCGCCCATCTGCGAATCCAGCTCGGCCGTCGGCTCATCGGCCAGCAGCAGGCTCGGCTTGTGGGCAATCGCCTTCGCGATCGCCACCCGCTGCTGCTCCCCGCCGGACAGCTCGAAGGGACGGTGATGCATCCGCTTCGTCAGTCCCACAAGCTCCAGACAGTGGGCGATTCTCCCCTTCCACTGGCTTCTCGGCACACCGGCCATGCGCAGCGACAGCTCCACGTTCTCCCAAGCGGACAAGAGGGGCATTAAGGCAAACGATTGAAAAATAAAACCGATATCCTGTCTTCGTATGTACGTCCGCTTGTCGTCGCTGCTGCTGTGAAACGGGTGGCCCTTGAACAGGATCTCTCCCCGGTTCGGCTGGTCCAGCCCCCCAATGAGATTCAGCAGTGTCGTCTTGCCGGAACCGGAACGGCCCTTGAGCATCACCAACTGGAGCGGATACAGCTCCATGTTGATGCCTTTGAGCACATGAAGCGTATCCCCTCCTACGGAAAAAGAACGCTCCACCCCTCTGACGGTGAGCAGCGGCGTGCTCGTGTCCACCTCCGGAAGCTCCCGATCCTCCGCCACGGCAGCTGCCAATGCCCCGCCGTCCGGGTTCTCCCCGGCTGCTTCCGCCGTCCCCGCTGCGGCCGCCGAAGGCTCGCCGGGCACTGCTGCAGATGCTTTTCTCCGCAGCCAAGACATCATCACAATCCTCCTCCGTCTTCTCCTTGTGCACGGGGTACCGCGCTCCAAAGACAGCCGCAGCGCAAGGGCTCGTGCCCCTTTAGCTCTGTGCAGGCTGTCTATGAATCTGGGGAAATGACAAATTGTTACAGCACTAATAGAATAGACGGGCGCCGCCGATAAAAGGTTACATGAGCACGGAAAATTTTTTGGCTGGATTTTCCTTTTAGTGAAAAACGGAATTTACATATGACACCGAAGGAGTGCACTAGAATATGAACGCAAACAAAGAAATTAGGAAAACATTGGTGAAGTATTGTCTCCGGACCTTCGCCCAGGGCGTATCGATCGGCGCCGCCGCCGTACTTGTCAACGGACTCTTCACCGGGGAGGAGCTGCTCTCCCTGGAGAACCTCGGCATTCTGCTGCTGGTCGGACTCGGCACAACGGTCGTCGGCGTATCCAACTTCATGGCTTACGCCAAACCGTTCCGTGAGATCGAAGGCTTCATCTCCACCATTGCCAAGGGCGATCTGACGCAGGATATCCGCCTCGACCAGCTCGGTTCGCTGAAGCGCTTCGGCATACCGATGAACGGCATGCGGGAAGCCCTGCAGAAGCTGGTCTCCGAGGTCAAGCTGACGTCGGACCAGGTTCAGGCTTCGATCGATGTGGTACAGCGTCAGATGGAGAGCACGCGAAGCGACTATGCCCTGATTCTGCAGAACCTGCAGACGATGGACAGCGGCATGCGCACCCAATCGGTCGCGGCCGCCGAAAGCGCCAAGGCCGTCGATGAGATGGCTCAGGGCATTCTCCGGATCGCGGAGACGTCCACTTCCGCCTCGACGGAAGCCGCGGAAGCGGCCGTCTCGGCCGTCCGGTCCCGGGAAGACCTCTCCGGCATGAACGCGCAGATGGGACGCATCCGCGAATCGTTCGGCACGCTGACGGCAACCATCCACGAGCTCGTCGGCCGTACGCAGGAAATCAGCGGCTTCATCCAGTCGATCCGCGGCATCTCCGAGCAGACGAACATGCTGGCGCTCAATGCCGGCATCGAGGCGGCCCGCGCCGGCGAGCAGGGCAAAGGCTTTGCGGTGGTCGCCAGCGAAATCCGCAAGCTTGCGACGCAATCGGGCGATTCCGCCCAGAAGATCGGCGACGTGATCGGACAGATCCGCACGAATTCGGAGCAGGCTTCGAGCGCGATGCAGCTCTCCGAGCAGGAAATCTCCCGCGGCCTGTCGGTCGTCGCCTCGACGGAAATGACGATCCGCCGCATTCTTGAAGCGTTCGAGCATATCAATGACCAGATCCGCGAAATGTCCGCGGTCGGCGAGCAGATGGCTGCAGGCAGCGAGGAAGTCGCCGCCACGGTGGACAACATGGCCGGGACCGCCCGCCACTCCGCACAGGGCATCTCCCAGATCGTGAAGCTGACCGACAATGTGCAGGGCAGCATGGATGAAGTCAGCGGTGCAGCCGAACGCCTCGAGCACATGGGCGGCAAGCTCAGCGAGCTCATGAACCGGTTTAAGGTGTAAGCAGCCTGCGCAAGCAATCCGCAGAGTACCCGAGCACCCTTATGGCACGGCAAAAACCCCCTCCGCTCTCTCCAGAGCGAAGGGGGTTTTGTGTGTTTTGACTGCGAATCAATTAACGCGAGCGGAACTTCTGCGAATGCTCCTTCGCCTGTTCCACGCTCGTGATGCGGTTGCGCTGCCACTCGAGCAGGATCCGGTCGATATACCGGAAATGCACTTTGCCGGCGAAGACCGCTTCCTTGAGCCCGGCGAGTATCAGCTCCTCCGGATGCCCATCCTTGTCTAGCCAGCCGGCGATCGATTCGAGCTCCATCGGCGTCAGCGGACGGCCGAACTCCTTCTCGAAGATCGTGAACACGTCCCTGCTCCCCGCCCCCGGAGCGGCGCCAGGCCGGATGCGCCTCGCGGCCTTCTCCTCCTGGAGATCCTCCAGCCGGCACTCCGCAAGACGCTCCAGGAGCGGAGTCCAGTTGTACTTCTCGCTGTGGACGCCGGAGGCCGGATCCATCTCTTCGTCGATCTGCAGCAGCCCTTCTTTAAGCAGCTTCTGCAGCGCAGCGATGACCTTCTCCGGCGGCAGCGACATCCTCGACTGAATCTCTTCGAGCGTCGGGAAATCCTTCTGCTCCTTCTGCTTGAAGGCCATGACATGCAGGATCAGCATGACCTCCGCTTCCTGCAGGCGCAGGCGCGAGTAATACTGCAGGAGCCAGTAAGGCACATCCACCTGTCCGTCCTGCCAACCGAGAAGAAGCGCTGCTGACAGTTCCTTATTCGTTCCCTGACTTGATCTCATACCGAGCCCCTCTCCCTTTCCTATGCCGACAGCGGGACTTAAGGGTACAGACGATAGAGCAGACGAGGGAACGGAATCGTCTCGCGGACATGATCCAGCCCGCAGATCCAGGCTACGGTGCGCTCAAGCCCAAGACCGAAGCCGGAGTGGGGAACGGAGCCGTATTTTCTCAGGTCCAGATACCACTGGTAAGCTTCCTTCGACAGCTCGTGCTGCAGGAAACGCTCTTCCATCAGCTCCGGATCGTCGATCCGCTGGCTGCCTCCGATAATCTCCCCGTAGCCCTCCGGCGCGATCATATCGGCGCAGAGCACCACCTCCGGACGGCTTGGATCCGGCTTCATATAGAACGCCTTGATCTCCGTCGGATAGTGGGTGATGAACACCGGCTTGTCGTAGCTCTGGGCGATGGCGGTCTCATGCGGCGCACCGAAGTCTTCGCCCCATTCGAACTCGTGGCCGTTCTTCTTCAGGAACTCGACCGCTTCGTCGTATGTAATGCGCGGGAACGGCGCCTGAATGTTCTCCAGCTTCGAGATGTCGCGCTCCAGCGTCTCGAGCTCCTTGCGGCAGTTCTTCAGCACCGACTGTACGACATGCGAGACGAACTGCTCCTGGATCTCCAGGTTCTCCTCATGCGTAACGAAGGCCATCTCGGGCTCGATCATCCAGAACTCGATGAGGTGGCGGCGGGTCTTGGACTTCTCCGCACGGAACGTCGGCCCGAACGAGTACACCCGGCCGAGCGCCATCGCAGCCGCTTCCATATAGAGCTGTCCGCTCTGCGTCAGGTAGGCGTCTTCTTCAAAGTACTTCGTATGGAACAGGTTCGTCGTTCCTTCGCAGGAGGAAGGCGTCAGGATCGGCGGATCGACCAGATGGAAGCCCCGCTCGTCGAAGAACTCCTGGACGGCGCGGATGATCTGGGCGCGCACGACCAGAATAGCCCGCTGCCGCGGCGAACGGATCCACAGGTGGCGGTGGTCCATCAGGAAATCCACCCCGTGCTCCTTCGGCGTGATCGGATACTCGCTCGCAATCTGGATGATCTCCAGACCTGTGACCGTCAGCTCATAGCCGCCCTTGCTGCGCGTGTCTTCCTTAACGATCCCCGTGATGTAGAGGGAGCTCTCCTGCGTCAGCTTGCCCGCATTCTCCCATACCTCTTCGGACACTTCGCTCTTCACGACCACACCCTGCATAAACCCCGACCCGTCCCGCAGCTGCAGGAAACGGATCTTGCCGCTGGAGCGGATGTTATGCAGCCAGCAGCCGATCGTCACCGGTTGTTCCACATGCTTGCCCGCTTCGCGGATCGTGCACAATGTACGGCTCATAGGTTTGATCTCCTCCTTGTTCGCTTACCGTTACAACTATCCCCGGAAGACCGAGAAAACGGGCCCTGTCCCCGAAGGGAAGGCGAGCCCGCTCTCTTCTGCAGGAACGCGCCTTACGTTCATAGAACAAACGTTTGCGCTCCTGTCCGTCTTCTTATTCTACATCATTGCGGTTCAAAATCAACCCGTACGTATCCCGGGCGATCACCAGTTCTTCATTGGTCGGAATGACGAGCACCTGCACGCGCGAGCCCGGCTTCGTAATTGCACGGTCATCCGGGGAGCGGCGGGCGTTCGCTTCTTCGTCGAACTCAATGCCGAGGAAGCTCAGCCCGCGGCACACGGCCGCACGCAGCAGCGCGGAGTTCTCGCCGACCCCTGCGGTGAACACAATCGCGTCAAGCCCGTTCATCGCCGCCGCATAGGAGCCGATGTACTTGCGCAGCCGGTATTCGTACATCTCGAAGGCCAGCGCCGCGTTGCGGTCTCCGGCTTCCATCGCCTCCGCGATCTCCCGCATATCGCTGCCGATATTCGAGATCGCGAGCAGGCCGCTGTGCTTGTTGAGCATCGAGTTCACTTCGCTCAGCGTCAGGTCTTCCTTCGCCATGGTGAACGGCACGATAGCCGGGTCGATGTCCCCGCTGCGCGTGCCCATCATCAGGCCTTCGAGCGGTGTCATCCCCATGCTCGTGTCGATCGACTTGCCCCCGTCTACGGCCGTGCAGGAAGCACCGTTGCCGATATGGCAGGTCACCAGCTTGAGCTCCTCCAGCGGACGGCCGAGGAACTTCGCGGCCTGTTCGCTGACATAGGCGTGAGACGTGCCGTGGAAGCCGTAGCGGCGGATCTTGTGCTTCTTGTAGAGCACCATCGGAATCGGATACAGATAGGATACCGGCGGCATCGTCTGGTGGAAGGCCGTATCGAAGACGACCGCCTGCGGCACCTCCGGCATGTTCGCTTCCACCGCATGAATCCCGAGCATGTGCGCCGGGTTGTGCAGCGGAGCCAGATCGAAGAGGCGCTTGATCTCCCGCTTCACCTCTTCCGTGACGAGTACGGAGCTCGAGAACGACTCCCCGCCATGTACGACGCGGTGTCCGACCGCATCGATTTCGCTGACGGACTTCAGCACGCCGTGCTCCGGGTGCACGATCATGTCGAGCACTTTACGGATCGCCGTCGTGTGCTCCAGAATTTCACGCACTTCACGCACTTCCGGCTTGCCGGTCGGCTCGATCGTGACGATCGCCGATTCCATGCCGATCCGCTCCACGCGGCCCTTAGCCAGGACGGATTCGTCTTTCATCTGGTAGAGCTGGAACTTGAGCGAGGAGCTCCCCGCGTTGATTACGAGTACGATCATATCCGGTCACCATCCTTATCATAACGGAAGAAGCCTTGTCCCGTCTTCATGCCGAGGTGGCCTGCGCGCACCATCTGCTTCAGAATGACCGCCGGACGGTATTTTACATCGCCGAATTCGCGGAACATCCGCTCCATCGCCGCAAGGACCGAATCGAGTCCGAAGCGGTCGCACATCTCGAGCGGCCCGTAGTGGAAGTCATAACCGATGCGCATCGCGCTGTCGATGTCCGCCGCTTCCGCCACGCGCTCGGAGAGCACGTGCAGCGCCTCGTTG
The DNA here is from genome assembly GCF_000250655.1 of Paenibacillus mucilaginosus 3016. Classification (NCBI taxonomy): domain Bacteria; kingdom Bacillati; phylum Bacillota; class Bacilli; order Caryophanales; family Paenibacillaceae; genus Paenibacillus; species Paenibacillus mucilaginosus. Next base: position 6,415,705 of record NC_016935.1, read on the forward strand.
ATCAGCACGCAGATCAGACGCGTCGTCACGAAGCCCGGCGATTCATAGACCTGAATGCCCCGCTTCTGGATCGTATCTTCGACGAACTGCTTCGTCTGCGCGAAGGCCTCTTCGCTTGTGCGGAGCCCGCGGATAATTTCGACCATGTGAATCTTCGACACCGGATAGAGGAAATGCAGTCCGATCACCCGCTCCGGCTGCTTCGTCTCGGCCGCAAGCTCCGTCAAGCTGAGCGTTGACGTATTGCTCGCCAGCACCACATGCGGAGGGCAGACCTCGTCCAGCACGCGGAATACTTCCTTCTTCATGTCGAGGTCTTCGCTGATCGTCTCGATGACGAGATCGCAGTCCGCAAAGCTGTCCAGCGACGTTTCTTTATGAATTCTCGAAAGAATCAGCTTTTTCTCCACAGGCGTAATCGCCCATTTTTCCATCTGTTTATCAAGTGAAATCTCGAGCTGCTCGAGCGCATGGTCGAGCTTCTCCTGCGTGCGCTCCACCAGTACGACTTCCAGGCCTTTGCCTGCAAGCATCTCGGCAATTCCTTGTCCCATTGTGCCGGCGCCGACGACGCCGATCTTGTTCCATGCCATAGTCCGAACACCCTTTCTGACCTGCTTCAGATGTATTATACACAACCGAATTGAGAAATGAAAAAGCGTGTGGCAATTTTCACAAATAAGACAAATTGCGAGCGGGTACATTTCCACTCCATGACAATTCACCCATTTTCGATCAGAAGAAACGGGCCAAAAGTACTCAATTTGTCACCGGTTACGGCCCCCTGCCTGCCTCTCTTTGGCCTTAGGATACCCGAAATTTTCAAGATTCAACGATTGCTGGAAACAAGAAAAAAGGACCCGCATCCGCTTCACAAAGAAGGGGATAACGGGTCCGTCAGCATTAACGGTTATAGGACAGGCGTGCTTCGTGCGCCTGCTCGTAAGCAGCGATCTTGTCGGCATGTTGGAGCGTCAGGCCGATATCGTCGAGCCCCTGCAGCAGGAACTGGCGGCGGTGCTCGTCAAGATCGAACGCGATGTTCAGGCCCTGGCCGTCGGTGATCGTCTTGTTCTCGAGATCCACGGTCAGCTGGTAGCCTTCCTGCGCCGTAGTGCGCTGGAACAGCTCTTCCACCTGCTCCTCGCTCAGCTTGATCGGCAGGATGCCGTTCTTGAAGCAGTTGTTGTAGAAAATGTCGGCGAACGACGGCGCGATCACGACGCGGAAGCCGAAGTCCTGGATCGCCCAAGGCGCGTGCTCACGGGAGGAGCCGCAGCCGAAGTTGGCGCGGGAGATCAGAACCGATGCGCCCTGGTAGCGCGGCTGGTTCAGGCTGAAGCTCGGAATCTCGGCGCCGCTCTGGTCGAAGCGCCATTCGTAGAACAGGAATTGGCCGAAGCCGGAGCGCTCGATGCGCTTCAGGAATTGTTTAGGGATAATCGCGTCCGTGTCCACGTTCACGCGGTCCACCGGAGCCACGAGGCCGGTATGCTGGTTGAAAGCTTCCATTGTGATAACTCCTCTACATTCGATATCTATAAGTGCATCGGATAAAATGAGATCGTAAGATTCTTACGCTTCCTGCTTGACCTTGAACTGCCAGTCGCGCACATCGACGAAGCGTCCTTCGATCGCAGCGGCTGCCGCCATCGCAGGAGAGACGAGATGCGTCCGGCCGTCGCGGCCCTGGCGTCCTTCGAAGTTCCGGTTGGACGTCGAAGCGCAGCGCTGGCCCGGCTTCAGCACGTCAGGGTTCATCGCGAGGCACATCGAGCAGCCCGCATCGCGCCATTCGAAGCCCGCTTCGGTGAAGATGGCATCCAGGCCTTCCTTCTCGGCTTGGATCTTGACACGGCCCGAACCCGGAACCACGATCGCAGTCACGTTAGGAGAAACCTTGTAGCCTTGGGCAACCGCAGCAGCGGCGCGCAGGTCTTCAATCCGGCCGTTCGTACAGGAACCGATGAACACGTAGTCTACAGGAATTTCCGTCATCGGCGTACCCGGCGTGAGGCCCATGTACTCGATGGCTTTCTCAGCCGCTTTGCGCTCGTTCTCCGTAGTGAAGTCCGCCGGATTCGGTACGGTTGCCGTTACGCTGGTACCCATGCCCGGGCTTGTGCCCCAGGTCACCTGCGGGATCAGGGAGTCGGCATCGAATTCAACGACCCAGTCATACTGCGCGCCTTCGTCCGTAGCGAGCTTCTGCCATTCGGCTACCGCCGCTTCGAAAGCTTCGCCCTGTGGTACGTACTGGCGGCCGCGGAGATAATCGAACGTCGTCTGGTCCGGGGCGATCAGACCCGCTCTTGCGCCCGCTTCGATGGACATGTTGCACACGGTCATGCGCTCTTCCATGGACAGGCCGCGGATCGCTTCGCCGGTGTACTCGATAACATAGCCCGTCGCGAAGTCCGTGCCGTACTTGGCGATGACGCCGAGGATCAGGTCCTTCGCCGTAACGCCCGGCTTCAGCTTGCCATTGATGCGCACTTCGAGGGTCTTCGCTTTGGACTGCTGAAGGCACTGGGTGGCGAGCACGTGCTCCACCTCGGAAGTACCGATACCGAAAGCGAGTGCGCCGAATGCGCCGTGCGTCGAGGTGTGGCTGTCGCCGCAGACGATCGTCTTGCCCGGGTGCGTAAGGCCGAGCTCAGGCCCCATAACGTGCACGACACCCTGGTCGATGGAGTCGAGGTCGAAGAGCGTAACGCCGAAGTCCGCGCAGTTCTTGGACAGCGTGTCGATCTGCTGCTTCGAGATCGGGTCGGTGATGTTGTAGCGGTCTTTCGTCGGTACGTTGTGGTCCATCGTCGCATACGTCAGGTCCGGACGGCGCACCTTGCGGCCGCTCAGGCGAAGGCCTTCGAAACGCTTGCGGGGAGGTTACTTCGTGGACCAGGTGCAGGTCGATATAAATAATGCTCGGTTTGCCCGGCTCCGATTGAATTACGTGATTGTCCCAAATCTTCTCGAACATGGTTTTGGCCATTGGTTCCACCTCAATTAATAAGTCGTCTCTTTTGTAAACCCATCGTACCATTTCCTTCTTCATTGTTCCAAGATATAATATCTATAACATTCATAGGATTTGATTATAAACAATAGACCGATCACCACCGCCGACCCATTCCCTATAGAAAAGAGGACCTTCCATGGAACTTCGCCAGCTGCAGTACGCCCTGCAGATCGCCATCGACAAGAATTTCTCCCGCGCCGCCGAGAAGCTGCACATCGCCCAGCCCTCTCTAAGCCAGCAGCTCTCGAAGCTCGAGAAGGAGATCGGCGTGCTGCTCTTCCAGCGCACGACCAACTCCGTCGAGGTGACCCATGCCGGCTCCCTCTTCGTGGAGAAGGCCCAGGCCATCCTCGACATGGTCGAGCAGCTCAAGCGCGAGATGGAGGACATCTCGCAGATGCGCAAGGGCAAGCTCGTCGTCGGCTCCCTGCCGATCACCGGAGCCCATGTGCTCCCGCTCGTGCTGCCCGTCTTCCAGGCGCGCTACCCCGAGATCGAGATCAACCTCGTCGAGGAGACCTCGGCGAATCTCGAGCATCTTACCGGCATCGGCCAGGTCGACATCTCGCTGCTCTCCATCCCCCTCTTCGACGAGACGCTGGCCGCCGAGCCGATCATCGAGGAGGAGATCGTGCTCGCGCTGCCGCCGAGCCATCCGCTGGCCCTCCGCAGCGAGCCCTCCGAGAGCTTCGACGTCGCTTCGCTGCAAAGCGAGCCCTTCATCGCGCTGAAGAAGGGCCAGGGCTTCCGGCAGATCACGCTGGAGCTCTGCCACCAGGCCGGCTTCTCCCCGAACATCGTCTTTGAGAGCAGCAACATCGATACGGTGCAGGCGCTCGTCGCCGCCGGGATGGGCATCAGCTTCATCCCCCGCATGGTGCGCCGGCGCGGGGGCGGCGAGCTCTCCCCGGTGTACCGTCCGCTGGCGGGCCGGCCGACGCGGACGCTCGTCATCGCCTCGCGCAAGGGACGCTACCTCTCGAAGGCGGTGGAAGCCTTCATCGAGACGTTCCGCGATGTGATGAAGGAGGCGACGCCGCAGTAAGGGACAGGCTCTGTTCTCCGCTGTCCCCACATCCTGGTCTTGGCTGAGAGCAGCGGAGGAGCGGGAGGCGTCAATCGTTAAAAGCTGCGGACGATACGAAAGGAGCCCCCCGGCCAAGCCGGAAGGCTCCTTTGCTGCGTTGACTTGCCCGCACCTGACCGGCTGTACCGCGGTCTTATAGGCTTTCCGCTTACTCCTGGTACAGAGACGGCCGGCGGTCCTCAAAGATCGGAATCCGGCTGCGCACCTCCGGCACGAGCCCGAGATCGATCGTCGCCCGGATGATCCGCTCGGATTCATCGCCCTCGGCGATCACCTCACCCCACGGGTCGATGACCATGGAGTGGCCGAAGAACTCCGTCGTGCCGCTGACGCCCACCCGGTTGCAGGAGACGACGAACATCTGGTTCTCGACCGCCCGGGCGGTGAGCAGCGTGCGCCAATGGTGCAGCCGGGGCTTCGGCCACTCCGCCGGCACGAACAGCACCTGGGCGCCCCCCAGCGCCAGCCTGCGGGCCAGTTCCGGGAACCGGATATCGTAGCAGATCATCGCGCCGGCCGGCACCCCGTCGAGCTCCAGGCGGCCCACCTCGCTGCCGCTCAGCAGGAACTTCTCCTCATCCATCAGGCGGAAGAGATGGATTTTGGAATACGCCCCCGCCTGCTCCCCTTCACGGTCGTAGGAGTAGATCGTGTTGTACACGCCGTCCTCCCGCAGGTCGGCCACCGAGCCGCCGACGATCAGCACGCCGTGCTTCCGGCTGAACGCCGACAGCAGCGCCCGGGTCCGCTCCCCTTCGCGGTCCGCCAGCTCGCGGATCCGCTCCAGCGCATACCCCGTATTCCACATCTCGGGGAAAATAATGACGTCCGGCTTGACGTCCCCGGCTACCGCTTCCTCCAGCAGCGCTTCGAGCTTCGCGAAGTTCTTGTCCGGCTCCCCGATCGCGATATCCATCTGCAGGAGCGCGAGATTCCACTTTTTTGCTTGTCATGTGCTTCCCATCTTTCTGTGCCTGGGACGCGCCGATTCCGGCCGTGCGCCCCTTCTTTTTCTTCTAATGATAGAGGATGATTCCCCGAACTTCAATGCTCTCCTGCCGCATCCCCCTGCGGGTGCTGAGGAAAACTTCCGTCAGCGGTGTACACTCCGGCGGATTCATGTTACATTATTCCTATCTGCTGACCGTGAATTACGGGAGCGGGCTTCTTTGGCTATGCTCCCCTACGCTTTCAGCCTTCTTCTTCCATTCTATAAACCATTGGAGTGACATACATGACTTCTTCCACACCGGGCGTGGTCAGCGCCTTCCCGATGCGGCCCGCCCAGCGCCTGCAGGAGCTGCCGACGCAGTTCTTCTCGAAGCTCGTGCGCAAGGCGAGCGAACAGATCGCCCTCGGCCACGATGTGATCAACCTCGGCCAGGGCAATCCCGACCGCCCTACCCCGCCGCATATCGTCAAAGCGCTGCAGCAGGCGGCCGAGAACCCGCTCTACCACCGCTACCCTCCGTTCAGCGGCTTCGGCTTCCTGAAGGAGGCCGTCGCCCAGCGCTACAAGGAGGACTACGGCGTAGATCTCGATCCCGAGACGGAGGTCGCGATCCTCTTCGGCGGCAAAACGGGTCTTGTCGAGATCGCCCAGTGCCTGCTCAACCCGGGTGACGTGTGCCTTGTGCCGGATCCCGGCTATCCCGATTACTGGTCCGGCGTCGCCCTGGCCGGAGCCCGGATGAGCTTCATGCCGCTGCGCGAAGAGAACGGCTTCCTCCCGGACTACAGCGCGCTGCCGGCCGAGGACGTGAGCCAGGCCAAGCTTATGTTCATCAACTATCCGAACAACCCTACGGCGGCCGTCGCGGATGCTTCCTTCAATAAAGAAACGATCGAATTCGCAGCGAAGCACGGCATTGTCGTCTCGAGCGATTTTGCCTACGGGGCGGTCGGCTTCGACGGCCAGCGTCCGCTGAGCTTTCTCCAGTTCCCCGGCGCCAAGGAAGTCGGCGTGGAGTTCTACACGCTCTCGAAGACGTACAACATGGCCGGCTGGCGCGTAGGCTTCTGCCTCGGCAACCCGGAGATTGTCCGCATGATCAACCTGATCCAGGACCACTACTACTGCTCCCTCTTCGGCGGGATTCAGGTGGCGGCGGCCGAGGCGCTGAGAGGCCCGCAGGACTGCGTCCACGAGCTCGTCTCCGTCTATCAGGGGCGCCGGGACGCCCTGTTCGTCGCGCTGGACCGGATCGGCTGGAAGGCCGCCAAGCCGGCCGGCTCCTTCTTCACCTGGCTTCCGGTGCCCAAGGGATACACCTCGGAATCGCTGGCCGACCGGCTGCTAGAAGAGGCCAAGATCGTCGTTGCGCCGGGCATCGGCTTCGGCACCCACGGCGAGGGCTATGTGCGCCTCGGCCTCCTCACCGGCGAAGAGCGCCTGCAGGAAGCGGCCGAGCGGATCGACAAGCTCGGGTTGTTCGGCTGACGCACCGCAGCAGAAGCGAAACCCGAAGCGCTGACTTCTTTACAAATCCCGCGGTCCCATGCTATGCTTAGAAGAACCAAACGTTATGATGGGAATAGTAGGAGAGCCCCTTCACGCTCAGAGAGTAAATTCCACTGGCTGCGAGAATTTACCGTGAACCTTTGCCGAACCCGCCCCTGAACGGCCGGTGATGAACCGGACGGTACCCTGCCGTTATGAGGATCGAAAGACGGATGAATTATTCATCAACTAAGGTGGTACCGCGGAAGTCAAGGCTTTCGTCCTTACAGGACGGGGCCTTTTTGTTTTATTCCGGCCGTTTGCCGTGCCGGATGCCGTTTTGTAGATTGAAGGAATGAGGGATAAGCAATGCAGGGAACGATCGTAGTCAAAATCGGCAGCTCCTCGCTGACCTCCGACGAAGGGGGACTGAACAGGGACTCCATCGCCTTCTTCGCCTCGGAGCTGGCCCGGCTGCAGCGTGAGGGGAACCGGGTGCTGCTGGTCACCTCCGGTGCGGTGGCCGCCGGCTTCCGGGCCATGGGCTACACGGTGCGGCCGAAGCTGCTCCACGAGAAGCAGGCGTCGGCGTCGGTCGGGCAGGCGCTGCTCATGCAGGCCTACCAGGCCGCCTTCGCGGAATACGGGGTCGGCATCGGCCAGATTCTCCTGACCCGCTCCGACTTCTCGAACCGCCGCCGCATCCAGAACGCCCAGTCGACCATCGAGGAGCTGCTCCGCCGGGGCATTCTCCCCGTCGTCAACGAGAACGATACGGTGGCTGTGGATGAGCTCAAATTCGGAGACAACGACACGCTGTCCGCTCTCGTCGCCAACCTCGTCCGGGCGCGCCGCCTGCTCATCCTGACGGATACCGACGGCCTCTACACCGAGGATCCCCGCCGCAATCCCGAGGCCAAGCGCATCGACCGCGTGACGGAGATCGATGAGCACATCTACCGGATCGCCGGAGGCTCCGGCTCCATGGTGGGCACAGGGGGCATGCGCTCGAAGATCGAGGCGGCCCGGATCGCGATGCGGGGCGGAGTGCCCTGCTTCGTCGGCCGGGTGACCGAGCCGGGGGATCTGCTGCAAGCGGCCGGCGGCACCGGTCGTGGCACCTACTTCGACACGAGCGAGCACAACCTGCCGATGAAAAAGCAGTGGCTCGGCTTCCACTCGCAGCCGAAGGGTCTCGTTACCGTGGACGAAGGAGCCGAATCGGCGCTCGTCAGCGGCGGCCGCAGCCTTCTGCCGGCCGGCGTGCGCGAGGTCGCCGGCGAGTTCCACCCCGGCGACGTGATCGAAGTGGCCGGCGTGAACGGCCAGATCATCGGCCGGGGCTCGTCAACTACGAATCGTGGCAGCTGCAGGCGGTGGCCGGCCTCGGCTCCGACGAAGTGCAGCGCCGCATCGAGGTGCCCCGCATCGAAGTGATCCACCGGGACGAGTGGATTACCCTGGCCCAGTCCCTGCGGACGAAGGACACCGCCCAGTAGGGCGGCAGGAAAGCGGACGGAGAAGCAGAGGGAACACCTAAGCAGGCAAACACGGAATACCCGGCACGTCCCATAAGGCAAGCCCACCAACCCGATCAAGGAGGAGACAGCGATGTCCCAATTGGAAGGCGCAGTAGCGCTCAGCGAAGTGAAACAAAAGGCGGGCCTGGCCAAGCAGGCCGCCCCCCTGCTTGCTCAGCTTACCACCGAGCAGAAGAACCACGCCCTGCTGTATATGGCGGAGTGTCTCGAGAAAGAAGCGGAATCGATCATCACAGCCAATGCCGAAGATCTGCAGCGCGGCCGGGAGAGCGGCATCTCCACCTCCCTGCTCGACCGTCTCGCCCTGAACCGGCAGCGGATCGAGGCGATGGCCGAAGGCCTGCGCCAGATCGTCACGCTGCCCGATCCGATCGGCGATACGCTGGAGGCGTTCAGCCGCCCGAACGGCCTGCACATCCGCAAGGTGCGCGTGCCGATCGGCGTGATCGGCATCATCTATGAAGCGCGCCCGAATGTGACCGTGGATGCGGCAGGCCTCTGCCTCAAGACCGGCAATGCGGTCGTGCTGCGCGGCGGCTCCTCCGCCCTGTCCTCCAACAAGCGCATCGTCGAGGTGCTGCACCAGGCGCTCGAGCAGACCGATGTGCCGCCGTTCGCCCTGCAGCTCGTGCTGGATCCCAGCCGCAGCTCCGTGGACGAGATGCTGAAGCTGAACGGCCTGCTCGACGTGCTCATTCCGCGGGGCGGCGCTTCGCTGATCCAGAACGTGGTCAAGAACGCGACCGTTCCGGTCATCGAGACCGGCGCAGGCATATGCCACACGTACCTGGACGAAACCGCCCAGCCGGAGATGGCCCTGCAGATTGCGATCAACGCCAAGGTGCAGCGCCCGTCTGTCTGCAACTCCATGGAGACACTGCTCGTGCACCGCGGCTTCGCGGCCCGGCATCTGCCGATGATCGCCGAACAGTTCATACAGCAGCGCGTCGAGCTGCGCGGCGACGAAGAGACCCGGGCCCTGGTTGCCGGCATCTCCGCAGCCACCGAAGAGGACTGGGACACGGAATACAACGACTACATCCTTAATGTGCGGATCGTCGGCGGACTCGATGAAGCCCTGGAGCACATCCGCCTTCACGGCACGATGCACTCCGAGTGCATCGTTACCGAGAATACGCTGCATGCAGCCCGCTTCCTCCAGGAAGTGGACGCGGCCGCCGTCTATCATAACGCGTCCACCCGCTTCACCGACGGCTTCGAATTCGGCTTCGGCGCCGAGATCGGCATCTCGACCCAGAAGCTGCATGCGCGCGGGCCGATGGGACTGCCGGCGCTGACCTCCAGCAAATACTGCATCACGGGCAGCGGCCAGATCCGGGGATAAGACGGGGCTTTGTCCCGCTGTCTTGCCTCCCGGCCGCAGCGGGCGGGGCATCCGCACGGTGACTGATCTTTTGTCGCCGGCGGACCGTCCTTAGCCGCTTTGCTGCGCGCGTGTGCTGTGCTATTTTGTTGAAGCTTTTTAGTTTGAAAGATAGGGTACTCATTTCTAGTATCAGGAGTCAAAGCTATGACCAGCCTATCAAAAAGAAAGCGAAAAATATCATTTTTAGCGCTGGCCGCTGGGGTAGCAATCCGCCTTCTGCAACCTCCTGTACCGGTTGTCGCAGAAGAGGCTTACTCAAGCACTATGCCAAAGAATGACATTATTATGAATGGGATCAATCACAACAACAGCACGCTCGCCCCTCTTCGTCAGTTTGCTGAAACGCTGGGTTTTGCCGTTGAATGGCACCCAGACACACAATCTATTACTGTCTCTAAAGATAAAAAGACCATCAGCATGACCTTATACCAGAATACTGTATATATCGACGGAACTCCCATCCAACTAGATATATCGCCTGTTTTGCACCGAGACCTGACAATGGTTCCCATTAGATTCATCAGCGAAGCTTTTGGCTCAACTGTCGAGTGGGACAACGAACACCGAAGAGTCATTATTAATGACAGGATCATCGTATTGATGGAGCCGGACGAATCAACCCTCAATGCGATGATCGAATCCGCAAAGAACGGTACAATGGGGGCTCGTCTACGCTTTCAATACATCTATGCCTCCGAAGACCGCATCACGGTAAAGGCTCTTTTCACGGCCAACCCAGTACATTCTACAGATCAAGGATATGTTACATTCACTTTTACTCGTGACAGCGAAGGCTGGAACCTCGACAAGGACGACTTGGAATACTCTAAGGAATTGAATTTACAAATTGATGAAAATGAAGCCATTTACCTAACTTCTCTGACAACTGCAGATACCATCGTGAAAGCACACGGATCCTATGCGTTCACCGCTGTCAACAATAATAAACAATGGGACGGGGACTCCTTCTTGTTCACCACCCAGACGCCGAACGGTGCGTACCGAACAGTTGTGGTTAATACCGCTAACGGAAGCGCAGCTGTCTTTGCCGGCTTTCAGCATGAGGCACCTCAATTAGCGAAAACGTTGGGGCCATAGCTCCAACGGACACAAAATTAAGGATCCGAAGCTTTTTATTAAAGTCCTTATTTTATTGAATCCACTTGGAAACTTACAGTTACTCGGCCGCCCTTATTCCATCTTTACCGGCGTTTTCCCCTAAACCACCGCCGTACTGAATCGAATGATCCTTGGTCTCGGGCATAGGCCGGCAGCACAACAACGAAGAATACTAAAGGAGCATGATCATACCCATGGCCACAGGATTGCCACAACAGCAGATTGCATTCGTCGGAGCCGGATCCATGGCCGAGGCCATCATCCGCGGACTCATCGACAAGGGCGGCGTGCCGGGCGCAAGCCTGTTCGTCGTCAACCGCTCCAACGGGGAACGGCTGGCTGAGCTCAGCGCACGCTACGGCATCCGGTATGCCCTGGAGCAGAGCGGCAAGGACGAGGCCGTCCGTGCGGCCGACATCGTCGTACTCGCCTTCAAGCCGAAGGATGCCGTAGAGGGCATCCTCGCGCTGAAGAGCCAGCTGCGTCCGCAGCAGCTCATTGTCTCGGTGATCGCGGGACTGTCCGTCGCCACCATTCACGGCCTGCTCGGCAGCGACGCCTTTGCGGTCGTCCGCACCATGCCGAACACGTCCAGCACGATCGGGCTCGGGGCTACCGGCATCGCCTTCTCGGAGAGCGTAACGGAGCCGCAGCGCGAACTGGCCTATGCGATGTTCGCTTCGACGGGGATCGTCGCCATCGTCGACGAGAACCAGATCGACGCCATCACCGGCCTCTCCGGCAGCGGACCGGCTTATGTCTACTACATGATGGAAGCGATGATGGAAGGCGGCATCCGCTGCGGACTCTCCCGGGAGGAATCCCGGCGCCTCACAATCCAGACGTTCCTCGGCGCAGCCGGCATGGTGCAGGCTACCGGGGAAGAGCCCGCCGAGCTGCGGCGCAAGGTGACGTCGCCGAACGGCACGACGCAGGCCGCCATCGAGGTCATGGACCGCGTTGGCTTCCAGGAAGCCCTCATGGCCGGCATGCACCGGGCGATGGAACGTGCGGGCGAGATGGGCGAAGCGATCTCCCAGTCCGTTACCACCCCCAGCAAATAAGCGCAGCCCGGGACCGTTCCCGGGCCTGTATACACACGTCAGCAGAAAGAAGGTGTCCGCATTGACCTCCGAATTCAGCCAGGCTGCCTCCGGCGCCTACTGCACAGCAACGTACCGCCTTTACGACGACAAGGCGGACTTTCATAAAAAAGCAACCGGCATCGCCGTAGGGCTCACCGTGGGCTCCTGGACCGACCTTCCCGAAGCGCGCAAAGCCGAGATGGAACGACATCTCGGCCGCGTGGTTTCGGTCGACGTCCATGAGCCGGCGGGCGCCGCTTCCGGCGAGCGTTTCGCCGACATCACCATTGCCTATCCGGACGTGAACTTCTCCCGGGACATTCCGGCGCTGCTCGTCACCGTGTTCGGGAAGCTCTCGATGGACGGCCGGATCAAACTCACCGATCTGTCGTTCTCGGGTGATTTTCTCTCCGCCTTCCCGGGGCCCCGCTTCGGGCTCAGCGGCGTCCGCGAGCTGCTTGGCGTTCCAGAACGCCCGCTGCTCATGAGCATTTTCAAATCCGTCATCGGCCATGACCTTCCAGCGCTGAAGGAGCAGTTCTACCAGCAGGCGCTCGGCGGCGTCGATCTCATCAAGGATGACGAGATCCTGTTCGAGAACCCGCTGACCCCGATCGAGCGCCGCGTGGAAGCCTGCATGCAGGCGGCCGCCGATGCACAGAAGGAGACCGGGCAGAAGCTGCTCTACGCCGCCAACCTCACAGGTCCTACCTTCGACCTCGTGAACCAGGCCCGCCGGGCGATCGGCGCAGGCGCCAACGCCCTGCTCTTCAACGTGCTCGCCTACGGCTTCGACGCCCTGAGCGAACTCAGCCGCCACCCTGACATCCGGGTGCCGATTATGGCGCACCCGGCCCTCGCCGGCGCGTTCTACCCGTCGGCCTACCACGGGATCTCGGCCCAGGTGCTGCTCGGCAAGCTGATGCGGCTGGCCGGTGCCGACCTTGTCCTGTTCCCTTCCCCTTACGGCTCCGTCGTAATGCCGCGGGAAGAGAACCTGGCCATCAAGGAAGCGCTGCTCGACACGACGGGTGCCGCCGAAGGCACCGGCTTCGGCCGTCTCAAGACGAGCTTCCCGGTCCCTTCGGCCGGCATCCATCCGGGCCTCGTGCCGCTGATTCTGAAGGACTTCGGCACCGATGTCGTCGTGAACGCCGGGGGCGGCGTACACGGCCATCCGATGGGCGCTGCCGCCGGCGGAAGAGCGTTCCGCCAGGCGATGGACGGCTGCCTCTCCGGCGCCTCCCTCCGGGAGTATGCCGCAGCCGGACGGCCGGAGCTGCAGGCCGCCATTGACGCATGGGGGATCCGCGAATGAGCAAACAGCGCGTCATCTTCTGCGACTTTGACGGCACCATCACGGTCAACGACGACATCGTCGCCATCATGAAGCATTTTCAGCCTCCGGGCTGGGATACGATCGTGGAGGACGTACTGGCGAAACGGGTGTCGGTCCGGGAAGGCGTAGGGCGCATGTTCGCCCTGCTGCCTACGGAGCGCCGCCAAGAGATTACCGACTATGCGATCGGGAACGTCACGATCCGGGAAGGCTTCCGCGAGCTGCTCGAGTACTGCCGCCGGGAAGGCATCACCTTCCTCGTCACCTCGGGCGGCATAGACTTTTTCGTCTATCCCGTGCTGTCGCCGTTTCCGATTCCCGAAGAGAACATTTACTGCAACGGCAGCGACTTCAACGGTTCGCACATCGAAATCCTGTGGCCGCATGCGTGCGACGAGCACTGCCATAACGATTGCGGCATGTGCAAGACCGCGATCATCCGCTCCTATCCGTCCGATACGCATGAGCGGATCCTGATCGGGGACAGCATTACCGACTTCGAAGGCGCGAAGCTCGCCGACCTGGTCTTTGCGCGTGCGCATTTGGTGGACCTGTGCCGGGAGCTCGGCCTGAATTATAAGCCGTTCGAGACGTTCCATGAAGTGATCCGGGGATTAGAGGAGTTGAAGGTACGATGAGCCTCACGATTCGGTTGGAGGACAAGCAGCAGGCGTTTGAGGAGCTGCGCGATATCAAAACATACCTGGCGGGGCGCAACTGGTTCCCGGGCACGAGCGGCAACCTGTCCATCCGTGTCGGGGAATTCACGCCCGAACAGTTCGCCTTCGCCGTAACGGCCAGCGGTAAGGACAAGTCGGTGAACACCCCTTCCGACTACCTGCTTGTCGACCAGAGCGGCAAGCCGATCGAAGCGACGGGACTGAAGCCGTCCGCCGAGACGCTGATTCACTGCGAGATTTACCGGGCTACGGGGGCGGGCGCCATTTTTCATGTGCATACCGTCTTCAACAACCTCGTCTCCGAGCTGTACGGGGACCGGGGCAGCGTGCCGATTGACGGCGTAGAGCTCATCAAGGCCTTCAACATCTGGGAGGAAGAAGCCCAGATCGAGATTCCGATCGTGCCGAACTACGCGGAAATCCCGCGGATTGCGGAGCTCGTCGAGCAGGCGATTCTCCCGCGCATTCCCGGCATCCTGATCCGCAAGCACGGCATCTGCGCCTGGGGAGCCAACGCCTTCGAAGCGAAGCGTCACCTCGAAGCATTCGAATTCCTGTTCGAGTACGCCTACCGTCTGGCGCTGCTGCGCAAGTAATCCGGACGTCTTGCGGGGGAACCCATCCGTGCATGCCCGAGCTTGCACGCCCAATCACGGGGAGCTCCCGCCTGACCGGTGCATAAGCACAGCATCCATTGTACCGGCTGAGACGGGAAGAACCGGCCAAGAGAGGTTTTTTCTATCCGACTCGGTTTAATCCCTCACGCCCGAACAGCAAACGCCTGTAACCGGCTCCTGGAGCCGGTTTACAGGCGTTTTTGGTATGTATGCTTTTGTGCCGCGAACTGCTTCGGTCCAGGTTCTGTGTTGTGTACATCCCGTCAAAAGTCTCTGCGCCGGAAAGCGATCACTCCCGCCGCCAGCATGACGGCCGTGTATGCCGCAGCGTACCACAGGTAGGCGTTGGATGGAATCTGGCCGAGCGTCGTGCCCAGCGTCAGGTTCCCGTCAAACAGCTCGCTGACGTCCGAGACGGAGAACAGCTCCGCCAGCATGCGCCGCGATAGCGAGTCGGCCGGCATAAGCAGGGCGAATATGCCTGCAATCGTCTGCATCGGCTTCAGCGCCGCTTCGCCCGGAGGAATCCCGGATGCAATCTTCTCGATCATCCCCCCGAGCCAGCCGGCGCCGAAGAGCATCGTCATCAACACCCCGTTGCCGAGACTGGAGAAAAAGCAGGAGCCGAGCATCCCCAAGGAGACGAGCAGCGGCACCACCGAGGCAAACAGCAGATAGCCGCGGACCCAGGACGCAGGATCTCCCGGAACGGTGGCGTGCATCCCCGTAATCGTCAGAATGGCGGTAAACAGGATCGCCCCGTACAAGAGCCCTACGGTCACGTAACCGGTCCAGCGTCCGATGTACCACTGGGTGCGGCTGACCGGCCTTGGCAGCAGCGCCTGCAGCACGCCGGTTTCGGCTTCGCCCGAGACGGCCGAGAAGGAACTGAAGATGGCCAGAAACGCTAGCACGAACGAGCCGAAGAAAAAGCCGAGGGTCAGCGACATCACTCCCGCACGGTAGGCATCCATCAGGGTGGTGAGATCCCGCGCGCCGGCCCCGCCGGAAGAAGCCGCATCGGATCGGAGCGAGCCGGCCAGGAACCAGAAGGCCAGCAGGAACACGGCCGTCAGGATCAGGGTCAGCAGGAGCACCCGTTTGCGCAGCATTTCCTTCCAGGTCATGCCCACGATGGTTATCATCATCCCTGTTCCCTCCCCTGTGCACGCCCGGCTACCGCTCCATAGAACCACTCGTCGAGCTTGTTCTTGGCAGGGACCACTTCATACAGTGTGAGCCCGTGGGCCATCAATTGGTGATTCACCCAGCCCAGCTGTTCATCACTCTCCACCTCTGCCTCCAGCCACACACTCTCAAGGCCCCCTTCTCCCCCTTCTTCCGACAGGGTGATTGGAAGATTCGCAGCCCTGCACAGCTCCGCAAGCCCGGACAGCAGGAAACCGCCGACGCGAAAGCGCCAGCGGGTCTTCTCCTGCAGCATCCCGGCCACACTGCCTTGATGCAGAATCTCACCCTGGTGAAGCAGGGCCACCCGGTCACAGAGCAGCTCCACATCTTCCAGCAGATGGGTATTGAGGAAGACGGTCTTCCCTTCCCTCCGGAGCTGAATGAGCAGCTCCCGGACCTCCCTGCGGCCCAGAGGATCCAGCGCGGACGCCGGCTCGTCCAGGAACACGACCGGCGGGTCGCTGATCAGCGCACAGGCCAGACCAAGGCGCTGCTGCATGCCCTTGGAGTAGTGCTTCACCCGGTCCCCGGCCCGCTGTCCGATCCCAACGGCATCCAGCAGCTGAAGGATCCGGCGCTCGGCGGCACTCCCCTTCAGCCCGCACAGCTTGGCGTGCAGCTCCAGCACCTCGCGGCCGGTCAGCCACTCCTGATAGCGGAACAGCTCCGGCAGGTAGCCGATCCTCCGCCTCGCCTCCAGCGAGCCGACCGGATGGCCCAGGATGGCTGCGCTGCCCCCCGAGGGGCGGACCAGGCCCACGAGCATCTTCACGAAGGTGCTCTTGCCCGCTCCGTTGGGACCGAGGAAGCCGAAGGCTTCCCCTTGTCCCACCGAAAGCGTGATTCCCCGGCAGCCGAGGCCGCTGCTGTACATTTTGGTTAAGCCTTCGGCCGAAATGGCGGGAATCAAGATCCCATCAGCTCCTTCACCTTGGCCAGCACCGCATCCGCGGTAGGCAGAGCCTGCTGTCCGTTCAGTTCATAGATCATGCCGTTGTGTACCCACAATGCCTCATAGCGGGAATCCGCACCACTTCCGGCCCGGTCCCGGTGGACAAAAACCCTCACCCCGTCCACGGTGAACTGCTGCGTCTGCTTGCCGATCACCACCGGCAGAGGGACATTGCCCTCACGCAGCCCGTTGGAGGCCTCCAAGCTCTTGCGCAGAGGCTCGGGAAGCAGCGGGAACTGCAGCACGGCTTGGGCCGCCTCCTCTACCGGAATGGACGGATCGACGGTGATTACTGGCGCAGCCTGCTGGGCGTACGTATAGGCGCCTTCTTCCGTTTCTACCCGGACCTCCACGCGGTTTCCGAGCTCCAGCGAGATCGGCCGGCCGTCAATGGACTCCGGCAGAAGGGTAACGGCCCCGAGCCGCTTCATGGCTGCGTTCACCTCCGCCACATTCATCTGGAACGTGACCGCATTGGAAGGGGTGACCCCGATCCTCACCCGGCTCCCCTCCTTCGGCAGCTTGACCTTCTGCCCCAAATAACGGGACGCCTCCTCCGCATTCACTTCGCCTGCCGGCACATCCGGTCCCGTCGTCTGCGTGAAGGTGCCGAAGCGGTTGGCCGCTTCTCTCGTCTCCCCTTCGGGCGCCATACCGTCAAAGATCGCCTGGATGTCGTTCTCCGACACGGTGGTGACTTCCTGCATCCGGAATTTGCCCAGAATGGAAGCAAGCGCCTCGTTGCCCGCCGGTGTCGCCAAGACCAGAGCGACGGCGCATACCGCCGCTGCCGAGGCCATCCACTTGCGGCCTCTGCGCAGGGCTTGCATCCATCCGCTTCCCCCGGCTGCCCCTGCTCCTGCCGGAGCTGCCCAGCCGCCTTCCGGTTGAACCGCCGGAACAAGGACCGGCCCCGTCACGAACGGAACGGCACCAGCCCCCTCCGCACTTTCGATTCCTGCATCCGTCTGCCGCGGCACGCTCCAGGCATCCCAATTCGGATGCCGCTCTTCCTTCCTCAGGGCCGAATTCAGCCGGACCCATGCGGCATCGGTCTGCTCATCCTGTTCCCGCTTTCTCTGATCGCTGTCCATGCTCGCGTCCTCCTTTGCTTATTTTGCTTTCCTCTTTACCTGTGCCGCTCCGCCCGCGCACCGCTTCAGCCTCGCCGTAGCCCGCTGGATCAGCATGCCGACAAGGGGCTGCCTGACCTGAAGCCGCTCGGCGATCTCGGCATAGCTGTAGCCCGAATGCCTCAGCAGCAGCACTTCCCGGTCCCGCTCCGACAGCTGGCTCAGCCAGGCCCTTACTTCTTCCTGATCGAGCTTCTGCAGAACTTCCTCTTCCCCTGACCGGCCCTCCGGCCGCGTCTGTACCTCGTGTTCCTGTTTCTCGAGCAGCGCCCTCTCGCGCGTTAATTTGTTCAAGTAATCGTAGGCCGTCCGGGTCAAAACCCGATGAAGCCAGGCTCCCACGGCACCCGGATCATCCGGCGGGGTTCGGTAGAGTCTGAGGAAGACCTCCTGAGCCAAATCCTCGGCAGCCGCCTCATTGCGCACCAACGCCATCAGCTTGCGGCGTACGCTCGGATAATGGGTGTAGAAAACGTCTTGAAATGCATCCCTTTCCGGAAAGTTCATGAGTTTGAGTTGTCCTCCTCTCGGCTGCAGCCATACATAAGACGTCCCGAATGAGGATTTTGTATCAAGGACTACAAAAAAAGCAGCCTTTCCGAAATGGAAAGACTGCCCTTCACCCTGTCTTGCTATATTGGCTGTACTGAGGCTCACCGGCCCGTCCAGCCTTATTTGCCGTATTCGCTCGGATTCGAGCTCCACGCTCTCAGTGCCTGCAGGTCGCTCTCCTGAATGCTGCCGTTCTTCACCGCCACATCGAGCAGGACGGAGTAGTTCGTCAGCGTCTCGAACGGTACGCCGGCTTCGCCGAACGCCGCTTTGGCTTTCTCGAACTGGTAGGAGAAAATGCCGAGTACGCCAAGCGCCTGTGCGCCTGCGTCATTGACCGCGAGAGCAACCTTCAGCGAGCTGCCGCCGGTCGAGATCAGATCCTCGATCACTACGGTCTTCTGGCCGGCCTCGATATGCCCTTCGATCAGGTTCTCCTTGCCGTGGCCCTTCGCTTTATCACGCACATACACCATCGGCAGACCGAGCTTCTGTGCAACCCATGCTGCGTGCGGAATGCCGCCTGTCGCCGCGCCCGCGATGACTTCCGCATCCGGGAAGTTGTCGCGGATCAGCTGGACGAAGCCGTCGGCGATCCGCTCACGGATCTCCGGATAAGAGATCGTCAGGCGGTTGTCGCAGTAGATCGGCGACTTGAGGCCGGACGTCCACGTGAAAGGCTGCTGCGGACGCAGAGCAACCGCTCCGATCTTCAGGAGGTCGGAAGCAATCTGCTCGGCGAGAGCGGGACTTGTAACGATGGTTTTTTGACTCATGGTATCGTCTCCTTTGAATAGGTTGTGTCTGGTTCAAAAAATGGAAGCTCTTAAGGCTTGCTGTCTACTCCGATATCGAAGCGATGATGGCTTCCAGCGCCGCTCTAGGGTCCGCTGCGCCTGTAATCGGCCGTCCGATCACCACGTAATCCGTACCTTGGGCAAAAGCCTCCGGAGGCGTCATGACGCGCGACTGGTCGCCGATATCCGAGCCGGCCGGCCGGATCCCCGGCGTAACGGTAAGAAAGCCGCTGCCGCAGGTTTCCTTGATCCGTACCACCTCGAGCGGGGAAGCGACAACACCGTGCAGTCCCGCCGTGCGGGTCAGCTGGGCATACCGCAGGACAGCTTCCTCCACTGTGCCGGCCAGCCCGATCTCCTCATTCATGACCGCCTGGGAGGTGCTGGTCAGCTGCGTCACGCCGATGACCGCCGGACGCACGGCAGATGCGCCAAGACCCGTCAGCGCCTTGTCCACACCCTCCATGGCGGCTTCCATCATGGCCCGTCCCCCGGCGGCATGCACGTTGAACATATCCACGCCAAGCCGCGTGATGCTCTCCGCCCCGCCCTTGACCGTATTCGGGATATCGTGCATCTTGAGGTCCAGGAAGACATGATAGCCCTTCTCCTTCAAACTGTTGACAAACCCGGGGCTTGCACTGTAGAACAGCTGCATTCCCACCTTCATGTAACAGGGAATCCCCGCCAGGGATTCCACCAACGCCTGCGCCTGCTCCGCATGCGGATAATCCAGGGCCACCATAATCCGCTGTGCTGCGTTCGACATCCGGCTCCGCCTCCTTGTAGGGGTTCAACTGGTGAGATTTATGTAAGACCGGGCCACAATCATGGCCCAAGCATGGGATTAGCACAGTCTCCCATAAGGCTCGGGGATCCTGTGCTAATCGGGTTCAGATCATTTAAGCGTGAACGACCGGCATAGCCGTCGATTGGAAGTAGATCGACTCCAGTACGTGGAGCAGCGCCTTCACCGTATCGAGCGAGGTCATGCACACGACGCCGTTCTCCACCGCTTCGCGGCGGATCCGGAAGCCGTCGCGCTCCGGTGTTTTGCCCTTCGTCAGGGTGTTCACCACGAAGTGCGCTTCGCCGCCGCGGATCAGGTCAAGAATGTTCGGCGTGCCTTCGCTCAGCTTGTGAACGCGGGTCACCTTCAGACCGGCATCCTCAAGCGTCTGCGCCGTGCCGCCTGTCGCGATGATGCGGTAGCCGAGCCGGTCGAAGCCGCGGAAGATCTCCGTCGCTTCCTCTTTGTCCTTATCGGCGATCGTCGCGATAATCGCGCCGGCCGGCGGCACCTTCATGCCGGAGCCGATGAAGCCTTTGTACAGCGCCTTGGCGAACGTTTTGTCGCGGCCCATGACTTCGCCTGTCGATTTCATCTCCGGTCCGAGCGTCGTGTCTACGCGGCGCAGCTTCGCGAAGGAGAAGACCGGCACTTTCACCGATACATAATCATCTTCCGGCCACAGGCCCGTTTCGTAGCCCATGCTCGCGAGCGATTCGCCCGTGATGACGCGGGTGGCGATGTTGGCCATCGGAATCTTCGTCACCTTGCTCAGGAACGGCACGGTCCGCGAGGAACGAGGGTTCACCTCGATCACGTACACTTCATCCTGGAAGATAACGAACTGGATATTGACGAGACCGACGATCTGCAGGCCTCTGGCAATCTTCGTCGTGATGTCGACGATCTTCGCTTTGAGCTCTTCCGAAACCGTCTGCGGCGGATATACCGAGATGGAGTCACCGGAGTGAACGCCCGCTCTCTCGACGTGTTCCATGATACCCGGAATCAGAACGGTCTCTTTGTCGCAGATCGCGTCGACTTCCACTTCCTTGCCGAGCATGTAGCGGTCGATCAGAACCGGATGCTCCGGATTGATCGTCACGGCGTACTCCATGTAGCTCAGGAGCTCTTCATCGGAGTAAACGATCTCCATCGCGCGGCCGCCCAGTACGTACGAAGGACGGACGAGAACCGGATAACCGAAGCGCGAAGCCATGCCCACCGCTTCGTCCACGGAAGTAACCGTGCCGCCCGGCGGCTGGGCGATGTCCAGCTTGCGCAGCAGCGCTTCGAACTTCTTGCGGTCTTCCGCCGCATCGATGTTCTCCAGATCGGTACCCAGGATGCGCACGCCGGCTTTGGCCAGCGGTGCCGCCAGGTTGATGGCCGTCTGGCCGCCGAACTGGACGATAACGCCGATCGGCTTCTCGCGCTCGATGATGTTCATGACATCCTCGAAGAAGAGCGGCTCGAAGTACAGGCGGTCGGACGTATTGAAGTCCGTCGATACCGTCTCCGGGTTGTTGTTGATGATGACCGCTTCGTAGCCCGCGTTCTGGATCGCCCATACCGCGTGAACCGTCGAGTAGTCAAACTCGATGCCCTGGCCGATCCGGATCGGACCGGAGCCGAGCACGACGATCTTCTGCTTCTCGGTTTCTTTCACTTCATCTTCCACTTCATACGTGGAGTAGTAGTAAGGTGTCGTTGCTTCGAACTCGGCTGCGCACGTATCGACCATCTTGTAGACCGGCTTCAGGCCGAGGCCGAGGCGGTAGGAACGGACGTCCGCTTCCTTCGTCAGGTTGAGCCCATTGCTTGCGGCCGCGCGGATCTCGGCGATCGCACGGTCCGTGAAGCCTTTGCGCTTCGCTTCGAGCAGCAGCTCTTCGGTCAGCTCCGGCTGGAGCAGCTCGGCTTCGAACTTGATCATCTTCTCGAGCTTGTGCAGGAACCACCAGTCGACCTTCGTCAGATCCTGCAGCTGCTGCACGGTGTATCCGCGGCGCAGCGCCTCGGCGATAAGGAACATGCGCTCGTCGTCCGGCTTCACAAGACGCAGCTCCAGCGTCGCCTGGTCAAGCTTGTCGGTATCCTTCAGGCAGAGGCGGTGTACACCGATCTCCAGGGAACGGATCGCCTTGTGGATCGACTCTTCGAAGGTCCGGCCGATCGCCATGACTTCACCTGTTGCCTTCATCTGCGTACCGAGCTTCCGGTTCGCCGCCGTGAACTTGTCGAACGGCCAGCGCGGAATCTTCGATACGATGTAGTCGAGCGTAGGCTCGAAGCAGGCATACGTCTGGCCCGTTACCGGGTTCACGATCTCATCGAGCGTGTAGCCGATCGCGATCTTCGCCGCCATCTTGGCAATCGGATAACCGGTTGCCTTGGAAGCCAGGGCCGAGGAACGGCTGACACGCGGGTTCACTTCGATAACATAGTACTGGTAGGAATGCGGGTCCAGTGCGAACTGCACGTTGCAGCCGCCCTCAATGCTCAGGGCGCGGATGATCTTCAGCGATGCCGAACGGAGCATCTGGTACTCGCGGTCGGACAGCGTCTGGCTCGGCGCTACGACGATACTATCGCCGGTATGTACGCCGACCGGGTCGAAGTTCTCCATGTTGCAGACCACGATACAGTTATCGTTCGCGTCCCGCATGACTTCGTATTCGACTTCCTTCATGCCCGCGATGCTTTTCTCGACCAGACACTGGTTGATCGGGCTGTACCGGATCCCGGAAGCGACGGTCTCGATCAGCTCTTCTTCATTGGCGCAGATCCCGCCGCCCGTACCGCCGAGCGTATAAGCCGGACGCACGATGATCGGGAAGCCGATTTCGTTCGCGAAGTCAACCGCTTCCTGCACCGTCGTCACGATGACGCTCTCCGGCACCGGCTGCTCGAGCTCGCGCATCAGGTCGCGGAACAGGTCGCGGTCCTCGGCCTTCTCGATCGCCGTCAGCTGGGTGCCGAGCAGCTTGACGTTCTCGCGCTCAAGCACGCCCGCACGTGCCAGTTCTACCGCCATGTTCAGGCCCGTTTGGCCTCCCAGCGTAGGGAGAAGTCCGTCCGGACGCTCCTGGCGGATGATCTGGGTTACAAATTCAAGGGTGATCGGTTCGATATATACTTTGTCGGCCATGTTCGTATCGGTCATGATTGTGGCCGGGTTGGAGTTGATCAGAACAACTTCGTAGCCTTCTTCTTTGAGTGCCTGGCAGGCTTGGGTGCCGGCATAGTCGAATTCCGCCGCTTGTCCGATGACGATAGGTCCCGAACCGATAACGAGGATTTTTTTGAGCGAATTATTTTTCGGCATAGTGCAGCTCCCCTTTCGATACGGATGTGTACTCCGTGCTGCCCGCTTGGTAAATCGCGGCGATCTGCGCCTGTCTTGGCAGCATCGGATGGTTGGCTTTATGGTCGCGGATCAGCTGAAGGAAGTCGTCGAACAGATAGCTCGAGTCGAACGGTCCCGGAGCCGCTTCCGGATGGTATTGTACCGAGAAGGCCGGATACTTCTTATGACGCAGGCCTTCGATGGTCCGGTCGTTGTTGTTGATATGCGTAACTTCCAGCTCGGTACCGGCAATGGATTCTTCTTTCACCGTGTAGCCGTGGTTCTGGGAGGTAATGTAGCAGCGGCCGGTAGCCAGATCCTTCACCGGATGGTTGCCTCCGCGGTGGCCGAACTTGAGCTTCTCGGTATCGGCGCCGGCAGCCAGTGCGAACAGCTGGTGTCCGAGGCAGATGCCGAAGATCGGGAATTCGCCGAGCAGCTGGGCGACCGTCTTCACCGCATGCTGTACATCCTTCGGATCCCCAGGGCCGTTGGAGAGCAGCACGCCGTCCGGAGCGATACGGCGGATCTGTTCAGCCGTGGTGTTCTGCGGCACCACGACGACATCGCAGCCGCGCTTGGTCAGGTCGCGCAGAATCCCGCTCTTCGAGCCGAAGTCGATCACGACGATGCGTTCTTTGGTGCCCGGGCAGTGGAACACGTTGTTCGTGGAGACGCGCGGCACTTGATCAGTCATCAGCGGAACGGCTTTCATCTGCTCGAGAAGCTCTTCCACACGCTTGTTCGAAGTCGTGAGCAGCCCCTTCATGACGCCGTGGTGGCGGATGCGGCGGGTCAGCATCCGGGTGTCGATGCCGGAGATGCCCATGATGTCATATTCCTTGAGCAGCGAGTCGATCGAGTACTGGGATCTCCAGTTGCTCGGCACTTCCTCATGCTCGCGCACCACGAAGCCGTGGATGAACGGGCGGATCGACTCGAAGTCGTCCCGGGTGATCCCGTAGTTGCCGATGAGCGGGTATGTCATCGTCACGATCTGGCCGCAGTACGACGGATCGGAGAGAACCTCCTGGTAACCTGTAATCCCTGTATTAAAAACGACCTCGCCGACCGAGTCGCCGGAACCGCCGAATGCTTTGCCGGTAAACACTGTACCGTCTTCCAACACCAATCTTGCTTGCATGAAGTCTCACTCCTTTGTCGTAAATGCACCGGGTACCTCTGTTAAAAGAGGGGCTTTGTGCTGTGACTGCTCCTTTTGCGGGCTTCGGATTCCGAACAATCTGCCCCCGTGGGCTCTGCCTGTTTCGGATCCGCCTTCCCGAAGGGAGGTCAATGGTACTTCGTTTATCCGATCATAAACCTCGATTATTCGCCTAAATACGTTATGCTTGAGAGCTCGGCACGGTTACTGCCCATACCAGTGGTGATGTGCCGGGCTGCCGCGCCAAAGCGGTCCAGTCCGGGCGTCTTCCTTATTCGGCCGACCAGACCACCTGTCCGCCGACCATCGTCAGGGACGGCCAGCCGCGCAGCTTCCAGCCGGTGAACGGCGTGTTCTTCCCTTTGGAGAGGAACTCCTCCGGATTCACTTCCTTCTCCGTCTCCAGGTCGATCAGCGTGAGATCCGCCGTCTTGCCGACCTCCAACGTCCCCCACGGCAGACCGAACACCTGCGCCGGCAGCTTCGTCATTTTGTCGACGAGGAACTCCAGCGTCCACTCCCCTGTCGCCACGAACTTCGTGTACAGGAGCGGGAAGGCCGTCTCGAAGCCGGTGATGCCGAACGGCGCGAGCTGCATGCCGCGGGCCTTCTCTTCGGCGCTGTGCGGCGCGTGGTCGGTGACCACGATGTCGATCGTGCCGTCCACCAGGCCTTCGATGCACGCCTGCACGTCGCGCGGGGTGCGCAGCGGCGGGTTCATTTTCCAGTTGGCGTCCATGCTGTCCGGAATGTCTTCGTCCGAGAGGATCAGGTGGTGAGGGCACACCTCAGCGGTGACCTTGATGCCGAACTGCTTCGCATGGCGGATGAGGCGGACCGACTGTTCGGTGCTCACATGGCAGACGTGGTAGTGGACTCCCGTGGCTTCCGCAAGCAGAATGTCACGGCCTACGTGAATCGCTTCGGATTCGTTCGGAATGCCCTTCAGTCCGTGCTTACGTGCGAACGCGCCCTCGGATACCGCCGCCCCTTCGACGAGCGTGTTTTCTTCGCAGTGGGCGATGATCGGCATGCCGATCGAAGCGGCCTTCGCCATCGCATCCTTCATCATCTGCGCGCTCTGCACGCCGACGCCGTCATCCGTGTAGCCGATGACGCCGGCTTCCTTCAGGGCATCGAAGTCCGTCAGCTCGCGCCCGAGCTCGTTCTTCGTGATACACCCGTAAGGCAGCACGCGGACGATCCCTTCCGTCTCGGCCTTGTCCAGCACGTACTTCACCGTCTCCACCGTATCGATCACCGGCCGGGTATTCGGCATGCAGGCGATCGTCGTGAAGCCCCCCTTGGCTGCCGAGCGCGTACCGGAGGCGATGTCCTCCTTGTACTCAAACCCCGGCTCGCGCAGATGAACGTGCATGTCGATGAGCCCTGCCGTCAGCAGCTTGCCCGCCGCATCCACCACCGTGTGTCCTGCCGTGTCCGGCTGACCCGCTTCCGCATCCACGATGCGCTCCACGACACCGCCGTCCACCAGAATGTGCTTCTTCGTTACCTCACTGCCGGCTGCCACCACGCTGGCGTTCACTATCCAAATCCCCATGGAAACCTCCGATCCTGTTATCAACAGCTTCTTATATATAGTAGAGAGCTTGGTTCAAGCTCCGGAACCACGTTCAGGTCTTAGCTCAGTGCCCGTTCGATGACGGCCATCCGGATCGGTACGCCGTGACTCATCTGCTGGAAAATCTTCGATTTCTCGCACTCGACGAGCTCGTCGTCGATCTCGACGCCCCGGTTCACCGGAGCCGGGTGCATGATGATCGCGTGGGGCGCCATGCGCGCCGCCCGCTCCACCGTCAGCCCGTAGGCCGCCCGGTATTCCTCGGCCGAGCCGAAGAGCGTGCCTTCGTGGCGCTCGAGCTGCACGCGCAGCATCATGACCACATCCGCCTTCAGCGCTTCGTCGATCGTCACGTACGGGGCGTGGCCGGCGAGCTCGGCGGCCTGCATCCCCTGCGGCGCACAGAAGCTTACTTTGGCGCCCAGCGCCTGCAGCGCCCACAGGTTCGAGCGGGCCACCCGGCTGTGCTGGATGTCGCCGATGATCGCCACGTTCAGGCCCTTGATCTCGCCGAACTGCTTGCGCATCGTGTAGAGATCGAGCAGCGCCTGCGTCGGATGCTCGTTGTTGCCGTCCCCCGCGTTGATCAGCGGGAACTTGATCTTCTGGGCGAGCTCGGCGAGCAGCCCGTTCGGCTTCATCCGGATGACGCCCGCGTCGACGCCCATCGATTCGATCGTGCGGACCGTATCGTAGATCGACTCCCCTTTTTGCACCGAGGAGACGGCGGCGGCGAAGTTCAGCACCTCCGCCCCGAGGCGCTTCTCCGCGACTTCGAAGGAGAACCGCGTTCTCGTGCTGTTCTCGAAGAACATATTCGCTACAAACCGGCCCTGCAGGCCGTTCGATACCTTCACCGGATACTGTTCCCAGTATGCCGCTCTATCCAGAATGGACGTCAGTTCGCCGGCCGTCATGCCTTTGGTGCCAAGCAGATGCTTGTCTGTGTGTACGCTGAGCTGTGTCATTCGGTTGGCCTCCTCTGTCCTGTAATGATGACCTGGTCGACGCCGTCCACCTCGGACAGCTTTACTTCGATCGACTCCTGCTTGGAAGTCGGGATGTTCTTCCCGACGAAATCCGGCCGGATCGGCAGTTCCCGGTGTCCCCGGTCCACCAGCACCGCGAGCTGGATCATCTGGGGTCTGCCGAGATCCATCAGCGCGTCCATCGCCGCCCGGACCGTCCGGCCCGTGAACAGCACGTCGTCGAACAGGATGAGCTTGCGTCCCTGCACAACCAGCTTCTCCTGCCCGTCGGCCGCAGCCGATTCCTCACCGCCCGTGACCGCCGTCTCCAGCGAGACGATACGGTCGTCGCGGTAGCGCGTGACATCCACTTCCCCTACCGGCGCCGGGATGCCCTCGATCTCGCGGATCCGCTCCGATACCCTCCGGGCCAGATGGATGCCGCGGGTCCGGATTCCGATCAGGAGGCAGTTCTCGAAGCCTTTGTTCTTCTCCAGTATTTCATGGGCAATCCGGGTGAGCGCCCGCCGCACAGCGATTTCATCCATGAGCACATGCTCTGTTTGCAGCATCGCGGTCCGTCCTCCTTCATCTCTCAAGGCCTGAGCCTCTGTGAAACTCCTGCGAAAATAAAATAACCTTGCCGTCATGGCAAGGTTATGTGTACACCCGAACAGAACCGTCCCAGGGAGATTTCTACGCATGGCAGCGCCAGCGGAAATGCTCCGAGTGGAGAATCCGATTCATCGTTCACCTTGCCAGCCTCACGGGACTGTTTTTAAAGGTGCTATGCAGTTACCAAGGATTATCCCACGTTCGACACGGCTTGTCAATACTTCCCGAATTCCCGTTAGGGTTTCATTCGATCTTCACCCCGCCAGGATTGCCCTACCCCGGTGTTTTATGCTATGAAAGGAGGAGTGCTCTCTCACTTCCTCCAAGCCTTTTATAATGCGTATTTCACATCTCTTTCTTCCATTAATTATTTTGATTACTTGAAGTGGATTGTGTTTTGTGAGCACTGTTGTGAGCATGGAAACTTCTATTGTTTCAACCGTTCTCCCAGGAACACGAAATCCCTCGGCTACTATATCCTTCTCCTGTAGAGAATTCACCAGGACGTTAGGTATTAAGCCTCCCCCCTTTTTAAACCTCTGCCAACTCGCCTGCAGGTAATACCCTCCTCCAAAGTACTCATTCCATCGCTGCCATTTCTTCGACCACTCCGTCCGGCTCATGCGCTTGATCTGCACCTCCATGAGATAGGCGCGGCCTCCAAATATGAAGAACACATCCGGAGCGAAAACCCGCTCCTTGCCGGAATACATGTATGGCTCCCGCAACTCCTCTTCAAAATAAGCCCTTGGATTGTTAACTAGTAGCTTCAGTATACCAGTCACCAGCAATAAAACTGTTTTGCAGGAGTCAGGGCTGCTAACGCTACATTATTAAAGAAAAAAGGCAGATTACCAATTTTGGGAATCCACCTTTAAAAAAGATTATTAAGTTGTTGATTTACTGTTTTTATATCTGTCAAAAGCTTTATTTGAGGCTTCCAGGCTTTTATCACCATAAGCGAGATCAACAGTCCCCCCATATATGCGCCACAATTCTTTCAACTGATTGTATATATTATTATCCTCTACAGTAAATAGGTCCGAAAAATAAGGGTGGACTTTGAGTTCTTTTAACCACGCGACACCTTGTGATAATTTCTTACTCTCATCATTTTTCATAGCCTCGAGATTATTTTTGGGTACAGGAGCATCGAACCCCATCTTCGGCCAAACATTATAGCCCCATTGAATAGTTCCAATTTCTGCTCTAATTGCACTAGTTGTATACGATAGGTTTGGATTATCTTTCTTAGCAGTGAAAAAACCTCTGCGCTGTTCTTCTACCATGTTTCCAAAGACTCGCGGAGGGTCTGTTGTGCCTTTAGTACTTTTCTGACGGTGGACTTCCAGCAAAGAGTATCTTAGTTCATTCTTTCGCCGTACGAATTTAAATAGAGTATCTTGAAATCTGATCCCCTCCCTAGCATTGTACACTCTTGCACAAAACGAGCCATCCCTTAGATCTAATTCAACATCCATATCATGACCATCCTTAGTTACTTCATGGGTCTGATTACCATAATGTTCAGTTAGTGAATCATATGATATTAATTGCAAGAATAACCTTGGATTATTATTAAAGAGTCGGTTGACCACCTTGTCTTCTAGTAGCATATTCTTGACTTCTTCGTATTTCCCTTTACACTTTTTTAAAGCAGAACCGGAACTGACAATTATTAAATAACCATTTTCTTTTTTATCAATTATCTGCTGCAGTTCTACATCATTATTTATGTACTGCGGTTCTTCATCCTCATTTATGTGCTCCAGTTCTTCAACCTCATTTATGTGCTCCAGTTCTTCATCATCATAGAAATTATACTTCTCCTTCAGCTCTTCTTCTCCAGCATACAAGACTCGATTTGGCAATTTTTCAAACTTTATATTTTTATATAGTGCTTTGAAATCTGTGGTGTCCGATTCCTTCTGTTCTTCACCATCCAAATTAGTAAATAAAAGTATAAGTTCATTCAGCCCCATTGTGTTCAAAATTGCCCGTTCGATTTTTTTATTTAACTTTTTTATGATCTCTTGTTTAATTTCACCTATAATACTCGTTTCATTTTTCTCTGAAAGAATTCCAATGAGTTCAACCAAGTCATCCCTGCCAAGTTTCTTGGTATCTAATACTTCATTTTGTTTAAACTTTTTCGGAAGTTGTTCCCATAAATCTTCATTATTAAACTCATCAATAATCACTCTCTGTACCGTCCCTCGATTTACCCCTAAGTTTGCTTTTGGTTTAAGGTTTAAAGGTTGAGTCACGGAAATGTCCTGACCAACTTTGTTTACCCTCTCCCCAATCTCCTCTGCTTCTTTTTCCAAATTTGGTTCATCATTCACTATTATTCCATTGTCCATCTGATATGTAGGCTTAACTCTCCCCTGTCTTTGCTGTACTACATGCCACCCCTCGTGGGAAAGATGCCGTTCTTGGCCAGAACCAACATGAATCTCATTTCCCTGAGCGTACGCTAATGCTTGTACTCCTGCAGGTTTACTTGAATTGTAATGCACCCGAACGTCAGATAGATCCATCCCAGACAGTTTTTCCAGCCCAGATTTTATGTGCTCTGGAAAACCTGTTTTATTCTCTTTTTTCTCCGTGGATTGGGGAGTATTGGTATAGTTAGGGATAGACGATCGTAATAATTGTGTCACAGCTCGGTTGCCAAATTTTTTTTGTAATTGCATGATTGAGGCCGGGGTAAGTTTTGACAATGAAGGAGTAAGATTACTAAGGCTATAACCTTGGCTTGCTTTGGTAGCAACATCAGATGTTTTGGATGGTGATTTTCCTTTATAGTCAGATTGATGCATAGGCATTTAATCACTCCTAAAATTATTGTTGGTATAAAGAATCAAGGCTGCCTCAACCACTCCCTATGGCGCTCTAATCTCCTTAAGGGAAACATAACTCCTATTTTTTCCTATATCTAGTATACACAAAAAATACTTATAATTCCTTTCTTTATAAAAGTAGGAAAATCTTTGATTTTTGGTTACCAGAGTAGGAGTGGCAAGCCGAAACTCAATGCTCTGGTGAATGGTCACACCTTGCCGACGCTGCCGGTAGCGTGTACCGGATCTCGAGGGGGCTTGGCCGACCTGTGGAAGAAATTTGGGTGTCAAAGGATGAAGCGAAGGAGAATGACTATGTACCCACCAGAAGTGCTGAGGGAGATCGACTTCATGACGAAAGAACTGGAGAAGATTAAAAAGCGTCATGGAGAGGACTCCTTTATCTATCGGATCGCTCTCGCCGGTGCTCGGTCAAGATTGTTGGAGCTCACTCCAATCAAGAAAGACGACAAAGAAGCCCCCTGATGATCAGGAGGCTTCTTTGTCGCAAACTACCTTGTATGGGCACGTGGTTGCATCCAGCTGGTCGTGGCGTTTCAAGTCTAAAATAAAATTTAGAAAACTTATACAGTTTCAAAGTTCGGTATAATTATGTCTGTATTTATTTTCCTACAATATAAGGGAGTGTTTCTTTTGAAAGAGATTATTTACTTAGACACATCATTCCTGCATTCATTCATTGCCCAGCTAAAAGAAGGACTTCCGACCAGCCACGTGAGAGAATTTTTGGAGCAAGAGACACAAACTACTTTAGATGCTACCCAAAAAGAAAGCACTCATGAGGTATCTGGAGAAGCTTCGACTGGCAGTGTTACCATCCCACAATTCTTTGCTACACCGTCTGGCAAAGGAGCATATAAGTATATAAATAAAAACCGTCTGGATAACTCTTTCACATTAAGCCAATTAGACGCCGGTAAAGAAATTATCTCTAAGCAATTACATGACAATGCATTAAGCGACTTCGAGGAATATCTGAATGATGATAATGTCTACTGCACTACTAATGACGCTTTTGATAAACAGATTGATATTGGGAAATATATAAAAATTATTCATCCATTTGAGATTTTTGATTTAAGTTATGTTAAAAAGTCTCTTGATGTCTCCATCCTAAAAGAAATGGCACTACTTGCAAATTCGGGTGTTGTTCCCGCAAAAAATGGACAAAAAAAATTGAATCCAGATGTAGAGAAAGGTATGAATTCCTTTGATGTAATACTCCGATTTCTCACTAATATTTTGCCTTCTAATCTATGTATTAGACAAGGGAATTTTATTTCCGCATTGAAAGAAAAATATGTACGTGAGACAAACTCAGAATTAATATTTAAATATGGCACGAAATCTTCATTAAAACTAACGGTATTAGGGAAAGTAACTAGGGAGTTTGATGAGTTTGATATTGATATGTTTAATAAGGGAGGGATGTTCTCTCATATTACTGAATCAATCACAGGCGTTACCCGTCAATTTATTGATGAAGTCAAGTTAATAAAAAAAGGAGATATTATTATCTCCCCTATTGCTATTTATTTCGAATAAGCTTGCGATTTTTTGAGCGTTCTTCCATATGCTTTCTTCCTGCTTCTATACGTTTGGAGGTTTGTTCTAACTCCGAATCAAAGTCTTTTTGTTTTTGGTTGGTTTTGCGAAACCCCTCAGTTATAAAGTCGATGATTCCTTTATGAGTGAACATTGTTCCTTCACCTCCTAACGTTATTATATGCAACATAACTTAAGATTGCCACTTTTTCTTATTATTTAAACACAATCAGCGCTTCCAATCGCAGTGATAAATGGAAGCGCTGATTTATCTAGAGAATTCTTCACTTATACTGCTCGAATGAATTTAACTTTTTCCCGTGCCAAGAATATATAATTTTCATCAGAGCTTATTGTGATCGACTCCTCAGAAATCTGATCGACTACTCCTCTTGCCACTTCTTCCTTTGTTCCTCTGGGCGTCTCCAATTGATATACCACTTCTACTGTGTCGCCCACTTTGACATTCTTGTCCATGATAATCGCCTCCCGATTAGAATAGTTTTCCACATCACTCCTTTATTTATCGGTATAATAATAAATTTATTAACACGAAAAAATCCCCCCAGCCGCAGCCAGTGGGGGATTCGTTATTTCTTCTCCACAGCGTTGTGATCAGCACGGGATTCTTGATCGTTGAGCAAATCCCACATAAAGCTATCTTAAGGCTAAAATGATTTTCTTTACAGAGTCCAGGTTGATGCACATTACGCCTTCATATATACCTTCAACGACTATGAATGCCGATGAATACTGTTCACAAATATCGATGAAGATTTGGACATGGTTTCTATCCAATGCTAAGCTAAGCTATAGTTACCATACATATGGCTGCGTATAATTGGTGACGAAAAGAAAAGGAAATTCTAAATGAATGCGGAGGCTTAATTGAATGGCAGAGAAGATTGTTTCACTCTCATCTTTATGGACAGAGGAAATCAATAAAGTACCTCCCAATTTTTATAAAGATCGTTTTCAGAATTTGGTTGCTGTTTTACACACCTCGGATGTACTATTAGAGGCTTTAAATAAAAAAAAACTAAACCCAGTTAAAATGAAGCCCCTTGATTTTATTTGTATGCATTATTTTGCTCACGCTTATAATCTTGCAACCTCTATTTTTTATCTTTGCAAAAATGGAATGGGTTCCAGTTGCATTATACTTATTAGGGCCTTATTAGAATCATTGATAAACTGTTCATATTTATGGCTTTGCAAGAAAATTAATGGAAATGAAAATGAAAGAAATGCTTGGATGGAATACGAATATATAGAACGATCTAAAATGTCAAATCTATGGAGTAATATGCAAAAGAACCGACAAAAAATTAATATTCCCTTAGTACAACCTAATGATCTGTTCACTCAGGAAAAGAGAAACGAACTGAGTGTTGCAAGAAGTCAATTCAAATTAAAATATGGAAGTGAGAACTGGGCGGTGCACCCAAATGTTGATGAGCGAGCACGAAGAGTTGATTCATGTAGAAGTTTTTATGATCATACTGGAATTTTTCTTGAAGAAGACTATGTAACAATCTATAAATGGGCTAGTGAACTTGTTCACGGCTCACCAGCAAGTGCGAGTTCTTTTATTGATGAATCATTCAATTGTGGTTTACAATTTGAAATCGGAGCTTCAAAGAAAAATATTGATATTATCCTTCCTATATGCACAAGAATAATGATTGGCATGTTATTCCTTCTCAATCACATTTATCATTTAGATGTGGATTTAACGGCTCAACTTAGGACAGCAGGGTTAAACAAAGTTCAGGACAGAAAGTAACCGCTTGAGCCATATTGTAGCCTATCGGCAATACTATTGGACATGAAAAGAATGCAAAATAAATCGCCCCACCATTTCGGCAGGGCGATTTTTCTCATTTCTTTGCAACAACGTTATGATCTAACACGGCCTTCTCGATAGCGGCACGGGTCTCTTCTGAGTTAAGGGTAAGGCCGATCTAGTTCAAATGGCCCAGCACATACTGCTTGGCCTCTTGCTGTTTCTTATCGCCGCCAAAATCCTTGAAGGCCGCCTCAACCAGTGGTGGACTTTGCGTTAGATCACCTTTTGATCGCTGCTAGTGCCCGAGTCTGTCAGTTTGGCGGGCTGCACCTTGGCATTGTGATCCAGCCAAGCTGTATGGATCGACGCCTTAATCTCGTCCACGGAGAGATTGATACCCAGTTGCCCAAGCTTCTTGGATGCATACTGATAGGCTGCGTCCAGCTTGGCATCCCCGCCCATTCCCTTGTACAGCGTTTCGGCGTGAGCAAATGCCTCTGTGCCGACTTTATTAAGGACTTCACGCTGTGCATCAGTAGTCTGTGCTTTGTACAGCTCCAGAGCTTTCTTTTTGACTTGCCGGAGGCCCGCAAGTGCAATCAATGCGGCAATGGTAAGAACGGACTGCGCAATTTCTGTGATATGAGGTTGAATGATTTCCAGGATCATGATTAGATCGCTCCCTTTTCAATTAAGTTTTTGAGAATGACAGCCAGTTCGGCGAATTCCACCGATTCATCGGGCGAATGATCGTCTTCAATACCGCCCACTTCTTTCAGCCAGGCGACCGACTTCTGCTTCCAGTTATCACCCGATGGGGAGGCAGCCGGCGGCGTGATCGGCCCGTTCTCCACGATCCAGATCAGAAGAGCATGGTTCACCACACGCTCCCCGGCCCCCTGGTTCTGACCCAGGCTGCCCTTGCCCTTCTGGGCCAATACGCTGGAGCCGCCTCCATCGAAGTTCAGCGCCCAGGTGCATCCCTTCGACTGCATGTACAGCGTAGCTTCCTCGAGCGTCAGGCCCTGATCGTACTGCGTCCGACCGTCTGCCACAACAATATGCAGATCTCCCGACGCATCCAGGCCGAATACTGTCCGTTGCGCGCGGCTCATGCCTATGTCATCAGGCACTTCCTGGAGTACGCGGTAGTAATCCCAGCATGGGTTGCCATTTTCGATCAATAGGGGCGCCCCCTGCACCAGAACATCCCATTGCACGGTCGGGTCCAGCTGCCCAATCTGTGGCCGCCCACCCTTGACACCAAACTCGTACCAGCTAAGCATCTTGCCGTAGGCCTGGGCTATCACCTGGCCGTCAGCGACCGCATCCCCCAGCACTTTTCCGTCCCAGAAATACGGTGCATTAGTTGCAAAATCCGCTCCGTATTCCGCGAGCAACTCAGAGACCTTGGCGCCGGTCCGGGCCACAAACTGAAACCGAAGCTTTTTACCATCAAGCTTCAGGTACCGGACATCTGTGGCCTTAATCTTGTAATCCCCATCGCATCGCTTGAGCACGCCACTCTGGGCATAGATCCGTTCTTTCAAAACCGCAGGAAGCAACTTCAACCCCATCCTTTCAAATACATCCCTTTTGAATCTGTTGTGATCAAATAACGTGTGGTGTGGGCAATCCTTGCCGTATACCACTTCGTGCGGTTGCAGATTTTCCCATGACGTAAATCCTTGCTGAAGCATAATTTTGGCGACCACATCGACCGCGTTGCGGTATGTAGCCAGATCAAGCGGCTCTCCTGGTTCCACTGCCTCGCAGGCAATCTCCACGCCGATCCAGTAGGTGTTATAGTCGCCATTGCCGTCGCCGGCGTGGTACGCATTCTCATCATAGGGAATGTGCTGAGTGGCACTGTCCTTATCGACTGTCACATGCCAGCTGACGACCCGGTCCTTGACCGTGGCCATATACTCCCCATGCATTTCATCGCCCGCCCCGTCCTTCCAGTTGTTCGTGGTATGAAAAAGGACGCCGCGCGGCTGGCGCTTGCGTCCTGGACGATTCTTGCTCCCTGCAGGGATAAATTTTTGCTTGATTGTGATCATAGGGTCCTCCTTATGGATTGAACGTCTTCCCTCTTCTTCATGGCTGCTCTCCTTTCTTGTCGATCTTACGCAGGCAGATGAACAGGTCGAATTTATTCTTGTAAGTCATGACCGCGAGGATCACCAGCCCCGCCGTTGTCCCCACCTGTGCGAGCAGCCACGCGAGTAGCTGCCATGCTTCAATGTCAGGATTCCAAAAACCAAAGACTTCCGACGCCCGGATCCAGACCGCCACGAGCATCTTGACGGTATAGGCGGACAAAAAAAAGAGCATCGCCAGCAGAAATGCGCTGACAACACCCTTCTTGAATCTCTCCAGAAAGTACTTCCGATGCGCGGAGATGATATAAATCGAGCTGCTGAGCGTTACGGTGTACAGCAGCAAAAGCATCATGTCGATGAATTCGATCATGGGCTATTCTCCTTTTTCATAGATCAGGTATTTCGCAAAGTTGTTCCGCTGTATTTCCTCCTGCAGCTCCCGGGACACGTCGCGATAGCGGTCTATGCTGATAGAAACTCTTCTGGATGCATGGTTAAGTTCTATCTCTTTGTCCTGGAGCCACGGGGCGAGTCGTTTCAATAATCGCATAATCACGACGCCTCATCCTCCCCTAGGTTTATCCCTCTTCAAGTTCTTAACCACGTCGCGTATCTCTTCTAACGGCCCCCTGATCTCATTGATCGTTTTGGTTAGCTCATCACGGTCCTCTTCCGCCTTGTCCAGCAGTTCCCGCGGCACGATCTTGCCGGTCATGAAGAGCCGCAGGACGTAGAGCACAACGACCAATAAAACGATCGCCAGTATCAGGGCTACGCCATATCTTTCAGCGAGTCTTGCCGTCTGCTCCACTTGAACTAATTGATCCGGAGTCATCCCCTCGCTCCCCTCTCGGTCTATGATAATAGCCCCGATCGGCTCGGGGCTAACTTGTTTAGAGGTATTAAGCTGTGTTGCTTTGAACTGTGACTTCGTTCCATTGCGACTGGTTTTCGCCGCCCGCATACATACCAAATTTGGTTCTGCCGGCATACTCTGTCGCATCCGCTGCGGCGAGCGTGAAGTCCATAACAGCCGTCGCACTTCCTTCGAGGTACACCTTGATGTTGTTACCAGACACTACGATTTTGATTTCATGGCTCGTTGTCGTGTTGATCGTGGCGGCCACCTCGTGCAGCAACGTGGTGGTTGCGGCTCCCGTGGCGTCACTGCGTTTATACAGCTTGAGCTCTTTCCCCGCTGCAGCAGCATCGTACCTGACGTAGAGGTAGTTCGTGCCGTTCAGGCCACGGAATACGAAACCTTGTTTGCCTCCGGCCGCGAAGACTTTATAAATGAGCGTGTAATCTCCGGAAGGAGCTCCTGATTCGTTATAAATCTTGTCCCCGGTGGTTCCGATATATTTTGCCGAACCGTTGACAAGCTGCCAGTTAGCTGGCGTGGTAGCCACCAAAGTATCCCAAGGCTGTCCGGTTTCTGGTGTATGCCCATCAAGCGAACCGTCGGGACCAGAGAAGGTATCCCTGAAGTACACTGTAGGCCCACCTGTCGGCGCTGCATCCGTTGTGACGGCCAGTGCCGGTGAAGCTGTAGATGTATTTCCGTTCGCATCCCGAGCTTTTAAGGTGAAGTTGTACGGGGTCTCCGGGTTCAATCCTGGGATGGTCGTCTGTGTTTCCGTACCCACCGTAACCGCCGTAGGGCCTCCTTCGATAATGTAATTCGTGACGCCAACGCCTCCCGGATTAGGGTTATCGGTGACAGCAGTCCAGGAAAGCGTGACACTGTTATGTGTCTTGCTGACCAGTGTAGGCCGTGCCGGCACATTCGGTGCGGTGTTATCCGTTACAGGAGTGCTTGTCGCAGCGTTGCTTTGTACAGTGAGCTCGTTCCATTGGCTGGTATTTTCCCCGCCTGCATACATCCCTACTTTGGTTCTTCCCGCGTATTCCGTCGCATCCGCTGCGGCGAGCGTGAAGTCCATAGCAGC
Source organism: Paenibacillus mucilaginosus 3016 (assembly GCF_000250655.1). Classification (NCBI taxonomy): domain Bacteria; kingdom Bacillati; phylum Bacillota; class Bacilli; order Caryophanales; family Paenibacillaceae; genus Paenibacillus; species Paenibacillus mucilaginosus. The sequence continues at coordinate 6,453,368 of NC_016935.1, forward strand.
CGTCGCACTTCCTTCGAGGTACACCTTGATGTTGTTACCAGACACCACGATTTTGATTTCATGATTCGTTGTCGTGTTGATCGTGGCGGCCACCTCGTGCAGCAACGTGGTGGTTGCGGCTCCCGTGGCGTCACTGCGTTTATACAGCTTGAGCTCTTTCCCCGCTACAGCAGCATCGTACCTGACGTAGAGGTAGTTCGTGCCGTTCAGGCCACGGAAGATGAAGCCTTGTTTCCCGCCGGCTGCATAAACGTTATATAGGAGAGTGTAATCCCCCGAAGGCGCGCCTGATTCGGTGAGAATCTTATCTCCCGTTGTTCCGGTATACTTCGCCGCGCCGTTGATAAGCTGCCAGTTAGCTGGCGTAGTTGCTATTGAGGTATTCCATGGTGCCCCGGTCTCTGGCTGGTGTGCATTGAGGGGACCATCAGCACCGGTAAACGTATCCCTGAAGTACACTGTAGGCCCGCCGCCTGCCGGGGCTGCGTCGGTTGTGACTGCCAGCGCTGGAGAGGCCGCGGATGTATTTCCGTTCGCATCCCGGGCCTTCAAGGTGAAGTTGTATGAGGTTTCTGGATTAAGGCCGGAAATGGTAGTTTGAGTGCCGGAACTAACAGTTACGGGTGACACCCCACCTTCCACAATGTAACTTGCTACGCCGACGCCTCCCGGATTAGGGTTATCAGTGACCGCCGTCCAGGAAAGCGTGACACTGTTATGTGTCTTGCTGACCAGTGTAGGCCGTGCCGGCACATTCGGCGCGGTGTTATCCGCTGCTACTGGGGGCTTAAGCGTTGCAAGGAATCCGACTCCGGAATCAGCCATTTTCGTGCATCCCAATGGATTCGGATGGACACGGTCCCGCTGATAGTCCGTGTCATAGTCCATGCCAATACCGAACATGTCCCACACTGGGCATTTCATGTCGTAGGCGAGCAAACGCGCCTCCGCGTTATGGTCCATGAGGCTGTTGCCTAATTCGTTCTTATCTTCATTTCTTACCAGATCCTCTGGTGGGCCATCCCGCGGTAGGGAAATGGCAATGACGACGATTGCGTTAGGATTCCAACTCCGGATCAGGTTCACCGTTGCCCTAATCGTTCCCATATGGTTGTCGTCCGTCGTGGTATCGGTGTAGACACCTTTTTTAATCCTAAGCCTTGGATCGTTGCCGCCAGAGTACAGAATGTACACATCCCCGGTTCTATCCCATGAATTCCGGTTGGAGTAGATCGAGGTATTCGTCGCGCCAAGGGCTGTCTTCCAAGACCAGGGCTTCCCCGGGTATCCATATTTAATAACGGTCGCCCCTGATTTGGCCGCAAGTTTGGTAGACCATCCCTGGCCGTCAGGCACGTCCACTTCAGCAACTACAGAGTTACCGATCAGGATAATTTTTTTGCCTTTGAACGGTTGGGCAATGATAACACCTCCGCCATCGCCCCCCACCCCCTCTATAACCCCGGTGACACTACGCATTAGCCTTCCTGAACTTGTTTTGACTGGCGTTCGTTTCCTAACCCTGCTCATAACAAAATCACGCCTTTCTTCTGGATTTATGCAGAAAAAAGCAAGCAGCCGGCTATTCGGTGCTTGCTTCTAATGCCTTCTCTTCAGTTCCCTTTTCTTGATCGATCTGCTCTTGCCTCTCCAGTACAGAAAGAGCTGTGTACAATTCCCGCTCTTCCTGTTGCAGTACATACATTTGTGACTGAATCTGCATGATCCGTTGTTTGATCCCATCTTTCATCGCTGATTCTCCTCCTGTGTGGATATGCCCTCTTTAAGATTAATCCTCTCGGTAACAAACCCTTGAACTCCCTGCGTTGCTACTTCAATAGGACCGATCGCGTCCGGCTTGAGCAGCAACATTGCATTGGAGGAGAGCATGTTTCCCTCATTATCAAATTTCTGATAGGTGACTCGATACTGCATCAGCTCACCATCTTTATTGAAATTCTGAGTGATAGACATGATATTGATCTTCATGGTTTACCTCCTATCCCGCCGCGTAATTGAACCGTAGGTTGTGATATCCAAGACGCCATGCAAGAACCCTGTACATGAACTTCTTCCCGGCTGGCCCGTGAATCGTAAAGCTGTCCGCGCCCCGGACAGGTACGGTAAACCCGTTACCGTCAATCCCCGTAACATGAACCTGGTAATCATCCCCGTAAATCTCGACGGTCTCCAGGAAGATAGGGTCCATCTGGATCACAACGGATCCGTCATCCCCGATCTGCCCCTCACCAAAGTCCTCGAATCGGTTCTCTGGACTCTCCATGGCATACAGCAGCTGCTCGCCATGGCTGGCCGTTTGGACAAACGCTGATTTTGTACCGCCTACGCTAAAAGCTTTCTCTACGCGGAATTGGGTAGTGTTCCACCAAGCCGTCACCTGATTGTTCGCGAAAATCTCCATCTGTCCGTCCGAGTTCCAGTTAAACCCGGTGTCATGGTCGCCAATTGCTACGGATATCGCAGGCGCACTGTTCATGGGGTTTTGGGCCGCTCCGTTATGGAGGAACGTCTTTCCAAATACGTTAACCTGGCCACGGCCGCGTACGGAGAACATAGGATTCCAACCGTTAAACAAGCTCACCGCCTCGAAGATACTTGTATCGTCATTGGCATATCGATTCGCCACGATTGCACCAACTGAAGAAGTCGAATCCTCGTAGTTGACGATATATGCCCCGAGTTTTACTCCTGCTGGAACCCCAATGAAAGTATCTGCTTGAATTTGCCTCCCTGGTTGCCGGCGGACATCAAGCGAAATGTTGTAAAAATCATTCGCTATAGTTACGGTTGGATGAAATACACCTCCATTTGTTGCCCCATGATCCATGGTGCCTAACTGTACACCGCGGTTACCAGCAATACGGGTACCATCAATGTTTTTCGTTGAGGTCTCATCGAAGTAACGAATAAAGTGATTCGTATCGGCACCATTTGTACTCCGGAGGTAAAGCGGTCCTTCATTCAGGTTGAGGGAGTATCCGGTGCCTAGATTGAGATTCCGGCCGCTGGTCCAGATATCTCCGGTATTACCGCTTAGCTTCCAATCAACCGTCCGGCCATCGCTCGGCCTTACCGCCCGGAAAAGAAAACCCTCGCCACCCATTCCATCATTGGCGGTATTAAAAATCTGCTTAATCCGGTATTTGTCAGTACCCATCGTTTCATTTTCCATGTTAAGGACTACATCGTGGCCCGAAGCTCCAGTCGCCTTAACGGTGAGAAAAGCATTATCGGCATCTCTTGTAACGGTAAGACCGCTGAACTGAACAGCGTCAGCCTTCTTCAGTGATTGATCAAAGTCGCTCTTATGAACAGCATTCTTCTGCAGCTCATCAAGTGCGGCATATGTTCTGTGCCATTGCCAGTTAAGCCAATTCGCTGGCAAGGGGTCGTCAATTTTGTGACCTATGGTTTTGTCGTCCTCTGGCGGTTCCACCCCAGAAGCGTACCACTCTGCTAATGGTGAATTGAATGCCATAGCGCCTCTCCTTTCTTAAATCGGCAATTCTGGAGTATCATCGCCGGCATACACATTGCCGAGGGTTCCGCCCGTTGTTTTCGCATCGTCGCCAAGTCCAAGCCCTGGTCTCTTTGCCGCCCCTACATCGGACAGCCGCAACGTACCAGAGAACTCGATCGATTCCACTTGGACCCCCGGGGAAACAACGCTCTTCACCAGCTGCAGAAACTGTGTGGTGCTGATCCCCATGGTATCCAATCGATTGTACGGCAGGCCGGCCACCCGGATCGCCGCCGGCTTTGGATCCACCTCATCCTCCGACAGCTCCTCCAGCTTGATCGTGGATGGATCAGAATCCAACGCGAGAGCGAGCACCTCGATGATCGAATCGAGCGTCCCGGTGGAAAGGTTCCGTGCGATCTTTGACCGGATCAGGGCCCTATAGATCGGGTCGCTTACGACGCCCCGCGGCTGCCCGACGTTGGAGCCGATCAGGTCGAGCGTCGTGCCCTCTGCCTGGTCCAAATCGCGCCAGGCGTGGATCTGCCACAGTACAGCCTCGATTTCATCCATTGGCTCCGCGGCCAGCCTTAAAAACTTGCTGATGTTGCTCTCTGGATTTTTCTTGAACACGTCAGTAAGTCGTTTCCTCATTTGCTCCCAGAAGCTCATGCCACCGTCACCCCGATATCTGCAGCATTGATCTGTGCCACCTGCTGCTCCTGGATCCCGATGTCATTCGTGGAGTAACTGCCGGCGGTCGTTCCGATGCCTCCATGCACGTTTTCCACGCCTGTGACGGTGTATGCGGCCCGGATGATCTTCGCCCACAGGACGTCCTCTCCCATGGTGCCCCCGGCGTACACCGTGCCGTCCGCAGTTTCTCCGCCGATGTACTGCACGATGGCATCTTTCACCTGATCGGCCACGTTAGAGGCTGCCGAGGAGTTTGTCTCCACCTGCAGGTTGGCGAAGATTGGAACCGTCGTCGGCCGGCTGAAGCGAATGGTCCGCAACGTGCCGGATATGTCCGCAACCTGTTGGGTAATGCTTCCCCAGGTCCGTATTCCGCCCGCTTTGTTGTCAAAGATTGCCCGGGCGATAGCAGCCTGCTCTCCGCCCAAGACATAGGTCTCAAAGGAATTGGGAGGTCGTCCTTCACTGTCAGGCACTTCTTCTTCGTTCTCGACTACCTTTACAGCTCGGACGCCGGGCAGGGCAGCGACGGAAGCCTGCAGGGAGTTCAGCGTCGCGGATCCGCGAGCTGCCCGGGAGGTCCGGAAGCGGGCACGGAATGCTGCGTCGCTTTCGCGGTCGGCCCCGTTCTCGATGGCCTCAAGGTTGGTTATGGCTGTAAGATTCGCGTCCGGATTGACCAGGACGCTGATCTCCCCGACGTCTGCGTTCCCGCTGCTCCCTGGGTTTACGGCCTGCACGGTTGTAATGCCCTTGCCGTTGCCGCCGAGCGTGACCGCATTCGTGATCACATACTGCGTGCCCGAGGGCTTTTGCGCGAGCAGTCCCGGGTTTACCATATAGCCGGCTGTCCCTGTCAGCTCAACCGGCCCGCTGGCGTAGGTGTCCACGATTCTCCTGACGCCCGCCTGGACGCCGAGGCGGTCGAGGGAGACACCTTCCGCCGTATCAACGAATGCAGATAAATATACTTTCTCGGCAACCATCCAGAGCACGGAGAGAAACCAAGCAAAAACCCGCAAGACTATGCCCACGGGTGACATTCTTGATGTATTGATATCTTCGCCGAACAACTCGCGGGCTTTTGCTTCGCCCTCTGCAAGCAGGTCGGCATACGTCTTACGTTTGAAGCCGCTGCTATCCAGCACCAGGTATCACCTCGCTTGACTCCAACGTCCGGCCATTCCAGGCCGTCGCCTTAAATTTGATGGATAGCACCCGCTTCGCCCGGTCGAAATTGACGAATTCAATCTGGTCCACCGTGCGGATCCGCGGCTCCCGCAGAATGGCTGCCGTCAGCTCCGCCTTGATTACGGCGTAATTGGGGCTCTTAACAAGAATCTTCCCGTAATAGTCGACGCCCATATTTGAGTCGAGGAACCACTCGCCCTTGTAGGTTGAGAACTCGATGCGGATACACTGCAGCAGCTCCTCGTCACCTTCGACCATCAGCAGCTCGCCGTCCTGGATGACTAGGTCGCCATCCTCGCCCAGTTTGAAGCTCTTCATCCTCCAATCACTCCTATCACGATCGCGTCGGAAAGGTGGTGAGTGCGGTTGATCTTAGGGTCTGCCGGCTGTCCGGCCAGCACGTGATCGATCGCCCGCTCCGCGACAACCGTGAGGACGATGTCACCAGCCTGGTAGTGCGGCGAATACTCCCGCACCTCGCCGCCCTCTACCCGGTACCGCTGCCTCAAGCAGGGAGCATTCGTGATCGGAGGGAGAGTGAAGGCCGTCCCGTCGATCCGCACCTGCTGGAAGAGCGGCTGCAGGTCACACGTCAGGCTCCCCGAATCGAAGGAGAGCACCCGACAAAGCTGGGCCGTGTGCAGGTTAAGAACCGCCCGGTCAATCATGCTGCGCAGCATGTTCTCGAAATCCCCCATCACATCAGCTCCATTTCCGTTGTGAATTCTGAATCGTTGCAGATATGCCGGCCCCGGCAAATGCGGTACACGAAATTGTAGTTCACGCTGAGCACCTGCAGGATCTTCGCGGTACCGAACCGGTGATTCAGCAGGCTCTGAACCGTGAACTGCTCCTCCTGCTCCTCGTCCTTCTTGCCATAGGTGACCCGGGCGGTCGTGGACCGCTTACGTTTCGTCTTCGGCTGCTTAGCGACGTAATCCAGGTTGGTCTTCGCGATATCAACCATGGTCAGCCGCGGCGAGCCAATCAGCCCTGTGTCCTCGCTCAAGGTGAAGTCCGTCTCCTCCCCGAAGAAGCGGGAGCAGACATACACCTGGCCGCGCGCCATGAAGGCGAGAGCAGCGCAGTCTGTAGCCACCTGCTTGAGAGAGTCAACGATCCGGCCGTAAACCGAATAGCCCCGCGGATACGTGACATCGTCCGGGAGCTCTATTTTGCCGATCGGCAGACCGAGTTGCCTGATCAAATCGTTTATTATGGTGCTCCCGGTTGTGCCCGGGCCGTACGTTTTCTCGAGCTGGGCCTCCACATAAACGTGGCTGTCGATACCCTTGATCATGATCCGGCTGTCAGGTTTCTCATGGAACGGCATCATCTCGGATACTTCGCCGACAAAGATGCTGCCCCGGTCGCCGCGGTACCCGGCATTGATGATCAGCTTCTGGCCGGCACTGATCTGGTTGTAGGTGTCGGAGGAGACATTGTAGATCGTCACGGTCGCCTCGTTCGGGATGACGTCGTCGTCGAAGGGGACGTCGAATTCGATGTCCAGCCCGCTCTGGCCGTCCATGTAAAAGCGCAGGTCCCCGACCAGCACCTCCACCTCGCGACCGAATGCGTTGATCTGCGTCACGGCTCCACCTCCAGGAAGACTGTCTCCTGCAGTGTGCCCCAGGTGACCGTCTCGACGATCCCGCTCTGGTCCAGGGGAGTGATCGTGAAGCGGGGAAAGCGCTCATCGCCCATGGACTGAAAGAGGGAAGAGCCATAAACCAGGGGCTCGCCTACAACGAGCACTTCTCCGCCGGTGGAAAGGTCCACCGTGAAGAAATCGAACATGTCGTTATAGCGGATCTCCCACTGGTACCGGACGTTTGCGATCACCACTTCGAATCGATAGGGGACCGCGGCCTTGTTGATGTTCAGCCGGTACATTACACCACTCTCACTTTCTGCCCGACCTGCAGCTTACGCGGATCTACTCCTGGGTTCAGCGCCTGAATGGCTGCCGTGGTCGTTTTGAACGTGCCGGCCAGGCGCCAGAAGCTATCCCCGGACTTGATGGTCGCATACACCTCGCCAGTTTTCTGCTCGAGCTGCTGCATGCCTTGGTTGCCGGTCGCCGCGGCTGCCGTGCCGGTAGGGTCTGTGGACTCCGGTACCGACTGGGTCACCGTTACGATCCGAGCTTCCTCGAGCTCCAGAGTGAAGCGGAAGCCATTGGCGATCTTATAGTCATGCTCGGTCGGCATGCTTTTGATCAGCATGGTATAGGCGGCGTTCCGGCCGTCATACACGACCAGATCACCACGCTCGGCCATGGCCCAGATCTGAATCCGTTTATCGCCGGCATCCGGACCGACGACTTCGCCAGTGAGGGAAAGGCGCCTGGCCGTCCTTTTGACATGGTCAGCAATATCCTTGCCCTTCTCGACAGGCCTTGTCGGGATCTGGACTTCAAACGGTACCCGCTCCTCGACCACGTGTATCTCGATTCCGTTCAGCGCCGCCATGTCATCTCACCACCGGTTGAGGATCTCGTCTCATAATGCTACGGGCATAGGCATCGAGAGCTGCCATGGTTCCGTTGTACGCATCCTCCCGGCTGGTATTACCGTGAAAGTGCTGAACAATTGGAGGCAGCTGCATTCCGCCGCTAGGTGTTTGCCCGGAGTTGTATGCTCGGTTCTCTTCTGCCGTGAGCACCCGCTCTCCTTTATGGAGTTCCGCCCGATAACCATCGAATGGGATGTACGGATGTCCGTCTTCATGAGAACCGTCAAATTGGCGACCAATCTCCATCTGTTCGGCATTGTATGCCTCAGAGTTTGCGGTCGAACCGTACCCGTTATAATGGTTATTGACCATTGTTACAGCGGCATCGTAGGTGCTCTTTACATCCCCAATCGCTTGGAAAAGATCACTGACTCCCGTACTTACCTCTTGTACCAAAGGTCCAAGTATAGGTACAGATTTTGCAGCATCAGCGACACCCTGTGCCACGCCCTTAACAATACCTGCGCCTAGAGATACGCCAATTTGCGTTAAGGGACCCGAGGCTTCTGCGAGAGAGGTTGCAAGTGTACTTGTTATTTCACGAGATATGTTATACGCTTTTTCCCTTCCGGTTTTGTTATACCAAGCCATGAAGGTATCTTCAATGTCGTTAAATACGTAATCGACCTTTGCCTCAAAACTCAAATCTCTAAACGCTTGATTATCAATGTACTTTTCCCTAAGATAATCAGCCATCCGATTAGCAGAGGAAACGATACGGTCCTCATTGCGTTCAACCACGTTACCAAGTCCATCAAACAGCTGTCGGGCAAATGGAAGAAAAGGCTTGAGGGTACGGATCTGCAAGGTCTCGAATGCACCCTTTAATTCCTCGATAGAACCTCGTGTGTTATCCATTTTCTTTTTTGCGACATCATAAGCGGTTACGTTTAACATGTCTTTCTGGAACTGCCGCACGCCTTCGCTTCCATTCTTAAACAACATGGAAGCCGCTCGGATACCATCTGATCCAAAAATCTCATCAAACATTTTAAGTCGTTGTTGATCATTCATCGGTGCAAAAACCTTCTGAATTGCGTCCGCAATACCCTCTAGGTTTTTTATTTTTCCGTTGTCGAAGAACAGGTTTTTAGCGTCATTTCCAAGTCCAATCTCGTCAAAAAGGCCTGACTCTTTATCGCCCGATGCCTGCAGATTAAGAAGGAGTGACTTGATGCTTGTGCCGGGGTCAGATCCACCTATTGCCCCGTCATTCGACATAAGGCCTATCGCCGTAATTACATCCTTTAGGTTTCCTCCGGTCATATCCTGAACACCACCCACGGAAGCCAGCGCATAACCCAGTTCATGAACACTGGTAGCCGAGGTATTGGCCGCACCTGCAAGGATATTGGCTACGTCCGCTGCTTCAAGCCCATCCTTTTTGAACGTGTTCAGCGTACGCCCGAGCGTGGCCGCTGCTTCTTCGAGACTTAGCCCGCCTGCAGTAGCAAGATCGAGTCCAGCTTGAAGACCTTCACTCACAACTCGCTCGATCTTCATACCTGCTTTCAAAAGTTCTTCCGATCCCCGAGCTGCCTCGAGAGCAGAGTACTTCGTGGCAGCCCCTACAGCCAGCGCTTTATCTTCCACTGCTTTCATACCCTCATTCGAGAGACCAGTGAGTGCTTGTATGGAAGAGAGCTGGGCCTCAAAGTCCATTGCCCTACTCATTGAATTGCTAGCTAATAGTGTAGCTCCAGCTGCCGCGGCGACTCCGGACCCTACTGCAGTATTTCTCAACATACCCGTAGCAGAACCTGTAACCCTTTGAATGCTCTGAAAAGCACCTGTTGCACTCTTCTTCAGGGCATCCATAGCCGAGCTCGATTGGCAGATGCTACTTGTAAGCTTGTCCATTGATCGACTGGATTGGGTAGCCTTCGATCCTGCGCTGGCAAGCTCTCGTTCAAACTTCCTGGCAGTTCCGTCTCCCATCCTGCGTTTGAGCTCATCCATTGCCTTGTTGGCTTTACGTAGTGGGCCATCCTCAATCTCCCAGGCGACGGAAAGGGCGAGCTTCCGCAGGTACTTGTCCATTAAAAGTCACCTCTCTTTGCCTTCAGCCTTTGCCAGATTGTGACGGCCGCATTGGCCTCGTTCAGCTCATCCATATCCATTGCAAATGCTTCACTGTAGGAGATTCCTCCTGTCTCAAGAACCGGTCTCCAGAACAGCCAGTTCCTCTCAGCTTTCTTCTCCCACTCTTGCTGGCTCATCTTTTGGCCGGACGATAAGAAATCGCAGCGCCTCCGCGAAGACCTCCTTCATAATGTCTTCCCGCTCCGGCTCCGCATCCCACCACTCCCATGTGGTTTTAGGAAAAACGATGACGTGCTCCATCAACTGGGTGAACAGCGGCTCGTCTGCCAGGTGACCGTGCTGATCACGGCTAGTATCCTTGATCCTTGTGGCTAGTCGCAATCCTGGGTGCTGAAACGTGAACTCGATCCCGCCAGCGGTATATTTCATCTGTCTACGTTGCATACGTATTTCCCCCTTTAGAAAAGAGGCCCCATTCGGGCCCCCGATTATTGAGTATAATCAAACACTTGGAACTCGAAGGACCGATTACTATCTGTTGCATCATCGGAATAGTTCACGGCAGCCGGACGCTTGATTCGAGCTTGTGTTCCACCAATCTTCTCTTTTGGACGCCCGTTGTAGAACACCCAGATAGGAACCATCGTCTTGCTCACGGCCAGGCGGTTGAGGTATTCGACATACGGGGAGGATTGCTGGAGAGTGACGGTGATCGTCCCCAGCGGGTTGTTTACCTCCGACACGCTTACGTCTCCCTGGGCGCCGACGCTGGTCGTGAATTCGTCCTCGTCCTTGCTAGCGGTGACGAAAGAGTCCTCAGCAACGCCGGTCAGGAAGATGTTGTTGACTGTTATTGCAACGTCCTTCGCGTTGAACGTGCTTACGTTCTTCAATACTCACACCCCCTATGCGCTAACCGTGCCGGTGATCTCTGCTGCATGGATCGCCCCGGCCAGCTCGTATTTGAATTTTGCGTTACGCAGGATCCGCTCCGCCCGGTCGATCGTGGTCGTCTCTGCTCGCGATGGGAAGTCGGTGGAGTAGAGCGGGATGCCGTCCGCATCCTCGGCGATGATCTCCTGGCGATAGGCGATGCCCAGCACCGTCCGAACGACGCTCTCGATCTGCGAGATGCCGCCGTTCGTATAGCTGATCTTCTCGCCACTATTGAAGAGCGCCTGCACCTGCTCCTCGATGTTGGCCGCCACCCAGTGGTTGCCCATAATGACGTCGATGTATTCGCCAGTCAGCACCTGTCCTTCGCTCGTCACCGGCGTGCCAGCTTTGGTCACGTAGGCGTTCCCGCCGTTGTCGTGGACATCCTGCAGTCCCGCTGCGTCCAGGTCGTCCGGCAGGATTCCGACCAGCCTGTGGCCCTTCCAGGTCACGGTACCGACCGTGCGGCTGCCTACCCGGCCGACCCAAGCTGCATCTGGATACTTTGCAACCTCATCCGGATCGCTGTGGTACATGACGAAGGTCAGCTCGTTGCCCGTAGCTTTGAGGTCGACCAGATCGGTCAGGTTACTTGTCCGGGTGACGAAGAGCTTGCGGCCCTGGCCCTCCACGTAGTTGGAGAGTTCGATGACTTCCGCCTTCACCGTGGAGGTGCTGATGAGGAAGTACCAGTCCTTGCTGTAATTGGCCGTCAGCACATCGAGTGCGTCGCTCGTACTACCGCTATCGTAGGCAGCCACCGCGAACACCTGTGGCCGGTTATCTCCCTGGCCCATAACAGCTGCCGCCGCTTTGTATACCTCGCTGCCTACCGCGAAGCCATCCGCCACCAGTGCGGTAAGGTCGCTGTAATTCTTGTATGCCTGGCCGCCAGTCTTCGGACCGATGATCAGCGGCTTGCCGAAGCCGATCAGGCCCGCCGGCCGCGAGAGGCTGATCGTGACTTTCACGTCTTTTAAAGGCAATGCCTTCAACTCCCTTCTGTAATTTCTGCTTGCTCGATGAATTCTCCGGGCCCAACATGCCAATCTAAGGCCCTGAACCTGACGTCGGCACCATAGCGGCGTTCGTAGTGCTCAACGAGCGCTACGCTCCGATTCTGAACGTCTGAGATGCGCACCACAACCAAACCTTGCTCCGCCAGAACTTCGCGGTCCTCCCGGTTGAAATGATCCAGGATCCGCATGCACAGCTCTTCTGCCTCGTCGATATCCTCGGAGTAGACTGTAAAGGAGGCGACGAGTTCCACCGTGCGCACCCGCTCCAGGTTTTCGCCGACAACCTGCTCGATGTCCTTGCCGAAAATATCAATGTACGGAGATGTCAGGCTGTACACAACATAAGGGTAGGGCGGCACATCTCCCTCGTCATCGGCGCGGATCACGGGCTGCTGCAGCTTGGCATACAGCCCGGCCACGATCATCGAACGAATCGCTCTTAGATCAAGCATCCGGCCCCCGTCCTTTCGTGCTTACTCGTTTGGCGATATAGATCCGGTGATCTGAATATTCATCGTATGGCTTGGCCTCGAGCACTCGGTACTCCAGACCCTTATGCATAATCCGGTCATCGATGGCCAGCTCAGCCGGCAGTCGCACGTAAATCTTCCGGTCGTCCCGGGTATACGTGCCGCCAGTCTCCAGCTGCAGCTCTTCAAATGACATCGGAACGATGATCCCTTCCATTTCTACCGGTGCGCCATACCCCGGCACCCACTTTCCGCCGTTGGCATAGTCGTAATACCCCCCGCCTTTAGGGAAGCGGTGGAATTTCTTCCCCCACTCACCAAACACTTCGGCAAAATCAAAATGCGGCATCAGCTGCTCACCACCTTCCATGTCACGGACTGCCGCAGACGGCCGGTATCGATGAGCGGGCTGCTACTCTTCTTCCTGGAGCGGGTGATAGGGGCGTTCTCAGGCTCCATGTCACGCATGGTCTCCTGAATATCCCCGACGATGCGGGCGCCGAGTCGCTCATAGAACGTCTCCACACTCATCTTCCCGTCCAACACATCGGCCAGGAATCGCCCGGCCAGCTTGTTCCATTCGGCCTGCTTGGCATCGGTGGTGGAACGAATAAAGGAGCGTTCGGGTATCTTCACAGACGGGACCAGGATAAACATGATCTCCGACCGGGCGCCTACCTTCCCGCTCCTTTGCCGGTCCCGCACCAGGAGACCCTTCCGGCCGCCGTCGATCGGTACGAACCGAAGGTCATTAAACTCCCGTGCCGTCTTATCCCCGGCCAGCGCCGTTGGGATCGTCAGGAACCGCTTCTTCGCATTAATGGTCAATCCGAACTCGTGGACGCTGGCCAGCATAGCCATAAACGAATCGTCGGAGCCGAACACGCCGATCTCGATCGCCTTGCTGTTCAGTGCCCGGATGGTCCGGATTACGTCCGGTATCCGGTTGGTGTCCTTGATCGTGATCCTGGCCATCAGAGCACCATCAGCCCGAGCCCCGGGCCAGTCTCCGGCGGCTTCAGATCCAGGAGATCCAGCAACCTAAGGTACTCCTGGCCGTATGGCGTGGAGGCTAGGCCTTCGCCCTTGGCGCCGGTACCGGAGTCGTACGTGACTTTCATGTCCCCGACCTGCTGGGAAGTCGAGCGGCGGACGTTCATGCTTGCCAGGTGCGCGGCCAGGTACCGCGGCAGCCGCTCCTCATAGCCGGCGATCTTCTCAGCCGGGAAGGATGCGATCTCAATTATGGCGTCATCAATGAAGAGCTGCAGCTGCGGATCCGTAAGCGCACCGAGGTGCGAAGCGATCGCCCGCACCCTATCTGGAGTCGTTGGCATAAGCCGGCAGCCTCCTATTCGTTCGCCTTTTTGGCTTCTTTCTCGCGCGCTTCCTGGAAGGACTTCTCGATGTCCTCCAGCTGCTTGTCGATCGCTGCCAGTACAGTCTTTCTGTTCTGGCCAGCAGCCTCTTCATCACGGAGATCCCCAAGGAGCTCGCGGGAGAAGGTGTCCTTAACCAAGGATGCAACCTCTGCAGCGGTCATGTCAGCCAATCCCGCCGTCTTCTGTTCCCTCGTCACCTGGTTACCTTCAATACGTTCCACTGTACGGATCTGAGGAACGATCTCACCCTCATCGACCAGTCTCTGATTGAGCGGATGGGCAATAAAATCCGCCCAGTCCTCATCAGAAATGTTGTTGACGCCTGGCACAAGACGGACGCCGTTTTGATTGCGGACATAATTTCCCTTGTTGTGTACCAGCATTAGATTCCATCTCCTCTCGCAATAGCCATAGGATAGCGGATTACGACGCCGCCGCAGCGCTCTTCAACAACGAACTTCCATTTCGGGAACTCCCACTCCGGATCATGGCGCATCATGTCCATAGGAAGCAGCAGCTCCATGACCTCAGACGATGCGTCGAAGATCAGCATGGAGTCCGTGCCACCCGTGCCTGCGCCTCTCAGCTCAGGTGCACGGTCAATCGATCTGAACCAGTTGTAGCTCTGGATCACCTGCAGGACAGTACGGGAATCGTACTCGTTGTATCGGCTGTTCAGAATCTCGAACTGATTCGGAGGCAGGGCGAGAGCCAGTGGAGCGGTCATGTGTCCAGGGAGGACCGAGACCAAGGAGCGAACGATACGAACGTCTTCGACGATTTCTTCGCCCGTCTTATCCTTCCACTTCGTGCTTGTTCCGTCCGCTCTTGGCGGGACGTTCGTCGTCTGGATGCCCGTAGCGTTGATCAGGCCGGGGATATTGAAGTCCGGGTCACCGATCCAGGCCAGACGGTTCTCTTTCTCGGCCACAGCACGGCGGGCGACACCTGCTTTCGTCGAATCAATAGTCTGGCCGGTCATTTGAGCTGCGCGCTGTTCCTGAACCGTGTAGGCGAAGCCTGCCACGATGGAATAGATGCGCTGGAACTCCCGGCGCGTGTCAACGTCTACGAACGGCACGTCGTCTGCGTTGTTGGCCAGAATCTTGGCCACACCGGAGCGGGTCATGACATCATATGCATAGGTCTCTGCCCCTGCAGGGATATCAGTCTTGAGGTTCAGAATACGGCGAGCTGTGAGCTCCTCATATTTCAGTTCATATAATCTGCGGTCGATTGCCTCGAGGTCCATACCTCGGAAAGCTACTTGGTTCATCATTCAGGGGACACCTCCATTATTGGTTTGGCAGATTGAGTTCAAGTTGTGCAAGGCCGTTAGCGAGTGCGGAGGTTTTGAACTCACCCAGTACCCCCGACTTGCCGGTAGTCGCCGTAGTGGATGGGCGGAAGTCGCCGGTTGCGTTGTCCGCAACGGCCAGGTCGCCCTTAACCACGTCTTCCAGCACCTGCACCCAGATCACGCCTTTGCGCAGGATCGACGCAGCGTCGTTAGTCTCGTACTGGCCGACAATTTCGTTATTGATGTTCGTGACGCGGTTCTCAGCGTAGTGGTTAGCGATGGCCACGCCGGCCACTTTGCGGGCCCCGGTATACACCTCGCCGCGGTTCTGATTCGTTGCCGTGTAAGAGACCGCTTTGCCCCAAGGAACTACGCCGGCAGCTCCCACCGTATCAGCCCGGTGCTCAGGATAAAGAGCGACGCGGCCTTTACCTGTCGGTTCCTGCATGTACTGATCGTATCCGCTAGTGATAGGCATGGTTTATTTCCCCTCTTTCCAGTGGTCTTTTACGTTCAAACGAGCGGACTTTGCCTTCGCGATCTCGTCCTGTGTGTCAGAAGTGTAGCTTCCAGTGATTACACTGTTGGCGCCGGTGGAGGTGAATCCATCAGTGCGGGCCCGCTCTACCGATGCATCGTAGAAAGCATCGATGTACTCATCGCTCTTGCCATCTGCTTTGAAATCAGCGCCCTTCACCTTCTGGATCACAGCCACCTTCACATCGCGATCTGTCTTACCGGAGAAGTCAAAGGAATCGCCGAGGAACTTTCGGGCTCCGTCGATAAGAGCCACACGAGCAGCAATAGCTGCGTCAAGTTTGTCCGCCGTGAGAACCTGCTTTTTTGCATTCTCCAGATCTCCCTTCAAAGTATCGCGCTCTGCTTCCAGGGCGTCATACCGGCCCTGCAGCTTATCGTACTCGCCGACTTTCGTATTGGCTGCGTCCAGGCGGGCCTCCAGGACATCAAGCTTACTCTTCACTTCACTCGGCACCTCAAACTCCTTGCCGTCAATCGTGTACATTGCCATAGTTTGGCCTCCTTCGTTAATGTCTTCTTCATCAATCTCAAAGGCGGAATCTCCGCGGATTGCCACATGCGGGCCGGCGCGGCCCCGGGCCACGATAGCAATATGGTTGATCGCGATGTTCGTCTGTTTTGCGTCGTAACGCTGGCCCATGTATTCACCAGGCTCCTGGATCAGGTCGGTCTCAAAGCCGATGCTGATCTCCTTCTGCTTCCCGCTCCGGACCCGCTCGATCAAGGACCGGTCCGTCACCGTCATCGTGACCACAATCTTGTCATCTTCGACTCGGCTATCCGTATGGCTCATGCCCCGGGAGTATTTCTGAATGTTATCCAGGGTGACCGGCTCAGGAGGATGCTCGTCGGTGACCGGCTTTGCTCGGGCGCTTTGCACCACAGCATCAGAAAGAATGTCCTCCGGCAGCTTAGCTTCAAACTGGATCCCTCCGTCGCCGCGACGGTAAGGGAATACCCCCGGCCGAGTAATGCCGGCCCGCACGGTCAAGAAGCCGGCAGCGTCTTCCTGGTAGTCAAGCACCATGGCCCGATCAAATCTTTGCAGTTTCATCTTCGTTATCACCCCCTTTCCGGGTAACAAAAAAAGGACTTCTAAAAAGAAGTCCCTTTTTGTTGTCTAATATTCTATTCAAAAATCTCAAACATACTTTTTCTTACGTTTTCTGGATGTAGACCGTACTGTATTGGCTTAAGGATATTATAGTTTTTTTCTTTAGTGTACATATTCGCCGAAATTGTTTCAGGATCAATCTCTACAATTAGAGAATTATAATCTAAATCATAGTATTCTTTATACCCTGAATGATTGACATCTGGAAAGTTATTCTTAAGTTTGTCATTAAACTCTGGTTTAAAATAATTTATTAGCGCAGCTTCTGTTATATTAATTATCTGCTTGTTTATGTGTAGCGGCGGGTCCTTTATTATCTGCATCATATGTTGAATATCTTCTGACTCACTTACATCATAAACTTTACTTTTTCCATCAAATAAAGAAAATAACTTTGGTGTAAACTCCCACAAAGATATTGCTAAGTCTCTTACAGTACCGTTGAATAAAAGATCAGATTGAATTTCTTGTAATGTACTGTGTGATTTTAATCTGTCTAACGCCTGCCTCTCACCTTCTTTACCAAATGATTGGCCTATGTAAAGAATTTCACAGTCAATTTTTCCTGGAGTGTTCCTCAAGTAAAACGGCAATACCCTGAAAATAGTTCCTTTGCCTTGACTATCCGTGATCTGTATTGATCTAAGTGGCTTATCAAATTCGATATTCAGTGTTCTATGGTCAATACTGCTTTTAAATTTAAAATTAAAATCTTCAACGTAGTCAGCCGTTTCTGTTTGTACTCTTACTGCAACTGAAATAGCTTCCTCAGCAACTCTCAAAGTATCTTTTACAAATGTGAGTCTCGGAATGAGATTGATCATATAAATGTGGTACTTGAAATTGGAAAAATCAAAATTACCCATGTCGTTTGGATAGAAAATGGAAGCATGCGAGCTATAGGTGTGAAGTGCAAATTCAGCCAAGTATTTTCTTTTTTCTTGCTTCTTATTGATACAACAGCGTTTATATTTCAGTCCACTGCCACAAAAACATAGATCATTCCTACCGATTTTATTGGCCATTCTACACACTCCTGATGTGCTGTTTTCCCTTAATTATAGCAGATAATTACCTTTTAAATTGGGTCTACTGTACATCAATATAAGGATTTAGAACTGGCTTCCGTAATAAAAAGGCCGCTTTTTTAGCGACCAGTCCTGAATATCAGTTCTTCTTTTTCTCAGGTACACCAATTAAGTATTGGTCTACTGTCCACTTATGTACTGGATTCCCCCCCCTCCCAGGTACAATGCATCTGTGAGTTACTAGAGCACTTTTTGAAATTCCACGAAGTTTTAATATCTCCCCTATTTTTTGTCTTGAGGCCTTAAGTCCACCCATTTTAGCCTCCGGAATTCTCGCAACCTCACTTCCAATTCCATTGATCCACTCACGGACCACGTAGTCGCCACCTTCTCTAGCCCCTTCTATGGAAAAATCATGTTTGATCATTATCATCCTCTCCCTTCAGTCATTATCCTTATTATAAGGCAAGATTTTCCGAATTCTGAAAAGGTTTCACAAAAAAAGTCGCTCATTATCCTGAGCGACCATCATTCCTTCTTATCCTCTTTTGGCGGTTCGTCTTTCGGCTTCTTTTCCGGCCGTTTGATGATCAAACCTTCCGCACTCTTCCACATGAATTTGTCCGGGTTCGGTACTTCATGTTCACTCATTCTTCATCACCACCGCTAGGATTTGTATAACGCCCGATGCGTCCTTTGAAGCCTCGACGATCTTTATTGTGCTGCCCCTATCGAGAAGAAATTCATACTCCGAATCCTGAAACAGGCTGATCGGATTAACGAGTGCGCCCCTTGATCCGGCCGGCACCTTTATCTCCATCTTCACCGTGCCCGAGAAACTGGTTGAGCTGAGCAGACTGGTACTCATGTAACCCGGATCCGTGACCTCCAGGCCTACCATTTCATCTACAGGTCCGAATATGTTGCTGTAAAGTCCACGATAAACAGTGATGTGCTCCTCAAGCTCGAACTTCCGCAGCCCCGAGCTGATGTTGTTCACGAGATCATCAGGCGGATTCCCCGCTCGCAGGCTCTTGTTGATCGTTGCATACGCGCTGCCGGTATATTTCGTTATGGCGCTGGTCTCCAGTGCATTAAGGCTTTTTAGGTAGGCAGGCGCGACTTTCTTTTCCCATTCCTTGACCTCATCGGCGGTCTGGAAGACACGGGCGTTCTTTATTATATCACTTTCCGTCTCCTGCGGGGAATCCGCCGGCGCGACTACATCCTCGTCGTCATCATCGAAAACAGGGATCGCAACGCACCTGCAGCGATAATCTGTACCAGGAAGCTTATGCTTGCCGTACTCGTACACCTTCCCATCGTATCCGCGGTGTTCCGGCCGGACCCGCTCGTCGTGGGATGTAGACCATTTGAACTTACGGATCCCAGCAGATTGATGCCGCTTAGCAGTCATCTGCCCGAGAATGCTACCCGTTTGGTCCACAGCGATGAACTTGGCCTTGCTGTAGCTGACATCGGCCGCCTTCTTGATCTTGCCGGTGAGCTGCCGTAGGCTCTGCCCGTTCTTCACGCCCTGTAGGACGGATGCCTCGACCTTGGCGTAGTAGTCGTCCATGATCTTGGTGATATACCCGACGTTCTCGGTCACCGATGCCCGCATAAATGAATCGAGCCAGGGCTCCTGAACGGTGGGATCAATACCAACCACACGCTGCACCTGGTCTCCGATGTTTCGCTTATTGTACTGATTGATGCGGCTGACGAAGTGCTCAGCCAGCTTTGTGATGCGCTGCGGTGTGAATATGAAGGTCTTCGCTCGGTCTTTGGCTAGCCGCAGTGTAGCCAAGATCGTTTCGAGCGGGCCGTCATAACGGGCGCTATCCTGCTGGTATCGGCGCGCTTCCTCCTTCAGGATGCGATTGAAGATGTCCAGCGTGCCGCTGTGCATTTCCCGGATCAGGCCAGACACGGCCGCCGCATGACTCCGGGCGATGATGTCAGGGAAGCGGGTGGGGAGGGGCTTAAGCCGTCGTCTTGCCACCGCTGTCACCCCTTCATCCTCTTATCGAACCCTTCCATGAGCGTGCGCCATTCTTCTTCAGATAAGCCGTCCTGCTTCTGTTCGGGCTCCTCGGGTTCCTTCGCTTCTTCAACGCCCGGAGCGTCACCGTCCAAGCTGCCGAAACGAATCTTCCGGACTTCGTCGTCGGTTAAAACACCGTTTTGTAGATATATCTCATCCGCTTCGGCAATCATTTTGCGGATCTTTGCGTCGGTTTCCTGATCCACGTTCCAGAGCGGGTTGAATACCACTTCCCACTCCAAGGCGTCGGGGTCGATCTTCCCGCCTAGCTCACCATCAGAGATCAGCAGGTACCGGATCAGCCGCTCGATGTGAGGACGCAGCTCGGTCTCCTGGGCGGCCGCGATCCGGCTGTAATAGTTCAGCACGTCGTACTGTGCTCCAGCGATCGTGCCCGCTTCCTGCCCTTTGATGACACTCTTTGGCATCTTGGCAGCACCGCTGAGGGACTCCCATACGAAGTCGAGCAAGTAGTTGATGCCGGTGACGTTAGTAGTGACCTTGTCCAGATCTTCCTTCGTCCCAATGATCGCCATAGCCTCAGTGCGGAACATGAAGTCAGCGAGTGACTGGAATTCGTACTTTTCTTCACGTGTCATCTGATTCACGCCATCAGTTTTGTAACGTTTGAACGTGAAATCATACAGGATCTGCCCGACGGACCAGAGAGCCGTATCAAAAACAGTGAGAACATCCCACATTGGCTCCAGGATTGATTGGCCTTGGTACCTGTCCTCCATGCGCCTGGTCTGGTCATGGAATAGCCGGCTGCGATGAACCACTCCTGCATCCTGTACCCCGACAAGGATCTGAGAACCTATGGCACTGCGGCGGTTGATCTGAAATGACTCCACTTCTCCGTAATTAGGGGAGAACATGTCCTCATTCAAGTAGAAGTTGCCAACCTTGTAGGAGCTGAATGCATGCAAGTAGTCGATCCGAAGCAGCTGATTCTCTTCCAGCGGGTCAGATAGTTTAAAATCATTCTTTTGAGCCGCACCGATAGATACAAAGCCGTCCCCATGCAGGCGCTCATACCGGCGCATGTCACAGAATCGCTCCTTACTGCTTAGGTCCCGCAATTTACGCATGAGCATGTCCCGCAGATTCGTGTCCTTCATCCGGATGGTGATCCAGCTCCGGGTCAGGTCTTCTGCCGGTATGTCGACTAGATTCTGGACGAATTGACTGGAAGCATAGTAGTTCAGTAAGTCCTGCTCAGTCAGTTCCTTGCGGCTCGTCGCTATCCGTTGCCGGGTTAAGGAATCTTTTCCGGTTCCCTTACCATGCCCGACAAGAAAGTCATTGCGGTAGGCGTTATAGCTGCTTCTCATGTTGTCTAGTCGTGTATGTGGCATTCTCTCATCTTCACCTCCTTGCCCATCTGCGCAAGTTATCAAGGGAACTAGTGCCCTGTTTCATATCTTCTTCAAATGCGTAGCGGGTCGCGTCGATCGTGTGATTGTTGACGTCCTCGAGCTTTGGCTTTGGATTACCATCAGTATCCGTTTGATAATCGATGTCCTCGAACTCTTTCGCCAGGTTGGGAGTACGTTTCGGGTCGATTATGATCTCATCAAGGTCATCGAGCCATTTCTCTCCGAACTCAACGGATCCAGGACCTTTCTCGGCGCCGATAATTCTGATAGAGTGCTCATCCCGCATCTGATCAACTGATTTGGGTTCAGCACTATCAGCAATCGTCATATATCTCTCGTAACCCTTGAACTTCATCCGTTCAGCTGCTTCCCGGTTGGACATCTTCACGCCGCATATTTCATCCAATGCGAATATCCGCCGACGTGTTTTATCGTAGTGCCAACGAACAAAAGCGAAGGGATCGGTACCGTACCCCCAGTCGATACCTTGCCGGATGTTCTCGAACCGACCGAGCTCCTCCTCCGTGATCGTACGGAAGACCAGGTTATCGAAGGGAACGACGCCACTGCCGATCGCTTTACCTAGGTACTCCCAATCGTACTTGAGAGGCCGCTTACGCTTGACCTCTTCCGCCTCCTCGACGAATGCCTTGGAGATGTACGGGTTATCCAGATAAGTGGAATGATGAACGTATGTGTTCTTTGGAAGATCGACCTTTGACTCGTATACCTTGTTCACCCAGCTTTGCTTGCGCTTGGGCGGATTGTAAGAGTAGTAGAAGGCATAAAAAAGACCGTCGGGCAGCTCCGCGCGCAGCACGGACTTCTCGATGGTCGAAATATCATCTTCAGCTGTAAACTCGGCCAGTTCCTCGATCCAGAGGAAGGCGATTGGGAACTTGCTGACCTTAATCGATTTGATCTTCCCCGGATCGTCCGCCCCACGAAAGATGATCTTGTTCCCGCGGGGCAAGTAGATGAGCTGAAGCGGGCTCTTCATGATCTTCCAATATGCACTCACGCCGAGTATCTCGATCGCTTCCTTTAGCTGCTCGAATACTGACTCCTCGAGCGTCCTGCCGACCCGGCGAATACAAAGACCCGTTACTGGGTAACGCATCATATCAACAATGAACTTAAGTGCTATGTGAGTCGACTTGGCTGACCCCCGGCCGCCCTTCAGTACATGGCGAAGGTATTTACGGGAGTTGGCTGCTTTCCAGAAGGACTGAAAGTGCGGCGTGACGATCTCTGAAAGCTTAACCTGGATCATCCATCCCGCCCCCGATGTCGTCTACGATCTGCACACCAACATTTGCGTTAATATTCAGGTTGTCCTTAAACATCCCCAGGTGTCTTCCCAGCTTCTCCAGCGCTGCGCTCTTATCATGCAGCTTCAGCTTTTTGGTGCGTCTTACGTTGCCGCCGGCGATCTCCAGCTCCTGCTCCGTGATCTCAGCGATGCAAGCAGCATCATCGGGGCTTAGCTTGTCGCTGCTCTTAAAAGATACGCCGTCCTCATCCCATTCAGCGAAGTCGCTCATCTTGGCGAAGGCCAGCTTGGCCAGCTCCTGGAGAACCCGATCCGCGGTAACACCAGTGCGCTTAGAACGCTCCGCCTGGGCTTTGGCTATTGCTTCCTGAACTGAAGTTTTCTGAAGGAGCTGGTGTCCTTGTTCCATAGCGGTCTTAACGCTGTAACCGGCCCTTATGGCTGCCTGAGTCGCGTTTAGATCAATAAGATACTCCTCTACAAATCGTTGTTGCTTGGCTGTCAGTGCCATCTACACGATCACCACCTCCAAGAACAGAAAAAGCACCACTAGGGCGCTTCGCTGTCCTTCTCATTGTCTTTTGGGTTCCACCATTTGTTCTTCCGCGGAATCGGACGGCCTTTATCGTCTGTCCAATCTTCATAA
Organism: Paenibacillus mucilaginosus 3016; assembly: GCF_000250655.1. NCBI lineage: Bacteria > Bacillati > Bacillota > Bacilli > Caryophanales > Paenibacillaceae > Paenibacillus > Paenibacillus mucilaginosus. Next base: position 6,476,430 of record NC_016935.1, read on the forward strand.
ATGGACCGGGATTCATCGTTGAGGCAGACGTAGAGTCTTGAGTACTCCCTGTTCCCCATGTAGTCATTGTCCTGGACATTCATCAGTTCATTGCAGTATAAACATCTCACGGTATCCCCTCCCTTAACCATTGTAGGGAGTACAAACCTGAGTTGTCTATAACATTCAGAACCGTACCTAATTTCGCTTTTCTACACAAAATCGAACATGTGTATGGCCAGCGACGATCATGTCTTAGAATCGATTCTCGGGACTCTCTTTCCCGTCATCAATCCGATAAACTTGCCATTCAGATATAGCGCGACAACTTGCTCCCCCTCAAACTCGCAAATATGCTCCCATCGGATATGGGACACCACACTCACTCACCTCCGTGAAAAGAAAAAAAGCACCTCGCGGGTGCTTTCTACAACTTTTATTGTGAATTTATGTGTTCTAAGAAAACCATTAATGTTTTTACACTATTACCCTCTTCATCAACTTCGATGTCAAGGATAGCATTATAAAATCTCCCTTGCCAAAAACTGTCTTTATCGGGCCATCTTAAATTAACCTCATTATGCTCCTTTAAAAAAGCAAGAAGTTCTGCTACGTTATCACATTCTTCAGCGAAGATCTCTCCTCCGCCTTCGTTGTCATGGTATGTCACTTTCATATTCATTTCCACCTCCCCCCAACCATTGATTCAACAACGTGAAGGAAATCCCTGTCAAACAATGCTAAAGATTACCTAAAGAAAAAACACCGCATGGGTGCTCTGTCAGATGAGTGTCATTTACTCAGTTTCTTGTATTTTTCTCTTATTAATTCCATCTGATCTTCTAATACCATAACTGCAGCTAACAATTGTTGGTATTCTCTCTTAAATTTTTCATATAAATAATTTTCATCTAGGCCATTTTCGTATTTTAAGAAATACTTCCAATGGCTAATAGTGAGCAAATACACATCTGTCATATCATAAAACTTTTCACTTACTAAAGCGGCTTTTTCTTTAAGGGCATCCTTTCCTTTGAGTATATCCTCAACGGCAAGTGAGACACCTACTATCTTATTATGAATTTCATATTTATCCCCAAAGAGATACTCTTTTATTACCCTGGTCATAGCATCAAGTTCTCCATGAACATCGTCTCCGTTAGTTCTCACTTTAAGATAGTCTCTTAAAAAATCTGCACTACGCTGGTTCTTAATAGTGATCCTAACACCAAAAAGGGTAATAAAACCTCCAACAATAGCACCTATAAACGCGAGTGGATCCCAGTTTGATGGAATTGCAGGTCCTAATTCTTTCAGGAGAATAATCAATATTAAGGTGGATATACAAACCATGATGAAGATAAAAATACGTGCCATCCAAAGAATGAATCTATCGCCCGACATCAGCCCACCGCTCCCTTGTCTTCATACCTCCTTGATTCGACAAAATATTTGTAATTCCTTCCTCTATTTATCCCTTCCTCAGTGGATCGGCCGGCACTGAGCAAGGGACAAAGTCCCTTGTTTAGGGAGACAAGTCAATCCCTAAAGTGGGGCATTTCACCCCACCTCATATCACACCCCTGACGACTGGCGTCTAAGGACCGAAATGCGTCCCACAGCATGACCGAGTGCCTGAGGTGATAAGGGTCCATTAGGCATTACCCGCAGCGGTGTTTCAGCTGCTGTAATGCTATGGTACCAACGAATATACGTTCGAAAATGCCACAAAAGTGACATTCTGCTCTACCACCATCCAAGCCTATTGGCTATGTCTTCGACGATCTCATCCCGCCAGCGGTATGCTGTTCTCTTAGTACAGTAGAGCTTCTGAGCAATGCCTTCCCAGGTGAGCAGCTGCGGCCGGGTCCAATACCTGAGCTTGATCAGTTCCTGCTTATCGGCCGGCAGTCGCAACACTACCCCATCTATAGCATCAATGATCCGCTGCATCTCGTCGTGCTTCCGGTACTGCATGATGAGAGTACCGGGGCAGCCAGTCTGATCCTGTAGCAGTTCGTTCTTTATTCTGATGATCTCTTTTCTGGTTTCGTGGTATTCCCGCAGCTCGTCCTCAACATGCTGATAGGTACCCCGTTTTATCTTTATCTGACTCATCCCCCGCACCCCTCACCGTATGTTATACTGTGGTTGTGCGATTTGCTCATTCATAGCCCCGCCGATCCTCCCAAGATCGACGGGGCTTTTTATCAAACGATGAATCCCAGCTGTGACAGCTCCCGCTTATCGACCTCAGCGCAGCCGCTGGAGGATTCCTTGCTTACACCGGTGATGCTTCGAAAAGCAGCCTGCAGGATCATGATAGATTGGCTATCGTATTTGACAATGTAATTGCCAGTTTCGTGTTTTTGGTATGAGATTATTTTCATTGATTTCCCTCCACCAATAATTTACCATAGATTTACATGTAATTTATTTACTTTTTTAACTCTATTTTGTATTATTAGAAAGTACCAAAAATTAGGAGGTTGAGAGAATGAAGAAAAAAGCACTAATGTTGATGACAGTTGTTGCTGCCGTACTTAGCTTTTCGACATCCGCTTCTGCCGCTTACTCTAAAGTGTTCGGGCCTCAAGATTTACAAGGGGTAGTTTATTTGGAAGGTGGGGTTAGTAACCCTACTTCCACAAAAGCTTATATTAATTTTAAGCTCTGGCAAGTAACCCCAAGTGGTGACGTGTTGATTCGTAGAGACCTTCTTGGCCTTGATGCTTATTCTAGTGCTCACTTTTCTGAGAGCAGTGTTGTAAGCCTTCCATGGGGGACTTACAAATACGAGATTGTTGCAAAAGATGGCGTCAGAGCTTCAGGCGTAATGGGCGCCAGATAAGTAATCAATCTTTTATATTACAGGCTAAGAGCACTCGTTTTCTTAGCCTGTTTTTCTATTTATTTTGATAAATGCTTAAGTTCATGTAAGAGCGAGGCAATCTGTTCTGCCTGCCGTTCTATCGTCTCGGCCATCTCCCGCAACTCGGAGACCTTAACCAGCTGCAGCACGATGCCTTGAGAGATAATCACCTGGAGTCCTTCCTTCAGCTCTTGCACCTGATCATTGTTCATGGTCTTCCTCCAATCTTCATGAGCAAGAAATTGAGCTGCAGCTTCGTAAGCCCAAGCCGCTCGGCTAACACCCTGCGACTTGTGCTTCTCCTGTGAGCGGCCAAGTAGAACTTTTGATCTTCGTTCAAATCAACGTTCAAAGATAATTCGATTAATGAGTCCGATCCTTCCTCATGATCAGGAGCGGGTTTCGGCCGCCCCCTATTTCCTCTGATCTCATACTCTCCATCCAGAGCCTTGAATCTGTAACTTCCCTTCACACCCGACCTGCTAACAAGTCCAAGCTTCATAAGCGTCCGCAAATGGGTATAGACGGTAAATGAGGCATAGCCTGTAGCACTTAATACTCCTTTGGTGGTACCGTGAATCCGTAAGGCCTCCAGGACATCGACTTCATTCTTTGTGATTTGTGGGTTCATGGTTATGCTCCCTTCCAGATCCGCTTAACCGTTGAGGTATTCCGGTGCATGATGACCAGCTCCTCTGGGGTTTCCCGCTCCACCAGCCAGTTCTCCGGGTTGAGCTTCACTTTAGCGATCACGATCTTCTGCCGGCGTGTCGGCCGCGTACCTTGTTTCATATGGCATCCTCCTTAGTCGATGCAGATCATACCGCTGGTAATGCGTTCTACATCATCGAGGGTGGCAGGCGTAATGATAAACGCCCGCCCCTTGATGACGATGATCTCCTGCTCGTGTTCCTTGAGCTCCAGGATCCGTTCTTCGTAGGGAAATGAACTCATTCTCTTACGCCGCCCCGTTCCTTTTCAGTTTCTGTGCCACACGTTTCTTGTACTTGCCCCAGGAAGCCTGCAGTTGCGTGGAGCTCAGTCCATGCTTGGAGGCGATCTCCATCCAGCTGCAATTCGTTTCGATCTTCTCGACGAAGAGGGCCGGATCGAATTCGACGTCATCGAAGCGGGGCTTCTCCTGCAGGATGTGGTTCTCGACTTCCTCCTTGCTCGGATCCGGACCGGCGCCCTGATCCTCATCTGCAGCGTAGGCCCCGTCGGCCGTTCCGCCTTCGTCAGCAGATTGTTCATCGGCAGCCGGCGCGTACCCGTCCTCGAAACTCAATTCAAGATCAGGATTCGGCGCTGCTTGATCTGCCTGCAGATTTTCTTGTGAGTCATCCGGCTGGTCAAGGATCGTTGCCTGGTTTCCATCCTCTGCCGACTGCACGACTCCCGATCTGTCTACTACAGCCTTCAATCCTTGGTGTGGGGCAGAGGAGGAGGCAAGGTAATCGGAGATGCTCATCTGCATGTCACCAAGAACAAAATCGACCTCTTCCGGGTCGCTTTCGAAGAACTTCGCGTTTTTGAAGAAGTCCCGCTTGCTGATCTCCAGTACGATTTTCACGTTCTTGGACCCTACAGTGATACCGCCGATATTTGCCTTTCCTTTTGCTGCTACCATGACCGATCATCCTCTCAGTTTTTGTATGACTTCCTGCTGGACCTTAATTAGCTTCACCGGCTCGTGCATCGCCCGGACGATCTGGGCGAGCACGTAGGCGTCGGTTACGTTGTTACTCTTGTGCTGGAATCCCCAGCGTTTGTATGTCTCCACCGCGACTTCTTCCTTCCCGGCATTCCCCCCGGAACCCGTGAATTTCTTCAGCTGCGATGGAGCTATTTCGGTGTATCCGATCTTTCTAGCGAAGAGGTTCAGCCGGATTCCCCATCCAATGCCGCCCAGCTCAAACCCTCGCTGGCTGGCAAAACCGAAACCCTCTACCGCAACCCGGTCGCCTGGCTGAATTAGCAGGCCTACCTGGCAAATCAGGTCATGCATCCTTCCCGGATTCTCGCCCTTCCCCTCGAGCTCCCGAGCCTCCCAGATCTCGCCGTCCTCATCCAGAACCACGAATCCAGTCTTGGTGCTGGGGTCAAGCCCGACGTATCTAGGCATCCTGCAGCACCTTCTCGAGCTCCATGCTCGCTTGGAAGAGCCCCGCACTTTTTCCGGTTTTGAACCCCTCCACATACTCACCGGATGCTCCGTGCATGTTAGGAACTTGTAGCTGCCTTGCCTTCGTTTCCAGATCATCGATTATCCGTCTAATGATTGCCCGCATCGTCGGGTCCATCAATAACCCACCGCCTTCACGCAGCGTAAGCCACGACGTGCTTTCTTCGGCGCAAAGATAAATCGATCAGCAAGGACATACACTGCGCCGAGCTGCTCCTTGCCCTCGTAGATCACGAAACGATGCGTCACCTGAAAGAGAGGATCACTTACCTTTCGCATGGTGCCGCCTCCTCTGTGGGATACTCCATGATCGCTATGAGAAATTCATCGATACCTTCAACCAGCTCACCCGGATCCAGCCGGCCTGAGAAGTGTTGCTGTGCTTGTCCCATGGAGGGAATGATGCCGGTTGCCATATATGTTTGCTTCAGCCACTCGTATACGTGCCATCGGTTCATGGCATTCACCTCACCCTGTGATTTTCTGAGTGTCCTTGTCGTAATTGAGCTTCACGGTGCCCGTTGGTCCGTTCCGCTGCTTCGCCACATTGACCTCTAGGATCCCCTTGTCGGAAGTCTCGGGGTTGTAGTACTCATCCCTGTACAGCAGGATGATGTCGTCCGCTACAGCTGCGATCGCCGCACTCCCTGACAGGTCTGAGACCATTGGCCGCTTGTTCGCCCGGCTGTCCACGTCCTGCTTCACCTGGGATAGTCCAATCACCGCACAATCGCAGTCTTTGGCTGCCGCACGGAGCTTCTGGCATACACGGTGGAGTGCTGAGCCGCCATTGTCGTTCTGCTCGGCCGTCTCGTTGATCTCCTGAAGGTAATCAACGACCACCAGGTCGAGTCCCTCTTGACGCTTCATCCGCCGCATTTCCGAGGTGATGTATTCCGTCGTTACGCCGCGGGAGTCATCAATGGGGATCTTAGCGAACTCGTCCAGCTTGTCCGCGATCTGGCCGATCTGGAAGTCCGTCAGATTCCCGATCCGGATGGCCTGAAGCGGGATCCCGCACATCGACGAGGCCATCCGGTTATAAATTTGCTCGATCGTCATTTCGAGACTGAAGTCGGCCACTCTGTTCCCTCGTGAGGAGGCACGCACCTTTATCTCGTTAGCGAAGGCCGATTTCCCCATACTCGTCCGGGCCCCGACCACAATCAGGTTGCTACGTTGGAATCCAAGGGTCATCTGATCGAGCTTCTCCCATCCGGTCAGGATACCGAAGGCGATCTTGGGATTTTGTTTGCGGAGAAGGAGGTTCTCGAACCACGTCCGGATCCGGTCCCCCGATTTGTTCTCTTGGCTTACTTTCGGCCGAATCTCCAATGCCTTCTGCTCGAAAGTGTCCAGGATCTCGTCGAACCTGCCGGCAGCCGGATCATCTATGAGTGTCCTGGTCTGATCGATAAGCTGCGAAAGCTTGCGGCGGGCGTCCAACTCGGCCAGCAGCTTCATGTTCTGCCTGATCTCGCTGACCGACACCACCGATCCGATGACCTTGAGGAGGTAATCGACGCCACCGATCTTGGCGACGTCCTTTGCGAAGTAGGTGGAGATGTTCGTGTAATTCACCGGGTGCCCGTTCTTGTCCAGCCACGACATCATCCGGTATAAATTTCGGTTCCAGGGCTGCCGGAACATATCAATCGTTACGGTGTTAAGCACTTCACGGGCGAGGCTGGGATCTTCAAAAACCGTCCCAAGGATAACCATCTCAAGAGCTTCAGTTTGCAGCATTAGAGTTGATACACCTCTCGTAATTTCTGGGCTATTGGATCGTCATCAGCCAACTGGTAATCAGCCGGGCCACCAACAATCTGAAGGTTTTTATCTTTATGCGGTCCGCCGCGTGCTTTGTATCCGTTCAGCACCCCGTTGATATAGGCGAGGGTGCGAATCTTGTGGCGGACGGCTTCGCGCATTGCTTCCAGCAGCCATTCGCCGCCGTAGGTTTCAAACTGGTCGGTAAGGTCCTGGACTTCAAACTCCGAAACGTTCCCGTTCTCGGTGAAGTGTTTCTCATAGATCGTGTAAATTTTTGAGAATGAAAAGTCCTTGCTACGGCTGGCTGCTGGCGCTGTACCTTGATTCAACATAAGTATCTTAGTACTACTACTGTCTGTGTTAATGTCTTTAATAATGTCTATAGGAGGCTGGGAGCCCGCGTCCTGATTGGGCTCATCGGGGGTCGAGTGCGTTATTTTAACGCGATTTCCTTCTAAATTCGCGTTATTTTGACGCGATGCGTCGCGTTGTTTTAACGCGATTTCGTTTTCGCTACCTTCAAAATCGCGTTGTTTTAACGCATTTTTTCGCGTTGTTTTAACGCGATTTTTCGCGTTAATTTGACGCGATTCATCGAGATTGAGAGCGAGTAACTCATCAAATTTGAACTCATTCCAGCCACCTCCGAGAGGCACTTTCCACTCGTCGTAATTCTTATTAATCTCGAATGTTTTCTTCTCTCGGTCGCGGATGAGCACCCCTAATGCTTCCAGCCGATCCAATTCTCTATGAAAATTTCCTGTAGGAATTCCGCAAAGTTCGAAGTAAACCAATTTGGGTATATAGGCTGTTTTCTGACCTTTGCATCCATATGATAGTCGCCAAATAAAGAAGATGATGTCCTTTTGCCGCTTGGAGAAGTCGCGACGGATGACTTCATCCCATAACTCATTCGCGATCCGTACTGTACCATTCTCTGGCTGTGGATTCGCCATCCGGCGCCCTCCTCTGCGTTAGGTTTATCCGGCGTAGCGGTTCTTCATAGGGACCAACGTAGCATGCTCAGGAGCCCAGGAAGGCGGTCCATACTTGTCCAGGTACCCAAGACGATTAACGTATCCAGAAACACTCCCCTCGGCGTCCAGGGCCTTCAGAAGGTCCCAGGTGGCCAGCACGTCGTTGAGCGCCCTATGAGCGCCTGAGAGGGCGATATCGTAACGATCGCACATGTCGGTAAGTTTGTGAGGATAGACGTGCCTGTCACGGCTAATTGTGCAGGTGTCGATGAAGGAGTTACCGTACGTCTTGCCGGCAAGTCTCATTAACGAGTGGTGGAGGAACGCCAGGTCAAAGGCTGCGTTATGGGCGACCAACAAGCTCTCGCCGATCAAGTTTTTCAGGATCTTAAAGGCGAGCAGCTCGTTCATGCCAGTGGAAAGCATATAAGGGGTGATCCCCGTCAGGTCTATGATCTTGGGGTCGAGCCCGCCAGGGAAGTCCTGGCGGACGATGGTGTCGAACTGCGAAACGATCTCGCCATTGATGCAGCGGATCGCGGCCATTTCGATTACTCTGCAGTTCTTCGAATCCAGTCCGGATGTCTCGAAGTCAAAAACAGTAACATCGTTCAGAATGCTCATAGTGTCCTCCTGCGGTCATCCCGCAAATAGATCAGGGGGTACTTCGCCCGGACGACAATGAATCCAGGGTACGTGCGGGCGAAGTATGATTTGACCTCCTGTTTGAACCGTGCTGGATCGGACTCCATCAGAGCCCATAAGCTTTGATGGATCATCGACTTCATCAGTGGAGTTTCGTTGTGCATGTTCATTATTCAAACTCGACCTGGTCATCCGGCGGGCGGTCATTCAGGAGGCCTGTATCAGGGTCCCGCTGCTCATCACCTCCCCCTGCATCCTCAGCCGACGACTCGCTCCAGTCGGTTACGTCAATGACCTCAGACATGTCATCGGAGACTTCCCGTTTGGTTGTCTCGTCCATGGATACGGCCTTCTGAAACTCTACGGATATCGGCATATATTTCATCAGGGCCTTGAGCACCGTTTTTTTCGCCATCTCATCGAAGTGGTCCACCCAAGGTCCAAACTTTGCTTTCGAGAACTTGTCACGGTGAAGCTCAATGTCCCGTTTACTCATGACCATGAAAGAGTAGCCGCCATCCTTGAATTTCGCGTAAGCATAGTACTTAGTAACGGGTCCGCGGTCACCGTCCGCCGGCACATGCCGGAGCTTTTCATTGATGCCGTATTCGTATTCGAACAGGTCCTTCTCGTGAACTGCTTGGGACATGATGCTGGAAATATGTCCAGTCCTGCGGGCCAGCTCGATCAGTCCTTTGTAACCGATCTGAAACTGAGCCTCGTCGACGAAGTATTCCTTGTTCCCTTCCTTCTTCTTGTTGCGATAGGGTACCAGGTAGGCATGGCCTAAAATGGAGGGCTCCAGACCCAGCTGGGCGCATTGCATAACGGCGCCGAGAAGGGACTCTGGGGTGCATACTTTCAATTTGGGGTTGGTCCGGATGGAGGTTGTTGCGATGCGCAACAACCTCTCCGGCGTGAGGTGCTTCGGAATGGCCTGGGCGATAGCCGGCTTCATCTCATCAAAGAGCTGGGCTATCGTCTTTCCCTGGCCATTTCCTGCCGCGGCCTTGTTGGCCAATGCCTTGCTGAGGTCTTTCTGATCTGTTGCTTTAGCGGGTGCTGCCATGGCTATTCGTCACCTCCGACAATTTTGAAGCTTCGGACGCCCTTTTTATTGGACTTCCAGGAGAATACCGGCTCGCCTTGGAACCAGGCCATTTCGTGATCCGCCATGACGGCCTTCATCCGGTTCTTGGCCGTCTCGTGCGTCTCCTCGGCGTGCTTGAGGGCTTTCTTGCTGTCCAAGACCATCCGCATAAGATCGTAATTCTCTTCACCCAGCTCGATATTCGAACCGGGCCGTGACTCAGGAAACCGATCCTTGAGGAGCCCGGTATCCTGATGTCCGTAAGCGGGAGGCTGCTTGGCCAGCACGTGATTGTTCCAGAAGTTATACTCGATCTCGATCAGGTTCCCGATCAGTTCCTCATCCCGTTCGATTACCCGCCATTGGAAGTCCCAGCCACCGATCAGTACAGCGACGTACCAGCGAACCGCACCGGTGACGGCCATGTAGTGATTGCACTGCAGCATGTACTCCACCGGCACTTTCTCGCCCGTCCACTCATCACGGTTGTATTCGGAGGTGTTCTTAATCTCGAGGCCCTCGTTCTTACCGATGACCCAGCGATCAATGTTCGCCAGCATGAAGTCGTGCTCCCGGTGCTGGAAGATCGAGTGCTGCTGCATGACCCGGATCCCCGTCTCCTCGGTAAACCACTTTGCGATCAACGGCTCGAGCATCCGGCCGGCTTTCATCTTGTCGTTATCTTCGAGAGGCGGCAGCTCACCGATCTTATCGAGGTAGACGGCCATTGGCGATCTGTACTTGGATAGTTCGCAGATCGCTGCTACGTCACTGCCGCCGATGCCTTTCCGGCGAAACTCGAGCCAATCTTCCTTGGGCATGTCCTTAACGCGGGCCAGCTTGAGAGCTTGCATGGTTATCATTCCCCCTTGATGTGGAGTCCGCCAGCATGTTACACTGGCGGCAAGTTGATTTTGTAAGGGCCCGCTGGCAGGCGGGTTCTTTTTTTGTTTCTCTGAAAAAGGAATTGCTACTTTGAAGCTACAGTCTCTGTAGCCTTTTTCATTGTTTTAAGCATGTAGTACACAGACTGGTCTTTACGAACGGGCTGGTTTTTGTGAAAAATAATGTTGAGCTGCTCGGCGATTTTTGATGCTGACATCTTCTCTCCGTGAAGCTTCTCCACCGTCTCTTTCTCTTCCGTCGTGAAACGAATTTGCACTTTACTCTTTGCCATACCTAGATCACTCCCATTATTTTTTATGATGTGGCTTGGCCGCATCTCTGAAGATCCGGCGTACCGGACCCTCACCAGATATGGTCAAACTGCGGACGTGATGATTTTCTCATCCGTTCTATAGAAAGCATCATCAGCTATTGCCTTGGAGCAGCTGGTGCATATCCGTTTGAATGGTGCGTATTCCTTCATGGGCTTGCCCAAACCGCCGCAGATCGTGCACCCTGGCGAGTACTTCCGCAGGATAACTTCGCCTTCGCTGGTGAATACTTCAAGTGAATCGCCGAGACCAATTTGAAGGGTCCTTCGCAGCTCGATCGGGATCACGATTCTTCCAAGCTCGTCGACCTTTCTTACAATGCCGGTTGCCATTCTCATCTGAATGCAGCTCCTTCGCTCATTTTGATTTCACGTGAGATCACGTATCGCGCATTTGTGTCTTGGCAGCTGGGGCAGGCTGGCTCATCGAGCTGTCCCGCTTCGACTGCATATCCCAAGCAGCACTCCTGGCATTCGTAGAAGTCGTAAATGATCGATTCAGGCATCCGGCGCCGCCCCCTTCCCACGAACAACCGTTCTGTGGTAAACTGACAGCACGAGGACTCTTAACCGGGATCTCAATGAGGCTCGCCCCCCCAGGCGAGTCTTTTCTATTTCTGCCGCATGCTCCATTTCTCGATCGGACTCAGCGATCAGCACGTCGATTAGCTCCATGCCCTCGATCACCGCCGGGCTCTTCTTCCAGGCAAGCATTTGAGCACGCCATTGGTGCTCCGTGATTGGGCTTCTCATATCCTCCGAATCTCCTCTTCATCAATTTTCAAATCGTCAAGCACTTCCGCCGTGCAATCCTTGCAAGCTTTGCCGATCTTATTAATCCAATACACAGCGGGCTCTTCGCATCCAGCGATCTCGCACATTTTGCTAAAATCCAACATGCTGCATGTTCCCTCCGTCATAATAGAATTGGAATTGCTTTGGTGGGTTCTTGCACACCCACATCCAGTTTTCGTATGTAACGGCGTCCGGAACTTGTTTCCCGTTCTCGATCCGGCTTACCGTTGATTGAGTCAAAGCTAGGTAATCGGCCAGCTGTTCTTGCGAGTAATGGGCTTTTAAGCGGAGCCAGCGCAGTTTTTCGCTTACCTCCCGTGTGGAGATCATCGCGCTCACCTCCTTTCCCATTTATGCTGAATCCGCATGGTACTCTGTCAGCCGAGGGGTTATGATTGGTTTATCAGATCACATCCCCCTCACCTCCCCCCCACCGCCCGTCGCCCTAGGAGACGGGCTTTCCTCTACCCATCAGGGCACTTCCCGCTTCAACCAGTTGATAAAATCCACTTTAAGTACGCAGTATGGTTTTTCTCCCCCATTAGCCAGCGGAAAGTCCGGCCGATTCATCACTGAGTATGTGTGGCTGGTGGACCAACGTGTCATTTCAATGATGTCGTTCGCCGACAGCAGATCCGGATAATCTGCGAATGGCTCCCGCGGCTGCTCCTTTTTAAGCAGCATCTCCGCCAAATTCCCCAACAACTCCATAACCTTATGCTCGTAAATCGTTGGTTGATTTTGCGCCATCTGAAATCGCATCTCCTTTCATTCGCGCTCCACTTTCGATCCCATCAAGCATCTCCAGCAGTTCTTCTAGGTCCTTCACGACCTCTTCGATCGTGTATCCCATATCCATCTCTGTCTGCAGCCCAACAATCGTCCGAAGCACCATTGCCTTCGCTTCGACCACCGACCATGCAACCTGAACGTCCTTCATAAGTCACCACCTATACGGACGATAAATTCAACTTTACGTTTAAATTTTCGTCAAAAAAATTTGAGACCGGCTCATCTAAAGCTTGAGCAATGCTCTCCAATTCTTGGACGGTGATGGCACGCTTGCCATTCTCCTTCATGTTGTAGTTAGCAATAGTCATTCCCACCTTCTTAGCCACGAAAGTTTGAGATACGCCCTTCGATTTCCTTACTTCTCTGATTCTTTCAAAGATTTCCACTCCATCACCGCCCTTAAACGTAAAGTTGAATCTTTAAGTAGAGTATATTTCAACAAATCGTTTAAGTCAACACGTTATTAAACTTAATGTTGATTCATTTTAACGCAACGTTAAAACGTGGTAACATATACTCAAATTATGGATAGGGCGGGCATACATATGTCATTAGGATCAAGATTGAAATCAGAACGTGAAAAGCGCGGTTGGTCTCAATTGTTGGCAGCAGAAAAACTAGGCATTACAAATGCTGTCCTTTCAAACTATGAGAGGGATTACAGAGACCCAGATACTGAGACACTTAAAAAAATGGCAGATCTTTACGAGGTGACCACGGATTACCTATTAGGCAGGGTAGAAGCAGAAAAACCAAACACTTATGAAGATCCCCTTGAAGATCCCTATCGAAGCATTCACTTTAATGGGTGGGATAAACTTTCACCTGAGGATCAAGAGGAAATAAAGGCGTTTTTTAGAGCAAAAATTATGATCAGAGAAGCAGAGGAAAGAAACAAGCGGAATAAAAAAAATTGAGGTGTTAAATTGGACAACCGAGATTTAGGGAAAATAGAGCATTCCCCCATTAAAACAAATGTCCAAATTAAAGAATCGAAGCAGCCAATAAAAACGCCTGGTTGTATGAGTTTTTTGGTGTGGAGCTCAATTATCATAGTCGTTCTAATTCTTATTGCACTCAGAAATGAAGACGAAAAGAAAACCGTAACCCAATCAATTACTAATACCAAAGTAGAACAAGCACGAAAAAACCTAGATCCAACAACACAGAGGCTTATCTCATTTAATGTAACACCTCATGAATCAGTTGTTCGATATGGCCAGCAATTAAAATATTCATTAATACTGAAGAATGAAGGAGATCATACAATAAACGGAGCAAACATCTCTGTAGATGGTGATTGGTATAAATATTCGAATATATCACTTTCTGAAAATGCAAAATTAGAAAATGGGATTTTGAGTGACAAGATCATATATTCCGATAAAATTGAGCCTCAGCAACAAGTGACAATTGAATTTACAGGTACTGTAAATGATGGTACCGAAATTGATCCCGCAGGTTTTATTTGTCAGTTTATTCCAACAACTACCTTTGATAATAGAAAATTTGTTGGCGATGTAGATAAACAGACATTGCAGGTCTACATACTCCCAGAAAAACAAGGTGCAGAAAACGTTAATGTCAGCGTATCGGAGGCGAAAAGGGAACTAGCAAACTATACACCTGCAATGATTGATTTCAATCTTGAAACTAAAATTAACACACTATCCTCTGGAGAAAAAGCTGAGTTAGTTTTAAATATAGAGAACAAAGGCGATCGGCCAATTGAGGGCCTGTATATGTATGCCAGCAATGATTTTAGCTACCTCGAGAATCTTCAGGTTTCCAGTGGTCAGATTGAACCTGGTCTGCTAACCCAAACAATTAAAATAGAAAATGTAATTAATCCAAACACTTCAATGACATTAACCATTACTGGAACACTCAATAAAATAACTAAAGAGAAACTAAAGTTAACTGTCTCTCCAGGAAGATCAGTCAATGGCGAAGAGGTTATTGTCTTAGGCGATTCAGAAAAAAAGAAATAGAAATTTCTCTTACAAATTAGTTATTCGCCCTTATGGGCTTTTCTTTTATAGCAAAAGGCGAACGTATATTCGAAAAACGACTCGCTGCCGAGGTGGATCATGAATTTGACAAAGTATCAGACCACGCACTTGGAAGACTTCGTGGACGAGCTTTATCGAAGGCTCAACGTTTCTAGCCCAGAGCAATTGACTGTTGAGTATATTTCAACAGCTTTGGGCATTCGAGTTGATTACGCGCCTATTAGCTGTAGCGACGAATGTGGAGGTCGTTTCATTATTTATTTGAATTTTAATCTCCCTCCAAGTGATCACTTTAAAGAATTCCTTCATGAACTTGGCCACGCAATGAGACATGAGGGGAATCAAATACATATGCACCCTCTCATGCGGGAATGGCAAGAATGGGATGCAGAAAACTTTGTACTCTACGCGAGCATACCTTTCCTCCTGCTTCGTATAATGGAACTCCCGAGAGACCAACATTCAGCGATCGAACTTATCGCAACTACATTCAGAGTAGATCCAGAGATGGCACACACACGATACCATCAAATTTTACGTAGGATATATTGTTCAATGTGGAGGTAATTTTCGATGGCCGTCAAACTGAAGGGCACGATCCGCGAACGCGGCGACAAATTTGAGTATGTAATCGACGTAGGTCGGCATCCAGTGACGGGGAAGCGAATGCAGGAAACGGGGACGAGGGCTACTTATGCCGATGCCGAACAGGCCCTGATAGAGATCAATCGGAACATTCAGCTGGGGCAGAATATAAGAAGTGTTACTCTAGGGGAGTTTATAACGAGGTATTACGAAGAAGTTGTGAAGTATGATGTTCGCCCTCCCACCTTCCACCAGCAAATGCATATGGTATCTTTGATCATTCCGAAACTCGGCGACAAGCGGATCGATAAAATCAGTTACGACGATATTGAAAACTTATACAAAAAATTGTTGGACGAAGGTCGTGGCAAAGCCACAATAAAAAACGTATGCATGGTGCTCCGAAAAACTTTCAAGCACGCAATGATAAAAAGACTTATAATGTATGATGTTGCTAAAGAAGTGAAGCCCTTTGCTTATAGGCCCCCACGGATGAACGTGTGGCTGCCAGAGCAGGTCAATCACTTTTTGATGACGATGAAAGGGACGGAGCGGCATGCCTTTTATTCACTCGCATTTTCAACCGGCATGCGGATCGGTGAGATTACTGGTTTATACCACTCCGATATAACACCACAGACAAATGAGGTCCATGTTAGGCGCGCTCTCAAGAAGCTGAGGGGTGTTGGATTGGTGTTCGATGATCCAAAGACGGAGAACTCAATTCGAAGCATTGAAATCCATCCGAAGCTCACGCAGCTCCTTCTGGAGATAAAACCTAAACCAGGCACACCGGTACTCTTCACGAATCGAGTAAATAAGCCGATGGATCCGAAGGCAGTCCGGGAAGTGTTCCAAAAAGATATAGCAGCGAGTAAACTGCCTCCCATTAGGTTCCATGATATAAGGCATACCGTCGCCACAACCCTCTTAGCCAGCGGCATCCCTGTCCACTCTGTAGCTGAAATCTTAGGCGACAAGGTGGAGACAGTCCTTACCACTTACGCTCACGTGCTCCCTAAAATGAGAACCGAAGCTGCTCATAGTATTCACAGATCTTTCTTTGAAATATGATCTTCAATCCGCCAAAACCTGTGGATAACTTGCTTATGTTTTCGGCATTGTGAGCAGAGATGTGAGCGTCCTAATTTCTTACAAGAAAGAAACCCCACAGTAAAAGGGGTTTCTGAATAAGTTGTCAATTAAGGGTGTTTTATGCTATAAAAGATGTAGTTCGCGAACCGGAGCCCTTCGGCTTTACCATTCATGCGGTTCGCTTCCTGGTACGTACTATTACATAAGGAGCTGTAATCCCCTCATGTCGATTGAAATGAATACGGAAGAAGTCATTAACCTGAATCAAAACAAGCAAAAAGAAAACCCCTGTCAAAGTCTACGTCAAGGGCGACCTTGCTTCCATCGCTTTCCCTGAAGGCATCCAGGCGTTCATCTCCGGCCCGAGCGGCGTGCTGTTCGGCGAATGGACCGAAATCAAGAGCGTGCTGGACGAGCATGCGGCGAAGATCGAAGACTACGTGGTCGAGAACGACCGCCGCAACTCCGCGATTCCGCTGCTTGATCTGAAGGGCATCAATGCCCGCATCGAGCCGGGCGCGATCATCCGCGATATGGTGGGCATCGGCGATAACGCGATCATCATGATGGGCGCAGTCATCAACATCGGCGCTTCCATCGGCGAAGGCACGATGATCGACATGGGCGTTGTCATCGGCGGCCGTGTCAAGGTCGGCAAAATGTGCCACATCGGCGCAGGCTCCGTCCTCGCAGGCGTCATCGAGCCGCCATCGGCCCAGCCGGTCGTCATTGAAGACGATGTACTCGTAGGCGCGAATGCCGTCATCCTCGAAGGCGTACGCGTCGGCGAAGGCTCGGTCGTTGCGGCCGGCGCCGTCGTTGTCGAAGACGTGCCTCCGTTCAGCGTCGTGGCCGGTACGCCGGCCCGTGTCATCAAGAAAGTCGATGACAAGACGAAGTCCAAAACCGAAATCCTGAAGGACCTGCGCACGCTGTAAGCTTTCTGCGACGCGAAACCATTCAGTGAGAGAAGGCCCGGCGCCCCGTGCGCCGGGCTTTTTGCTAAATGGCCGGCTTGCCGGATGTGAACTGAGATGCAAAGCATCCCTCGGCCGTCTATTCCAACTCCCAGAGGAGGCAGCTCTTATGACCACTACGTTTGATTCCGTCCGGATCCGCCGGGATCTTCACCGTATTCCCGAGCCCGGCTACCAGGAATTTAAGACCCAGCGTTACCTGCTGGATACTATCGCCGCCCTCCCCCAGGAGCATATCGAAGTGCGCACCTGGCGCACCGGCGTCCTGGTGAATGTCAAAGGCACGAACCCGCAGCGCAGGTACGGCTACCGCGCCGACATGGACGGCCTGCCGATCGAGGAAGAGACGGGCTATGACTTCCGCTCCGAGCATCCGGGCTTCATGCATGCCTGCGGACATGATCTGCACATGACGATCGGCCTTGGCGTGCTGTCCCGTTTCGCCCGGCAGCCGCTCCGCGACAACCTGACCTTCATCTTCCAGCCGGCTGAGGAAGGACCGGGCGGCGCCCTGCCCATGCTGCAGAGCGAGGAGCTGCGGGACTGGATGCCGGACGAGATGTTCGCGCTCCATATCGCGCCGGAATATCCGGTCGGAACGATCGCGACGAAGCCGGGCATCCTGTTCGCCAACACATCGGAGCTCTTCATTGACCTGATCGGCAAAGGCGGCCATGCCGCTTTCCCGCACAACGCCAACGACATGATCATCGCCGCCTGCCAGCTCGTCGGGCAGCTGCAGACTGTGATCTCGCGCAACATCAATCCGCTCGACTCCGCCGTCATTACGATCGGCCGGATGGAAGCCGGCACGAAGCAGAACATCATCGCCGAGAAAGCTCGTCTCGAAGGGACGATCCGCACCCTCTCCGCCGAGTCGATGAAGCTCGTGAAGTCCCGGATCGAAGCGGTGGTCTCCGGCATTGAGGCCTCCTTCGGCTGCCGGGCCGAGATCAATTACGGGTCGAACTACCGCCAGGTATACAACGAAGCGGAGGTAACCGGGCGCTTCATGTCCTGGCTGCGGGAGACGCGCGCCGGTGACGTTCAGCTCGTCGAGTGCACGGAAGCGATGACCGGCGAAGACTTCGGCTACTTCCTCGAAGCCGTACCCGGCTTCATGTTCTGGCTCGGCGTGAGTACACCTTACGGACTGCACCATGCGAAGATCGAGCCGGACGAGCGGGCGATCGATGTGGCTGTCAGCGTGATGACGGACTACTTCACCTGGAGATCCGCCGAGTAGCCGATAGGTCACATCCGAAGCACAAAAAAACCACACTTGCAGGGGATCCTGCACCGTGTGGTTTTTCTGTATCTTGGCACCATAAACCAGCTTTCCCCGGGCTCGTTACAGTCCCTTCACAAAAGCTTCCAGCCGGTCCATCCCCGCTTCCAGCACGTTCATGGCATAAGCGTAAGAGATCCGGATGTGCCCTTCGCCGTACACCGAGAAGGCATCCCCCGGCACAACGGCGACCCGCTTCTCCTCGAGCAGCCGCAGGGTGAACTCCATCGAAGGCATCCCGAACCGTTCGATGGACGGGAACAGGTAGAATGCCCCTTCCGGCTTCACGAGGTCGAAGCCCATCCCCTGCAGCCGGTCAAAGACGAAGTCCCGGCGCTTCACGTACTCGGCCTTCATCGGCAGCGCGTCGTCCCGGCCGGCCGTGAGCGCTTCGATCGCCGCGTACTGCGAGATGGAGCTCGCGCACGTCACCGTTGTACCTGGTGCGCCTTGACCATATGCTGCGACACGTAAGCCGGAGCGAAGGTAAAGCCGATCCGCCAGCCGGTCATGGAGTGCGACTTCGACAATCCGTTGATCACGATCGTCTTCTCCCGCATTCCCGGCAGCGAGGCGATGGAGCGGTGCGGCGCATCGTAGATCAGCTCGCTGTAGATCTCGTCGGAGACGACGAACAGCTGGCGGTCCTGCAGCAGCGCAGCCATGTCAGCCAGCTCCTGCTCGGTCATCACCCGCCCCGTCGGATTCGACGGATAGCACAGAATGATGCAGCGGGTGTTCTCGGTGAGATGGGGCTCGAGCAGCTCGGCCGTCAGCTTGAACCCGTTCTGCCGGGTGTCCACGTAGACCGGAATCCCCCCGCACAATCTCACGAGCGGTTCGTAGCCGGGATAAATCGGCCCCGGCAGAATCACTTCCGCTCCGGGCTGCAGGATCGTCCGGAGCGTGATGTCGAGCGCCTGGCTGGCGCCGACCGTCACGATCACTTCCTCGGCCGGATCGTACTTGAGGCCGTATTTGGCGTCCATGAATGCCGCGGCGGCTTGGCGGAGCTCAGGCAGCCCGGCGTTCGGCGTATAGACCGTCCGCTGATCGGCAATGGCCTGCTCCGCCGCGCGCAGGATATGATCCGGCGTCGGGAAGTCCGGCTGGCCGATCGTCAGCGACAGCGCATCCGGATAACCGGCCACCTTGTTCGCGATTTTGCGGATTCCCGAGATTTGAATCTCCTTGAGTCTCGGATTGATTAAGTGTTCAAGCTCTCCCATGACTTCCGTTCCCCGCCTCTACCTCATTTTCAACACTTCAAGCAGCCGGTTCATGTCTTCCGGCAGCGGTGCTTCGAAGAGCAGCTCTTCCCCTGTCCGCGGATGCTTGAACCCGAGAACCGCCGCATGCAGCGCCTGGCCGTCCATCGGAATTCCCTTGCTCTTCGACGGTCCGTACTGCGGATCGCCCACAAGCGGGTGGCCGATGAACTTCATGTGCACACGGATCTGGTGCGTCCGGCCGGTCTCCAGCTTGAGCTCCAGCAGCGTATAGTCGCCGAAGCGCTCCAGCACGATGAAGTGCGTTACCGCATGCTTGCTGTTCTTCTCCGTCACCGTATAGAGCTTGCGGTCCTTGGGATCGCGGCCGATCGGCGCGTCCACCGTCCCGTTCTCATGCGGGACATTGCCATGCACAAGCGCGATGTACTTGCGTGTAGCGCTGTGGGCCTTGAGCTGCTCCGTCAGTCCCGCATGAGCCAGATCGTTCTTGGCTGCCATAAGCAGGCCGGACGTGTCCTTGTCGATCCGGTGGACAATGCCCGGGCGCATGATGCCGTTGATGCCGGACAAGTCCTTGCAGTGATAGAGCAGCGCGTTCACGAGCGTGCCGCTGTAATGACCCGGAGCCGGGTGGACGACCATCCCGCGGGGCTTGTTCACGACGATCACGTCGGAATCCTCATAGATGACATCGAGCGGAATATCCTCGGCCGTCAGCTCCAGCTCCTGCGGCTCAGGGACGACCAGCTTGAGCGAGTCTCCCTCTCCCAGCTTGTAGTTCGGCTTTACGATCCGTCCGCTGACCGTCACGTGGCCGTCCTTGATCCACTGCTGGAGCTGGGTACGCGAGACGTCCAGACCGTCCTCAAGCATTTCGGCCAGGAACTTGTCGATCCGCTCCCCGGCTTCCTCTTCGCCTACGTGCCACTCCAGGGCGCCCTCGCCTTCCTCGGACCACATAATGTCTTCGCTCTCCTGGAGCTCACCTTCGAATTCGTCTTTCATGGCTGTATATCCCCGCTTTCCGCTTGTCGTGCATTCGTCTCTCTTGCTTCCCGTACCTCGCGGCGCCAGGCCAGGATCGAGTCGAGGAAAATCAGCCCTACCCCCGTGACAATCGCCATATCCGCGACGTTAAAGATCGGGTACGGATAATCCACCGGGTATCCGAAGAAGGAGAAGCGGAAGTGAAAATACAGAAAATCCACGACTTCTCCGAACAAGGCCCGGTCGATAAAATTCCCCAGCGCCCCGCCCAGCAGCAGCGAAAGGGCAAAGGGCAGCAGGCGCTTGCCTTCGCGCAGCATCTTGCGAAGATACCAGACGACACCGATCACTACACCGACGGTGATCAGCAGGAAGAACCAGCGCTGGTTCTGCAGAATCCCGAAGGCTGCGCCGCGGTTGCGGTGGGAGGTGATCTGGAAGAACTCCCCGATCACCGGTACGGTTTCGCCGATCGTCAGGTTGCTCACGATCATCCACTTCGTCGCCTGATCCACAAGCAGCACTATGAATGCGTAAATGTAGTATTTCAAAATAACAACTCCTTACCAAGGTGACTGCCAGGCACGGATGTGAAAACAGATGCTTCCCTGTGAAGGACGCCGCCCTCCCGGCAGGACATAATATCTGGCATTGTAAAACGGGCCCGGTCCGTGAAAAATAACGGCAGTGCGAGTGTATTGAAGGAGGCGCTGAAGGTGACTGAACATCAACCGAACCCCACACTGACCCGTGATCAGTTTCAGCAGTTGAAAAGCAAGCTCCAGGAAGAGCAGGCCTGGCTCCAGCAGCATCTGAACGAGAATGAGCACTTCGGACTCGGCGATTCCGTCCGCGTACAGACCGGCGAGCTCTCGACGAACGATAATCATCCGGCCGACATGGCAACCGAGATGTTCGAGCGGTCCAAGGACATCGCTCTGCTCGAGAATGCCGAGCGTCATCTCACCGGCGTGAACGAAGCATTGGAGCGGATGGCTGCCGGAGAATACGGCACCTGCCGGACCTGCGGAGCGGCGATCGATTTCGAACGACTGCAGGCCGTTCCCACCACGATGTACTGTGTCGAACACGTGCCCCATCCGGCTCCCGAGCCGCTCGAGAGGCCGGTGGAAGAGCAGTTCCTGAACCCGCCGTTCGGCCGCACGTCCATGGACGATCAGCCGGATCAGAACGGCTTTGACGGCGAAGATGCCTGGCAGATCCTTGAGAGCTACGGCTCCTCGACCTCGCCGGCCTATGCCGAGAACCCGAATGAATCCGACAGCTACAACGAAATCGAGATCGAGGCGGACGAGAATGCCGGCTACGTCGAAGCCTTCGAGAGCTTCGTCGCCACCGATATTTACGGCCAGGCCGTCACGGTGGTCCGCAACGGCACCTACAGGAACTATATGCGCAATGGGGAAGGCTACGGTCTGCTGGAACCCGATCCGACGGAGGAAGACCGCTACGAGTAAGCGAGCGCCGGCCCATAGGCTGACACTCCGGTCGGATCAATACCTCCGCATCTGATATTGGACATGCTCGATCAGGTCGGCGATGAAGCCGCCGATGATCGGCAGATCCAGGGCGCCGAGACCTTTGAGCATATAGAGGAGCCCGGTCGTGAATGCCGTGATGCCGAACGCAATGCCGACGCCGCGGGCCACTCCGCTGATCAGGTTCAGCCAGAGCAGCCGCTTCGGATCGTTCATCAGCTGAAGATACTCGGCGATCTGTTTCTTCTCCATACCGGCGGCAATCTCGGTCACCTTGTCATGCACCTGCTCGAGCAGCTCCTGCTGCCTTCCCGGCAGCGGGGGCCTCTGTGTTTCGGACTTCGGTACGATGCGGTTCGATTCCATCGAAAGCATCCCTCCTCCCGGTCTCGGACCCGGCCGTCATGCCGGGGTAAAACAACAGAACGAGCTGCTCCCGTAGCCCGCTGCTGTCAGCGGGCGGGCCGGGGGGCGGCTCGTTTTTAGCTTACGGGCTTGCCTGGTGTCCGATGCTTTATACGCCTGCGGTCTCCTCGATGACACCTGCGCAGCGTTGGCACAGTGTCGGATGCTCCTCGCTGTGTCCCACTTCCGGTGTCACAATCCAGCAGCGCTCGCACTTCTCGCCCTCCGCGGAGGCCACCTGCACGGACAATCCCTTGAACGCATGCGCGCCTTCCGGTGCCGCAGCGCCCTCCGGATGCACGACAACCGCCGAGACGATGAACAGCAGGTCCAGCCGCTCGAAGCCGCCAAGGAAGGAAGCCACTTCCGCGCTTGGGTAGAGATGGACAGCCGCGCTGAGCGAGTTGCCGATCAGCTTCTCCTTACGCGCCTCCTCGAGGGCCTTCAGCACATCGTCGCGGATGATTCCGAACTGCTCCCACTTGCGCTCCAGCGCTTCGTCGAAGAGGGAGGCGTCCGCTTCCGGCATGTAGGCCAGCTGTACGCTCGGCAGGTCCGCTCCCGGGATGTACTTCCATACCTCGTCCGACGTATGCGGGAGGATCGGCGCAATCAGTTTAGTTATTACCGTGAGCGCTTCGTATAATACCGTCTGCGCGGCGCGGCGCGCCGGGTCCTGCGGCAGGGAGGCATACAGCCGGTCCTTCAGGATGTCGAGGTAGAAGGCGCTCATCTCGACCGCGCAGAAGTGGTGAACGGCCTGGTATACCACGTGGAACTCATAGTTCTCATACGCCGCGACCACACGCTCGATCAGCCGGTTCAGCCGGAGCATCGCATAGCGGTCGAGCTCGCTCATCTCCCGGACGGAGACGCGGTCTGCCGCAGGGCTAAAGTCCGAGAGGTTTCCGAGCAGGAAGCGCAGCGTGTTGCGGATCTTCCGGTAGCCCTCCGACGTCTGGTTCAGGATGTTATCGGAGATGCGCACATCCGATTGGTAGTCCGTCGAGGATACCCACAGGCGGAGAATGTCCGCTCCGAGCTTGTTGCACACCTGGTTCGGATCGACCGTGTTGCCGAGCGACTTGGACATCTTGCGGCCCTCGCCGTCGAGGGTAAACCCGTGGCTCAGGATTCCCTTGTAAGGGGACTGCCCCTTCACGGCAACGCCGGTGATCAGCGAGGAGTTGTACCATCCGCGGTATTGGTCCGAACCTTCCAGATACAGGTCGGCCGGCCACTGGAGCTCTTCGCGCGCTTCCAGCACAGCCATGTGGCTCGAACCGGAGTCGAACCATACGTCCATGATGTCCGTCTCCTTACGGAAATGGTCATGTCCGCACTTGGCGCACGCCGTACCTGCCGGCAGCAGCTCCTTCTCTTCGCGCAAGAACCAGGCGTTCGAGCCTTCTTCTTCGAAGATCTTCGCCACGTGCTCGATCGTCGCCTCGTTCACCAGCGGCTCGTTGCAGCTGCGGCAGTAGAAGATCGGGATCGGCAGCCCCAGGCGCGCTGGCGGGAGATGCACCAGTCGCCGCGCTCTGCGATCATGTTGTGCAGACGGATCTCGCCCCACTCTGGCGTCCAGTTGATCTTCTTGATCTCATCGAGCATCTCGCTGCGGAACTTGTCAATCGAAGCGAACCACTGCTCCGTTGCCCGGAAGATGACCGGCTTCTTCGTCCTCCAGTCATGCGGATACTGGTGCTGAATCGTCGCCTGGTGAAGCAGATGCGCCGATTCCTGAAGCTTCTCGATGACCGCCTTGCTGGCCTTGTCGTAGAACAGGCCTTCGAAGCCCGGCGCTTCGGACGTCATATGCCCCTGGTCGTCGACAGGGCAGAGCACGCCGAGGTTGTAGCGCTGGCCGATGACGAAGTCGTCTTCACCATGGCCCGGCGCCGTGTGTACGCAGCCCGTACCGGCTTCAAGCGTAACGTGCTCTCCGGTCATGACAAGCGACGTACGGTCATAGAACGGATGCTTGCAGAGCACAAGCTCCAGCTCGCTGCCCTTATGGGTTGCGAGAACCTTGACGTCGGTCCAGCCGATCTCCTTCGCAGCCGCTTCGAGCAGGCCCTGTGCCAGCACGAACTTGCGTCCGCCGGTCTCGACGGTGACATAGTCGAAGTCCGGATGCAGCGAGATGCCGAGGTTCGCAGGCAGCGTCCAAGGCGTCGTCGTCCAGATGACGATGGCCGCGTCCTGCGGCAGCTTGCCTTTGCCGTCCGCCACGTCGAAGGCGACATAGATCGAAGAGGACGTCTTGTCCTTGTACTCGATCTCGGCTTCGGCCAGGGCGCTCTCCGAGGAAGGGGACCAATAGACCGGCTTCAGGCCTTTATAGATATAGCCCTTGTTGACCATCCCGCCGAAGAGGCGGATCTGCTGGGCCTCATACTTTGGCTGGAGCGTGATGTAAGGGTTGTTCCAGTCGCCGCGGATGCCGAGGCGCTTGAACTGGGTCTTCTGCTTCTCCACCCACTCGAGGGCATAAGCCTTACAGTAGTCGCGGAATTCCGAGACGCTCATCTTCTTGCGGTCGACCTTTCCGCCGTTGGCGATCGCCTGCTCGATCGGCAGACCGTGCGTATCCCAGCCCGGCACGTAAGGCGCGTCATAGCCCTGCATCGTCTTGAAGCGGACGATGATATCCTTGAGGATTTTGTTCAGCGCATGGCCGATATGAATGTCCCCGTTCGCGTACGGAGGACCGTCGTGCAGAATGAACTTCGGTTTGCCCTTGCGGCTCTTCTGGACCTGACGGTAAATGTCCGTCTCTTCCCAGTGCTGCTGCATCTTCGGCTCCGCCTGCGGAAGGTTCCCCCTCATCGGGAACTCCGTCTGCAGCAGATTCAATGTTTTGCCATAATCCATCTTGCTCTCCACTCCTTCAACTTGTCCGTGTCGGCTTCACCCGCTGCCCGGCAGGCAGCAAAAAAAGACTCCGTCATCCCATAGGGACGAGAAGTCTCGCGGTACCACCCTGATTAAGAACTCCATGGCCGCCATTCACGCATACCTGCGCAGGGCGAACAGGAGTGTCTTCACTCATTGATCGATAACGGGATCGGCCGATACTCTTTACTGGTTGCTTTCAAGAGATGCTCCCGGGGGATCTTCTTCCGGTGCCGAAGTCCGGGCTTCCACCATTCCCCGGCTCGCTGGCTTCGGTCAGAACACGGAATACTCGTCCCGGTCATCGCTTTCGCTCATGTTAACTTTATATGGAGTATAGCCGATAGCAGGTCCGCCGTCAACTTTGGGGCGGGAACAGCGGCTTCGCGGTCCTTGGTCCTCCGGTTCCCGGTGCCTGGGCACCGGGGTGCTTCCCCCTGACGGCCTTACGGCTGCTCGACTTCCGTACGTTCCAGCGAGCTCCAGTCTTCCTTGCTCAGCAGCTCCAGCTGCGCTTCAATCAGCGTGCGGAAGCGGGTACGGTAGATCGACGCCTGCTTCTTCAGCTCTTCGATCTCCATGGAGATTTTGCGCGACTTCGACAGCGACTCATTGATGATGCGGTCCGCATTCTTCTCCGCTTCCTTGATGATGAGCTGCGCTTCTTTCTTCGAATTGTGCTTGACCTCGTCCGCCGCTTCCTGCGCTACGATAATCGTCTTGCTCAGCGTTTCTTCTATATTGGCAAAGTGGTCGAGTCGTTCCTGAATGGTCAGCAGCTGGTTCTGCAGCTCTTTATTTTCACGGATCAGGGCCTCGTAATCCTTGATCACCTGGTCGAGAAATTCGTTGACTTCGTCTTCATCGTACCCGCGAAAGGACCGGCTGAATTCCTTGTTATGTATATCGAGCGGTGTTAAAGCCATCGGTGCACCTCCTGCAAATTTAGCGAAACCAACTTTGTTACTTCGGTATATTCGACACCATCCCAATTTTTCCTGCACTTCGGACCAAAATTTCCCGTAGAATGCGGAAAATCGATGGTTTCAGACGGAATCCGCCCGTTTTTCGGCCTGCCTTCTCCGCCGTTACCTGTGCGACTTACCCCGCTCCTTGCCCGGACAGCAGAAAAAATCGGCAGTCACGAGTACTTGCCGATTTTGACACGGGTTCTTCCCTTTTTGGTGACGCCTTCGATTTCAAGCACCTTGAACCGGCCCGCTCCCTGGAGAGAGACCACATCGCCTTCGCGCAGCGGCTTGCTCGGGTCCTCCTCCTGCTTCCAGTTGACCTTGCAGCGTCCCGCCTTGATCGGCACGAGCACCTTGGCCCGGCTCAGACGGTACACGTCGCTGACGATCCCGTCGAGGCGCAGGGACGCCACGGAGAGCTGAAGCTCCTCGAGCTTCACCTCGGTGAACTGCAGACGCTCGAGCGGCAGCACCTCGGTCATGACATGCACCCGGTGCACCTGGCTCAGGTTGAGCCGGAAGTAGTCCGCAATCTCGGAGGCCACGAGGATGTGGCAGCCGTCCGGCCGCACATGGATGTCGCCTACCTTCTCCCGCTTGATGCCGAGGCTGAGAATCGCGCCCATGTAATCCCCATGGTCGAGATCTTCGAGCTTCTCATCCGGAGAGGTGATCGACAGCAGCGTAATCCCCGGGTCTTCCGATTCCAGCACGCGGTAGTCCGGCGCCACCCAGGCCCGCCGGCGTTCGGCGGAGGGATGGCCGCCGTTCAGCAGAAGCTGCACATCCATGCTGCGGTTGACCAGGGTCGTAAGAATGAAGGCCTGCCGCGGGTCCAGGAAGTCGGTCAGCTTGGCTTCGTGCTGCTCTGCACGGGCCACCCATTCGGCCGCCTTGTCGACGAAACGGTGCTCGTCGGGATGAAAATGCGAGTAGATCTGATCGGTTGACATGGCTGGCTCCGTTCGCTAGACCAGGTAGCTTACGATCGCGATAATCCCTTGGCCCACGAACTGCAGGGCGATCAGGGCGACGATCGGCGAGATGTCGATCATGCCGCCGAGCGGCGGGATAATGCGGCGGAAGATGCCGAGATACGGCTCGCACAGCTTGCCGAGGAACTCACCGATAAAGCTTTCCCGGGCATTCGGCAGCCAGGACAAAAGCACATACGCGATGAGCAGATATTGATAGATTTGAATCAGGGTAGCTACATAGCCGACGATGTTGAAATTCAAGGAGTTCACCTCTCTAAGTATATGCGTTATCCTTCGTGGTTCAAGATCTCCGAGATCGAGCCGTGAATCTCCACCGTATCCGGCGTGCATAAGAAAATGTTCGGCCCGATCTTCGTAGATCGACCCGTTCAGCGCGTAAACGGTTCCGCTGATGAAATCGACGATCCGTGTCGCCTGATCGGAGCGGATCCGCTGCAGATTCACGACGACCGGACGGCGGGAGCGCAGGTGATCGGCAATCTCCTGCGTTTCCTCATAGGAACGCGGCTCGTGAAGGATCACGCGGACATTCTTCTGGGAATGGATCGAAACGATATTCCCCTTACTGCTTTTACGCGGCTCCTGCACCGGCGTTTCAACTTCTTCCTGGGCCTCCACGACGCGCTCGCGCTCCACGATCTCCTCTTCTTCCTGCAGGCCCAAAAAGTTCATGAATTTATTCATCACACCCATATCCTTTCCTCCTTCGCTAGCGGCTCTCCGGCGCTTATTCCTTACCCACCAGGACGGTTCCGAGACGCACCCACGTGGCGCCTTCTTCAATGGCAATCTCAAAATCATTCGACATGCCCATGGAGAGGCCGTGCACTTCGTAATCCAGCAGCCCCGATCCGTTCAGACGGTCCCGCCACTCCCGCAGCCCGCGGAATACGGGACGGGTCTCTTCCGGCTCCGCTTCATAGGGAGCCATCGTCATCAGACCCTCGATGCGGATATGCGGGCAGCTGCGCAGCTCGCTTACAAAATCCATGAGCGCTTCCGGCTCCATGCCGTACTTGGATTCTTCGCCGGAGATGTTCAGCTGGAGGAAGCAGGGCACGGTGATGCCGAGCCCGGCCGCTTTCTTCTCGATCTCCTTCGCAAGCGACAGCCTGTCCAGCGAATGAATATAGTGAAACCGGCCGACGACTTCCTTCACTTTGTTCGTCTGGAGATGGCCGATAAAATGCCAGATCGCCCGGCTTCCGAAGGCCTCCCACTTCGCCGCCGCATCCTGCCAGCGGTTCTCCCCGATCTGGGTGAGCCCCTGGTCCAGGGCGGCGCCGGTGGTCTCCATCGACACATATTTGGTTACCGCAATGACCCCGACCTCATCGGGACGGCGTCCCGCCCGCGCGCAGGCGGCTGCGATCCGGTCATTGACGTGCTGTATGCGTTCCTGCAAATTCGTGTTCACTTGTGCTGCGTCCTCCCGCTGCCGACAATCTCGGTAACATGAACCGGAGCGGGAGGCATGAAGCTTATCCCCGCAGTCCGATCCAGGCTGCCATCCGTCCCGTTCTTCCCTTCTCCTTGCGGTGCGAGAAGAAGAGGTCCGTGCGGCAGCTCGTACATAAACTACTTATTTCGATATGAGACGGCATAATTCCTGCTTTTATCATAATTTGTCGGTTGACAGCTTGCAAGTTTAAGCTGTATTTGCCGTCCGGCTTCGCTTCGTAGAAGGGCGGCTGTCCCGCCTCCAGGGCGGCGCCTCCCGTCGTCTCCAGCGCCTTGTCGATCCGCGAAATGACCGTATCGTCCACTTCGTAGCAGCAGGCGCCGATCGAAGGGCCGACCGCGGCGCGCAGATCCCTCGCCTTCGTGCCGTAAGCGGCTCCCATCGCCTCGACCATCGACCGGGCGATGCCGAGTGCCGTCCTTTCCAGCCGGCGTGGGCAAGGCCCACCGCCCCGCGGATCGGGTCATAGAAGTAGAGCGGCACGCAGTCCGCGAACAGAGCGTACAGGTACACGCCCGGCTCGTTCGTCATGAAGCCGTCCTTGGCCTGCAGCGCGCTCTCCCGGTCCCGGATACCCGATCCCCGCAGCGCGGAAGTCACCATCTGGATCTCCTTGCCGTGCACCTGCTCGGCGTACGTGCCCGCCTCGAACGGAATGCCGAGCGCCTCCGCCAGCCTGCGGCGGTTCTCGACGACGGCCTCCGGCGCATCGTCCACATGCAGCCCGCAGTTGAGCCCCTGGTACGGCTCTCCGCTTACGCCGCCGATCCGGGTCGTGAATCCGGCGGTCACGGATGCGCTGCCGTTCATGAAAGGGCTGAGCTTCATCCATCCCGTGCCGTTATCGGCTTCCTGAAGTACAAATGGCTCCATGGGCTATCCCCCTCATGTATAATGATTCCAGTATACATCAAAGCCCTCCGG
Source organism: Paenibacillus mucilaginosus 3016 (assembly GCF_000250655.1). NCBI lineage: Bacteria > Bacillati > Bacillota > Bacilli > Caryophanales > Paenibacillaceae > Paenibacillus > Paenibacillus mucilaginosus. The sequence goes on from NC_016935.1 coordinate 6,506,087, forward strand.
GATAGCTATGCCCGGCAGGATTCGGGAGCTGCAGCTGCGGTCCTCTTAGCCCCGGTACTGCCGGTTATACTCGTAATTCACCTCCGGCTCTTCGCCCTGGCGGTAGGAACGCATGTCATCGAGCTTGACGAGCACGACGTCCATGCCGATCTTGACGATATTCCTCCACGGAATGACGATATCGTCCGTGCCGCCGAAGAGTCCGAAGAAGCGGGCGGCACCCGGCACGACGATCGCTTCGATGCGTCCATAGTGCAGGTCCAGCTCCAGGTCGCTGATCTGGCCGAGCTTTTTGCCGTCCACAATATTGATGACATCCTTCGTCTGAAAGTCGGATATTTTCACCGCGAGCACCACCGCCCCGCCCTGTCCCCTCCCTCCGAAGGCCGGTCAGGGCTTTTGTTACTACTATATGTGGGCTTAGGCAAAAATGTCCCCTTTCCCGGGAAATGACTCTTCCGGCCCCATCCGGAAATCGCTGGAATGCCCCCGTGCTTCCGGGCATATCCTAACGGCAGGGTCCTCTTCCCCATCTACAAAAAAAGACCGCTTGCCGTCCGGAGACGGTAGGGTCGGATGGTCACTCGGAAAGGTCGCGGCCGCAGCCGGACGGGGATTAATTCTTTACATGCTTCTGCATCTGGGAAATCGCCGACTTCTCGAGCCGGGAGACCTGTGCCTGCGAGATGCCGATCTCATCGGCCACTTCCATCTGGGTTTTGCCGTCGAAGAACCTCATGGAGAGGATCATCTTCTCGCGGTCGCCCAGCTTGCGCATCGCTTCCCGAAGAGCAATGCCCTCGATCCACGACACGTCCTTGTTGCGGTCGTCGCTGATCTGGTCCATCACATAGATCGGGTCGCCGCCGTCATGATAGATCGGCTCGAAGAGCGAGACGGGATCCTGGATGGCATCCAGGGCGAAGACGACGTCTTCTTTGGGTACGTTGAGCGCCTCGGAGATCTCGTAGATCGAGGGCTCGCGAGAGTTCATATTGGTGAGCTGGTCGCGCACCTGCAGCGCCTTGTAGGCGATATCCCGCAGGGAACGCGATACGCGGATCGGGTTGTTGTCCCGCAGGTAGCGCCGGATCTCCCCGATAATCATCGGCACCGCGTAGGTCGAGAATTTTACATTCTGGCTGAGATCAAAATTATCAATGGCCTTCATCAGTCCGATACAGCCTACTTGGAACAAGTCGTCAACGAATTCCCCCCTGTTGTTGAACCGCTGGATCACGCTCAGCACCAGCCTGAGGTTCCCGTTCACTAATTTCTCTCTTGCAGATCGTTCATTGTTCGTCTGAAGCGCCACGAACAGTTCACGCATTTCCGCATTCGTCAAAACCGGTAGCTTTGCCGTATCGACACCGCATATTTCGACTTTGTTTCGGGTCACCGTGATTACCTCCCAAGGAGAAACATTACTGTTAATTATCTCCTCGGTTTGGTTTTTTATGCGGGTGCCTATCCGCCCCTGTCCCCTCACGGATCCCCCCGCAGGGCATCCAAACCCAATGACATCAAGGCAGGGCACACTCGCACCGATCCCAAAAAAAGATTTTTTCCACTTCACACCATCTTGTTGAACTCCTTGCGCAGCCGCTTGATGATCCGCTTCTCGAGCCGGGAGATGTAAGACTGCGAGATGCCCAGCATATCCGCCACATCCTTCTGCGTCTTCTCTTCCCCGTCCTGCAGCCCGAACCGCAGTTCCATGATGATCCTCTCCCGCTCCGTCAGCTTGTCGAGAGCCTTGTGCAGCAGCTTGCGGTCCACCTGCTCCTCGATGTTGCGGTAGATCGTATCGTTCTCGGTGCCGAGCACGTCGGAGAGCAGCAGCTCGTTGCCGTCCCAATCGATGTTGAGAGGCTCGTCGAAGGACACTTCCGTACGGATCTTGCTGTTGCGGCGCAGGTACATCAGGATTTCGTTCTCAATGCAGCGGGACGCGTAGGTAGCCAGCTTGATTTTCTTCTCGGGATCGAACGTATTGACTGCCTTGATCAGGCCGATCGCCCCGATGGATACGAGATCCTCGATGTTGATTCCCGTGTTCTCGAACTTGCGGGCAATGTACACGACCAGACGCAGGTTGCGCTCGATGAGCATCCCCCGAATCGCCGCGTCCCCGGACGGCAGCTTCTCCAGCAGATACTCTTCCTCTTCGCGGGTGAGCGGAGGCGGCAGCGCTTCGCTTCCACCAATGTAGTAGATCTCTTCCCCTTTGAGCCCGAACAGCAGCAAGAGACGAAAATAAAAAATTTGCATCGACAGCTTCCACTTCAGCATCATGGTACGCTTCCTCCTCCAATCGGGTCGTTGGTCCACCGGTCGTTCGTCCGGACCCTGCCTGTCCGGCGGTTATCTGCCGTCTGCAACGGCTTGAGCTACGTATGGACGAGTGACGGATGAATGATGGCCTGGTACGCGTTGTCGGAGCTGAGACGTCCTCCGTCCAGTCCGACGAGCACCTTCATCGCTTCCATGGTTCTGCCCTCCATGGTGATGACTACCCGGTCGGGTTTGATTGCGAGCATGAACTGCGTGCTTCGGTTGACACCCCGGTAGGGTACAAGCCGCAGGCGGTCCTGCCAGATGAACGCGTCGGTGCCGATAGAATTCACAAGCTGGTCGACCTCGGCCTTGCGGATCCGGGGCAGCCATGCCTCCGGGATATGCTCGGCCCACTGCAGCGCCTCCATGACCATCACCGGCGTCTTCGTCAGCGGGTCATACAGCTGGTTGCCCGTGTCGATGAGACCGGTACAGGTGGTGAGCGAGTCGCCGATATGGATATCCACCTTGGCGAGAAACGAGCCCAGCTCCTGCTTGCGCCGCAGGGCGCCGATCACCTGCCGGCACAGCCACACACTGAAGGGAATGGCGAAGAGCAGCAGCAGCAGCGTCACGTCCCAGCTGCGGAAGGTCAGGATGCCGCTCAAGATTTCTCCGGCCGACTGCCGGAAGTAGATCAGCCCGACGATCCCGCCGGCTGCCACGAAGTTCACCAGGTAGAACGCGCCTAAGTTTCTCAGAAAGTGCTGCAGCCCTCCAAACCCGAATGCGGTAAGCAGCATGATCAGCGACAGGGTGAACTTCAGAGCGAGCGTATACAGGAACGAAAGCGGGGGAAAAAAAATCATCACGGCGTAGCTGCCCCCGATCGCCGCCGCCAGAGCAAGCCTCCACCAGCGAAACGCCATCCTGCGCGTCCAGGCGGTCGTCCACAGCAGCGCGCCGTCAATCAATAGATTCAGAAGGAAAATGATGTCGATATAAACAACCATCTCCCACCTCCTCCGCCTCCGCCCTGTTCCTTCCGCGAATGAGACAAGTATATAGTAACTGTATTCCAAAGTCTGTCTAAACATGCCGGGGGCGGCGAACTAATTTTGTCGGATGGCGGGGCCGCATGGAAGTGCTGTTCCGGCCCCGTCTCTCTCCTGATGCGCCCCGTACAGAGTGATAGATTGCACCGGCTTCGTCCTGCGAGTCCGCCTTCCACCGCTGATAAAGGTAATGCACAAAGCAGGACAAACGGCCTCCGCCGCCCTTATTTACGGGTTTATTAAACCTATCCGATGACAAAAAAAGCGGGTTCCCTGATAGGGAACCCGCCTTGTTTGATAGGCTGTGATCTACTTGTTGTCGAAGCCGCCTCCGCGGTTGCGGTTGCGGAGGAATGTCGGAATGTCGAGCTGGTCGCTCGACGGCTGGCTGCCTCCGAAAGGACGGAGGTTGTTCAGCCGGTTGTCCGTCTGTTCCTGCTGTGGAGCTGCTGCGGAAGGAGCGGCGCCTGCTCCGGCACCCGGCTTGCGCGGGCCTGGAGCAATCGCTTTATGTTCAAATCCGGTGGCAATGACGGTGACCATGATTTCTTCCTTCAGCCGCTCGTCAATGACCGCACCGAAAATCATATTCACTTCCAGGTCCGAAGCCGACGCGACAATATCTGCGGCTTCGTTGACTTCATAGAGCGAGAGATTCGCTCCGCCGGTAATGTTCATGAGCACTCCGCGTGCCCCGTCGATCGAAGTTTCGAGAAGCGGCGACATGATCGCCTTCTTGGCGGCTTCCGCCGCACGGTTTTCCCCTGTGGCGATCCCGATCCCCATCAGGGCGGAACCGCGCTCGGTCATGATCGTTTTGACATCGGCAAAGTCGAGGTTGATAAGACCCGGTACAGCGATCAAGTCGGAGATGCCCTGTACGCCCTGACGAAGCACGTTGTCCGCTTCACGGAATGCCTCGAGCATCGGCGTCTTCTTGTCGACGATCTCGAGCAGCCGGTCATTCGGAATGACGATCAGCGTATCGACCTTCTCCTTCAGTGCGGCAATCCCCTGCTCGGCCTGCAGCGCCCGCTTGCGGCCCTCGAAGGTGAACGGCCGGGTGACCACGCCTACGGTCAGCGCGCCGCATTCCTTGGCAATCTCGGCGATGACCGGCGCGGCACCGGTCCCTGTTCCGCCGCCCATCCCCGCGGTAACGAAGACCATGTCGGAGCCCTTGAGCGCATTCATAATCGCTTCACGGGATTCCTCCGCCGCCTTCTTGCCCACTTCCGGATTCGCGCCCGCTCCGAGACCGCGGGTCAGCTTGTCCCCGATCTGAAGCTTCTGCTCGGAATGAGCCAGATGAAGCGCCTGAGCGTCCGTGTTCACGGTAATGAACTCTACGCCCTTTACGCCGTTCTCGATCATCCGGTTCACGGCATTGCTTCCGCCGCCGCCAACGCCGATGACCTTTATTTTAGCCAGTTGGTCCATGTCCATGTCAAATTCAAACATACTAGCGTCTTCCCCCTCATTAGGCTTTCATCATGAGCTTATCCCTGCTAGATAAACTCGCTTAACCAGTTCTTGAAACGTTCCATGGCCGAGGGCTTCTGCTGCTCTTGACCGGGAGCCGGTTTCTTCGGAATCAGTTTCTTGACTCCCGAGTTTTGCGTTTGCTTCGAACTGCGCAGATAACGGGAAGCATACTGGATAATGCCAACACCGCTCGTAAACGAGGAATCACGGACACCGATATAATCCGGTACGGCGATTCGCACGGAGGTAGCAAGTTCCACCTGGGCGACAGCCAGCATCCCCGGCATGGCCACAGTGCCTCCGGTTAGTACATACCCACCGGGGAGGTCACCGAAACCGAGCCTCTGCACTTCGAGCCGGATCAAATGGAATATTTCTTGAACGCGGGGTTCGATGATATTGGCCAGATCCACCTGGGAGAATTCCTTATCCGTGTTGCTCCCAATCCGGTTCACCTTGAACACCTGATCGCTTGCCGCATGATCCACAAGCGCACAGCCGAATTTCAGTTTGATCTTCTCTGCGATATCCGCCTGCGTCTTCAGGCCATAAGCTATGTCATTGGTGATGTATTCCCCGCCGATAGGCAGCGTGGAGGTGGCCACCAGGTTGTTCTCATTGAATACGGCAATGGTCGTGGCGCCCGCCCCGATATCCACGAGCACCGTTCCGATGTTCTTCTCATCCTTGGACAGAGCCAGATGACCGCTCGCCAGCGACATCAGGATGAGCCCTGCAACCTTCAATCCGGATTTCTCTACCACGCGAAGCAGGTTATGTATGGCTGTCTTCGTTCCGGTAACGATTGTAGCTTCCACTTCGAGTCTTACGCCGATCATGCTGCGCGGATCGTGAATCTGATCCGTTCCGTCTACTACATACTGGTTCGGAACCACGCCGATAATCTCGCGCTCCGGTGCCAGAGGAATCACCTTGGCCGCCTGAATGACGCGTTCGATATCGTCGTCTCCAATTTCACGGTCTTCATTGGATACAGCAACCACACCATGACTGGACTGCAGAGCGATATGATTCCCGGCGATGCCGACATACACTTCCGCAATTTGAATGCCTACCATCCGCTCCGCATGGTCCACCGCACTACGGATCGTTTGAACCGTTTGATCAATATCCACGATGGATCCTTTGCGAATTCCCTCGGAATCGGCAGATCCAACTCCAATTATATTAATGGCGCCGTTTACGACTTCCCCAATAATAACCCGAACTTTGGATGTACCGATGTCCAAACTAACAATGATGTCATTGCTGCTCAACCCGTGGCACCTCCTGTGACATATATTCGATCTGAGCCTTGGTCAGCATAGTCAACCATTTTGTAAATATTCCACACGGCCCTGCGATTCCCTCTTTTTCTAGCATAATTTTTCAGGGAGAAGCTTAAAATATACCATAATTACAATTCTACCATTTTTTCATAGGCTTGAGTAGTTCTTTTTTATCAGACGAAAAAGGGCCCGATCCCCTCTGAGGGGATCAGTCCTGCTGCTTCGCCCCCTCCTCCGAGGGGGTCTCTTTGACCGCGGAACCGCCTTCCTGCGGCGTTTGCTGCGGGGTCTGCTCCGCTTGCTGGGTGCTCTGCTGCGTCTTCGGCTCCGGCGTATCGTCCACGGCGGTATAATAGTCCGCTTCGAGCATCTTGATTACGCCGCCCTTGATTCCGTCGCTTTGAAGATTCGCAATATAAGACTGCAGATACTTGATTTTCTCGGGCAGCTTGCCAATGGTCGTCTGCACCTCGTACTGGGTGCGGGTGTACAGCCGGATCTTGTCCGGGTACGCATTGCTTGGAGCCGGCTTGATCTCGGAGATGTCGGCGAAGTAAGAAGGCGGCAGCTTGGCCATAGCCAGACAGAGCCGGGTCTTCAGGGGATCGTCCGGACGCCAGCCTGTCAGAATGGGCTTGTCCAGCGGAACGCCCTGCACTTTGACGGGCAGGATGCTGGCATCGGCCAGCAGCACCTCCACCTGGCCCCCTTCACCGATCTGGTAGGCCACCTTCGGATGCTCTTTCACCTGGATGGTGATGCGCCCCGGAAAGTGCTTCGTCACTTCCGCCGATTCCACCATCGGCAGGGTCTGCACCCTCTCCTCGATATCGGATGAGGATACGGAGAAGAAGTGGTCCCCCTGCTTCACCTCCGCCTTCTGCAGGATCTCCGCCGGGTCCACCAGCTCCTGGCCGGCCACTTCGACATTCGAGATTTTGCTCAGGGAGGATTGGAAGAACAGAACCAGCAGCAGCCCGATGAAGAAGATCACGAGTACGGTCAGCAGCTTGCGGCTGCCCCGGCTTCGGGAGGGCGCCGGCTTTTTCATAACGGGGAGTCGATCATCCATGATGCAATTTCCCTCCTGGGGAGCGCTTGTCCGCACGGCGTCTGCCGTTCATCCGTACAGCCGGGGGTAAGCCCTACAGCCTGCCGAAGTCCGTACCTCATCTTGCTCCGAAGAAGAACGCGCGGACTGCGGCAGGCGCGGGCCGCCGGGAATGAAGAGCACTCCTCATCCCGAGCGGACGGAGGACACCCGGCGCCGAACCGACAAGCAAAATATGTAAACCGCCCGGTCCCTCTCTCGGAAGAAAAAGGGATAGAAGGGCGGTTGTGATCATAATAATAGGAAGAAACAGGAATCGAATGATACCGGAAAGGATGAGGCAGGTGAAAATGGATAGACAGAGCGGGTGTAAACCGGGTCCATCCAAAGACTGGAGAAGTTACTCCGATGGTACCGGTGATACCCTGTGAATGCTTGCGCCGAGTGCACTCAGCATAGACTCGATCCGGTCGTAACCGCGGTCGATGTGATGAATCTGTTCGATCACCGTCGTCCCCTGCGCTGCAAGGCCGGCGATCACCAGAGCCGCTCCCGCACGAAGGTCCGTGGCTTCCACCGTGGCCCCGTACAGCCGGGGAACGCCCCGGATCATGGCCGCATTGAGATCCACCCGGATGTCGGCTCCCATGCGGGAGAGTTCATCCACGTGCTTGAATCTTCCTTCAAAAACCGTTTCCTTCACTACGCTTACCCCGTCTGCGAGGCTCAGCAGCACCATAATCTGCGACTGCAGATCGGTCGGGAAGGCCGGGTGCGGCGATGTCACGATCCGCTCCACCGCTTTGGGACGGGTGGGAGCGCATACGTTCATTATATCACCACTGATTGCGATTTGAACACCTGCGCGCTTCAGCACGTGAATCGCCGAGGTCATATGCGCCGGACACACCTGCTCCAGCGTAATGTTCCCCTTCGTGACGGCTGCGGCGATCATGAGGGTTCCGGCGACAATCCGGTCCGGGATGATCCGGTAGGTGCCCGGGGTCAGTACCGGCACACCCTCGATGGTGATCGTGTCCGTCCCCGCCCCCATAATCTTGGCGCCCATGGAATTCAGGAAGTTCTGGAGGTCCTGAATCTCGGGCTCGCGCGCCGCTCCCGTAATCGTGGTGGAACCCCGGGCCGTGGCGGCGGCCATCATGATATTCTCGGTGGCTCCAACGCTCGGGAAGTCGAGTACGATCTCCGCCCCCCGCAGTTCCTTGGCCGTACAAACAATCTTGCTGCCGCTCTCCTCGATATGCGCACCGAGGGCCGTCAGGCCGCGCAGATGCAGATCGATCTTTCGCTCTCCGATCGCGCACCCTCCAGGCTGATACAGCTCCACCCGGCCGAGCCGTGCGAGCAGCGGGCCCATAAGGAAGATCGAAGACCGCATCTGGCTCATCAAGTGCTCCGGAATGTGGAATTCATGAACCCCCATCGTGTTCACGGTCACCGTATCCCCCTGGTATTCCGCCTGACAGCCGAGGGCCTGCAGAATCCCGAGCATCACGTGAATATCGGACAAGTCCGGCACATTCTCAATGACTACGGTGCCTTCCGCCATGATGCCGGCTGCCAGGATAGGCAGTGCGGCGTTTTTGGCTCCGTGAATCTTGATGGCTCCCGATAGAGGTTTCCCGCCTTCGATAACCAACTTTTCCAAAGTCCCACCTCCGATTTACCGCTCACCCACCACCAATACTTCCGGTATGAGCTGCACACCGAACCGGTCCGATACGGTCTGCTTCACATGTTCGATGAGGGTCAGCACGTCGAGGGCTGTCGCCTGTCCGGTGTTGACGATAAAGTTGGCATGCAGCGGAGACACTTCGGCGCCGCCGACCCGGTATCCCTTGAGGCCGGCGTCTTCGATCAGCTTGGCGGCAAAATGGCCGTCCGGGTTGCGGAACACGCTGCCCGCGCAGGCCAGCTGCAGGGGCTGCGTCCGCAGACGCCGGGCCTTGTAGGAAGCCAGCGTGGCTGCGATCTCCAGCCGGTCGCCGTACTTCAGCCCGAAGACCGCTTCCGTCACAATCCCGGGCTGCAGCTGCAGCACCGAATGCCGGTAAGCATACGCCAAATCGTCTTTTTGCATTGTGACCAACTCCCCGTCAGGGAGCAAAACTTCAGCCCGCAGTAGTATGCGTGACACATCGGACCCGTGCGCTCCGGCGTTCATGAAGACGGCTCCACCCACGGTTCCCGGAATGCCTGAGGCAAACTCCAACCCGGTCAATCCTTCCTTGCCCGCCATGACCGACAGCTTAATGAACGAGAATGCGCCGCCGGCATAGACGAGCTCCCCTTCGAACCGCGCGGTTTCGAGCGCATCCCCCAGTTTGATCACCACACCCCGGATGCCCTTGTCGGTAACAAGCATATTGGAGCCTCGGCCCAGCGCCGTCCAAGGCGTCTGATGCGCATGCAAAAGCTTGACGGCACGCACGAGTTCCGTCTTGTCGCGGGGGATCAGCAGGACGTCGGCGGGGCCGCCGATCTTCCATGTGGTGTAGGGAGCGAGCGGTTCGTTCAGCCGAACTTCACCGCAGGTCCCGTTCATAAGTTCTGTTATGACCTGTTGCATGGGTAAACCTCCTTCACAGAAACGCCGGGGCAGCCGGCTGCGGGAGTATTCCGGCAGCCGGGCGGGCGGTCAGCCGGCCGGCTCATTCTAACGGCTCTCTGGTGCCGGCTTGCGGCTGTCCGCCGCGCCTCCCGGACGTCTGTCACGGTTATAGTGTAGTTTATGTAGAAGACGCTAGAGTGTGACAATCGCCCAGTGAGAATGTTCACGAGCCCTCCTTCAGCCGGTGGGCTTCGATCAGACGGACGATCTGGGCTGTACCGTCCCCGTAGGGACTGTGCTCCATATTCGCCAGAACGCGCTCCCTGTCCGCATACAGGCTGCTGACGCCGGAGAGAAGCGAATCCGCCGTCAGCTCTTCCTCCTGAAGCACTTCGCAGTAGCCCTGCGAACGGAACGACTCGGCATTGAGAATCTGGTCTCCCCTGCTCGCCGCCCGGGACAGCGGAATCAGCAGCATCGGCTTGCGTGCGGCAAGGAATTCGAAGATGGAGGTGGAGCCCGCACGGGAGATCACCAGAGAGGCCGAGGCCAGCAGATCCGGCAGCTCATCCTTCACGTACTCGAACTGCCGGTACCCCCGGATCCCCTGCAGCCCGGGATCGGTGTTGCCTTTGCCGCAGATATGGATGATCTGGAACTCCTGGAGAAGCGAATCCAGGATGCTGCGGACCGCCTGGTTGATCTTCTGGGCGCCGAGGCTTCCGCCCATGATGAACAGCACCGGCTTCGAGGAATGAAAATCGCAGAGCTGCCTTCCCTTGGCGGCGCTGCCCTTCAGAATCTGCTCCCGGATCGGAAGCCCGGTGCACTCGGCTTTGCCGCCCCGCAGATGCTTCAGGGTCTCCGGGAAGGTCACGCAGATCCGCGAGACGAACGGCATCGAGATTTTGTTCGCAAGTCCCGGCGTGAGGTCCGACTCGTGCGCGATGACCGGAATGCCGGCAAGCCGGCAGCCGACGATCACCGGCACGGAGACGAAGCCTCCCTTGGAGAATACGATATGGGGCCGGATCCGGCGCAGCAGCCTGTACGCCTGCAGCGTTCCCTGGATGACGCGCAGCGGATCCTTGAAGTTCTTGAGGTCGAAATACCGCCTCAGCTTGCCGGAGGCGATATGATGAAACGGAATCCCTTCGTGATCGATGATGTCCTTCTCGATCCCGTCGCGGGAGCCGATATATTCCATGTCCCAACCCTGCCTGCGGAGCTCGGCCATGACCGCCAGGTTCGGGGTCACATGGCCGGCGGTGCCGCCGCCGGTGAAGACGATTTTTTTCATAGGGATGCTCACCTTTCTACTCACCTGGGATAGGTTGCCTTGGACCAGGTATCTGGAGTCAGGGTCACCTGGAATAACGGGAAATGTTGAGCAGCACGCCGAGCGAGGTCAGCATCAAGGTGAGCGATGAGCCGCCTGCGCTGATCAGAGGCAGCGTAATGCCGGTGACGGGGAACATGCCGATGACCACGCCGATGTTGATGATGACCTGGACGGCCACCATGCCTACGATGCCTGTGGCAAGCAGACTGCCGAACGTATCGGGGGCCGTAATGGCGGTGCGCATCCCCCGCCATACCAGCAGCGTGAAGAGCAGGAGCACGAACGTGCCGCCGATAAAGCCGAGTTCCTCGGCAATAATGGAGAAGATAAAGTCGGTCTGCGGTTCGGGGAGATAGCTGTACTTCTGCCGGCTCATGCCAAGACCGAGTCCCACGAGCCCGCCCGGTCCGATCGCGTAGAGCGACTGGATGGACTGGTAGCCCGCGCCGAGCGGATCGGCCCAGGGGTCCAGGAAGGCGGTAATCCGCTTGAGCCTGTACGGCGCAGCGATAATGAGGCCGACGAGTCCGGCGACCCCGACCATACCGAGATAAGATAGATGAAGCAGGCGTGCGCCCGCGACGTAGATAATAAGCAGGGATGCGCCGACAAGCACCGCTCCGGTCCCGAGGTCGGGCTGGAGCATGATCATGCCGAAGGCCAGTCCCACCAAACCGAGCGGAGGCATCAGGCCCTTGGCGAACAGCGTAATGGTGTTCTGCCGCTCCGAGAGCCACTTCGAGAGGAAGATGATCATCCCCATCTTCATGAATTCGGAGGGCTGGATGCCGAAGGAACCGATACCCAGCCAGCTGCGGGCGCCACCGCGCACCACGCCGATGCCCGGCACCAGGACCGCAACCAGCAGGACAAAGCAGACGATCAAGGCGATTTTGGCATACTTCTTCCAGATCCAATAGTCGGTATTCATAGTGAACACCATGGCTGCGACGCCAAGCCCCGCAAACAGCGCCTGCCGCTTCAAATAGTACATCGAATCCCCGAATTCACGGAATGCGAGCACCGCGCTGGCGCTGAAGACCATGACCACGCCGATGACCAGGAGCACAAGCGTGGAGCCGAGCAGCAACATGTCCGGTGACGACCTAGCTTTGACCATTTTTGTCCACACCTCTAACCTTCGTGACTTAGAGGCGCCTTTGCGTCCGCACCGAGCCCCGGAACGCCTGCAGCCCCCTCTTAAAGGTTATGCACGGACTGCCTAAACATGCTTCCCCTTTCCTCGTAGGAGGCGAACATGTCCCAGCTGGCGCACGCCGGCGAGAGAAGCACGACATCCCCAGGCTTTGCCATGGCGAACGCTTCCCGGACCGCCTTCGTGACCGTATCCTGCACCTGCTTAGCAGTATCGACGGTTTTCACCCGGCTCATGCCGGCCAGCCGGGCGACACGAACGATTTTTTCCTTCGTTTCGCCGATGGCGACAAGTCCCTTCACCTGCCGGCCGAACACGGGAAGCAGCTCCATATAGTCGGATCCGCGGTCGAGCCCCCCGGCGATCAGGATGATGTCCTGCGTGAGCGCCTCGATCGTCTTGATCGTCGCGGTCGGGTTCGTCGCCTTGGAGTTGTTGTAGAACTGGACGCCGTCCTTCGTGCCGACAAGCTCCAGCCGGTGCTCGACGCCTCCGAAGGAACGCAGGACGTCCGCGATCGCCTCCACGCCCACTCCGCTGGTCAGCGCAATCGCACTGGCGGCCAGCGCATTCTCCACGTTGAAGGTTCCTGGAATGCCGATCTCCTTCATGGGCAGAATCTCCTGGAGAGCGCCGTCCCGGCTGCGGTAGACGAGCATCCGGTGGGCATCGTCTTCGCTTCCCCCGCCGATCGGCGGCTGGACATACAGTCCGTAGTCCAGCTCCTGACGGATCGAGAACGGCAGCACCTGCGAGCGGAGGCCCTCCGCCACTTGACGGCAGATCTCATGGTCCCAGTTCAGCACGGCCGTATCCTCTTCGGTCTGATTGGCGAACAGCTTCGCCTTCGACTCGACGTAGTCGTTCATGGAGCCGTGATAATCGAGATGCGTCTCATACACGTTGGTCAGACAGCCGATCCGCGGGCGGAACCGGTCCGTTCCCTTGAGCTGGAACGAGCTCAACTCGACGACCATCCGGTTGTCCTGTTCCGCCTCCAGCGCCGCTTCGGTCAGCGCCCGGCCGATATTCCCGGCCACGATGGGCTTCAGTCCGCCGGCTTCCAGCATCAGTCCGGTCCACGTTGTCGTCGTGGTCTTGCCGTTCGAGCCGGTGATGCCGATGATCGGCGCACGGCAGATGCGGTAAGCCACTTCCACCTCCGTGACGACCTCGATGCCCAGCTCGGACGCCCGGCGCACCGGATCGACCGTGTAAGGGATGCCCGGGTTCTTGACCACGAGCGCGATGCCTTCATGCACCAGCCCGGCGGGATGGGACCCGCAGACAACAGAAATACCCAGAGCCTCCAGTTCGTCGGCCTCAGGGCATAGTTGGCGTTCCTTCTTATCGTTGACGGTGACATGCGCACCCTGCTCGTGGAACAATTTGGCCACGGCCACGCCGCTTCTCGCCAGGCCCAGAATGACGACCTGGCGGCCGCCGTATGATGATGGATGCTCCATGCCTACAACACCTCGTTAATGTATAGTCCGATGCCCGCCAGGATCAGCCCCGCCGTCCAGAAGGAGATGACCACGCGCCACTCCGACCATCCCACGAGTTCGAAGTGATGGTGGATCGGGCTCATTTTGAATACGCGCTTGCCTCGGGTCTTGAATGAAACGACTTGAATGATAACGGAGAGAATCTCCACCAGGAATACGCCTCCGATGAGAGCGAGCAGCAGCTCCGCTTTCGTCAGGAGCGCCACGACGGTAAGACCGCCGCCGAGGCCGAGCGACCCGGTATCTCCCATGAAAACCTTGGCCGGGTGCGCATTGAACACCAGGAAGCCCAGCACCGCACCGACGACGGCCGCCGAGAAAATCGCAATGTTCGGCTGCGTGTTGTTCAGCGCGATCACCGCATACGCGCCGAAGGCGATGGCCGAGGTGCCTGCCAGCAGACCGTCGAGACCGTCCGTGAAGTTCACGGCATTGGAGGTGCCGAGCATCAGGAAGACCACGAACGGGAAGTACAGCCAGCCGAGATCGAACGAAAAATGAAGATAAGGAATGCGGATATCCGTGCTGTGCCCCATCTGGACGAGAAGCACGCAGACGACGATCGAGACGACCAGCTGCCCGAGGAGCTTCTGTCGTGCCGTCAGGCCCAGAGAGCGTTTGAACAAGATTTTGATATAGTCATCAAGGAAGCCGACGAACCCGTACCCGAGGGTGGCGATGAGCAGCGTCACGGTCTCCATGTTGGGTTCCCCGAAACGGAGAACCGCCAGCGCGAGCGCCAGCATGATAATGATCCCGCCCATGGTCGGCGTGCCCGATTTCTTGAGATGGCTCTGGGGACCGTCCCCCCGCACCTGCTGTCCGAACTTGAGACGGCGTAGCAGGGGAATGAAGAGAGGCCCCATAATAACCGCAAGCAGAAAGGCTACGCCGAGCGTGATCATAACGATATTGAAATCCACCGAATTATCCCCCCAATTGCACTAAAAACGAAGCCACCTGCTCCATGCGCATGCCGCGAGACCCTTTGATCAGCACGACATCCTGCGCCGAAGCGGCTTCGGCCAGCTCGCGCGCCAGCGTTTCTTTGTCTTCGTAATGCCGCACGCGCTCCGGCGGAAACTTCTCCAGGGCGCCTTCGGCGATATGTCCGGCAAGCGGGCCGAAGAGGAATACCGCCTCCACGTGGGCGGGATCGAGCACCCGGCCGATCTCCCGGTGGAATTCGGCCTCCTTCTCCCCGAGCTCCAGCATATCGCCCAGCACCGCATATTTGCGTTCGAAGCCCTGCGCCTCATGCAGGAGGGCCAGCGCCGCCCGCATGGCCGTCGGACTGGCGTTATAGGCATCGTTCCAGACCGTGAGGCCGGACGGCGCCACGCTGACTTCGATGCGCATGCCGGTCATGACGAGGCCCTGCAGGCCTTCGGCCATCACCGGCGCCGTCAATCCGAAGTGCCGGCCGACCGCGATCGCCGCCAGCGCGTTGACCGCATTGTGGGCGCCGAGCATCGGAATGTAGTACGGCGTCTGCGGATCCGTGTTCACCGTCATCTGGGTCCCGGACTCCGTCAGCCGGAGATCGAGCGGGAACAGGTCGTTCGACGCTTCCCTGCCGAAGGTGACCCCGCGGAAATCCTGCGGCTCCCACTCCGGCAGCACCTCCCGGAGCAGCGGCTCGTCGCCGTGATAGACGAGCACGCCGCCCGGCTGCAGGCCTGCGAGAATCTCGGCCTTCGCCCGGGCGATCTCGAGGCGGGAGCCCAGCTGCAGCAGGTGGGCCTCGCCGATGTTCGTGATGATGGCGATCTCCGGCTCCGCCAGGCGCGAGAGCAGCTCGATCTCGCCCCGCCCGCTCATGCCCATCTCGAGCACCGCAATCTCGGTATCCTCGTTCATCTGAAGCAGCGTGAGCGGAAGCCCGATATGGTTGTTATAGTTGCCAAGCGTCTTGTGTACGCGGAACGTGGTCGACAGGACGGCGGCCGTCATGTCCTTCGTTGTGGTCTTGCCGTTGCTGCCGGTGATCCCGACGACCCGCACCGCCAGCTCCCTGCGGTAGCTCGTGGCGAGCTGCTGCAGCGCCTGCAGCGCATCCTCCACATAGATCAGGGGCGCGCCGGTCGGCCCGCTGCCGTGATCCCGCTGCCACAGAAGGCCCGAGGCCCCCTGTTCCAGGGCGGCTTCGGCAAAGTTGTGCCCGTCGAACGCTTCGCCGATAATCGGCACATACAGGTTGCCTTCGGCCAAGGTCCGGGTGTCCTTCGAGACGCCCTTCACGGGCCGGTCCGCCATAGCGGCATCCGCCAGCGTGCCTCCCGCCATCCTTGCGATCTCGCCCAGTGTCCGCTCTATCATGCTTTCCGCCCCTTTATCGCTTCGTTCTTGTTCTGATGATGAATGGCCTGTGATATTGAATGGCCTGCTTTGAATTCATGTCCTGCCCATGACGGCTTCCTTGGCCACCAGCCGGTCATCGAACGGATGTTTGACCCCGCCGATGTCCTGATACGTCTCGTGCCCCTTGCCGGCGATGAGCACGATATCGCCCGGCTGCGCTCTCTCCACCGCACGGCGGATCGCTTCCTTCCGGTCCGCGATGAGCTCGTAGCTCGCCGGGTCCAGGCCCGCCTGCTCGATCCCTGGAACGATGTCCTGCAGGATCGCCTCCGGATTCTCCGTCCGCGGGTTATCCGAAGTCACGTAGATGTAGTCGCTGTACTTGGCCGCCACGCCGCCCATCAGCGGACGCTTCGCGCGGTCCCGGTCTCCCCCGCAGCCGAACACGCAGTAGATGCTTCCTTCGGCAAACTGCGAGACCGTGGACAGCGCGTTCTCCAGGCCGTCCGGCGTATGGGCGTAATCCACCAGCACCAGGAACGGCTGGCCGGCGTCCACCACTTCCATGCGGCCTTCCACCGAGGCGATCCCGGCGAGGCTTGCGGCGATGCCTTCGAGCTCGAGCCCCTCTGCCAGGGCGGCGGCAATGACGCCCAGCACGTTGTACACGTTAAATCGTCCGACCAGACGCGTCCGGATCTCCGCCGTCCCCCGGTAGGTCACACACTGGAACCGGGTGCCCTGCGCCGTCATTTCAATGCCTTCGGCCCGCACATCCGCCTTCGGGTTGTCGATGCCGTAGACGATCGTCTCAGCCGCCGTCAGCCTCGCGTAGTCCGAGGAGGCTTCCTCGTCCCCGTTCAGCACGGCGAACCGGCGCTGTGCCGGATCCGCTCCGTAGTCGTTGCCCAGGCGGGAGAACAGCAGGCCCTTGGCGGCCTGATAGCGCTCCATCGTTCCGTGGAAGTCCAGGTGATCCTGGGTCAAATTGGTAAAAATGCCCGACCGGAATAGGCATCCCTTCACCCGGCCCATCTCGAGGCCGTGCGAGGATACCTCCATCAGACAGTAATCGGTCCCGGCATCCGCCATCTGCCGCAGAATCTTCTGCAGCTCCAGCGCTTCCTGGGTATTCGTCGCATGGTTCGGCAGATACTCGCCGCCGATCTTGATGTGGATGTTGCCCATCAGGCCCGTACGGTACCCCGCATCGCTCAGAACGCGGTCGAGCAGGTAGGTCGTCGTCGTCTTCCCGTTCGTTCCCGTTACGCCGATGAGCTTCAGCTCCCGGCTCGGATAGCCGTAAAAGTGATTGGCAAGCACCGCCATCGCATGGCGGGCGTCCTTCACCAGAAGCACCGGCACGCCGGCGTCCAGCTCCCTTTCCGCCACCAGGGCGGCGCCCCCGGCGGGCGGCGGCGGCGGCATAATCGTGGCCGTCGGCGACCAATCCCGGAATGCAGATGAACAAATCGCCAGGTACTACCTTGCGGGAGTCAGTCTGCAGCCCCTTGACTTCAGTCTCTGCCCTGCCGAGGATCCGGCTGACGGCCAGCTGCTTTGCCAGTTCTTTCAGCTGCATGAAGCGTCCCCTCCGTTTTTACACATGGTATCTATTATGGACAAAAAATCTCTCGCTGAAAAGCCTATTTTTCAATTTATCAGAAAGGCGTAACGCGAGTGTGACTCCCCCGTCATCCGGCTTGCGCCGCAGGCCCTCCCGCCCCTTTCCTTAAAAAGGAATCCCGGCGGGATTCCTTTTTTTATTGAGGGGTTTGGCCCGCTTTGGGAACCGGCGGCGGCGGAGCGGCATCCGACAAGTATACCCTAATCGTGGACCCCTGGTCCACCCGGCTGCCCGGTTTCGGAACCTGATTGACTACCGTCGTGCCCGTTCCCGACTTTGCGAGAGTGAAATTCATGTTGAGATCTTCATAGATATCCGATACGCTGCGCCCGATGAGATCCGGTACGACCGCGATCGGCGTGTCGCCGTAGACGTATTTGCGGTCAAGCTGATCTTTGCGCTGCGGCACGTTCATGTAGCGGAGCGTATCCTCCATGATGTTCTTGACGAGCGGAGCGGCGATGAGACCGCCGAACTGAATGCCCTGCGGATCGTCCACGGCCGCATAGATGACGACCTTGGGATCGTCCGCCGGCGCGAAGCCGATGAACGACACGATGTGCTCGCTGGAGGAGTAGCGCCCGTTGACGACCTTCTGCGCGGTTCCCGTCTTGCCCCCGACCCGGTAGCCGTCGATGAACGCGTTGCGCCCCGTGCCGTTGGCCACGACGCTCTCGAGGGTCTCACGCACCTGCTTCGACGTCTCCTCCGAGATCACCTGGCGTACGAGCTCCGGCTGCACCGCTTCCACCAGCTCTCCGGTCTCCGGCTCATACCACGCCCGGGCCACATGAGGCTTGAACAGCTTCCCTCCATTGACGGCCGCCGATACCGCGGCAATCTGCTGGATCGGCGTAACCGACACGCCCTGGCCGAACGAGATCGTGGCCAGCTCGACCGGACCGACGCGGGAGGGCTTGAACATGATGCCGTTCTCTTCCCCGCCGAGGTCGATGCCTGTCTTTTTGCCGAAGCCGAACTTCGATACGTAGTCGAGCAGCACGTCTTTGCCGAGCTTCTGGCCCATAACCACAAAGCCCGGGTTGCATGAGTTCTCCACCACCTGCAGGAACGTCTCGCTGCCGTGACCCTGCCGCTTCCAGCAGCGCAGCCGGGCGCCGGCAACCTCGATCGAGCCGGGATCATGGAACGGATCGGTAAGGTTCACCTTCTTCTCCTGCAGCGCCGCCGCCAGAGTAATGATCTTGAACGTCGAACCGGGCTCATAGGTCATCCAGATCGGCAGGTTGCGGTTGTAGTTCTGCACAGGCGAGGCCTGGAAGTTGCCGGGGTCAAAGCCCGGCCGCGAGCCCATCGCCAGAATCTCGCCGTTGTTCGGATCCATCGCAATGGCGATGACATGCTTCGGCTGGAATTTGACCATCGCCTGATCGAGCTCCCGCTCCATGATCTGCTGGATGCGGCTGTCGATCGTCAGCTGCAGGTTCAGCCCGTCAAGCGGCTTCTTGTATTCGTCGGTCGACCCCGGCATATACTTTCCTGCGGCATCGGCCAGATAAGAGATATTGCCTTTAATTCCGGTAAGATTTTTCTCGTACTTCAATTCTATGCCCGTCAAGCCCTGATTATAAGCACCCGTGAATCCGAGCACGTGCGCCGCCAGCTCCCCGAAGGGATAGTGCCGCTTGTTATCCTCGGTCACCCATACGCCCGGAAGGTTCATCTCCTTGATCTCCTTGGCTTTCTCCAGGGAGATTTTGCGGCCGCCGGGCTTCAGATACACGCTCATCTGGCGGGAAGTGATCTGCTTGAGAATGGCCGCCTGATCCATCCCGAGCGCCGCGGCCAGGCGCGCCGCCGTCGCTTCGGCGTCCTTGATCTGCGCCGGCACCGCCATGACGGTCGGTGAGGAGATATTGTAGGCCAGCTGGACGCCGTTGCGGTCCAGAATCTCTCCCCGCTTCGAGGTCACCGGAATTTCCCGGCGCCAGGACTCCTCCGCCAGTTTGTTGATGTCCGGCCCCTTCCATAACTGCACATACGCCAGCCGCACTGCCAGCGCGAAGAAAAGGATCGTTCCTACCATCAGTGCGGTGAACAATCGACGACGGACCGTTACATTCGATGCCCTCATGCCGGCTTCTAACCCCTTCCTGAACATTCTGCCGAGGGCCGGGATCCTCTTCCACTGCCCGTCCGCAGCTTTCTTCGTTCATATCATCCCTATTCGGGACAACCAGGGGTTAGAACAAGCCCTTCGTTATTCTCTCAATCCGGAAGCGCTGCTGCCGCTCTCCTCCGCTTCCTTCTCGGTTGTCGTTTTCTTAGCGGTACTGCCGGCGGATGCGGAAGAGGTCTTCGCCCCTTCCTTGCTGCCGGTCTCCGTGGTCTTGCCGCCCGCCGCCTTCGTGGACTTCTCGTTCTTGGCCGGCGTCTTCGTATCCTTGCTGTCGGTCTCCACCGTCTCCAGCAGCTCACTGTACGGCTTGAGCGTCAGGGTGACCGTCCGCGTCTCCCCGCTGCCTTCCACGACCTGGGAGGCTACATACCCTTCCCCGATGGACTGGCAGCGCACCTTCACGAAGGAGCATACCTCCACCGCATCGCGCAGCGATTTGCCGCTGAGGTCCGGCACTTCTAGCTCGGTCCCTTCTTCCAGCACTACATACATTCGCTGGGCTCCGCCGATTTCGGTACCGGGCGCCGGCGATTGGGCGAGTACCTTCGGACCGCTGCCCAGTGTCTCCAGCACGACCCCGAAAGCATCCGTAGCCGCCCGCGCCTCTTCAGGCGTCCGTCCGACAAGATTCGGCACCTTCGTGCCCGGCTCCTGTGCGGCGGCGTCTCCGCTTTTGACCTGCGTGGTCGGTGCGATGCCCCACTGCCGAAGCGTCTGGGAGACGATCTGCTTGAACGCGGGAGCCGCCACCTCACCGCCGAGGTGGTAGTCTCCGCCAAGATCCGGTTCATCCACCAGGATGGTGACGAGAATGCGGGGGTTATCGGCCGGCGCATAGCCTGCGAAGGAGATTACCCACTTGCCTTCGGCATACGTTTTCTCGCCCGGAAGAACCTTGTTCGCGGTACCTGTTTTGCCGGCAATCCGGTAGCCGTCGATCGCCGCATTCTTACCGGTACCGATCTTCTTGTCCGATACGACAGTCTCCAGATATTCGGTAACCTGCTTCGCCGTTTCCGGGGATACGACCCGGCGGATCTCCTCCGGTTTATTCTCATCGATAACTTCGCCTGTTAGAGGATTATAAATCTCTTTGATCAAATAAGGCTTCATCAGCGTCCCGCCATTGGCGATTGCAGCATAAGCCGCCGTCAGCTGCATGGCGTTGACCGTCAGCGCCCCCTGACCGTACGTCGCGGTAGCGAAGTCCGCGGGAACCCTGAGATTCACGATCCCGGGCACCTCTCCCGGGATATCCACCCCTGTTTTGGCGCCGAATCCGAATTTCTCGATATATCCCTTCAGCGCCTCCTGGCCGAGGGCTTCCATCCCAAGCTTAACGAAAGCCACGTTACTCGAACGCTTCAAGCCTTCGAGATAGGTAATTCTGCCCCAGCCGGAGATATTGTGGTCATGCAGCCGGCGGTCGAGAATTCGAATGGAACCGGACTGGTACTTTTCCTCAGGTAAAAACTTCCCTTCCTGCACCGCCCCTGCCAGCGTAACGAGCTTAAAGGTCGAGCCCGGCTCGTACTGGGAGGCTACCGCATGGTTAGTAAAGTTCTTGATATCGAATTCCCCGTACCGGTTCGGGTTAAACGTCGGATAGTTGGCAAGCCCCAGAATTTCCATCGTCATCGGATCGACGGCAATGGCCGTCATACTCTTCGGATTCCACTTTGCGGCCACTTTCTCCAGCGCGCTTTCCATATAAAACTGCACGTTCTTGTCCAGCGTCAGGCGGACGTTATTGCCGTTCACGGCCGGTTGGTAGCGCTTCTCGCCGTTGAGCAGTTCTACGCCTCTGCGGTCCTTTTCCAGGTGAAGGAACCCGTCCGTACCCTTGAGAACGTTATCCAGCTGCTTCTCCAGCCCCATCACAGGCTTCCCCTCTTTGTTCACATATCCCAGAAGATGGGCGGCCAGCTGCTGTCCGGGGTAGAACCGCTTGCTTTCTTCAGGAATCAAAAAGATACCGACCGGAGGGACCTTCGCTTTCTTATCCTTCCCGAACCGTTCCTTTAAGATGGCTTCCTGTTCTGCAATGAATTTATTAATAAGATCAATCTGCTCCGCTCCGATCTTCCAGCCTTCATTTCGGATTTCAACCTGCAGATTCTTATCGTTCTGTCCAGACTGGATCTTCTCCAAACCGGAGGTGATCCGGGAGCGGATTTTCTCTTCCAGCTGGAGCTGACTGGACGGATCGTCCGAGGTTTTGATAATCTGCGCAAGCCCGCGGACAATGTCCTC
The DNA here is from genome assembly GCF_000250655.1 of Paenibacillus mucilaginosus 3016. NCBI lineage: Bacteria > Bacillati > Bacillota > Bacilli > Caryophanales > Paenibacillaceae > Paenibacillus > Paenibacillus mucilaginosus. Next base: position 6,528,143 of record NC_016935.1, read on the forward strand.
CTGCAGACCGTTCTCCGCAATATCGCCGGGCCTCAGAGCCAGCGTCGCAGCCGGGCCGTCCTCTGCCAGCACCTTATCCGACCGGTCCAGAACCGATCCCCGCTGCGCCGGGATTTTCGACTCTCTCACCCAATACTCCTGCGCCTTGCCGAGGTAGACATCTCCTTCGACCACCTGCACCCAGAAAATTCGAACTACCAAGACAGCAAAAAGGAGGGCGAACCCCCCTCCAATAAACAACGATCGAAATTTGATCTGCTTTTCCATTCCGTAAGTCCCCCTATTCCAAATGCCGGATCAGGGTTGATCCTTGGTTTTCTTGGTCGGCTGCGCCGATGCCGTTTCCGTCTTTTTGGACTTGTCCGTGGTTCCAGGCGTCTGCGGATCCTGGAACGAGAGGCCCAGCAGCTTCGCCTGTTTCTCGAGCTCGAGCGGATCGGACAGCTTGTCCACCTGCTGCTTCAAAATGACGTTCTGGGCTTCAATTTGTTTGATCCTTTGCTCCATCGCCAAGATATTTTGGTTCATTTCATAAATCTGGGCATACCGCCAGATGATCAGCCCCGCTACCATCACGCAGACGACAACCGTAAACAGGTACAGGAGCTTCTCTTGTACCGGCAGCGTTTTGCTGCGCACGACAACTTTCTTCGTTTCCTTGATGCGTACTTTCTTCTCAGGGCGCTGTGGTTGTTGAGTCGCAAGATTTCCATGCATGTAAGCCGGCAAGATTGGTCTCCCCCTTAGGTCTCTAGTTTTTCGGCGATGCGCAGCTTGGCGGAACGGGCCCGCGGATTCGCGCCGAGCTCTTCCCCGCCCGCTTCGATCGGCTTGCGGTTGATCAGCTTCACGGTGCCTTTGGTGCCGCAGACACACATCGGGAAGTCCGACGGGCATGTGCACCGCGCCACATACTTGTTGAACGTCTGCTTACAGATCCGGTCTTCCAGCGAGTGGAACGTAATGACAGCAGCCCGCCCGCCGGGGGCCAGGCAGCGGATCGTCTGCTCGAGCGCCTCTTCGAAGGCCCCGAGCTCATCATTCACCGCGATGCGCAGCGCCTGGAAGCTCCGCTTGGCCGGATGGCCCCCTGTGCGTCTGGCCGCGGCGGGAATGCCTTCTTTGACGAGCTCCGCCAGCTGGCCTGTCGTCTCGATCGGTGCAGCCGCACGGGCCGCCGCGATCTTCGAGGCGATCCGCCGGGCGAACTTCTCCTCGCCGTACTCGAACAGGATCTGGGCGATTTCTTTCTCGTCCCAGTCGTTCACGATATCCTTCGCCGTCAGCGGCGAGGTCCGGTCCATCCGCATGTCCAGCTCCGCATCATGGTTGTAGCTGAAGCCCCTGTCGGCCTCATCGAGCTGCGGGGACGAGACCCCAAGGTCGAACAGGATGCCGTCCACCTGCGGAACCCCGTCCTTCAGCACTTCGGGAATCTTGGAGAGCTCCCGCTCGAGAAAACGGAAATTGCTGCGAACCAGGCGCACCCGGTCACCGAATTCGGCAAGCTGCACCTTCGCATTGTTCAGCGCGATATCATCCTGATCGAAGGCGATCAAGAGGCCGCCCGGCCCAAGACGCGATGCGATCTCGCGGCTGTGTCCCGCCCCGCCGAGGGTACAGTCGACATAAATGCCGTCCGGCTTTATATGTAATCCTTCTACTGCTTCCTGCTTAAGCACCGTCACATGTTGAAACGTCATCACTTTCCTCCTACAACCTCGGCATCACTTCCGGGTTACAAATCAAAGTTAAAGTCGACCAGCTTCTCCGCAATCTCCGCAAACGATTCTTCCGACTGCTGGAAGTAGTTTTCCCAGATCGACTTGCTCCAAATCTCCACCCGGTTGGAAACGCCAATCACAACGCAGTCCTTCTCGAGCTTCGCATGCTCTACAAGGGTTTTCGGCAGGTTCACGCGGCCCTGCTTGTCCAGCTCGCACTCGGTGGCGCCGGAGAAGAAAAAGCGGGTAAACGCCCGTGCGTCGGATTTCATCAAAGGAAGCGCTTTGAGCTTCTGCTCAAGCACCGCCCACTCCTGCATGGGATAGACAAATAAGCATTGATCGAGTCCGCGGGTGACAATGAATGATGCTCCGAGGGCTTCACGGAACTTGGCCGGCACGATCATCCGGCCTTTCTCGTCCACGCTGTGCTGATACTCCCCCATGAACACCACCTGTCACCCCCTTTCCACCACTTTACCCCACTTTCCACCACTTGTATAGTTACAATTCGTTACATATGGCAAAAATCCTGCTCCGTCTTGAGACGAAGGCAGGATTTTTTGTAAAGAAATCTTTATTTTTCTGATTCTTTGGGTTCATCTTTGGGTATGTCCCCCACTGGAGAGGACACCGGATACGAACCGATGACTGGCTCCGGAGAGGAGATACTCCGCCTTCTGCGTCTCCACCGCCGGTAAAACCAGTACAATCCGCCTACCCCGGCGGCCAGCGGCAGGACCGGTAGCGCCCCCGCGAGAAACACCACCAGTCCCTCCAGCAGCAGGACCATGAAGGCGGCCGAGCCCTGCAGCGCCTCCGACGCACGGGTCCACAGCGGACCTCGCTCCACCGACTGGATTCGGTCTGCGGAGGTCACCTTCTGCTCCACCCGCAGCTCAACCGTCGAGTAAGCGACGTGCTGCTCCAGATAGCGCATGCGGCCGGTGATCCGCTCGATATCCTCCTGCACCTTGCCGAGCTCGGCGGAGAAGGCTACAAGCTCATCGGCCTTCTCCGCCTTCTCGATGAAGGAGAGCAGACGGGCTTCCACCGCCTGCTTGGCCTTCAGCCGGGCCGTCAGGTCTACGAACTCCTCGGTGACATCCTGTCCCTCCACGCTGCGCTGCAGCTGGGGATCGATGCCCTCGAGCAGCTGGATCAGCGGCTGGAACCCCCTGGCCGGCACCTTGATGACAAAAGAGCCGCTCTTGTCGGCACCCGCCGTATTCTCGCTGGAGGAAAGCACATAGGCACCCGACTGCCGGACTACCTCCTGAATCTTGGCGACGGCCTCGCTGTAGGTGTCCACCCGCATCGTAAGATTCGCCTTGTAGATGATTTGGCGTACGGGCGCTTCCTGCACTGCGGGGGCAGGCTGAGCTGTCATTGCGCCAGAACCTCCGCCTCCAGCCGCAGGGGCGATCCCCTTTTCATTCTGAACCTGCGCCTGGCCGGCAGCGGGAGCCCCCTCCGTTTCATTCTTCATCTGCAGCTGATCCGCAGAAGTACTACTGTTCGTTACCGCAGCCGCAGGACTCTCCGCCTCGCTCGCCTGCTTCGACGCCGCCCCGCCGCTGTCCGTACCGCCGCATCCGCTAACATAGGCCGCCAGCAGCAGCGAAGCCGCCAGTCCCCTGGTCCTTTGAAACCTGTTCCACACCGCTTTCTCTTTATTCACTTGCGGCACCCCCGTGTCCGTCAGTTTCCGGAAGCGTCCACCGCTTCCGTTACTTACCAGACGCGCAGGCGCCCGCCGGTGTTGCAGCTTCCCCCACAGCACAAAAAAACCTCTCTTGGACTCATCGTCCAAGAGAGGCTCTATCACGGGACTTCCTGCGGATCAATGCTCCGCCCAGGAGTCCAGGTATGCTTTTTGCTCGTCCGTCAGCGCATCGATGCCGATGCCAAGAGATTCCAGCTTGAAGCGGGCTACCTGCTCATCCAGCTCGTAAGGCACGTTGACCACTTTGCTGCCAATGGCCTTGTAGTTGTCGTTGACATACTTCAGGGACATCGCCTGCAGCGCGAACGTCATGTCCATGATCTCGGCCGGGTGCCCGTCGCCTGCCGCCAGGTTCACAAGACGCCCTTCCGCGAGAATGTAGAACTTGCGGCCGTCCTTCAGCGAGTACTCTTCGATGTTGCGGCGCACTGTGCGCTTCGACACCGACAGGGCCTCGAGCTCCGGCTTGTTCACTTCCACGTCGAAGTGCCCGGCGTTCGACAGAATCGCGCCATCCTTCATGACTTCGTAGTGCTCGCCGCGGATGACGTCACGGTTGCCCGTTACGGTAACGAAGAAGTCGCCCACCTTGGCCGCTTCGCTCATCGGCATCACTGCGAAGCCGTCCATGTACGCTTCCACGCCTTTGATTGCGTCGATCTCGGTTACGATGACGTTGGCGCCAAGGCCCTTGGCACGCATTGCCACGCCCTTGCCGCACCAGCCGTAGCCGACGACAACGACCGTTTTGCCTGCTACGACCAGGTTCGTCGTCCGGTTGATGCCGTCCCATACGGATTGGCCTGTACCATAGCGGTTATCGAACAGGTATTTGCAGAAGGCGTCGTTCACGGCCACCATCGGGAACTGCAGCTGGCCATCCTTCTCGAGCGACTTCAGACGCAGAATCCCTGTCGTCGTCTCCTCGGCTCCGCCGCGTACGTTCTTCAGCAGATCCTTGCGCTCCGAATGGAGGATCGTGACGAGATCGCCGCCGTCGTCAATGATGAGATCCGGCTCGGTTTCGAGCGTCTTGATCAGCAGTTCCTTGTACTCCTCCGGCTCCGGATTGTACTTGGCGAAGACGGTGATGCCGTCTTCCACGAGCGCCGCACACACATCGTCCTGTGTGGACAGCGGGTTGCTGCCGCAGATCGTGACGTCCGCGCCGCCGGCTTGAACGACCTTCGCCAGGTAAGCGGTCTTGGCTTCGAGGTGAAGCGAGATCGCAACCTTCAGCCCCTTGAACGGCTGCTCCTTCTCGAACTGCTCGCGGATCCGGTTGAGCACCGGCATGTGGGCGTTTACCCAGTCGATTTTGAGATGGCCTTCGGGGGCCAGCGCGATGTCGCGGATAATGCTGCGGTCTTTCGTATTTGCCATGAGTGAATCGCTCCTTTATGGATTCCAAAATAGGATTAGGGTGTTCCCATTACATATAAATGACTCGGTGCTTCCCATCGACCTGCAGCGGCTGCTCAAGCAGCTGTCCGATCCAGTCCCCACCGTAGCGGTTCAGGTAAGCAAAGATATTGTACACCCGCTCCTGCGGCCGGCCCGCCGGACAGATCGACGCTTCAATTCGCTGGAGCTGCCGGAGGCCCGACTCGTGCTGCGAGCGGAGGCCTTCTTCGGCTTTGTGATGCAGGAAGTCGATCTGCTCGAGAATCTTGCCAAGGTTCGTGTCACCGAGCTTCTTGAGCCCCGGATTGATCTCGCCCAGCGTACCGACCAGAGGCTCGTAGGCGCTGCGGAAGAGCGTCTTGACCTCGCCGAAACGGGACTCGAGCCCGTAAGCGTCCTGCTCTCGCAGCCACGCTTCCCGTTTCTCCTCCATGCGCTCCATGACATCCTCTAGGGAGAGGCCGTACTTCTGCATGTTCTTCTGGACGGTGCCCTCCACAAGCGTGAAGACAAGACGCGGCAGCAGAATCGGCATCCGCATCCCGAACAGCCGGAACGCTTCGCCGGTCTGGCCCCAGTAAGCGATCTCCGCCGGCCCCAGCACGGAGGCCAATACCGGGAACAGGTAGTCCTGCATAAGCGGCCGGGTCATGACATTGTTGCTGAGCTGCCGGGGCTCGCTCTCCGCCCGCTGCAGCAGTTCGTCCCGCGAGAAACGCCGCTCACCCTTGCGGTCGGCGAACCCGTCTTCCGTGCGGTAGAGCAGCAGGCGCTCCCCCTGTTCTCCATAGGTGAACAGGTTGGCCGAGGTCTCCTGCAGCTCCACCTGCGGCTCATATCCGAGCTCCTTAAGCTTGGCCGAACGGGCCAGCAGCGCCTCGTTCACTTCCGCGCTGCGCTCCAGCAGCCCGCGGAACATCGGTCCCTCGAGGGCGCGCAGCGCCGGATCGTCGGAGTCGATGAGCACGAGCCCGTGCGGCCCGAACAGGCGCGCCATGAGGCGGGCAAAGCAGTCCGTGAGCGTCCCCGACGCTTCAGCCGCTTCCCGGAGCGAGGCCAGGAGGCCTTCCTTGAACTCCGTATCCATCAGCGAGCCGCCCAGCTGGCCGATCGCTTCGGCCCACTGCTCTCCGGCGATCGCCATCCGGGATACCGAGGTCCGGATGCCTGCCGGATGCTCGAGCTTGATCCGCTCCACCGAGAGGGACGGGGACAGATAATCGATGTGGTTGACCTCATCGAAATCATGGTCCTCCCCGGCAATCCAGAAGATCGGAACGACCGGCCGGCCGAGCCGGACCGAAGCCTCCCGGGCCGCAGCGATGAGCGTCACCGCCTTGTACACGACGAGCAGCTGGCCCGTGAAGAGTCCGGCCTGCTGGCCGCCCGCAATCACCAGGGTGCGCGGATCCCGCAGCTTCTCGGCCGCAGCCAGAGCCTCGGGTGCCGCGCCTGCGCGCTCGTTGAAAGCGCGCAGCACATCTGCCACCCGCTGCCGGTCCACACCTGGGGGACGCTGCTCGTCCAGCCAGGCGGCCCGTTCCCGCCAGCTCTCTTCCTGCCATGGATTGTAGTCGAAGAGCCCGCCCGTCTTCTCGAACCGGGCGATATAATCATCGGTCAAAGGCTGGCCGGACTTCCATTGATATGCTTCCATCCGCAACTTCGACGCCGCCTTCCATGTGCTTAGTTCGTTATGTATGTATGCTTCCGCCCCTAACATCGATAGGGGCTCTTTCATTGTACACATCCGGCGGACAATCGTCAAAAATTAGAAACATTCGGCAGCGGCTCACCGTCCATAAAACGAAGGGGTATCAGAGAAGGCCCCGAACCGGAAGGAGGACGCCCCCATTCGTCATTTTACCGTCGCTTTATACGAAAGAATGCAGGTCCTCTCATATCTTCACCTGGTCCTGGAAGCCCAGGACGAGACAGACAATGACGAGAGCAGGAGTGAACTGCGCTCCAGCCTTTCGGGCTCCCTTACCGAGCTACGTCCGCTCATGACAAGATACCTGCCTCCCGGCATCGCCAGTGCCCTCTATCCTGCTGAAGATGCTCCTCCCCGCTTGGATTGGGATGCTGCCGCGAGGGATGCGGCAGCGGCTTGGTGTGCCGCTTGGAAGGCGGACTGGGACCGGGCATGCCGGTTGAGCCATGAGACCTTCCTGAGCATCAAGGATGCCCTGCCGGAGGCGCTGCAGCAGTTCCGGGAGACGTTCTCCCTGCATGATGCCCGCATCTTATCCGTTAACTCTGTAGAAGATGCCATCATCCTGTCCTTCGACTGTGCAGGCTGCCTCACGCATGCCGGAGCGCTCGAACTGCGCTTCCGCGGCGTGGAGATGACCGAAGAGCTTACTTCCGCCCTAAGAAGCGCGGTATGGCTCTACGACGAACTGGAGCTGACAGACAGCGGCTGCTTCGACTGGAAGGCACTCCTGCATGGCTTCCCCCATGGATTGGACTGCGAAGACGGCATCCTCGCCCTTCACGAGATCCGTATCGCTGCCCGGTCCTTCGATTACCGGCATACTGATTAAACCGGATCGTCTTATCACATTAAAAAAGGCTCCTCTCCCCGGGCGTATGAACGCTGCGGGGGCAGGAGCCTTGCTTTTCAGTACAGATGGCATGCCGTAAAGTGTCCCGGCTGGACTTCTTTGAATGCCGGCATGCTTGCGGCGCATTCCGGCATCGCCTTCGGGCAGCGCGTCCGGAACGGACAGCCGCTCGGCGGGTTCAGCGGGCTTGGAATCTCGCCTTCGAGAATGATGCGTTCCCGGGTGCGCTCCACATTCGGATCCGGAATCGGAATGGCCGAGAGCAGCGACTGGGTGTACGGGTGAAGCGGGTTCGCGTACAGCTCCTCGGAGGTCGTCACTTCAACCAGCTTACCGAGGTACATGACGCCGATCCGGTCGGAGATGTGCTTTACCATCGCCAGGTCGTGCGCGATGAACAGGTACGTCAGGCCGCGCTCTTTCTGCAGACGCTTGAACAGGTTCACGACCTGCGCCTGAACCGATACGTCGAGCGCGGAGATCGGCTCGTCCGCAATGATCAGCCTCGGATCAATCGCAAGCGCCCGGGCGATCCCGATCCGCTGGCGCTGGCCGCCGGAGAATTCGTGCGGGAAGCGCGTGGCATGCTCTTCGTTCAGACCTACCGCATCAAGCAGCTCGGATACGCGCTCCTTGCGTTTGCGGCCGCTGCCGAGACCGTGGATGTCGATCCCTTCGGCAATGATGTTGCCGACGGTCATCCGCGGGTTAAGGGAAGCGTACGGGTCCTGGAACACCATCTGCATATGGCGGCGGAACTCATGAAGCTTGCGGCCCGAGAGGGTGTGCACGTTCTCGCCGCCGAAGAGCACCTCGCCCCCCGTCGCCTCGTACAGACGGATGATCGTACGGCCGGCAGTGGATTTACCGCAGCCCGACTCGCCGACCAGACCGAAGGTCTCCCCTTCGGCAATCGAGAAGTTCAGGTTGTCGACGGCCTTGAGAATCTTGCCGCCGCCCAGGTTAAAATGCTTTTGAAGTCCGTTGACCTCCAGTAAAGGGCGTTTACTCATCGCGTGCCACCTCCAGCTTCAACGGGGCGCTCCACTTTCGGCGCATCCGGGTGCAGCAGCCAGCAGGCAGCTGAATGGGTTTCGGTCAGCTGGGTCTGCGCCGGATTTTCCTGAACACAGATGTTCATCGCATAAGGGCAGCGGGCCGCGAACGGGCAGCCCTTCGGTGGTGCGAACAGATCCGGAGGCGTGCCCGGAATCGGCACCAGATCGCTGTCCTTCGGCTGATCCAGCCGCGGAACCGAACGGAGCAGGCCCCAGGTATAAGGGTGTTTCGGGTTGTAGAAGATCTCGTCGACCGTGCCCTGCTCGGCCACCTGGCCGGCATACATGACGACAACGCGCTGGGCCATCTCCGCCACGACACCGAGGTCGTGGGTGATCACGATGATGGAGGCTTCCGTCTCTTCGGAGAGCTTCTTCATCAGATCGATGATCTGCGCCTGGATCGTTACGTCGAGTGCCGTAGTCGGCTCGTCGGCGATCAGCAGCTTGGGGTTACAGGCCAGGGCAATGGCGATCATGACACGCTGGCGCATACCGCCGGAGAATTCATGCGGATACTGGCGGATCCGCCCTTCGGGATTCGAGATGCCGACGAGCTTCAGGATTTCCACCGCGCGGGCGTCAGCCGCCTTCTGGCTCATGCCCTGGTGCTTGATCAGGCCCTCGGTGATCTGCTTGCCTATGGTCATCGTCGGATTCAGAGAGGTCATCGGATCCTGGAAGATCATGCCCATCTCCGAGCCGCGGATTTTTTCCATTTGTTTATCGCTGATTTTCGTAATTTCCGTCTTGCCGTCGAAGAGGATCGAGCCGCCTTTGATGACGCTCGGCGGCGAAGGAATCAGCCTCATGATCGTCTGGGCCGTTACGGATTTGCCGCAGCCGGATTCCCCTACGATCGCAAGCACTTCGCCCTTGTTCAGGTGAAACGATACGCCGCGGACCGCCTGCACTTCTCCGGCATACGTGTTGAAGGATACCCTAAGGTCCTTGACCTCGAGAAGGGGGTGGACTTTCGCTTTGGACATAGTGGTGCTCCCTCCCTACTTCCGCATCTTCGGATCGAGCGCATCGCGGAGGCCGTCACCGAGCAGATTGAAGCTCATGAGAATTAATGAGAATATGACTGTCGGAATCAGTACTTTATAAGGGTAGATCGTCATGCTCTTGACACCGTCGGAGAGAAGCGAGCCGAGTGATGCCAGCGGCGGCCGTACCCCGAGGCCGATGAAGCTCAGGAACGACTCAACGAAGATCGCGTTCGGTACGACAAAGGTAATCTGAACGATAATGATGCCGAGCGCGTTCGGAATCAGGTGGCGCAGGATAATCCGGGACGGCGAAGCGCCGAGCGTACGTGCGGCGAGGACGAACTCCTGTTCCTTCAGCGTCAGAATCTGGCCGCGCACCAGACGCGCCATCGGCACCCAGCCGGTGATCGAGTAAGCCAGAATGATGGTCCAGATGCTCGGACCGATCGTCATGATCATGAGGATCGTGATGAGCAGGAACGGAATCGAATATACGATCTCGATAACGCGCTGCATGATATCATCGACGCGTCCGCCGAAGTACGCGGAGATGCCCCCGTACAGGATGCCGATGACGAAGTCGATCAGAGCGGCGACAATCCCGATGAACAGGGAAATCCGCGTGCCCCACCATACCCGCACCCACAGGTCGCGCCCGAAATCGTCGGTGCCGAACCAGTGAGCGGCCGAAGGCCATTGGTTGCGGATCGTATACGTCTGTGTCGCATAGTCATAGCTTGAGAAGAAAGGCGCCAGGATCGCCATGACCATCAGGCTGAGGAGCGTGTACAGCCCCAGCATGGCCAGCTTGTTCTTTCTGAGTCTCCGCCAAGCGTCCTTCCAATAGCTCAAAGAGGGTCGTACGATCACTTCCTGCGATTGGCTTGACTTGGACAGAGGCTGAAATGCGTTGTTCTCCATTGTCTGCATCCCTGTTACCCCTTTCCTTTGGCCAAACGAATCCGCGGATCAATGAAGCCGTACGCAATATCCGTCAGGAACAAGACAAAGACGAGAATGACGGAATAGAAAATCGTAAGACCGCTGATCATCGTATAATCGTTGGTGAGAATAGACTGTACGAAGTGCTTGCCGAGACCCGGCACCGAGAAGATCTGTTCCACGACGAGCGTGCCGGTGATGACGCCGACGAAGACCGGACCGATGATCGTGACGATCGGCAGCAGCGCGTTGCGGAAAATATGCTTGAGCACGATGGACGAGCCCGAAAGGCCCTTGGCCTTGGCGGTCTTGATGTAGTCCTGGTTGACGACATCGAGCATCGAGGTTCTCATGAGACGGGCCAGGATCGCCATCGTACCAAACGACAGGGCAATGGCCGGCAGGATGCGGTGCTCCGGTTCGAACCAAAGGCCCGGAGGCAGCCATTTGAGCTTTACGCCTACAAAATAAGAAAGAAGAGGCCCGAGGACAAAAGACGGGATCGATACCCCTGCCACAGCGGTGAACATGGCGGTATAGTCCCAGTTGGTGTTATGGCGCAGAGCGGCAATGGTGCCAAGGGTGATGCCTCCGGCCAAAGCGAGAAGAATCGACCAGATGCCAAGCTCCATGGAAGCCCCCATCCCCTGTCCTATGACCTCGGTCACCTTGCGGGCGGGATATTGGAACGAGACACCCAGATCTCCCTTAATTACGTTGCCGAGGTACAAGAAATACTGCTCGGACAAAGGCTTATCGAGTCCGTACTGCCTGGCGAGAATCGCCTTCTGCTCCTGCGTCAGCTTCTCCGAATTCTCGAACGGGTCGCCGGGCAGATTCTTCATGAGCACGAACGTAAGCGTGACAATCAGCCATATGGTGATCACTGCGTAGAGAAGACGGCGCAGCGTATAGCGCAGCATAATCATTCCTCCTAACATTCAGTTTCTGCAATCAGACAGAAGGAGCCGCCCTTCGCTTAGCGGAAGACGGCTCTTTCCTATAAGTTGTTGCTTCTTACTTCACGGAAGCCCACTTCAGTTCGAACTCTACGCCGTATGGAGGGAAGAGCATGCCATCGATCTTCGTGCTCTTCACCCAGCTCAGGGCACGGAAGTAGTTCGGAAGAATCGGCATTTCCTGCAGGAGAATCTTCTCTGCATCCACCATGTACTGTGCACGCTTCGCTTTGTCCAGCTCGTTCTGTGCAGCTGTAATCAGCTTGTCATACTCAGGGTTGGACCAGTCCACATCGTTGAACTCGCCGCCCGTGATCCACATGTCGAGGAACGTCATCGGATCGTTGTAATCCGCGCCCCAGCCGGAGACCGAAGCCTGGTACTTGTGGTTGTTCTCGTTGTCGACACGCAGCTTGTGCGGCAGCGGCTGAGCTGTAACGTCTACGCCGAGGTTCTGCTTCCACTGGGCTACGATGAACTCAACGGATTTCGGACCGGTATTGTGGTCGTCAACCTGGATGGTGAAGTTAGGCAGCGACTGCAGACCGAGCTCGGCCAGACCTTCCTTGAGCAGTGCCTTGGCTTTCTCCGGATCGAACTTCGGCATCAGATCGCCTGCCGACTTGCGGAATTCGTTCCCGTTGCCGTCGCTTGTGCCGTTAGGTACGAAGCCGGTAGCCGGTACAGGACCTTTACCCATAACCGTCTCGATGTAAGCCTTGTTGTCGATCGCCATGCCGAGGGCTTGACGGACTTTCTTGTTGGCGAATGCCGGAACGTTCTTCTCGTTCAGCTTGATGTACCAGGAGGACAGCTCAGGCTGGAGCACGTACTCCGGCTTGCCTTCCCACAGACCGATATTGTCCGCGCTGATGACTTGAAGATCGGAAGCGCCGGTCTGGAACAGGTTCAGACCCGTGCTTTCTTCCTTCACAATGTTCAGGGTCACTTTCTCAAGCTTCACATTGTCTTTGTCCCAGTACTTGTCGTTCTTCACGAGAACGAGCTGTTGTTCATGCGCCCACTTCTCGAGCTTGAACGGACCTGCGCCGATAACGGACTCGGCATCCGCACCGTTTTTATTTCCGAACTTATCAACCACGTCCTGGCGCTGCGGGAAGAACGTCAGGAAGGAGAGCTGCTCGGTGAAGAACGGAATCGGACGCTCCAGCGTGATTTCAAGCGTCTTGTCGTCGATGGCCTTTACGCCCATCTCTTTCTTCTTCGCTTCAACTTCTTCCGGAGTCTTCGCTTTCTGCACGTCTGCGCCGCCCTTAACCCATGCCACCATGAAGGAATAGAGCGCCTTCGTCGCAGGGTCTACCGAGCGCTGGAAGGAGTATACGAAGTCCTGTGCTTTAACCGGTGTGCCGTCGGAATAAGTAACGCCGTCTCTCAGCGTGATCGTGTAAGTTTTGCCGTCCGCGGATACTTTAGGCATGTCCTTCGCAAGCGCAGGCTCCGCCTTGTTATCCTTATTCATGCGATACAGACCTTCACCTACAGCGTTCAGCACCGTGAACCCTGCGATCTGCGTTGTTTTGGATACATCGAGAGCACCCGGCTCCGTACGGTAGTTCAGCGTAACTTCCTGCTTCACAGCACCCGCATCTTTATTGTCGCCTGCGGCATTGTTGTTTGTCTCGCCGCTGCAGCCTGCGGCCGCGCCCCCGATAACGGTCAATACAACCGTCGTAGCCAAAAATTTACGAACGTTCATACAGTCGCTCCTTTAATTTCAAGATATATAAGATCAAGAACGATAATCGTTCATGACTTCGGGGAAGATAGGTTCACATGACGAAATATGTAATTTAATAGAAACGTTTGTCGTGTGAACATTCATGACATGTTAGTGACACGAAGAGCATAGAATAGATAATAACGAATTTACAGCGACTTGTAAACCTGCAATATCGAGTGAAAACGTTGCCAGATAGAAATTATACAACCATAGGTTAATAAAATCTACAAACATTTTTTTCCCGGCGGGAAAAACCTTAAAAAATGGAAAAGAGAGCCTTTTCATAGACTCTCCCAGTATAAGACAAAATTATGCATTTGTCGATTTCCAAGTATTCTCATAGGTTATGTAATCATATACTTGCCGATCCCGACCAGCAGAAGAAGCACGTAGCAGGCCGACAAAAAGACAAATCCCACCCGGCCCAGCGTCCGGGCGATCCGCACCAGATCGACTTTGCCCCTCTTGCGGTTCTGCATGTTGCCCAGCAGCCCGGCCGCCACAAGAAAGAGCAGCAGCACGGTCCAGCCGAGCATCCCCGATCCGAAGATGTTCCTGCTCATCACCGCCACGGAACCGATCAGAAACACGGATGTGATGTCCATGCTGTAGTGCGTTGCTTTGCGTTTGTCCCGCGTCAGCCCGTAGACCGCCCCCCAGGTCAGGAGGAACGCCGCAAAAGGCACCAGCGCGAGAAGCAGATAAAGCTGTTGAAGCCACTGCAGCAGTACGATCAATCTTCATCCCCCGATTCTATTGGCATTGTTGCGGGCTGCCCTCTCGTATGCCGCCCCTTCTCCTCCAGCGCACGGACCAGCGTGTACAGCGTCTCGTTGACGGGCAGCCGCACGTCCAGCCTCTGCGCTTCGCGCAGCAGTCCGCCGTTGATCGCCCCGATCTCCGTGGGCCGGCCCGCCAGCACGTCCTGCAGCATGGAGGACCGGTTGGCGGCCGTCGCCCGGCAGACGGACAGCACCTGCTCCCATAACCCCGGGTCCAGGGGGATCCCGAGACGCCGGGCCAGCTCCTCCCCCTCGCCGAGCAGCTCCCGCATCAGCTGCGGAACGCCCGGAAGAAGCGGCAGTTCGCCGTTCGGGACCTGCAGGATCGCCGTAAGCGGGTTGATGACGGCGTTCATGAGCAGCTTCTGCCAAACCCGTTGTTGGATGTTGTTCGACACCTCCGCCCGGAATCCTGCCCTCTCAAGGAGTGCCGCCAGATTTTTTTGTACGGAGAGCGCCGAACCTCCTTCCCCCGCGGCAGCACCGATCCAAGTCGTGCCTTTCCCGGTGTGGAGAGCCTCCGTGTCCGTCTGTTTGAGCGCGCCTTCCGTCGTGACGGCCAGGAGCAACCGCTGCAGCGGGAACGCCTCCGCCAGCACTTCCGCATGGCCGATCCCGTTCTGCAGACAGACCAGAACGGCATCCTCCGGGAGCAGGCGGCGGAGCGCCTCAGCGAAACCCGGCGTAACGGCGGTCTGCTTCACCGTAAGCAGCACCCAATGCCCACCGGGGGCTGCGCCCCGGTCCGGACCGTCACTGCCTTCGAGCAGGCGGACGGCGGGACGCACATGCAGAGGAGCCTGCGCCCCCCCGCCCGCTACGCCAAGTGTCAGCCCCTCCGCCTCAAGCCGCCGCCCCTGTTCGGGTCTGCGCACGACCAGCTCCACCGCAACGCCGGCTGCGGCGAGCCGCCCGCCGAAAAGCATCCCCAGCGAGCCCGCTCCAACGATCGTTACTTTTGCCTTCATTCTCATCTGCCCCCGCCCTTGACTTCTCTTGTTTCTTCATCATACCAAACCGGTCCGCCCGGGGGCCATCCCTCCCCTCCTCGCGGACATGCAAAAGCCCCCGGACCTAAGGACGCTGATGCGCCTTCGGGCGGGGGCTTGCGCGGCGGGGACTGCTGCTGCAATCGGAATATGTATCGCTTCTCCGGAGGACGACGCGGGAGAGCCTATTCGATCCGCTCCAGGTTCCCGTTCTCATCCATCTTGAACTTGGCCTTGCTCTCTTCCTCTTCTTCCGTCAGGAACGCCAGCTTGCGGGCACGGTCCATGATCTGAATGAGTGCTTTGTAATCATCGTTCACCACCCGGTAGTCCGTAGCGGTATCGTTCACCTGGCGGCTCAGCTCTTCATTGAGGCTTCGCAGTCGGTCGAGCTCATCCTGCTTATCGCCCAGTTCCTTCTCGAGCTGCCGGACATGGCGGGTCATCTCCTGGTAACTTCCCTTCCACTGCCGCAGGAACCGGATGACCGCATCGACCGAAAGTTCTTCGACGATCCCTTCGCTGCGTCCGCTCGGCTCGGGCAGTACCGTGCCGATGCCCGAAGCGACGGAAGCAAAGGCGGGAGCCGCCTGTTTCTTATGCTGGTTGCGCTTTTGACGCTGAGCCTTGGCGATGCCGATCGCCGCCTCGTATTTTTTGCGGACAAACGAGTTCCAGCGGAAACCGCAGGCGGCGGCGGTTCTGCCGATCTTCTCCCCGACTTCCTCGAAGGCGGCGAGCTGCGTGCTCCCTTCGCGGATATGCCGGAGCGTGACCTCCGCCAGTATCAAATCATCTTCCTCGCTCCAAGCGTCTTGTCTAATGGCCGTCATCGAAGCCGTCCTCCTAACCCCGGGGCCTTGGCCCCACATCTATGATCGGTGCTGCATGAATGTGTTGCGTTACTTTATCTCTATGCCCATGGTAGAGTTCATAGAATACTTTTCTAGTATTTTGTATTGCCATTTTTGCAGGACGTCATACATCATCCCCGCGGAAAAAGGAAACCGTATGGAGGAAGCCCCCGCCAAATGACTCAAATTCGTCACCGAATAACATTTACACTGATGGGCGCTTTCGTTATAATGTTGGTTAGTACGTAAAGTTTGGTAATGTTGACTGAAGAGAGGGGGATACAGGATGGATCGCATGTTTCGTGTTCTTGGCTTCTGGACACTTGTGATCGGGCTCGCGGCGCTCGCCGGCGACTTTATCCCGATGGCATTGATCTTTTTTGCCCAAACGGCGATTTTCATGCTCTTAGGATACATGAAATTGTCCGAACGTGCCTACATATTGATTTTTTGGGGATACATGATCCTCTCGTTCACGGGGTTCACGTATTGGTCTTTCTTCAAAATGCACGTGTAGTACAAGCCCTCCGGCCTTCGGCATAAGAAACAGGATAAACGGCTGCGCACTTCCCCGTGGAAGAACGCAGCCGTTTATTTGTGCACGGAAGGAAGGAGCATCCGGACTGCCGCGCCGCGGGTGTGGAAAGCTCCGCCCCCTCCCCCCTGATGTTAAAGTGTCAGTCCCCTGCCGCCTTTGATCTGGATCAGCACCTTGAACAGCTCCCCCATACTGTCACCGATCAGCAGCTGCCGGATCGCCCGGTTCCGCCGGGCCGCCGGGGAGAACGGATCCCTGGCATCATGATCCTGCAGCTTCTCGAGCACCCGGCCGTACCGGATCAGGAACGCCTTCTGCGTCATGAGCTCTTCGGCCGCAAGCCCGCACTCCCGCCCCTCCCCGATCAGCGCGCTGAAGGCGGTATGGGAAGTGATGTCCCGGCTGCCCGGAGCTTCGAGCGGCGTGTCCGAAGCCCGGTGCCCGTGATAGCAGAGGAGCGTGCCGTGCATACGGTGCGCCGCGTACAGCTCCTCGCGCTCGCAGCCGTAGTCGATCGTCATCAGGACGCTGCCCGGGGCGAGTGACCCGGAGACCCGGCGCAGCCAGGCCAGGGCATCCAGCGGAACCTCGAAGCGCTGGCCTTCCCGGCGGGGCAGCGCCTCCCGCTCGATGAACGAAGCGAGCTCTCCGCCGGCGGGTACCGGCCGCAGCACCTCGGCCAGCCGTCCCGCAGCTTCATCCCATCCGACGGCGATCTCCTGCCATTGGCCGCTGCGGTAGACGATACGGTAGACCGGCATGGCGTCCGGCAGCTCGTTCGAATACACCAGCGTATTCGGCCAGGGCCCTTCCGCCAGCCACTCGTCTTCGCCCAGGAAGCGGATGCGGTCCGCGTGCGCTCCCCATGCCTCGGCCTGCAGCCTGCGGTGATAAGGGCTGACCTCGACGCTGACAAAGGTCATCCGCCCGTACGCCTCCGGACAGCTCTCGCGGAGCCAATCCAGCACCTGCCCGGCCAGCCGGCCGCTGCCTCCGCCCCATTCCGCCAGCGTCCACGCCCCTTCCCGCCCTTCCGCGAACGCGGCGGCGTATCCGACAACGGCCTCACCGAGCAGGCTTCCCACCGAAGCGGCGGTATAAAAATCGCCCCCGCGGCCGATCTTCTCTTCATCCCGCATATAATAGCCGCAAGGCTCATGATACAGGCACAGCTGCATATAATCACGGAAGGACAGGAGTCCGCCCTGCTCCGCCATGGCCTGACGGATGATACCGAGAAGCAGCTCACCGGCCGCTGCCGCGGAAGCGTTTTTCTCTATTTGACCTGAATTTGTCACCACATTCCACCCGCTTTATCCATCAAATTCCAAGACAATCCGTGCGCTGTTCTTTATAATGGATATGAGTCTGCCTGCGTACAGGCAGCGAACGTTACCATGAAGGAGTGTCACCACTTGAACAGACCTTACGCGCTGCTGCGCACCCTTGCACTAGGCAGCGCTCTTCTGACCGCATCCGGCTGCACGGATCACGAGCTCTTGAAGCAGGAGCTCCAACAGGCGGCAGCCAAGCAGGAACAAATCAAGACCTACCGGTTCTCCGGCCATGCGGAGCTGGCACTCGATGCCTCCTTGTTCGAAGGGATGCTGCCCATGACCGCCGCCCTGCTCTCCCTCTTCAAGGACAGCCGGATCGAGTATAAAGGGGCCGCTTCCCTGGAGGCGCCGATCCGCATGGAGGCGGATATCACCGTGAAGCCCAAGGGGGCCGACGCCATAGAGCTTCCTTTGTTACTCCAAGATAACAAATTATACATACACATTCCAGCACTCAACCCTTCGGGCGAATATCTGCTGTTCCCGCTGCAGGAGTCCGAGAAGCTGCAGAACACCGGCCGCCTCTCCGCCCTCCTGAGCGAGCGCCTGCTTCAAGGGGTGAAGCCGGAGTGGATCGAGGAAGCGGAGGACACGCCGCCGGCGGATGCGGCCTCCAAACGGAGAATCATCTCGGTCACGAAAAAGAACCAGCAGGAGGTGGAAGCGTACCTCTCTTCCGTGCTCCCGGCCCTGCTCGAAGAGATGGTAAAGAACGGCCTCGGCACGCCGGCCCAGGCACAGGAGTGGACATCGGCTGCCGGCCGACTTCAGATCCAGCCCCCCGGCTCACTGGCCCTTGAGATCAGCAAGGACGGCTATCTGGAAGGACAGGAAGGCAAGCTCTTCCTGTCCACGGACGCGCATCCGGAACGCCAGCACGGAATCACCTGGAGCTACCGGACGACGGAGATCAACCAGCCCGTGGGCTTTACCCGGGAAATACCTGCGAAGGTCAAGACAGCGGAAGACCTTATGAAAGGCCTCCCCGCCCCCAAGTAAGAGGAACGATTCGGCCGTCGTCGGGCGGCCGTTTTTTGTTGTCATGAATTCCGGGCCGCATCGATACTCTTATTCTAAGAGGGATGGAGGGACATGCCGTGAGGTGGAGAACATGGATCAGCGCCGGAGCTCTTCTCGCCCTGCTGTGGTCGGGCACCGGCACAGGGGCCGCCCTTGCGGAGACGGCCCGTTCGGAGACCGGCCGCACCGGGATGGCGGCCGAGGACAAGCTGCTGCTCGAGAAAGGGCTTCAGCTCTATGAAATCGATCAGGAACTGGCCCGGATTACGGTGCAGGAAGCCGGGCTGCAGGAGAAAATAGCCGCCGCCCAGCGGGATGCCGAAGCAGCCCGGACCGCCGCGGATGAAGCCAGGAAGCATGCGGCACGCGTGATTCGCGCTTACAATATGGGAGAGCGGGATTCCTTGTGGGGCCTGCTCTTCTCGATCCGTTCCTTCAAGGATGCGCTCGTGGTCATGGACTATCTCCAGATGATCCTCGTACGTGACCGGAAAGCCTTGAAGGGGCATACGGCCGCCTGGACGGAGCTCAAGGCGAAGACGGCCGGGCTGGAAGAAGACGCGGCGCGTCTTGCCGAGACGAAGAGCAGGTATATCCGGCAGCGGGAACGCATGGCCGCCCTGCAGCAGGAGATTGACGCCGGCCTGGCCCGGTCGGCCGAGGCGGACAAGGTGCAGGAAGAGATGCGGAAGCTGAGCCAATCGTGGCGGGAGGAAGGCATTCCGCTGTTCCGCACCTATTTCCGGGCGCTGGCCAAGGCGCTCAAGGAGCTCCCCGATGCCGTGATGAATCCGGGCGCACAGACGACAGGCGGTAAACCTGCCGGTCAATTCATGCTCGACGGTCTGAACGCCTCCTTCCGCATCACCGACGGACAGCTTAATGCCTTTCTGCTCGAACAGAACGAGCTCTTCCGCCATATCCGCTTCCGCTTCGAAGACGGCCGGATTATCGCCTCCGGGACGCAGGATGGAACGGAAGTCCTGCTCGAAGGGCGGTATGAGCTGGCGTACAAAGGCGGCGATCCCGCGAAGCCCTATATCCGCTTCCGGACCGGGAAGCTCGAATATAACGGCTTCCAGCTTCCGGACACGACCATCGAAGCCTTCGAGAAGGAATTCGACCTCGGCATCTACCCCCAGCTCGTGTCCTCCCCGTTCCTGAAGCTTCAGGTCACCGGCGTGGAGCTCGAGACAGGGGCCCTGCATATTCTGCTGAAGCTGGCACTGTAACCTTAGCGGGTTGCAGCCGCCGGCTTTTTTGGCGCATAATGGGGCAAAAGGGAATCCCCGAAAGGAGCCGACCGACATGCCGATGACGCCAGTGTACGCCCTTCATATGGAACTGCCCGAGGACAAGCGTGCGGGCTACTACGCCCAGATTGTCAAAGGTCTGGCCGGCCGCACCCGGCTGCTGGACCGCGAGAAGGAGACGCTGATCTTTGCTTCGGCGGACGACCGGGACGCCGCCGTGCCGGTCATGGAGCAGTATAAGGTGCCCTGCGAGTTCGAGAACCTGCTGCGCCTGCCCTCTCCCCTGCGGCTCTATCCCGAGTTCAGCGATTATGGCTTCCTTAGCCGGCTTGAGCAGGCCTATCTTCCCGCTGAGCTCGCAGCCATCTTCCGGCTCGCCCCCGAACCCGGCACCGGACGCCCGGCCGAGCCGCGTCAGGCGGAGCTGCAGCTGCGGGAGCATCTGCTCGCCGATTGGCCAGACGAGGGTGAAGAGAAGACCTACGCCGTTCAGGCGCATCAGGCGGAGCTGGCCGAAGGCATCGCCCGCGCCTACGGCTGCAGGGCCGTGTGGCTGCACCGTCCGGAGGAATAGCTTCCGCCGGGATGACGGGCTCTCAGCGGCGGCGGACGCGAAGCCGCACATCCTTATGCGCCACACCGTACGGCCGGCCTCCCGCCCGAACCAACGTCCCTCCGGCCCTCCTCCCCGCTCAACCGCAGTATTTGCTCTAAGCGCCAAAAGACCCTTTTTCAGCGGACGGCCCGCCGAAAAAGGGTCTTTCTGTTCTGGGGCCCCGGTTACCACGCCCGGCGCCCCCTCACTCCGCCTGCTACAGCAAATCGGCCGCCAGCTGCGCCAGGTGCGACCGCTCCCCGCGCTCGAGCATGATATGGCCGGAGATGCTCTGTTCCTTGAACCGCTCCACCACATAAGTCAGACCGTTGCTCGACGCATCGAGGTACGGGTGGTCGATCTGCTCCGGATCCCCGAGCAGCACGATCTTGCTGCCCTCCCCGACACGGGAGACGATCGTCTTGATCTCATGCTTCGAGAGGTTCTGCGCCTCGTCGATAATAATGAACTGGCCCGGGATGGAACGGCCCCGGATGTAGGTCAGGGCTTCGACCTGAATGCTCCCGAGACCGGCAAGCACCTTGTCGATGTCTCCCGGCTTTTTCGTATCGAAGAGGAACTCCAGGTTGTCGTAGATCGGCTGCATCCACGGCCGCAGCTTCTCCTCCTTCTCGCCCGGCAGGTATCCGATATCCTTGCCCATCGGCACGACCGGACGGGCGATGAGCAGCTTCTTGTACTTGCGCTCGTCCTCGACCTTCATCAGTCCCGCAGCAAGCGTCAGCAGCGTCTTGCCCGTACCGGCCTTGCCGGTCAGCGTCACGAGCGGGATGTCGTCGTTGAGCAGCAGCTCCAGGGCCATCCGCTGCTGGGCGTTGCGGGCTGCAATTCCCCAGATGGGGTCATTGCTGAGGAAGAGCGGCTCGAGCTTCTTGCCGTCCGCATTGACCTTGAGCAGCGCCGACTTGCTCGAGCCCATCTCGTCCTTCAGTATGACGAACTCGTGCGGGTGAAGGGGGTAAGCCAGGTTCAGCGAGTTCGCGCTCAAATACCGGTACGTATAGAATTCGTCGATGACGGAAGGGTGTGCATGGATCGTGAGATGGCCGGAATAAATATCGCCCGGCATGTTCACGACCCGGTCCGTCAGATAGTCCTCCGCCGTCATTCCCAGCACGTCCGCCTTGATCCGCACCAATACGTCCTTACTGACCAGAATGACCGGACGGGGCTGAGGTTTTTCTTTTTCCTCCAGATGATAATTCAGCGCCACCGCCAAGATCCGGTTATCGTTCGTCACCTCGGCGAACGTTTCCTGCAGTTTGGCAAAGCTTTTATGATTCAGCTCCACTTTCAGGCTGCCGCCGCCGGGAAGCTCGATGCCCTCGAACAACCGGCCGCCGCTGCGGAGTCCATCCAGCATCCGGGAGATGTGCCGTGCATTGCGGCCAAGCTCGTCGGCATTGCGCTTCTTGGAGTCGATCTCCTCGAGCACCACCGCGGGAATGACCACCTCGTTATCCTCAAAGGCATAGACTGCATTGGGATCCTGCAGCAGCACATTGGTATCCAGCACATAAATTTTCTTCATGGTGAGTCCCTCCCAGGTATGGTGTTTGGCTTGCTTTAGCGAGAATACATAGATCCAGCCCCGAAGGACAAACTAACCAAAGCTGATGCCGTATAGAAAGGAAGATGGACTATGAGGAAGTTTGCCGCGGTGCTGCTGTTGTTGTCCGCTGCTGTATCTGGTTGTAACCAATCACCAAGGAATGGAGCTTCCCCCTCTCAGACAGATGATGCGAACCGGCAGGTACAGGTGAATCAAACGGCACCTCAGAAGAAGGAAATTACGGACTCCCGGGCCGTAGCCGACAGGCTGGAGCAGATTGCGACCTCCATACCGAATGTGGAAGGGGCCAACTGCGTCGTGTTCGGCAATACGGCAGTGGTAGGCATCGACGTACCGCAGGATATGGATCGTGCGAAAGTAGGTACGATCAAGCTGTCTGTGGCCGAGGCGTTAAAAAAAGATCCGTATGGTGTGGACGCACTCGTAACTGCGGATATGGATCTGGCGCAGCGCTTGCGCAAGGTAAGGGATGGGGTGCGTGACGGGCGGGGAATGAACGGTTTCGCCCAGGAGATGGCTGCCATCATTGGTCGTATTGTTCCCCAGCTGCCGCGCGATGTGGACCCGAACCAGACGAACCGGCCCCAGCATGCAAATCCGCAAATACCAGACAACAACTCGTAAGAACGTAAGAGGGCGGTAAGACCGCTCCCGTAAAGTCAGACCGTAAGAGTAAGATCAGCGTGTTCCTTGTTGAAGATAAGAATGGAGATAAGAAGGATAGTGGAGGTTGCCGGAATCCGGGCCTTAGCCAAGCAGGCAGCCCAGGGCTAGGTTCATTTTCGGGTATTTCAAAAAAGCCTGAGACCGTGATACTGTCTAGGCTTTTTTCATGACGCGAAACATCCGCGTGAGCGGAACTTGCGCCGCACGCTTGCTGCGAGTCTTCTCATATGGGGGTGGCGCGGATATGCGTCTGCTCCAGGCAGGGCATCACGCACCGAAGGAATATCTTGGGTCAAGCAGGCATGTGGGAGGGCTCCACCCTCAGGCGGCGTCAGCGCGCGCCCGCTGGCGGCATGAATGAAGCATTCATGGCCCACAGAGGTCACAGGGACAAGGGGATTCGACCCGATGGATGCCGACGCACGGAAACCAAGGGTGCCGCTGCGGATCCATACCCGCTGCCTGGCCTCCGGCCAAAGCTGCGCCTCCAAGCCGGGCGCCGGCAAACCGCATGCATGGTCGATGGTGCTTACGAGTGCGAAGGAATCATCTTGAAGTGCGAAGAGTTGTTCCGAAAGAGCTGTGATCGTTTCGGCCATAGGTTCCCCTCCTACCAAAGTGATCTCTACATCTGCTTCCATTATAACACAGAATCAAGCAAGCCAGCCACCGGCAGTTGTCACGATCTCTCCCTTCGGACGATGATAGTCTATTCTATCGGAACTCCGTGCAATATATGTCATTCATTGTATTTCGGGTTGGAATTAATATCGGTAAGAAGCTGGTCGGCCAGCTCGGCATCGAAGCGCTGCGTGCGGCTCTGTCCTTCCGCCGTGTAATCGATCCGGTAACGGTCCCCTTCCGGCTCATAAGCAAAGCTCTGGAGCCCGTGATCCTCCCGGAGAATCACTTCGAAGAATTCCCGCGTCTCCACAGCCGCACCGTCCTCCGGCCGGGCTGCGGCCACCAGCGAGATCTGAAGCCAATTGAACAAGGCATCCTGCAGATTCAAGCGCTCTCATTCCTCTCTCAGCAAAATGATTCCGCGGCCGCCGGACGCCCAGGACCGCATGATCCGTACCCACTCTTCCGCCTGCCCGTCGGCGGAAGCCAAATGCTCTGCGATCTCCGCCGCGGTCAGGAGCCGGTCGAGATAAGCTTCCGCGCAGTGGGACAGCACCCAGCCGTCTCCCGGTTCTCCGCCCGGATGGCGCAGGTGGATGCTCTCCCCGCCGCTCAGCGCAAACGCGCCGGCATCGAGGCCGCAGGCTTCCGCCTCCTCTTCCCCAGGCAGCAGATGGCTCTTGAAGGTCAGCGCCAGCCGCGGATGAAGCTCTTTGAGGGTCTCCATGAAGGCGGTCCGCCGCTCCTCCGGCTCCAGGAGGATCCGGTCCCCGCCAAGCACGACGGCTTCCTCCACCGCATCAAGCGGAACCAGCCAGTATGCAGCCATGCTCACTCCCCCTCTCTCCCTGCCGATAAGAACCGATCTTTGAACCGATCTTTTTTTCTTTACTGCTGCGACTTGCGGGAATTGCGGCCCTCGACAAAATAGCGGATCCGGACCATGAACATCAGCAGCACCGCTACGGACATGCTCGCTACCACCGGCAGCCCGAACAGCTGAAAATCAAGCAGCACGACGGAGAACACGGCCAGCAGAATATAAACGATAGCCGCTTTCAGGATCGGCAGCCTCCGTGTACGGAATACCCGGTTATAGACGAACGACATCAGCACGAATATCAAAAACCAGGTCAGCGCCGGATGGGCGCGGAACCATTCGGTCATCCTCATCTTCCCCTTTTGGTGTTGTTTGGATAAACGGCCGCGCCGCCCGGGATGGACGGCGCGCGTTTATGAACAATGGCAGAGAACCTACAATGGCGTCTTCTCCGTGGTAGAAAACGCTATGTAATTTCAAAGAAAGCTCTGATTGCTCAGAGCTCTCCTGCTTGTACCTGTATGCTTATACGTTCGCTTCGGCGTTCTTACGGTTCTTCTCGGCACGCTCGCGCTCGCCCTTATTCAGGATCTTCTTGCGCAGGCGGATCGACTTCGGCGTAATTTCGCAGTACTCGTCATCGTTGAGATACTCGAGAGCCGCTTCAAGGGAGTACAGGCGAGGCGTCTTCATCTTCACCGTATCTTCCTTCGTTGCCGAACGGACGTTGGTCAGCTGCTTTTCCTTACAGATGTTGACGATGATGTCGTTGTCGCGGTTGTGCTCGCCGACGATCATGCCTTCGTAAACTTCGGTGCCCGGCTCCAGGAACAGGGTACCGCGGTCTTCTACGGACATCATGCCGTAGAACGTCGAAGTGCCGTTCTCGCTCGATACGAGCACGCCTTCGTGACGTCCGCCTACGCCTGCGCCCGCATATGGACCGTAGGAATCGAACGCGTGGTTCATGATACCATAGCCGCGTGTCAGTGTCAGGAAGTAGGTACGGTAGCCGATCAGACCGCGCGCCGGAATCAGGAATTCCAGACGGACGTTGCCCGAGTTGTTGATCATGTTGACCATCTCGGCTTTACGCGTCCCGAGGCTCTCCATGACCGCGCCCATGCTCTCTTCCGGCACGTCGATGATGAGACGCTCGATCGGCTCCATCTTCACGCCGTCGATGTTCTTGATGATAACCTCTGGCTTCGATACCTGCAGTTCGAATCCTTCACGGCGCATGTTCTCGATGAGGATACCCAGGTGAAGCTCACCGCGGCCGGATACGATGAAGGCATCCGGGCTGTCGGTTTCTTCCACGCGCAGGGATACGTCGGTCTCCAGCTCCTTGAACAGACGCTCGCGCAGCTTGCGGGAGGTGACCCACTTGCCTTCGCGGCCCGCGAACGGGGAGTTGTTGACAAGGAACGTCATCTGCAGCGTAGGCTCGTCAATCTTGAGGACCGGCAGGGCTTCCGGATTCGCCGGATCGGCGAGGGTTTCCCCGATGTTGATGTCCTTGATCCCCGCGATGGCGATGATATCGCCCGCGCCCGCTTCTTCGATCTCGAGGCGCTTCAGGCCCTGGAAGCCGAAGAGCTTCTCGACGCGCGCCTGCTTCACTTGACCTTCGCGGTTGATAACCGCGATGGACTGGCCTTGGCGCACCTTACCGCGGTTGACGCGGCCGATGGCGATACGGCCGAGGTATTCGTTGTAATCCATCAGCGTCACGAGGAACTGCAGAGGCTCTTCCACGCTCTCGGTCGGAGACGGAATGTGTGAGATGATCGTCTCGTACAGCGCCAGCATGTTCTCATCCTGCTTCTCGGCATCCAGACCCGATGTTCCCATCAGAGCGGAGGCGTACACAACAGGGAACTCCAGCTGGTTGTCGTCCGCGCCGAGCTCGATGAACAGGTCGAGCACTTCGTCGATAACTTCCGCCGGACGCGCGTTCGGACGGTCGATCTTGTTCACGACGACGATCGGCGTGAGATGCTGCTCGAGCGCCTTGCGCAGAACGAACTTCGTCTGCGGCATCGTGCCTTCGAAAGCGTCGACGACCAGAAGCACGCCGTCAACCATCTTCATGATCCGTTCCACTTCGCCGCCGAAGTCGGCGTGTCCTGGGGTATCCACGATGTTGATCAGGTAATCTTTATAGGAGATCGCCGTGTTCTTGGCCAGGATGGTAATCCCGCGCTCCCGCTCCAGATCGTTGGAGTCCATGGCTCTATCCTGAACGGCTTCATTGTCGCGGAAGGTGCCGGACTGCTGGAGAAGCTTGTCTACAAGCGTGGTCTTCCCGTGGTCTACGTGGGCGATAATAGCGATATTACGAATCTTGTCTCTTGAATGCATTAGTCACAAAACCCTCTCTTCGATTTTGGGCTGCCCAGAGGGCGGGCCCGGTTGTTCCGTTATGAAAATAATCCGTCCGAGTTTCTTGGTTATCCACAAAAGAAGCGCCGGACGTAAGCGCCGACGCTACAATATAAGTTCATTATACGGGGACTTGCGACAAAACGCAAGGAAAGCCAACAGATTTACCTTACATTCACAATCCCCATCCCCGCAGGAATGGCTCAGGTTTCCCGAAGCCGGGACGGCAGCAGCCGTTTGGCGAGCCCGCAGCCGATGACGAGCAGGGCGGCGGTGAGCGGAAGAATGTGCGGCTCCAGATCGCCGAACACCCGGTGATATACCGCTTCGTCGGCGATAACCATCTCGCCGGCCGTGTAGCCGAGAATGCCGGCGCCGAGGTAGACCAGCAGCGGAAACTTCTTCAGCAGCTTCATGACCACGGTGCTGCCCCAGATGATGATCGGCACGCTGAGGCCGATCCCGAGGATGATGACAGCCTTATCCCCTTCCGCCTTGGCCGCGATGGCCAGGACGTTATCGAGGCTCATGACGAAATCGGCGACAATGATCGTCCAGATCGCGCGGCCGAGCGTGGAAGCCTCCTTGACATTCGCATGGTCCTCATCGTCGGTGAGCAGCTTGATGGCGATCCACAGGAGCAGCAGCGCTCCCAGCGTGTGGATGTACGGCACCCCGAGGATATACACTGCAGCGATCGTCAGCACGATCCGCAGCGCAATCGCTCCGAACGCCCCCCACCATACGGCCTGCCTGCGCTGCTCCGCCGGCAGGTTCTTGCTGGCCAGGGCGATGACCACCGCATTGTCTCCGCTAAGCACGATATTGATCAGCATAATCTCCATGAACAGCAGCAGCCAATCCCACATCTCTCGTCGCCCTCCGTCTTCCTCGATAATTTAGAATAAGGATGAGTAGCGGTCCTGCTCGGCGTCTTCTTCGGTAATCAGGATGGTTTCGGTCGCGCCCACCGCTTTGTCGATCTCTTCTTCCAACCAGACCAGATTCCGCTCGATGCTCTGAATCACTTTCAGATTCGGGTTCGTGCTCGGGCTCGGCGGCAGGAAGAGCGTGCAGCAGTCTTCATAAGGCAGGATGGAGGTTTCGTACGTATCGATCCGCTCCGCAATCCGGATGATCTCCGCCTTCTCCATGCAGACCAGCGGCCGGATCATCGGAAGCTCCACCACTCGCCCGATGGCATTCATTGAAGACAGCGTCTGGCTGGCGACCTGCCCGAGGCTCTCGCCCGTGACAATGGCACCGGCGCCGTGAAGCTCCGCGAGCCTCTCCGTAATCCGGAGCATCGTGCGCCGGAGTATCGTAATGAGCAGATTGTCACGGTACGCTTCATGAATGCGGGTCTGCACGCTGGTGAAAGGAACCATGTGCAGCTTTACCGGCCCGGCATAAGGGCACAGCTTGCGGGCGAGGTCCTTTACCTTCTCCTGTGACTTCTCGCTCGTGAACGGATAGCTGTGAAAATGCACGGCTTCGACCCTCAGCCCCTGCCGCAGCGCGAGGAACCCGGCCACGGGGGAATCGATCCCTCCCGAGAGCATCAGCATGGCCCGGCCGTTGGAGCCGAGCGGGAATCCGCCTGCCCCCTCGTCGGAGACACAGTAGATCAGAACTTCCTCTTCACGCAGCTCGATCCGCAGCTCCGCATCCGGACGATGCACGTCCACACGCAGGCTGGGGTACGCCCGCAGAATCGGACCTCCGACCAGCCGGTTCATCTCCTGGGAATCGTGCGGGAACTGCTTGTTCACCCGGCGGACATTCACCTTGAAGGTACGCGGCGTATCGCCAAGCGCAGCCATCACCTGCAGCGAGGCTTCCTGCACTTCCTCGAGGCTCAGACCGCAGGTCACCGCCGGGGAGAATGAACCGAGCCCCAGCACCTTGGCCAGACGCGGCCGGATGTCTTCATACGGAACGGTGCCGAGGGTAAGCACAATCCGCCCGAATTCCCTGCGGTAAGTGATGCCCGGCCACGGGGCCAGCACCCTTTTGACCTGCTCGTACACCGTTTTCTCGAAGCGGTGCCGGTTGCGCCCCTTAAGCACCAGTTCGCCAAGCTTCAATATGACTTTCTGCCACTGTATCATGATCTTCTTCCCTTCTGCGGTTCCGCCGTCACGCTGCCCAGCTCGCGCGCCACCCTCGTGAGGGCCTCGCACACCCGTTCGATATCCTCGGCCGTCTCCCTCAGGGAGAAGCTGAGCCGGACACCGCTGACCGCCGCCGCATAAGGGGCCCCCATGGCTTCCAGCACCCGGCTCGGCCGTTCCGTGCCGGACGAGCAGGCGGAACGCGCGGACACGCAGACTCCTTGCTGTTCTAAAGCATATACGAGAACTTCCGATTTCATACCGGGATATGAAAAATGTACGATATGCGGCGCCATCTCCCCGCTTTGGCGCGAGCCGTTATAGCGCAGGGCCTCTAGGGTACCGATGCGCTCCACCAGCTTCCGCCGAAGCGATGAAGTATGGGCCGCGAAGGCTTCCTGCCGCTCCACCGCCAGGCGCACGGCCTTCGCCATGCCGACCAGCGCGGGCACGTTCTCCGTACCCGGCCGCAGCCCGTCCTCCTGCCCGCCGCCGGCCAGCAGCGGCTGCAGCTCCACGCCCTCTCGGCAGTAGAGAAAGCCGGTGCCCTTCGGTCCGTGAAGCTTGTGCGCCGCGGCCGAAAGCAGATCGATGCCCCATCCCTTCGGCTGCAGGGGCAGCTTGCCTACCGCCTGGACCGCATCCACGTGAAAGAGCGTCCGGGGACGGGACTTCAGCAGCCGTCCGATCTCCTCGATCGGCTGGATGCGCCCCATCTCATTGTTCACGGCCATGACGCTGACGAGAATCGTGTCCTCCGTGAGGGCCGCTTCGAGTTCGTCCAAGCGGACAGCTCCGGTCTCATCCACGCCCAGGTAGGTCACGCGGAAGCCTTCCCCCTCGAGCAGACGGAAGGCTTCGTAGACGGAAGCGTGCTCCACCTGCGTTGTGATCAGGTGCGCTCCGCGGCTGCGGTAGCGGCGCGCAGCGCCCAGGATCGCCAGGTTATTGCTCTCCGTCCCCCCGGAGGTGAACCGGATCTCCGAGGAGAGTACGCCCACCGCGGCGGCGATGGTCTCCCGGGAGCGCTGGACGAGCTTCTCGGCCTCCACCCCGACCCGGTGCAGCGATGAGGGATTGCCGTAATGGGAGCGCATGACCTGCGTCATGGCCCCGATGACTTCCTCGTCCATGGGCGTCGTCGCCGCATAATCCATATAGATCAGTTTCACTTTCGGGTTCCTCCTCTATGTACATCATCCATGTTATCTTTTACTGAGTTTGACCCAACCGTGCGCATGAAAAGAAGACCAAGTCCGCTTCCACCGGTTCGAATGCCCGGCACAAGCCAACATTGGTCTCGCGTCAAGAGGTATGATTAAACCTCGAATCCTTCTTTGAACTGAAGCACTTTGCGCACATAGCCCTGCGTTTCCTTCGGGAACAGATGCAGCTTCTCCATCAGCTCCTGATCGCTCTGGATACCCAGGCGCTTGAGGCGTGCGGGCCCTCCGTTGTAAGCGGCCAGCGCCATGCCGGTGTTGCCGTCATACTTCTCAAGCAGGTTGGCCAGATACTTCGTGCCGCCCTCGATGTTCTGTTCGGGATCGAACGAATTGCAAACGCCCAGTCCTTGGGCTGTCGCATCCATCAGCTGCATAAGTCCCTTGGCCCCTGCATGCGACTGCGCATTGGGGTTGAACGAGGACTCGGCTTGAATGACTCCCTTGATCAGGCTCGTGTCCACACCGAACTTGCGTCCTGCTGCCTCGATCATTGCATCATAGGACGTCGGTTTGCTCCCCTTGGACTCGGAACGCACCGCTTGTCCCTCAACCGCCGGAGCAGATGAGATGCCCGCCGGAATGAGTGCAGGCTTGATCGATGCTGCGCCTTTGTCCGTGGACGGAGCCGCATTCTCCTGCATCGCCATCAGCTGGTTCAGCAGTTCCGAGAACTCTCCATCATCCGCAGTGGATGCACCGCTGCCGCCGCTGAGAAGACTGGACTTGGCCAGGATCTGCAGCTGAAGCAGTTCTTTGATTGTCCGGGGATCCATTGCAGGTACGGAATTTATGCTCATGGTGTCTGGATTCTCCTCCTGTTTCCGGTTGTCCCTCCTATTGTACACGGTTTTGCTCCGCCCGGCTACCCCTATTTCAAGGAACATTTTCCAAATACACAGAAAAAGCAGGCCCGCAAGGGACCTGCTCTCTTGGATGCTGGCTGCAGCGGCATCCCCGCTGTCTACGCATATAACGGCACTAGAATGAAATATCCTGCCAAGGAAATAAGACCGATCAGAATGGACAATGCCCCGATGGCACGCTGCCCGAGAACGAATGCAAAGAAACCGAATAAAGCTGCAGACGATCCGAGCAGTGCCGGAGCGACGAACAAAGAAAGGACGGCCAGAATCAGTGCCGTATAACCGATCCACTTCATCGCGGCGGTGGTTCCCGCACCTTCCTGTCCTTCGGCTTTGGAAACCGGCTGGCGGACATTTTGAACCGTCATCGGCGGAGCAACCTCTGCCGCGTATTCCTCGTTCACATTCAAATCCGCCTGTTCCGCACGGTCGGCACGGGCCTGCGCATCCGACATGGCTTGCAGCGCCGAAAGCTCCGCGATCGTAGCGGTATGATCCTCTGTTCCCGCCGCCGGTGCCGGTGCGATCTCAGAGGCATACTCCTCCTGCACATTCGCCATGGCCGGTGCCCCGGCTGCATCCGTACGCTCCTGATCGAGCCGGCGCTGGTCGTCCGACAAGGCTTGAAGCGCCGCAATCTCAGCGAGCGTAGCCGAATGATCTTCTACCGCGCCAGCCTGATTCCCGGCCGAAGACTGCGCCGCATGGTTCACAAACGGGGACACCTCGGTAGCAAATTCCTCGGAAGCGGAAGCGCCCGCTTTTCCTGCTCCTCCGCCCCCTGCCGGTGCAGCGCTCGTTCTCGCCTGTATATCGGAGAGCGTCTGCAGAGCCGAAATTTCAGCCAGGAACCTGCGGGTGCCGGCTGTTATGCCGCCGCCCTGCCCGCCGGCACCTCCGGGTTCGAGTGCGAATTCCGTATCCGCGCCTGCTCCGGATTCCAGCCCGATCTGCTGTTTGGACTTTATCCCCTGTTTCCCGTCAGTGGCATGGGAGCCGCCTGACTGCTGCCGTTCTTTGGACTTCTTTTTCATGCCTGCCCCATCCTTTCATAACGAGGTTAAGAAAAGTTCGTGCCGGGTAGGACTACTCCTTCTGTTCGAACGTGTGACAGCAGGTGCTGCGCTCACTGGCAGCCTTGTCTTTGTGGTCCTCGAAGTCGAGTCCGAACTCCGTATCATAAGCCAGATTGGCATGCTGATCGACTTCGATCATGATGGAGTTCGCGCCGCAGTTGTTGCCTTCGTCCCAGAACTTACAGTTGGACACGCTGCACTTGACATTTGGCATTCGGTTCACCCCCGTCTCAGGTTGCCCGCCCCCTTAGGGAGCTATGCGGCGAAAGGCGCCTGCGCGGTCTGTTATATCGCACCAACCGCCCGGGGACCCCCTGGTGAGATGGAATCGCCTATATGTAAAAAGAAAAGAGAGATGCCTGCGCATCTCTCCCGTGCTCTTACCGTATGAAATTCCATGCTTCGCTTCGTGGGATTACCCCTTCATTATACCTTGTCGCCCTGCATCCGCTTCTGGGTGATATAGTCCGTCTCGTAGTAGGCCAGATCGTCACGCAGCACTTCGAATACTTTGGAAAGCTCGATCGTCAGGTCGCGTACGGCGCGCACCGGCTTCTTGCGGAAGCGGATCGCATCCTGGCCTGTATAAGCATAGCGGCCGTCCTCCGAGTAGCACTCGTGCTTCGGATAGAAGAAGGCATTTACGCTGCTGTGGTACACTTCGTAGAGCACCTTTTCGGCATATTCCACATTGAAATTCGGACGGCGGAGGGCCACTCCAAGCTTCTCGTAAGCCACATCGGAGAAGACGAGCAGATGTCTCGTATCTGCCAGGTAACCTTTGTAGAATTCGTCCATGGCCTCATCGTTATCCGTATTCAGATCAGCAAGCGAGTGGCCGTTGAGGAACTCCTCCATCTTGGCGATGGCTCCGCTGAGCTGGTTTCTTGTCGTTTCACAGAGTGTTTTTACTTGGAATACTGCCATAGCTTAAAAGACCTCCTCAACATTAAAGCACAACATGGAATGGCAAAACGACTTTCTCTTTTCCCATGGTACCACAAATCGTAGCCAAAAGTAATATGAGCTCTGTCACAAGGGCCGTTTTTCCCCTCTTCGACGGGCAGTGGTCCCCTTGGATAACATTTCACCTGTTGAATTGGCTCCCCCTAGGGAAAATCTAACGTCAGACGCTATTCACACCGTTAGGGGGAAACTGCCCATGTGGAAACACGCAATGACTTTGATGCTCATCGTGGTCGGCGTCGCCCTCCTCTTCCCGAGGGGAGAAGAGAAGGCGAAGGTTACGCCGCCCGAAGAAATCACGCCGGCGGCGGAGATGCGCATGAAGCAGGCCACGCTGAACAGCGATATGGCCCTGACCGACGAGCTCTGCCGGACGCAGTGCAGCATGGAGCTGCGCCGCATCGCCCAGGGTGCCAAGGCCCGCTCCGGCGAGGATAACCGCTCGATGCTGCAGACGCTTCGCAAGGAGCATCCGCATATGGAGCTGCTGCTAGTCACCCGCCGGGGCGAGGGCATGGACCGGGTGGCTGCGGCCGCCGGCAGCCTGAAGCCGGACGTGCGCACCGCTGCGGCAGCTCATGTCGCCAAGGCGAAAATCGCGGTCGACAGCGGCCGCTCGTACCAGTCTCCTCCGGTGAAGGCCGACGGCGGTACGTACCTGATCGTCGGGGAACCGGAAGCCGGAGGATCCGCCGGGGTCATCGGCGTGGTACGCCAGCATATCCTGCAGCAGGTGGCCGACCACCAGAGGAAAAATCTGCGGATCGAGACGTACCCGAGCGACGGCCATTACAAGATCGAATCCGTCGACGCCCGTACGCTTCAGGATGTCAAGGTGGACCATCCCGAGGATAACGAAGGGACGAGCCACTACCACAAGAATCAGGTGGTCGTCCGGTTCAAGCAGGTGCCTAGCGAGACCGATTTCGAGAAGATGAAGCAGGAGATCGGCGGCGGCACGGTCCAGAAGCTCGGCTACACGTACGTGTTCGAATCCTCGAAGATGGAAGCCAAGCAGCTCATGGATTATTTCAAAAAGTGGAATGTCGCTTACTCCGAGCCTCATTTCCTCTACCTGACGAACCAGGACGCCGCGGTGGAGCCCGCAGCGGATCCCACCGCCGTGCTTACGCCGAATGATTCGCTGTACCGCCGATACCAGTACAACCTGCCGGAGATCGCGACGGAAGCCGGCTGGAACGTATCCAAGGGTTCGTCGGATGTCATTGTGGCCGTCGTCGACACCGGCGTGGATCTCGACCATCCGGACCTGAAGGACCAGCTCGTCAGCGGCATTAACATCGTGGACCCGAACAGCAAGCCGTATGACGATGTCGGCCACGGCACCCATGTCGCCGGCGTGATCGGGGCCCTGACCAACAATAATCTCGGCGTGGCGGGCATGAGCTGGTATAACCGGATCATGCCGATCAAGGTACTCGACCAGACGGGAGCCGGCAGCACCTATGCCGTGGCGCAGGGCATCATCTGGGCGACGGACCACGGCGCGAAGGTCATCAACATGAGCCTCGGCAACTATGCCGATGCCGAATTCCTTCACGATGCGATCCGCTACGCGTTCGATCGTGACGTCGTCCTTGTCGCGGCCAGCGGCAACGACAATACGGAGCGCCCCGGCTTCCCGGCCGCTTATCCCGAAGTGCTCGGCGTAGCCGCCGTGGACGCCAACAAAGCGAAGGCGACGTTCTCGAACTACGGGGACTATATCAGCGTAACCGCGCCTGGCGTCAGCATAGCGAGCACCTACCCGCAGAACCAATATGCCGCCTTGTCCGGTACGTCGATGGCCAGCCCTCATGCCGCGGCCCTGGCCGGTTTGATCCGGTCCGTGAACCCGGCGCTGAAGAACACGGAAGTGATGGACATTATGAAAAGCACGAGCGGCGACCTCGGCACGCCCGGGCATGACCGCTACTACGGCCACGGCCTGATCGACGTGGCGGCCGCTCTCCGGGCGGCTGCCGCCGCAGGAGCCGGAACAGGCCGAGACGCCGCCGGCGGTGCAGGGACGGCCGCAGGTCCGGAAACCGGCGGCGGAGGCACGGCGGCCGAATCCGCCTCCCCGGCCGCCGATGCCGGCATGACCCAGGAAGAATGGGAAGAGTGGGTCCGCCAGATGTTCCAGTAGGCTCCCGCCCACTTTACCATTCATTACCCGCCATACCCCCGAAAACAACAAAAAACCGCCTCTTGAGGCGGTTTTTTGCATGCTTACTGCATGCATCGCGCTGCGTATAAAATGGCTGAAAGAAAGTTTGCCGTAAGCCGGGTTCTGTACTTCCAGTGGTATAACGGGAGCCACCCTCCCACGACGGAAGCGACAATCATCTATCTAGGCCATACATTGCTGCATGGCTCAAGCGACCAACCCGAACGCGCCTCGGGCAAAGGCTGACCCTCGCGGGACGTGCGTTCCTCTAGGTCTTGCTCCAAATGGGGTTTACCAGGAATCATGTCACCATGACTCCTCGTGGTCTCTTACACCACGGTTCCACCCTTACCTGTGCATACTGCAGAGCCTTGCGGCGCTGCGGCAGCCATCGGCGGTCCATTTCTGTGGCACTAGCCTTCAGCTCGCGCTGACTGGACGTTATCCAGCATCCCGCCCTATGGAGCCCGGACTTTCCTCTCGCGGCCGAAGCCGCCAGCGATCGTCTGTCAAACTTTCTTGTGCAATTCGATGCAAGAGCTAGTATACAGGGATTCCGGTCAAATAGCAACCAGGTGCCTTCAGGAAGCTGTGACAGCTTTCCCCTCCCAGTCTAGACGAACCGGAACGGCTCCGTATTGATCTGTGAAGCGGCTACGGCCGTCGCCCACTTGCGCTCAGCCAGCTTTCGCTCCAGATAGGAGGCTACGCCCTGCTTCATGATTTTCTCCACATTGTGGCCCGGGTCGATGATCGCCATGCCGGCCGCCAGCGCATCGTGCGCCGTATGATAGTCGATATCCCCGGTCACAAGCACATCGGCTCCCGCAAACTGCGCATGGCGCACGTAACGGGCACCGGAGCCGCCAAGTACGGCCGCCTTGCGGATCACCTTGTCCGGATCTCCCACGACGCGCAGCATCGGCACTTCGAACGCTTCCTTGACCTTCTCGCACAGCTCCTGCAGCGTCACCGGCTTCGGCAGCCTGCCGGCCCGGCCCAGCCCGAAGGTGCGGGTCTTGAGATCGAGCGAATACAGATCGTAAGCGACTTCCTCGTACGGGTGCGCCTTCAGCATCGCCTGAACGACCTTGCGCTCCACGCTCTGGGGCAGAATCGTCTCGATGCGCACCTCACTGACCTCTTCCAGCCTGCCCTTGCTGCCGATATAAGGGTCGGTCCCTTCGCCCGGAAGGAACGTTCCCGTTCCGTCAATGTTGAAGGAGCAGTGGCTGTAATTGCCGATGCCGCCGGCCCCTGCGGAGAACATCGCCTCGCGCACCCTCTCCGCCGCCTCTTTCGGCACGAACACGACCAGCTTCTTCAGCTTATCCGTATGTACTTCATCAAGCGGCTCCGTTACGGTGAGACCGATCGCCTCGGCCATCATATCGTTGATGCCGCCGTCCGCCACGTCCAGGTTCGTATGCGAGATATAGACGGCAATGTCATGCTTGATGAGCTTCTCGTACAGCCGCCCTGCCGGCGTGTCGGTCTGAATATGCGGCAGCGGGCGGAAGATGACCGCATGGTGCGCGATGATCAGGTTGGCGTCCTCGCGGATCGCCTCCTCGACGACCTCGTCGGTAACATCGAGCGCGACGAGCACCTTGCGGATTTCCTTCTGCAGCGTTCCGATCTGAAGACCGATCTTGTCCTCGGCCACGGCGTAAGACTTCGGAGCGAGCTCCTCCATCAATGCGATGACGGCTTGTCCTTTGGCGTACATGCTGCAAGCACCTCCTCGATTCCTTCGATCTCGCGGCGGATCTCCGCCTGCTTCTCTCTCGATGCCTCCAGCTCCGACTGTCCGAGACGGGCGTGGATCATCTCGAGCTTCTTCACTTCGTCCCTCCACTTGTCGTGCCACACGGGCGAAGCTTCCCGGATCAAATACGGCCCCAGCTTCAGGAGCAGCTCGCGGTCTGCGGTCAGTCCGGGCCTCAGCTCCTGCGGACGGTAGACGTCCTCATTCGTCCGGTCCGCCTGCTCCGCTGTCACGGCCGTCAGCACTTCATACCGCTTGCCGTCCTCCTCCAGGATCTGCTCCCGGATCAGGACCCAGCCGTTGTCCAGCAGCCACTGGCGTACCGCCGGCTCGCCGACGTTCGGCTGCAGGATCAGCCGCCCGACGCCCATAAGCTTCGCCTTTCCCTCTTCGAGGATGGAGGCGATAAGCACGCCGCCCATGCCGGCGATCGTTACGACATCCACCTCGCCGGGTTCGAGCACGGCCAGCCCGTCGCCCAGCCGGACGTCGATCTTCTTGCTCAGTCCGGCCGCACGCACCTGCCGCACCGCGGCGTCGCGCGGGCCTTCATTCACTTCACCGGCCACTCCGCCGGTGATGATCCCCTGCTGCGCCAAAAAGGAGGGCAGCAGCGCATGGTCGGAGCCGATATCGGCTAGCCGGCTGCCTGCTGGGACCTCCTTTGCTATGGTTTGAAGCCTTTGCGATAAACGTATCATATCAGACAACCCACTCAATCCATTTTTTTCTCCAGAAGAACAGCAGGGCCGCTTCGATCACCATCTTGCCGAGAAGCATCCACTGAACCGTCTCCCCGCCATACTGCTCGGCATAAAGCATACCATATAACTCGGGCATATACCAAACAATGAGCGACAAAAGAAAAAAGACCAGGGCGCTCTGCCGGCTGCGCTCGTGAATCATCCAGGCAAGCCAGCAGAAGAGCAGGGAAAGCGGGACCCAGCTGAGCTCCAGTGTCGCCCAATCGATCGTCTCCAGCTGTTGATGGAGCAGCCAGCCGTAGCAGAAAGTCAGGGCTACCCAGCCGCAGAGCTGGAACAGGACGAACCGGGCCAGCATGCCCGTCCCGATCCAGAGCAGACTGCAGAGGAAGACGTAGCCCACGATCGGTACCGGCTGACCCAGTCCATGCGAATTCAGCAGATAAACACCGATGCAAAGCAGGAATAAAGAGGCCATACCCAGCA
The DNA here is from genome assembly GCF_000250655.1 of Paenibacillus mucilaginosus 3016. Classification (NCBI taxonomy): domain Bacteria; kingdom Bacillati; phylum Bacillota; class Bacilli; order Caryophanales; family Paenibacillaceae; genus Paenibacillus; species Paenibacillus mucilaginosus. The sequence goes on from NC_016935.1 coordinate 6,566,089, forward strand.
GAAGCTGCGATGAGAGCGGTTCCTTGGCCCGTTTGTACCCTCCGTAACCATACAGAACGGCCAGGAGAAGGAGGGAGATCCCCATTTGCATTGGTAATTCAAAAGCGTTAAAATTAAGAGCAGTTAAGGCCAAGACGACAGCCGCAACCAGTCCGAACGCCCATATTTTCCAATTGCTGTTCTTTATTCCGGAAGGAGACAGACCCAGCGGACCGCGCCGCTCCGGTTTGGGCTCATTCTGATCAAGGTACAGGTTAAGCAGAAAATCGCAGTAGTGTTCCGGAAGCAGCCGGCTGCGGCGCCAGTGCTCGATTTCGCGGATCATGATTTTTTTCTTGTCATCCATTCGCTAGCGACCCCCCAAAGCAGACGTAATCTTATCTACTTTATCGGACGGGCAGCGGCAAAATATAAGGCCTCCCCCCGCCGAAGCGGAAGAAGGCCTATGAAACGTCCACCAAGATGGACTTCTATTCCAGAAAATCTTTAAGCCGCTTGCTTCGGCTTGGGTGGCGCAGCTTGCGGAGCGCCTTGGCTTCGATCTGGCGGATCCGTTCACGGGTGACGCCGAAGACCTTGCCCACTTCCTCCAGGGTGCGTGTACGGCCGTCATCCAGTCCGAACCGCAGACGCAGCACGTTCTCTTCCCTCTCGGTCAGCGTATCCAGCACATCCTCCAGTTGTTCCTTCAGCAGCTCATAAGCCGCCGCGTCCGCCGGTGCGAGTGCTTCCTGGTCCTCGATGAAATCACCCAGATGGGAGTCGTCTTCTTCCCCGATCGGGGTTTCGAGCGAGACCGGCTCCTGCGCAATCTTCATGATCTCCCGCACTTTATCCGTACTGAGATCCATCTCTTTGGCAATTTCTTCCGGCGTCGGTTCGCGCCCGAGCTCCTGCAGCAGTTGACGGGATACCCGGATCAGCTTGTTGATGGTTTCCACCATATGTACCGGGATCCGGATCGTTCTCGCCTGGTCTGCAATGGCACGGGTAATCGCCTGGCGAATCCACCAGGTGGCATACGTACTGAACTTGTAGCCTTTGGTATGGTCGAACTTCTCGACCGCCTTGATCAGACCCATGTTGCCTTCCTGGATCAGATCGAGGAACAGCATGCCTCGGCCCACATAGCGCTTCGCGATACTTACAACCAGACGCAGGTTCGCTTCGGCCAGCCGGCGTTTTGCCTCTTCATCCCCAAGCTCGATCCGCTTCGCAAGATCGACCTCGTCTTCGGCCGACAAGAGCGGCACTCGTCCGATTTCTTTCAGATACATCCGCACCGGATCATTGATCTTGATGCCCGGCGGAAGCGACAAATCGTCGTCGAAATGAAATTCGTCGTGATCGCCATCGCGGTCCCTATCCCTATCGAGCGGACTCATCTCTTGGTCTTCGTCCGTTTCGTTCCCTACGTCAATGCCCATCTCCTGGAGCTGTTCGAAGAACTCGTCTATCTGGTCCGGGTCCTGGTCAAACGGGGCCAGCTTCTCCATGATTTCCTTGTACGTAATGGCGGAGCGTTTCTTGCCCTGCTCAATCAGCTGATCTTTCACCTGGTCGAGCGTAAGCTCTGTCTCTAGTTCCGTCCGTTGATCGTTTGCCATAATCTTAGCTCCCTCCTCCCTAGAATTCACCCGTAAAACGTATGGCCGAATCAGGATGATTTCAACTGCTTTTCTAGGGAAATAATCTCACTGCCTAATTGCAGGGCCTTGGTGATATCCCCTGAACGTTCTGCTACTTTCACTTCTTCTCTCTTCCGCTCAAGCGCCTGCAGCAAAGGAAATCTTCGAATCTGCCGGATATAATCGTCGATAACGGTATCATTGATTCCGCTGCGGTTGTCGCCAAGCGATAAGGAACTGGCCAGGCTCTCCAGCTTGTCATCCTGCAGCATGCCGATGAACGTACTTACGTTCGGTTCCGCCCCTTCGGCATAGTAGGCGTACAAGTAGGCGGCCAGGGCCGCATGAGCCTCCATATTGAACCCGTCCCCCAGCTCTCGCTCCACATAAGCGGCAATCTCACGGTCCTGCATCATCACGGCAAGGAGCTGCCGTTCGGCATATTGATAGGCGGGAACCATAGACGGAGCCTGTGCACGGGGCCTTCCTTCATTCATACCATTATTCCACGGAACGTCTTTATTATCCCCGGAATCTCTCTTTTTTTCCGCTTTCATCCGGTGCTCGTTCACCGTCTGCATGGCGGTATCATAGGAGTAATGAAATTCGGATATCAGATCCTTGACATAATGCTCCCGTTCAATCGGCGAGGGCAGTTCGGCTATTAGTTTGAGACTTTCCGTGATGTATTTGAGCCTGCCCGCATCCTCCTGCAGCTTGAAATTGCGTCTGGGATAAAGAAGTTTATATTTAAACGACGGTACGGCCGTGCCGAGCACTTCACGTACGAATCGTTCAGAACCGTTGTCCCGTATGTATTCATCGGGATCGAGCCCCCCCGGCAGCATGGCGACCTTAACCTCACAGCCCGCTTTCTCCAAGAGGGGAATGCTTTTGAATGCCGCCGACTGGCCTGCATGATCGCCGTCATAGGCGATGATGACCCGGTCGGCCAACCGCCGTATGGCTTCGGCATGCTCAGCGGTCAGTGCCGTTCCCATCGTCGCCACACCGTTGTGCACTCCGGCATCCCATGCGCGGATGACATCCATGTAGCCTTCGAAGAGCACCAGCTCCTGCTGCTTGCGGACCTGCGGCCTTGCGGCATGCAGATTGTACAGCGTCCGGCTCTTGTGGAACAAGAGACTCTCCGGCGAATTCAGGTACTTGGGCTGCACGTCGCCCATGGCCCTTCCGCCGAAGGCGATGACCTGCCCCTTCCAATCCTGGATGGGGAAGATGACGCGGTCGCGGAACTTGTCGTAATAACCGCCTCCCTCCCGCTCCGTAAGCAGTCCGCCGCGTTCCATGAGATCGAGCGGAAACCCTTTGCGGTCGAGCAGTTTTGTCAGCGTGTCCCAGGAGTTCGGGATGAACCCGATGCCGAACGTCTCCATGAGCTTGTCACTGATGCCGCGGGAGTGCAGGTATTCCTTGGCCGGCCGGCCCTGCTCCGTGTTATGGAGGATATACTGGTACAGCTTCGCCGCGAGTTCGTGCGCTTCGATCAGCTTCCTCCGCTCGGGATTCTCCCGGGGCTCGGAGCCGCCTCCGCCCGGCGAATCGGGACCGAGCTGCAGATGCGCTTCCTCGGCGAGCTTGCGTACGGCCTGGCCGAAGGACAAGCCCTCGACCTCGGAGATGAACCGGATGGCGTTGCCTCCCGCACCACAGCCGAAGCAGTGGTAGATCTGTTTCTCCGGCGTGACGGTGAAAGAGGGGCTCTTCTCGGAATGAAAAGGACACAGCCCTTTGAGGTAATGCCCCTGTTTGGTCAAATGCACGTGCCGTCCGACCACTTCGACAATGTCATGCGCCTTGAGCACGGTATCGATGACTTCCTGGGGAAAGCGTCCGTTACTCATCCTATCCACCTTCAATCGAATTAACACGTATACGTATTCGCTACTGCGGACGATTCTCCTGCAAGTTTCGCAAAACTTTTGTCAAAGTTTGTAGAAAGTGCCGCCGGTCCTCGTCCGTGAACGGCCTCGGGCCTTTGGAGTGCTTGCCTCCCCGCCTTTGCTTGGCCTGCTCATGCCGGCGTTCCAGCAAAAAATCGATCGAACGGTCATTGTACATCTGGCCCCGGTTCGACAAGGCGATGGCCTTCTTGCCAAGCGCCAGTGCCGCAAGACCGAAGTCCTGAGTCACGAGCACGTCTCCCGCGGCAATCTTGTTCGCGATATAGAGATCGGCCGATTGGTCGCTGCGGTCCACCTGCACGACCTCCACGCCTTCCGCCGCCTGAAGCCGGTGGTCGAACGAGGCGACCATGACGACCGGCGTACCGAAGCTCCGGGCCGCTTCCGCGATCTCGGCCTTCACGGGACAAGCGTCCGCGTCCACTATAATTTTATACGTCATATAACTCCTGCCGGATGCCTGCTGCCCCGGATTACCGTAATATTATATACGATGAAAGGATAAAAAATCCTGCTCCGCCCCTCAAAACCCGTTATCTGGACCGGTACATGTCAATAATGACGGAGGCGGTTTCCTCGACGGCTTTGTTCGATACGTCGATCACCGTGCAGCCGATGCGCTTCATAATGCTGTCCGCATACTGCAGTTCGGTATGGATCCGCTGCGCGTTGGCATACGTCGCGCTGTCCGGAAGGCCCAGCGTCTTGAGGCGCTCGGTCCGGATCATATTGAGCTTCACGGGATCGATCCGCAGTCCTACAATCTTATGCTTGGATACGTTGAACAAATGCTCGGGCGGCGCAATTTCCGGAACGAGCGGCACGTTCGCCACCTTGAATTTCTTGTGCGCCAGGTACATCGACAGCGGAGTCTTGGATGTGCGGGATACGCCGACCAGCACGATATCCGCCTGAAGAATGCCGGTAAAGTCGCGCCCGTCGTCGTACTTGACCGCAAACTCCACCGCTTCCACCTTCTTGAAGTAATCCTCATCCAGCTTGTGGATCATCCCCGGCTGGTGGCGGGACTCCTGCTTCAGGGCGGTCTCCAGCGTCTTGATCACGGGTCCCAGCAGATCAATGTGCTCTATGCGGTACCGCTCCGCCTGCTCGATCAGGTAATCGCGCAGCTCGGGAATAACAAGTGTGAATACAATGACGCCGCTGCGCTCGAGCACCGAGCGGACGACACGGTCGATATCCGAGATGTCCCCGATGAACGGGACCCGGCGGATCTCCACCTGCTGGGGCTCGAACTGGACGGCGGCGGCGCGGACGACCGCCTCCCCGGTATCTCCGGCCGAATCGGATACCACGAACACGACCGGTTTATGCACTGCTTCCATGTGCGCCCCCTCCTCTTTCTTACGGCTTCCCTTCCAGCCTTTTCCTTCTATACCCTCTCTAGTATTACTACGAAAGTGCGACTGGAAATGTTTCAGGAGAGAGCCGCCTGTGCGGGGCTTCATCCCTTCTTCCTCTAGTGTCGCCCCCATAACAACAAAAAATCCCGCTCCACAGCCTGAAAACAGACCTGCGAACGAGAAAATCCCTCTGGGTGTGTATCACATTATAATATCACGGACGCAAAAACATGTCAATTTTATTAAAACGGCCCGCTCCGCGTCTATACCCCGTATTTGTCCATCTGATCGAGGAAGTCGCGCGATTTGAGGCGGAGGCCGACATGCTGGTCAAAGTAAGCGCGCATCATCTCTTTGAGCAGCGTCTTGGTCTGCGGCTTGACATCGATCTGGCCGAGACGCCGCACATCCATCCGGACGAACAGCCTCAGCAGCTTGTACACGCCCGGCGTCAGCGGGAACGCCTGCGGGTCGCGGAGTCTGCAGCGCTCGCACATCATCCCGCCGAGTCCGATGCTGAAGACGGCGGGCTCGGCCGCCTGTCCGCATACGACGCACTGCTCAAGCTCCGGCTGGTAGCCTGCATGCATCAGCATCTTCATCTCATAGAGATGGCCGATGATCTGCAGGTCCTTGTCTTCCTGGATGGCCTGAAGGCTGGCCTTCATTTGGTCGAACAAAAAAGGCTCCCCTTCCTGATCCCCCATCATCCGGTCCGTCAGTTCCGCAAGATAGGAGGCGTGGGCGGCCTTATGCAGATCTTCCCTGATTTTATGGAAGGCTTCGATAATCTCCGCATGATTCAGCGTGCCGAGCCCTCCGGATTTGAAGAATGAATAATCACCGAAGGTAAAGAGCTGCACGGTCGAGCCGTACCGGCTCTTTACCTTCTTCACGCCGCGGGCGACGACGCCCATTTTCCCGTACTCCCGGGTGAACAGCGTGACAATTTTGTTGCCTTCCCCGTAATCCGTCGTACGGATCACAATCCCTTGCACCCTGTACTGCATGAACAGCCTCTCCCTGCGCGGCCATGCTTACTTGCTTACTGCATCCATTCCATGGATTCAGGGGCCGGCTCCTCTTCCAATTCCTCTTCTTCCCCGTTCTCCCCGTTCGATTGCTTGTATAGCAGGTAAGCATCCACATCTCCGGTCATTGAAAAATACTTCCACGAAAAATCCTTCATGGTCTCATCCTCCCCAGTGGTGACATGTCGATTACAATACCTGTTAATGAGTTTAGGATGGATCGATCGATCCCGAAGTATGCCCGCACAAAAACTGGCATGTATGCTCTCTCATTACACGTTTTCCACTGGGATGAAACAAGGCTTCCCGCCCAAATCAGTCGCCCCGGAAGCCCAGATCCTTCAGGATCCGCTCCTGGTTGCGCCAGTCCTTCTTGACCTTGACCCACAGCTCCAGGAACGTCTTGGAGCCGAGCAGCCGCTCGATGTCGCCTCTCGCCTGGCGGCCCACTTCCTTCAGGAGGGCGCCCTTCTTGCCGATGATGATCCCCTTCTGGGAGTCGCGCTCGACGAAGATCACGGCGGAGATATGCACAACGCCGTTCTCCTCCACCTTCATGTCTTCGATCGAGACGGCGATGGAGTGCGGAATTTCCTCACGGGTCATATGCAGAATCTTCTCACGGATGAGCTCGGCGCAGACGAACTGCTCCGGATGGTCCGTGATCTGGTCGGCCGGGTAATACTGCGGGCCCTGCGGAAGATACTTGATCACCTGCTCGAGGAGCGTGCCGACATTATTGCCGTTCTTGGCCGATACGGGCACGATCTCCGCGAACGAGTAGAGATCCTTGTAAGTTGTGATGACCTCGAGCAGCTTCTCGGGCTGCACCTGGTCGATCTTGTTCAGGACGAGAATGACCGGCGTCGTCACCTTTTTGAGCTGTTCAATAATGAACCGGTCGCCGCCTCCGAGACCTTCGACCACATCGATGAGGAACAGGATCGCATCCACTTCGCCAAGCGTCCCCTGCGCCGTCTTCATCATGTAATCGCCGAGCTTCGACGTCGGCTTATGGATGCCCGGCGTATCGAGGAAGACGATCTGGGCCGCATCCGTCGTGTAGACCCCGTGAATTTTGTTGCGCGTCGTTTGGGGCTTATCCGACATGATCGCGATTTTTTGGCCGATGACCTGGTTCATCAGGGTCGACTTGCCCACGTTCGGCCGCCCGATAATCGAGACGAATCCGGATTTAAACGCTTTGGTGCTGTTAGAAGACTTCAATCTGTTGTTCCTCCATCCAAATCTTGTGATGTAAATGCCCCCGGAAGCAGTGCGGACACCGTTGTTTGCTGCACGTCCCCCTTGAGATTCGAGAGGTAGACCGGCATATCCGGCGCGCACAGCTCGACGAGCACCTGCCGGCAGACGCCGCAGGGCGAGATCGGTCCCGCCGTATCCCCCGTCACGGCTATGGCCGCGAAGGTCCGCGGTGCCACCCCGTCCGCGATCGCCCGGTGCAGAGCTGTGCGCTCCGCGCAGTTGGTCGGGCCGTAAGCCGCGTTCTCGACATTGCAGCCCATATGCACGTGTCCGCTGCTGTCGAGCAGCGCCGCCCCTACCTTGAACCCGGAATAAGGCGTATATGCCCGCAGTCTTGCTTCCTGTGCCAGTCGGATCAGTTCTTGTGGATCCATGCAAACACGCTCCTTCGGGGGATAAGCATCCTAATAGCTTATAACGGATAGAGATAAAAAGCCAGCACGGTCAAAAACGAGCCGAACAGCGCGCCGAGGATCAGGGAGGGCAGGCTCCTTCCCTGCTTCTCGTACAGGGCGAACACCAGCACGGCCGCCAGGAAATAACCGAGCAGCGCCACCAGCGTATCGGCGGACCTGCAGGCCATCAGCGTGGCTACCGCGAAGGCGACCGTCGTGAGCAGGCTGGGCTTCACCCAGGTGCCCTTGGCCGAGAACCTCGTCTGCACCACAATGACGGTAAGCACGATCAAGGTCAGCAGAATCCATACGGTCCCTGCCGTAAGGGTGCCCGTCTCGCTCAGCCGCGCCGTCCGCAGCAGGCGCTCGACGGGATCGTAGAACACGATCATTCCCGTAATCGCAGCAAAAGCCGCAGTCACGAGCACCGAGGCTGCAGCTACGTCTTTGGCGATTTTGGCGAGGGGGTGCAGGTCCGGCATGGCCAAATCGACCGCTTTTTCGACCGCCGTATTGATGAGCTCCGTCACGATCATGAGCGTCACGGCCAGCAGAATGAACAGCACGTCGGTCTTCGAAAGACCGAACCACAGCGCGAAGGCGAGCACGAAGAGCGCCGCCCCGAAGTGAAACTGCATATTCCGCTGGGTCGCCAGCGCATACTTCACGCCTTCATAAGCGTAACGGAAGCTCCGCTGCCATTTGACCGGCTGTTTCACCGGGTCAGGCCTGCCTGCTGCAGAATCTCCTCCTGCTTGCCGAACATGACTTTCTCTTCCGCCTCGTCGCCGTGGTCATACCCGATCAGGTGCAGGAAGCCGTGAACGAACAGGAAGCCGAGCTCCCGGTCGACGGAATGGCCGTATTCCTCCGCCTGGGCGATGGCGCGCGGAACGGAGATGATGATGTCGCCAAGCGGCTCTTCGAAGTCTTCCCCCTCATCGTCCCCGGCATCCTCAGGCTCCTCGGAGGATTCCAGCTTGTGCGCGTCGCGCAGGTCCGCCTCGTCGGTGAACTCCTCTTCATCACCGTAGATGATCTCGATTTCGTCATCGCCCATCTCGAGCATGGCGAAGGAAAGAACATCGGTCGGCTTATCGAGCCCGCGGTATTGGCGGTTCAGCTCCCGGATCGCCTCGTCGTCCACGAAGGTCAGAGCGACCTCCCCGTCCGTGATGCCTTCCTGCTTGCCCGCAAGACCCAGCAGTTCTTCCAGTTTCCCGATCAGCTCGGGTGTAATTTCGTATGATTCCTGCTCGTTGTTCCAGGATAGCTGCAGCGTCATGGGTTCACCTCATCTTTGGTTTCGGAGACGGACGCGATCGCCGCCGGCTTCGAGGCCGGCAGCTCGGCCGTCGGGTATTCAATACGGGAGTGGAAAATCCCGAGCAGCGCCTCGTTCAGCGTCTTGGCCACCAGATCCAGCTCCTTGATCGTCAGGTCGCATTCGTTGAACTGGCCGTCATCGAGACGGTTCTTGATGATCTTGCGGACCATGGAATCGATCTGCTCGACCGTCGGGTTGCGCAGCGAGCGCACCGCCGCTTCAACGCAGTCCGCGATGCCGACGATCGCCGCCTCCTTCGTCTGGGCGTTCGGCCCCGGGTACCGGTACTCGAGCTCCTCCGGCGGCTTCTCGCCCTTCTCCTCCGCCTGCTTCTTCGCCTTGAAGTAGAAGAACGTCAGCAGCGTCGTGCCGTGGTGCTGCTCGGCGATGTCGCGGATCGGCTTCGGAATGCCGGCATCCCGCAGCATCTCGACCCCGTCGCGCGCGTGCGCCACGATGATCGATTTGCTCAGCGCCGGATCGATGCGGTCATGCGGATTCTCCATATTCGTCTGATTCTCGATAAAGTAGCTCGGCCGCTTCGTCTTCCCGATGTCGTGGTAGTATGCCCCGACCCGGCACAGCAGCCCGTCGGCCCCGATCGCCTCCGCAGCCGCTTCGGCCAGGTTGCCTACCATCACGCTGTGATGGTACGTGCCCGGCGTCTCCGTGAGCAGCTTGCGCAGCAGCGGATGGTTCGGGTTCGAGAGCTCCACGAGCTTCAGCGGCGAAAGAATCCCGAACGCCACCTCGAAGAAAGGCAGCAGGCCGATTACGAAGACGGCGGTCACCAGCCCGCCGCCGAGCGCGAAGCTCAGGGCGAACATGGCGCTGCGCCGGGTCTCCTGATCGTCCAGCAGAACCAGAGAGCCCACCAGGGCCATCGCCAGCAGGGAGATCATGATCCCCGCCTTGAGGATCGAGGAGCGCTGCGAAGCCCGCTGGATCGAGAAGATCGCGGCGAACGAGTTCGTCATCGCGAGCAGCCCGTATTTAAAATCGAACGGCTGGACATGGTCGCTGTTGAACACGACGCTCGCCGCCACGCCGATCAGCACCGTCACTACGACGGCCAGCTGCGCGTTGAGCAGAATGGTCGTCAGCATCGCCCCGACCGCTACAGGCGCAAGGTAAGCGATGTAGGGGTACTCCAGGCTCTGGATCAGGGAGAAGATCTTCATGACCGCCACCGTGAGGGCGATGATGAGAATGAGCATCAGCAGCTGAACGTTATTCTGGTTCACCGGCAGCTGGCTGTGGCGAACGAACATATAGAGCATCAGGCAGCAGAGGATGGAAAACAAAAGAGTCCAAGGTTCGGCCAGTAGCTCGTATTGTCCTTCAGCAGCTTCAGGGCGGCAAGACGCTGGTACAATTCGTCCGTGATCTTCTCGCCTTTGGCGACGAGCACATCGTTCTTGTTGACGTAGACCTGCTTCACGTTATCGCGGGCGTGGGTCTTGGCTTCCTCGGTTCCCTTCTGGTCATAGAACTTGTTCGGGGTCAGCGCCGCCCGCACAAGCTCCTGCACCAGCTCCCTGGCAATATTCTTGGTGAGGTTGGAGGCGTTGACGAGCTCCGCCACCTTCACGCGGGCCGCCTGCGCATCGAGAATCTGGTCGTTCATGATCCGGATGACGATGTCCTTCGCCACGCCTTCCATTTCGGTCAGATCTTCTTTGGTCAGCCGCGGGATCTTGTAGTAAGCTTCCTCTGGAATCCGGTAGTCCTGCTCCCGGAAGCTCTTGCGCATCTCCACCATCAGTTCATCGCTGTACTGCCCGCTGCCTGAGTACGTTTTCATCTGCCGCTCCAGGTGATCCTGGATCAGCGTCGGGATGACCGTTTTGTAAATGCTGACCTTGTCGGCCGGAGCCACTTCCGGGTCCGCGTTAATCTGCTGAAGCTTTTGGAAAATGGCCTCGACGGCCTGCTCGTTCTTCAGCGGGACGATGCGGTAGACCGGTTGGACCCGCTGGGCCGCTTCGTCCTTCGCTTTGTTCGTAGCGGCCTCATTGGGTATGGCGTAGGGGGCCAGAATGTCCTTCTCGGCAATCGAGCCCGGCTTGATATCGTAGGTCTGGGGGACAATCCGGTGAAGCAGCGTCCCGTACAGCACGAGCGCCAGCGCCAGAAATAGAAGAAAGCGCACGATGGCGCTGTATTTCCAGCCGGCGAGCCGGTACTGGAACTTGCCTTGAATGGAAACGCGGTTGTTCATGACGAAAGGTCAGCCCTTCCTCAGCCTTCTTTGTCCTCATTGTAGGCCATGATGATTTTTTGCACCAAGGAGTGACGCACCACATCCTGCTCCGCGAATACGATGAAGCCGATCTCTTCGACCCGGCTCAGAATGCGTCTGGCTTCCACGAGCCCCGATGACTTGCCGCGCGGGAGGTCGATCTGGGTCACGTCGCCGGTGATCACCATCTTCGAGCCGAAGCCGAGCCGCGTCAGGAACATCTTCATCTGCTCCGGCGTCGTGTTCTGCGCCTCGTCAAGAATGATGAACGAATCGTCGAGCGTTCTCCCCCGCATGTAAGCCAGCGGCGCAATCTCGATCAGACCGCGTTCGAGCGCCTTCAGCACCTGTTCGGGCCCGAGCACGTCATTAAGTGCATCATACAATGGGCGCAGGTAAGGGTCAACTTTTTCCTGGAGGTCGCCGGGCAGGAAGCCGAGGCTCTCGCCCGCCTCCACGGCCGGACGGGTCAGGACGATCCGCTTCACTTTGCCTTCCTTGAGGGCGGATACGGCGAGCACGACGGCGATGTACGTCTTGCCCGTGCCGGCAGGACCGATCCCGAAGACGATATCCTTCTTCTTGATCTCGGAGACATACTGCTTCTGCCCGATCGTCTTCACGCGGATCGGCTTGCCTTTGTGGGTGACTGCGATCTCGCCCTTGAAGAGGTCGAGCAGCTGGTCGGCCTTCATGTCCTTCGCCAGCTCCAGCGCATAGTGGATATCCCGCTCGGTCAGGTTATACTGGCCGCGGATGAGCTCCAGCAGCACGGTGAACAGCTGCTCGAGCCGCTCGGCGTCATGCTGCGAGGCCGAGATGATGATCTCCTCTTCCCTCGTATAGATGGTCGCCGGGATCTCCGCTTCGATCAGGCGCAGGAACTTGTCCTGCGGTCCGAACAGGGCTTGTCCTTCGGCGGGGTTCTTCAGTGCCACTTTGACGGTCGTCGCTTGGTCCATGTACAGTTGTAATCTCTCCTCCGGGTTTATGGCGGATCTTGAGGATCGTTCTGCCTCGGGAGACGCTGCGTCTTCGGGTGCGGCTGCAGCCTGCGGCCGCTCTTGAATTCGAATTCTTATATCATACCGGAAGCAGGGTAAGAATTCGAATTCAAAGGCGGCACGTAAACTCTCCGGCTGCACAGCTCCCTGCGACTTCGCTGCGCCCTCTGCATAAAGGAGCCTCAAGAGTCCGAAACCTCTTCGCTGTATTGGTTATGGTACGATCGGCCCGGCCACGATGGGCTGTTCGGCCGCAATAAGCTCTTCCACTTCGAGATGTACTTCCATATAAACTTTACCATTCTCCGCCTTTTCATGCAAAATTTTTTCGCCCACGACGCGCGCTTCCGGCCCGGCTTCCGCGAGAATTTGGCCCTTCGCCTGCTCCAGTCCGATGGCCGCAGCCTCCTTCGGATCGACCGGCTGCTCGACATACCGGACCTCCATCAGCTTCTCCTTCAGCCACCCGACCGGAAGGATGAAATTGCGCCACGAGAGCGTCTGGCGATCGGGGATCGTCTCATATGCTTCGAAGGGCAGCTTGCCGTAGCCGTACACCTGGATGCCGCGGTTCCCCAGCACGAGGTAGCTGCGCGTCTTGGTCTCGCCGGTGTAGACCTTGTAGCGCTGCGTCAGCGGCACCTCCACGGTCGGCTTGTACCATACAAGCCCCTTCACCTTCCCGGAGGCGACCACGGTCTGCTGTTTCGTTTCGTCCCCGAGGAGCCCGGAGATGAGGATGTCCCCTTTTCGCACATACGTATTGACTTTGACGGCCGGACGCCCCTTCTCCGCGAAGATCTGGGTGACCATCGCATTCTTCGAAGCGACGAGATGCCTCGGGTTCATCAGCGCCTTCGGCTCCGGGATCGTCGCCTCCACCACCTTGATGATGACGTGGGTGCCCTGGATCTCCACGCCGACCCACGAGGCGCCCGGCAGCTGTCCCTGCAGGCCTCTCGAGAGCTCCACAGGCTCCTTGAGCTTAAACTTCCACTGCATCGGCCGGATGCCCTGCGCTTTGGCCGCCGTCAGGATTTGATCGGTCTGGATTCTCTCATTACCCTCCACGCTCACTTTCCAAACCATGGAAGACAGCAAATACACGCCGATCATGAAGCCGAGCAGCCCGAAGGCAAAAAACTTCCGCCGCTCCAGCTTGTCCAGCAGAAACGGAAGCCCCTGCCTCCGGCGGACACGCACCCGAGCAGCCTCGTCTCCTTCTCTTGTCGACCGAAGGCGGAAAAAATCCGGCAGCGGCAGGCACAGCGACGCCTGATCGCTCCGCCGTAATCCGGATGTCCCACATGGACATCCGCCGCTCGGTCATGCGGTTCAGCAGCCTCTCGAGCTGCCTCCCCCTGACTTCCACCACCACAAACCCGCGTATGCGCTGCACTATCGAAGTTTTCACGGCCGACTGCCCCTTTCCGCCTTACGGAATATATTTGATATCCTGAATGACGCCTTCAACGAACACTTCTTCCGACAGGATCGCGCGGATCACCAGCCCGGATCCGTATACCTCGAGCCTCCCCTTGGAGAGAGCCAGCTTCAGCAAGTCACTTGAAAAATGCAGCACCCCGCGGTGATTCTCGATGTACAGCTGCATGTTGCCGATCATCGTCATGCGGGGGAGGTCCATGACCACGTCTTGAGGCAGGTCGAGCAGTTTGGCGGTAAATTGATTGAGCCGGCGGGTCAGAGAGCGCATGGGTAACCTCCTCCTCCACGATTTCCCGTTAGGGAAAACGACTTCAAAAGCCTACAGGGCACCAGGCCTGTCATGGCAGCTGCCTGTAGACGGCTAATCCTGCCCGGCTTCTTCCGAACACAGCTACCGGGGCTATTTACACCATATGCCCGCAGTACAAAAATATGCCGCAGCCCCGCCCCTTTCCCAAGGCCCCGGGACAGTAAAAACCGGGCCGGCATGCCCGCAGGGGCAGCACAAAGAGCCCTGCACCGGCCGGATCATCCGGTCGGTGCAGGGCTCACGATGTCAGGGCGCTTAGCGCCGGTAGGGCCGCTTGGCCCGCGGAGGGCCGAGAACCTCGGCCCACAGGAGGCCCTGTGCGGCATCCTGCGGCCTCAGCCGCAGCGGCTTGGCGCCAGCCTCCCCAGCGGCGGCGGAAGGGCGCTCCGCCGCCGCTGGGACGCTCTGCGGGCCGGGCTGCCGGAGGCGCCGCCGGCCGCGTCGGCCAGCCGCCCTCGCCTCCGCCCCCGAACGGCGGCATGGCCCTTCTCGGCGGCTGTTCCTCCCCGCCGCACCCGCGGGCTTTACGCAGGAAGGACGTCACAAGGATGTAGCCGATCACAAGAATAAACCAGTTGCTCAGCAGGAATTCCACAAACTTCATCCCGCATCACTCCTTTTTCGTAAGGACTGCGGATTTACGCGTCTTCCCCGTCTTTCCCCGGCTCATTCATCCGGCCGAGGTTCGAGCGCATCTGGGTATCCGCGTCGATATTTTTGAGATTCATATAATCCATTACGCCCATCTTGCCGTCCCGCAGCGCTTCGGCCATCGCCAGCGGCACCTCGGACTCCGCCTCTACAACCTTTGCCTTCATCTCGACGACGCGCGCCTTCATCTCCTGCTCCTGCGCTACGGCCATCGCCCGGCGCTCTTCCGCCTTCGCCTGGGCGATCCGCTTGTCGGCTTCCGCCTGCTCGGTCTGCAGGTGCGCCCCGATATTTTTGCCTACGTCCACATCGGCGATATCGATCGACAGAATCTCAAAGGCCGTTCCGGCGTCCAGCCCTTTGCCCAGCACCGTCCGGGAGATCAGGTCGGGATTCTCCAGCACTTCCTTATGCGACCCCGCCGAGCCTACTGTAGTGACGATCCCTTCGCCTACGCGGGCGATAATCGTCTCTTCTCCGGCGCCCCCGACGAGGCGCTCGATGTTGGCGCGCACGGTCACCCGGGCAATAACCTTGACCTCGATCCCGTCCTTCGCCACGGCTGATACGGTCGGGGTCTCGATCACCTTCGGATTGACGCTCATCTGCACTGCCTGGAGCACATCCCGGCCCGCCAGGTCGATTGCCGCCGCCCGCTCGAATTCCAGGTGAATATTCGCCCGGTGGGCCGCAATCAAGGCGTTCACCACCCGGTCAACGTTACCGCCTGCGAGAAAATGGCTCTCAAGCTGATTGATCGTAAGCCCCAGCCCTGCTTTCGTCGCCTTGATCATCGGATTGACGATCCGGCTCGGGATCACCCGGCGCAGACGCATGGCGACCAGCGTAATAATCCCGACCCGCACACCGGAAGCCAGCGCCGAAATCCACAGCATGACCGGCACGAAGGTAAAGAACACCGAAAGCGCAATGACCGCCAGGGCGGCAAGCAGCAGCACCGTAATTAATGAACCGTCCATTCGAGATCCTCCTTAAATTAGGCCTGCTCAGCTCTGATGAGCATCCCTTTGTTCTTTCACTACCACCCGGGAGCCTTCCACCTGCGTCACAACGACCCTGCTGCCTGCAGGGATGAACTGCCCGGAAGTCACGACATCCACCCTCTCCTCCCCGAACTGGGCCGTTCCTGCCGGTCTCAGCGGGGTGAGCGAGCGTCCGGTGGTGCCGATGAGATCACGGCGCTCCCGGGAGGAAACATAGCCTTCATCCGTCGTCAGCCGGTCGCTCAGAATAAACCGGTTCCATACGCCCCGGCGGCGGAACATCCAGATGACGGCCCCGGCCGCAATCAGCGCGACGACCGACGCGACAGCCAGATTCAAGGCGGCCTGCTGCGTATTGTAAGCGGCCATAACCACACCGCTGAACAGGGCGCCGGCGCCCAGCAGGCCCAGAATGCCGAACGAGGACACGAAGATTTCGGTCACGAGCAGCAGGATACCGGCCGCAAAGAGCGCCAGCTCCTCGAAACCGGCAAACCCCGCAATATAATGCCCGAAGAAATAGAGGCCGAATCCCAGCAGGCCCAGGATGCCCGGGATGCCGAAGCCCGGAATGAACAGCTCGATCAGAATGCCTGCAATGCCTATGATCAAAAGCAGCGAAGCGACCCAGGGCTCGGTGACGAACCTCGCCACCCGTTCGGCCGGGGTGGCCCCCACGTCCACGCGGGGATGGTCCGCTCCTCCGATAAACGAGATCACCGCCTCCATATCGGGCGCCACCGTCTCGGCATAGCCTACCTTGACGGCTTCGTCCGCCGTCAGTGTCACGATCTGTCCCTTGGGGACCGTCCGCCCCAGCTCCGGCAGATTCACGCCGGCCTGCTTGTCGACCATCGCTTCGGCGATCGCCGGATTGCGCCCCCGCAGCTCGGCAGCCGCTTTCATCATGCCGGACCACGCCGAGACCACCTTCACGCTTTCGACTTCATTGCCCGCACCGTCCACCACCGCGGCCGCCCCGAGGGAGCTGCCCCGGCTCCATGGCGATCTTGCCGGCGTTCAGCGCAATGTAGCTTCCAGCCGACAGGGCTTTGCCCCGCACGTAGGCAATGGTCGGGATCCTGCTGTTTTTGACGAGCTCCCCAATCGCCTGCGCCGAATCGACCCGTCCGCCGAAGGTATTCAGATCGAGCACGATATAATACGCACCCATCTCTTCGGCTTCAAGGAACGCGCGTTCGAGAAACGCCTGCAGACCCGACTCCACGCTTTGATGGGCGGGGATCACCACCACCGGCGCAGCCCGCGGCGCGGTGGAAGCCGATCCGCCGCTCGCCCCGGCACGGGGAATGTGCCATCCGAGCCAGAGAGGCAGCGCCGCCAGAAGCGCCATGAGCCAGATCATCCCCCTGGCAAGCGGAAGCCGGTATCGATGTCGTATCTCCATGGGTATCCTCCTTTACACCTGCTTTTACCACAGTTCGCCTGTATCCGAATAGTACGCAGGTTCGGCCCTTTCGATTCAGACCCAGGAAAAAAAAGAAAAGCACCCCGGAAACCGGAGTGCTTTTCGTTGATGTTAAGACAAGAGCTGCTGAACGAAGTTGTTAACTACTTTTCCGTCAGCCCGTCCTTTTACCTTCGGCATCAGTGCGCCCATGACCTTACCCATATCCGCTTTTGAAGAAGCTCCCACTTCTTGGATGGTCTGCTGTACAATGGCTTTTACTTCCTCATCAGATAGCTGTTGCGGCATGTAGTCCATGAGAATGGCGACTTCTGCTTTCAGGCTTTCGGCCAGATCGTCCCGGCCGGCTTTTTCGAATTCTTGGAGGGAATCTTTACGCTGTTTAATCTCGCGATTCAGAACGTCAAGCACTTCTTGGTCATCTAAGGTTTTGCGCGTATCGATCTCGATATTCTTGATCGCCGAACGAACCATACGGATTACGGAGAGTTTAAACTTGTCTTGACTCTTCATCGCAAGCTTCATGTCGTCATTTAATCTGTCGCTTAAGCTCATCGATTAAAAGCCTCCTAGAACTTTCTCTTGCGAGCAGCCTCTGACTTCTTCTTGCGCTTAACGCTTGGCTTCTCGTAGTGCTTACGTTTCTTAACCTCCGCCAACACGCCGTCTTTAGCGATGGAACGCTTAAAGCGGCGGAGTGCAGCATCTATAGTTTCGTTCTTGCGAACTCGAGTTTCTGACACCAGTTTTCCCTCCCTCCGAACAGACCGTCCAAGACAACAAAAGACATTCATCAAACTTCATTATAGGGGAAAGGGATTCTAGGTGTCAACCCAATTGCGGAAGTTTCTTGCAATCAGGCCAACAATGGTCCTAAATTCTCTCCGCCGAGCAGGTGATAGTGCAGATGGAACACGACCTGGCCGGCATCTTTCCCGCAGTTGTTGACAAGACGATACCCCGATTCCGCTACCCCCTGCTCTCTCGCGATCGTCTGGGCCGCACGCTGCACTTCGCCCAGGAGAGCCCAATCCCCTTCCTGCACGTCGTTCATCGACGCCATGTGCTTCTTGGGGATGATGAGAATATGTACTGGCGCTGCAGGCTGGATGTCGTGAAATGCGACGACCTGCTCGTTCTCGAACACCTTCTTGGAAGGAATGGTGCCTTCAACGATTTTACAAAAAATGCAATCCACTTCGGGGGCCTCCTCATCTTCAGTATGCCTTATCTCCTCAACTATACCTGAAAATGTGAAAAAAGAAAATCACGGTGCCGATAATAAAAACAGACTGTGGGTATGGCTTCTGATCCCCGGCTCTGCGGCCGCCGTTTGGATTGCTCTTATAAAATCGTTTTCAAGGTTCCGGGAAGCACAAAAACAGGGCTGCAGCCCCGCTCATCCGCGGCCTGCGCACCCTGTATTTCAACATTGGGCGGTTCGGATATAGACTAACAGTCTAAAAATAGAATATACTAGAGTCAGCACCGCGCAAGACCGGCTGCCGGTCTTCGAAGGAGGAACCCCCTTGAACCGTTTCATGCGCGCAGCGACGCGGAAGAAGCGAGACTATCTCATGGAAGTGGCCCTTCAGCTCTTCATCGAAAAAGGGTACGAACAGGTTTCCGTGGATGACATCATCGCGGCCACCCGTACCTCGAAGGGCACCTTTTATCATTACTTTAAAGGCAAAGATGAAATCTTAAGAGAAATTCCGCGCAAACAAACCGAGATTATCGAGGCCTGGTCCGCCCGCAAGCCGTCGGAGGTCCAGTCGCTCGAAAGCCATGTGAACCGGCTGATGCTCGATCTCGCGGAAGCCGCCAGCGCCTCCCCCCGGCTGATCCGCAGCTGGCTGGCCCTGTCCCTTCAGAACGAAGGGCTGAAGACCGCCATGGAGGAGTGGAGACGCCACCTGCACGAAAGTCTGCAGCGCTGGCTGCCGGATTACGGAAGAGCACACATGCTTGTCACCGTATATTTCGGCATACTGATCGAATGGTGCGCGGCTGAAGAAGAAGATGGACCGCCGCTGCCTGCCCGGATGCAGGAAGGGCTTGCCTGGGCATGGCACGGGATCCGCAGCCGCACGGGGGAAGGCCCCGTGTGGACAGAACCAGAGCGAAAGGGAGAACAAGTTATGAGAGTGGCCGTTATTGGTGGAGGGCTTGCGGGCTTGACCGCAGCCGCCTATTTGTCTGAACACCCCGGTGTGGAGGGAATTCTCTTCGAGCGCAGCCCGCAGCTGGGCGGAAGGGCCTTTACGTACGAGAAAGCGGGCTTCACGCTGAACTACGGCGCCCACGCCGTCTACGGCATCGACCGGCATTCCCTCAGCGAGATGGAGCGCGAGCTCGGCATGTCGTTCAGCTCCAAGCAGGTCGACAAGCGCAGAGTCATGTACGCCAAGCACGGCGAGCTTACGCCGGCTCCACTCGATTTTGTCAACCTGATGAGAACCGACCTGCTCAATCCGATGCAGAAGATGCGGTTCGTCGGAGAGATTACGGCCATTATCGCGAACATTCATACGCTGCGCAATTACGAAACGCTAGGTGACTATCTGGCCCAATCGGATGCCGACGAAGACGTCAAGGAGCTGTGGGAGCATCTCGTCTGCTCCAACTTCTTCATTGCACCGGAAGAAGCCCGCAAGGTGCCCGGCGCCGTCATCAGCGAATATTATCATAACCTGTTCCTGTCCATGCGCCCCGTGAACTATATCCTCGGCAGCTGGGCGGTCATCACGAACCAGCTCAAGCAGAAGATCGCGCTCGGCGGACGCTGGGACATTGCGATTCAGGAAGGCGTGGACAGCATCCGCTATGCGGACCGCAAGTTCGTGCTGGCGACCAAGACCCGCGAGGAAGCGTTCGACCGGGTGATCTTCGCGATGCCGGTCCAGCAGGTCGTCAAACTGCTGAAGGGTACGCCTTGGGAACCGTTCCTGGCCTCCTACGAGGACAATACGGCGACCGAAGTCATGGTCTACGATATCGGTCTGAAGCACGTGGTCGCCCGCCCGTTCAGCTACATCAGCGACATGGACAACAAGCTGTTCATCAGCGACGTATCCGCCACCGACCATACCCTCGTTCCTCCGGGCGGACAGCTGCTGCAGGGGATCGCATACCTCAGCGACAAGTTCGAAGACGACGCGGAGCGCAAGGCCTACCTCGACGACAAGACGAAGCAGATGGAAGCCCTCTTCGACCAGTATTACCCGGGCTGGCGCGAAGCGACGGAGGTCAAGCGCGTCTCGAAGAAAGCGATGGTGGCCTCGGTCAAGAACATCGCCACCAACAAGCTGCTGCCGGTCCGCGTTGAGAACGTGCCGTTCTACTTCTGCGGCGACGGCTGTGAAGGCAAGGGCGAGCTTGCGGAGCGCGCCTTCTCCAGTGCACGCCTGGCGGCGAAGGCGATTCTGGAAGATCTGCCGGTTGCAACGGAGCAGCGGTAGGCGGTTGATCTGCCCTGAATTGATTTCATGAGCCATAAGTAAGGTAAGGTCGCTGCATAAGCATAAAAAGCAAAAAAGCTCCACGCTTGTTTGTCCGCCTCTTCGGCGGAAACGCGCGTGGAGCTTTTTGTTTGGTTGGGGCTGGCCGGGCTTCCGGTGCCGGAGAACCGGTCCGGAAGCGGGAAGCTGCCTAACCACTGATGGCTGCGCTCTTGGAGCATGTGAGTTTGTTTGTTGGCCCGGGAGGCGCCGCCTTGGCTGATGCTTCCTTCTCGCATAAGTCACATCACAGTACAGCTGCAGAAGCTGATCCATACGATGAAGGAAGCCGTGCATCCCAAAGGCTTGCTATACCAGGCTGCCGATCAGACCGGCTACGCGGGCTACCTGCTGCTTCAGCCAGGAAATCCATCCCTGCTTTTCGCCGGATGGCTGAGCCGCGGGAGGCTGCGGTGCGGCAGCTCTCTTCGCTTCCTCGTAAGCGATGACGGGCTTGGTATCCGCCGCCGGCTTCACGGACACGGAGCCGCCCGCCCCTGCTGTCCGGATATCCACCGTACGGGTGCCGCCGTCCCACTTCACGGATGCGCCGAAGGCTTCGGAGACGAAGCGGGCCGGTACCATCGTATAGCCGTTGACAAGCTGAGCCGGCACCTCCAGGGTAAAGGTCTCTCCGTTGCGCTGGGCCTTGGCGCTGCCGATCGCAATGGATACCTTCGCTCCCCCTTTGACCGCCGTGGCCGTCTTCGTGGCCGCATCCCACGTCACTTCGGCGCCCATGGATTCGAAGATCGCACGGAGCGGCGTCAGCGTGCTGCCGTCCCGGATCACCGGCGGCTGCTCAAAGTCGAGCTCCCGGCCGTCCACCTTCACGGCTACTCCGGAGGTGATGCCGAACGAGCGCTCAGCGCGCTTCACTCCGTCCCGGTTGTACACGGCCAGCTTCAGTACGGAACCTTCCGGCACGCCGCCCGCAGCAAGCTCGACCGCAAACGGCGGAGCCGTCTGGGTATCGATCAGCTGCCCGTTCAGGTAATACTCCACCTTCCCGATGTAGACTTCGGGGATTTTGACGAACGGAACGATCCGGGTTCCCTGCGTGAACGGCGTCTCCGAAGAGAGAGGCACGTAGCCCGTCCGGTCCGCCGGTACGGCCGCGTTCTCTACTTTGGTCAGGAAGCGGTCCGGTGCAATAAGCCGGCTGTAGAGCTTCATCATCGCGTCGTTATCCCGAAGGAGGTAGTTGTTTTTGGATTCGGTCAGCTCAAGATTGACGTTAAAATAAGTGATGGACTTCAGCCGCGGATACTTCGCCGGGAGAATGTCATACACCCGCTGCAGGTTCAGCAGCCCGTAATCGGTGAACGATTCCTTCGGAATATTCGCATAGTGGGAGACCGCCGTCTCGCTGATCATCAGCGGCTTGCGGTGCGCGTACGTTTTGTACAAATAATCCAGTCGCTCGATCGGCGAAGTCGCCTGCATATTGCCCTGGGCCGGATCGCCGTTCTCATACGGCTCGTTGTAGGTGCTCACCCCAACCCAGTCCACATACGCATCCCCCGGATAATAGGCATCCATCGAATACATCGGCACTTCGCCCGGACTCCACACCATGGCGACATTCGGCGCTTCCTCCGCCATGATGTCATGCACCATACGGAACTTCGCGATATACTTCTGCGGATCTCCGTGCCAGATTACCCACGGACCGTTCATCTCACTGGCATAGCGCAGGAAAATCGGTACGCCCGCTTCCTTGGCTCCGCGCGCCCAGGAGCGCACGGTCTCTTCCGTCACGGAGTCAAGCCCCCCCGACGGCTCCCACCCGATCTGCAGTGCGGCACCGGCCTGCTTGGCTCTGACCGCATACTGCTTCGGGAAGGTCGCGTTCACCGGCGCATAGGCCAGATAGAGTGCATGCTTCTTGTTATAAAACTGCTCGGAGCGGTCAAAATAATTGTGCATCTGCGGATCGCGCTCCGTATACATTCCGATATACGTGCCGTACGCCGGCTCGAATTTCTCCAGCTTGCCTCCCGGCGGCTGGGCCTGACGCATCAGCACTTCCTCATCCGCGATGCGGATATAGGCTTCTACGGTCGTGCGGATCTGCTCCGCACGCTGCAGGTCCACCGCGCCCCAGTCTTTGCCCGCTTTGAGCCAGTACTGGTTCTCCAGCTCATAGTAGCGGATCGCCTGGTCATACTCGCCGGCCTTGTCGAAGTATTGGTTGAGACGGCCGGCAAACAGCGCGGCATTCTGCCAGTCGCCGATCGATGCATAGTGATCCGTCAGGAAGGTCCAGTGCGGAACCGCCTCCGCCGGCTTCCCCTGGGCCACCGCCTTATCGGCGGCCTGCCAGCGGTTCCAGATCGCATCCGCCTGTACCGGCGCCCCGATTCCGAAAATCGCCGTCCCCGCTATGGCCGATGCGAGCAGAAGCCGAAGCCCTGCCATGCCCATCTTCTTCTTCCCTATACGAAAAGCCGGACGGCCGCCGCGCCCGACAGGCGCAGCCGGCCTCTCCGGCAGCGAATGCATCTGTGGCATATCCTTGTCCCCTCCCGCAGTACCTGGTTGTCTCTCTTATTATACAACAGCTATGCGGGCGGAGATAGTTCTATGCCTCTTCCTTTACATGGTTTCGAGCTGAACCCGGCTGCCCTGCCCTCCCGGCTCCGCCGGATGGACGATGAGCCGGCGCGGCAGACGCGCGCGCAGCTCGGGAACGTGGGAGATGACGCCGACGGTCAGCTTGTCCATATGCAGCTTCTCGAGCGCCGAGATGACCGCATCCAGCAGGTCACCGTCCAGGGTGCCGAAGCCTTCGTCGAGGAAGAAGAACTCGAGCGGATGCTCCCCTTTGAGCTGGATCTGGGTGGAGAGCGCCAGCGCCAGCGAAAGCGACGTCAGGAACGTCTCCCCGCCCGAGAGCGTGGTGACCGGCCGGCGGACCCCGCCGTTGGCGTCGTCGCGAATGACGAAGCCGCCGCCGGAGTCGACCTCGATGGCATATTTCTGCCGTGTAAGCTGACCAAGCCGGTCTGAAGCCGCTCTCGACACGTGCATCAGCTGCTCCTCCGCAAGGTACTCGACGAACGCGTTGCCGCGGAGCACGCCCTGGAGCTTGCCGAGCAGCGTAAGCTCCTCCTGGCAGGCGGCACGCTGCTCTTCCAGCTCGGTCCAGCGGCGGTGCTTGCCCTGCAGCTCCTCCGCATCCCGCTCCGCGCGGGCGCGCTGCTGCAGGCAGGCTTCGTCCTCCTGCTTGCATGCCGCCAGCTCCGCCGACAGCGCCTGCCAGGCTTCTTCGCTGACCTCGCGCCCGGCAAGCTCGGCGTCGATCTCCGCCGCGCGGGCCGTCAGCTGATGCTCCTGCTTGCCGTGGGCCTCCACTTCGGCCGCCCACTGCTCCTGCTCGCCGGCGCCGATCAGGGCCGCCTCGACCTCGTCCCGGCTCGAGAAGCCCTCCTGCTGCGAAAGCTGGAGCCACTCCGTCTCGAGCTCCTGCACAGCCGCAGCGGCAGAGGCTTCCCCCTGCCGGGCGGCAGCTTCCGTACGCGCCGCATCCTGGTGCGCCGCCGAAGCCGTTTGGAGCGCATCAGCAGCCTCCTGAGCGGCGGAGCGCAGCCGCTGCAGTTCTCCCTGCACCTCGCGGACTAGCCGGCTGACGTCCTCTCCGCCGACCCACTCCTGCAGCCGGGCTGCGCCCTGCTCGGTCTGCCGCTGCAGCGCGTCCTGCTCCGCCGACAGCCGGACTGCCGTTTTCTCCGCTTCGGCCACCTGCCGCTGAAGCTCCTCCAGCCGCCGTCCCTTCTCTTCGAGGAACGTGACGCTCTTATCCAGCCGGGTGCGCAGATCCTCGGCCAGCCGGTCCTTCTCCTGCAGCTGCGCCGCCAGCTCCGTTACCCCGTCTACGGGGATGCCGGGGAACCGCTGCTCCCAGCCCGCTCCGGTAGTCGCCCGGGCTGCGGTCAGCTCGCGCAGCCTCGCCTCCGCGCTGTCCAGCAGGCCCTGTGCCGAAGCCGTCCGGGCCGCAAGCTCCTGCCCCAGACGCTCCGTCTCCCGGCTCTCCCGCGTCCACTGCTGCAGCTGACCGTGGAGCTCCTGCGTTTGCTTCTGCAGCTGCGTGAGCGCTTCAGCCGCGTCCTGAAGTCCATTGCGGACGGCTTCCGGGTCCGCCGGGACATCATCGGCAGCGCCAGGCGCTGTGCCGGCCGCAGCCTCGCGCAGCCCCGCGGCCTCCGGCAGCGCAGCGCTCTCCGCCAGGGCAGCCAGGCCTTCGGCCGCCGCCTGTAGAGCCATCAGCTGCCGGGCGGCGGCCGTCATCTTCTCGCGCAGCGGGAACTCGAGCTGCTCCCAGGCCTCGATAGCCTGCGCATGCCCTGCTCCGTCTGCCCCCCGGCCCGCTGGCGCAGGGTGCTCCACCGCGCCGCAGACCGGGCAGGCCTCGCCTTCATGCAGGTGCGCCGCCAGCTGCGCGGCCAGCACGCCGAGCTCCGCCTGCTGCTGCTCCCGGCGCAGCCGCGCAGTCTCCACGGGCACGCGGGCCGCCGCCGCAGCAAGCCACTGCTCCGTGCGCACGGCTTCGCCGCGCAGCGCAGCCAGCCGCTCGGCGCCGGGGAGCGCCGCTGCGCCTCCAGCGCCCGGCGCTCCTTCAGCTCCGCGCGCCTGCGCTCCAGCGCCTCGTGCTCGCTCTGCCGCTTGGCGAGCTCGGCCGTCTGCTCCTCGAGCTGCTTCGCCAGCCGGCCCAGCTCCCGCTTCTCCGCCACCGCCTCCTGCAGGAGGGTGCGGTAGGCGCTCGGCACCTCGGCCTGCTTCAGCTCGGCCTTGAGCTGCGCCTGGCGCTGCAGCGCCTTCTCACGCAGCTCCGCCTCGCGTGTGCGCTCCGCCCCGAGCGCGGCCAGCGCTTCGCCGCAGCGGGCGCCCTCGGCGGCCAGCGCCGCCAGCCGCTCGCGCCCCTGCGCGAGCTCGGCCGCGAGCTCCGCCGCCTGGCGCAGCTGCTCGAGCCGCGCGGCCAGCGGCGCCTCCTGCGCGGCCAGCGCGCCCTGCGCCGCAGCCTGGCGCTGCTGCGCGGCGGCCAGCGCCTGCTGCGCCGCGCCGAGCGCCGCCGCAGCCGCCTGCGCGGCTTCGCGCTGCTGCGCAAGGTGCGCCTCGGCGGCGCGCTGCCGGCGCACGAGCGGGCGCAGCCGCTCGGCCTGCGCCGCGCGCGCGAGGCGTGCGGCGAGCGCGGCGATGCGCGGCGCGTCGGCGGCGAGCGCCGCCTGGCGCGCGGCCAGCGCAGCGCGCTCGCGCTGCAGCTCGCGCACGGCGCGCAGCTCGGCCGTGCGTCGCTCGCAGTCCGCGAGCCGCTCGCGGACCGTGCGGGCGGCCTCGCGGGCTTCGAGCAGGCGGGCTTCCGCCGCCTCCAGCGCCTCCTTCGAGGCGTCGCCGAGGCCCTGCTGCTCCGCCTGGAGCGCGCGGATCTTCACGTCCGTCTCCTTGAGACGGCCGCTCGTCTTCGCGCTGAGGCGGTCGCCGTACGGCTCCAGGTGGAACAGCCGCTGGAGCATCGCCCGCCGGTCCTTGCCGGCCAGCGTCAGGAACTCGGCGAACTTGCCCTGCGGCAGTACGACCGCCCGGGTGAAGTCCGCCATCGCCAGCCCGAGGATTTCCTGGATGCGGCTGTTGACTTCGCCGGCCTTGTCGGCCAGCACGACCGCCTCGCCGTCCCGGAAATGAATCAGGCGCGTCAGGGAGCCGAGCACCGACACGTCTCCTCCCCGCTTGAACTGGCGGTCCACCCGGTACCGCTTCGGCCCTTCGGCCGACGTCAGCTCAAAGGTAAACGAGACGGACAGCGACTGCTCCGCCTGATTCATGATCGCCTGCGTGCCGCCGTTCGCCCGCTCGACCTTGCCGTATAAGGCAAGGGTCATCGCATCGAGCAGCGTCGATTTGCCGCTGCCTGTCGGTCCGAAAATCCCGAACACGCCCGCACCCGTCAGCTCCGTGAAATCAATCTCCTGCGCTTCCCGGTAGCTCTGCAGCCCCGCGATTTGCAAATGTATCGGCCTCATGAAGAAGCCTCCTTTCGTGTTCCCGCTCCCGCCGGCGGAGTGTCCCCTTTGATCTGCAGAATGGATCCTGAAGCTGGTTTACGTTTCCCGACGGTTCCAAATCCTGCAGGCTTCCGGCCTCCTTCCGGCCGCGAGCTGCTGTTTCCCTTGATCTCAAGCGGCTCCCCTGCCGCCCTACACCGCTGCGTCGTCTTCTTCCTCCGCCAGCAGCTCCAGGAAGAGCTTCACGAGCTCCGGCTCGGGCTGGGCTCCCCCCGTCTGCCGCTCATAGAAGCGGCGGAACAGCTCGTCCATCGGCGCTTTGGTGGCCGAGACGGCCTCCGACTGCAGAACCGCCTCCATCTCCGGATACACAGGGCGGATATGAATGAACCCTTCCCGGGTCTGGCGCAGCTTATGGATCTGCTCCAGCGACATCGTCTCCGTCAAATGGACCTCGAGATCGATCCACGCTGTCGGGTCCTTCCCCTCTTCCAGCCACTGGTGCACTTCGGAGAGTCCGCCCTTGGCTTTCCAATGGACAAGCGGCCGGCCGCTCGAGAGGAACATCTCCTCCATCTGCGGCTCGGCTCCCGGACGGATGTCGAGTACAGTGACCGACTTGGCCTGACCCGCTTCCGAGAAGCTGTAGGCCAGCGGAGAGCCGCTGTAGCGCATCAGTGACCCCGCCTTGATGTTCTGCGGCCGGTGAAGATGGCCGAGCGCCACGTATTGGGCACCGACCGAGAGCGACTGGGTATCGACGGTATAGGCGCCGCCGACCTGAATCGGCCGCTCCGACTCCGTCTCCTTGCCCCCGAGCACATACAGATGGCTCATGAGCAGATTGACCGTGTCCGGCCGGAACCGCTTCGCCTGTTCCTCGGCGATATGGCGCACGCGCTCCGAATAAGCGGCTCGCAGCACCGTTTCCTCCGCTTCGTCCGAGAGCAGCTCTTTGAGCCGGGACTCCGACGGGTAAGGCAGCATGTAGATCACCGCCGACTCGCCGGTCCTGGCGATATGCGTCTCATGGACCCGCGCTTCCGGCAGGCCCACCAGCGTCACGCCAAGGCGGTCCGCCAAGGGGGCCGCCGCGGCCAGGCGGTCCGGGTGGTCATGGTTGCCGGCAATGACATACACCGGCCGCCTCCCCTGATCGGACAAGCGGGAGAGCGCGTCGTAGAACAGGCTCTCGGCCGCTGCCGGAGGGTTGACGGAATCGTAGACGTCGCCGGCCAGGAGCACAAGGTCGATGTTCTGGTCGCGCACCAGCTCTACCAGCTCGTCGACGAACGCCTCCTGCTCCGGCAGCCGGCTCCGCCCTTCCAGGGTACGGCCAAAATGCCAATCGGCCGTATGTAAAATCCGCATCCTATCTCTTCCTTCCTCTACCGAACTAGCCAGGTCGCAGGCCTGCTAGATCTGCACGATATGGGCCCCGTCAAACAGGAATATATACTTGGCGGTAACCGGCCGCTTCCAGATCGCTTCCACCGCGCGGCCATACAGATCGAGCTGCATCTTGTACCGGGCGGCCGCCGCCTGCGGCGAGCTGCCCTTGAGCCGGTCGGTCTTGTAGTCGACGAGCACGAGCCCGTCCCCTTCATCGATCAGACAGTCGATGACCCCCTGCAGCATAACGGTTTCTTCTGCGGCCAGCGCTTCAACCGAAGGGTTGACGTCCGCCGCCCGCATGGCGAAGCTGAACGGCACCTCGCGGTGTAAGCTTACAGCCGACTGCAGCCGGGCCCCCAGTCCGCTCTCGAAGAATGCGAGGATGACCGAGGGATCCACCATGTCCATCTGCTTCGGCGTGATGAGCTCCCGCTCCACCATCCGGGCCAGCGTCTCCCGGATGCCGGCCAGCGTCGGAGCCGGCTTCAGCGGAATCTGCTGCATCACGGAGTGGAACACGGTGCCGCGCTCCGCCGCATTGCCCTTCTCCTGCTCGAGGAAGCGGGGCCGGCGCACAATCACGGGCCGGTAGCCCGCGCCTGTGCCAAGGGCTGCAAGCTCGCCCGACGCGATGGTTCCCTGCCGGCCGTCCGCCTCTCCCCACAAGGTCGGGGAAGGCTCGTCCGACAGCGTCTCGAGCAGCTTGTGATGCTCGGAGAGACGCTTGAGCTCCGTCACCGAGGTCTTCGACAGTACTTTGGAGGCTCCCCCGTCCGTATAAACCCAGTCCAGGCGGCGCCATACCTCGGCTTCATACCGCTCCGTGCCGTCCACCGGCTCGTAGCGCTGCACCTGCTCCCAACGCTCTTCGCTGAATTCCGACTGGGCGGCCGCCGCCTGCGCGAGCCCGGCGAACACGTCGCCCCGCAGCAGGTGGACATTCCACCGGGAGGCTTCCCCGGCCAGGAACGGCCGGGATTCGAAGTCCGCATCCGCCGCCGCGCGCAGCATCTCCGCATCCGGGTGCCGGATGACGGCCGGGCCGATCCAGTCAAGATAATTGCGCGCCTTGGCGAGCGCATCGTCGGGCAGCCGGGCATCCCGGTGCCGGACGAACCGGGTCCAGGACTTCGCCAGCTTCTCCGCCGACCGCACCGAGGCGACCAGGATCAGCTTCTCGCGCGCCCGGGTCAGGGCGACATAGAGCACGCGCATCTCTTCGGCGAGCATCTCCATTCCGATCTTGCGCTTAATCGCCAGCCACGGCAGCGTCGGATAGCTGACCCGGTTCACCGTGTCCGTCAGCTTCGGACCGAAGCCGAGCTCCTTGTGCAGCAGGAACGGGTCGGTGAGATCGCGACGGTTGAAGCCTTTATTGAGCCCCGCTACGAAAACGACGGGGAACTCCAACCCCTTACTCTTGTGGATCGTCATGATCCGTACAACGTCCTCCTGCTCGCCGAGCGCCCGCGCCGCCCCGAGGTCCCCTCCGGTGCGCTGCATCCGCTCGATAAACCGCAGGAAGCGGAACAAGCCGCGGAACGAGGTGTTCTCGTATTGGCGGGCTCGGTCATAGAGCGCACGCAGGTTCGCCTGGCGCTGCTGGCCGCCGGGGAGTCCGCCCACGAAATCCAGGACCTTCGTCTCGCGGTAAATCCGCCAGATGAGATCGGCTACGGAGCCTTGGGCGGCGTAATTTCTCCATGCGCGCAGCTGGCCTAGGAAATGCTTGAGCTTCTCCTGCACTTCCACCCTGCGGAGGAATCCGTCTTCTTCCCCGGCATCGCAGGCCGGCTCCGCATTAAGATCCTCGGCGGAGGATGTTTCCCGCCCTCCGTCACCGGCGCGTTCACTGGAAGAAGGGGGTACGGCCGCCGCAAGCAGTTCTCCGGCAGCCTGCTCATGCGGCAGTCCGTCCGTCTCGCCTGAGATGGCCGCCTCGGCTCCTTCAAGCCGGTCCTGGGATGAGTCATCCGCCAAGCGGTCCGCCTGCTCGGGAGAGACTCCTCCGCCTGCCTCTTCCTTCCGCTCCTCCCTCACATAAGCGCGCACCGCGTCATAGAACGGGCCGTGCGGCCGGCAGATCCGGATGTGGGCCAGCTCTTCGTCATCGAGGCCGGCCATCGGCGAACGGAGCACGGAAGCGAGCGGAATATCCTGGTAAGGATTGTCGATCACCTGCAGCAGGGAGAGCAGCATCTGCACCTCCACCGCCGTAAAATAGCCCGTGTTCAGCTCCGCATACGCCGGGATGCCCATCGCTCTGAGCTCTTCGATGAGCACAGGCCCCCACTGCTGCGTCGCCCGGAGCAGGATGACGATATCGCGGTACGAGACGTCCCGCGTCCCTTTGCTGGCCTTGTCATAGACCTGCAGCTTTCTGTCGCCGTCCGCCGCCAGCATGCCGCGGATCCGCTGCCCGATGTAACGGGCTTCGAGCTGGACGGCCTCGAGCTCCGCCGTTTCGGCCGCCAGGTCATCGCCTGCGCCGCCTTCCTCCTCCGCAGACTGCTCGGAGGCGTCCGCTCCCGCTCCCCGGACGTCCTCATCCGCCGAACGGTCGATGAGCACCAGATCCGCAGCGAAGTCCTCGCCCCCCGGCAGCGGATCGGGGTAACCCGCCCCGTAGGCAAGCTCCGCCCGTTCGTCGTAGTCGATCTCTCCGATCCCTTCGCTCATCAGCTGACGGAATATATAGTTCGTCCCGTCCACCACCTGGCGGCGGCTTCGGAAGTTCCTTGCGAGGTCGATGCGCTGGCCGGGTTCCGTCCCGTCGAGCCGGTAGCTCTTGTACTTCTCCTGGAACAGACCCGGCTCCGCCAGACGGAACCGGTAAATGCTCTGCTTCACGTCGCCTACCATGAACCGGTTGCCCGGGGTCTCCCGCGCGATGAGCTCGACGATCGCCTCCTGCACGCGGTTCGTATCCTGGTACTCGTCGAGCAGCACTTCCACGAACTGCTCCCGGTACTCGAGCGCAGCCGCAGACGGCGTCAGGCCTTCCGGTCCGGCGCCCTCGCCGGAGAGAATCTTAAGGCAGTAGTGCTCGAGATCGGCAAAATCAACCAACCCCTTGGCCAGCTTCGCCTTGCGGAAACGCCCGCCGAACTCCAGCACGACCTCCACGAGCAGCCGCATCAGCGGAGCCACCGTCCGCAGCTCCGCCGCATACTGCTCCGGCGTCCGGGCGAAGAGCTCCTCCTTCAGGTCGCCGATCCGGTCCTTCGCTTCTCCGCGCAGCTCCTTGACACGCTCCTGCAGCTCCTTGTCGTAGCCGTCGCCCTTGCAGGCCTTGAGCTTCCCGAACGATGCCGTCTGGAAAGCCTCGTAGAGCGAAGCCCACGTGCCATGCTCCGCTCTCCCGCACAGCTCCCGGACGACGGACAGGTCATCCTGCAGATTGGCGAGGTACGGGTCCGGCCCTCCGGGGAGGTTCGCCGTATCCTCGGCCTCGAGCAGCAGCGCCTCCGCTCCCTGAAGCTCAACTCGCACGTATGCCTTCAGGCTTTGGATCCAGGGGCTGTTCTCCTCCAGCTCCGCCGTCTCGAACATGGCGGCACACGCCTGCAGCCAGTGCTCCGGCCACGGATGGCTCCGCGAGTCGTCGTAGAGCCGCTGGATCAGCTGAAAGAGCGCGTCGTCGCTCTTGTCGCCGCTGAAGGAATCGGCCAGCAGCCAGAACGGGTCGTCCTCGGGGGATGAGCCGTATTTTTCCTCGAGCAGGTCTTCCAGCAGGTCCTGGCGCATCAGTGCCGTCTCGGTCTCGTTGGCGATCCGGAAGCCCGGATCGAGTCCGATCCGCTGGTAGTGACGCTGAATCACTTCCATACAAAAGGAGTGCAGCGTCGTAATGGACGCCCGGGGAATCAGGGCCAGCTGCCTGCGCAGATGCTCCGATTCCGGGTTCGCGTTCAGCGCCTTCTCGAGCGCCTCGGATATCCGGTGCCGCATCTCGGCCGCCGCCGCCTTCGTGAAGGTCGCCACGAGCAGCCGGTCGACGTCGACCGGATCGGCTTCGTCAGCAATCCGGCGGATAATCCGTTCGACGAGCACCGCCGTCTTGCCGGAGCCGGCCGCCGCCGCCACCAGCATGGAATGACCGCGGATCGCGATCGCATTCCACTGGTCGTCGGTCCACGTGCTGCCTTCCGGCTTGGGGATGTAACGGACACTCATTCTTTGGGACCTCCTTCTTCCGCCGTACGGCCTTCATTCATGTCTGTCAGCATCGGGTCATTCTCCTCGCCGTTCTCCTCGAGCCGGAAGAGAAGCTGCCCTTCTTCCGGAAGATGGCCTTCATCCTTCTCCTGCGGCTTGCCGCGTCCCCTCGAGCTCCGGGAGGAGCCTTCGGAACGCGCTCCGCTTCCTCTTCTCCTCCGCTTTGCTGTTCTTCTTCGCCATAAGATCCCACGCCAATTCCTTGCCCATCTGCGGAAGGATCCGGTACTCATTGTCTTCGAGCTGCGGATCGAACTGGCAGACGGGTCGGAAGGAGCAGGTACTGCAGGCGATGTTCTGGCCCATCCGGTAAGGATGCACCCCGATCTCGCCGTCCGTCATCGACGTGCCGATCTCCTGGATCGTGTTGCGCACGTGCTCCCTCACCGTGTTCCACTGCTCCTCCGACGCGACGGATGAGGTTTTGTAGAACGATCCGTCCGCCTTGAGCGCCGCAGGGAGCAGCTCCGAATGGCCGCTGGAGCCGGCAAGCCGGCTGTCCATGAGCGTGATGACATCCGGGTCGGCCTTGAGCAGGCCCCGCATCTTGAACCGCTTCTTGAGCTCCTTGTCGATCTGCTCCGCCGTCATGCCGTTCTTGGCGTTCAGCAGCGGATTGTGCACGTGGAAGTACAGCACGCCGGCCGGCTCGGCTTCTTTGCCCAGCCACACCGGGGCATGGGTCAGAATGACGTCGAGGTAAGTCAGCATCTGCAGCGACAGGCCGTAGTACACCTCCGCCATATTCAGCGACTTCGCGCTCGACTTGTAGTCGATGACCCGCAGCAGCGTCCCCTTGTCGGTGTCCGCGCGGTCGATCCGGTCAATGCGCCCCCGCAGCTCCATCTGCACCCCGTTCGGCAGCGCATAGTGAAGCGGAGGAATCTGCTGACCTGCGCCGAAGCCCACTTCGAGACCGATCGGCCGGAACTGCCCCCGCTTGGCGTGCTCGCCGAGCATCAGGGCGGCTCTGCCGACCACCTGTTTCAGCTTGCGGGCAATGTACAAATACCGCTCCGAGCTCAGGAGAATCTCCCCCTGAAGTCTCGGGGCCAGCGTATCGATGACGAAGGCCGCCCGCTTGGCGGACTCCTCCGGCGTCAGCGCGTGCCAGTCCATCTGCTCCCGCTCAGCCTGCTCCACGAAGCTGCTCAGCGCCGCATGGAACAGCTGGCCGACATCCGGCGCCTCGAGCCGGAAGATCCGCCGCTCCTTGAGCCGCAGCCCGTGGGAGGCGAACTGGGAGAACGGACAGGCCACGAAGCGCTCCATCCGGGACACGCTGGTCTGGATGAGATCTCCGTACAGCAGCCGGCTCGTCTCCGGCGACAGACGCATCGCCCCGCCGGTATACCGCAGCGCCTTCACCATCCGCGACAGTTCCTGGGCCTTATCGTGCTCGGGCAGGCGGGTAAACCAGTTGTACACCGACCACCATACGACGTTCATCGGGGCCCCGCGCAGCCACTGCCTCAGCTGAACCGACAGCAGTGAGAATGCCGGTCCCGGACGCGAGACGTATTCCATATGCTCGCCCGGGTGCCCTTCGGCTTCCGGATCGTGCTGCAGCAGCCTTTCCTTGACGGACGGGAACATTCGCTTGATCTGCCGGATGATATCCGACGGCAGCAGGCTGCGCCCTTCCTCATCCGCCAGCGGATA
Source organism: Paenibacillus mucilaginosus 3016 (assembly GCF_000250655.1). Lineage (NCBI taxonomy): Bacteria > Bacillati > Bacillota > Bacilli > Caryophanales > Paenibacillaceae > Paenibacillus > Paenibacillus mucilaginosus. Next base: position 6,599,888 of record NC_016935.1, read on the forward strand.
AGAGAGCCACAAGCCTTCGCTCGGCGTACAGAAGGCATAGTACATCAGGAACGATTCGTCGAGCAGCCTTCTGCGTCCGGTGTCCGCCGTCTCGAGCCCGCTCTGCGCGAGGAACTCGCGCTCGCTCTCGGTCAGCAGTCCTTTTTCCGGCATCTTCGCGGGCATAACCCCTTCCGTCGCCCCGAGAACAAACGTATGCTTGATGCGCCCCGAACGCGTCCGGTCCATGGACCCGACCAACACCTGGTCAAGCGTCGGCGGAACGAGGCCCAGCCGGATGCTCTCGAGACCCGTCTCCAGCAGATCCGTGAACAGCTCAAGCGTGACCGTCTCCTGCCCCATCAGCTCCACAAGCTGGTCGAGCACATCCATCACCCGGTCCCACACCTGTCCGTGCATGCGCGCCGTCTCCGGCTCCCCTTCGCCCAGCGCCTTCTGGCTCCAATACTCGAGACGCTCCGGCACGCGGAGCCCCGTCAGGAACCCGTAGAGATGCTCGACGCGTTCCCGGACCGTTTCCCTTCTCCCCTTCATTCGCCGGTACAGCTCGCCCATCGGAGCCGACACCTGTCTGCGGCAGGCATTGATCCGCTTCAGGAACGCCTCGTCCGCAGCCCGGGCTTCCCCGTCGTCCTCCAGCGTGGTCCGGTAGGAATAGGTCCAGTCCTTGTCGTCGGTCCAGCGGCTGCCCTGGATGCCGAAGGCAAGCACATAGTTCTCGAGCTGGTCCATGGCGTGGCGGTCGATGCGGATTCCCGTCTCGGGATCGACATTCTCCCCCGGCATCGGGATGAAAAAGCCCGTTTTGATGCTGCGGAACACCGCATCATATTTCCAGTGGTTGCCGCATGCCTCGAGGGAGGAGCGGATGAGCTCGACGAGCGGATGATGAAGGATCGACCGCTTCACGTCGAAGAAATGCGGAATGCCGTAATCCTCGAATGTGGCCTTGATCAGGTCGCAGTACGACTCCATGTCGCGCAGGGATACCGAGATGTCCCTCCAGCGCAGACCCCGGTCCCTCACGAGGGCGATGATATCGCGGGCGGCCCCTTCCACCTCGGCCCTTCTTCCCGCCGCCTGCGTTATATGAAGCGGCGAGAGGCTGCGTTCGAGCGGAACGACCGGACAGGGCTGCTTCACCCGGTCATCCCAGTGGGCTTCCAGGTAAGCGAGCATCGGCTGTGCGGCGAATCGGGCCGGAGGTGCGGCCGGCAGCACCACCGGCTCCAGCACGTCCACCTGCGCCTCCCGCAGGAGCTCCTGCAGCTTCTGCATCGTGCGCGCCGGAAGATGGAACAGCTCCAGCTCGTTCAGCGGCTCCCCTGGCAGATACGGCCGGTCCAGACAGAGCGTGATCGTCACCCGATCCGCGCGTTCCCCGAGCTTCACGAGGACCGCCAGCTCTTGGGGCGTAAAGCCGTGGAACCCGTCGACCCATACCTCGGCTCCCTGCGCATAAGCCGATTCGGGCAGCTGCCGGGCCAGCAGCGTCAGGTAATCCTCGCCGTCGAGGTACAGCTTCGAGAGCTCCGTCTCGAATTCGGCGTACACGACCTGCAGATCGTGGAGCTTGTCCTCCAGGGACCCTCCGCCCGGTCCGCCGTCCCCGAATTTGCGGGTATAAAAGGCGGCCAGATCCTCGGGAGCCACACAGTACCTTTTGAGCTCGCTGAGGATGTCGTTGAGATTGTCAATGAAGCCCATCTGGTCCGCCGAAGCATGGAATCTCCGCAGCCGGTCCTTTCCTCTATGTAAAATGCGGTGGAGCAGCAGCTTCTTCCCGATCTCGTCGATCGGCAGCCGCGCCGTTCCCCCCACCTCCTGCATCACCCGCCAGGCCAGCCGGCGGAAGCTCAGCACCTGCGCCCTCATCGTTCCGCCGAGGCCCGAGCCGTTCACAAGGGCATACTCCGTCTGGAAGGTTGCCTGCTCCGGCACGAGCCAGATGATCGGGCGCCCGTCCGGCCGCTCCCCGAGCCGCTCCTGAATTCTTTCAAGCAATATGTCGTCTTGCCGCTCCCGGCCCTGCCGAGCACGAAACGATATGCCATCGCTGCACCTCAATGCCGCTTTCGCCATCCGGCGTAAGCTGTTATTTAAAGGCCTGCCGCACGGGCCTGCCGATGTTTGCCTGCTGCGTTTCATGAGCTGTGGAGAAAAAAGCGTCCAGCAGCTGCGATTTTCTTCCGTTCGCACATTTCTTCTGTCCATGCAAATTTCTTCGCATCGTGCGTATGCTTTGTTGCTATTCGAGCTTTTCTTCTGTCTTCGTACGTTTCTTCTTTCATTTGCTTCTTCTTGCGGTCTTCATGCTTACTTCGTGCTCTTTTTCTGCAGCGGGTTCTCTCTATCGTTGGTTCTCTTCTATCGTTGGTTCTCTTCTATCGTTGGTTCTCTTCTATCGTCGGTTCTCTTCTATCGTCGGTTCTTTTCTATCGTCGGTTCTTTTCTATACATTGGCTCTTCTCTTTAACTACACCGCTTGGTGACCTTCCAGCTTTCCTGCTTCCAGCTTTCCAAGTTTCATCCTGTACTTTGGGAATTCTTCTATTCTACCAAATATTCGTTCGCCATGGGACAAGGAGACTTCTGGATGTTCTACCGATTATAGCACATTTTTTGATAGAGAACACTTGTTCTCCTGTTCGTTTTGTTGTAAAATGCTGTTATATGATCCTATTTGAAGGAGTGCTGCACATGATAGCTGAACACCCCGGTTTGGAATCGCTACTGACGGGTCTTGCTGCCGACGGCTCTTTCTCTCAACTTCTTAAGGCTTTGGATACTTCCGCCTCGCAGCTGTCCGGTGTGGAACTGCAGGCTTTCAAACATAGATCTCTTCAAGCGGTCGAATCCGCTCTGCTCAGCGACCCTGCCAAGCTGATGGAGCTGGCGCTCCGCTTCACGGAGACGGACAGCGAAACCGGCCAGGAGATGGCCGTATTCCTGCTCACGGGCCAGTACGCACTGCACCCGGGACCCGTATCGGACCGGTTGAAGCGTCTGGCCGGCAGCCCCCACGCCCCGGTGCGCAAGTGGGCGGCCGAGGCCTGCGGTACGCTGCTCGTGAAGCATTTTGACTCTTTCTCGCTGCAGCTCGTCGATTGGGTCACCGACCGCGTGCCGACCGTGCGTCTGTCCGCACTGCATGCGATCCGTGCGGCCGCCAAGACGCGCAATCCGGTCTGGGCCGGCACCCTCTTCGACCTCCTCGAACCTCTGCTGCGCGATACGCATGCTGACGTCAAAAAGACGCTCAGCGTTCATACTCTGGGTCCACTGCTCCTTCCCGCCTACCCGGAGGAAATCACCCACCGTCTATCGAAATGGATCGGCAGCGCCGATTCCAATGTGCGTGTACACGCGGTCTATCTCTTCGCTTCCGGCGAAGTCTCCGCTCATTGGGACCGGCTGTCCCGCTCGTGGAAGCGGCTGCTCAAGGATCCGACGCCGGCTGTCCAGAAGGCCGTACTGGCTACCTTGAAGCACGTCGAGAAGCGGACACCCGAGCGCATCTCCTCCCTGCGGATCGGCAGCGGCCTGCGAAGCCCGGCGCCGGGCTACAAGCAGGCGCTGTAAGCTGCAAACTATATTTGTACTGTACAGAAGCCCGGAGCTTGATGGTGAAGACAACCATCGCCCCGGGCTTCTATCGCTTTTAGCATCATTAGTACCACTTTTCGGCATAAGGAACACACGTTCCCCTGTCCAGCACAAGGCTTATTGGAGCCGACAGGGCAATCTTGGATGAATGCCCTGCAACGTATTCTTTATGTTTTCTTGATTGCCCCGCGACGTTTCTGTTATCTTTTCTTGGTTTTCCTGCCCCTCGACGTATCTGCTGTCTTTTATTGATTGCCCTGCGAAGTATCTGTTATCTTTTCTTGGTTTTCCTGCCTGCGATGTATTTCATTTTTGACAGCGACCTTTATGCGAAGCATAACGGAGCGCAAAAATGAAACTACGAGCCTAGGCATCTGACGTTCGTCTGCCCTGCGAAGTATCTGTTATCTTTTCTTGGTTTTCCTGCCTGCGATGTATTTCATTTTTGATAGCGACCTTTATGCGAAGCATAACGGAGTGCAAAAATGAAACTACGAGCTCTCTACGAGCCCTCAGGCACCAAAAAAGCCTACAAATCCATAGGATGTGTAAGCTTCTTTGACTTTGAGCCGCTGGGAAGCCCAGCAGGAGCGTGCGCCTACGTATTACGCCCGCTTATGAACACGCCGAGAGGTCAGTCCGTAAACCAGACCGTCTTCTCCTCCACCGGACGGCGCTTTCCTTCCGGCGCAGCCTGAGCCGGAAACCCGATATAGAGCAGGGCGACCATCTCTTCCTTCTCCGTGAGAGCAAAGGCCTCCTTCATCCGCGGGTGGTACATCGGCTCACCCGAGCGCCAGATCCCTGCAAGTCCAAGCGCATGAGTCATCAGCAGCATGTTCTGCACGGCGGCATGCGCCGCAGCGAACTCCTCGATGCGGATCACACCCTTCGCTTCCGAAGGCGACACCGCGACAGCGATGACCAGTCGGCGCCCGGAACGCCTTGGACCCATGCTTGCGCTGCAGCTCCTCCTGCGCCTCCGGCGTCAGCTCCCCGAGCCCTTCAGCCGCAATATCCACATAAGCGTCGGCCAATCGCTGCCGGCCGCTGCCCGTCAGGACAAAGAACCTCCACGGCTCCGTGCCGTGGTGGCTTGGCGCCCAGTTGCCCGCTTCCAGAATGGATTCAATCAGTGCCTGATCCACTTCTTCCTGCGTTACGCGTCCGGTTGTCCGCCGGCCTCGGATCGCTTCTTCAATACTCATGCCCGTATTCATTATCCGCACCTCCACTTTGTACCGCAGCCCCAGCTGCAGCAGCCATCCCAGTCATTATATCGCCTCCGGGGGCGAAAAGGAACCGTGCATCGGAACCTGCCGCTTCCATTCACTCCTCTTTTCAAGCCAAACGGTTCGCAGCATGCACAAGGTGAATCCAGCAGGTGTATTCCCCAACCAGCCCCAGCAGCCCGCGCCAAAAAGACCCGCCAGCCTCCAGATGGAGACCGAGCGGGTCAGGCGTGCTTCCGAGCCTCCGCTTATCGGCGGCTGCGGATTTCGAAGATCGCGAACTTCAGGTAGTTGCCTTCATCCACCCCGAGAATACGCGGGTGGTCCTTCGCCGCGTTGCGGAATTCCACCAGACGAAGCGTCTTGCCCGCATCCTGGGCGGCAGACAGCACCGTCTCCAGGAACAGCTCCGGCTTCATATGATACGAGCAGCTCGCCGTAACGAGATAGCCGCCTTCGTTGACCAGCTTCATGCCGTGCAGATTGATGTCCTTGTAGCCCCGGCAGGCGCCTTCCACGCTGCTGCGGGACTTGGCGAATGCCGGCGGGTCCAGGATTACCACGTCCCACGAGCGGCCTTGAGCTTCGAGACGAACGGACGTATCGACCTTCTTCTGCCCGGCCTGGCCGCGCTCCTGCCGCTGCTCCAGCCCTTTGGCCTGCTGGCGGAGGTAGTCGAACGCATCGGCCACAACGAACTCCACCCGGTCGCCGAAGCCGTTCAGCTCGACGTTGCTGCGGGCCGTCTCCACCGCGTGCTCCGAGATATCGAGGCACGTCACCTTCTTCGCCCCGTACTGGCAGGCATGAAGCGTAAAGCTGCCGGTATGCGAGAAGCATTCGAGCACCGTCGCACCATCCCAGAACGGGAATGTCACTTCCTTGCCGCTCTTGTTGACCGGCACGAGCTTCGAAGTGCCGTCATCCAGCACGAGCGGCTTCACTTCGATCCCGCTGCGCCGGCCCCAGCCCTTCATCAGCGGGGCAATGGCCGCGCGGTTCTCCCGCTGGTCGAAGAAGTAGCCGGTCTTCTGGCCTTCTTCGATGTCAACCTGCATCAGTAGCCCGTTCTCCCGGATCGTAATATGCCGCGGGGCTTCCCCGTAGAGCAGCCCTTTGCGCTGGTCCAGCCCTTCCAGCCCGCGGACCGACACATCGCTGCGTTCGTAGATGCCGGCGGGCGCCATGACTTCGACCAGCGCCGCAACCAGAGCTTCCCGTGCACGCTCCATGCCGAGCGTCAGAATCTGGACGACCAGCACATCCTCGAACTTGTCGACGATGAGCCCGGGGAGAAAGTCCGCTTCGCCATAGACCAGGCGATAGGAACGCGTATCCGGCAGGAACCGCTCCCGGTGCTCTCTGCAGTCCTGCAGACGGCTGACGAACCACTCGCGGGTAAGCTCCTCCACCCGTTCCAGAGAAACGATCCGTACAGCCAGCTGGGATGCGGGGTTATAGTAGCCCGTCGCCAAGTACTGCCCGTTGGCCGCGTGTACGGCAACAAGTCCGCCCGGCACCGCTTCGCCGTCCACCCGATCAATCTCGGACTGGTACACCCACGGATGGCCTTCTTCCAGTCTCTTCTTGCGCTTCTTTTGTAAAACCACTACGGCCATAAAACAGCCTCCAATGTCTTTAGTAGGACGGAATCCCTTGCAGCCCCGCAGGAACAGAGCAGCCGCAGGCAGCATCCTCACCCGCCTGCGGCCTGAACCCTTGGGATCATCCTTTTATGTAATGTCCATCAGACCGCCGCCCGATTCAGCCTACCTGAAAACCGAGGGCAGCCAATGCTTTTTGCAGTACCGTATCGTTGTTGCCATAGCCCGAATTCTTCTGCTGATGCCACGCTTCCATCGGATGGAGCCACTCTACCCCGCGGATCTCCTCCACCTGGGCCTGCAGCGTTCCGCCGGTCGCTTCCACAAGGTAGTAATGAACCTCCTTGTCCACTACCCCCACACCGCTGAGCGTAAACTGGTAGGTAATGGTCTCCAGCGGCTCACGGATCGTCCCCGTGATGCCCGTCTCCTCGAGAATTTCGCGCAGGGCCGTCTCTTCGACGGTTTCGCCCGGCTCCATCTTCCCTTTGGGCAGGGTGATCTTACCGTAGCGGTCCTGGATCATCTGCACCTGAATTCCTCCGTCAGCCCTGCGGTACACCACGCCTCCCGCCGAAATTTCTTTCATATGACCACCCTTCCGTCTCCAAATGGAAAAGACTCCATCTGCCGGCCCGGGGGAACCGGCGAACCCGCCCTCCCCGGCGCAGCAGATGAAAGCCTTCTGTGTATTCTCATCGCGCCTCGGTCACTTTCCTTGATCGGCCCATGGACGAACCGCTCCATTCATGCCCCGCCGCTCTCAGACAATTGCCTTGGCCGCCTGCCCCGGAATCGACTCGGCCGCCTGCTGTGCCGCCTGTCTCTTCGGCAGCGTGACCACGCCCGCTTCGCTCGGCACCTCGACAAGGGTGCCCCGGCACTCGTTTACGCCCGCTTCGGTGACCCGTACACGGCATACGCGGCCGATCCACTCCTCGCTGCCCTCGAACACGAGCTGCAGGTAGTTATCCGAGTAGCCCATGATGAGTCCGCTGCCCGGCTGCCCCTTGTAGTCGCGCTCCGGAATAACCTCCAGCACTTCGCCGACAAAACGCTCGGCATAAGCAAGCTGCATGCGCTCGGACAGGTCGATCAGCTCATGCACGCGGGCATTCTTGATCTCCTCGTCCACCTGGTCCTCCATCCGTGCGGCCGGCGTGCCGGTCCGCTTGGAGTAAGGGAACACGTGCATCTCGGAGAAGCCCATCCGCTCCATGAAGGCATAGCCTTCGCGGAACATCTCCTCCGTCTCACCTGGGAAGCCTACGATCACGTCCGTCGTGATGGCCACGCCCGGCATGATGCGGTGGATGTGCTCGATCTTCGACGCGAACTCGGCGGTCGTGTACTTGCGGCGCATCCGCTTCAGCACATCATCGCTGCCCGCCTGCAGAGGAATATGCAGGTGGCGTGCGATCTTGCCGGACTTCTGAAGCACCTCGAGCACCTCATCGGTGATCTGGCTCGCTTCGATCGACGAGATCCGGATCCGCTTCAGGCCTTCAACCTTGTCGAGATCCCACAGCAGCTTCGCGAGGCTGTAGTCTTCCATGTCCTCGCCGTAGCCGCCGGTATGGATGCCCGTCAGGACGATCTCCTGGAAGCCGGACTCCACGAGCATCTTCGCCTGGCTGATGACACTCTGCGGGTCCCGGCTGCGCATGAGGCCGCGGGACCATGGGATAATACAGAAGGTGCAGAAGTTGTTGCAGCCTTCCTGAATCTTGAGGAAGGCACGGGTCCGGTCGGCAAAATCCGGCACGTCCAGCTCCTCGAACGCCCGCGTCTTCATGATGTTGCGCACCGCGTTGATCGGCTGGCGCTCCGTTTCGATCTGCTTCACGAGCGTCATGATCTTGTCGCGGTCCTGTGTCCCGATGACGAGATCCACGCCCGGAATCGCCAGAATCTCCGCAGGAGACGTCTGGGCATAGCAGCCCGTCACCGCTACGATCGCCTCCGGATTGCGGCGGACCGCCCGGCGGATCATCTGGCGGCTCTTCTTGTCGCCGGTGTTCGTTACCGTGCAGGTATTGATGACGTACACGTCGGCCGTCGATTCAAAATCAACCTGCTCGTACCCCTCCTGCTTAAACAGCTGCCAGATCGCTTCCGTATCGTAGAAGTTTACCTTACAGCCCAGTGTGTGAAAAGCGACTGTTGCCATTTATTCTTCTCCTCCCATCTCTCCGGCTTCATATAAAATACAGGTCAGGCCCACCATTGCGGCCGTCTCTGTCCGCAGTATCCGTCTTCCGAGGGCGACGGGCCGGCAGCCTGCGTTCTCCGCCTCCATGGCTTCACGCTCGGTGAAGCCACCTTCCGGTCCGATGATGAGCAGCAGCTTCGCCCTGCCCTCCTCGGGCTTCCGGCCTGCGAGCACGCCGCGAATGACCGACTTCAGCGCCTGCTCCCCCTGCTTCTCATAGCAGAACAGAGCCGCGTCGGCTTCGCCTGCGAGCTCCATCAGGCTCTTCCACGTGCGGACCCCTTCGACCGAAGGAACCCGGTTGCGGTGCGCCTGCTCCGCCGCCTCCTTGGCGATTTTCTGCCAGCGCTCGGTACGTTTGCCTTCTTTCTTGCCGTCTAGCTGCACGACGGTCCGCTCCGAAGTGAACGGAATGAAGCGGGAAGCGCCGATCTCCGTACCTTTCTGGATCACGAGCTCCATCTTGTCGCCCTTGGGGAGACTCTGTGCCACCCAGACTTCCACCCGGGGCTCATTCTCCATCGGGAGCTCTTCCGCGACCTCCGCCAGCACCTGGCCGCCTTCCAGCGTCTGAAGACGAACCAGCGCCTCCCGGCTCACACCGTCGCTGACGATGCATTCGTCGCCCGGACGGGCACGCATGACCTTGATCAGATGGTGCGCGTCATCGCCTGTAATCGTTACCGTCATCCCGGCCCACTGCGCCGGCTCGATGAAATATCTCTGCATGCGGATTACCCTTCATTCTTCAGCCAAAATAGTCAGACCGCTTGTACATAGAAAATCATGTAGAAACGGTCATCCTCCATCATACACGTTTTGCGCCGGGAATACCAGCGTTCCCATCATTCTCCTGACGATGCTTACCTCATGCCGAGCAGGCCGGCTGCGAGCGCCTGCATTCCATTCATAATGGGATCCTGCAGCGCGAAGATCGGACCCAGGGTTACGTTACGCAGCGGCGGGATGAAGAACATGAGCAGGATCGCATAAAAGAGCCACTGCTCATAAGGCTTCACCTTCAGCATGACACGCCGCGGCAGCAGGTCCTCCAGAATCCGGTACCCGTCCAGCGGCGGGAACGGAATCAGATTCAGGATGAAAAGCAGCACGTTCAGACTGACCAGGTAGTTGAAGAACAGGGACAGGGCGTCCCTGACCCCCACTGAAGCACCGGTCAGCACTCCGAAGCGGATCAGCGCAAAATAAATGATAACTGAAATCAAAGCCAGCACGAGGTTGCTGACCGGCCCGGCCACGGAGACCAGGATGCCCATCAGCCGGGGCGAAGCGAAGCGGCTGCGGTTCACGAGAACCGGCTTCGCCCACCCGATGCCGATGATCAGGAAAAAGATCGTCCCGAGCACGTCTAAGTGCACCCGGGGATTCAGCGTCACCCGGCCCATCGAACGGGGGGTTGGGTCCCCGAACTTGTCGGCCAGGATCGCGTGGGAAAACTCATGCACGGTAAACCCGAGCAGCAGGGCCAGGAACACAAACGGAAGATGCTCAACAGGATAAGCCAGAAAATTCAAATCCACGAGGAGGCACCTACGGCTTTCTCGCGATGATGACGACCCAGTCTCCCTCGACGTTGCGGCCGGCAATCTCGAAGCCCTCCGCCTTCAGCGCCTCTTCCACGGATTCCTGCTTCGGCAGAATGATGCCCGAGACGATGTAGGTACCGCCGGACACCAGGGCGTCATAGACATCCTTCACGAAGAGAAGGATGATCTCCGCCAGGATGTTCGCCACCACGATCTGCACCGGCAGCTTCACGCCGACCGATGCCCCCTCCTGCGTGCCGCTCTCCTTCAGCACGCCGAGCAGGTCGCTCAGCTTCACCGTGATGCGGTCATCCAGGCCGTTCAGGTGCGTGTTCTCCGTTGCCGAGGAGACCGAGACCGGATCAAGGTCGAGCGCCAGCACATGCTTCGCGCCCAGCTTCGCCGCCGCGATCGCCAGGATCCCGGAGCCTGTCCCTACGTCGATCACGTCTTCGCCGCCTTGAATGACGCTCTCGAGCGTCCGCAGACACAGTGCCGTTGTCGCATGCGTCCCCGTGCCGAAGGCCATGCCCGGATCGAGCTCAAGGATGATTTCCTCCGGTCCCGGCGTGTACTCTTCCCACGTCGGCTTGATCGTCAGCCGCTCGGAGATGCGCAGCGGCTTGAAGTACTGCTTCCAGGCGTTCGCCCAGTCCTCATCGTCCACATCCTGCAGCTCGTACGTAGGATGGCCTGTATCGATATCGAATTCCGCCAGCTGCTCGATCCGCTCCTTGAGCTCGTTCACGATCGGGCCCATCTCCGTGCCTTCGGTGAAATAGCCTTTGATCACGGCACGTCCTTCCGGAATGTCGTTGAGCGGCATTTCGTACCACTGGCCGAGCGAGGTGTCCCGCTTTTTGTTCAGCGTGCCCGATTCTTCAATCGAAACCCCGCCGGCTCCCAGCTCATGTATAAAGTTAGAGATCATCTCGATGGCTTCTTCGGTTGTATGTACGGTAATTTCATGGTAACGCACAGGGTAGTCCCTCCTATAGTTCACTTCAGCAGTTGGCAGCACACAGGACTGTCTGCCCTCTACTATCCAAACATGCATAACTCCTAGTATACAACAAGTTAGGTCCCGGGTAAAAATATGGGTCTGCGGGCCGCAGGATATACGGCCTCCCCTGTCCATTCTTATGATGAAAAAAACGGCCCCCCGCATGAACTTATCATGCGAAGAACCGTTGTGAACTGCCGTACGGGAGACACGGAAAATGCGGACGCACTAAGCGGTCCCGCCAGCTTCCCGGATAATGTGTCTTGCCTGCTCCGCTACGGACTCGTCGATGATGACCGTCAGCAGCGTATCGCGGCGCGACACATCCTCCTGGGAGAAGGATTCCATAACATCGGCCATGGTCCCCCCGAATCCGCTGGCATCCGTTTCGGTGGCCGCCAGGACACCAGAGTTGCGGTCAAGTCCCGATGCGCCCAGAGTTAAGAAGCCCAGCGACGGAATATTCCCGGTGATCGGGTTCATCGTCTCCTGAACGCCCGGGCCCGGATACTCGCCGAACTGGTCTACGCGCACTTCCGATGCGCGCAGGGCCTTGAGCTTTCCGATACAGCTCTCGGCCTGCGCCGGAGAATGAAAATAGGCCATTATGCTCTGCTCTGCCATTGCTTCTATCCCTTCCTATTCCCGCTCTTGTCTGGCATCGGCCAGATCTGCGCGTTCCTGCGCTTCCAAATCATTGGCATCCGCCAGCTCGCTGGAGAATTCGACATCCTCATTTTTGGCGATAGGCAGCTGGCTTCTCGACCGCTCCTGATTTCCGCGACTCATGGTGGACACTCCCTTCCCTTCAATCTTGCGGATGTATGCCGCTTTGGTATTGTCCGCAAATTCCAGGGGAATATGCGCAGGGCGCAGCGCAAACCCTATCTACGCGTGTGTGCTGGGTGATGCTTTTGACGCGCTTGGAGGGAATACGTATGGGGTTCCAGCCGCTGTTGACCTCGTGTCCCATTAGAATTGGATTAGAGGTGAGGACACGAGGTCAAAGGCGGCGCGTAAACTTTCCACCCCATACGCATTCCCCGGTTTGCGCTGCTCCCTGCTTTTAAAAAATAAAAAAACACGGCAGCTGAGTTACCGCTGCCGTGCTCTTTTTGCGTGCTGAGCCATATTCTTGCGTGTGATAGGGTTGCTCCCTACACCAACTTAATCGCCCAGGAACGCTTTCTTCATCCGTTCGAAGATCGACTGGTTCTGCTCATGCGTATGCTCGCCGCTGGTGCGGGAGAATTCGCGGAGCAGCTCCTTCTGGTCTTCGTTAAGGCTCGTCGGCGTGACGACGACGACCTTGACGTGCTGGTCGCCTTGGCCGTAGCCGCGCAGGCGCGGAACGCCTTTGCCCTTCAGGCGGAAATACGTATCCGTCTGGGTGCCCGCCGGAATCTTGAGCTTGACCTTCTCTGTCAGCGTCGGGATCTCGATCTCGTCGCCCAGTGCCGCCTGCACGAACGTCAGGGGCACTTCGCAGTAGATGTCGTCGCCTTCGCGCTCGAAGAAATCATGCGGCTTCACGCGGAGCACCACGTACAGGTCGCCCGGAGGGCCTCCCCGGGTCCCCGATTCGCCTTCGCCCGAGACGCGAAGCTGGGCTCCGTCGTCCACGCCGGCCGGGATGTTCAGGTTGATCTTGCGCTGCTTCTTTACCTTGCCCGCGCCGTGGCACGTTGAACACTTGTCCTTGACAATCTGCCCCTGGCCTTGGCACGCGGAACAGACGCGGCGGTTCACGATACGGCCGAAGGCCGTGTTCTGCACAACTTCCTGCTGGCCGCTGCCGTGGCAGACACCGCAGGTCTCCGGCTTCGTTCCGGGCTTGGCCCCGCTGCCGTGACACGTTTCGCAGTTCTCGGTCCGCGGAATCTGGATGTCCATCTTCTTGCCGAAGATGGCCTCCTTGAACTCGATGGTCATCGTGTACTGCAGATCGTTGCCGCGCTGGGGCGCGTTCGGATTCCGGCGTCCGCCGCCGGCTCCGCCGAAGAACATGTCGAAGAGGTCGCCGAAGCCGCCGAAGTCCTGCGCTCCGCCGCCGCCCATGCCCTGGTTCGGATCCACATGGCCGAACCGGTCGTACTGGGCCTTGCGCTGGTCATCGCTGAGCACGTCGTAGGCTTCTTTGGCTTCCTTGAATTTCGATTCGGCGTCAGCCGCTTTGTTGACATCCGGGTGGTATTGGCGGGCAAGCTTGCGGTACGCCTTCTTGATCTCTTCCTGCGAAGCGTCCTTGCTGACCCCCAGCACCTCATAGAAATCACGTTTGCTCATCGTTCCACTCCTACTCCCAGGGCTGGCAAGGCTCCGGCACGACGGACCGTCCTTCTGTCCGCCGCCCGCCGGCATGCCTTCCGCACCCATCTTCTACAGACGGAAAGTCAAAGCCGGCGTGCGGCTTTGACTCCCCTTTGTACTATGCTAATGCTAACATACCTCTTACTTCTTGTCGTCAACGACTTCGTAATCGGCATCCACTACATTGTCTTTGCCTTTGCCGGCATTCCCCTGCGGCTCGCCGCCTTCAGGAGCTCCACCCTGCTGGGACGCCTGCTCATACAGCTTCACGGACAGCTGCTGCACCACTTCGGTCAGCTGCTCGGTTGCCGCTTTGATCTCCTCGAGGTTGTCGCCTTCGAGCGCCTTCTTGACTTTCTCCTTGGCTTCGTTGGCCTTCTCGATCTCGGACGGGTCAACCTTGTCGCCGAGGTCCTTGATCGTCTTGTCGACGGAGTAGACGAGCTGGTCCGCGTTGTTGCGCACTTCGACGAGCTCTTTGCGCTTGCGGTCTTCTTCGGCGTGAGCTTCGGCTTCCTTCATCATGCGGTCGATCTCTTCATCGGAGAGGCCGCTCGAGGAAGTGATGGTGATCTTCTGGCTCTTGCCTGTGCCCTTATCCGTCGACGTAACGTTAACGATCCCGTTCGCATCGATATCGAAGGTTACTTCGATCTGCGGAATACCGCGCGGAGCCGGAGGAATGTCGCCGAGGATGAAACGGCCGAGCGTCTTGTTGTCGGCTGCCATCGCACGCTCACCCTGCAGAACGTGGATTTCCACGCTAGGCTGGTTGTCGGCATACGTCGTGAACACCTGCGACTTCGTCGTAGGGATCGTCGTGTTGCGGTCGATCATCTTCGTGAAGACACCGCCGGCGGTTTCGATACCCAGGGACAGCGGAGTTACATCGAGGAGCACCACGTCTTTGACATCGCCCGTCAGGACGCCCGCTTGAACCGCTGCACCGAGGGCAACGACTTCATCCGGGTTGACGCCCTTGTGAGGCTCTTTGCCGATCAGGCGCTTAACGGCTTCCTGTACGGCTGGAATACGGGTCGATCCGCCCACGAGCACGACTTTGTCGATCTTGTCGGCCGACAGGCCGGCGTCGCTCAGCGCCTGGCGCGTTGGGCCCATCGTTCTCTCGACGAGAGTCGCGGACAGCTCTTCGAACTTCGCACGGGTCAGGGACAGCTCCAAGTGCTGCGGCACGCCGTCTACCACCGTGATGAACGGCAGGGAGATTTGCGTCGTGAGTACGCCGGAGAGCTCTTTCTTCGCCTTCTCGGCCGCATCCTTCAGACGCTGAACCGCCGCTTTGTCCTTGCTGAGGTCGATGCCGTGCTCTTTTTTGAACTCGGCTACGAGGTGGTCGATGATGACTTGGTCGAAGTCGTCGCCGCCGAGACGGTTGTCACCGGAAGTCGCCTTTACTTCGAAGAAGCCGTCGCCGAGCTCGAGGATCGATACGTCGAACGTACCGCCGCCGAGGTCATAGACCAGGATCGTCTGGTCTTCGGACTTCTCAAGGCCGTAAGCCAGAGCTGCAGCCGTAGGCTCGTTGACGATACGCAGCACTTCGAGGCCCGCGATCTTGCCCGCATCCTTCGTCGCTTGACGCTGGCTGTCGTTGAAGTAAGCCGGAACGGTAATAACCGCTTGGGTAACCGGTTGGCCGAGGTAGGCTTCCGCATCAGCCTTCAGCTTTTGAAGAATCATAGCCGAGATTTCTTGTGCGGAATAGTCCGTACCGTCGATGTTTTCCTTATGGTTCGTACCCATGTAGCGCTTGATCGACATGATCGTGCGGTCCGGATTGGTGATGGCTTGACGCTTCGCGGTTTCGCCTACTACGCGCTCGCCGTCCTTCTTGAAGCCTACCACGGAAGGAGTCGTACGGTTCCCTTCCGGGTTAGGAATAACAACCGCCTCGCCGCCTTCCATGACAGCTACGCAGGAGTTCGTGGTTCCAAGGTCAATACCGATTACTTTACTCATGAGGAAAAGGCCTCCTTAGAAATTTCATGTTGAATCCTTTTACTGCCATCTATATGCTATGAGCTCACTTTAACCATAGCCGGACGAAGAACCTTATCCTTGAGGAGGTAGCCCTTCTGGACTTCTTCCACAACGATGCCTTCCTCGTGTTCATCCGACTCCACCTGCATAATCGCCTGGTGGAACTCCGGGTTGAAAGGTGTACCCACGGTTTCCATCGGCTTCAGACCCTCGTTCGTAAGAACGCCGTCCAGCTGGCGGAAGATCATGTCAACCCCTTTGATGAGGGCGTCGTAGTCTTTATTGTCACGGCTGGCTGCCATAGCCCGCTCGAAGTTATCCACCACGGGGAGAAGCTGCTCGATCAGTTTCAGCGAAGCGTACTTGGCGAAGTCTTCCTTCTCCTTCAGCGTACGCCGGCGGAAGTTGTCGAAGTCGGCCTGAGCGCGCAGTACGCGTCCCTGCTGCTCTTCGAGCTGCTTCTTCAGCTGCTCGATCTCCTGGTTCACAGGGTTCTGCTCCACTTCCGCTTCCTCGTGGGCCGCTTCCGTTTCGCCATGCTCATATGTAGCCTTCGCTTCCTGTTCGGCTGCGTCACCGGCTGCCTCCGGGTTTACCCCTGCGCCGTCTTTCTGTTCCGTATTCAATATTGTCACCTCCTTAACCGATTCGGCCGCGGGGCGGCTGGTACTCCCGCCCCTTATGCCCCGTTTCTCTATAGTAGTGTGTCCATAGATAGAGTGAATGCAAACCTTGGCTTTGCGGCCGCCGGCCCCGTCCTACTCTTCGGTCCGCGGCTGCCGCATCTTGATGACCGTGTGAATGCGCAGGATCGCCGCCGCCACTTCGCCGGCCGCCTGAAGCGCATGAAGCTTCACATCGGCCGGGTCCATGACCCCGATCGCCGCCATGTCGGTCACCGCGCCCGTATCGCAGTCGATCGCGAGCGCATCATTGCCCGTGGCGATCTGCGCCGCCTTGACCTCCTCGACCTTCTCCAGCGGGTTGTACCCCGCATTGACGACGATCTGGGCCAGCGGCCGGCGCAGCGCTTCGGCGACGGCGGCGATGCCGAAGCCTTCCATGCCCTGCACCGTCTCGCGGTAGCGCTCGAGCTCATGGGCCACGGCCGCTTCGGCGGACCCGCCGCCGGGCAGACAGCCGCCGCGCAGCGCCGCCTGGACGCTTGATGCCGCGTCCTTCGCGATCCGCAGGCGTTCGCCGATCACCTCGCTGGTCGAGGCTCCGACCACGATCGTGACCTGGGCGCGGCCCTTGCCTTCGCCCATCCGGACACTCTCGAGCCGCTCGTCGTAGGAGACGTGGCCCGCGTAGCCGAGATACCCGGCCAGCTCTTCGGCCGGCTTGCCTAGACCGGTGCGCCGCAGCGGGCGCGCGCCGGTGTAGTCGGCGATTCGCCGAAGATCCGCGCGGGAGATGCGCTGCAGGACCATGATGCCGTGGTCCGTGCAGAACTGCTCGGCTTCGGGGTCGACGCCCCGGTCCGAGGCGATGAAACCGACCTGCAGCTCCACAAGCTTCGGCAGCAGGGAGCGGAACTGCTCCCGCAGCTGCATCTGCTTCTGGAAGCCGGAGTCGGTCATCAGCGCCTCGTCATGCACCGACTCGGGCTCGAACGCATCCTGGAACAGGAGCACACGGGCCGAGTCCGGCGGGAAGTCCGGCTGGGCGTTCGCGGGGCGCTTCTGGATGAGCAGCCCGGGCCATACTTCGTTACGGGCCCGGCTGTGGGATACGATCGTATCCGAGAAGCGGAACTGGGGATCCCGCATCTTCGGCAGGCCGAGCTTCTTCGCCCCCTCGATCACGAGCCGGGCAAGGTCTTCGTTCTCGCGTCCGGCGACATAAGCGATCGAGTACAACTGCGGGTCTTCCAGCCCTTCGAGCGGACGGGCCCGCTTCGCGAGCATGCGCAGCCCCGCGGCCACGCCCTCCTGCACGCCCCGCACGACCTTGGCTACAGGCACGCCCCGGGTAACCTGGGCGGTGCCTTCGGCCACGATCGCGCCGGCAAGCACCGTCGCGGTCGTCGTCCCGTCGCCGATCTGCTCCTGCTGGGAGCGGGCGACCTGAATAAGCAGCCGCGCCGCCGGGTGAGTGACATCCATCTGCTCGAGAATCGTCACCCCGTCATTGGTGATGATGACTTCGCCCCGGGGGCCGACGAGCATCGTATCGAGCCCCTTCGGTCCGAGCGTCCCCTCGACGGCGGACGTGATGGCCCGGATTGCCCCCGCGTTGTTGCGGAGCGTCGCGTACGCCTCATCGCCTTCCCCGCCGGCCGGTTTCACGCCGCCGCTCATTTGTACCATCTTCCCATGAGCTTCGTCATGTCCTTCGACAGGTAATCGAGCAGCTGAATCACCCGCGCGTAGTCCATCCGCGTCGGCCCGAGAATGCCGATCGTGCCGAGCAGCTGTCCGTCAATCGAGTAGGACGCGGTAATGAGCGAGCAGTCGTTCACGGCTTCCATCTTGTTCTCGCTGCCGATCCGCACCTGGATGCCGCCCGCTCCCGCCGCTCCTTCGAAGAGCTGAATAATGCGCGGCGCTTCGCCGAGAAGGTCAAGGATGCTTTTCACCTTATCGACATCCTTGAACTCCGGCTGCGTCAGCATGTTCGTCGTTCCGCCGAGGAAGATGCGCTCATCCTCGTCTCTGTTCGTGACGACATCGATCATGCCGAGAAGCTCTTCGTAGCCGGAAACATAGGAGCTCATCTCCGCGGCGATCTCGCTGTAGAGCTTCGATTTGAAATGCAGCAGCGGTACGTTCTGCAGCCTGGCGTTCAGGATGTTGACGAACTTCTCGATCTCGGACATCGGGATGCCCTCGGGAATCGTCACCGTCTTGTTCTCCACCTGGCCGGTGTTCGTTACGATAATCGCCACAGCCGTACGCTCATTCAGCGGTACGATCTGCAGGTGCTTCATCGTCGTGCTGAGCATCTCGGGCCCCATGACGATGGACGTATAGCTCGTCAGATTCGAGAGAATCATCGCCACCTGCTGGATGATCCGCTCCATCTCCTGCATTTTGTCCGCAAAAAACCGCTTGATGAGGTCCACCTCTTGAAACTCCTGATTCGCGGCATACGTCATCAGGTGATCCACGTAATACCGGTAGCCCTTATGCGAAGGAATCCGGCCGGCCGACGTATGCGGCTGCTCCAGGAAGCCCATCTCCTCAAGGTCGGACATTTCGTTACGAATGGTGGCGGGGGAGAACCCCACATTACCGCGCTTGGAGATGCTGCGGGAGCCGACCGGCTCTGCTGAACGAATATAGTCATCTACGATGGCACTGAGGATCTGTCGCTGGCGTTCGGTCAACATAATTCATCCCACCTTCAACCATTGGTACCTTGCTTATTCCTTATATAAACCCACGCATGCTGTACTGGCTTAAGAACATTACAAAGGGCCGCGCAGAGGAAAAACCCCCTGACGGGCTTGTCGTTAGCACTCCGTCGAAGTGAGTGCTAAGCTAATACAAAAATAACAGACCCAAAGGGTCTGTGTCAAGTCAATCCAGTCGTTTGAGCACCGCGATTTCGTCGCAGCAGTGCTGTTTTTTGCAGTGGATGCAGTCGCGCCACACCTTCTCCGGGAAGATCTCCTTCGGCACGACGGTGAACCCGCTGCGCTCAAAGAATTTGACTTCATAGGTCAGCGCCATCAGCTTCGGAATGCCTTGGGCTTTCGCCTCCTGCTCCAGCAGCGAGACGATCGCTTTGCCGATCCCCTGTCCCTTGTGCCCTTCCGTGACACCGAGCGACCGGATCTCCACGAGATCCTGGCCGAGCCGGGTCAGAGAGCCGCAGCCTACAAGCTCATCGCCGATCTCTGCAACGACGAACGTATCGAGCTGTGCCGCGAGCGTCTCCCGGGTGCGCGGAAGCATAATTCCTTTTTCCGCATACCCTTGAATAATATGATACAGTCTGTCAATATCCTGCTCCACCGCTTTGCGGCAGGTTAACGTCGTCGTCATTGCAGATCCCCACCATTTCCTCTAAGTCTGCCTTCAAGAGAGAACCGGCCCTGCATACTCCCTGCGGAGCCAGCAGACGCTTCTTCTCAAGGTCGATATCCGCGAACGTCCCTTCGGGGCGTCCGCCTCTATCAACTGAAGAAAATCATATGAATAAATATACAACACGACGTATAATCCATCAACCCATTTTTTACTCCGTCAGTCCTTTTTTTGCTCCGCGAGCCCCAAAAATTCACCGAACACCTCGTTGCCGAGCAGGATGCCCTGCGAGCTCAGACGGTATCCATCCCCCGTGTTCTCCAGCAGCCCCTTGCCGCACAGCTTGCCGAGCACATCGCCGAAGACGGATTCGAGAGAAACGCCGAACTGGGTCTCAAAGTCATCCCGCTTCACGCCCTGCAGCATCCGCAGCCCCACCATCATGAAATCCTCCATGGCCTCATCGGCAAGGATCTCTTCGGTGCTCAGGAGGGGACGCCCTTTGCGCGTCGCATCGATATACGGCTGAACGCCCTTGATATTGACGTGACGGAGGCCGTGCACATACCCGTGCGCCCCGGCGCCCAGGCCGTAATAGCTCTGGTTGCGCCAGTACATCGCGTTGTGCCGGCTCTCGTAGCCCGGCCTGGCAAAGTTGCTGATCTCGTACTGCCCGTACCCTTCACTCTTCAACCGCTCCATCAGGGCGAGGAACATCTCGAGCTCCGCTTCCTCTTCCGGCAGCTTCAGTTCGCCGCGCTGATAGAGGGTGTGGAACAGCGTGTTCTCCTCCACCTTGAGGCTGTAGATCGAATAGTGGGGCAAGTCCAAGGCGAGCGCCTTCGTCAGCGTATCCTGCATGATCTCCGGCGTCTGGCCCGGCAGACCGAACATCAGGTCGATTGACAGGTTCGTGAAGCCGGCCTTCCTTGCATTCTCCAGACTCCGGTAGACGTCGTCGGTGTTGTGAATACGTCCGATGCCCTCCAGCAGCCCGTTATCGAACGACTGCACCCCGAACGAGATGCGGTTGACCCCGCCCTCGCGCATCGCCTGGAGCTTCTCCAGGTCCGTCGTGCCCGGATTCGCCTCCATGGTGAATTCAATATGCTCCGACCAATCCGGAAAATAGCGCTTCACGCTGTCCAGAAACACCTTCATCTGCGGGGGGGTCAGCACGGTCGGCGTCCCGCCGCCCACAAAGATGGTCTGAATCTCCCCCGGGGGGACGAGGCGGACCGTCTCGGCCATCTCTCTCTCCAGCGCCTCCAGGTAGTCCATGACCGGCTGTCCCTTGAGCACGTAGGAATTGAAGTCGCAGTAATGGCACTTGTTCGTACAGAACGGGATATGAATGTATACCGCCGCCGGCGTTTGTTCTAGGTGCATTCTATGCATCGGCGTTCCCTCCTGCGCCCGTCCGGGCGCTCTTCTTTTATTTACCCGGCCCGGCTCCGATGACTCGAAGCCGCCGGCTTTCGTCCCCAAATCAAAAGCAGGTGCCGGTCTCCCCGCCAAGGGGGGGAGTCCGAAAGCACCTGCCGGCGTATCTGTCTTAGTTGTCGTCGAGCTTCAGGACGGCCATGAACGCTTCCTGCGGCACCTCTACGCTGCCGACCTGCTTCATCCGCTTCTTGCCCTCTTTCTGCTTCTCGAGGAGCTTCCGCTTCCGGGAGATGTCGCCCCCGTAGCACTTGGCAAGAACGTTCTTGCGCATCGCCTTGACCGTCTCGCGGGCGATGATCTTCTGGCCGATGGCCGCCTGGATCGGCACCTCGAACATCTGGCGCGGGATGAGCTCGCGCAGCTTCTCGCAGATGATGCGGCCGCGGTTGTAGGCGCGGTCGCGGTGCACGATGAACGACAGGGCGTCGACCTGCTCGCCGTTCAGCATGATGTCCATCTTCACGAGGTTCGACTGCTTGTAGCCCGACACCTCATAGTCGAACGAGGCATAGCCCCGCGTGCTCGACTTCAACTGGTCGAAGAAGTCGTACACGATCTCGGACAGAGGGATGTCGTACTTCAGCGTCACCCGCGTCGCATCGAGGTATTCCATCGTATTGTACTCGCCGCGCTTGTTCTGGCACAGCTCCATGATCGTTCCGACGTAATCCTTCGGCACGATGATCGAAGCCTTGACGTAAGGCTCCTCCACGAAGTCAATCTTGCCCGGTTCCGGGAACAGGGACGGATTCTCGATGTTCAGCACGTTGCCGTTCGTCTCATGCACTTTGAACACCACGCTCGGCGCCGTCGTGATCAGCGGAATATCGAACTCGCGCTCGATCCGCTCCTGGATGACGTCCATGTGCAGCAGTCCGAGGAAGCCGCAGCGGAAGCCGAAGCCGAGCGCCGTCGAGGTCTCCGGCTCGAAGCTCAGCGACGCATCGTTGAGCTGCAGCTTCTCGAGCGCCTCGCGAAGGTCGTTGTAGTCGCTCGTCTCGATCGGGTACAGTCCGCAGAACACCATCGGGTTGATCTTGCGGTAGCCCGGCAGCGGCTCCGGCGTCGGATTCTTCGCATCAGTGACCGTGTCCCCGACCCGCGTGTCGCCGACATTCTTGATCCCGGCCACGATGAAGCCTACGTCGCCTACTTCGAGCGACTCCACCGTGCTCATCCGCGGCTTGAACGCCCCGACTTCGATGACATCGAATACCGCTTCGGTCGCCATGAACTTGATCTTCGAGCCCGCGCGGATCGAACCGTCTACCACCCGCACGTAGACGATAACGCCCTTGTACGGATCGTAGTGCGAGTCGAAAATAAGCGCCTTCAGCGGGTTCTCCGACTGCCCGGTCGGCGCCGGCACCTTCTGGACGACCTGCTCGAGGATCTCCTTGATGCCGATCCCCGCCTTGGCGGAAGCCAGTACCGCTTCGCTCGCGTCAAGGCCGATAACATCCTCAACCTCGGTCTTCACGCGTTCAGGGTCTGCGCTCGGCAGATCGATCTTGTTGATGACCGGAAGGATCTCGAGGTTGTTGTCGAGCGCGAGGTACACGTTCGCCAGCGTCTGCGCCTCGATCCCCTGCGCCGCATCCACGACGAGCAGCGCGCCTTCACAGGCCGCCAGGCTTCGGGAGACCTCATACGTGAAGTCGACGTGTCCAGGGGTGTCGATAAGGTTCAATATATAATCCTCGCCGTCGTCGGCGCGGTAGTTCAGCCGTACAGCCTGCAGCTTGATCGTAATGCCGCGTTCGCGCTCGAGATCCATCTGGTCGAGCACCTGATCCTGCATCTCCCGCGAGGTCAGCGCCCCGGTAAACTCGAGAATACGGTCCGCCAGCGTGGATTTCCCGTGGTCAATATGGGCGATAATGCAAAAGTTTCTGATCTTCTTCTGTCTGGCCTGAATATCCATCGGCAGCTAAACCTCACTAACCTGCAATTTTTACAATACTTCTTATTATAGCAGTTGTGGGGCCGTGCATCAATGTACCCTGCCTATGGACTTTCATCCAGGGGAGATCAACGGCTTCGCCGCCCTTTATGGACGATGAAAAAGAGAGCCCCCTGCCCACAGCTTCAAGCCGCGAATCGGAGCTCCCTCCCTAAGTCCGACCCTATTCCAGCACCGCCTCCACCATCGAAACGAACAGCTTGATGCCGTGGCGCGTGACGATCTGCAGCAGCTCGCCCGCCTTGTTGCCGAGCCGGTTGATTCCCGTATCGGCGGCAGGCTCCTCCGCAGGGCGGGGCAGGGGCCGGTCGTTCCCTTTGACCTGGGACACCGCCGCCTCCTTGACCGGCTGGGGCGCCGCAGACTTCCCGGCCGGGGCCGCGGTGTAAGTCCGCGGCTGGACGGCGGTCTGCACCCGCTCCAGCGGCCCGTTGATCCGCTCGGTTCCCTGCGTGGCCAGGGAGACGCCGAAGAAGATACAGAACCCCATGGCCAGCGCCACCCCGCCGAACATCACCGCCGCATTCCCCTTCATCGCCATCGTCCCCCTGTCCGTTATCGTCCTGGGAGCCCTCTCCGGGCCCCGGCTCCGCTATCCCTGCTTTTTGCCGTCTCCTTCGCCCTGCGGTTTCGCATCGACCTTCTCCGCGTTCAGGATCACCTCGGAGATCGCGTCCGCCAGGGCGTCGACCGTCCGGTAGCATTCCTCCAGCGTGTTGTCCACTCCGCCGACTTCGATTAATACGCTGTTCGGAGAAAAATTCTGGTTATACACCCCGTTGCCTTCACCGCTCTTCGCGTGGATCCCCTTGGAGAGGCCCGGATACTTCTCCTGCAGCGCCTTGTCGATCCGCTCCGCGAAGGCGTAATTCTCCTTCCACTTCGGGTTCTTCCCCCCGATGATGAAATAGATCTGGGCGTAATCCTTGCCGCCGATCCGGGCGGTGGTCTTGTCCCTGCGCTGGGAATCACGGTGGATATCGAAGTAGAAGTCGAGGTCGGGATGCCCTGCCATCGCCTCCTGCAGCGTTTTGAAGGAGTACTTATAAGAATAGTAGTAATTGAAGGTCTTCTCGATCGCGGGATAGTTCTTGTCCGAATGCACCGCGCCGATGCCCTCCTTCTCCAGCCTCTGCGCCAGACGCAGCCCGACCAGCGTCACATTCTTCTTGGGGTCGTACGCCTTGTCCGGATCTTTGACGCCCGGCAGCTCCGGAAGATAGGATTCCTGGTTGTGAGACTGATAGATGAAAGCCACGTTCTTGCCCGCCGAGCTCGGCGGCTTGGCCTGTGCCGGAAGCGCAGGTCCCATCACCGGCCCTTCTTCGCCTCCCGGGTTCGCGGTAATGGAGCCCGCCTCCCCGACGTTCTCCCCTTTGAAGAGGTCCTGGGACGTCGGCCCGTAATCCTCCGGCGAGTCGACGACGAGTCCTCCCTGCGGCGTGCTCAGCACCACCGGCCGGTCCATCCCCGGCATCTCGCGGGCAATCAGCGTCTTCGGATCATCCGGATTGATATCCGTGACGAGCGAGAAGAGAAAGCCCGAGATGTTCGACTGGGAGAAGGTGAACGACTGCCGGTCCGCCTGGAGATGCGGCACCTCCATCCCCATCATATCCATGAAAAACCGGCTCGATACCGAGGCTGCCAGCCCCTTCATGGAGGAGGACGGCGCCGTCCCCGTCAGCTTCGACTGCATATACCCGAGGACCCCGAGTCCCAGGAAAAACACCAGGCTTCCCGTCATCAGAATCGTAAGCGTGCGCGTGTACACGCCGATGGCTTGTCCCGTTTTTTTATACCTGCTCCAGCTTGCCGTTACGGCTGACCATTTCATCATAGCCCTTCCTCCTTCAGCCCTTCTCTACTATCTAACTCTATGAGCGGAGGCCGGAGGGTAGAACCAAAAAAGAAGAATAGAACGACTATGCCGATAGAGGCGCATGATAGAATCAAATCCGGGAGAGAAACCTGTCCTTAAGCTGCAAACTGGGTCTCAGCTTCGGGCTTCTGACTCGCCCGGGCGCTCTCCCGGCCGATCCGCAGGCTCGCAGAGCTGACCGACCGGATCGCCCAGTGCGATCTGACCGTAGAAGTCAGGACGTCTTCCCGGGACGAAGTCGGCGTCCTGGCGCAGAGCTTCAGCACCATGGTGGGCTCGCTGAAGACGCTGATCCGGGAGGTCGATGAGAGCTCCGCGCAGGTTGCGGCGAGCAGCGAGCGGCTTACCGCCAGTGCGGGGACGACCTCCGGCGTCACAGGACATATCGCCGAGCTCATGCAGGAGCTGGCCTCCCAGACGGAACGCCAGACGGCATCAGTCCACGCTTCCAAGCAAGCCGTGGACGAAATGAGCGTTCAAGTGGACCGGATGGCCAGGGATACGGATCAAGCAGCAGCTGAGGCCCAATCCGCAGAAACACAGACCGCTTCCGGTCTTCAGGCGATTCAATCCGCAGTGGAGGGGATGGACTGCGTGGATACGATGACTGCCCGCATGAACGGTTATCGAAAGCCTTGCGGCCCGCTCCGTGGAAATCACGGAGATGAACCGCGTCATCCGTGCCGTGGCCGTTCAGACGAATATGCTCGCACTGAATGCCGGTATTGAAGCGGCACGGGCCGGAGTACACGGGCAGGGCTTCTCGGTCGTCGCAGCGGAGATCCGCAAGCTGGCCGAGCAGTGCGCCGCCTCCTCCGCCGCCGAAGAGCAGCTCGCCTCCATGCAGGAGTTCGCCCACTCGAGCGCGCAGCTCTCCTCCATGGCCGATGAGCTCGGACGCATGCTGCGCCGGTTCAGAACCACCCGACACGCGGCAGCGCCAAGCAGGCCGGCTGTGCAACATAAAGAGGCATCCACCTGCCGCAGCAGGCCGGATGCCCCTTGTGCTTGGTCCCACCTTCCGGTCGTACGGAGCCGTTCAGTGGGTATAAGCCGATACGTTATTCGTGTCCACCGCTTCATGCAGCGCCGCATTGAGGCCGTTCGCGATGATGTTCGCAATGTCCTCGATGAACTGGTCGATCTCCTTCGGCGTAACCAGCAGATCGTGGCCGAGCGGGTTCAGGACTTCCTTCACGAGCTGCAGCCGCTCCCCTTCCTGCATCGCATCCAGCAGGCCGAGGATGTGGCCCGTGTTGGAGGTCTGCTTCTGGAAGTGGTTGTGCATCATGTCGAAAGCGTTGTTCACGATCGTGGAGGCATACACCACGGTCGGCACGCCGATTGCAATGCAGGGCACACCGAGCGTGTCGATGGTAAGGCCCTTGCGCTTGTTGCCGATCCCGGAGCCCGGGTGGATGCCCGTGTCGGCGATCTGGATCGTCGTGTTCACGCGCTCGAGCGAGCGGGACGCCAGCGCATCGATCGCGATCACGAGATCCGGCTTCGAGCGGTCCACGATCCCTTGGGCGATCTCGCCGGTCTCGATTCCGGTCGTTCCCAGTACGCCCGGTGCCACGGCACTCACCGGCCGGTACCCCGGGGAAACCTGGCCGGGCATCAGCTCGAAGAAGTGCCGGGTGACCATCACGTTCTCTACGACCATCGGTCCGAGCGCATCCGGCGTCACGTTCCAGTTCCCGAGGCCGACGATCAGCACGCTGGCATTCGGCCCGATATTCAGCTTCTGCAGGAAGCGTTCGAATTCTTTGGCGAACAGGGTCGCCACCCGGTCCTGCAGCTCCGTATCCTTTTTGCGCAGCTCCGGCACGTCGATCGTAATGTAATGCCCCGGCAGCTTGCCGATCGTCTGCGAAGCTTCGGGTGTGGTGATATCAATGAGGGAGACCCGGATTCCATCCTCGTCATAATTGGTCTTATGTAATCCCGGAATCAGCGTTCCTCCCGCCGAGGCCATATCATGCGCCTCCAAGGCCAGGTCGGTGCGGACCGAATATTCGCTCAGGTCGAGACTCATGAACCCATCTCCTTTCATCTGGTGCACTCTTCCTCGGTTTATTGTGCCAAGCCGAAAGAGCCGTTATGCAAAAGTTTTGCAGGCTTTCCCACACTCTATTGCAATTTGGATGGGCTCATGTTAGAATATCAAGAGTTGTCAATAGACCGCTTTTTTGTGTCTTTTGCAAGTTGTAGTAGGAGGTGAATCGTCAATGCCAAACATTAAATCCGCAATCAAACGCGTGAAAGTGAGCGAGAAGCGCCGTCTGCGCAACGCATCTCATAAATCCGCTCTCCGCACGGCTGTGAAGTCTTTCGAGACAGCTGCAGCAGGCTCTAACGTGGAAACGGCTAAAGCCGCTCTGATCGCTGCCAGCCAAAAGCTGGACAAAGCCGCGACTAAAGGCTTGATCCATAAAAACGCCGCAGCCCGCAAGAAGTCCCGCCTGGCGAAAAAGCTTAACGCTCTTTCCGCTCAAGCGTAATGCTTGCAAAGCGATAAATAAACGCGTACCGTTCTTAGAACGGTGCGCGTTTATTCTTTTTACAGGCAGGCGCAGTGAGATCAGCTTTCCATCACACAAAAAAGATCCTCCCTTCGGGTTTCCGGGGAGGATCTTTTTGCTTGTTCTTCTATTATACTCTCGCCTGCCAGGCAACCTTCAAGCCTGCACCTTCAGGAAGCCAGCCTGAGCAGGAACAGCTCGAGACCGAGCACTTTGTCGATCCGGCCGCTCTTCATCTGAAAGTCAAGGTCCGCCAGCTGCTGCAGGATCGACCCGAGCCGCTTGAGGTCGAACCGGTTCGCCTGCCCCGCCGCAATCTTGACGCCATAGGGATGAAGGCCGATCTGGCTTGCGATCTGCTGCTGCGAATACCCCTGGCTCATCAGGTCCTTGACCTGGAACATGATCCGGAACTGCCGGGCCACCAGCATGACGATCTTGATCGGCTCTTCTTTACGCCGCAGGAGCTCGCTGAGCATGGTGAACGCCGGATCCATCTGCATCTGAACGATATGCTCGATGAGCTGGAAGATGTTCTGCTCCGTCGTGCGGCTGACCAGCTGCTCGAGATCATCCGCCGTCAGCGTCCCGCCCTGGCCTGCGAAGAGCGCACACTTCTCCACTTCCTTCGTCAGCGCCTGCAGGCTTGTACCCGTATAGAGAATGAGCCGGTCCACAACGCCCGGCGCGAACTCGAACCCGCGGCGCTTTGCTTCCTGCGTCACCCACTGGGTCAGCTCATCGGCGGAGAGCATCGTGCAGGGCACAAGCACATCCGCCTCTTTCAGCGACTTGACAATTTTCTTGCGCTCATCGAGCTTCTCCGCGTCCACCGTGAAGATCAGCACCGAATAATCGACCGGAGACTTCATGTATTCGGACAGCTTCTCCAGCCGGTGCTCGACTTTGTTGCTCTCCTTGGCTCCTGTCAGGAACAGGGCGTTCGACGCCACAACGAGCTTGCGCGGCACCATGAACGGAAGCGTCTCCGCCTCCTCGATAACCGACTCCACCGGCGTCTCCGCCAGATCGTATCTCGTCACGGCGAAGGCCCTGTGTTCGGGCTCCACCAGCTTGTCCGTCAGCCGGGAGATCAGCTCCTGAATCAGGTAGGTCTCGCCCCCGTAGCACACATAGATCGGTGCAATCTCTCCCCGGCCGATCCGCTTTACTGCCGTTTTATAATCCATCCTGCGCGATGCACCCCGTTCTTCTTCTATGCTCCCATGATAACAACAACAAAGGGATTACGTCAAAACCCCGGAGGGTTTGACCTAATCCCTTTGCCCGAAACCCATCTATATAAACACCCCGTTCCGGGCTCTAGAAACCCGGGGTGAGGTGGTCATACGACGTGGATCGATGAATTCTGTATAGTTCAGTATACGCCGCGAGGGCCGAAAGTGTGCATGATTTGCATCCGATCCGTCAGACGATGCCGGACTACGGCGTTTTCTTCGCTTCGGCTTCGGTGCCCGCCTTGGCATCCACGATAAAGCAGCGGATCTGGCCGCCGGTCTCCATCTCGACGTGGTAGGTCAGCTTGCCGTCCGACCACTTCTTGAGGTCGATCCGGTCGGCGTCCGACCAGTCCATGCTCGTGAAGACCAGCTTGCCGTCCTTATCCTTAATCTGTACCTTGCCGTCTGCCACGACGGCCGTATAAGCTCCGCCTTCGGCGGCCAGCTCATGAACCGGCACTGCGGAACGAATGCTGCTGCCGCCCATAAGGGAAGTGCTCTCCCCCGTTCCACCCGGCGCTTCCGGCGGGGACTTGGCATCGGGTGCCGTCAGCGACTGCGCACTGCCTTCACTGCCGCCCTCGGCCGCGCGGAACGTATCTGCCGCTTCGCCGGAAGGCTCACCGGCAGACTCCTGCTCCCCGCTGCCTGCCGCGGCGCCTTCAGGCGCTGCCGGCTCGCTAGACGCCGGTTCCTTGGCTGCACCCGCCGGCGGCACGACTTCAGCTTGCTGGCCGGTGCCGGTCTCTTCCGTCTTCGGCGGCAGAGCCGGCTGGTTCTTTGACGCCGCCCTCTGCGACGGCTGCTCCTGCTTGGGGGCCGGAGCTTCCTTAGCCTCGGTACCCGCAGGCTGCTTCGTGGTCGAGCCTGCCGGAGGCGCCGGTTGTTCGCCCTCCGGTGCCGTGCTGCCGGTGTTCGTATTCGCGCCGTCGGCCGGCTTCACCTCATCCGTCACAGCCGGCGGATTCAAGGCATCCGCCTTGGGCGGTTCCCCGCCGCCGTTCTGGCCGGCACCGCCGCCTGCCGCATTCTGCTCCGCCGCCCCAGCGGCCGCCGGTGCCGGAGAGGCACTCTCTTGAGCGCTGCTGCCAGTAAACCCGCTAAGAAGTTGATCGGCATCTTGTCCCGGCTGTCCCTGGCCGAACAGGAAGAATCCCAGCACCAGCCCCGCGGCCACTACGCCGCCAAAGACCGGGAACGAAACCCATTCCCGCACGTTCTTGCGCCAGCTCCCCCGCTCCGGCCGCGGAGCCAGCCGCGGCTCCGCGGCTGCCGGAGGCGCGGACGGCGCCTTCTCCATGCCGGCCGCCAGTCCCTTCTCCGCAGTATCCATCCCCTGCGCTTCCAGCTCTTCCAGCTTTGGCAGAATGGCGTCGACCAGGGAGAACGGAGGCAGCACCTTCGGCAGGCTTTCGAGCTCCTGAGAAACGTTCACAAGACGCTCGAACAGCTCCGTGCAGTCCGGACAGGCTTCCAGATGCACCAGCATCCGGCGGTATTCCGTCTCGTCGAGATCCCTGTCTAGGTACCTCTGCATCAGTTCGATCACCTCTTGACACATCATCCCCGTACACTACCTTTCTGCGTTGTGGCTGTATCCCTTGATCTCATGTTTGATTCCAATACTCTCTCTCTGCTCATGATCATTACCCCCGAACCGCGTCCCGGCTCGGCTTCTTGTACTCTCCGAGGATCGTCTGGAGCTGCTGCCTGGCCCGGAACAAATACGACTTCACCGTATTGATCGGCAGGTCCAGCGACTCCGCAATTTCATTATAAGAGAAGTCCTGCAGATACCTCAGCACGACGACGGAGCGGTGATGCTCCGGCAGCTTGTCGATCGCCTCCCGGATATCCTGGGCGACGTAAGCGGACAGCACCTCATCTTCCACGCTCTTGTGGTCGGTAAAGGTGAGGTCATGCTGTTCGATGGACACCGTCGGCTTCGCTCTGCGGAACTTGTCGATACACAGATTCGTCACAATGCGCTGCACCCAGGTTTTGAACTGGGCTTTCTCTTCATAAGACCCGATCTTCGTATAAATCCGGATTAACGCTTCCTGTGCCGCATCCATCGCATCCTGTTCATTCCCAAGAATGTAATAGGCTGTGCGGTACACATGGGTTTCTATTTCACGCAGTAGGGTAATTAGAGCGTCGCGATCGCCCGACTGGGCAGCCTTGATTAATTCAGGCGCTACCACTGGGATCCCCCTCTCTTGCAACCTTATAAACGTGCGGGGCCGCAAAAATGTTGCAGCTCTCTTCCGATAACTCTACCAGCATATCAAATTCCTTTATGTACGGATAGGGTGACCCGCCCGTCCCCTTCAGCCAAATTTTGTCACCTATTATACGTGCAGACGCCTGTTTTGTTTCGGTGCCGTTACACAAAAAAGCGGACCGTCCGTCCGCCTCCGAGAGGAAGCTTACGCAAGGTCCGCCGTGTACTCTATACCGTCCGATAAGCATGAAGCAGCAAAAATCAAACTCCTGCCGCTGGGAGCGGCTCACCGCCGCCCCCGATCGCAATCAAACCTTCAGTTCTTCCGTACCCGCGGGTACGGCGGCTTCAGGCTCGCGGTTCTTCCCGCTTCCGCTTCGCTCCGAGAAGACGATGCCGGCCAGGATCAGCGCGATCCCGAGCCACTCCGTGATTCCCGTCCGCTCATGAAGCAGCAGGGAAGAGCACAGGATGACAACCGGCAGCTCTATCGCGCCAAGGATCGCTGTAAGACCCGTATCGAGGCGGGGCGCCCCCTTCGCATATAAATAGGAAGGAAGAATCATCCCGAAGAGTCCGAGCAGGAACCCCCACATCAGCAGGCCGTTACCGAGTGCGCCGTTCCACAGGAACTGCGGAGGATACACGACCGACACCCCAAGGGAAGCCCCGGTCAGCATCCAGGCGCTTCTCCAGAGCGCAGGCACCTGAACGGCCACCTTGCCGCTGAAGTAGATGAAGAGCGTATAGCTCGCCGCGGCGGCCAGCCCGAGACCGATCCCCGAAGGAGATACGCGGTCCAGCAGCGAGCCGTCCAGCACACCGGAGGCCAGCGCTGTGCCCGCCAGTACGATAACGATCCCGGCCACACGGTAGCGTGTCGGTACCCGGCCCTGAAGCACCCAGTCCGCCACCAGCCCCATCCAGGTGAACTGGAACAAGAGTAGGACGGCGAAGGAAGCGTCCAGCGACTGCAGCGCATAATAGTAGAACACGCCAGTCAGTCCCGTGAAGACGCCGCTGCCGATCAGCTTCCACCGTACACGCGGTGCGATGGACGGGATCCCTCTGCCGCTGCCAAGCAGCACCAGCAGCCAGGTTACAGCGCAGCCGAGCAGCACTTGGCTGCCGGTCACCTCGCCCGGCGTGAACCCGTCGGCATACGCCAGCTTCACGAAGGTGGACAGCACGCCGTAAGAGGCGGCGCCCAGCAGCACGAGCAGACTTGCTCTCAAACGTGCATTGAACATTCCTAATCACTCAACTTGTCTTGCAATCCCTCTCCCACCCGCAGCACCCCGGTACGCCGGGGCCTGCCAAGGATTGAATATATCAGAACCCCTGCGGTTATTCAAGGACAAATGTCCGTCCGCTCCCTTCCTGCCTATACGAAAAAAACTGCACCCGCCTAGCGGCGGTGTGCAGCGGGTGCAGCCAGGAGCTCCACCTTCCCCGGGACGGCGGAAGCCGCCGGCTCAGCTGCGGAACTCTTCTTTTTCTGGGAATGCGTGTAGTAAAGGAACAGCCCGGTGAAGATCAGACCCCCGGCAAAGTTGCCGAGCAGGACCGGCAGCTGGTTCCACAGCCACCATCCGCCGAGCGTCACATTCGCCCCATACATCATGCCCGCCGGAATTACGAACATGTTCACGACCGCGTGCTCGAATCCCTGGGCAAAAAACGTAAGAATCGGAAGCCACATCGC
Organism: Paenibacillus mucilaginosus 3016; assembly: GCF_000250655.1. NCBI lineage: Bacteria > Bacillati > Bacillota > Bacilli > Caryophanales > Paenibacillaceae > Paenibacillus > Paenibacillus mucilaginosus. Next base: position 6,632,363 of record NC_016935.1, read on the forward strand.
CAGAATCTTGCCTGACGTGGACTGGGCCGTCATCGCCATGACCGCTCCCAGCGTGACCATCCAGTTGCAGAGCACCGCTTTGGCGAACACCGCGGCCAGCCCGTCGTAACCGAGGGCCGCATACCCGTTCGTCTTCGTCTCGGCCGTCTTGATGATCGTCTGGATCACATTCTGATCCTGGATATGTCCAAAATTCGTTACCGCCGCATAGAACAGGGCCGCGTACACGGCGGACCCCAGCAGATGCCCCAGGATCACCCAGAAGAAATTGGCGAGCATGGAGCGGACGGTCGCTTTCTTCTCCAACACCGCCAGCGGAATAAGCGCGAAGCTGCCGGTCACCAGCTCCAGGCCGAGCAGAATGATGATGACAAACCCGATGGGAAACACCAGCGCACCGATCAGCGGCAGCTTGGTCTGTGCTGCGGCCGTATAGGCCAGCGTGGTGGCGAAAGCGAGGATCGCGCCCCCGAGGAACCCCCTCAGCAGCGCATCCTTCACACCGAGTGCCGCCTTCGCCGCGCCGGATTGGACCATAGAGCCCACCACCTGGTCCGGTTTCACATAATCCATGGTCAGCCTCCTTCAGTACAAATGTCAGAAACCGCCCCGTGCCGGTGGTACGCGGCGGGGCGGATCTGCTTGTGCTCTATGGGAGACACCGCCTCCCGGGCGGCATCCGGTTTAAGACGCCAGGGAGCTTCCCTGCTCCACGAGGAGGATGATATTGCCGGTTGCTTCTTCCACCTCTACGCTGTACGTCCGTACACAGCCTTCATCCGGCTCCTGTACCAGCCCGTCGTTGAGGTTGATTTTCCAGTCATGCAGCGGGCAGAAGACGTGGTGGTCGCAGACAATGCCTTCGGAGAGCTTGCCGTTCTTGTGCGGGCAAAGATTCTCGATCGCCCGGAGCTTGCCGCCCGTCAATTTGAAGATGGCGATCTCCACACCGTCCACATGGACGATCCGCGATCTTCTTTCGGTTACCTCAGAGCTGTGTCCCACTACTACTCTTTTCATCTATGTCGTCCTCCCTTAGTCCGCTACCGTCTCAAGCGCCGGGGCCTGAAGCTCTTCGAATGTCGCACGCAGTTCGTCTTTCTCGATGATTTCCTTCCACGGGTCGGTGGTCAGGCTGAGCGTCTTGTCGATGCGCTCGTTGAGGGCTTTGCGCTCTTCCTCGCTCGCCAGCGCTTCCTTGATCGACTCCAGGCCTACGCGGCTGACCCATTCGCTCGTCCGTTCGTTCCACTTGGCCGCTTCACGGTAGTACTGCAGGAACGCCCCCGCCCACTCCTGCACTTCCTCTTCCGTCTTCACCTTGCAAAGGAGCTCCGAAGCGCGCACCTTCACGCCGCCGTTGCCGCCCACATACAGCTCCCAGCCGCCGTCGATCGCAATCACGCCGAAGTCCTTGATGGTCGATTCCGCGCAGTTCCGCGGGCAGCCCGATACGGCAAGCTTCACCTTCGCCGGCGTGTTCAGCCGCTCGAAGCGCTTCTCGAGGTCGATCCCCATCTGGATCGAATCCTGGGTGCCGAAGCGGCAGAACGTCGAGCCTACGCAGGTCTTGACCGTACGCAGCGCCTTGCCGTACGCATAACCGGACGGCATGTCGAGCTCCGCCCACATCTTCGGCAGGTCTTCCTTCTTCACACCGAGCAGGTCCAGACGCTGGCCGCCCGTGAACTTCACCATCGGCACATCGAACTTCTCCGCAACTTCCGCAATGCGCTTCAGCTCAGCCGGAGAAGTTACGCCGCCATAGATCCGCGGAACGACGGAGTACGTGCCGTCCTTCTGGATGTTGGCATGGTTACGCTCGTTGACGAAGCGGGACTCGCGCTCTTCTTCGTGCTCTTCCGGCCAAGCCATGCCGAGGTAGTAGTTGAGCGCCGGACGGCACTTCGAGCAGCCTTCCTCCGTCTTCCACTCGAGCACGTTCATGACTTCCTTGGAGGAAGTGAGGCGCATGCTGCGGATCGCTTCCACGACTTCGTCGCGGGAGTGCTCCGTACAGCCGCAGATCCCTTCCTTCACCGTCTGCACGCCATCCGCCCCGAGAGCCAGCGCCAGCAGGTCGGCCACCAGCGGCTTACAGCCTCCACAGGATCCGGATGCCTTCGTGCACGCCTTGATTTCGTTGACGCTCGTACAGCCCTTCTCGCTGATCGCATTCAGAATGGTGCCCTTCGATACCCCGTTACAGCCGCAGACAATCTCGCTGTCCGCCATCGAAGCGACATAGTCCACTCCCGACTTCGCTCCACCGCCGGAGCCTTCGCCGAGCAGGATCTGCTTTTCCTTGCCGGTCACGTCTTCGCCTTCGCGGATCATCTTGAAGAGGCGGGAACCGTCGCTCGTGTCACCGAAGAGCACCGCACCGATCACTTTGCCGTCTTTGATGACGACTTTCTTGTAGACGCCCTCAAAGTCATCCTGCACCCGGACCGAAGCCGTGTCTTCCGCATCCGTGAACTGTCCTGCGGAGAAGACGTCGACGCCCGATACCTTGAGCTTCGTCGATACCACGGAACCCTGGTAGCCTGCGGAAGGCACACCAGCCAGACGCTTCGCCAGTTCATTGCCCTGCTCATACAGCGGCGCCACCAGACCGTACGCGATGCCGCGGTGTTCGGCACACTCGCCGACGGAGTACACGTGCGGGATGCTCGTCTCGAGGTAGTCGTTCACCACGATGCCGCGGTTCACTTCGAGACCGCTGTCCTTGGCCAGCTGGACATTCGGCTTGATGCCTACCGCCATGACCACCAGATCGGCATCGACGACGGAGCCGTCTTTGAACTTGACGCCCGTAACGCGCTTCTTGCCGAGAATCGAGTCCGTGTTCTTCTCGAGCAGGAAGTTCATGCCCTGCTTCTCCAGCTCTTTGCGGAGCATTTGCGAAGCGGTTTGGTCGAGCTGGCGCTCCATCAGGTCCTTGAAAATGTGGACAACCGACACATCCATGTTCAGGTTGAGCAGGCCGCGGGCCGCTTCAAGACCGAGCAGACCGCCGCCGATGACGATCGCTTTCTTATAATTCTTGGCCGTTTCGATCATCGTGTTGCAGTCATTGATATCCCGGAACGCGATTACGCCTTCCTTGTCCGCGCCAGGGAGGGGAAGCATGAACGGAAGCGAGCCTGTCGCGATGATCAGGTCATCGTACTCGGCGGTGATGCCCGAAGCCGTCGATACCGACTTGCGCTCCGTATCGATCTTGGTTACCGTATGGCCGGCGTGCAGCGTAACGCCGTTCTCCTTGTACCAGTTCCAGTCATTGATAACGATGTCATCAATCTTCGCATCGCCTGCAAGCACCGAGCTCAGCAGGATCCGATTGTAGTTGGGATGAGGCTCGCTGCCGAACACCGTGACTTCGTATTGGTTAGGCGCCAGCTTGAGCAGCTGTTCTACGGCCCATACGCCTGCCATCCCGTTGCCGATGAGTACTAATTTCTTCTTCATACCTTCCTCCACACTCCCTAGCGTTAGTTATTATAACATTACATCAGATGATTCCTTCATAACCGCTATATCTTTGACCCCAGCCTAATACGTGTTAGGTTACATCACATTCAACTTGATTCTAAGAGTACCGAAATTTCACGTATATTTCAAGTGTTATTTTGGGATTAATTTCTTTTTTAACTTTTGGTTTTCTTTTATAAACGAACAATAATTAAAATGTAAGTCTTAAATATTCGTCTTTAAACCTAAGTACCCGTAGGCTTCAGGAGAACATTCAGTTTTACTCGCTTGGAGACCGGGCATTTATCAGCATTTTTTATGTTACTTTATCTTCCTCATTATAGAAATACCGATATCCGAAAAATGAACCTGACATCAAAAAAGCTCATTCGTTTTTTGCTGTTTTTCACCCAATTTATAAAAAAAGCCTCTGCGGGAAGGAAAAATTTCCTGCAAAGGCCTCTTATGTCATGTTTTTTGCCGTATGATCGTTGACCGTTTCCGGAGAGTCACGAACCCCGTACTTCTTTCGAAGCAGCATGCGGCCGAGATCAGGCCATACTACCCGTGAACGGCGCTTTCGGGAAGAAGATTCCCCCGGATGCACCCGCGCCAGACAATGCACCTCTGTCTATTCCACCTCCGGGAAGCGGGTGCGCAAGGAGATCCGCCCGCTGCGGACAACCATCTGGATCTCCCCCTGCCGGTCGGTCCGGTAGACGGCCGTGCCCTGTGCGCCCAATCGGTCCAGGACGGCGGGACTCGGATGCCCGTACAGATTGTTGACGCCGGCCGAGATGACCGCCTGCTTCGGACGCCAGGCGTCCAGCCACGCCTCCGACGTGGATGACTTGCTCCCATGGTGGGCCACCTTCAGGACATCCAGCGGTGCCGGGCGAAGCCCCCCGTCCGCCCCAGCGGACAGCCGCAGCTCCGATCCCCCGTCTTCCCCCTCCCGTTCCGGTTCTCCTGCCGCCCACCGTCCAAGAAGCAGCCGTTCCGTCTCCTGCCCGATATCTCCCGTGAACAGCCAGCGCGTGCCCTGCATCTCCATCAGGAAGACGACCGATTGGGGATTCTGGTCCTCCTCCCACACCAATCCGGCATGTTGTCCCGGGTCAGCCGGATGCAGGAAATGAAGCACCGTGTCCTTCCCCAGCGCCAGCCGGTCTCCGTCCCGGACGGGCACCAGCCGCGTCCCCCGCTCGAGCGCGGTGCGGAACAGCTTTTCCACACCAGCCTCCCCCTTCACTGTTCCGTTGAAGAGCAGACGGCGGACCGGAATCTCCTCCAGGACCGCCTGCAGCCCGCCGTAATGGTCGGCATCCTGGTGAGTCACAATCAGCTCGTCGATCTGCTGCACTCCCCGCTTCTTCAGAAGGGGCACGAGCAGCTTCCGCCCCACCTCATACGGATCCCGGCGCACACGCCAAGCTTCTCCCTCCCTGCCGAAGGCCACTGTGCCGCCTCCATCGACCAGCACATTGCGCCCTTCCGGGAGCACCTGAATGAGAATGCTGTCCCCCTGGCCGACATCGAGAAATTGGACGCGCCCTTCCTGCACGCCCCGATCCGGATGGTACGCATACAAGAGCAGCACGGCCCAGACCGCCAGCGCACCCGGAAGCATGAATCTGACCTTGAGGCGCTGCCGGCGGAGCCGCCTCTCTTCCTCTCCCGAAGTGAACAGCATGGGCTGTACCTGCCCCGCCTCCGCCTCCCTCCGGCTGCGCTCCCGGATGAGCGCGATGAGCAGAAGCAGTACGGCATAATACGCGCCGATCCAGAGCAGGGAAGGGCTGCGCCAGATCGTCCGGAAGAAGCTCCATGCCGAGCTCCACTCCACGGCAGCGAAGAGGAATGCATTCACCTGCGTCACCAGCCAGGCGATCCACCCTGCCCCCGTGCCGCTGACGAAGCCGAGCAGCATGGCCACCGTTCCCGCCGGCATCACAATGGTGCTGAACACCGGCACCATGACGAAGTTCGCCGGCAGCGATAGCAGCGAGAAGCCGTTGAAATAATACACCGTCAGCGGAAAGGACATGAGCTGCGCCACCAGGGCGATCGATACCGCATCCTTCCCCTTTCCGAGCCGATCCGGCAGTACCGCATTCATCGCGGGCACACCGAGGATCAACCCCAAGGTCACAAGATACGACAGCTGGAACGAGACATCCGTCAGATAGTACGGATTCCAAAGGAGCATCCCCACACCGGCCAGCAGTGCGATATGCAGTCCGTCTTTGAGCCGGTGCCGGTAAGCGGCATACAGAGCGATCATCGCCATCAGCCCGGCACGCACCACCGAAGGCGAGGCTCCCGTCACCGCGATGTAGAGCGGCATGAGATACAGCGCCGTGAGCAGCGTCGCTTCCCGCGTCAGGCCGAAGCGTTGAAGCACCCATACGAGGCAGCCGACAAAAATGGCCACATTCAAGCCCGAGATCGCAATGATGTGCGTAAGCCCCAGCTGCGAGAACCGGCTGAAGAGCTCCGGGTCGATGGTCTCGGTCAATCCGACGAGCATCCCCTGCATGAAGCCCGCCTGCTCCGGCGGAAACAGCCGGTCCACCTGCCCTCCGAGAGCTTCCCTCACTTTGTCATTCCATCTCAGGGGAAGCCAGATCCCCCAGTCTCCCTGCTCCGGAGGGCGGACCTGTACTTCGCCAAGCCCCTTGGCCGTCAGCTGCCAGTGAATCCCTTGGTAGTAAAGGTACTTCCTGTAATCGAAGGCTCCAAAATTCCTCGCAGCGGACGGAGCCGCCAGCTTGCCCTTCAGCCCGATCCGATCCCCTCTCTCCCACTTCAGGGCCGCTGCCTGCTCGGCCTCCGAGGCCAGCCGGATCGACACCTGGACCCGTTCGCCCCTCCCCTGTCCTTCTGATGACCCCGGCTGCGGTACTGACAGCTCCCCGGCCTCCGCCTGAAAGCTGACCCGGTCCCCGTCGACCGTGACGGATGTAACAATGCGGCCCTGCAGCACCGCCGCCGGCTCTTCCATCCCCGCAGGGATAATCCGGCTGACGTTCCGGTGATCGTATTCGCCATACCAGCCCATCGCTGCCGCTGCAAGGAACAGGCCGGCAAGCCCGGCGGCTCCCGGCGGTCTCAGCAGACGGATCAGGCAAAGCAGCAGCCCCGCCCCGACCGCCAGCAGCGCATTGTGCCAAGGCTGCGGCCAGCCGAGTGCCAGGGCGTATCCCGCCGTCCAGCTAAGCGCCAGCAGCACGACCGGTCTTCCCTGCAGCATGTTGCTCTCTCCCCCTTTTGTCAACAAAAAAGAACCCTCCCTGCGCACGAATCCCGTGCCCAAAGAAGGTTCTTCCTTCCTGCCTCTTAATTGTGAACTTCCGTTAATGTTCCTGCCGGAGGCTCATACTGCTCCAGCATCCGGAACCGCATCCCCCTGCTGTCCATCAAACCGCGCACCTTCGCCGCATCCTTCGGATACGGGCGGTGGTACACAATCTCGGCGATCCCGCTGTTCGCGAGCATGTTCGCGCACGTCCAGCAGGGCTGGTCCGTCACGTAGACGACCGAGCCCTCGCGGTCCTCCCGGTCCGTGAAGAGCAGCAGGTTCTGCTCCGCATGAATTGTGCGGATGCACCGCTGCTTCTTGACCACCTGCTCCCCGCCGTCCGCATTTACGAGCTCGAACTCCTCGACCAGCATACAGCCGGCTTCCGAACAGTCCGGCACGCCCATCGGCGCCCCGTTATATGCCGTTCCCAGCAGCTTCTTCCCCTGCACGAGCACCGCGCCGACATGCCTGCGGCCGCACTGCGAACGGGTCGATGCCATATAGGCGATATCCATGAAATACGTGTCCCAATCCTTGCGTGTCATAGATGTCACCTGCCTGCCTTTCCCAACGTTTCATTCATTTTCGCATATTTTCCTGCAAAACAAAAGAAGTTTCGTGCCAAGCGACAGAGTTCCGCCCCACGTCTACAAAGTCAACAGCGGCTTCAGCTTCTGGAGCGACTTCTCGCCGATGCCCTTGATCTCCAGCAGCTCGTCAAGGGAGCGGAACGCCCCTCCCCGCTTCCTTCGCAGCTCGATGATCGCCGCCGCACGGCTCGGCCCGATGCCCGGCAGGGCATCCAGCTGCTCCGCCGTAGCCTGGTTGAGATTGAGCAGAGCAGCGGACGAAGCAGCCGGGCTTTGCGATGCGGGGGGACTGCCGGCAGCGGCGGCCCCTCCGTTTGCCGCAGGCTGTCCCGCGGCAGAGACCCTGCCGCCCGCTACCGGCGGTCTGCCGGCTGACGGCACGGAGCTGCCGCCTCCCTGCGGCTTCGGCCCGTCACCGGCCTCCGCCGCTTCTGCGGACTGTAGCGTCCCTGCCGCCCCGGCCTGGCCGACTCCCTGCGCCTGCACGGCCGCCCGGCTCTCCGAGGCCGTCGCGGCTTCGCCCTGCTTCGGGGGCTGCGCCGGCTTCTCTTCCGCCTCCGCTGTCTCCAGCATCCGGCGCATCTCGTCATCGACGGCGACGAAGCCGTCCGCCGCCCCGCTGCTCCAGGGCTTTGCCGCCCCGAGCACCAGGAACAGGCCGCAGGCCGCCAGCACGACGGCCAGCAGGGTCATTTTCATATCCAACTTGCGTAACACGGGAACCTCCCACCAAAATGGTTTTTTTCAGTCATAAACCCCCATGCCCCCCGATATACATACATGAAGAAGGCTGCAATCTAATCAGGGGGGGATGATCATGCGGGTAGGATTCATTGGAACAGGCAGCATGGGCAGCATACTGATCGAAGCATTCATCCGGTCGGGCGCATTGAACCCGGAGCATATTGTGGCAACCAACCGAACCCTTGCCAAAGCCGAGCTGCTGGCCGAGAAATACCCCGGCATGCAGGTGGCAAGATCCAGTAAGGAAGTGACCGTAGGAGCCGACCTGCTGTTCCTGTGCGTGAAGCCCTCGGAATACAAGGCCGTCATCGACGAAATTCAGGATCATGCGCTTCCCGGCCAGATCGTCATCTCGATCACCAGCCCCGTCCTGATCCGTCACCTGGAGGAGCTGCTCCCCAGCAAAATCGCCAAAATCATTCCCAGCATCACCAACTTCGTTCTCAGCGGCGCCACCCTTTGCATCTATGGAGACCGGCTGACCCCTGAGGACAAGGAGCTGCTCGACAACCTGTTCTCCCACGTCTCCGCTCCGATCCGCGTCTCCGAGCAGTATACCCGCATCTCCTCCGACCTGTCCTCCTGCGGCCCGGCCTTCCTCGCTTACTTCGTCCAGAAGTTCGTCGAAGCCGCCGTGGACACGACAGGCATCTCGGAAGAAGAGGCGACCCAGCTCGCCAGCGAAATGACGCTCGGCACCGGCAAGCTGCTCACTACGGGAGGCTTCTCACCCGCCCAGCTGCAAAAGCGCGTCGCGGTTCCCGGCGGCATCACCGCCGAAGGACTCCGCCTAATGGAAAAAGAGCTGTGCGGGGTCTTTTACGACCTGATCCGCACAACTCATTCCAAATACGAAGAAGACTTGGAAAAGGTGGAAGCCCGCTTTTTCGGGACCAAGGTCGATTGACGCGATGCTTTCACGTTTTCCGGTATGAACCGCTGTCCGGAGGACAGGGGTTGGGAGAAAAGAAATGATAAAATTGATCCGATGCTGAGTGAGACCGGTGTGATATTCCCCTCCAGCCGCTGTTGAAACCCGTGATGAACCGATTAAACTATTCAGAGGAATCATCACGGGTTTCAAAGGCGGGCGCCGCAAAGCGGCTCTTCCAGGGAATATCTTACCTGCCACTCCAAACCGATCAACGTTTCTTTTCCCGCAATCGCTGTGTCCGTCCGGACAGCGGTTATTTGTTTATTAGTAGGTTACTCCCTCGCTGGACTGCGAAGCGCTCAGTCGAGGGAGCCGGCGAACAGAAGCTTCAAGACGCAGTCTTGAGGTGGGGATCCGCACGCCCTGCCTCCCCTTGCGCCGATTCCCCGGGTCTGCTCCAACAGGGCAGCACGTCCCGGGGGAACGCCGCATGAGAGCGTGTCCCCGCAGCCAAGATGCCGGTGGCAGCTTGACTGCGGGGACGAAAGCGTTCCTGCTCCCACGTCCCATCAACGCCGGCCCCGCCGCTCCTCCGGCCCTTTTGGGGGTCCAGGGGGCGAGAGCCCCGGTCCTCCCCCTTACAGGTAAGGGGGAAAGAGGGGGATGGGTTCCCACCGAGGGGGAGCGCGTTATCCCACTACGATATTGACCAGTTTGCCCTTGACCGCAATGATCTTGCGGACGGTTTTGCCGGCAGTAGCTTCCTTCACCTTGTCGAGACCAAGCGCGAATTCCTGCATGGCCGCTTCGTCGGCGTCCGCGGCAATCGTCGCACGCTCGGCGATTTTGCCGTTGACCTGGACCACGATCTCCACTTCGTTGTCGACCGTCCAGGCTTCTTCATAGACCGGCCAGGACGCGTAAGAGATCGTCCCGCTGCGGCCGAGCTTCTCCCACAGCTCTTCGGCCAGGTGTGGCGCGATCGGTGAGAGCATCTGTGCGAACTGCTCCATGGCGGCCTTCGGCAGCGTCTCGGTTTTGTACGCTTCGTTGACGAAGATCATCAGCTGGGAGATCGCCGTATTGAAGCGCAGCGCCTCGAGATCCTCCGTCACCTTCTTGATCGTGCGGTGCCAGATACGCTTGAACGCGTCGGTGCCGGCATCGGCGCTGTCCGTGATCTTCGCGCTGAGGCTGCCGTCTTCGCTGATGAAGAGGCGCCATACGCGGCTCAGGAAGCGGTACGCCCCGTCCACCCCGTTCGTGTTCCAAGGCTTCGTCGCCTCGAGCGGGCCCATGAACATTTCGTACAGGCGCAGCGTATCCGCACCGTACTCGTTCACGATCTCGTCCGGGTTGATGACGTTGCCGCGCGATTTGCTCATCTTCTCCATGTTCTCGCCGAGAATCATGCCCTGGTTGACGAGCTTGTAGAACGGCTCCTTCGTCTCCACCACGCCGAGGTCGTAGAGCACCTTATGCCAGAAGCGGGCATAGAGCAGGTGAAGCACCGCGTGCTCCGCACCGCCGATGTAGAGATCGACCGGCAGCCACTTGCGCTGCAGCTCCTTCGAGCAGAGCGCGTCGTCGTTCTTCGGATCGATGAAACGCAGGTAGTACCAGCAGGAGCCGGCCCACTGCGGCATCGTGTTCGTCTCGCGGCGTGCCGGCTTGCCCGTCTCCGGATCCACCGTGTTCACCCAGTCGGTCACGACAGCCAGCGGCGATTCGCCGGTGCCGGACGGCTTGATCTCGTCGACTTCCGGCAGCAGGAGCGGCAGCTGGTCTTCCGGCACGGTCTTCATCGTGCCGTCTTCGAGGTGCAGGATCGGAATCGGCTCGCCCCAGTAGCGCTGGCGGGAGAACAGCCAGTCGCGCAGACGGTAGGTGACTTTGCCCTGGCCTTTGCCGCTCTGCTCCAGCCACTCGATCATCTTCGCAATGCCCTGCTCGTTGTTCAGGCCGTCGAGGAAGCCGGAGTTCACGTGAGGGCCGTCGCCCGCGTAAGCTTCCTTCTCGACATCCCCTCCGCTGACCACCTCGAGGATCGGCAGGTCATACTGCTTCGCAAACTCCCAGTCGCGCTGGTCGTGGCCCGGTACCGCCATGATGGCGCCGGTGCCGTAGCCGGCCAGCACGTAGTCCGCGATCCAGATCGGCAGTCTCGCGCCGCTGACCGGGTTCACCGCATAAGCGCCCGTAAAGACGCCGGTCTTTTCCTTCGCGAGGTCCGTACGCTCCAGATCGCTCTTGCGCGCCGCACGCTCCTGGTATTCCTTGACGGCAGCGGACTGCTCGCCGGCAGTAATGCGCTCCACCAGCTCATGCTCCGGCGCCAGAACGCAGTAGGTTGCGCCGAACAGCGTGTCCGGGCGCGTCGTGAAAACCTTGAGCCCTTCGCCGTCATGCCCGTCGATGGCGAACGTCACTTCCGCCCCCTTGGACTTGCCGATCCAGTGGCGCTGCATGTCCTTGATGCTCTCCGACCAGTCGAGCTCCTCGAGATCCTCGAGCAGGCGCTCGGCATACTCGGTGATGCGAAGCACCCACTGGCGCATCGGCTTGCGGATGACCGGGTGGCCGCCGCGCTCGCTGAGGCCGTCGATGACTTCCTCGTTCGCCAGAACCGTACCGAGGGCCGGACACCAGTTAACCGGCACTTCGTCTACGTAGGCCAGGCCTTTGTTGTAGAGCTGGATAAAGATCCACTGCGTCCACTTGTAGTAATCCGGATCGGTCGTCGAGATCTCGCGGTCCCAATCGTAGGAGAACCCGAGCGACTTGATTTGGCGGCGGAAGTTGTTGATGTTCTTGACCGTGATCTCACGCGGGTGCTGTCCGGTATCGAGTGCGTGCTGCTCGGCCGGCAGGCCGAACGCATCCCAGCCCATCGGATGAAGCACGTTGTAGCCGCGCATTCTCTTGTAACGCGAGACGATATCCGTCGCCGTGTACCCTTCCGGATGGCCTACGTGCAGCCCCGCACCCGACGGATACGGGAACATATCGAGCGCATAGAACTTCGGCTTGCTCTCGTCGTCAAGCACCTTGAAGGTTTTGTTCTGATCCCAATACTGCTGCCACTTCGGTTCAATGGCTAACGGGTTATACCCTTGGTTTTCTCTGGTTTCCTGTGACATGATCTCTGCTCCTCCTTCAGCTCCTGCAGCGGCATCACCGGCACCTGCCGCGGTGGGTGCCAGCTGTGCCGTTCGTCCGGACGCTGCCCTCAGGGACATTTTACTTCAAGGTCCTCCGGACAGGGCCCGACTCTGCGATCTTTCAAAAATGCAACAAAAAAAGCCGTCTCATCGCTAGCGCAACGCTAGGGACGAGAGGCTTGAATTCCCGTGGTACCACCCTAGTTGACCCGGGCATGCTTTGCCCTGATCCACTCAAACCCCTTAACGCGGGGGACACGATCCGGTTAGGCAGACCAGGGAACATCCCGCCGGGTCCTGCTTCACCTTCTGGCTCCAAGATGAGTTCGCCGCTGCCGCCGCCGGTTCGCACCTTCCACCGGCTCTCTGAAGTAACGGTCATGGGCTACTGCTTCTCTTCACAGCCTTGCCATATTTGTAAACAAAATATGTAGATTCCATCCAATTAGCATTCATTATAAAAGCTACGGTTCCCCCATGTCAAGCGGGGCCTCCCCGGAATAGTACAGGACACGCCTTCGCCGGTACCATGGGGAAGCCTCAATCAGGCTTCGCGCCCCAAGCGGCGGTACATAGAAACGCCCGGCTTCAGGGATACCCCTCTTTCAACTTGTCCATACTGGGTAGTAAAAGGACCCGTACCCGGTTCCAGGAAGAAAGGGGGCCTCCCCATGCGAGGCTTGCTGAACGGCGCGGCCCTGGCGCTGCCGCTGTGGGGAATCATTCTATGTATCGTCCAGCTGCTGCTGCACCTTGGGCAGCAGCCCTGAAGCGTTATTTCACCGCCGCAAAAAAAGCGCGCCGCGTATCCTCCGATGCCTGCTTAAACAGGAAGTCGCCGTAGCAGACCACCTCGCGGAAGCCGGCTTCCCTCAGCTGCGCCTCCAGCCACGGAAGGGGGTAAGCGCGCTGCGTGTGCGTCTCTTCCACACGGTTGAACCACTCCGACGGCGTGTCGTCCCCCCTGTGCTGCTCTTCTTCCTGCACAAAGATCGTCAGCGCATGCTCGATCTCGCTCCGGCTCTCGTCATACCCGCAGGTCCAGATATAAGCGATATCGTCCTCATTGAGGAAGAACGGCTGGCTCGCCGCATAATCCAGCAGCTGCTCGGTCGTGTGCACGTCGAAGATAAACACGCCGCCCGGCTTCAGCCCGGCGTAAGCCTGGCGGATCGCCTGCGTGATGTCCTCTTCCTCCAGCAGATAATTGAAGCAGTCGCAGAAGGACACCACGCTGTCGGCCGGACGGCCCAGCTCCCAGTCCCTCAGGTCCTGCTGCAGGAAGGTGACGCTTCCTCCCGGCGGCAGCGAGCGGTGCAGCCGCGCTTCATCCGCCTTGCTCTGCGCCACGGCCAGCATGTCCTCCGAGAGATCGATGCCGATCACCTCGTAGCCCTCCTGGGCCAGGGGAACCGCAATGCTGCCGGTGCCGCAGCCCAGATCCACCACCGTGCGGGGATGGCCGAATTTGTCCCAGCAGCCTTTGGCGAACCTCAGCCACTCCTCGTACGGCATGTCCTCCATCAGGCGGTCGTATACATAGGAAAACCGCTCATAAGCCATTCCTCTCATCCCCCGATTCCGGATTCGCGCAGGGTGCGCGGTGCTGCAGCAAAAGAGAAAACCGGTTCCGTAAGCCCGGAGGCTTACTCGGAAACCGGCTGTTCTTCGCTTTGCTTCAAGTAGGTCCAGCTGCCTTCCTGGTACACGAGCCCTTCCTTCATCAGCTTGCCGAGGGCACGCTTGAAGGCCGACTTGCTCATGCCGAAGCGCTGGGAGATCAGGTCCGCCGGCGTTTCGTCCGAGAACGGCATCGCCCCGTTGCGGCGTTCCTTCAGGAAGTCGAGCAGCTTGTCCGCATCCTCGCCGCGGCCCGTCTCCTTGCGCTCGCGCATCGAGCAGTTCACATTGCCGTCCTCGCGGACGAACGTGATCCGCGCGCTGACCTTCTCCCCCAGCCGCAGCAGCCGGGTGCGCTCGGACGCATGAATGAAGCCGATGACGCCAAAGCCGACGACCCCGCCTTCACATACGACGAAGGTGCCCATCTGCAGCGGCTTGTATACCCGGGCTTCAACCGTCGTGTTGCGCCACGACTGCGGCGCATCGAAGCACAGCGGCTTCAGCAGGTCTTCCCCGGCCACCTTGGCCACGAGGCGTCCCTGACGGTCATGGGTCATCGTGACGAAGACCTTGTCGCCGACCTGCGGGCGAAGCTCTTCCATCTCGGGAAGCTCCCGGAACGGAAGGAGCAGCTGGCGACCGAGCCCCATCTCAAGGAAGCATCCGAAGCGGGGGTGAAAATCGGCGACCTCCAGCAGCGCCACTTCGTTCAGCTTGATGAGCGGCTCACGCATGGTGGCGGCCAGCCGGTCCTGCGTGTCGTAGAACAGGAAGACCTCCACCTGGGTGCCGGTCTTCACTTCACCGACCACTTCGCTGTAATGGAGCAGAATATCCTGCGTGCCGTCCGTCAGGAAGAACCCGTGGGGCGATACCTCACGGGCTACTTCGAGACGCTGGTTCGTGCCTGCTTCGAGCCTCATACGCGCTCAACGACCTTGGCATCCGACCACAGACGCTCGATGTTGTAATATTCGCGGTCATCGCGGTGGAACACATGCACCACGACGTCCCCGAGATCCACGAGCACCCAGCGTGCCGTATCCATGCCTTCGAGTCCGCGCAGGCGGGCGCCCTTCTCCTCGGCGCGCTTGCGGATCTCGGTGGCGATCGCCTGCACCTGTGTCTCCGAGTTCCCGTGACAGATCATAAAGTAGTCCGCAATCAGCGAAATGCCCTTCAGGTTCAGGGCGACGAGGTTCATCGCTTTCTTGTCTTCGGCCGCATCGACCACGAGCTCCAGCAGCTCTTCCGGTTGTATCATAGAAGTTCCTCCTAATAAGCTGATCTTTACCAGCTCCATTTCTTCAAACGAATTGCCCTTGGCCCTCCCTGCCGCAGCTTGCGGGGCCCGGAGCTTCCAGCTATTCCTGCGCTTCTTCAGCTTCCAATTCCACAATAAGACCGTTGCGTGCCGCCAGGGTCAGCGGATACACCCGCTTGCGCTTGTCCAGCAGGAAGCGGATCGTACCGTCGAAGCCCGCAAGCAGCGCCTTCTCTAAACTATGTTCGGCGTTTTCCCGAATATTATGCACTCCCGGAAAATCCCGGCCCGGCTCCATATAATCCGCCAGGCAGACGACTTTGTCGAGCAGCGTCATCTTCTCCCGGCCGGATGTGTGGTAGCGGATCGCATCGAGAATTTCCTCGTCATCCACGCCGTACTGCGTCCGGGCCACCCAGGCGCCGGCGTGGGCATGCCACAGCTCCTTGTCGTACTCCAGCAGGTCCTGCGGAAGCCCGTTCTCCCGGATGATCCGCGCCTGCTCGTCCACCCGCCAATACTTGCACACATCGTGAAGAATGGCGGCGAGGTCCGCCTTCACCGGATCCGCTCCGTAGCGCTCCGCGAGCCGGACCGCCGTCTCCATCACGCCCAGCGTATGGGTCCAGCGCTTCTCGGGCATCTGCGAGCGGACGGACTCCATGATCTCCTCACGTTTCATACAGCGAGTTCACCTCGATATAATCATTTACCCGGTCCGGTACGCGGTAACGCGCCGAACGGCCTTCGGCCCGGCGCTGCCGGATCTCCGTGGAGGACAGCTCCACCTGCGGCATGCGCACGAGCCTCACCGCCTCCCGGATCGGTCCGGGAAGGGTCTCGTATTCAGTCGAATAGCCCGGCCGCTCGAGCCCCACGAACGTCACCAGCCGGACAAGCTCCTCGATGCGGTACCACTTCGGCAGGTACTGGACCATGTCCGCACCGATAATGTAATAAAACTGCTTGTCCGGGTGCTCCTTCCGGAGCCTGGTTACGGTCTCGATGCTGTAGGACACGCCGCCCCTGCGCAGCTCCACATCCGATGCACGGAACCGCGGATGGCCCTCCACCGCGAGGCGCACCATCTCCAGCCGCTCGGCGGCCGAAGCCCCCGGCTTATGCTCCTTGTGGGGCGGGACGTTCGTCGGCATGAACCACACCTCGTCCAGCTCCAGCGCCTCGCACACACTGTCCGCGGCAAGGAGATGTCCGAGATGGATCGGATCGAACGTGCCGCCCATCAAGCCGACTTTCATTCCTGGTCTCTCCTCTCCCGGGAGCTGCCCCTGGACTCCGGCTTACACCGGGAGCTCGATCGTTTTGTGCTCGCGGGACTCCTTGTAGAGCACCACGATCTTGCCGATGACCTGGACGAGCTCCGCTTTAGCTCCGTCAGCAAGCTGCTGCGCCACTTCGTCCCGGTCCTCCATACAGTTGTTGAGCACGGTCACCTTGATGAGCTCCCGCGTTTCGATCGCCTCGTTGATATGGCGGATAATATGATCATTCACGCCGCCCTTCCCCACCTGGAAAATCGGGTCGAGATGGTGGGCCAGCGATCTCAGATATCGTTTTTGTTTGCCTGTCAGCATGCTGTCTTCATCCTATCTTGTGCTCTAGTTTGGTTGTTTCTGTCTGTCTGCTTCGGCTTCGCCGAACGAGTCCAACACCGCTTTGCGCATAGCCTCGACCGGTGCCGGCTGTCCGGTCCAATATTCGAAGGCGTACGCCCCCTGGTAGATGAACATGCCTAGTCCGCTGTGCACCGTGGCGCCCTGCTTCTCCCGGGCTTCCCTCAGCAGCCTCGTCTCGAGGGGATTATAAATGAGGTCGCTCACGACATGATCCTCCCGGATCAGCGAGATGTCCATCGGCACCTCATCCACGTTCGGATACATACCGACGAGCGTATTGTTCACGATAAGCGCCGCGTCTCCCGCCAGCTCGTGGATCTCGTCGAGCCCATGGCCGCTGATGCTGCCGTAGCCGCCGAGTGCGTCGGCCAGATCGAGCGCCTTCTCCTTCGTCCGGTTCGCGATGTAGATATGCTCCGCGCCTTCCTGCGCCAGCGCATATCCAACGCCCCGGGCCGCCCCGCCGGCACCGATCATGAGCACCTTGCGTCCCTTAAGCTCGATGCCCGTCTCTTCCTTCAGCGAACGGATATAGCCGATGCCGTCAGTGTTATAGCCGATGAGGCGGCCGCCCTCGTTCACGACGGTGTTCACCGCCCCGATCACCCGGGCGCCCTCGTCGATCTCATCGAGATACGACATCACTTCCAGCTTGTGGGGCACCGTGACGTTCACGCCGCGGAAGCCGAGCGCACGGATGCCTGCTACCGCGTCCTTGAGCGTTCCCGGCAGAATATGAAATGCGCCGTAGGCCGCGTTGATGCCCGCCACGTCGAACGCCCGGTTCAGCATGACCGGCGACTTCGAGTGCCGCACCGGGTCTCCGAAGACGCCATACAGAATCGTGTGGCTGTCCAGCCCCTGCTTTCTCACCAGCACCAGCTTCTCCATTAGGTAACGTTCCTCCCGATTCGTTGGTAACTCGTACGCACTCTATTGCCCGTTCCCCAAAGGACGGTGCGGTCTAGATCAGGGATTCCCTGACCGCCACTTTCACCCCGCGGGGCACGTGGATGGCCAGCTCCGCTCCCTGGACGCCGTTCGCCTTCACCCAGCCGAGGCCGGAGATCGAGACGTCGAGATTGCCGCCCTTCGGAATGCGGATCGCATGCTTCGTCAGCTTCGGCAGCTCATCCAGGTTCTCGAGAACCGGCGGCTGCAGCAGCACGCCCTTGTGGTTCTCGTAGAGCTCGTCCGCCTTCTCCAGCTTCGTCCGGTGCGCCTCGAGCGAGTTGGACACATAGAAGGTGAACGACTGGCGTTCGCCCTGCAGGAAGTCAAACCGCGCCAAAGCGCCGAAATACACCGACTGCCCGCTGTTCAGCTGGAACACGAGGGGTTTCATCGGCTTGTCCGGCATGACCTTCATGAGGTCCTTCTTGTTCACGAGCTCCGTGAGGCGGTGCTTATATACGATGCCCGGCGTATCGATAATGGAGCCGCCGTCATCGAGCGGAATGCGCACGAGATCGAGCGTCGTTCCCGGATACTGGGAGACGGTCAGCTCCGCATCGAGGTCGCTGTAATCGTGGATCAGGCGGTTGATCAGCGTGGACTTGCCGACGTTCGTCGCGCCGACGACGTAGATATCCCGGCCCTTACGGTGCTCGTCGAGCGCCTCGATCACTCGTTCGAAGCCCATGTTCTTGCGGGCCGAGCAGAGCACGATGTTGGCCACCTTCAGCCCGGCTTCCTTCGCCTGGCGCTGCACCCAGTTCAGGATGCGGTTGTAGTTGGTCACCTTCGGCAGCAGGTCGATCTTGTTCACGACGAGGATGATCGGATTGTTCCCTACGAAGCGGGGCAGACCGGAGATCATGCTCCCCTCGAAGTCGAACAGGTCGACGATGTTGACGACGAGCGAATCCGTCGTGCCGACATGGCCGAGCAGCTTCAGAAAGTCATCCTGGTTCAGCGTAATCCCGGATGCTTCATTATAGTTCTTGATACGGTAGCAGCGCTGGCAGATCACCGGCGTACGGGACAGAGCCTGCTCAGGCACGAAGCCGAGCTGATCCGGGTTCTCCTGCTGCAGCGCAACGCCGCATCCCGCGCAATTCTTGTTTTCCAAGGGTGGATTCCTACTTTCTCATGAGCGTTTGGGCAGCCTTCTCGAGGGTGCGGTTGACCTTGGTGAAAAAGCCTTCATCGGAGGGCGAGATCGGCGTCACGAGGATCGTATGGAGCCCCATCCGGTTGCCGCCCAGCACATCGGTCAGCATCTGGTCGCCGATCACGACCGTCTGGTTCGAACGCAGATTCATCATGGTGAGCGCCTTGCGGAAGGCCGCGGTAGTCGGCTTCTTCGCCCGGTAAATGAAAGGCAGGGATAACGGCTCCGCGAACTTGGTCACCCTCGTCCGCTGGTTGTTGGATACGACCACCACCTGAAACCCGATCTGACCGACAACCTTCAGCCAGTCGATCAGCTCCGGTGTGGCGAGCGGCGCTTTGGCCCCAACCAGCGTATTGTCCAAGTCCGTAATAATGCCCCGATATCCCTGCTCATATAGCTGCTGCAGATTAATTTCGTATATCGAATTGACATGTTGGTGCGGAATCAGCTTTTTCAGCAATGCGTTCACCTCGTAAGACGATAGGCTGTATACGTCAAACTATACCATAGATGTCCAATTCCTTGCAAAATGGTTCTTGAAGCGGCGAAAATCGACGGCAGCGGCTTTCAGGCGGCCGATTGCTCAGGCTCCTCTGCCTTTATCATGCCAATCTCTGCAAGAAGATAGTCGGTTTCGCCGTCAACGGGGCGCCGCCCTGCCGGTCATCCATGTCGAGATCAGAAAGCTTCAGCTTCGCTGAAAACTTATACTCTCTTATATCTAAAAAAATCCGCAGGTCTCCCCGCGGACATGCTCTTTCCCTTTTTCGAATGAGGACATTCCTAGAAAAACTTCTGCGCCGCCTGGTCTTCCTTCAGCATCTCCACCGCTTCACGGAAGCGCATCGAATGCACAATCTCCCGCTCGCGCAGGAACTTCAGGCTGTCCTGCAGGTCGACGTCGTCGGTCATGTCGATCAGCCATTGATAAGTGGCCCGCGCCTTCTCCTCCGCCGCAATGTCCTCGTAGAGGTCGGCGATCGGATCGCATTTGGCCTGTATGTAGCTCGCCTGCCAAGGTACGCCAGCCGCGTTCTGGTAGAACAGGGCACTGCCGTGGTTCGCATAATGGTCGCCAAGGCCCGCCTCGCGCATCTGCTGCGGGGTCGCATCCTTGGTCAGCTTGAGGATCATCGCCGCGATCATCTCCAGATGGGAGAATTCCTCCATGGTGACATCCGTCAGCAGGCCGACCACCTTGTCCGGCAGCGAATACCGCTGGTTCATATAACGCAGCGCCGCCGCCAGCTCGCCATCCGCGCCGCCGTACTGTTCCATGAGGTATTTGGCCATCCGGGGATCGCATTTGCTTACGCGTACGGGATACTGCAGCTTCTTTTCATATAAGAACATCGGCTTCTCCTCCTATACCTGCCACGGCCATGGCGTCGTATTCCATTCGGCCGGCTCTTCGGCCTGGCTGCGTCCGTTGTGAATCAGCGGTCCGTACTTGCGCTCGAACGGCTCCACGAGCTCCAGACGCTGGGCCGACAGCTCCTTGTACTGCCGCAGCGCTTTCTCGTCCGCCGGATGGGTATCAAGGTAGAGCTGCAGCTCCGTGAGAACAAAATCCAGCGCCTGCAGTTCCTCAAGCGCCGTGTAGTAGGCCTGCGGCAGCGGTTTGGGCTTGGCTGTCATCTTCTCACTCCTCCTCGTAACGCTTCGGTTCGTAAGGACTGTACAGGTCCGGCCACAGCGTGCCTCTCTTCAAAGCTTCCTTCGGGCTGTACTGCTCCTGGTCCGCCGGTTGATACGTCAGGAACAGCTGGGGCGGGGTCACATAAGTCTTCTCGACAATGGGGGGACAGGGATCGAATCTGCCCGCCGGGGGCTGGAATACGCGGGTCTGCTCCTCCAGCTTCTTCTGGTCGGCACGTGTCATGGGAATCCTCCTCTACCCTTGCTTGGATGAATGACATCCTCCTTCATTACCACAGTTTGCCTGTAGGGAAACATGCCTCTGTCAAGATCATTCACACGGGCGCTTGGAGCCCCGGCGAAATATAGATTCTTCTAGTTGAACGAAAAAAAGAGAGCCTCCGCATCCGTTGGAAGGATGGGAAAAGCTCTCTTTCACTGCAATACTCGCCTGCAGGGGCATCCCCTGCCTACATCTGCGAACGAAGCTTGTCGATGAGCATCGTCGCGGTCTTATAGTCGTCTTCGGTAATCTCGGCCTTGCCGTACTTCGCCTTCTCGAAGAGAAGCAGCACGGTCTCGACGTCCATCCGCATCCAGCGGCTCTGCCGCGTCCAGCGGGCGACCGCTTCGCGCAGCGTCTCATGCTCCTCGCGGACGTAGCCGCTGCGGCGGAAGATCCGCAGCATCCGCTCGCATTCGACGATGACCTTCTGCTTCAGCAGCGAGGCCCGGCGCCGGCGGGCGCGTTCTCTCCACAGCTCCACCACCTGCAGCTTCCAGGCCAGGAAGCCGGCCAGTGCGGCCAGCACGGCGAGGCTGCCTGCGATCACAAGGCCATGGCCCTCTTCTTCTTCGGCGGCAGGCTCGGCTGCGGCCGGTTCGACTGCAGGCGCCTCGGCCGGTTCCACAGCCGGTATTTCCGGAAGGGACGCACGCGGCATCGCGAAGCCCGCCGTCGGCTCGAACGGCACCCAGCCGTAGCCGCTGAAATAAATCTCGACCCACGAGTGGGCGTCGGAGTTGCGGACCGTATAAGTGCCCGACGCATTCGGGTCCATCATCGCCTGGCCTGGAATGAGCCCCATGAGCTCATACTGGTCGACCGGCGTGGAGCCGGAAGAGTAGCCTTTGACCCAGCGGGCCGGCAGGCCGACCGAACGGGCCATGACCGCCATGGCGGAGGAGTAGTAGTCGCAGTAGCCTTCCTTGATCTCGAATAGGAACCGGTCCACGAAGTCGCGGCTGCGCCCCTTGGTCAGATCCGGTTTGTTCGTGTACGGGAAGGTCGTCTGCAGGTACTGCTCGAGCTTCTTCGCCTTGTCGTAAGGGTTCGTCGCATCCGCCGTAATCTCGGCGGCCAGGCGCCGCACCCGCTCCGGCAGATTCGCCGGGAGCATCAGGAATTCGTCCGCTCCGGCGGGAGTGCCGGCCGGCAGCGCCCGCAGGGCCGCTTCATCGACCACCGGAACCTGCGAGACGACCTCGTAGGTCTTCGGGTACGGCTGGCGCTCGCTGAAGCGCAGCTCCCCCTGCGTGGCGGACCACTGCAGCGGCTCGAAGCCGTTCTTCAGGTTGTTGATCCCCGTCACCTTCTGGATGCTGTAAGCGCCGAAGAGCACCGGGTACCGCTGCTCGGTCAGCAGCGTCACCTTCTGGGTGACCTCCACGGTCTTCATATTGCCGGAAGGAAGCCGCGGATCGGAGGCCAGGACATTGTCGGCCCGCACCGGATTGCGCGCATTGCGCCGCTCCGATTCGCTCTCGTCCCAGCCACGTCCGGTGTAGAGTGACCGCGTCTCCCCGCGCCAGTACGCGCGCTGGGTCGTCTCGACCTCCATGACCGGCGTATAGTCGAACTGGAAGCCGCCGCCGAGCGCCGCGTCGCTGCGGCTGTAGCCCGAGGACGTATCCATCGCCTCGGATGGCGGTACCGTGACACCCTTGCCGGTCGCGAAATTCATCGGCTCCCCGCGCAGGCTGCGCCAGGCCGTGTAAGGATCGGTCAGCGCCGGCCCCACCTCCGGCATCATGGCACCGATAAGCACCGTCAGGGAGACCAGGCCGACGACCGGCAGGGCGATCGAAGCCGGGTAATCGGCCAGATGCCGCCAGGCCGCCGGATCCCGGCGCCTCAGCTGGGCGAAGTGACTCAGGATGATCAGGAACAGCCCGCATCCTACGATCACAGCCACCTGAGGCCACAGGTAGACCGAAGAGAACGAATCGCGGATGCAGAGCACGAGGACGCTGATGACAAGCAGGCTGTAGATGCGCCATTTGGCTTCCACCCACCAGATCATGAAGTGGTAAGCTGCCCAGGCGCCCAGCGCGAACCAGAGATATGGCGTCAGCTCGTACAGATTCAGGAACAGTCTGGAAGAGAAGAAGCTTCCAAGGGGCATCGTGTCCACGATGCCGTAGTTCTCCAGCACCTCCACGTTGATCGCCAGGATCAGGACGAACTGCAGCAGCCCCCGCAGGAGCCAATGCAGCTTCTGCACATGCTCGAGCACGCAGACCACAAGCAGCGTCAGCTGGACGATCCGGACCGTCTCGGGCAGCCAGAGGCCGTCCTCCTTGCCGAACCACAGCGTGAACTGCAGCAGGATCAGGCCGCTGAGCAGCAGGGTGAGCCGGTGCGGCCAGTCGTCCCAGAAGAAGCGGCGGAGTGCGGAGCGGCCGGTATCGGATCGGGTTGTCATGGGTTCCTCCCTCCCAGCAGGCCCGGCAGCTCGGTGAGCGTCTGCACGGGGTAGCAGGTGATCCCCCGGGTGCGCAGCTGCTTCACCCAGGCGTCCTTCACCGTCGGCTGCGGCGCGATCCAGAGATGGCACGGGTTCATGCCCTGCTGCTTCAGCCAGATGAGCAGCTGCAGCATGGCCTCGCCCGCTTCCGGCGAGATCAGGGTAATGAACGAGCCGGGCACGAGCCGCGAGATCCGCGTCTTCAGCACCTGCCACACCGGGTGGGCGCCGTCGGCCTCCACGTCGATGAAGTGCTGCATCAGCGCATGCTGCTGCGACTGGGCCGATTTCGGCTCAAAGTACACATTGTCCGCTCCACTCGACAGGAGTCCAAGCGACAGACCGCGGTGCGCACCGTATTGAAACAGCGACGCCGCCGCGGAAACCGCGAGCTCGAGCTCCTCGGGATCATCATAAGCCTTCATGCAGCGGTCCAGCACGACGTAGGTTTTGGGCAGGGATTCCCGCTCGAATTCCTTCGACTTCCATGTGCCGGTCTTCGCCGTCGCATTCCAGTGAATCCGCGACAGGCGGTCGCCGTAGTTGTACTCCCTCACCCCGTTGATCTGGGTCGTCTCGCGGACGGCCCGTGTCGTCGAGGAATGATGATTCGTTCCCTTCATCATCTGGTGGAACTGCTGCCACTCGCGGATCGGCACCGTCTGGGGCATGACCGCGATGCTCTGCGGCAGCTCCAGCTCGCCGCGGTGCTCGAACAGCCCGAAGATATCCTCCGTCACGCATTCGGTCCGGCCGAAGGTATAGTGGCCCCGGCGCATCGCCGGCGTCCGGTACTCCCAGTCCGCGCGGCGGCGCCAGTCCGGCACGACCGTCGCTTCGAAGGTCAGCTCCCGGCCGCTCTTGTGGTAGAGCCGGTCCTTGACGAAGAGGTAAGGCATCGGCCAGAAGCCGGGAATGCTCAGGTCGATCTTGACGCCGAGCGAGGTGCCGGCTTCAATCACCGAACCGAAGTCGGTGTTGTTCAGGGTGCGGGTGCCCTGGGTGCGCTTGATCCCGCTCCACTGCCCGAGCAGCAGGTAGATGCTCAGGATCAGCATGATGACGAACAGCATCAGCGCCAGCTTCCCGCCCTGGAAGAGCAGGAACCCGAGGCTGCCGAGGAAGGCGCCGAACACGGCCCAGAATTTGCGGGTGAAGCGCGGCAGCTCCGACAGCTTGTCGGCGAAGGTCATTCTCATGGCCTCACCTCTCCAGGCGTACCGGGACCTTCACCTGCTGGAACACGGATTGGAGCACGCTGCCGACCGTGGCGCCCTCCATCCGCGCCTCCGCCTGCAGGATGATCCGGTGCCCAAGCACAAAAGGCGCCAGGAACTTGATATCGTCGGGGATCACGTAATCGCGGCCCTGCAGCAGGGCGTAGGCCTTGGCCGCCTGCACCAGCGCCAGCGTCGCACGCGGGCTGGCGCCCAGGTAGATCGACGGATTCTCCCGGGTGAGCCGGATGACCGAGACGAGGTAATTCGCCACCGCTTCGTCGAGGTGCACCTGCTTCACCAGCGCCTGGATGGCCAGAATCTGCCCCACCTCGGCCACGGGCTCGAGGGAGTCCAGGGGATGGGCCACACTCTGCGACACGATCATCCGGGTCTCCGTCTCCGCGTCCGGATAGCCCATCGAGAATTTCATCATAAATCGGTCGAGCTGGGCTTCCGGCAGGATGTAGGTCCCTTCGAAGTCGATCGGGTTCTGTGTGGCGAGCAGCAGGAACGGCTTCGGCAGCTCATGCGTCTCTCCGTCCACGGTGATGTGGCGCTCTTCCATCGCCTCGAGCAGGGCCGACTGCGTCTTCGTCGTCGCCCGGTTGATCTCGTCGGCAAGCAGAATATGGGTCATGATCGGACCCGGGCGGAACAGGAACACTTCCTCCTTCGGGTGGTAGATCGACACGCCGGTTATATCGGTAGGCAGCAGGTCCGGGTTGCATTGAATGCGCCGGAACTGGCCGTGAATGGACTTCGCCAGAGCTTTGATCAGGACGGTTTTGCCCGTACCCGGGACATCTTCAAGCAGTACGTGCCCGCCGGCCAGCATGGCGGTGAGCAGCAGTAAAATTTCATCGGTTTTGCCGAGGATGCAAGCTTCCAGGTTGGATTGTATACGCTTCAGCACGGCAAGTTCCCCATGAGTGACAGTTTCCATTGACGTCCGGCCTCCTCCATAAGATGGTACAAACTATATACGCAGCAGCAGACAAAAGGTTATGCGTGCAAGCGATTTGACATCAAACTGTAATATTAACGCGAAAAACGCCTGTTTTGCGCGCATAAAGTCCCAGAGTTCTATTGTACAGGATGGCGTGCGGGCAAGTATACGGATAAAATGGATGAATTCTTTTGGCAATTTCTACGTTTGAAGCCATGGCAAAAAGCCCCCGGGGCCCTTCACGGAGGCGCCTCGGAAGCTATGGGGAAAAAGCGGACGGAACGTATGGCGGCTTCGCCCGGCCCGGCCTCTTCAGCCTTGCGGCCTGAAGGCCAGCGCCGCCAGGAATGAGAAGATGATCGCCGCCGAGATGCCCGCCGACGTAATCGAGAAGATCCCGGTGATGATGCCGATCGGACCGTCCTCCACGAGCTCGGTCAGGGCCCCGTGCACCAGCGCGTTCCCGAAGCTCGTGATCGGCACGGTCGCTCCGGCTCCGGCGAATTCGATCAGCCGGTCGTAGACGCTCTTGCCGCCGGCCGGAATGCCGTCCAGCAGGGCGCCGGCGACCACCAGCGCACTCATCGTATGGGCGGGCGTCAGCTTCTTCACGTCAATGAGCAGCTGGCCGATCACGCAGATTGCGCCGCCGACCAGGAACGCCCATAAGTACTGCATGGCGTCATCCATTCTGCACTTCTCCTCTCTCGATGGCCACCGCATGGGCAATCCCCGGGATGCTCTCTCCCTGCTGGAAGGATAGCGGCGAGAGCAGCGCCCCCGTGGCCACCACCAGAATGCGGTTCAAATCTCCCTTTCTTAATCGCTTCAGGAGCGGTCCGTAAGTGACGGTCGCCGAGCAGCCGCAGCCGCTTCCCCCTGCCTGGACGTTCTGCTTCTCGAGGTCATAGATGAGTTTGCCGCAGTCCTGATAGACGGTCTGCGTCATATCGAGCCCCCGCTCCCGGAGCAGGTCGCAGGCGATGTCGTACCCGACTGTGGCCAGATCGCCCGTCACGATCAGATCGTAATATCCAGGCTCCCTGCCGAAGTCCCGGAAGTGCGCGGTCAGCGTATCCACCGCCGCCGGAGCCATGGCCGCGCCCATGTTGAACGGGTCCTTGATCCCGAGGTCGACGACCCGGCCGATCGTCGCCCCCGTCACGACGGGGCCGCTGCCCTTCAGCCCGAGCACGGCCGCCCCTGCTCCCGTTACCGTATACTGCGCGGTGGGAGGCTTCTGGGAGCCGTATTCGGTCGGATAGCGGAACTGCTTCTCCGCCGTGCAGTTATGGCTGCAGGTGCCGGCCATGACCCGCTCCCCGAAGCCCGAGTCGACGATCATCGAAGCGATGGCCAGCCCCTCCATGGAGGTGGAGCAGGCACCGAAGATGCCGAGGTACGGAACCTGCATCGTCCGCACGGCGAAGGAGTTCGAGATGATCTGGTTGAGCAGGTCTCCCCCCACATAGAACTGGAGCTGCTCCTTCGGCATGTTCGCATGCTTCAATGCCAGCTCTGCGGCTTCCTCAAGCATTTTTTTCTCGGCCTTCTCCCAGCTGTCCTGTCCGATCAAGGTATCCTCATGGACCACATCGAACTGATCCCCGAGGGGCCCCTTGCCTTCATCCGGCCCAACGACGGACGACGTGCCCAGAATGACAGGCCGTCTCTTGAATTCCCAGCTTTGTTCCCCGATCAGCATCGGTCAGCCGACCCCCCATCCGAAGATCCAATGCACGATACCCACGAAAAAGGCGGCCACGACACCGAACACGATGACCGAGCCGGCCAGTTTGAACATATTGCCCCCCACCCCAAGCACGAACCCTTCGCTCTTGTGCTCCAAGGCGGCCGAGCAGACCGAGTTAGCGAATCCCGTGACCGGAACTGCCGTACCCGCGCCGGCCCATTGAGCGATCTTGTCGTACACGCCAAAGCTTGTCAGAAGGACGGAAATGATAATAAGGACGGCCACCGTCGGGTTGCCCGCCGTCTCTTTGGTAAAACCGAACCCGTGGATGAACAGCTCCATCAAGCCTTGTCCGATCAGGCAGATGAACCCGCCGACCAGGAACGCCCGCAGGCAGTTGCGCAGAACCGGACGGGCCGGCTCTTTCGTTTTGGCGAATTCCTGGTACTGCTTTTTGTTCCATGGGGTCTTTCCGTTTTTCACATTCGTTGCCATGGGCTGAACACTCCTTTCTTCGCTGCCTACTCCCGCATGCCATCCATTCTATCGTTCTCAACCCGCCGGATAATGTCTCCCAACATAGAGGCGCATTCGGCATAGACCCCGTTCGTATAGCTGCTGTCCGTATGCTGTCCCTGTGCTATCAGGTAAGTCTCACACTGCTTCAAGGCGGTCAGAAGACCGGAGGGGGCCTGAAGGACCGGCGGCTTGTCACCATCCTCGTACAAATCAACATACAGCTTCCCCTTGGCGTCGATCTGGGCAAGAAAGACATCCTGTACCGTTAAGCCCTGCTTGTCCAGTTCTCCAAACAGCCATTCCCGAGTCATGCCCATGCTGCACAGAGCGTCGTCCATCAGATGACCGTCCATAATGACGGCCTGCGGGATGCATTCGTCCGCGGCGCCCGCGTCTTCCGGCTTCAGCATTCTGGCCTCTTCCTTGGTCAGAATGCTGAGTTCCCCGCTGGCCTCCAGCATAGCGAACTCCACATCCGCCAGACGAAACACCTTCTTCGCCCTCAATTCCTCCATCAGCTCGTCTGAAGAAAACCGCTCTTTCCGAAGGTTTTCCTCCAGCACCTTGCCATGCCGGATGAAGACCGTTCCCTTGCCTTCAAGCACGTCCCGCAGCCGCTTGCTCTTTAGTGTGAGGTGTTCTAGGAACAAAGGAACCACGAACCAGACCAGCATAGCGGTAAGACCGTGAATGAAGTGGGCCTCGAGCTCCGTCGAAATGAACCCGGCCAGCTCCCCTATAACGATCCCCGTGATGTACTCGAAGAAGCTGAGTTGGGAGATCTGCTTCTTGCCCAGCAGACGCGCGATGGTGAACAATACGGCGACGGCAGCAAGCGAGCGAAGGCCAATATGCCACCAATCCTCCATAGGTACCCTCCCTTTTCCGGCAGTACGTTGCAACATATACATTATGAGCCTCGCCTGTCCAAGTTATGGGTGGGAAGAAGATGCAGCTAGGGAAAAAATAGGGGCGTTGATCCCACTTAGTCTGCGGGCAGCGGGCGGGAGGGCACAGGGCTTCCTCCCCCGCCCGGGATGGCGCACTGCCTACAGGAAAAGCAGCAGCACGATCATCAGCAGAATAAACAGCACGAGAATCAAGACTATCGATTCGAACAGTTCCACCGGCGGTCCTCCTAAGCAGCGCAGTCTACTATGCCGTATCTCATGCTATGCCGGCAGGCGGACATCGGCCCGGGCGGCTGCCCAGCCTGCAAAAGAGGCGCCGCTGCGCTGATGACATGCCTGCCGCCATGGGCCGGTGTGGTTCAGGCCCGGCGGCCCGCGGGTAAACAGGAGCTATAGAATGAACTGCGGCGCTTCGCCCAGCCTTAAGGAGGGAATTCCGATGATCACCTGGTCCTTTCTGTTCCTTCTGGTGGCCGTCGCTGCGGGGATCTTCGGCTTTCTCGGCATCGCGGGAACAGCGGCGGGTATCGCCAAAATGCTGTTCATCGCGTTCCTGATCCTTTTCGTGGCGAGCTTT
Organism: Paenibacillus mucilaginosus 3016; assembly: GCF_000250655.1. Taxonomy (NCBI): domain Bacteria; kingdom Bacillati; phylum Bacillota; class Bacilli; order Caryophanales; family Paenibacillaceae; genus Paenibacillus; species Paenibacillus mucilaginosus. The sequence continues at coordinate 6,661,401 of NC_016935.1, forward strand.
TTTACGGGACGAAAGGGCAGAACATGACCCCTCGCGGATCGGCACTGCTTGTCTTCATCTGACTGGAAACGATATGGGGTTGTACAAATGGATGCGTATGCAAGAAGCAGAATTGATGTCTGCCTGAATCACAAAGGCCTCACGCCGGCAATGCGGCGGAGGCCTTCTTTTGTTGCTTTTCGGGAGGGTCCGGTCATGGGCCGGCGGCAGCTTAAGGTGTATTCTAGCGGTCTGTATAAGCCTGATCGGAACGGTTTAAGTTCAGCGGATGCGGCGGAATACCCAGATGCCCTGCGTACGGGCGATCAGACGGAAACCGCTGCGCACCAGGCAGCGCAGCGCGGGGGCCAGACGGCTGCCCGGCGCTATCAATGCCGCGCAGGGAGCCGCGCTGCCGATGACGCTGCTGCCGGTGATGATACGGCGGCCTGTCAGCGGATTGCGCACCACGCTCAGCGTGACGACATCCGGCGGCTGGGGAATACGGGGAGTTGCCATCTCTCTCATCTCCTTCCCTCTCAGGATAATTCAGTAGATGAGAGAGAAGAGAGATTGGTAACGGACGAATATGGAGAGGACGCCAAATTGATGCATTCGTCACAAATTTCGGGAAGAGTGATGAAGAATGGGAACAAAGGAAAAAGGACCCCTTGCGGAGTCCTTTCCAACGGTGAAATGAATTTGGTATTGCCTTGAACCTCGACCTCGCTTCGGACTACCTCACCCACACTACTGCAGTACAGGACTACATTAACGTGTCTTTGGCACATCCCTCCGCTCTATTTCGAGTCAGAAGCAACTTCCTGATACTCCATTGATGCACTCAACGGTACCACACCTCGCTCTTTCACCGTTGATATTATATTGCACCGGAAGCACGCCATCTATACCTGCCCCCGCAAAAAAAGATCCGGCCCGCTCATTCCTTCACAATCACTACAGTCCCGAGCGGCAAATGCCGGTACAGCCATTCGATATCCCGGTTGTGCATCCGGATGCATCCGGAGGAGGCGCTGTGACCGATGGAATACGGCCGGTTCGTGCCGTGAATGCCGTAGGTGTATCCCCCGGTGCCCGGTACACTCAGCCCCATCCACCGGCTGCCGAGCGGATTGGCCGGATCGCCGCCCGGAATTTGTTTGCGGATATACCACGGCTTCTTGATCTTCGTGATGATATGGAACGTTCCTGCAGGCGTCAGCCAGCTCCTCCGGCCGGTGGCCACGGGAAAGGTGCGGTAAGGCGCACCGTTCATGTACACCGTCAGCCGGTTCGTTTTCTTGCTGATCACGACGTAGACGCCTTCCTCCTGCAGTCCCGGCGGCGGCGCATCATTCTTCTGTGCCGGACCGGGCGCAGGAGCGGCCGCACTCACGGGAGAAGCGGAAGCGGACCCGCCCCATACGGCGGACAGCAGGCATACCGCCAGCATCCCCATCAAAAACAGCCCCCTGAAGGGGGCCTGCGAACGATGTCTGTTCAAGAGAAGGTCCTCCACTGGAAAGTCAGGCATGGAATCCGGCCCTTGGGTCCCGGACTCCCCTATCTTTCCACTGGACCTCCCGCTTATTCCTTTTCGAAGGGAGGGACCGAGCTGTACGGCTTCGCTGCAGGCGCTTAAGCCAGCTGCTTGATGGCCCCCGCCACCTGCCGGGCGATATCTTCATAATCCCGGCTTTCGAGGACCAGCGGCTCGCCGAACGTGACGGTGGCCCTGGAGAACCAACCTCCCGCCGCGCCCTGGATCAGCACCGGAACGACCGGGGCCCGGCTTTTGGCCACGAGAAAGCCGATCCCTTTCTTCGGATCCCCCATCTCCTCCGACTGCGAACGGGTGCCTTCAATGAACAAGGAAAGCAGGCCGCCCTCTTCGATCAGCTTCAGGGAATGCTTCAGGGAACGCAGATCGGCAACTGCCTCGCTTCACCGGGAAAGCCCCCATCTCCGTAATAACCCAGGCGCCAAGCTTGCTGCGGAAGAGCTCTTCCTTCGCCATAATATGCATCTTGCGCGGCGTATGGACGCCGACCAGCAGCGAATCATAATTACTCCTGTGGTTCATCGCCAGAATGCAGCCCCCCTCGGGGATATGACGCACACCCTTCACCTGGATGCGGAACCTCAGATAAAGCCACAGCTTGACGGCGTTTCGTATTATCCAATAGACCACGTTCACTGCTCCTACTCTTCTATAAATGGAATCATGCCTCCGGCTGTCATGGCAGCCGTCCCCATCATAGCATATTTCCGGGGGAAGGAAACCTGCTAAGATAAACGGCTTCGCCGTCAGATAACCATTTGGGCATTGAAAAAAGAGACCGTGATCGCCCCGCGCTCACCGTCTCCGCCGCTTATGTAATGGTGCGCGGCCGTTCCCTTCCTCCCTAAGGAGGAATCCGCTGCCGCTTGCCCCCTGGAGTCAGCAGGCCGAAGGCCCTGCTCCGCCGGCCTTAGATGCGGCAGAGCTCCAGCGGGATGTCGGTTCCGCCAACCATGTCCTTGAAGAACGCTTCGTCCTTGACCGTGATGTAGCCCTTCTGGAAGTCCAGCGCGCCTTCCGCACGGTATTCGGAGATGAGCCGGTTCACGCTCTCCCGCGTGGACCCGATCATGTGGGCCAGGTCTGTATGCGTCAGTCTCATCGAGATCCGCACCCCGCGCTCGGTGCGGATGCCACAGGAGCTCGCCAGTCGGATCAGCGTGGCCGCCAGGGCGCCGCTCTTGCCGTACAGGAGCAGATCGCGCAGCTTCGTCTGGGCGGCTCTCTGCATCAGGCTCTGCCACTTCACGAACTCGACTGCGAAGTCGCCGCTGGATCTCATGAGGTTCTCCAGGTCGCTCAGGGCGATGACGCCGAGCGTCGCTTCCGCCAGGACGACCGCGTCGTAACCGAAGCTCATGGCGCCCGGGTCGCCAAACTCTCCGAACAGGTCGCCCGCCTGGGCGATCTGCAGGATGATGGACCGTCCGTCTTCCGTCGACTTCATCAGCTTGACCGCGCCTTTTTTGACAAAATACAGCTTGTCCGCCGTATCGCCTTCCCAGAACAGGTGGGAGCCTTCGGAAGCACGCTGGAGAACCATAACCTTCTCCAGACGCTCCATATTGGCGGAGGACAGGAACTGCGGAATGTGATAAGGGCGCTCGGTCATCGTCTGCTTTGTCGCGGTTTGCATGGGGATCATCATCCTTTGTTTGAAAGTTGGGTCCTGCGGGTTTTACCGTTTGTTGTCGTTTCTTGGAGGTCTGACCGCTCTTTTGTCGTTAAACCCATACTAACAGACCTATTTTAGGAAACTGTTAGGATCGAATTAAAAGAGTGTTATTTTGCACGGTTTCCTCCCGCGATTGTTAAAAAGCCCCCTTGCCCCGCGCCTCAGGATAAAAAAATGGTAATGATCCCGCTTCAAATTGACGATAATACAAAAACAGGAAGCCTAAACCACCGTCAGGGAGAGTGGGACCATGAACCCCAAAGAAGTAAAGATCATGTTATGCGACGATTCCCTTCTTGTCCGCAAAAAGCTGAAGAGCGCACTGGAAGAGCAGGGCTACACCGGCATTCTGGAGGCGTCCGACGGCCTGGAGGCCGTTGCGCTCTGCCGGGAGCAGAAGCCCGACCTCGTTCTTATGGATATTGTTATGCCCCGCAAGGACGGCATTGAAGCCCTAAAGGAAATCAAGGAATTCGACAAGAGCATCCATGTCGTGATGGTGTCCTCCGTGGGAACACAGGGCAACCTCATCAAGGCGCTGAAAGCCGGCGCGGATAACTTCATGCAGAAGCCCGTCACGATCGAAGCACTGAACGAGCTGATTCACAAAATGGCCCAGGATCGGAGAGAAGCGTGATGTTCGCACAATATTTTGGCCAATACCTGCTGTCTCAGGGGCACCTGACCTCCACCCAGCTCTATGAGGCGCTCACCGCCCAGAAGGATGCCAGACCGAAGCTCGGCGTCCTGGCCATCAACCACGGCTGGATGACCGGCTCCCAGGTGGAAGAAGTGCACGCGGAGCAGATGAGCCGCGACAAGCGCTTCGGGGAAATCGCCGTGGAGCAGGGCTACCTGACGGAAGAGCAGGTGCAGGAGCTGCTCCTGTCCCAGAAGAGCGAGCACCTTCTGCTCGGACAGACCCTCATCGACCAGGGGCTGATGACCTACGACTCGTTCTCTGAAGTACTGGGTGCGTTCAAGGAGGCCTACAGCCTATCCAGCGACCAGTTCTCCTCCATCCTGCAGGGCAATGTGGACGCACTGGTGTCCGCGGTCCTGCTCAAGGACGGGCTGCCGGCCGGCGAATGGCTCTCCGGGTATGTCTCTCTCTTCGCCAAGAACCTCATCCGCTTCGCGGATACGGGCGTCCGGCTCGAGATGGCGATTGCCCCCCGGCCGAGCGTGTACGACTGGGTCTTCTCCCAGGAGATCACCGCAGAGGGAACCGCGGAAGCCGGCTACACGGCTGTCGCGGGGAGCCAGGAATCGATGCTCCGCCTCGCCTCCCGTTTCGCCCAGGAGACGGATCTCCGCGCCGGACGAGCTGTTCGAAGCGGCGGCAGGCGAGCTGCTCAACCTGCACAACGGCATCTTCCTCGTCAATATGTCGGACCGCGGCACGGAGCTCAGCATGGAGCCGCAGCACACGGCCCGCTCCATCCCGGAAGACACGCTCGCCAAGCTTCAGGCGATCCGCATCTACGGTACGGATTATGAGGTCGATCTGCTCATCTCCGATCTGACTCCGCTGCTCCGTCAGCCGTCTTAGTCTTATATAGTAAGAAGAGAAAGAGCACGCCTTGCCCGATTTACAATAAGCCCCGCGCCGGTCCGGATGATGTATGTCCGGGGCGCAGGGCTTATTTGTGCTGCCGAGCCCCTGCGGATGTCCTCCCGGTTTCGGGTACCGCTCGAAGGCTTGCCGGCGCTTGATCTCCCGGAGATTGGTTTAAGTAACGGTAGAACCCCTTCCCTGTCCCTCACGGGGAAGCAGCCGAAACGACAATCTCCCAGGAAGTGGAGGATGCCCATGAACAAGCTTATCTCACTCACCTTAACCCTGGTCTTCCTGCTCGGTTCACCGGTGTCGGCCGCCGATGTGCCCCCCAAAAGCGGCGCAGTCCAGGATACGGCCGGAATGCTGTCCGGCAGGAGCCTGTCCGCGCTCGAACGCGCAGCCGAAGGCCCCTACTCCTTTCATGTTCTGACCGTCGAGAGCCTCCAGGGCCGCCCGGCCGATGCCTACGCCACCTCCGTCTACCGGGCATGGAACCTGCAGCGCGAGGACGTGCTCGTCCTCCTCTCGGAGAGCGACCGCCGCATCGAAGTCCAGTTCGAGAATCCCGGCCTGCAGCGCCGGCTCGATGCGCTGCCCGCCGACTACGACCGGGACGGGCTGCGCGAGAGCTCCATCGACGAGTGGGTCGGGGCGCACTTCCTGCCCCATGCCCAGCAGGGCGACTTTGCCGCCGGGCTGCTCGAGCTGATGCAGTCCGGCCAGCAGCTCGCCTCCTCCGTGCCGGCCACCGGCACCCCATCCGGGGCCGGCACGGCGGCCGGCGTGAGCCCGGGCTTCGGCGGGCTCCTGCCCCTGCTGGCCGGGGGCCTCGTCCTGCTGCTCGCCGGCTGGTTCGTCATGGCGCTGCTGAAGCGCCGCCGGCTCTCCGCGCTGCAGGAGGAGCTCACCGGATCGGCGAAGACGCTGATCGTCGAGATCAGCCGGACGCAGGAAGCGCTGACGCCGATCCGCGAGCTGTATCCCGGCGAGCGGACCAGCGAAGCCGCCGATCGGCTCGAGGAGGAGCTGACGGCGCTGTCGGCCGAAGTGCAGGGCCGCCTCGAGCGCATCAGCGGCTATGCCGTCCCGCTGCTCGGCGCAGGCTCGGCCGCACGGGACCTCGAGGCGGTGCGCGCGGAGCTGGCCGCCTTCCGCACCCGCTTCGAGGAGGCCCGCCGGGAGGTGGACCACCTTGCCGGACTCGACCGCTCCATCTCCGAGGAGATCGGGAAGCTGCAGAGCAAGGCGGCGGCGGCCGAGGCCCGGGTGGCGGAGCTTTCCGCCCGGCACGGCCTGCCGATGGACGAGCTGAAAGCGGACCTGTCCGGCATGCGGGAGGAGCTGGAGCGCTCCTCCGCGCTGCAGGTCTCGGATCTGCTCGCAGCCGAGCAGGAGGTGCTGCCCCTGCAGGAGAAGCTGGCCGCGGTCCGCAGCGAGCTGGACAAGCTGCCGGGCTATCTTGAGGAGCTCGAGCGGCTCCCCTCCCGGATCGAGACCCTGCGGGCCGAGACCGGGCGCGAGCTGGCCGCCTCGGGGCTGCGGCCGGCCGAGGCGTGGGACCCGTACGCTCCGCTCGCGGAGGCGCAGCGGTCCGGCGAAGCGATGAGGCGGGCGCTGGAGCGCGGCTCCCTCGAGGAAGCCGGCAGCGCCTCGGCCGCCATCGCCGGCCTGCTGGAGCGGGCGCGCGGCGAAGCGGCCGGCCGGGCCGCCCTGCGGGATGCGGTAACCGGCCGCCTGCAGCAGATCGAAGCGGCGCTGACGGCCTATGCCGCGGCGGACCGCACGTACCCGGAGGAGCGGACCAAGGCCCAGGCCGAGTTCGCCGAGAAGCACTGGGGCCCGGCGGAGGAGAGCTACCGCTCGCTGAAGACGGCGGCAGCCGGGCTGCGGCAGGGCCTCGAGGCGGCCCGGCCGCTGGCCTCGCCGCAGACTCAGGCGTATACGGAGGCCGGCCGGCTTACAGAGGAGCTGCTCCTGCGGCTCAAGGAGGCGGAGGCGCTGTATGCGGCAGTGCTCGGCGTGTACACCGGGCCGTCGCGGCGGCTTCAGGAGCTCCGGGATGAGGAGGCGCAGGCGTGGTCGCTCTTCCGCAGCGGCAAGTCGCTGGCGGAAGCCCGCTCCCTCCCCCTCCACACCCAGGGGAACCGGCAGCTGGCGCTGCTGGAGCGCGAGCTCCACGGGCAGAAAGAGCATATCCATGCCGCGCTCGCCTCACCGCCCTACGATCTTGAGGAGCTCGCCGCGCTCATCGCGCGCCTATCCTCCGATGCGCGCGCCTATCAGGCCGGCATCTCGCGGATGGCCGAGGAGAAGGAGCAGGCGGAGCGGATGCTGCGCGAGGTGCATGCCCGGTACCAGGCCGTGGCTCTGCGGGCCGGCTCCCGGCTTACGCATACCGGCTACACGCGCAGCTATGCGGCGAACATGAGCGAGATTCAGAACCTGTTCGTGCTGGGGCTCTACGGAGATGCGCTGCAGCGGCTGGCCGCGGCCGACCAGGCCGTCTCCCAGCTGGACATGGCTTATCACGCCCTGCTGCAGGAGGAGCAGCGGCAGATCCCTGATGCGCCAGAGGTCCTCCGGGTACGGCGGAGGCTGGAGCAGCGGCGGACGTTCCTCCGGCGGCGGCAGCTGGGGAGGCGGCGGTGGTGGCGGACGCTCCTCCGGCGGGGGCGGCTGGTAGCAGGCGCGGGCAGGGCGTGCCCCCCGTGACGGCCGGCTGGCACCGCGGGCGGGGCCGCTCCGGCGCGATCCCCGGCAGATTCAGCGGGCGGTCGCGGCCCCTCTGCCGCGGGCCTCAAGAGAATCCGCCGCTTCCGGAGTCTCTCCGGGAGCCCTCACAGCAGCCGGCCTGCCGCCAGCAGCGTAAAAGCCGCCCGGTCCATGGACCGGGCGGCTTTTTGCTGTGAATGAATCATGTATGTAGCTGGCATAACCCTTGGCATAACCTGCGGGGAAACGGAACCTTTCAGCGAAGCGACCTGCGCGCCGTTTCGATCAGCGTCCTGGCTTGGTCAATACTGCGGAACGACTTGTCGATCTGTTCGGAATTCCGGTGGACTGCACGCCTGATGTTGTGGTAATGCGCTGTCGCTTTGCCAACGACATTCAAACTGACATCCATCAACTTGTCGGTTCTCTGCATTAGCTGCCCCTCATCATCCAAGAACGTTTGCATTTGCAGCACCTCCCCTAACCGGCCCTCGCTTGACGGACCTTTCCTATTTATTACCCGCCATCCCTCTGCTTGAACCACCGGACATCAAAAATTAAGGAATGATGATCCCTCAATCCTCTGCGGCCCCACCGTACCAAAGGTGATTTTCATCCCCGGCGCGTAGGCCAGGGGCGAATCCACCTGAAACCGCTCGGCGTACAACCGCTCCGCCTCATACTGCGCTTCCGCTTCCCGAAGGCTCAGCCCCCGGTCCAGAAGCCCCTGCACAAAGTCCCCGCGCTCCCCCGGCATCGTGCCGACTCCCTCCTGCTTCAGCGCGTGGAACAGCTCCTGCCGCTCCCTTCACCGGACAGCGGATCCAGAAAGTTCACCTTGTCGCTGACCCGGCACTCCACGTTCCGAAGCCCCAGCCTGTTGAAATAAGCCGGAAAGCTTAAGACCGATATTGCCGTCCCTCCCCGTCCGCTGCCTGCCGTCTTCATACAGCTTCTGCAGTACCCCAAGGGGGACCACCTCCGACGCATCCCCTTCACCGGACTGGTGACCGGCCATGCCGCCGATCCAATGCGGCTCAAAGCAGATTACGCGCCCGCCTTCCCGCACACAGCCGGCCATCCGGCCCAGCGTCCGTACGGGGTCGGGCAGATGCAGGAGCAGCGCATGGCAGACGGCCAGATCATACCGGCGGTCCAGTTCCACCTCACCCTCGAGGTCGGCTTCAATAAATTCGGCGCGGTAAAAGGTGCCCTGGAAGGCATCCCGGGCCCGCTTCAGCAGCTCCCCGGACCGGTCGATCCCCGTGTAGGTCGATCCTTCCGGAAGGAGAGGCAGCAGCTTTAGGCCAAGGTAGCCGTAGCCGCAGCCGAAATCGATCATATCGACGGGCCGGTGGAGCTTCCATACGATTCTCACGAGAAACTCCAGATAATCCTCATTGTAATAAAGGTCCCGTGTATCCCGCAGGTAGTCATACCGGTCGTCCCAGACCCATTTCTTCTCCGATGTCATGGCAGCCTCCCCGTCTCCCCGTCTTCCCGTCTTCCCACTCAAAATACATCAGGTCCTCATCATAGAACGTACCGTCATAGTGCAGCGATCTCGGCTCCGTGCCGTATACCTGAAAGCCTGCGGAAGCATACAGCCTGCACGCGCCGCCATCCGTACGGATCACGCCGAGATTGACCCTGCGGATCCCCGGCAGAAGGCGGGCCCGGTTCAACAGGGCCTCAACCAGCGCCCGTCCTGCGCCCTGTCTCCGGACCCGCGCCGTAACGTACATGCCCCAGAGGATGCCCTTGTGGCTCAGCTTCGGCTTGTCGTTCGGCTGGAAGCCGGCCATGCCGACCAGCTCCCCCTCCGCATCGAAGGCGCCCAGTACGAAGCTTCCTCTCGCTCCGGACAGGAGGAGGGCCGCCTCCTCGACGCTCTTGGACCGCCAATCCGCTTCATCCGCAGAGAAAGCGGCGGGGTGCTCTCTCAGGGCCTCCAGCCGAAGCTTCAGGAACGCCTCTGCATCCTCCGGACTCAGGGGTCTGACCGACGCCATCACGCTTCCTCCTCTCCCGTACGGCCGTGGAATACGACCTCCTGCTCCGTTTCCTCGGTCCTTCGGTACGCTTCGGCCAGTCCGATCTCGCCGGCCAGAGCCTTCGGCACCCGCTTCTGGCGGACGGAGGTACGGAATGTATGCTCAAACGGGTTCGGCGCCATCTCGATCTCCGACTTGCTGATCCACCTGGCCGCCAGTATGCCCGAGCCATCCGGGTGAAAGGACTCCGATTGTCCGAACCCTGTCCGGTACGGCGGATATTCCTGCTCCTTGCCCGCACCCGGCTCATTTAACGTCACATACAAAGAGATGCGGTCGCACAGCTTCAGCAGGCTGAACGGCTTTTGCAGCTCCTTCGCCCCCGGGATACCCAGCTCCTTCCGAATCCGCTCCTGCCTGCCGGTTTCGTAACGGTGGAATGCACTGCTTTCCTCATCCGTGCTGCCCTCGACAAAGGCGGCATAGTGCATGCTGCACAGCAGGGCGGCGTACGGATTAAGCTCCTCCACCTGATCCAGCCCCAGCCGGTAATGGGTCAGCTTGGGCAGCAGCGGATAGTCGATGAACGAGTAAGGCGCCGAAGCGCGGTCGTTCCAGACCGGCGTCTCATCGAGCCGCACCCAGCCCAGATCATGCTGATATACGGCCGTCACGAGGTCCTCGAAGTGCGGGTCCCCCTCAAAAAAAGGCCGGAAGCGCCGGGCCGCATCCCCTGACAAACGGGCATGCTCATGCTGCGCCGTCAGCACCCAGGCGTCCCCGGTATCACGTACGATCATGCGGATCCCCTCTCTTTCCTCAGCTAACCGGCTCTTGTGCCAGTTTCGTCTCATACATCTTTGGAGACAAGATAAGAATCGAGCCTCTCCGCCCGAATCCGGGTCCCTTATAAAAACGGTGGACTCCCTCCCGGTGAAACCCCAAATCGAGCTCCACCTTCCTGCACCCGTTCGCCCCCGCGATCCCGGGACAGCTCCTCGATCAGCGTACGCCCGATGCCCCTGCCGCGCATCCTCTCTTCCACGACGAGTGCCGTAATGCGGCCCACATACGACTCCTGCCAAAAACGGTTCTTGATGACCATCGAACCGAATCCGACGGCCCGCCCTTCCTCCTCCGCAATTAATCCGCAGATGATCCGCCGCGGCTCCCAAACTTCTCCGGTATACCTCAAGGGTCAGGTCCGAGTCGAGCGTTCTCCCGGGCCACAGCTCCCCCAGCAGCCCCGTCACCCGGGCCGCCTCCTCCGAAGTCGCACGGGGAGTAATCATGAAGCCTCTCCCTCTTTTGTATGTACTTTTCCTGTCACGCATCGTGTCGGCTCCTGCCTTGGCTTGATTCTTTAGTCCGAAACCAACCCTCCATGGGATGGGGTGTTCGCCGGACACTCTGCTCTTGATTAGAATTTATTCCATGGGCACCAGATCTTTTCCTCTTTTTGGAAGACAATGAACTGATGGATTGCGCATCCGCTGAACCATCCGCCAAGGCACCACTGTAACGAAACCATTTTCGTTACTTAAGTGATATCCCGTACGGTTATAAGATCGGGAGATTTTCGGAGTGCTCCCCTTCCATTGACCGCCATTTCATCCCTGGGATACAATGAGAGCAGCCTGTTTTAGCGAAAAGGTTTCGGAACAAACCAAACAAAGGTGGGTCCAGCAGCGTGAATATCAAAACCGTGGCCAAGCTGGCGGGCGTATCCGTCTCGACCGTCTCGAAGATCATCAACAATTACAGCGACATCTCCGCCGAAACGCGGGAGAAGGTGCTGGGCATTATGAAAGAGACCGGCTACATTCCGTCGAATTCGGCCAAAACGCTGGCCACCAAAAAATCGGGGCTCATCGGGGTCGTGTTTGCGGGGAAGCTCAACATCGATTTTACCCATCCGTTCTTCGTGGGGGTGCTCAACGCGTTCAAAAGGCAGATGGGTCTGCTCGGGTACGACCTGCTCTTCTTCTCGAACGAGAAGTTCCATGCCTCCGGTGAGGATTATTTGGCCCGCTGCCGGCACTTCCAGGTGGAAGGCTGCATTCTGCTCTCCGGCCAGGAGCTCGAGCCGGCCATCCATGAGCTGGACCGCAGCCCCATTCCCTGCATCGGCGTGGACCTGATGCTCTCCGGGGCGAGCTCCGGCCACATCATGTCCGACAGCGAGCGGATGGCGGCCCAGGTCGTCGAGCACTTTTTATCTGCTCGGCTACCGGGACATCGGCTATCTCGGCGCCTCGGCGTATTATCACATCTCGTCGATGCGGGAGGCGGGGCTATTGAAGTCGCTCGACCGCTGGGGACTGCCGATGCAGCCGGACTGGTTCATTCACGGCGACGACTTCTCCGAGAGCAGCGGCTGCGAGGCCATGAAGCGGCTGATCGCGGGCGGGAGCCTGCCGCGGGCCCTCTTCGCCGGATCGGATCATCTCGCGATCGGAGCGATCCGCGCGCTCATGGAACACGGCCTGCAGGTGCCGGGCGATGTGGCGGTCATCGGCTGCGACGACGTCGAGGCCGCCAGGTATGTCAGCCCCCCGCTGACAACCATCCGGCAGAACAAGGACAAGATCGGCAAGCTCGCCGCCATGATGCTCTACGATCTCATCAACAACCAGATGAGATCAAGCAGCGTTCTGGTCGAGCCGGAGCTGATCGTGCGCGCGTCGTGCGGCGCCCGCCGGGAGGGGTAGCGCCGGCGGACGCGTACCGGCGAGCAGGAGGCACGCGGGCCTGCTGCACAGCGGCGGGCCGTGCGAAGGTGGCACGCTCGACTGCGCTCGGGCATGCCCCGCGGGCCGGCTGGATGTTAGCGTGCGGGGGGCTGCCACGGGGGGGCTGCCACGAGGGGGCTGCTCCACTGCGCTCGGGCATGCCAGCAGGCCTGCTGAGTGTCAGCGTGCGGGGGGCTCTGCCACGGGGGGCTGCTCGACTGCGCTAAACCATCGCGCTTGCTGCAAGGCAGCTAGCCAAGCGCCTTCTCCTGCATCAGCTCGACTGCGTGCAGAAAGTTCCGCGAGCCCGCTGCATAACATTCGAGCGGCTGCTCCACTGCGCTCGGGCATGCCCAGCGGGCCTGCAGGATGTCAGCATTTCCACCCAGAAACCAAATAACGGAACTCAGATGTCTTATTTGCCTGAAAAAGAAGCCCTCGCAGCAAATAGCGGAACTACGATTCTTTATTCCGCCTTTTATGCCAGCAGAACCCCCTCTAGGCGTACAATAGCGCATCTGAGTTCCGTTATTTTCATTTTCACCTTGCATTGGGCCCCGATAACGCATCTGAGTTCCGTTATTTCAACCCGGGCCCGGGAGGTCACCCCAGAACTGCCAGTCCGAGCACAAAAATACACCTTGCTCTCTGCCACTCTCCTTCTCCCCGGCTGCCTTTCCTCTCTACTCCTACTCCTACACTCCACCGCTCAGCTCAGCCGCTCTCGCTCTCCATCGCTGCCTCCTCCGCTCTGCATTCTCACTTCACCGCTGGTTCCCCCTCCCTCTACCCTGCTCTTCTGTCCATCTCCATTCCCCCATCCCTGCACTCCCCTGACTTCCCTCTACTTTCCTCTCTACTCCTACTCCTCCGCTCCACCGCTCAGCTCAGCCGCTCTCGCTCTCCATCGTCGCCGGCTCCGCTCTGCATTCTCACTTCACCGCTGGTTCCCCCTCCCTCTACCCTGCTCTTCTGTCCATCTCCATTCCCCCATCCCTGCACTCCCCTGACTTCCCTCTACTGTCCTCTCTACTCCTACTCCTCCACTCCATACTCTCCAACTCAGCCTTACTCGTTCTCCCTTTCCTTCACCGTCCCCCTTGACTTCCCTCTACTACACTTTTTCTCCTACTCCTCCCCCCACTTTCCATCTCAGCCGCTCTCGCTCTCCATCGCCGCCCGCTCCGTTCTGCATTCTCACTTCACCGCTATTGCCCCCTCCCCCTACCCTGCTCCACTGTCCATCTCATCTTCCACTCCCCCTGCTTCCAACTCTCCCTCACTCCCTCCTCACTCCCTCCACTTTCCCTGCTTTTCCTCCCAATGCTCCAGTTCCATCACCATCCCCCCGCTGCCTCCCCCGCCCAAAAACCCATAAGTCCTCCCCTCTGCTGTACCCGTCCCCGCCCCCGCAAACGCCAAAAGAGCCAACATCCGAAGACGTTGGCCCCTGGCAAATCGGTTTCCTACTCAGTCCATCCGCGGGACGTGACCGTCCCCTTAGTGCGTGTACGTGTACTGCGGCGAATCGTACTGCGGGCCGGACTTCTCGTACGTGAACCAGTACTTGAGCACGCTGCCGGCGCTGAGGCCGTCGACCGGCTGCTCCCACGTCGAACCGTTCTTCGTCATGCGGTAGTTGAGCTGCGGGCCGCCGTTCACGGTGTAATGAACGTCCACATACAGCGCGTTCACGGTCGGCGTGAACGCGATCTTCGCCTGCGTCGCACTCGTCTTCGTCACACTCGCCGTATAATCCGGCGTCGTGATCACACCGCCTCCGCCGGCGCTGTCGGTGGTCACCGTCACGGCGCTGCTGGCCGCCGAGACGTTGCCCGCCGCATCCTTGGCCGTCACGGTGAACGTGTAGGCCGTGCCGGCAGCCAGGCCGCTGACCGTCGCCGTCGTGCCGGTCACGTTCAAGCTGTTCCCGCCGTAGCTGACCGTATAGCCGGTCACGCCGACGTTATCCGTCGAAGCGTTCCACGACAGGGAGACGCTGGAGGACGTTTTGCCCGTGGACACGAGACCGCTTGGAGCCGACGGGGCGACCGTATCCCCACCGCCGGTGCCGCCGCCGTTCCCGGTATTGAAGCTGTTCGCCGGCACGCTGACGGAGGTGCCGTCCGAGAAGGTGACGGTTTTGGCGCTATTACTGAAGTTGTAGGCGACATAGGTCTTCACGCCGCCCTTGTTGAAGACCGCCGCGGTCGGTGAATTCGCCGTGATCGCCGGATCGGCGTTGCCCATCGCGTCCAGGTTGTAGATCCAGTGGTACGCGTTCGCCTTGGAGTTGCCGGTCTCCGGTCCGCCGGAGCCTTCGGCCCCGCCTGTCGCCATGGAACCGACACCCGCCGCGAACTGGTTCTTGGCGTCCGCCGGCGAGGAGATCGCGCGGTACATCCAGATCAGGTCGCGCCAGATATCCCAGTTCGTGCCGCCGTTCTCGCTGACGAGGGCGTTGTAGTTTTTGGCCGCGTAGCTTGGGTAGTGGGTCAAATAAAGATGCCCCGCGGTGATCGGCAGCCAGTTGATGCCGTGCACCTGCTCCGGATTGGCGGTGAACCAAGTAGCGTTGGCGCCCTTGCCGCCCCAGATCATCGTCACCACCGACGGCGTGTAAGCGGCCGGGTGCGTGTTGTCCTGCACATCGAACCAGTAATCGTTGATCGCATTCATCTCCGTCGTGTACAGATAAACGCCGAGATCGCGGATCGTCGTGTTGCCCGTTGCTTCGCCCCACAGGATCAGACCTGCCCACGCATTCATCGCCTCGGAGGAAGACTCGTTGTTGTTGCCGTCGCCGAATCTCGCATGGCCGGAAGCCCAGGAATGGCCGGCATACGGGTCAAAATTGCGCAGGAACGGGAACATCGTGTCGCTGCGGTTCCAGTTCGCAATGTCGCGGACGAGCAGCTCGACCATCGGTCCCCAGCTCTGCGCCCAGGCCTTGTCGGTGCGTGCAATCTCCGCCGCCGCCTTGATGTAGTAGCCGTAGTGGAAATGGTGGTCGTTCAGCTCGCCGTCGCTCCCGAAGCTCGCGGGATAGCCGATCAGCGTGCCCCAGTTGTTGTTGTAGTAGAACACGTTGCTGCCCTTGAGATGGCCCGACGCATCGCTCGCCTTGAACCAGTCCTGCAGACGGCTCTTAATCTCGCTGCGGAACTTGGCGGAGGCGGTTGTATCGCCGACCTGGTCGGCGATCGGGGCGAGGGTGGCCAGCTTGCCGAGCCGCTTGCCGAGCCAGTACGTATCCGTGCCGCCCGTGTAAGCCAGCGCCTCTTCTTCGTTGATGTAGCCGCCGAGGGTGGTTTTGTTATACGTGCCCTTATCGGGCAGCGCCGGCAGGACGCCCGTGAATTTCATGCGGGTGGTAAAAGACGCCCCTTCCCCCGTCTTCATGGTGCCGCGCACGGAGTTGTACGTGTATGGCAGCAGGGCTTGGGAGGAATTCTTCCACTGGTGCGGATACAGGGCAAAAATCGTCCCCGTCTGCGTGCCTTCCTTGGCCGACGTCGTATAGTTGAACGTCGTGGTCACTTCGCCGGCAGCCGCGTTGTAGCCGTAGCTGATCTTCGTGTCGGTCACGTGGGAATAGGCGTACTGCTTGAACTTGTTCAGCGTGGCCGCGGTATTATCGGGCTGCGCCGCGATGGAGAAGTACGTCTTGCCGTTCAGCGCGTTCGTCAGCGCATTCGTTCCGATACCCGACCAGGTGCTGCCCGTGGGGCCGAACAACCCGTAATGCGCGCCTTCGATCGTAATGCCGAGCACGCTGCTGCCGGCGCTGCCGGACCAGACAGTCGGCGGCGTATAGAACTTCAGCTGCGGGTTGCCGCCGCCGAAGTTGAAGTAAACGTACGGGGAACCGTGTCCGTAAGACACGTTCATGGAGCTGGCCCCATTCTGGTACTGCGCCTTCACGAACCAATCGCTGAAGCCGTCCACCTTCGCATCCGTGAACGTGCCGCTGCCCGTATGGCCGACCGTGAAATCGTGAATGTCGTTGATCCAGCCGCAGACGCAGGACGAGTTCGCCGTGATCCGCCCCGATGGATTATAGATCCGGAAGCCGTCGCTCTGGTTCTTGACCGCCAGCGGATGGGGATACTGGGCCTCGGAATGCTGCACCCAGGCCAGCGAGCTCCACCAGTCGTTGGTCGGCATCTTGCCGGTCACATTCCCGGTTTTGTAGATCTGCGCCTGCACATCCGCCGCCCCTGCGGGCAGAACGGTCGAGTAGCTGCCCGCGCCGAGCGGCACTTCGCCGGTGAACGCCTGGCCGGTTCCCGGTAGCAGCCCGGCAGCCAGTACAGTCGCAAGAGCCAGCGATAACATCTTCTTTTTCATAACAAACCTCCTTGTGAATGGTGCACCTGTACAAAGTGACGATAAGCTGCGTTCGTGCCTTATTCCCTCCCTCCTTGCTTCTGCCCACATTAGGAACAGGGCTCATGACAGCGCTGTCAAAAATAACTCTTGAACCTCAGGGATTACGGAGGAATCACCCTCCCGGGTGACCGGAGAGCAGGCATATGTCCAAGGGGTCATTTCGAGAACAGTTCCGAAACCCATTTCGCTGTCACCCTCTTCCCACCCTGCGAAACGCCTTCCCCTCTGACACCATCCCCCTGCTCAGTCCCACTCTATCACCCGAAACTGTTTTCGTAAATATGGACCTGAAAAACCGTTCCCCAACCTAAAAAACGGGCACCCTCTCGGGCTGCCCGCCAATTCTTCCAGCTGTACCGCTTCTCATCCGCTCATCTGCCGCCCATCTCCCTGCTCCCGCAGTCCTGCCCTTCCTGAAGGCACGTACGCTGCCTCTTAGAGCCGGTCCCCCGCCCAAACAACCGATGGACCCGCTTTCCGCTAGGCACGATCCGCCCCCTTACCCATGGCCTCCGTCACGCCGCTCCCCGGATTTCCCTCCGTGCCACAAGGCCAGCAGCTCCCGCTCCCGTGCCGCGGACAGTCCCGCCTTCCAAGCATCCCCTTCCCCGCGGTGTCCGTGGTAACGCACGGTATCTCTGACGGTCTCCTCCACCGGCCGGAAGGTCAGCCCCGCCTGCACAGCCTTCGAGTAATCGGCCTGGAGCATCCCCCTGAACTCGGATAGCTCTCCTTCGGCAGGAAGCCAAACCGGCATATCGCTCCACCCCCGCACTCCCTGCTCGGCCAGGAAAGACTCGCCGCACCAGGTAAACACGGCGCTGCTCCCCAGCGCTTCCCTCGCCCGCTCAAGGAGCTCCCTCATCGTAAGCCGCACTCCCGGCCCCGCTGCGTTGTACACGCCGGTCCGTCTCGCTTCGGTCATGGCCACGGTCCACTCCGCCAGGTCCCGGACATCGATGAACTGCACCTCGCTGTCCCCCTGGCCTGGGCAGAGAATTTCCCCGCCGCGGCTGATGCGCACCGGCCAATAAGTGAAGCGGTCCGACAAATCCCTGGGGCCCACGATCAGCCCCGGCCGCACGGTGAGGACCCGTCCCGGCATGAAACTCTCCAGTATTTGTTCGCAGCGCGCCTTCAAAGCCCCGTAGTGGTTCGGAATATCCTCGATCGATTCGTCCTCCAGCTCCCTTACGTCCGAATGCTCGTGATTCAGCGGCACGCTCAGGTCCTTGTAGACCGAAATGCTGGAGATGAAGGTGTACACCCCCACCCGGTCCGCGAGCTCTTGTCCCGAAGCCCTCACGAGACGGGGCAGATAACCGCAGGTATCGATGACCGCATCCCATGTCCCGCCCCGCAGCACGTCAAGCCCACCGTCCCGGTCCCCGTAGAGCTCTTTCACTCCGCTGTGCACGCCTTTGGCCGTCTGCCCCCGGTTGAAGGTCGTTACCTCATGCCCCCGACTCAAGGCGGACAAGACCACCTCATAGCCCACAAAGCGGGTTCCTCCGAGCACAAGCAGTTTCATGAAGCACGCTCCTCTACACAAAAAAATATTTGTACATAATACTATTTTATTATGTAATCCCGCTTCTCTGCAATCCTTTTTTGGGGAACCGGCCGTGCATGCCCGTGCCGGACCACGGCAAACAGCCCGGACATCCTCCGCTGCTGCGGAAGACTGCCCGAGCTCTTATCGATCCTTGCGTTACACCTTGACAAGATCCTCGCTCTTGACCTGAAGCGGAGGCGGGATCAGCCAGCCCTTCTCCTTGTTCATCCGGAGAATGCGGGTGGAGATCGCCGCCTTGGTCGCATGGTACTTGGCGAACAAGGCGCCGATGTCCTCACGGATCGACATGCCCATGACCTGGCTGCAGGCCACGAGGCCCATCGATTGGTCCGCGGCAATCATCGCCGCGATCTCCGGATCGCCGAACCGCGCTCCCGCCGGAATGCTCTCCAGCTCCACTTCCGGCCGGGCCGGCAGCGCCGGGGCCGGCATAATGCCGTTATGCATCAGCAGCTCGTCGCATTCTTTGGACTCCAGCCTCGCCTGGTCGAGAATGTCGCCCAAAATGGATTTCAGCGTCCGGTCACCCGCATGGTTGCGGTACAGTTCGGTGGCCGAAATACAGCCCTTGGCTGCCATGGAGAACTGCCATACTTGATGAATCTCTCCGTAATGCATCGGTTCATGCTTGGGGTTGCCGCTGAGAATACCCATCGTCTGCACACTCCTTCGGGAAGGAATCACTTCCTGCTGCCACCCGGTTATTCTCGCCCAAGCCCCCGCTCTTATACCGCCCGCCCCCGCTTCCGCCCCCTGCATATTGCTGGGATTCCCGCCGCATACTATGCAGGAGGCTCCTCATGAGCCGTCATCCGCGCTTGGGCGGCAGTCTTCAGATTCGTACTCCCATTATCCGGCCGGCAGGTGAACGCCCGATGTCCTTGGATCACGCTTTCCTTCTTGCCATCGCCGTCTCTGCTGTGGCCGTTCTCTTCTTCGGCATTCCGCGCAGCCAGATCAGGGAGGCACTGATCTCTTTCACCTGCTTCCAGGCGCTGACCTGGCCGGTCGGTTTTGCGATCACCGGTCTTGGATGGATCACCTACCCCGTCCGGATTTTCCCCCTAGCCACGGACCTTGGCTTCCTGTTCGACTATCTCTTCTGCCCGGCTGTCTTCACCTTGTTCCAGGTGCGTTACCCGCAGGATCGGCCGCTGATGGTCCAGGGTGCCTATTATGCGGTCTATGCCGTCGGTGTCGCCCTGCTGCAGTCCTGGGTTGCTGATCACACCGGGCTTATTGACTTCAAGCGGTGGACGGCGTACAACTCTATACTGCTATATCTCGCCGAATACTGGGTCGCCAGACGCTACGTCATCTGGTTCCTCCGGCGCTGGGCGCCGTCTCTGAGAGGGGAGCGCTGACATGTATACCACGGAACTCATCATTCTGGGGGCCGCGAATCTGGGTGCGCTGCTATCCCTGTTCCTCCTCCCCCGGGGCAAAGTGCTCCAGTACCACCTTGTCTTTCTGGTTGTGAGTCTTCCCACTTGGGTGATCGGTCTTATGGTCGTGGAATGGGGCCTGCTGGCTTACCCGGTCCGGGAACTGGCCGCCATCAACCGGACAAGCTTCTGCTTTGAGTATTTCCTGCTGCCTATCGTGGCGGTTCATTATAATGCCTGGTATCCCGAGAACAAACGCTTAGGGGGAAGGGCCCTGTACCTGCTGCTGTACTGTTCGGCGCTGACGGTCCCCGAGATTCTGATCGAGCGGTACACCGATCTGCTGAGCTACCTTCACTGGTCCTGGTATATTACCTTCGTCTCGGAAGGATTTATTTTTCTGTATTCCCGGGCTGTGCTGCTGTGGTTCTTCCGGCCTTCCTCTCACCGCATGTCGTAACATACCTGCACAAGATGAGTCTGGGAGAGATGTAGAGATAAATTCTTATATTCTGCACAAAAGCCCCTTCCCGGTCCGGAAAGGGGCTTCTTTGACTTACAGTATGATTCACATCATCTTACTCTGCCCGTTCTTCTGCTGCCCTGCTTCGTAGGCATGCCTCTTCCCCAAAGGGCTGAGTCGGCTGGCCTCACGAAACAGGCGGGCCCTACAGCTCTTTCAGGAATTGATAAATCTTGTCGTTCATCCCCGGCAGGCCCTCATGTCCGAAATCAGGAAAGATTTCGAGCTTCAGCGGCGCCGTCATTTTGTTGAAGGCGGCAAACTGGGTCGAAGGGGGGCAGATCGGATCCATCAGCCCGACACCGGCCAGCGTGTCGGCCTTGATCCGCGGAGCGAGGTGCTGGATGTCGATATAGCCGAGCTTCGTGAAGATCTCCTCCTCCCGCTGGTGCTGCGGGTCGAAATGCCGGAAGTAGGTCCGCAGCTCCGCATAAGCGTCCTTCGCGAGATCCATCTCCCACACGCGCCGGTAGTCGCTCAGGAACGGATACACCGGAGCGGCCTTTTTGATGCGGGGCTCGAGCGCGGCGCAGGCCATCGTCAGTGCACCCCCTTGAGACCAGCCGGTAGCCCCTACCCGCCCGGCATCGACTTCGGGGAAGCCCATCACGATCGAGGCGAGCTGCGCGGTATCCAGGAAAATGTGGCGGAACAGCAGATTCTGCGGCTCGTCATCGAGTCCGCGGATAAAATGACCGTTATGGGTCGTCCCCTTGACGCCGCCGGTGTCTTCCGAGAGGCCCCCCTGGCCGCGGACATCCAGCGAAGCGTACGCGAAGCCGAGGGCCGCGTAGGACAACTTGTCCTGCCAGTCCCCGCTGCTGCCCGTGTAGCCGTGGAAATGCAGCACGGCCGGATGGGGCGTATCCACACCCTTCGGTCTTATGTATTTGGCATGGATGCGGGCTCCACGCACCCCGGTAAAGTACAGATCGTAGCACTCGGCGAACGGCACCGTGAAGCTTGACGGCACCAGCTCCACCTGGGGATCGACGTTTCTCATCTCTTCGAGGGCTTTCTCCCAATAAGCATCAAAATCGTCGGGGCGCGGATTGCGTCCCTGGTAGGTCTGGAGCTGGCCCAGCGGCATATCCAGCAGCGGCATAATGATCGTCCTCCTGTACATTGAGTGGCGGTATATGGAAAAGCAGGCATCCTCTCCACTCTACCTCCTGCGGCCCGCGCCTGCAATAGGCCGATGGGCGTGCGTGAAGCGCTTCCGCCGGTGGCCTGCCAGCCATTCACTCTTTACTTCGCGTCTTCCCCTGCCGACATAAGAAATATCCAACTTTCATTCATCCAACAAAACGACTGCAGGAGGAAATATCCATATGAACAAATGGTTCGGCAAATCCATCCGGGCGAAGATCATCGCCCTGCTCCTGTCGGTCACGATGATCCCGCTGCTGATCGCATGCAGCCTGCTTATGGCTATCTCCACCGGGGCCATGGAAACATCGACAAAGGTCAACCAGACCGCTCTGGCACAGCTCAGCGCAGCCAGCATCGATACCTGGCTCAAGGGGAAAATCACCAGCGCGCAGCGCGTCATCGATGCCCATCCTGAATTCAAGCAAGGCAATCCCGCCCAGATCGTTCCGATTCTGAAGGTCCTCACCGAAGCGGATCCCGATGTGCAGGCGTTTAACTTCGTCACCTCGACAGGCGCCTCCCACCGCATTGACGGCAGTGTGGTGGACGTCAGCAAGTTCGATAACTTCAAGGCGGCCCAGAGCACGATGAAGACGGCGGTGTCCGATATCCGCAAATCCGCGGCCACCGGCGAGAATGTCATCATCATTGACGTGCCGTTCAAAAAGGACAACGGCGAATTCGCCGGCCTGCTCCAGATGCTGCTCAGCCCTGCGGACCTCATCAGCATGGTCAGCTCCATCAAGGAAGGCAGCGGATACGGCTATCTCCTGTCTTCCACCGGCACGTATCTCATCCATAAAGAAGTCGAACGGGTGGGCAAGCCGGCAGGCGAACTGCTTGGGGATGCTGCTGCCGCGTTCGAGAACAGCGTGCTGAAGTATACGAACGGCACGCTGGACTACACGGAAGCCGACGGCGCCTCTTATGCGGCCGCCTACGACGCCGTAGCATCGACCGGCTGGAAGATGGTGATCATCGCGCCGGAGAAGGAAGTCTATGCGGAGGTCAACCGTACCCGCATCACAACCATCGCCATCATCGTCATTTCCCTGATCGTTGTAACGGGTATCGCGCTGGTCGTCGCCCGGATTATCTCCACGCCGCTGCTGCGCATCTCCTCCCTCATGAAGGAAGTCGCACAGGGTCGCTTGGTGGACCGGCTCGAGGTCCGCGGAGAGGATGAGATCCAGACGCTCAAGGCCCACATCAACCACATGCTCGATTCGTTCTGCGAGCTGATCGGCAAGATTTCGGAATCTTCCGAGATCGTGGCCGCCTCCTCCGAGGAGCTCACCGCCACATCGCTGCAGACGGCTGCGGCCACGGAGCAGGTGAACCGTTCCGTCTCGTTCATCGCCACGAGCTCGGAAGCCCAGTACGAAAGCGCAAGCCAGACGAGCATGACCATGACCGAGATGGCCGTGGGGATCACACGGATTGCCGAGTCGGCCTCCGGCGTATCGGAAGCGACGAATGAAGTCGTGTCGGACGTCACCAGCGGCCATGCCGAAGTGCAGGCGGCCATCCGCCAGATGACGGCGGTAGGCGGCACGGTGCGGCAGACGGCAAACGCCGTCCAGTCGCTCGAGCAGCAGTCCCATACGATCGGCGAGATTATCGATGTCATCCGCGGCATTGCCCAGCAGACGAATCTGCTTGCCCTGAACGCTTCGATCGAGGCGGCACGGGCCGGCGAGCACGGCAAAGGCTTCGCTGTCGTGGCCACCGAGGTGAAGAAGCTTGCCGAGCAGACGCGCACGGAAGCCGAGCGCATTACAGTCATCGTCTCCTCCATCCTGGACAACACGCGCACGGTGGCAAGCTCCGTGAACGAAGGCGTCGAGATGATGAACGAAGGCGTCGGCCAGGTGTCCAAGGTCGGCGAGATCTTCGAGCACGTACTCGCTTCGGTGCGCTCCGTCAGCGACCAGATCCAGGAGGTATCCGCCGCTTCGGAGGAGCTCTCCGCCGGTACGGAGGAAGTCGCCGCCTCGATGTCCGAGATGCTGCATGTCACCAAGGAAGCCGCCGAGCAGCTCGCCCAGGTGTCCCGGGCCGCTTCCGAGCAGAAGCAGTCCATGGACGAGGTATCGAACTCGTCGCAATCGCTGAGTGAGATGGCCATGGAGCTGCGCGAGATGGTCAGCCGTTTCAGCACCAAATAAATCCCGCTCAGGGCTCCTCCGGTCTCCGGAAGGAGCCCTTTTCGGCGTTCCCATGGGCTCGAATTTGCCTCAAACCTCCGAGTCCCCCAAGGCCTGCGTGGATTGGAAGCGGGAAGGACTCCGCGGCAGGACGCGGGCAAGCTTGAATATAACGATTCTTTCCCGTTGACACCCCCGGAAGCGGGATGGTACAGTGGCTCTTGTAGATATTACCAAATTACAGGAAAGGACGGCTGCACAATGATGATGACTCCAGGGAACGATCGGCCCCACCGCTTTGTCATCTTCCATCGCCATCACCGCGGCGTAACCGTCCCGCTTCCTTCCTGTGCCCTCATGCCTTCCGAGGCCTGAGACCGACAAGAATGCGGCGCACCGGTTGCGTAATGTAACCCGTGCGCCTTTTTTGCGTGTTCTCCCGCCCTGCCCTCATGCACCTTGAGGTACCGCGGGAGAACCCGCTGCAGAAGGCGTACCGTAAGCGTGATGGGCGGTAGGCCTTTTTGCTGCGGGAGCACCGTGTTCCCCTCCCTCTACGGACATAATTTAAGCACATAGAAAGGAGCTTCCCCCCATGCTTACCGTGCTTTACAAGCTGCGCTGGTTCTTCAGGCAGCACTGGCGGCGGTATACGGCCGCCATCCTGCTTCTAACAGTGGCCGGCGTCATCGACGTCATCCCGCCCAAACTCATCGGTTATTCCATTGACGGCATCCACCAGGGAACGCTCGGCGGCACGCACTTCTACGGCATTCTGGCCCTGTGGGCCGCCATTACCGTGATCGGCTACGCCATCAACTATGTCTGGATGTGCCAGCTGTTCGGCGGGGCCTTCGTGCTCGAGCGCACCCTGCGCACCTCGCTGATGAAGCATCTGCTGCGCATGACGCCTACGTTCTACGAGCGCAACCGCACCGGCGACCTCATGGCCCGGGCGACGAA
The DNA here is from genome assembly GCF_000250655.1 of Paenibacillus mucilaginosus 3016. Taxonomy (NCBI): domain Bacteria; kingdom Bacillati; phylum Bacillota; class Bacilli; order Caryophanales; family Paenibacillaceae; genus Paenibacillus; species Paenibacillus mucilaginosus. The sequence goes on from NC_016935.1 coordinate 6,685,753, forward strand.
CGACCTCCGTGCGGTATCGACCACCGCCGGCTTCGGCATTCTCACCCTGATCGATTCCAGCATCTTCATGCTGACGATCCTCATCACGATGGCCGGGTTCATCTCCTGGAAGCTGACCCTCGCCTCCCTGCTGCCGCTGCCCGTCATGGCCCTCCTCATCCAGCAGTTCGGCGGGCGCATCCACAAGCGGTTCACCGAAGCGCAGGAAGCCTTCGGTCAGATGAACGACAGTGTGCTCGAGACGATCGGCGGGGTGCGCGTCATCCGCGCCTTCGTGCAGGAGCAGGCGAGCCGGGAGCAGTTCGGCGAGATGACCCGGCACGTCTTCCACAAGAATGCGGAGGTTGCCCGCATCGATGCGCTGTTTGAACCGACGGTCAAAATCCTCGTCGGTCTCTCCTACCTCATCGGCCTCTGCTACGGCGCCTATCTCGTGTTCCACGGAGAGCTGACGCTCGGCGAGCTCGTGTCCTTCAACGTCTTCCTCGGCATGCTGATCTGGCCGATGTTCGCGATCGGCGAGCTCATCAACATCATGCAGCGGGGCAGCGCGTCGCTGGACCGGGTCAACGAGACGCTGGCCTATGAACCGGATGTGCCCGGACCGGCCGCCCCCGCAGCGGTAGCCCGGCCCGAGACCCTTGCATGGAACGGACTGACGTTCCGCTATCCTTCGTCGCCGATCGATAATCTCGTCGATATCACCTTCGAGCTGCAGCGGGGACAGACGCTCGGCATCGTCGGGCGAACCGGCAGCGGCAAGACGACGCTGCTGAAGCAGCTGCTCCGGGAGTATCCCTCCGGCAGCGGGTCGCTTACGGTCTCCGGCACGCCGATCGAGGAGATCGATCTCGATGTGCTTCACGGCTGGATCGGCTACGTGCCGCAGCAGCCGATCCTGTTCTCCCGCACGATCCGCGAGAATATACTCTTCGGGCGCTCCGGTGCGGGTGACGCCGAGCTGGACCGGGCACTCGAGCTCGCCTCCTTCCGCAAGGACATCGCCTTCCTGCCCGAAGGGCTGCAGACGCTGGTCGGCGAGAAGGGCGTCGCCCTCTCCGGCGGCCAGAAGCAGCGCGTGTCCATTGCCCGGGCGCTGATCGCCGATCCCGAGATCCTGATGCTCGATGACGCCCTCTCGGCCGTTGACGCGAAGACGGAGGCCGAGATCATCGCCGGCATCCGCCGGGAGCGCGCGGGACGGACGACGCTGATCACGACCCACCGGCTCTCCGCCGTGCAGCATGCCGACCTCATTCTCGTCCTGGACGAAGGACGGGTGACGGAGGCGGGCACGCACGAGGAGCTGCTGGCGCTCGGCGGCTGGTACAAAGAGCAGTACGACCGGCAGCAGCTGGAGTCTGCCGCCCCAGGTGCATAAGAACATTACTTTAATTGAGACAAGAGGGTGAACCCCAGATGAATACCGATTCACGCCGCACAGGCGCCCGCCTCTTCCGCTACGCCATGCTGTTCCGCCGGCCGATCCTGACCGCGCTGGTGCTGCTGACGCTGGCCGCCTGTGCCGAGCTCGCCGGGCCGCTGATCGCCAAGCGCATGATCGACCGCCACATTCTCGGCATCGAGATGGCGTGGTACGAGGCGCCCGGGCCGGGCGAATCCACCGCCGCTTACAGCGGCAAGCACTACAAGCGGAGCGACCACTGGCTGCCCGGCGAGAAGCCGGGTACCGAGGTGCGCATCGTCCAGAGCGGCATGGGCTACTACTTTGCGGAAGGCCCCTTCGCTTCGGACGGCACCCGGACGGTCGACACTTCGGCCCCTGATGCGCCCCTGCTCACCGTGACTTCACCGTCCGGCGACCGCAGCACGTATCCCGCCCGCCAGCTGACGGCCCCTGAGCTCTACGCGTTCTATGCGCCGGAGTTTCGGCCGCTGCTGATGCTGGCGGCCGGCTACTTCGGCCTGCTCGTGCTCAGCGCCCTGTTCACCTACGGCCAGCGCTACCTGCTGCAGATCTCCGCGAACCGCGTCATCGGCCGCATGCGCGAGGACGTCTTCGCCCAGGTGCAGCGGCTGCCGATTCAGTACTTCGACAACCTGCCGGCAGGCAAGGTCGTTTCGCGCATCACCAATGACACCGAATCGATCCGGGAGCTGTATGTCGCAGTGCTTGCGAACTTTTTCTCCGGCATCATCTATATGACCGCCATTGTCGGTGCGCTGTTCCTGCTCGACACCCGGCTCGCCCTGATCGCCCTGCCGCTGTTCCCCCTCCTCTACTTGTGGATCAAGGTTTACCGCCGCTTCGCCGAGCGGTACAACGAGGAGATCCGCTCCCGGCTCAGCGACATCAACGGGATGATCAACGAGGCGATCGGCGGCATGCCGATCATCCGCGCGTTCCGCCGGGGCCGCCAGACCATGGAGGAGTTCGAGACGCTGAACGGCGAGCACTACACTTATCAGAACAAGCTGCTCAGCCTGAACTCCATCACCTCGCACAATCTCGTCAACGTGATCCGCAACGTGATTTTCCTCGGGGTGATCTGGATGTTCGGCGGCGGCCTGCTGGGTGCGGCCGTCACGGTCGGCGTCCTGTATGCCTTCGTCGATTACATGAACCGCATGTTCCAGCCGATCGTCGGCATCGTGAACCAGCTCAGCAATCTCGAGACCGCCCTTGTCTCGGCGAACCGCGTGTTCGAGCTGCTCGATCAGGAGGGAACCGATGTCGCCGAAGGCCGGCTCGACCGGTATCGCGGCGATGTCTCCTTCGAGAGCGTCTCGTTCGCTTACAAGGAGAACGACTACGTGCTGAAGGAGATCGGCTTCGAGGCCCGGCAGGGCCAGACGGTCGCGCTCGTCGGGCACACGGGCTCCGGCAAGAGCTCGATCCTCAACCTGCTCTTCCGCTTCTATGACCCGCAGCACGGCCGCATCACCATCGACGGCCGGGACATCCGGGACATTCCGCGCCAGCTGCTGCGGCAGCATATGGGCATCGTCCTGCAGGACCCGTACCTCTTCACCGGTACGATTGCCTCCAACGTGTCGCTCGGGGACCCGAATATTTCCCGGGAAAAGGTCGAAAAAGCGCTGCGCGATGTCGGAGCCTACGACATGTTCTCCGCGCTGCCCGGCGGCATCGATGAGCCTGTCATCGAGAAGGGCAGCACCCTGTCCGCCGGCCAGCGGCAGCTGATCTCCTTCGCCCGGGCGCTCGCCTTCGACCCCGCCATCCTCATTCTCGACGAGGCGACGGCGAGCATCGATTCCGAGACGGAAGCGGTCATCCAGTCGGCGCTCGAGGTGCTGAAGCGCGGGCGCACGACCTTCATCATCGCCCACCGCCTGTCGACGATCAAGAACGCGGATATCATCCTCGTCCTTGACCGCGGCCAGATCATGGAGCGCGGCAATCATGCCGAGCTCATGGCCCGGAAGGGACGGTACTACCAGATGTACCTGCTCCAGTCCGGCGAAGCGCTGGACGGCGGCAGAGCGGAAGCCGCAGCGGATGCCGGGAGGGAAGCTGCGGCCCCGCCGGCCGCAGCGGTTCCTTCAACGCTTTCGTAAGACGCACGGGAGCCGGCCGGTCTCCCCATTGGAACGGCCGGCCGGCAAGCCTGCACAGCGCCTGGGAATTGGCTCTGTGCGTGAGAGCCAGCCTGCCAGGGGCAGTTGCCGGCCTCTCTTTGCGCTGCGCCTCTGGGTCCTGCATTACGCCAAGACCGCTCCCCCCGGATGCCTCTTCGCTTCCCGGGGAAGCCTCCGAATACAGCAAAAAAACTACGGCTGATTAACTTACTAACTGCCCCCTCCAATGGGTAATTATCGGTACAGACCATTTGGAGGGATCTTTCATGAAAGCGAGAAGAGGGCTACCTCGAAATCGACTTATTCCTGAAAAAAGAATCTACTTCCGTCCCGAGCTGACACACTGCCCGGATTGCGGTACGAAGCTCAAGCGGCATCATACCGCTTCACATAAGATTGTAGCTACACTGAAGGGAATTTTAGATGTCTGGAATATGGCCTACCACTGCCCGAACGAAGCCTGCGGTAAATTGGAGCGTTATTTTCGTTCGGCTCAAGCGGACGCCCTATGTTTAAAACATACATCTTATGCTTATGACGTTCTTGTGCTTGTTGGAGAAATGCGCTTCAAACAGCATATGACGGTTACTGAAATATCCGAAGCGTTGACCCAGCGAGCGATTCCAACCTCCGAGCGCCATGCGATGCGTTTATACGAATGGTATCTAACTTTGCTTCGCGCTTCTTTAACCGATGATGTAAAGGAAGATTTAAAAAAAATCGTAAAGGAACATGGCGGCCTTCTCTTGTCTATGGATGGGGTTCAGCCCGAAAAAGGTAATGAAACGCTCTATGTTGTTCGCGAAGGATTTAGTGGTCGTATTTTAGCTGCCAAAAACCTGAAAAGCGGATCGTGCTCGGAGCTCAAAGCTCTGCTAAAGCCTGTTAAGGACTTGGATTATCCAGTTGTTGGGTTGGTAAGTGATGGCCAACGGTCGATCCGTATGGCTATGGAGGAAACATGGGGTGACACCCCTTACCAATATTGCCAGTACCACTATCTCAAAGATATTGCCAAGCCGGTAGTCGATTTGGACCGTAAACTGAAGACCGAGATTAAAAAAAGCTTGCGAGGTATTCGGGAAATTGAGAAACAGGTCGAGCACGAGTCCACTGTAGAAGCCGAAGTAGCCCGGGACTACCTGGCCGCCACACGCTCGCTGCTTTTGGAAGACGGCACCCCTCCCCTAGACTTGCCTGGTATTCGGATTTACGAAAATGCCCAAGCAGTAAAAGCTTCACTGGAGCAAAGTGAAGCAAAAAAAGGGGGCCTTCATTCCTGAGTAAAATAACCAAACTCTTCCGAAAGCTGCCGGAATTGACTGCTCAGTATGAAGCTGTAAAGCGTTGGCAGATCCCCATTCAGGAAACAGCCAGAATATTGGAGCCTGCCCTTGTAAAAGCGGACCAGAGTAGTGAAACGGTTCGATGGGAAATGGGCTGTCTGCTGTCTTGGATGCAGCAGACATACACTAGGACGGAGGATACGCCCCTCCTAACCAATTTTCAGAGTTACACTGAAGGTTTTTGGAAGGGGCTTTTTACGTGTTACGATACCCCGAATATTCCGAGAACGAATAACGACCACGAACGATTCTTTCGCCAAACCAAAACCAAGCACCGGCGTACAACTGGCCGCCGCAGTTGGAACGAACACATACTGCGTAGTGGGGAATTTGTTGTCCTTGTGGATGATGCCCTGAAGCAAAAAAACTTACTGCACCGTCTCCGATCTGTTCCCTACGACACTTTCTACAGAGAACGAAGTCGTTGGAAGGAACGATTGACTGAAACAACAAAACGGAGACGCTTCCGCCGTAACCCCGCGGCTTACCTCAGGCAAACTGAGGCCAAACTTTGTAAGTGGATTGGACAGCCGTAGAAAAAAAACCGCATCACCGGCACGGGGCCTTCCCGTTCCGGCGATGCGGCTTTTTATTTGGGTCCGCTGCCATGTTGAACAACTTCTAATCAAGAAGCGTGCTGTCCGCTCCTACGCCTGCGTCTGCAGACGGGAGAGGAACAGCTTCGTCCGTTCGCTGCTCGGCCGGTGGAAGACCTCGTCGGGAGAGCCCTCCTCGACAATGCGGCCGTCATCCATCAGGATGACCCGGTCGGCGACCTCGCCGGCGAACTTCATCTCATGGGTGACGATCACCATCGTCCGGCCTTCGAGCGCCAAGGCCTTGATGACCTTGAGCACCTCGCCGACAAGCTCCGGATCGAGCGCCGAGGTCGGCTCGTCGAACAGGAGCAGCTCCGGCTCCATGGCCATCGCCCGCGCGATGCCGACCCGCTGCTGCTGCCCGCCGGAGAGCTCATGCGGGTAGGCGTCCGCCTTCTCCGCAAGGCCCACCTTGCGCAGCAGCTCCAGCGCCCGGGTGCGCGCTTCTTCCTTCGGCCGCTTCTGCACCGTAACCGGCCCCTCCATCACGTTCTGGAGCACGGTCATGTGCGGGAACAGGTTGTACGCCTGGAAGACCATCCCGGTCTTCTTGCGCAGCTGGAGCACCTGCCCCTGCTTCGGCAGCTGCGCGCCCCCGAAGTCCAGGGCAAGGTCGCCGATCCGCAGCGTGCCGCCGCTCGGCGTCTCGAGCAGGTTCATGCACCGGAGCAGCGTCGTTTTCCCCGAGCCGGACGGACCGATAATCGCCAGCACCTTCCCCTGCTCCAGGGTCAGGTCAATGCCTTTGAGCACCTGTGCCGGGCCGAAGGATTTGGTCAGTTGCTTCATTTCGAGCATGGCGTTGCTGCTTGTCATGGTTCACCTCTATTTGGCGGAAGTGCGGTCGTACCGCTTCTCCAGCCGGTTCTGCAGGCTCGAGAGCACCGTGCTGAAGATCAGATAGATCAAGGCCGCTTCGCAGTACAGCAGCAGCGGCTCGTAGACCGTGGCCGTGATCTGCTGGGCTTTCTGGAACAGCTCCGTGACCGTGACCGTGGCCGCAAGCGACGTATCCTTCACCAGGGAGATGAAGGAGTTGAACAGCGGCGGCACGGATACCCGGACCGACTGCGGCAGAATGATGCGGCGCAGGGCTTGTCCGCGCGTCATGCCGAGCGAGTAGCCTGCCTCCCACTGCCCTTTGGGGATCGACTGGATCGCCGCCCGGATGATCTCCGACGCATAAGCGCCCACGCTGAGCGTGAAGCCGATCACCGCCGCCGGGAACGCTTCAAGCGTCACCCCGGCCGCCGGCAGGCCGTAGAAAATGATAAAGAGCTGCACGAGCAGCGGTGTGCCGCGGATAATCCACACGTAGAAGCTGGCCAGCCAGGCCAGCGGCTTCACGGAGGAGATCCGCGCAAGCGCGGTCAGGAAGGCTAGGATCAGTCCGAGAGTAAATGAAATCAGCGTCAGCGGAATCGTAAAAGCTACCCCTGCCTTCAGCAGGGGTAGAAAGGAATCAACGAAGATATCCAGCAGTCTCTGGGTATTGTCATCCATAGGGATCAACCTTTACTTGGACACATCCTGCCCAAAATATTTTTCCGAGATCTTCAGGTACGTACCGTCGCTCTTCATGTCCGCCAGCGCCTTGTTAACTGCGGCGAGCAGCTCCGGGTTGTTCTTGTTGAGCAGGAGCGCGCTTGGCGTCGCTTCCTTCGTCTCGTCCACTACCTTGATCGCCACATCCGGCTTCTGCTTCTTGAGGTCAAGGTAGGACAGGCCGTCGTTGATCGTCGCATCGATGCGCTTGGAGAGCAGCAGGTCGATCGCCTGGTTGAACCCGTCGATCTGTACGATCTCCGCGCCGTTCGCCTTGGCGATCTCGGTCAGGTTGCTCGTCAGCGACTGGCCGGCCTTCTTGCCCTTCAGGTCGGCGAGGCTCTTGATGTCCTGGTTGTCGTTATGTACGATGAGCACTGCCTTGGACACGATGTACGGATCGGAGAAATCGTACTTCACCTTGCGGTCTTCCTTGATCGACACCTGGTTCGCTACGAGATCGAAGCGCTTCGCATCCAGACCCGCGAACATGCCGTCCCATTTGGTCTCGATGAACTCGGCCTGCACACCCAGGCGCTTCGCCACCTCTTCGGCGATCTCGACGTCGAAGCCGGTGAGCTTGCCGTCCTTATCATGGTAAGTGAACGGTGCGTACGTGCCTTCCGTACCGACGCGCAGCTTGCCGCTGCTCTTGACCGTCTCGAGCAGGTTGGCTCCGGCCGCAGGCGCCGCGCCTTCCTTCGTTCCTTCCGGTGCCGCCGCTCCGCCGTTCGGAGCCGGATTCTTGGTGCCGCAGGCGGCAATGAGTAGCGTGAGTACCGCGAAGAGCAGTACGATGGATGTCCATCTTCTGGTCATGAGTTGAATCCTCCACATCTGTTTTCTCTGTAGTTTGCCAAATTCAGCCGGACCTCATGCTGAGAACAGGCTATTGGTCAGTTTACCACTGGTCGAATTTGCTCGTCAAACCATTTCGGTCCCTCCCCAGCGGAATAGTGCGTAATGAAACCGTTCCCCTGCCTCCGAGGTACCGGGTTTTAGAACATTCCCCCAGCGCATCGGATGTCTTAGGGGGCTGGGTCCGCCCCTTCCCTGCCGACCGCCGGTGCAGGAGACGTGCGAGGCGCAGTCCGGCTGCGCCAGGCCTGAAGGCCGAGGACGGCTGCCGCAGAGGCCATCAGGACGGCCCCCGTGACAGCGAACACCCAAGAGCTGCCGAGCCAGACCCCCAGCGCGCCTCCCGCGAGCGGCCCTATCAGGCCCCCGAGCTGATTGGCGCTGGAGGTCAGCCCGAACGAGCGGCCTCTGGCGGCCGTGTGCGTGTGGCGCATGATCATCGTGTTCACGGTGGGCACGATCCCCGCGATGAAGAGCCCGTAGGCGAACTGCACCGCCGAGAACATCCCCACGGAAGGCACGGCGGACTGCAGCGCCAGCAGGCTGCCGGCCCCCGCCAGGCACAGGGGCAGAATCCGCCGGCCTCCCCATGACGCTCCGCGCCGGCCCCACCAGGGCGAAGCGAGAATGCCGGCGGCACCGGCGAGCGCCAGCACGATCCCCGAGGTCAGCGCCGCATCCTCCAGCTGCCCCTGCAGCTCCGCCAGATGGAGCGAGAGGATCGGCTGGATCGTATTCACGGCGAGCTGGTACAGGAACAGCAGCCCCAGCAGCCCTACCAGCATGGGCGACCGCAGCCATTCTCCCAGGGTCGAGGCCCCGCCCTCCTCCTCATCCTGCTCCGTGTCCGCAGCCGGGCCGCCGTCCGCGGACAGCGGTGCCTCCCTCACGAACAGGATGACCGAGAGGGCCGCCAGCAGCACAATGACAGCCGCAGCCGCGAAGGACTGCCTCATGCCGAACGCCGAGGCCAGTACGCCGCCGAGCAGCGGGCCGAGAATCCCTCCGGACATCGCGGCCGACTGCATGTATCCCAGCGCCTCGCCCAGCTTCTCTTTGGGGGCGGTCGAGGCGACGAGGGCCATCGAAGCCGGGATGAACCCGGCGACGAACCCGTGCAGCAGGCGCACCCCGAGCAGTTCCCACGGGCTGCGCACTACGGTGAAGAGCAGATAGACGGCCGCCAGCGACAGCCCCGCCCGGATGATCATGTTCCGCTTGCCGTACCGGTCCGAGAGCATTCCCCAGAAGGGCCCCATCACCACGCCTACAAGGAAGGAGGCCGACAATACCAATCCGGCCCACAAGTGCACGCCTGTACCGGATACGCCCAGCTCGAAGAGGAACAAGGGCAGGAACGGGACACACATCGTATAACTGGCGGAGCACAGAAGCACGCACGCCCATAAGATCCACATATTCCGCTGCCAACCGGCCATGCCGCTCTCCCCTTTTTTCCGGATCGAATCCCAGAAGCCGTAACAAAAGAGACCCCCTCTCCTTACGGAAAGAGTGCCTCCAGCGGTCTGGTCAACATTCTTTAATCCTACTGTATCGCCCTGTTTACACTTCATTCCATAGTAGCCCCACCGTCTTCCTGTGTCAATAGGGACTCCTCCCCCATTGATTCAGGCCCGGACAACCCGGTTAAGTAGGTCATGTGCAGCGGGGGAGATCCTCCGGTGTGCGGAATCCTTACCCAGAGGAGGCGTTACAGATGTCGTTACAACAGAATCATGTCGTAGACAAGAACGGTAACCTGTCCCCGGACCGGGTAGAGAATGCGCTGAACACGATGGATCCGTCACGCAAGGACGAAATTCTCCAGAACTTCCAATCCTTCAAAAGCTATCTCGCCAAACGCATCGAAATGGCCGAGAACATCGGTCTGAGCGAAGAGCAGATGGCGGTGCTTGCCGAGAAGGTGGCCGGCTATCTCGCTTCCCACGAAGAGCCGCGCAACAGCGAAGAGAAGCTGCTGCAGGAGCTGTGGAAAGTGGCGGATAAAGACCGGCAGCATGCTCTGGCCCACCTGCTGGTGCGTCTGGCCCAATCTTCGTCCAAGTAAGACCGGCAGCCTGACGCACCCGTCCCGCCATCCGCAGGACCTGCGCTCTCGCACAGCAATCAACACGAAGAACGCTGCACGCCCCGCTTCGTCGCTTAAGGGGCAGGCAGCGTTCTTCGTGTTGTCAAGGCCGGTCTTGCTTCACATTACATATGAAGATAATAGCGCACGGGCAGCACGACCGACAAAATGCTGAGCAGATAGCGGATCGCCGTCTCCATCTCGGAGCCCGTATCCACGGCGAGGAACTTCGGCAGCAGCCGGAACTTGATCGGCAGCGGCCACAACAGCTCCACCCCCTGCTCGTTCAGCAGGTCGATCAGCGGATGGGAGGCATACGCCAGCATGAAGCACCAGAACAGCGGTTCCGGCAGCGATATCGACAGAGCGAACATCGCCGCCATGAAGAGGAGCGAATGGGTCATCGTCCGGTGCTTCACCTTCAGCACGCGCAGTACCGCGGATAACGGGAAGAGCACCTTTGCCATCGTCGAGCCCTTCTTGTCCACGTCCGCCAGGGGGCCAGCGATACAGCCGATCATGAGACCGGCCGCGGATTCCCAGGAGAACACCGGCATGTGGTAATACATCAGTACGCATTCGGCGGCCACCAGTCCGGCCGCGCTGTGGGTTTTTTGCAGCATTGTGATTCGATTCTCCCCAGGTTCAGTTGGGCCGCAGCCCTGTCTATCTATGCAGCACCATCCATTATACCAAACATATGATCCCATATCCATACCCATTGTGCCGAAGGCTGAGGAGCGAGGCTGCCGTCTTTTTTCCTCCTTCTGGAAATGTGCTACAATGAGAGTATCCTACTAGCCAAGGAGGCTGGTCATGCTGCCCTTTCTCGTTATTCTGGTTCCCCTTTTGCTTTTTGCCTTATTTGTGACTATTGCCGCCAAATCAAACGCCCGCCGGCCCGCACGTCCTGCACAGCGGACCGGTTACAGACCTCTTCGCCCCGGAGCCGGCGTCCCAAGGCCTCCGCGCCGCCCGTCCCGCCTGTCATATGAAGACGCCCCGCTTCCCGCCGGACTCGGCCTGCAGCCCGATATCCCGCTCGCGCCGGCAGCCGCCCGGCTCGAGGAAGCGCTCGGGGGGCTCCTATCCGGAGCAGCTGAGACAGCGTGTGACGGCCCGGCAGCCCGGCATGACCCGCGCCGAGTTTGACTGGACCTTTCTGGAGCTGAAGCGCTACTTCCTGATGGCCGCCGTGCTCCGCGAGGTGCCGATGTTCAGCGGGAAGGTGGATGCGCTGTGGCATGAGATGCTGATGTTCACCCGCGAGTATCACGCCTTCGGCGAAGGGTTCATCGGCTCCGTGATTCACCACGCCCCCCACACCGGCGGGGCGCCCGATCCCGGAGGCCGGGCCTGGTTCGACTGGGTGTACGCGAATCTCTTCGTCCACACGCCCTACTCCGACCGGATCTGGGGACCATTCTTCCGCCACCCGCTCTCCCCTGCCCTTCTGGAGGAGCTGAGAGCCGCTCCCGGAGAAGGGGCACCTGCCGGCCGCCTGTTCAACAGCATGACGGCAGCCCGCTATCCCGAGATCCGCGAGACGGCGGCCTTGCTGGCCGCCCGTGCCCGGGAGCAGGCCTCCCGGCCGCCGGAGCATGAGGAGTACCCGGGCGGAAGACCGGCCTATCACTCCTCGGATTATATGCCTTTCCTGGCCGGTGCCCTCATGTTCTACTCGGCCGGGGAGCTGTCCCTCTTCAACGAGCGGATGGGGGAGCAGATCGCCGAGGAAGAAGTGCAGCGACGGGAGGAGGACGAGAGGGATGGAGGCGGCGGCTTCGGGGGCGTGAACGGCGGAGATTACAGCGAGGACCCCGACCATGACGACCATGACAGCCATGACGGCTACGACAGTGGAGACGGAGGCGGGGGCAGCGGAGGCGATGGCGGCGGTGACAACGGCGGCGGTTCCTCCTGCTCCTCGTCCAGCTGCTCTTCATCCAGCAGCTGCTCGTCTGGCTGCGGCGGAGGAACCTGAATCTCCGCCCCTCTGTCCTCCGAGCCGCATGGCCGAACAAACATGCAGGGAAAGCACCAAGATAATCGGCTTCGCCGTCCTTTTAAGGACGATGCACGTTTATAAGAAATAAGATGACAGGATCGAGCTCTGGCGAGGTATAATTTCTTATATATAATTTCTTATATTTTAAGAAAAACCCATGATCGGGGTTCGTTTAAGGAGATGCACTTAAACATAAAGGATGGGATGTGCAGCTCCTCTACCGGGACCGCTGGGAGGCGGCAGGCTGGCTGTGATCTGGCAGTATCCCTATCTCACCGCCGTCCATACGGGGGCAGAGGTGCGGAGAGTACGCCAGCCGGACGGATGGTCCCAGCTGCGCCGCTGCAGGCGGAACGGGTCCGCTATTTGCCTCAGGCGCCCCGATCCGCGACCTGCAGGTTCGATCCGGAAGGTATGCGGTTCAGCCTCCGTCTCCGGTGACCGATCGTTTCGGCACGGCGCCGGGACGTTCGTTTTACAATAACGGAAGTCAGGTATCTTATTAAAGGTATTTCCCTGCATTTCCCGGAAAATAGCGGAACTCAAATGCCTTATAAAGGGAAAACGGGTCCCGAAACCTCACCCATGTACTTCTGTCAATAAAGTAGACACAAATTAAAGGAACCCTTTAAGGCTAAGCTGTTCTTTTTTCATGGTACATCTGTTCAAAGCGATGAGGCGTTTTATAACCCAAAGTGGAGTGACGCCGTGTTCGGTTATAGTAAAACTCGATGTAATTATAGAGTTCATCGGTAGCTTGTTTGCGAGTTTTAAACTTGGTCTGGTACACAAGCTCTTTTTTCAATGTACTGTGGAACGACTCAATACACGCATTATCATAGCAGTTACCTTTTCGACTCATGCTGCCCGTCATGAAGTAGCCTGCCAGCCGTTCTTGGTAATCACTGCTTGCATACTGAGATCCGCGGTCGGAGTGGTGGATCAAGCCAGGGGCCGGCTTCTGACGCCTGTAAGCAAGCTCCAGGGCATCGATCACCAGCTCCCTAGTCATCCGTGCACCTGTAGCCCAGCCTACGATTTTACGTGAAAATAAGTCCATCACACTGGCTAGATATAACCAGCCTTCGCCAGTGGCGACATAAGTAATATCTGTTACCCAGACCTTGTTTGGCGCATCGACTTTAAACTGCCGATTTAGGATATTGTCATGAACAGGCATGTTGTGTTTGGAATTGGTCGTTGCTTTGTATTTTCCAACCGTAATTGACTTAAGACCCATCTCTTTCATTAGGCGGCTGACCGTTTTTGAGGAGACAGTACAACCGTCATCCTCTCGCAGAATTGCAGTAATTACGGGGCTGCCCGGGCGTTTCTTCAAACGGAAAAAGTGATGCCGGATACGGTTTTTCAGCCACTTCCGGTGCTTTTCCCGTTTACTAGGCTTGTGTTTTACCCACTTGTAATAACCGCTTCTGGATACTTGTAACACGGAGCACATCTTCTCGACACGGTACTGGAAGCGGTGTTTATGAATAAACGAAAAAATCAGTGCCGGTCTTTCGTGAAGAAGTGCATCGCCTTTTTTAAGATTTCATTCTCCTCTTGTAGTTCGCGGTTTTGCTGCTCCAATTTCCGTAGTCGTTCGTAATCCACAAAGACTTGCGATTGTTCCGCAGTCGCACTTTTGCCATACTGCTTGATCCAGCGGCTCAAGGTACTCTTCGGAATCCCGAGCTCCCGGGCGATCTCTATCGGCTTCTTCCCCTCCTTCTCCATGTGTTCCACCGTTTTTTTCTTAAACTCACTGCCGTAACTCTCCCGCTGCTGACTCATGGCACACCTCGACCTTTGTTGGTTTGTCTTTATTATAAAGGTCGTTCCTTAAGCTGTGTCCACCGTTTAGTCTACATACACCATCCCTACAATAGCGCATTTGAGTTCCTTTATTTCTGATGGGTACCATCGCAAAGTGGAAATAACGTACCGTACTTCCGCTATTTGAAAAACCCCTGATCGGGGCCTTTCGAAGAAGGGCATCTTTGGTATTCTATGAAGTTTTTCTGCCAAAAAAGCGTCCGTTTCCGGTTACTGCCGGAACGGACGCTTTCTTTGGATACTGCCTGCTCTCCGGATCGATGCCCATCCCCGCAGGCTGAAGGGGAAGCAGTCGGCGGAGCTGGCTGTCACAGGACGGCGGACGGCATCGGGTAGGCTGCGGGCCATTCCGCTCCCTGCCGTTCTGCAAGTGCAGGGGGGGCAGAACCTGCGGGGAGGGCCTGCCTTTCCCATCCGCGTGCTCATCCGGGAGACGCCAGAGCCGGTCCCTTCTTCCGCTGCCGACTGCTTTCGAATGGATGTACGCTTCAGATCATTGGGCGAACATTCGCCCCCTTACGGGCGGACGTTCCTCCGCGCAGTCTTCGCTCCGCTCTCCCGGCGGGACGAGCAGATGCGGTTGGTCAGGCGGATCCGCTCCACCTTCAGCGCCCAGATCTGCCCCTGCAGCTCTTCGGCCGATTCGCCGGAATCCGCTTCCCGAAGGCGGGCATACAGCTCCAGCAGACGCAGATTCAGGGCGTCGAACTGACGCCAGAGCTGCTCCCGGACCGCCGCCTGCTCCTCCCGCCGGATCGAGACATCGTGCGAACGGAGCGTTTCCAGGATGTCTGCCTGCCATGCCTCGTCACCAATCGCCTTGGCGTAATTATATAAATCCAAATAATCGTTGATCCATGCCACCGTCAACCCTTTTCCTACCCCGTTCATCTCCGAACCTCCCCAAAACCTTTATTTTCCTAGTATTATACTAGGTTTTATCAGTTTTGCAAGAGAATGTACATCCCCCCTTCACGTTCAGGAAGCCGCTGACAAAACTAGTGCTTTTTCCACAAAGGAATTCCGGGCCGGACAGAGAATTGTTAACGCAGTGTAAAAATAGGCGCATCTTTGTGTAAACTCCTGCATATTCTAGGTTGTTACGTTCACGAAGGAGGCGGTTCCCATGTTTTCACGCGAAGATATCGTTACGCTCCGGCTGGCCTTTCTGTTCTTCGTCATGCCGGTTGTCGCGATCTATGCCATGTTTGCCCTGACCTGACCCACACCACACCTGCACTCCCCTTCACGGCTCTGCAGATGATGCCCCATCACCCGCACCCTTAGCCTGACAGCTCATCTCATCTTTATCACCAAACCAAGAACCTGCTGGGCAGGAGGGGGCGGTCTGCGTCCTCTCCCATCACCCCAGAGGCGGGTCTGCATGCGTCGGCTGCCCCATGGTTCACGCACAGTTCCGATCCCATGAGCATATCTAAAAGCAAGAGGCCGCCGGGATATCCGGCAGCCTCTTTTTTGCCGTCAGGGCACCTTGAGCGCATCCTCTTCCTGCAGCTTCTTCCCGAGCGGGGTCGGCAGGCCGTCCAGGGTGGTCCTGTTCTTCTCCCGCCAATACGCCTGCAGGGCAACGGGTCCCTTGGCCTCCCACCACTTGACCAGCGTCTCCCTGTCCCTCTCATAGCGGTACAGCGGCACCCCGAAGCCGCAGGAGGTCTGCACCTGATCCACCCGGATCCGGATGATCTGCCTCGTGCCCGGCAGCTCCTCGAAGAGAGGAGCCAGCTCGCTCCATGCCTCCGTCCCCGGCAGAACCACCTCTCCCCTGCCGTAGAGGCGCAGAATGTTCGGCGGCCCCTCGAAGGCGCAGAACATCACCGTAATCCTTCCGTTTTCCTGCAGATGTGCGCTGGTCTCGTTCCCGCTGCCCGTCAAATCGAGGTACGCGACCTCTCCGGAAGAAAGAATCCGGAACGCATCGTAGCCCTTCGGCGAGAGATTCACATGCCCCTCCCCGCTGAGCGGCGCTGAGCCCACGAAGAACATACGCTGCCTGGAGATGAACTCCATGTGTTCCTCCAGCATGCAATCAAAGGTTTTCCCCATAACCGTCCCCTGCCCCTTTCCTCCTGCCCGATATCCAGATTATACCACGAATAAGCTGTTAGAAAAGTGTTAGGGAAGCCGTCCGGCCCGGGCTTTTCTTCTAAATCTTTTCTAAAATTTGTGTGATATCTTGGGATCAGAAGCGGTTCACGGGCACCGGCCCCGGATGGCTTCACGGAATGGAGGAGAGAGTTCACCTTGCATAAAACGCTGCTGCTGCTGACCCTGCTGCTCACCGCCCATCTGGCCGCCGTGCCCCCCGCGCTACGACACTCGCCGAGTCCCATCACCAAGTGACCGCCCACCGCGGCAGCTCCGCTTCCGCACCCGAGAATACGCTCGCCGCGATCCGGCAGGCCATCGCCGACGGCTCCGGCTACGCCGAGATCGACGTCCAGGAGACCGCCGACGGCGTGGTGATGCTCATGCATGACGACAGCGTACTGCGGACCACCGGAATCGACAAGCCGATGTGGAAGGTAACGGCCGACGAGCTCCGGCAGGCGAGCGCCGGCGCCTGGTTCCACAAGCGCTTCGAAGCGGAGCGCGTCCCCTCGCTCGAAGAAGCGGTCCGCACCGCCAAGGGGCGCATCCGGCTGAACGTCGAGCTGAAGAATAATGGCCACGGACGGCGGCTCGCCGAAGAAACCGTACGGCTGCTGCAGGCACAAGATGCGGTCCGCGACTGCACCGTCACCTCGTTCGACGGCCGGCTGCTTGCGGCGGTCAAGAAGCTGGACCCGCGGATCAAGACGGGCCTGATCATCGGTGAGAAGCGTTCCGACATGGCCGCGGTACTGGCCAACCCCACGTATGACGCCATCTCCATTGCCTATACGCTCGTTCAGGATACCTTAGTGAACGAAGCGGCGAAGCACGGCAAGGAAGTCTATGTATGGACGGTGAACGATCCGGCCGTCATGGAGCGGATGCTGAATCTCGGTGTCACCTCCATCATCACGAACCATCCCGAGCAGCTTGTCCGGCTGATCCGGGCCCGGTAGACGCACGATTGTCAGCACACGGCCTTATTCCTTTCGTTTTCATTCACATACAGCGGCCCCTGAATAACCAAGAGGGCTGGCGGCACCGAACCGGATGCCGTCAGCCCTCTTGCTTTACTTTTTCCCCTCACCGTCTGTCCCGCAATCTGCTGCGGAGCTACAGCCGGAAACGGGCCACCTGCTCTTCCAGCTCGGAAGCGATGTCCTTCAGCGAGAGCACTTTCTGCTGCACCGCGGACACGGTCTGCAGCTGCTCGCTGCTCGAGGCCGCAATCTCCTCGCTGCCCGCCGCGGCTTCCTCCGTCACCGAAGAGATGTTCTCCACGGCGGCAAGGATGATGTCGCTGACCCGGCGCAGCTCCTCCATCCCTTCACGGATCGATTCGAGCCGGCGCACCTTCTCCTGCACCTTCGTGCCGATCAGCTCGAAGGCGGTCATGGAGGCGTCCGCCGAAGCCTTCTGGCGCCCCACGGTGTCCACGCCGGTCTGCATCACCGCCAGGGCCGTCTCCATGCTCTCGTTCATCGTGGCGATCCGCCCGAAGATCTGGCGGGTGACGCCGTCCGACTGTTCGGCCAGCTTCCGCACCTCGGCCGCCACCACGGCAAAGCCGCGTCCCTGCTCGCCGGCACGGGAGGCTTCGATCGCCGCATTCAGCGCGAGCAGATTGGTCTGGCGGGAAATGCCGGAGACCGCCTCCGCCATCGCATTGATCTCTTCCGTATGCCGGCTCAGCTCCTGCAGTGTCCGCTCGATCTCCGCGGTCACCTGCGTATTCTGCTCGGCCAGCCGGTGCTGCTCCAGCATCAGGCCGCGTCCCTGCGAGACCGCCTGCCTCGACTCGCTGCTGAAGGTGAAGGTCTCGTGAATCTCTTGTGCGCTGCGCTCCAGCGCCGTCCGCATGCCGTAGATCTGCTCCACGGTGACCTGCAGATCTTCCGAGATGGAAGAGGTGCCGCGGGCGATCTCGTCGATCGATTGGGAGACCTGTCCGCTCATCTCCGTCAAGGCCCGGTTCTCCGCCTCAAGCTGCAGCGTGTGGCCGCCGATGCGGGAGCTCGCCCCGTTCACCGATTCGAGGATCGAGCGAAGGTTCATGACCATCTCCCGGAACGACACATTCAGGGCCGCAATCTCGTCACTCGAGCTCACCGGGCGGATCTCCACCCCGAGATCGCCCGAGGCAATCTGCCGGGCTTTGGCCGAGAGCTCCGTCACCGGACGGACGATCTGGCGGGTGAGCCAGAAGCTCGCGGCACCGCCAACGGCCAGCAGCACGGCGCAGCCGGCCGCCGCGATGAAGACGATGCGTGCGATGCGGTCCAGCATCTCCTGCGTCAGCTTGTCGTAATGCTCCGCCCCCTGCTCGCCGAGCTGATGAATATCATTCATGATCCCGAGCGTGCGGATCGACTGCCGTTTGACGCCGGCCAGGTCGGACTTGGCAAGCGCCGCTTCCGACTCCTGGCCCAGCTGCATGAATTTCGCTTCCGCTTTCTGCAGAAGAATCCGGTTCTCCTCCGTCAGCGCAAGGCCTTTCAGCTTGTCGAAGATGGCCTTGGACTGCGTGAGGAGCTCACGGCTCTCCTCCTTATTGGCTTCACTCGGATTAAAGGCGTAATTGCCCAGCGCCTGCTTCACGGAGACCAGAGATGAATTAAGCTTCTCGGTCTCGAGCAGAACAGGCACATAGCCTGCATTGGTGGATTGGATGGAGTGCATCGACACGATGATATATGCAATGAGCGCGATCGCCGGAAGCAGCAGGAACAGCGCATTCGCAAACAATTTGGATCTGAGCTTCATAGGTATCCGGGTTCCTCTCTATTGGGGGATCGTAATGCTGCCTTCCTTCAGCTGCTTCTTCAGCGCCTCCAGCCGGGCGGCCTCCTCTTCGGACAGGCCCAGGAGACGGACGGGCGCATGGTCCACGCCCTGCTCCTTCAGCCCCAGCTGCACCTGCTTGGCGGCGAAGGCACGGTTCACGCTGAATTCCTTCACGGCCTGATACACGGCCACATCGACATTCTTGAGCATGGACGTCAGCACCGCCTTCTCCGCAACGAAGAATTGGTCGGTATCGACACCGATGCCGTACCGGCCTGCCTGCTCGGCGGCCTTCAGCGCCCCTACGCCGGTAAAGCCCGCCGCCGGAAAGACAACGTCGGCCTGGGCCTTGAACATCCCGTCCGCAAGCTCGGCCCCCTTCTTGTCATCGCCGAACGTGCCGGCATACGCGGAGAGCACCTTCGCATGCGGGGCGACGCTGCGGACCCCGTACTCGAAGCCCCGCTGGAATTTGTGGATGATCGGCACATCGACGCCGCCGATAAACCCGACCACGCCGGTCTTGGACTTCATGCCGGCAATCACGCCCACAAGGAAGCTGCCTTCGTCTTCCTTGAACGTGATGCTGCTCACGTTAGGCAGGTCGGATACTTCGTCGACCAGCAGATACGGCAGCTCGGGATGCTTCTTCGCCGCCTTCTCGAGATCTTCCTTGGCCGAGAAGCCGAGGCCGATGATCAGCTCGCTGCCCTGCGCGGCCAGCTCCTCGAGAGCCTGCTCCTGGGAGGCCTTGTCGTTACCCGGTTCCCGGTAATCGAAGCGGATGCCCAGCTCTTCGCGGGCCCGGATCAGGCCCTTAATCCCCGCATCGCTGAAGGACTCATCCCCAAGCCCGACATTGGACAGCAGAATCCCCGCGCGGAGGGGCTCTGTTTTTTTACTTTCATTGTTTTTCATGACGGAACAGCCCGAAGCGGCCGCGAGGACGAAGGCCATCAGCGGAACCAGCAGTGTGCGTATGCGCATAACCCATGCTCCTTTGGTATGTAAAGTAATCTCACTTGAGTAGGATATCGGCAGGAGACGCCCCTTTTTTTAGACCATCGGATGATAAAATGAAATGGAAAGGGAATGACACCGGCGGCATGCCAAAAAACAGTGTGGAAGCTTCCACACTGTTTCTGCACCGCACGGTACAACCGCAGCGGTCTTATTCCCGTTCCTCCGCTCCCCCGCGGGCCTGCAGCACCACCCGAAACTTGGTGCCCACCCCCGGCAGTGAAGACACGGCGATGTCCCCCCCGTGACGCTCCACGATCCCCTTGACCGTCGCCAGTCCGAGTCCGGTGCCCTCGTACCCTTTGGCGTTGTCCAGCCGCCGGAACGGCGTAAAAATCGTCGGAATGTCCTCCGGGCTCATCCCGATCCCGTTGTCCTCTATGACGAACGCCACGCGCCGGTCCGATTCGGTCCGCTCACTGTACACCTGAACCCGCGGCGGCGTGTCCGGCCGGTGATACTTGACGGCATTGCCGATAAGGTTCAGCAGCAGCTGGTACATCTGGGTCGGATCGGCCTCGATCACCGGCAGGGGAGCCAGCTTCTCCACCTGCCCATCCGTCTGCTGCAGGCGGCTGTCCAGATCGGCCAGCACATCCTCGTACACCCGGTTGAGGTCCACCTCCGTCAGCTGTCCCGGCTCGGCATTCGCCTGGGAGAAGCTCAGAATATCCGTAATCAGCGAAGTCATCCTATGGGCCGCACTGGTAATATGCGAGAGATACTGCCGTCCCTTGGGGCTCAGGCCCTCCGCATGCTTGGCTTCCATCAGCTCGCAGAGGCCGGTGATGACATTCAGCGGATTCTTGAGATCGTGCGAGACGACCTGCGCGAACTCCTGCAGGCTGCGGTTGCTCCGCTCAAGCTCCGCCTGGATGAGCTCCAGCTCTTTCTTCTTCATGTTCAGCTCGAGGAACACCTTGACCTTGCTCAGCAGAATATCCGTATCGACCGGCTTGAACAGGTAATCGACCGCCCCCGATTCGTACCCCTTGAACACGCTCTTGTCTTCCTTGTTGATCGCCGTCACGAAGATGATCGGAATGTTCTTCGTCTCCTCGTTCATGCGCAGGAGCTCGGCCAGCTCAAAGCCGTCCATCTCCGGCATGTTCACATCGAGCAGCAGCAGGGCAAAATCGTGACGCAGCGTATAGCTCAGCGCCTCGTTGCCGCTCTCCGCCGTATAGACTTCACAGCCGAGCGTCCTCAGCGTTTTCTCCATGGCAAATAAGTTTTCCCGGCGGTCGTCTACGACCAGAATCTTGGTTTGAGGTTCCCGGTTTCTCTCGGTTCCCATAACCGTGTCTCCCCCTTGGCGATTCGGCGTGCGGACAGCCTCGTCCATCACGCAGGGCCGCCCCTTCCATAATAAAAAAACCTATTCCTCTTCCTGCGCCAGCCTGCTCAGCAGGCTGCCGATCCCCGTCAGCGGCAGGATGTAATCCGCCTTCACCGCCGCGATCGCAGCCCGGGGCATCGCGTCATATTCCGCCTCCTGCGGGTCCTGCACGACCGCCAGTCCGCCGGCGGCGGCAATCCGGGCCAGACCCGCGCTGCCGTCCCCGTTCGCACCGGTCAGTACGACGCCGATGCACCTTGGCCCGTACACATACGCGGCGCTTTCGAACAGCACATCGACCGACGGCCGCGAATAATTGACGCGCGGGTCCACCGACAGGCTGGCCGTACGGGTCTCCTCGGCGAGCAGATGATAGCCCGCGGGGGCCAGGTACACGCAGCCTCCTTCGAGCTCCAGCTTGTCCTCCGCTTCCCTGACCCGGATCCTCAGGGAACGGTCCAGCGATTCGGCCAGATAGCTGTCGCTGCTCTCCAGCCGGTGCTGAACGATCAGCACGGGGAGCGGGAAGTCCCCCGGAAGACAGCCGAGCAGGACCGACAGCGCCTGGAGCCCGCCCGCGGACACGCCGACCACCACCGCTTCATAGCGCCTCATGCCTTTGCCCCCCTCCACTTCCATCCTCAGAGCTCCGGAAGCTGCTTGCGGAAGATCCGCCACTTTGGCACGAGGGGTTCGAACTGGTCCCCGTTGTCCGCAAAATCCAGCGACTCCTTGCTTCCGAGGCAGAGAAATCCGCGGTGTCCGAGGCTTCGGCCGAACAGGCCCAGCACCTTGTCCTGCAGGTTCCGGTCGAAGTAGATGAGCACGTTGCGGCACAGAATCAGATGCATCTGGCCGAACGACTCGTCGGTCACGAGGTTGTGCTGCGTGAACACGATGTTCTTCTTCAGCCCCTCGTTCATCTTAGCCATCCCGTACTTCGCATGATAGTAGTCCGAGAAGGAGGCCCGGCCGCCGCTCTTCAGGTAATTGGCCGTGAACTTGCGGATATTCTCCTGCGGGTAGATGCCCTCCTGCGCCGTCACGAGCGACTCGGCGTTCATGTCGGTGCCGTAGATCTGCACCCGGTCATAGAAGCCTTCCTCCTGCAGCAGAATCGCCATGGAGTACACTTCCTCCCCGGTGGCGCAGCCCGCATGCCAGATCTTGACGAACGGGTACGTCTTCAGCACGGGAATGACCTTCGTCCTCAGCTCGTAGAAGAACTCGGGGTCCCGGAACATCTCGGTCACCGTCACGGACATGTCGAGCAGGAAGCGCCTCAGGAATTCTTCGTCCTGGAGCACCCTCGGGATCAGGTCGGCGATCCGCCCCGCTCCCGCCTTCTGGCGGATATGATGCAGCCTGCGCATCAGCGAAGAACGGGCATATCCCCGAAAATCGTATCCGTATCTCCGGTAAATGGCTTCAAGCAGCAGGTCAATCTCTATTTTTTCCGCTTCCTTGGCGTCCATCGGGCTACACCGAGAGCCACACGCGGATCAAGGACAGCAGCTTATCCGTGTCTACCGGCTTGGTCATATAGTCGTTGGCCCCTCCTTCGATGCTTTTCTCGCGGTCCCCCGCCATCGCCTTGGCGGTCAAAGCGATGATCGGGAGCGCCGCATGCTTCGGATTCGCGCGGATGCGCTTCATGGCTTCGTAGCCGTCCATTACCGGCATCATGATATCCATGATCACGAGCTCGACGCCATCTTCACTCTCGAGCTTCTCGAGGGCAAGCTTGCCGTTGTCGGCCATCACCACGTTCAGGCCGTGCTGGCGGAGCACCTTCGACAGCGCGAACGTATTGCGCAGATCATCGTCCACGAGCAGAATCTTGCGCCCCTTGAGCGACACATCGGTCTCCTCCATCGGCCGCAGCGACGGCTTCCGCTCATCGGGCAGCGCCCGCTTCACGCTGTGGAGGAACAGGGAGACTTCGTCAAGAAGCCTCTCCGGCGAGTTGACCCCCTTGATCACGATGCTGTCCGTAAAAGAGCCGAGCTCCCTGTACTCCTCCTGGGTGAGCTCCTTGCCCGTATTGATGATGACCGGCGGCAGCGCCTTCTCGCCTTCGGCCACAAGCCGCTGGAGCATCTCGAAGCCCGTCATGTCGGGCAGCTTCAGGTCCAGAATGACACAGTCGTAGGTCTGCGACTTCATCCGCTCCAGGGCATCCCGCCCGGAGAAGACGCTGTGGATCTCCACATTCTTGCCGCGGAGCAGCTCCTGGATCGCCTTCTGGTTCCCCGCGTCGTCCTCGACGACGAGCACCTGCTTGATCCGCTCCTGCAGCGCATCCTCGAACCGGGCGAAGACGCCCTCGAGCTCCTCGGCCGCCACCGGCTTCGGCAGGAAGCCGATCGCCCCCTTCTGCAGGGAGGCCGCACTCTCGTTGCGGCCCGACACGATGTGAACGGGGATGTGCCGCGTCTCGCTGTGGAACTTGAGATGGTCGAGCACCTTGAGCCCGCTCATATCCGGCAGCCCGAGGTCAAGCAGGATGGCCGTCGGCACATACTGCTTGGCGAGCTGCAGGGCGCTGAAGCCGTCCCCCGCGGCCAGGCAGCGGAAACCCTTCCTGCGGGAGAGGTCCATGAGCACCTTGGCGAACTTCGGATCGTCCTCGACGATCAGCAGCACTTTCTCGCCTTCCGCACTGCGAATCGCTTCGCGGTCATCCGGGATGAACACCTTCGCCGGCTGCGCCGGAAGATCAGCCTCCGCTGATGCCGGGGAGGGGACATCCTCGGGCTCCTGCGTGAGCCCGCTCCGGGGCGCTTCCGGCTCGGATGGCCGGACGGCCTCCTGTGCCGCTCCAGGCCCCCCGGCCTGCACGCGGCTGCCGCCGGCCGGCAGAAACAGGGTGAACACGCTGCCCTCTCCTTCGCGGCTCTGCAGCTGGATCTCGCCGCCGAGCAGCCTCGCCAGCTCCCGCGAGATCGTCAGCCCGAGGCCCGTGCCGCCGTACTGGCGAGAGGTTGAGCCGTCCGCCTGCTGGAACGCCTCGAAGATTGCGCGCTGCTTGCCCGCCGGAATGCCGATGCCGGTATCTCGCACCTCCAGTGCGACCGTCTCCTCCGGCACGAGCGCCCCGCTGAAGAAGCGCGTCCCCCGGGCCCGGCGCATAGATCCGCACCGAGACGCTGCCCTGGGAGGTGAATTTGAAGGCGTTCGAGAGCAAGTTCTTCAGAATCTGTTCGGCCCGCTGGCTGTCGGTCACGATGGTCTCCGGCAGCCCCGGAGCCAGCTCCAGCTTGAAGACCAGCCCCTTCTCCTGCGCCACGTGGCCGAACTGGTTCTGCAGGTGGCGCAGCATGCCGGCCAGCCGGACTTCCTCCCGGTGGATATCCATCTTGCCTGCCTCGACCTTCGAAAGGTCGAGGATATCATTGATGAGCGTGAGCAGATCCAGTCCGCCGCTGTGAATGATTTTGGCGGATTCGATCTGATCTTCGGTCAGATTGCCCTCATCGTTGGCCGCAAGCGACTTGGCCAGAATGAGGAGGGAGTTCAGCGGCGTCCGCAGCTCGTGGGACATGTTCGCGAGGAATTCGGACTTGTATCTGCTCGCGAGCGCCAGCTCTTCGGCCTTCTTCTCGAGCTCCGTCTTCGAGTGTTGAATCTCCGCGTTCTGCCGCTCGATATCCGCCTTCTGATGCTCGAGGTAGTTCGTCTTCTCCTCGAGCTCCTCGTTGATCGCCTGCAGCTCCTCGCTCTGCACGCGTAGCTTCTCCTCCGACTGCTTCAGCATGCGGGTCTGTTCTTCCAGCTCCTCGTTGGCGGTGCGCAGCTCCTCCTGCTGGGTCTGCAGCTCTTCGGCAAGCTCCTGGGATTCCCGCAGGAGCTCCTCGGTACGCTGGCGGCCCACGACGCTCTGGATCATGACGCCAAGCAGCTCCGTGAGCTGGTGAAGCAGATCGCGCTGAATGTCCGTGAAGCCGCCGAACGTGGCCAGCTCCAGCACGGCTACGACTTCATCCTGGTAGAGCACCGGAAGCACGAGGATCGACCTCGGACTGGCTTCGCCGAGCCCGGACGAGATCCGGATATAATCCTCGGGCACACCGGTCAGCAGGATCGGCTTCTTCTCCAGCGCACACTGGCCGACAAGGCCTTCGCCCGGCCGGAACCGGTTCGAGAGGTGCTTGCGCTCCTGGTATGCGAAGCTGCCGAGCAGCACATAGACGACCTCCCCGGCCGTTACCCGGCTGCGCTCTCTGACATAGAATGCCGCCTGGCCGGCTTCGACCAGGAAGGCAATCTCGGAGACCAGCATGGAGACGAGCGCCTGCAGGTCCGTGACCCCCTGGGCCAGTCCCGTCAACCGGGCCAGCTCTGTCTTCAGCCAGAATTGGCGCTCGTTTTCCGCCTTCGTGTCCCTCAGGGACTCCAGCATCTCCGTCAGCGCGTAACTCAGACGGTCCCGGTCGGACCGGGGGACGATCGTCAGCTCATAATCCCCCTGGGAGATCCGGTCCGCCTGGGTGATGACATCCCGCGTGCTCTCCACCATCTGGTTGAACGCCTCGGTCAGTTCGCCGAATTCGTCGCGGGAGCGGACCTCGATGCGGACGTCCGTCTCGCCCTGCAGGATGAGCTCCGTGGACCGGCGCAGCTCCCGGATCTGCTGCAGCAGCATCCTCGAGATCGCCAGGATGAAGAGGACGGACAATCCGATGATAAGAACATTCAGGATCATCATAAAGATCAGCGAGGACATGGACTCCTGCTTCATCCGCTCGAGCGTGGAGAGCAGCTGCTCCGAGAAGCGGGTCTCCACTTCCTTGTAGAGATCAATCTTCTGCGTGGATGCCGCATACCAGGCCGACGGATCCATATTCAGCGGCTTATCCACCCCGATGGCCAGGGCTGCCTGCACCATCCGGTCGACTTCCGTCACCGGCTCCCCGCGGACGGTGGTGCGGAAGAGCTCTTCCATCTCGGCGGGAGCAAAGGAAGCGAAGACGTTATAGTAGAGCGTTTGTTCGCTCCTAAGAACATTGGCCTGCACTTCCAGCGCCCGGCTCAGCGTATTGACCGAAAATGCATGATTGAAGAGCGTCCGTTCCCGGCTCACCGCATATTTGCTCTTCGACAGATTGATGTAGGCGGAGAGCATATTGCCGACTTCCTGATTCGTGCCGGTGTGCGTCATCGCTTCCATGGACCCGAACAGCGACTCCATCAGCTCCCGGTAATAATCCAGAGCTTCGAGCTCCGTAGCCGTCCTCTGGTCGATCCTCGAGCGTTCCTCTGCCAGACGGTCCAACAGTCCGAGGCCCTTGGCCAGATAAGCGTCGAACCGGCTGCCGTAGTTCTTGTCCCCGGCCTCCGTAAGACTGCTTCGCATCTCCGCCAGGAAGCGGTCGGTATCGGCGCGCTGCCTGTTCATCGCTGCGGTGTCGACGGTCCCCTGCTCCCCGTAATAACCGGCGACGAGGCCCCGCTCCTTCTGCAGTTCATGCACGGCGTCGTTGATCCGGACTGCCAGCCCGGTCATCTGCTGCAGCCCCGTCATGGTGCGGGTATCCGCTATTTTGTCAACGATGGCCGTTACCGAGAAATACAGGACTCCCAGCATCGGGATGAGAATCATAAGCATGAGCTTGCTGTTCAGCCTGGCGTTCTTGATCCACTGCATACGTGCTCCTCATTTCGTTCATAAATAATGCTTATTATTAACTTTTCTTTATAAGAATTCTCCCATCACGACAGAATTCCTCCCGCTTTTCCTGTATTCGCCATAAAATGAGATGATTCTGCATGCGCGCTAAGAAAAATGCCTGTTGGAGTCTTTTAAGATCTTTACTTGCCAGTCCATACTTTTGGCACACTGGGGGGGGGGAGGGGTGTGGGGTTCCAGCCGCTCTTGAAGTCGTGTTCAATATGAATTTTTTAGTGGTAAGAACACGAGCCTCTGCAAGTTAGAGGTTCTGAAACTTCAAAAAAGCCGCCTCCGACGCACGGTCGGAAACGGCTTTTGTCATGTCTGTATAGAGTGTTGGCAGGATACTTTGACCTAGAATACGCTTTGCTTCGCGCCTTCCCAGTCAGCCAGGAAGCGCTCGATGCCCGCATCGGTCAGCGGATGCTTCGTCATGGACTGGATCACTTTGTACGGAACCGTCGCGATGTCGGAGCCGTGGAGAGCCGATTCGATGACGTGTGCGGAGTGGCGTACAGACGCCGCGATGATCTCGGACGTGATGCCGTGGATTTTGAAGATATCCGAGATTTCCTTGATGAGGTTCATGCCCACCTGGTTGATGTCGTCCAGACGGCCGATGAACGGCGATACGTAAGTCGCACCTGCTCTTGCCGCCAGCAGCGCCTGTGTGGAGGAGAAGATGAGGGTGACGTTCGTCTTGATGCCGAGCTCGGAGAAGATCTTCGTCGCCTTCAGGCCTTCTTCAGTCATCGGCAGCTTCACGACAACGCTGGAGCCGAGAGCGGCCAGCTTCTTGCCCTGCTCGACCATTTCATTCGCTTCGAGCGAGATGACTTCCGCGCTGATCGGCAGATCGCCGACGATGGAGATAATTTCTTTTACCGTTTCGAAGAAGTCGCGGCCTTCCTTGGCAATCAGGGAAGGGTTCGTCGTTACCCCTGCAATCACGCCCAGCTCATGCGCTTTGCGGATTTCTTCTACGTTCGCCGTATCGATAAACAGTTTCATCTTCTCATCTCTCCCGGTTTGTAAGTTTTGGCTGTCTTCCTCATGCAAATGCGAGTTATAACTTTCTGATATTTGAACAGAGGCCGGACGGGCCGGCCCTGTCATTCCCTAACCTTACGCAAAAAACTTCTGAACGACGCGCTCCGCGATCTTCTCCGGCGTGAAGCCGTACTCGGAGATCACTTTATCCGGCTTGGAGGACGCGCCGAACTGCTTGATGCCGACGGCAAACCCTTCGCCGCCAAGGACTTCATCCCAGCCGGACGGGTATGCCATCTCGATCGCCACACGCGCCTTCACGCCCGGCAGGATGACCTCGTCGCGGTATTCCTGCGGCTGACGCTCGAACAACTCGCGGCTCGGCATCGAAACGACGCGCGCCTTGATGTTCCGGGCAGCCAACGTTTCTTTGACCTTCAGCGCCAGGGATACTTCGGAACCGGTCGCCACGAGCTGCACGTCCGGAGCACCGCCCTCGGCGTCGGACAGCACATAAGCGCCGCGGTGGATGTTCGCCGCCGCCAGCTCGCGGGTGCCTTCGAGCACCGGCAGGTTCTGGCGGGACAGCGCCATCACATACGGGCCTTCCGCCGCTTCAACCGCATAGCGGTAAGCCGCGGACGTCTCGTTCGCATCGGCCGGACGGAACAGCGTCAGATCCGGGATCAGACGCATCGACGGGATCTGTTCGATCGGCTGGTGCGTCGGGCCGTCTTCGCCGACCGCGATGCTGTCGTGCGTGAAGACGTAGATCGCCGGCACCTTCATCAGCGCCGACAGACGGATCGCGCCGCGCAGGTAATCGCTGAATACGAGGAACGTGCCGCAGTAAGCGCGCAGGCCGCCGTGCAGCAGCATGCCGTTCACCGCCGCGCCCATTGCGAACTCACGTACGCCGAACCAGAGGTTGCGGCCCGCATAGTTCTTCGCGCTGAAGGCATCTTCGCCGTTCAGTGCCGTCAGGTTCGACGAAGCAAGGTCGGCCGAGCCGCCGATGAAGTTAGGGATGCCCTTCGCCAGCGCGTTCAGCGCCTTGCCCGAAGCCGTACGGGTCGAGATCGCCCCGTCTTCCGGCGAGAAGACCGGCAGGTGTGCATCCCAGCCCTCCGGCAGCTCGCCGCTTACAGCCGACTTGAGCTGCTGCGCAAGCTCAGGATAAGCCAGAGCATAGCCGCTCCACAGCTTCTCCCACTCGAGCTCTTCCGCGCTCCAGCGCTGCTGCAGCTCCGCGAAGTGGGACGTTACCGCTTCCGGCACGTAGAAGTCCGGCTCGAGCGGCCAGCCGAGCGCTTCCTTCGTCAGGCGCAGCTCTTCCTTGCCGAGCGGGGAGCCGTGCGTACCGCCGTGGCCGCCTTTGCCCGCTTTGTTCGGGGAGCCGTAGCCGATCGTCGTCTTGATCTCGATCAGGGTCGGACGGGACAGATCCGCCCGGCCTTCCTCGATCGCCTGGGCGATCGCTTCGATGTTGTTCTCTTCTTCCACGCGCAGGTACTGCCAGCCGTAGGACTCATAACGCGCCTTGACGCTCTCGGAGAAGCTCATGCTGAGCTCGCCGTCGAGCGAAATATCGTTCGAATCGTACAGCACGATGAGCTTGCCGAGCTTGAGGTGGCCCGCCAGCGAAGAGGCTTCGCCGGAGATGCCTTCCATCAGGTCGCCGTCGCCGCAGATGGAGTAGGTGTAATGATCGACTACCGGATAGCCTTCTTTGTTGTACACCGCACTCATGTGCGCTTCCGCCATCGCCATACCGACAGCCATCGCCACGCCCTGGCCGAGCGGACCGGTCGTCGCTTCCACGCCGTCCGTGTGGCCGTATTCCGGGTGGCCCGGCGTCCGGCTGCCCCACTGGCGGAACTGCTTCAGGTCCTCCAGGGTCACGTCATAGCCGGTCAGGTGCAGCAGCGAGTACAGCAGCATCGAGCCGTGGCCGGCCGACAGCACGAACCGGTCGCGGTTCACCCATTTCGGGTTCGCCGGGTTGTGCTTCAGGAAACGGCTCCAGAGCGTGTACGCCATTGGCGCCGCGCCCATCGGCATGCCGGGGTGACCCATGCCCGCCTTCTCTACGGCGTCGATGGTCAGGGTGCGGATCGTGTTAATGCTCAGATGTTCAACCGAAGTATCTACGGTAATCAAGTCATCGCCCTCCCAGGTGCATTGTCAACTTTTTCTCCCTTCATTATAATAAAGACCATGCTTATATACGTAATCGATATCTTGAATACTTGCTATAGAGGGTGTCTATATCCATATGATCAACTTTGAGCTGTATAAAGTGTTCTACCTCACCGCCCGCTCCGGCAGCCTGTCGAAAGCCGCCAAGGAGCTCTATATCACGCAGCCGAGCGTCAGCCATTCGATCAAGCTGCTCGAGGAAGGCCTCGGCCTGCAGCTCTTCGCCCGCACCTCCCGCGGCGTGGAGCTGACGAAGGAGGGCGGCGTGCTCTACACGTACATCGAGCAGGCCTTCAATTTTATCTCCCTCGCGGAGCAGAAGATGGAGGAGCTGCGGAGCAACACGAGCGGGGAGATCCAGATCGGCGGCAGCGACTCGCTCTGCAAGCATTACCTGCTCCCCTTCCTGGAATCGTTCCACCGCGAGTTCCCCGGGATCGGCATCAACCTGGTGCACGGCACGACCCCCGAGATCGTCCGGAGCCTCAAGGAGGGCAAGATCGACATCGGCATCGTCCGCCTGCCCGTTACCGACGAGCAGCTCCACGTCCGGGAAGGCATCACGATCCGCGACTGCTTCGTCGCCGGCCCCAAGTACCGGGAGCTCGCCGAACGGGACGTCTCGCTCGAAGAGCTGCTGAACTACCCGATCATCCTCTTCTCGCGCAACTCTTCTTCCCGGCGCTTTATCACGAAGCAGTTCCTGGAGCAGGGGCTTGTCCTCGAGCCGGAGATCGAGCTTGGCAGCGTCGACCTGCTCATCGAGTTCGCGAAGATCGGCTTCGGCGTCTCCTTCGTCACCCGCGAATTCGTCGCGAAGGAGCTCGAGGAAGAGTCGCTCTTCGAGGTGAAGCTGAAGGCGCCGCTTCCTTCGACGCGCGTCGGCATCATCACGCTGAAGAGCGTGCCCCTCTCGGCGGCGGCGGCCGAGTTCATCAAGAAGCTGGAGGGCGGCAGCGGCGCGGAGGGGGCGGCCGCCAACCCCGCTTGAGGGTCGGCGCGCCCGTTGAGCCGCAGCATGCCGCATAGTGCACCGTATCGTGGGAGATACGGTGCTTTTTGCCATACCCGCGTCTGTTGTCAGGATTGCGCTGCGGGCTCCGTAGGACTTCAGCACTCTCGGGCGGACGGGAATCCCTTCGAAACTCCTATGCAGACGGGAGACGGCACCGCCGATATAGAGAGTAACTCTACCAACAATATGACCAGCTCTCAACGAAACGGAGAAACCGACCATGCTCAAAAAACTCGGCCTGCGCGCCAAGCTAGTGATGATGCTTCTGATTCCCCTGCTCCTTCTGCTGGTAACCAACGCTTACGGCATGCAGAAGATGAGCGTCATGCAGCAGAACCTGATCGTCTCTCTGCACGATTCGACTTACCGCAGCTCGGAAGCGCTGCTCAATGCCGACCGCGACCTGTATCAGGCCCTCGTCGCCGCGGAGAAGCTGCTCCTGATCCCGGCCGGAACCGAGGCTTTCGCGGCCGGTGAGAAAGAGATCAAAGATAACCTGGCCCAGGCCAAGGAACGGGTCCAGGGCGCCGAGGCCATCTGGAAGCAGAATCAGGACCAGCTGCTGGCCCCTGATGCCGAGGCGAAGCTGGCCGCCCAGTTCAGCCTGTTCCGCCAGGAGATCGCCGCTTGGGAATCCGGCTCCGCCGAGGTCATCCGCTCGCTGCCCGGAACACAGCCCGGCTTACGCGAAGCACAGACAGCGAAGCTTGACGGACTCGACAAGACCTTCGGCACGGCCCGCAATGCGCTCAACGAGCTGGAAGCAATCGTGGATGCTAATGCCGGCGAGCAGATTGAACAGACGAAATCGGCGATGAACGCCCTGAAGCTGAAGCTGGCCGCCGTCGTCCTGCTTGCAGGTCTCGTGATCGTGGCCTTGGGCTGGATGGTGTCGCAGGACATCCGCCGGTCCGTCGGGCGTGTAGTCGAAGTCGCCAACCGCGTCGCGGAAGGCGATCTGACGGTCGGGGAGATCCCGGTTCATGCGAAGGACGAGATCGGCCGGCTGGCCGCCTCCGTTAACGGGATGACGCGTAACCTGCGGGACCTGATCACGGCCATCAACACGACCGCGATGCAGGTGGCCGCCTCCTCGCAGGAGCTGTCCGCTTCGGCCGAAGAGACGGGCAAGGCGAGCGAGCATATCGCCCACAGCATTCAGGGCATCGCCTCCGATGCCGAGACCCAGCGGCTCAGCGTGGGTTCCGGCTTCCAGAACCTGCAGGAGATCACCGGCGGCGCCCGCCGCATCGCGGAGAGCCTGGACAATGTCAGCGGCCACGCCGGGGAGACGTCCCGGAAGACGGGCGAGGGCAGCCAGCGCATCCGTGCGGCCGTCGCGCGGATGACGAGCATCGGCCGGTCGGTCGCCGATCTGGGCGGCTCGGTCCGCACGCTCGGGGACCATTCCCGGGACATCGAAAGCTTCGCCCGCACGATCGCCGGCCTCTCGAACCAGACGAACCTGCTTGCGCTCAATGCCGCCATTGAGGCCGCACGGGCCGGCGAGCAGGGCCGCGGCTTCGCAGTGGTTGCCGGTGAAGTGCGCAAGCTGGCCGAGCTCTCCAGCGAGGCCGCCAAGAACGTAAGCGAGCTCGTGCAGCAGATGCTGGCGGTGACCGGCCATACCACCGCTTCCATGAGCTCCACGGCCCATGAAGTGGAGCTCGGCATCACGGCCGTCCATGAAGCGGATGCCGCCTTCACGGAGATTCAGGAGTCGATCGGCGAAGTCGTCGATTACATCTCCCGCATCTCGGCGGATACCCGCGAGATGTCCGAAGGCGCCGGCCAGGTGAACGCCGCCTTCCAGGAGATCGGCGCGATCATGGACCGTTCGGCCGGCGACGCGCAGAACGTGTCGGCCGCCTCCGAGGAGCAGCTCGCCACGATGGAGGACATCTCCTCCTCCGCCCGGGCCATGGCGCACATGGCCGAGGAGCTGCAGGGGCTGATCCTGCGCTTTAAGCTGTAAGGCTGAGGGGGCTGCGCTGAAGAGGCTGGCGCAGCGGCGGACATGCGCGGCAGCGGGCAGTCGGCTGCATCCAGCTCATCGAACCGCCGCCTGGCTTGCTCGCATGCAGCCGCTTCGCACAGCCACCTGGCTCGCACGCATGCAGCCGCTTCGCACAGCCGACTGGCTTACCCGCATGCAGCCGCACCGGACCGCCTCCTGGCTCGCCCGCATGCAGCCGCGCCGGACCGCTACCTGGATTGCCCGCATGCAGCCGCGCCGGACCGCCACATGGCTTGCTCGCATGCAGCCGCGCCGGACCGCCACATGGCTTGCTCGCATGCAGCCGCTTCGCACAGCCACTTGGCTTGCACGCATGCAGCCGCGCCGGACTGCCTCCTGGCTCGCCCGCATGCAGCCGCTTCGCACAGCCACTTGGCTTGCACGCATGCAGCCGCGCCGGACGGCCTCCTGGCTCGCACGCATGCAGCCGCACTGGACCGCCGACTGGCTTGCCCGTATGCAGCCGCACTGGACTGCCACCTGGCTTGCACGCATGCAGCCGCGCCGGACCGCCACCTGGCTTGCACGCATGCAGCCGCTTCGCACAGCCACTTGGCTTGCACGCATGCAGCCGCGCCGGACCGCCACCTGGCTTGCACGCATGCAGCCGCGCCGGACTGCCACCTGGCTCGCACGCATGCAGCCGCGCCGGACAGTCCATAGGGCTCGCACGCACGCAGCCGCCAAAAAGACCGCATCTTCCAGGCATTCTGCCCGGGGTGCGGTCTTTTTGGCGCTGCCTCGGAAGGCTCCGTGGTACTGCCGTGCAGCTTTCTCGGCGAAAACAACAATAGCGGAACTCAGATGCCTTATGCGGCCCAGAAAAGAGCAGCTGAGCCGTATAGAGGAACTGAGGTTCGCTATTTCGATGCATGAGGCCGTTTGGGGAGTGAACGCACATGCATAGCGCATCTGAGTTCCGCTATCCGCCGGGAAATAACGGGAAATATCCCAATAAAGCATCCTAGTTCCTTTATTTCAACAGGAGGGCGGATCCGTCGGCGGGTGCTCCTTGCGGCGCTCGCGGAGGGTGCCGTTTGAGAAGCCGTACAAAGCAGGCGTGCCCCCTCCTCCCGACCTGAATCGATTCACCCCGTAGCCGCGGCATGGACACCGCCAGCCGCACGGGAACCGGAGCCCGTCTGCCCCGCCTGAAACTGCAGCCTGGCTCTAAGGCCGGGATGCGTCCGGCCCTCCCGAATCCTCCGCCGCCTTCGTACCCGGGTTCCCGCCCCCGGCCGAGGACTCCAGCACCCGGAACGTGCCCGTGCCGTACGCACACAGCGTGCCGTCCTCCGCATGCACGTACCCCTGCGTCGTCACCATGCGGCGCGATTGGTGGATAACCTCCGCACTGACCGTAACGGTGCCTTTCCGGACGGAGCTCAGGTAATGCAGATTGAGGTTGGTCGTCACGACCGCCTCCAGCGGCCTGACGGCCATCGCCATCAGCCCCATGATCGAATCCAGCAGTGCGGCATGGACGCCGCCGTGCAGGATGCCCAGCATGTTCAGGTGATGGGCCTCGATCTTCAGGGCGGCCGCCACGCGGTCCGGCCCGAACTCGGTCACCTCGCCGCCGACATGGTCCCAGAAGGTGCCCTTGGGCGAGGAGGCTTTTAACAGCTCCAGATGCGCCTCGCTTCCCCCTTCAATATTCTCCATCGCTCTTCCCTCCAGCCCTGCTGACGATATGGTTAGGATTAGGGTATTCAGGCCCCCTGATCTTTATCCTTGCCCGGCGGCTCCTGCCCCTCTTCAATCAGCCTGCGGCGCAGCACCTTGCCGACCATCGTCTTCGGGAAGCTCTCGCGGAACTCGAAGATCTTCGGGACCTTGTAGACGGCCAGCCGCTCCTTGCACCAGCGCTTCAGGCTTTCCTCGTCCGCCGCGGCCCCCTGCTTCAGCACGATGAACGCCTTGACCGTCTCACCCCGGTACGGATCGGAGACACCGGCGACAACCGCCTCCTCCACGTCCGGATGCTCGAAGAGCACCTCCTCGACCTCGCGCGGATAAATGTTATAGCCTCCCGCAATGATGAGGTCCTTGCGCCGGTCGAGGATGAAGAAATAGCCGTCCTCATCCATCCGGGCCATATCGCCGGTGGACAGCCAGCCGTCCTTCAGCACCTTCGCCGTCTCGTCCGGCCGCTTCCAGTAACCCGCCATCACCTGCGGCCCGCGGACGACCAGCTCGCCGATCTGCCCCTGCGGCACCTCCTCCCCGCTCTGCGGATCGACGATGCGCGCCTCGGTATCCGGGAACGGGATGCCGATCGACCCGAGCTTCCTGGCCTCCCAGATGTTGTTGGCATGGGTCACCGGCGAGGCTTCCGTGAGGCCGTAGCCTTCGATGAGCTTGCCACCCGTCAGGCTCTCGAACCGCTCCTGCACTTCATGGGGCAGCGGGGCCGCGCCGGAGATGCAGAACTCGATCGACGAGAGATCGTACCTGCGGATATCCGGGTGGTTGATCAGCGAGATGTACATCGTCGGAGCTCCGGGGAATACCGTGGGCCTGCACTTATGAATCGTCTTCAGCACGTCCTCGACCCGGAAGCGCGGGATGAGGAGCAGCGTGCCGGCCAGATAGACGGACTGGTTCATGAGCACCGTCATGCCGAACACGTGGAAGAACGGCAGGGCCGCCAAATATTTCTCCTGCGCCTCCTTCGTCCGGTAGGCCCAGAGGCGGCTCTGGATCGTATTGGCCACGAGATTCAGATGCGTGAGCATGACCCCCTTGGGGCGCCCCGTCGTGCCTCCGGTATATTGAATGAGCGCGAGATCGCTCCCGGCATCCACCTGCACATCCACGGCCTCCGGAGAAGACGTTTTGAGCAGTCTCGAAAAAGAAAGCACGCGCTCCCCGTAAACGATATCGGGTTTCTGCCCGTCTTTGCGGAGCTTCAGCCCATAGAGCACGTTCTTCGGAAAAGGCAGATAGTCCGCCAGGGACGTCACCACGAGGTGACCGAGCCCCGTGGCCGGCATCACCCCCTGGACCCGCTCGCAGAGCAGGTCCAGGGTGACGATCAGCTTCGCGTCCGCGTCGTTCAGCTGGTACTCCAGCTCCCGCGGCATATACAGCGGGTTCGTCATGACGACGACCCCGCCGATCAGCAGCGTGCCGTAGTAGGCGATCACTGCCTGCGGACAGTTCGGCAGCATGACGGCCACGCGGTCCCCCTTGCGGACCCCGAGGCCGAGCAGACCGTTAGCGAAGCGCCGGGCGCTCTCAAGCAGGCTCCGGTAAGTCACCGTTCGGCCCATGAAATACAGGGCCGGATGGTCGCCGTGCCTCGCGGCGGAGTCCTCCAGGAACTTCGCCAGATGATGATGCGGATAATCGTAGGTCGGCGGTACGGATGCGGGATACTGTCCAATCCAAGGTTGGCCTGACAAGTCGAACACCCCTATCCTGCATAGGCTGGCTTCCTAGAGCGCGTACTTCTCCGCTTCGATGACCTTGGCGGCGATGCCGCGCTTGAGTTCGATGGTGTTCACCGCCGACTTGCGCGTAAGCTTCTTGAGCACCGACAGCTGCGTCCTCAGCACGTCGCCGGTCTCCATAGCGGCCAGCGTCTCCTTCGCGAGCTCGTGGATGCGGTCGAACGACTCATGCACGAACACGGACGTCATATCGACCGCATGCTTCGCTTTGGCCTCGCCCGCGCGGCCGATAAGCTTCTTCGTGCGGAGCAGCGCGCTCTCCATAGCGAAGACAAGAATCATGACATCGGCGAGGTGGCTGAGAATCTCCTGCTCCGCCTCGAGCTTCGTCTGATACTTCTGCACGGCCCCGGCGCCGGCCATCAGGAAGATCTTCTTCGCCATGGCCAGCAGATGCGTCTCCTCCTCCAGCGCGCCCTCGAACACCTGGCCCGGCACCAGCTGGAGCAGCTCGGACTGCAGCGCCATCGCCTTCTGCATGAGCGGCAGCTCGCCCTTCATCGCCCGCTTGATCAGCGTACCGGGAATGAGCAGCCGGTTGATCTCGTTCGTGCCCTCGAAGATGCGGTTGATCCGCGAATCCCGGTAGATGCGCTCGATCCGGTACTCCTGGATGAACCCGTAGCCGCCGTGGATCTGCACGCCTTCGTCGGCGACGAAGTCCAGCACCTCGGAGCCGAACACCTTGTTGATCGAGCACTCGAGCGCATACTCGGCGATCGCCTTGGCCGACTGGGCGCCGGCCTGCGGGGAGCTCGTGTCGACCTCGGCCAGACCTTCGTCGAACAGGCCCGCCGTGCGGTACACCATGCTCTCGAGCACATAGGTGCGGATGTTCATCTCGGCGAGTTTCTTGCCTATGAGCGGGAACGACGAAATCGCGCGGCCGAATTGGGTCCGCTCATTGGCATACTTGGCGGAGAGCGCAATGGCGTCTTTGGCCGCGCCGACGCAGCCCGCGGCGAGCTTGAAGCGCCCGATGTTCAGGATGTTGAAGGCGATGAGGTGGCCCTTGCCGATCTCCCAGAGCAGGTTCTCCACCGGCACGTGCACGTCTTCGAGTATGAGCGGGCAGGTCGACGAGCCCTTGATGCCCATCTTCTTCTCCTCCGGCCCGATGCTCACGCCCTCCATCGTCCGCTCGACGATGAAGGTCGAGAAGTCCGTGCCGTTCACCTTCGCGTACACGATGAAAAGGTCCGCAAAGCCCGCATTCGTAATGAACTGCTTCGTCCCGTTCAGCACATAGTGCTTGCCGTCCGCAGACAGTACGGCCGTCGTCTTCGCGCCCAGTGCGTCCGAGCCGGAGGAAGGCTCCGTGAGACAGTACGCCGCGATCTTCTCGCCGGAAGCGAGGGGCGGCAGGTACTTCTGCTTCTGCTCCTCATTGCCGAAGTAGACGATCGGCAGGGTGCCGATGCCGACATGCGCGCCGACCGAGAGGGCGAAGGCGGACGCTTTCGTCAGCCGCTCGTTAATCAGCGTCGAGCTCACCTTGTCGAGGCCGAGGCCGCCGTAAGCCTCCGGCACATCCGCGCCCAGGAGGCCGAGCTCGCCGGCGGCCCGCAGTTTTTCTACCGTAAGCTCATAGTTCAGCTTCTCGATCGCCTCGTCGTGCGGCTCGATCTCTCCCGCAACGAAATCCTCCGTCGTCTGGGCGATCATGCGGTGCTCTTCGTTGAAATCCTCCGGGGTTACGACCCGGCTTGGGTCCATTTCTTCAATAATGAAGCTGCCCCCTACCACTTTGCCTGCCGCTTTGTTCATCCCGATCACTGCTCCCTTTTCCTGAATATGGGTGATGAAGTAAAAAGAGTGCCCGCTCTACGCCCCGTGCACCTCGAACACGCCTGCAGCTCCCATCCCGCCGCCGATGCACATCGACACGACGCCGAAGCCGCCGCCCCGCCGGCGCAGCTCATGCAGCAGCGTCGCCGTAATCTTCATGCCCGTGCAGCCGAGCGGGTGACCGAGTGCGATCGCCCCGCCGTTCACGTTCACCTTCGCCTCGTCGATGCCGAGCTCGCGGATGACCTGCACACACTGCGAGGCGAACGCCTCGTTGATCTCGAACAGCGACACGTCCTGCAGCCCGATGCCCGCCATCTGCAGCGCCTTCGGGATCGCCTTCACCGGGCCGACGCCCATAATCTCCGGCTCCACGCCGGCGAGAGCGAACGAGCGGAACGTCGCCAGCGGCTTCAGCCCGAGCGTGTCAGCCTTCTCGCGGCTCATCACGACGCACGCCGCCGCCCCGTCGCTCATCTGCGAGGCGTTGCCAGCAGTGACGCTGCCGCCGAGCCGGAAGGCCGGACGGAGCTTCGCCAGCCCCTCAGGCGAGGTGTCCGGCCGGACGCCTTCGTCCGTGTCGACGGTGTACCGCTTCCGCTTGACCTTCCCGGCCTCATCCAGCACCGTCCACTCCGCCTCGAACGGGACGATCTCCTCGCGGAACCGGCCTTCCGCGATCGCGGCCGCCGCCTTGCGGTGGGACTCCACCGCGAAGCGGTCCTGGTCCTCGCGGGTGACGCCGAACCGGTCCGCCACCTGCTCCGCCGTGTGGCCCATGCCGATGTACACCTCCGGCATCGTCTCGACGATCTTCGGATTCGGCGACACCTTGAAGCCGGTCATCGGCACGTGGCTCATGCTCTCCACGCCTCCGGCGATGATCACGTCGGCATGGCCGAGCATGATCCGCTCGGCGGCGAAGGCGATCGACTGCAGCCCCGACGAGCAGAACCGGTTGATGGTGAGTGCCGGCACCGTCACGGGAAAGCCTGCGTACAGCGACATGATGCGGGCGAAGTTCAGCCCCTGTTCGCCCTCCGGCATCGCGCAGCCGATGATGACATCCTCCACGTCCTCCTTGCTCAGCCCCGGCGCCCGGTCGATCACGGCCTCGAGCACGGCCCGGCCGAGGTCCTCGGCCCGTGTCTGCGCGAACACGCCCTTTTTGGCTTTGCCGATGGCGGTTCGGGCGATGGATACGATCACTGCTTCTCTCATTGCCTCAAGTCCCCTCTCCGTGGTTAGTTGCGCAGCGCTTTGCCTTTGGACAGCATGTGGCTCATCCGCGCCTGGGTCTTCGGCTCGCCGCAGAGGCTGAGGAACGCCTCACGCTCCAGATCGAGCATGTACTGCTCCGTCACCAGCGTGCCTGCGGGCACATCCCCGCCGGCCAGCACGTGGGCCAGCTTCTTCGCGATATGCAGGTCGTGGTCGCTGATGTAGCCGCCCTGCCGCAGACCGAGCGCGCCGAGCGTCAGCACCGCCTTGCCTTCGGCGCCCGCCACGCGGAACTTCTCCTCACGGAC
Source organism: Paenibacillus mucilaginosus 3016 (assembly GCF_000250655.1). Lineage (NCBI taxonomy): Bacteria > Bacillati > Bacillota > Bacilli > Caryophanales > Paenibacillaceae > Paenibacillus > Paenibacillus mucilaginosus. The sequence continues at coordinate 6,725,514 of NC_016935.1, forward strand.
CGGCTCATAACCGGAGGCGACCAGCTGCAGCGCCGACTGCTTCGCCTCGTAGATCAGGTGGTCCTGGTTCGCCACGATCCGGTCCCCCGGCGTCATCAGCCCGAGATTCTTGGCGTCATGGCCGCTGGTGGACACCTTCGCCATGCCGACCGTCTCGAACACCTGGTTCAGGTACGGCTGCAGGTCGCTGTCCGGATGCGGATTGTTCCGTGCGATGCGCAGCGCGAGCTCCTTGCACCCGCCGCCGGCCGGGATGACGCCCACCCCGACTTCCACGAGGCCGTAGTACGTCTCGGCCGCCGCCACGATCCGGTCCGCCGGCATGCACGCCTCGACGCCGCCGCCGAGCGTCATCCGGTGCGGGGCTGCGACGACCGGTTTCTCGAACCTTTTGACCTTGTACATCGTGTTCTGGAAGAGGCGGATGATGCCGTCGATCTCCTCCCACTCCTCGTCCTGCGCTTCCATCAGGAGGATCATGAGATTCGCCCCGACGCAGAAGTTGCGTCCCTGGTTGGCGATGACGAGGCCGTCGAAGCCGCGCCGGACCTCCTCCAGGCTCTGCCCGATCATCGTCAGGATGTCGGCTCCGATCGCATTGTTCGGCGAATGGAACTCCAGGCAGGCGATGCCGTCGCCGATGTCGATCAGGGAAGCGCCGGAATTCGAGCGCACCACCTTGTTCCGCTCCTTCAGCGCCCTCAGCGAGATGACTTCCTTCGGCTGGTCGAGCGCCGTGTACGCTCCCTGGTGCACATAGAACGTGCGGCCTTCCTCCTGGCGGTAGAAGCTCCGGTTGCCGGCTTCGATCCACTCCTTGACCCAGGCGGGAACGGTCAGCCCTTCGGCTTCCATCCGGTTCACGGACCTCACCAGCCCGAGCGCATCCCACGTCTCGAACGGGCCGAGCTCCCAGTTGAAGCCCCACCGCATCGCTTCGTCGATCTCCTGCACCGTATCCGCAATCTCGCCGAGCCGCTCCGCCGAGTACACGAGCACGAGCTTGAGAATGTCCCACGCGAGATCCGAGTACTTGTCGCCCGCACCGATCAGCGCCTTGACCTTCTCCCGCGCACCCTTGGCCAGCTTCGCCGCTTCCAGCGAGCCCGAGCCGGTCTTTTTCTGCGACCGGTAGTCCATCGTGCCGAGGTCCAACGACAGAATCTCGCTGCGGCCGTCCTCGCCCTTGCGCTTCAGGTAGAAGCCCTGCCCGCTCTTCTCGCCGAGCCAGCCCTTCTCCACCATGGTCCGCAGGACGCCCGGGACGGCGAACACCTGCTTTTCCGCTTCGTCCGTGACGTTCTCGTATACGTTGTTCGCCACATGAACGAAGGTGTCGAGACCGACGAGGTCCAGCGTCCGGAACGTCGCGCTCTTCGGCCGGCCCATCGCCGGCCCGGTGACCGCATCGATCTCCTCGACCGTGAAGCCCTTCTCCGTCATCGCCTGCAGCGTGACGAGGAGCCCGTAGGTGCCGATGCGGTTTGCGATGAAGTTCGGCGTATCCTTCGCCGTCACGACGCCCTTGCCGAGCACCCTGGAGCAGAATCCCTTCATATCCTGCAGCAGCTGCGGGTCGGTGTGCTCCCCGGGAATGAGCTCAAGCAGCTGCATGTAGCGAGGAGGATTGAAGAAGTGGGTGCCGAGAAAATGCCGCTTGAACTCCGCCCCGCAGTCCGCCGACATCGCGTTAATCGAGATGCCGGAGGTGTTCGACGACACGACCGTCCCCGGCTTCCAGTGCTCCTCCACGCGCCGGAGCAGCTCCTTCTTCACCTGCAGGTTCTCCACGACGACTTCGATGACCCAGTCGGCCTCTCCGACCACATGCAGATGATCTTCGAGGTTCCCCGGCGTGATCCGGGCGGCGAAGCTCTCGTCATACAGCGGGGCGGGCTTCGTCTTCGCCAGCCTCGCGACCGCTCCGGCCGCCAGCCGGCTGCGGACCGCCGGGTGCTGGGGCGTCAGGCCCTTGGCCTGTTCTTCAGGGGTCAGCGTCCCCGGCACGACGTCGAGCAGGTGGCACGCAATGCCCACATTGGCGAGATGGGCCGCGATGCCGGACCCCATCACCCCCGAACCGATGACTACCGCTTTGCGGATGCTTTTGCTCATGGATACGTTCCTCCCAGTCCCATGTGGTAAATAAAAGTCTTTCTCCTGCATGAACCGCTGCGTAAGCTCAACATCTTGCATGTTTTACACTCGTGCATCTCTGATCGGATATCTCTATTGGCGCTACGTCAGGCTTCTTTTATTGGCCGCTGTCCAAAAGATCATCTCCCGCCGGCATGAACCATCAGGCTGCAATGCTGCTCCGTCATAACTTGGAGGAAGTGCCGAACACGGACTCCTCGAGGAGCTCGGCGATGTCTCGTGCTCTCACCCGGTCTTCTGCTTCCTTCATCTTCGTCCCGTCCTCGACCATCGTCAGACAGTACGGGCAGGCCGAGGAGATGACCGTCGGGTTCACCTGCAGCGCCTGCTCAGTGCGGGCTACGTTCACCCGCTTGCCCGACGTCTCTTCCATCCACATCATGCCGCCGCCCGCGCCGCAGCACATGCCGTTCTCCCGGGTGCGCTCCATCTCCACGAGCTGCACGCCCGGGATGGCCCGCAGCACATTCCTCGGCTGGTCGTACACATCGTTGTAGCGGCCGAGATAACAGGAATCGTGGTACGTAATGCGTTCGTTCAGTGCATGCTCCGGCTTCAGCCGGCCTTCCTGAAGCAGCCGGTCGAGCAGCTGCGTATGGTGAAGAATCTCGACCCCCTCCAGCCCGAATTCGGGATATTCATTCTTGAATGTATTAAAGGTATGCGGGCAAGCGGTTACAATCCGCCGGACGCCGTACTTCGTGAAGGTCTCGATGTTCTCCATGCAGAGCTGCTGGAACAGCATCTCGTTGCCGAGGCGGCGCGGCGTGTCGCCGGAGTTCTTCTCCTCGTTACCGAGAATCGCGTAGGAGACGCCCGCTTCGTTCAGCAGCCGGACCAGCGCCTTCGTAATCCTGCGCGAGCGCAGATCGTACGAGCCCATCGAGCCGACGAAGAACAGGTACTCGAAGTCCGGATGGTCCTTCACCGTCGGTACCGGGATGCCCTCCAGCTCGCCGGTCCACTTCGCCCGGTCGCTGCGCGAGATGCCCCACGGGTTGCCCTGGCGCTCGATGTTCTGCATGGCGCGCTGCCCTTCATGCGGCAGGCTGCCCTGCATGAGCACGAGATGGCGGCGCAGGTCGACAATCTTGTCGACATGCTCGTTGCCGACCGGGCATTGATCCTCGCAGTTGCGGCACGTCGTACAGGCCCAGATCTCCTCCTCGGTCATGACGTCGCCGATCAGCTCCATCTCCTGCACAGGCTTCGGCGACGACCCCCAGGTCTTCCCCTGCCAGTCCAGCGTCGGCCGGATGTTCGTGATGCTTCCCGGGGCGGCGGCGAACTCGACGCCCGGCCGCTCTTCGGCCGCCCCGTGCGCGGGTCCTCCGGCGAAGGCGAATGCCGGGACCCACGGCGACTTCGAGGTGACCGCCGCCCCCTTCTCCTGCAGGTGGTCGCGCAGCTTCGTGATCAGGTGCATCGGGGACAGCGCCTTGCCCGTATTGGAGGCCGGGCACACGTTCGTGCAGCGGCCGCACTCGACGCAGGCATAGAAGTCCAGCATCTGCTTCTGCGTGAAGTCCTCAATCTTCCCCGCGCCGAAGCTCTCCGCCTCCTCATCCTCGAGATCGAGCTTCTTCAGCCGGCCGGCCGGCTCCGTACGTCGCAGCCAGATATTGACCGGGGCCGTGATGATGTGAAAATGCTTCGACTGCGGCACATACACCAGAAAGCTCAGCAGGATGAGCAGATGCAGCCACCAGAAGACGTAGAACCAGACCTCGGCCGCCCCTGTGGAGACGCCCTGCAGCGGAGCTGCAAGGAGAGACGAGATCGGCGCATACGCCGAAGGCCCGTGTCCGTGCCAAAGCCGCTCGAAGGTCAGCGAGAGCAGGACCGACAGCATCAGCGAGAATATAAAAAATACGACAAGGCTGGGCTTCCACCCCTTTTTCAGCCGGACCAGCTTCTCCCCGTACCGCCGGTACGCCGCATAGCCCATCGCCGCCAGCACCAGGAATACCGTGATCTCCTGCAGCAGATTGAACGCCTCATAGCCCGGGATCGGAAGAGAACGCCCGCCCGTCAGCCCCTTCACGATGAGATCCAGCGCCCCGAACTGCAGCAGAATGAAGCCGTAGAAGATGACGATATGCATGATGCCGCTCTTCGGGTCCTTCATCAGCTTCTTCTGGGCGAACACCTGGGACAGGAATTCCCGGATGCGCTCCCGGTTCTGCTCGTGGAAGGAAAAAGGCTGCCCGAGCTTCACATACAGATACCGGTGATAGACCGCTTGGTAGAACAGGTACAGCGCATAGCCCGTAATGCCGAGGAAGAGTACAAAGGTAACGATCTGCAGCATGGTTTGTTCTCCTTCCTTTCCGTAAGTACGCTCGATCTGCCTGAAAAATCCGGGTCCAAGCGGCCCGCCATCACTATTGAAACCGCTTGCATTGTCCCTGCGAAAAAATCTTATGACGATAACCGGGCTCTGCGCTTCCCCTCCGTACAAGAACGGGCCGGGATGCGCATACACTTCATTAGAACGAACGCGCTGATCAAGACTTCTCTCTAAGGTATATGTGGCCGGGGCCTTCACCTTGCGGAATCCTGTTCAAAACACATTGACAATTCGTACGGTTTCTCATAAGATTAAGAAAAATGAATGAGTATTCATTCACTACACTTGAATCTTAACACCGGGGTGACCTCATTGGCAAGTAGGAAAAAGGAAAAATACGATCTCATTCTCGAGGCGGCCCTGAAAGTCATTGCGGAGCACGGGTTCCACGGCTCCCAGGTCTCTCGGATCGCCAAGGAAGCCGGCGTAGCGGACGGGACCATCTACTTGTACTTCAAGAACAAGGAAGACATCCTGATCTCACTGCTCCGGGAGAAGCTCGGCGAGCTTGTCGCCAAATTTAACTCTTCCATTCAGGAAGGCGATACCGCGGACGAAGCGCTCCGCAAGATCTGCGAGATCCATTACACGGCGCTCGAGGAGAATGTGCATCTGGCCCACGTCGCCCAGATCGAGCTGCGCCAGAGCTCCATTGAGCTGCGGAAGGAGATCGGCCTCGCGGTCAAGCCGTACATTGAGCTGATCGAGAGCGTGATCCGCCGCGGGATGGACGCCGGCACGTTCCGGCAGGGTCTCGACCCGAAGGTGGTCCGGCTGCTGATCTTCGGCGGCATGGATGAGGTCGTCACCTCGTGGCTCATCTCGGGACGCAAGTATTCGCTGTCGGAGCAGGCGGGCAAGACGATCGATTTCTTTTTGAAAGGGCTGTCCTAGTTTCCCTGGATTGGTTTCTTACTTAAGGGAGGAGCGGGTTCCATGAATATTGTTGTATTGATGAAGCAAACGTTCGATACCGAGGAGAAAATCGTCATCCGCGGCGGAGTGGTATCCGAGGACGGGGTCAAGTTCGTGATCAATCCGTATGACGAGTATGCGGTCGAAGAAGCGATCCGGCTGAAGGAAGCGCACGGCGGGACGGTCACCGTCCTCTCCGTCGGCCCGGACCGCTGCACCGAAGCGCTGCGCACCGCTCTGGCCATGGGAGCGGATGAAGCGGTGCTGATCAACGACAGCCGCATCACCGGCGATGAATACGGGCTCTCGCGCGTTCTTGCCGCGCACCTCGGCGGGCAGGCCTACGATCTGCTGCTCGGCGGCAGCTTCTCCGTCGATAACGGGGCGGGCCAGATCGCCGTCCGGACGGCGCGTCTGCTCGGCATCCCGCACGTGTCGTCGATCACGAAGCTTGAGGTCAGCGGCACGGCGGCTGCCGTCCTCCGGGATGCCGAAGGCGATACGGAGACGGTGGAGGTCGCGCTGCCCGCGCTGTTCACCGCCCAGCAGGGACTGAACGAGCCGCGCTACCCGTCCCTGCCCGGCATCATGAAGGCGAAGAAGAAGCCGCTGCGCACGCTGACGCTGGATGACATCGGCCTCTCGGAAGCCGACATCGCCCCCCGCACCGAGCGCGTCACGCTGAGCCAGCCGCCGGAACGCGGGGCGGGCCGCGTGCTGCAGGGCGATCTCGCCGCCCAGGCCGCCGAGCTGGTCCACCTGCTCCGCACCGAAGCGAAAGCGCTTTAATATCCGCAGTGGAATCCAACCAACCGAGGAGGACGAAGCGATGAGCAAAGTACATGTGATAGTAGCGGAGACCCGCGGAGGCAAGCTGCGGCAGGTGACCTTCGAAGCGGTGCAGGCCGCAAGACAGGCCGGCGGCGACGGCGACCGGCTCGCCGCCGTGCTGATCGGCGCCGGTGTCGGCTCCCTGGCGGATGAGCTGGCCGGGGCAGGCGTGGACGCGGTCCACGTGATCGACAGCCCTGCGCTCGAGCTCTATAACCCGGAGGCGTACGGCGCGGCGCTGAACGCCCTGCTGGACCGGCTCCAGCCGGACACCGTGATCTTCGGCCATACGGCCATCGGCCGGGATCTCGCTCCGGCGGCCGCCGCCCACCCTGCAGGCCGGGCAGATCTCCGACGTCACCGCGATCGAGCGCTCAGGAGAAGACGTGCTCTTCACCCGGCCGGTGTATGCCGGCAAGGCGTTCGAGCAGAAGAAGCGCACGGGCGGCGGCCCGCTCGTCGTGACCGTGCGGCCGAACAACATCGCGCCGGCTGCCGCTGACGGGGCGGCCGGCGCGGCGGCGGTCACCGCCGAGGCGTACGACGCCCCGCCCTCCCTGCGCACCGTCATCAAGGATGTCGTGCGCAAGATGAGCGGCCGGGTCGACCTCGCCGAGGCGAAGATCGTCGTCTCCGGCGGACGCGGCGTGAAGAGCGCCGACGGGTTCAAGCCGCTCGAGGAGCTCGCCGGGGTGCTGAACGCCGCCGTCGGCGCCTCCCGGGGCGCCTGCGACGCCGGGTACTGCGACTACGCACTGCAGATCGGCCAGACCGGCAAGGTCGTCACGCCGGAGATCTACATCGCCTGCGGCATCTCCGGGGCGATCCAGCATCTCGCCGGCATGAGCCAGTCGCGCATCATCATCGCGATCAACAAGGACGCCGAAGCGCCGATCTTCAAGGTCGCCGACTACGGCATCGTCGGGGACCTGTTCGACGTCGTGCCGCTGCTGACGGAGGAGTTCCGGAAGGCGCTGGCATAAGGCTCGGGGAGCCCTGAAACTGGGCGGCCCGACTGGGTTCCCGTCCTGTGAACAGCAATCGAATGAAATACAAAAAGGGGCGGCTCCTATAATCAGAAGCCGCCCCTTTGCGCTAACCTGTCAATTCCAGAATTCCAGGAACCGCTCCGCTTCGGTATCCTCGAGCCATACCCGGCCCGCGTCTTCCCCGAGCAGGTACAAATCGCCCTGCATGCTGTAGGCGCTCTTGGCTTAGTAAAGGTTCCAGTCCTGCTCTTCCCCGAAGTTCTTGTGAAAATCCCGGAACTTCTTGGTGAACTGCTGCTCTGTCATCGAAGCATCCAGAGCGAAAAAGCCCATGGCCCGGTAGTACCTCGCCGCATCCGCAACCCGCACCTCAGGAGAAAATGTCCCAAACTTCTCTTGAAACAGAACCTCACTGCTCTTCACTTCCTTAGCCGAGTACGACGCAGAGAGGCCGAGCAGCAGTGCTGCGGCTGCCGCGAGGGCTGCGGTCTTTTGTGTGAATTGTGCTGTGTTCCTCATGGTCGTACCGTCCCATTCTCTCGTTGTCTGTATACCACAATCGTTCTATCACGAGAGATGGGATTCGTAGAGTGGGCGGATGTAAAAAATCAGGCAAATTCCAGGCAAATTCGACAAGATCCGGCTTGTCCAGCGGGCCCAGGAATTGTACAATCAGTAAGATCTATTGTCCGTATCCCCAAACTACGATAAAGCCAGGTGATTGTACCCATGTCACAGATGTCAAAGCAAGTCATTCAAGTGGAGGAACGCCCTCCCCTATCCAAGAGCATCCCGCTCTCCCTGCAGCATCTGTTCGCGATGTTCGGGGCCAACATCCTCGTCCCGGTGCTGTTCCAGGTGAACCCGGCGACGATCCTGCTCATGAACGGGATCGGCACGCTGCTCTACCTGCTGATCTGCCGGGGACGGATTCCGGCCTATCTCGGGTCGAGCTTCGCCTTCCTCTCGCCGGTCTTCCTCGTGCTCTCCACCGGATCGTATGCTGAGGCGCTCGGCGGCTTCATTGTGGCGGGGGCGATCTTCCTGCTTGTCGGCCTGCTCGTGAAGGCCGTCGGCAGCGGCTGGATCGACGTCGTCTTCCCGCCCGCCGCCATGGGCGCGATCGTCGCCGTCATCGGCCTTGAGCTTGTGCCGACTGCGGCCGAGATGGCCGGGTTCATCAAGCCCGCACAGAACGCGCCCGCGAACTGGTCTCCGGATCCCGCCACGGTAGGCGTAGCAGCGGCCACGCTGCTGATCACCATCCTCGGCACCGTCATGTTCCGCGGCTTCCTGAAGATCATACCGATCCTCGTCGGCGTAGCGTCCGGGTATGCGATCGCCGCCGCAGCCGGCATGGTCGACTGGAGCAAGGTGGACGCCGCCCCCTGGTTCGAGCTTCCGACCTTCTACGCTCCCCAGTTCAGCTGGTCCGCCATCGCGGTCATCGCGCCGGCCGCGCTCGTCGTCATCGCCGAGCACATCGGCCACCTTGTGGTCACCGAGAACATCGTCGGCCGCCGGCTGTCGCAGGATCCCGGGCTGCACCGCTCGCTGATCGGCAACGGCGTCTCGACGATCCTCTCGGGCTTTGCCGGTTCCACGCCGAACACCACCTACGGGGAGAACATCGGCGTCATGGCGATCACCCGCGTTTACTCCTCCTACGTCATCGGCGGAGCGGCCGTCTTCTCGATCCTGCTCTCCTTCTCGGGCAAGCTCGCGGCGCTGATCTCCACGATCCCGTCCCCCGTCATGGGCGGCGTCTCCCTGCTTCTTTTCGGGGTCATCGCCTCCTCCGGAATCCGCATTCTTGTGGACGGGAAGGTCGACTACAGCCGACCGGTTAACCTAATCCTGACGACGGTCGTGCTCGTCATCGGGATCAGCGGAGCGGCCTTCACTTGGGGGGCGTTGACGCTCAAGGGCATGGCACTCGCCACGGTCGTTGCCATCGCGCTCAGCCTGTTCTTCCGGGCCGCCGAGAAGGCGAAACTGCTGAACGAATAGCAGGCACAGCATCCGAACGAATAGAGAACAGGCGGGGGACGCTTCCCCCGCCTGTTTTTTCGCATACACTCCTGTACACCACGCAACACCACCGCACCGCCTGCCAGGTAAGACCGCCCGCTTCCATGCTGCGCCCGTTTTCCCCCTATACGTTCTGCTCCGCCACCGCCATTCCTTCACCTGGCAGCACCGCCGCCACCCTATTCGAACAGCAGTTCCCCCGCCCCGCAAACAAGCTTGGCAGCTCCCTGTCCCTTCAATCCTTGCCTCCGCGATGCTCCACTGCCGGTCCCGAGACTCCCTTCCTGAACCACAAATAATACCCTCTCGACACGAAGAAGGTGGCCAGCAGGGAGAGCCAGGTCCAATACCAGGTCCAGCTCACATACTCGATCAGATCCGTATACTTCTCCAGTGCCACCTCGAATAAGGTCATCACCGTCGGAAACACCAGAATCCAGGCCCACTTCCTGCCCCATCCCCGGTCAGCCGGAAAGTGGAGATTGTAGATTACACAGATGGCCGGATAGATGAAGAACTCAAATGAAAAGCTCGTGCGGTTCGCAATAATGAATTCCCGGGCCGGATATTCAATCAGATGATACTCCACAATCAGCAGCCCCAGCACCCAGGTGATCGATTGCTTGAAAGTATAAACCACGGCAGCTTCCCTGAGCCTGCTCCGGGGAGTAAGGAGAATCAGCCCCGCCAGGGTAATCCCGTTAATGATAAGAAGAATGATCTGCTCTTTGGACATAGAACCCCCGCTTGGCTGCAGCATTTAGCGAAAAACCGGAAAGGGAATCCGGAACCACACCATATAAAACACAATCAAACACACGGATACGGCATAAGCGGCCAACGGGCGCCGGTGATGGAGATACAGGACCGGAAACATGGTGCATACGAAAAACACGGACCACGCAAAGCTCCAGCCCCGGTGGTAACGGATAAAATGAAGCTGCACCGCAGCCTGCTCGGCAAGCATGTAGACCAGCGCCCAATACAGCAGATGCCGGGCCAGCCGGAGCTTGCCGCCGTGAGGGAGACGGTCCAGGAACAGGAGCACCGTACAGGGAAAGACGACGAAGGACAGAAGCAGCTCGGCCCCCCAATGCGTCACCCAAAAGACGGGCGTATACTCCCAGAGCAGCTGTCCCCCCACCAGAAAGTAGTAGAGCATGCTGCACAGAATCATATAGAGCACCGTGGGCTGATACCGCTCCTACCTCCGGTGGCTCTTCGACAGTCTTACGGCAGCAAGAGAGATGAGTGCAATCAATACAAAATAGATGGCCGCTCCTCCTTCCTGCAAGCCTGTCCGGACGCAGGTTTCAGATGATTCCTATTATTTTACAAAAAGGTATCCTTTATCCCTCCCCCTGCTTCCCCCACGATAAAACCGCCTTCGTCCCGCATGAGAAGATCTTCCATGGGGGACACTATCCCCTATCTAATCCCACTATCCATTCCTTGACGGAGGAGGCATCCGAACGATGCACATCGCCAAGCATACACCGCTCTCATCTACCGAGCTCGGGACCCTGTGGATGACGTACCAGACGAAGACGATGATGCTGCAGATCTACGCTCATTTACTGGAAGGGGCCAAGGACGAAGAGCCGGGGCAGATCATGACATACGACCGGGACAAGACCGCTGAGACTGTCTCCAAGACCCGGGAGATGTTCCGCGAAGCGGGAGCCGCCATCCCCCAGGGCTTCACCGAACAGGATGTCAAGCGGGGGGCGCCGCGTCTCTTCGACCCGGTATTCGAGGTCATGTATCTGCGCATGATGTCCAAAGTGTTCACCGGCTTGTACGCGCTCTACAACAGCATGTCCTACCGCTCGGATATCCGCCAGCTGTACCGCAGGCTGACGATGGAGTCCCAGGAGATCTACGACCGGACCACCGAGCTGCTGTTGGAGCAGGGCACGCTGATCCATCCGCCCGATGTGACGATGCCCCGTGAGGTCGAATTTGTCCGGGACACGAGCTACATGCGGGGCATCAATCCGTTCGGGAGCAAACGGTCGCTCAATACGGTGGAGGTCGGCCACCTGTATCAGGCCGTCGAGACCAACCTCTGCGGCATGCAGCTCATGACCGGGTTCGCGCAGGGTGCAGCAGAGCCCGAGGTGCGGATGTATTTTACCAAGGGGAAGAATCTGGCGAAGAAGATCGTCCAGGAGCTGAGCGGTGTCCTGATGAATAGCGATGTTCCGGCCCCGGCCCCCTGGGCGGGCAAAGCCACGGACGCCACCGTCTCTCCGTTCTCGGACAAGCTCATGATGTACAACACTTCTCTCCTGAGCAACTTCGGCCTCGGCAGCAACGCGCTCGGCACCGCCTTCAGCCTGCGCAGCGATCTGCCGGCCCTGATGACTTCACTCTCGAAGGACATCTTCACCTATGCGGTGGACGGGGGCAAGCTCATGATCAAGAACAACTGGATGGAGGAGCCGCCCCAGATGGAGGACCGCAAACAGCTGACCCGTTCGTAGCCCTTGATCGCGGCCGCATGAAAACAGCCTGATCCGTTCCCGGTATGACCGGAGCAGATCAGGCTGCTTTTTACCTGTTTTTTTGTACGTATTGGCCTCTTCCCTGTGCAGGATGGGCACATTCATTCTTCCACGCGGATCCACCGTCTCTCCCGATGGCTGAGGAGGATCGCTTCGATGAGCTTCATGATCCGGTGGCCGTCCTGCAGCGTCGCGAACAGGTGATTGCGGCGTTTCGGCAGGCCCTCCTTTTTCTCCCGCACGGCTTCGTAGAAGTCATGGAAGAGGTTGCGCAGCGCGTCCGGCCAGCCCTCCTGATGGCCCCCCGGATAGTGCGAGAATGAGGCGGCCCGCGCCGACAGCAGGTTCGGGTCCTTCATCAGCGTCTGGTTAGGCTCGTCCCGCTTCCCGATCCACAGCTCGTTGGGCCGCTCCTGATTCCAGGCGATGGAAGCGGTCCGGGCGCTGATCTCGAAGCGCAGCTTGTTCTTGCGGCCCGCACTCACCTGGGAGACGGCGAACATGCCCTGCGTGCCGTCCTCGAAGTGCACAAGCACCGAGCCGCAGTCTTCGGTCTGCACCTCGACTTCTTTGAATGCCGGATCCGTACGCACCGGATGGATCGTCTTGAGATCCGCGAACACCTCGGTGATGGGGCTGTCTAGCACGAACTGCACGAGATCGCACCAGTGGGAGCCGATATCCGCCACCGCCCGCGAGGCGCCGCCCCGCTCCGGATCGAGCCGCCAGTTGATGTCGGTATCGAAGAGCAGCCAGTCCTGCAGGTATTCCCCGATCACCATGTGGGGGCGGCCGTACTTCTGCTCGGAGATCCATTTGCGCGCCTCGGAAATCAATGGGTAGTGGCGGTAGTTGAAGCAGACGCCGGCGACCACATTGCGCTCCCGCTCCAGCCGGCAGAGGATGCCGGACTCCTCGGAGTTCATCGCCAGCGGCTTCTCCGACAACAGATGCTTGCCCTCCTCCAACACACTGCGATTCAGCGGATAGTGCATATCATTGGGGGTACAGTTGTGCACCACATCGATGTCCGGGTCGCGGATGAGCTCCTCCGCCCGTTCGTACGCCTTCGGCACCCGGAGCCGCTCGGCGAACTCCAGCGCCTTGCTGCTGTCGGTGCCCGCCACCGCAGTCACCTCAATCCCCGGAAGCCTCCGCAGCATGTCCACATGCGCCTGGGCCGAGAAGCCCGTGCCGATAATCCCCACTCTAATGCTTCCCATGACGGCCACCTCCTCCTATGATTTTTGGCGCTCGCTTCAGCAGCTGCCCGTTATTCTCTCTACCTATTTATTAAAGCGGTGCCTCCGCTTTGAAACGACAGGGGCGGAAGGGAGCGGCAAAGGGGCAGCAGGGCATGGGCCGCCGGATCGGGTCGCACGAAGAGACCGGGCCCCCGGGAACGGCAAAAAGAGCCCGCAGCGCCATATCACATGGCACGGGCTCTTCAAGCATGGGCTCAGAGTGAAGAGATCAGGAGAGAACCTCGCTAAGGAAGGCCAGCGTCCTTGCGAACGCCTTCCTGGCGGAATCCACGTGGTAGGTCGGGCGGGAATCATTGAAGAAGGCATGCGGCGCCTTCGGGTAAATATGATACTCGAAGCGCTTGCCCTCCCGTTCCAGCTCCTGTGCGAAACCAGGGATGTCATCCGTAATGCGCGGGTCGAGCTCCCCATAGAAACCGAGCAGCGGGGCGCCGATCGAGGGAATGAGCTCCTTCGGCGGCGGGCTGCCGTAGAAGATCACGGCTCCGCGCAGTTCGCCGTCCTTCGCAGCCAGCGTGCCGGAGAGCAGCCCGCCGAGGCAGAAGCCGACCGAGGCGACGCCCTGTCCGGCGGTAGGCGCATACGAGTCCCGCAGGAAGGCCGCGGCGGCCGTGATCTGCTCCGTAAACGCCGGGATGCGAGAACCTGCGCTGAAGATGAGCTCGAGCGACGCCGAGATCTTCGCCTGCTCTTCTTCGGGCAGCGCAGAGAGGGCCGCCTGCCGCTCCTCCGGACTGCGCCAAGCGCTCGGCGGGATCGTGTTCAGGAACTGCTTCGCCCGTTCGACCCTATCCGGCGACAGCGCTTCGGGCTTCGGCCCTTCCGCCGTGAAGAGATCCGGGGCGAAGGCCGCATAACCGGCTTGTGCGAGACGGCGGGTCACATCCTGGATGTGCTCGTCCACCCCCCAGATCTCCTGAAGGACGAGAACAGCCGGCAGCTTCTGCTCCACATCCGGCCGGGCCGCATAGCCCTGCCACCGTCCCTCCGTGCCGTACGATATCCATTCGGTAATGATGCTCATGCCCATCTCTCCTCTCATCGGCTCCACAAATACCCAACCTATGTACTTGGTAATGTGAATGTAGCACAGCCCCCTGGGAGCGTCAAGGACGACTCTGCCCCTGAGGCCGCCGGAACTCCCCACACCGCAATAAGCTGAAAAATCCTTATTGACAGCGGAAGCCGACCTTGCTATGATTCAATCCATAGTATACCACTTTGATTTAATTGAATTGAGTCGACCGTACGAACGGAGACCATGCTGCCCCCTCCAGGGACACATGCGTCTCCGTTTTTTGGTATATACGGTCCGGCCGGTTCCATGCCTGATCTTCCCATTCGAAAGGAGTCCACTCCGCATGACAACCCAGACCACCCGCAAGACCCGCTGGCTTACCGCCCTGACCGGCATTCTCCTCTTCTCTCTCCCTTTGCTTTCCGCGTGCGGCAAGACGGAAGCCGTGAACGGCGCGGCAGCCGCGGGCAGCGGCACTGCAGTCGGAGCCGTCAAAGAGAAGATCGTCGTCAACCTGGGCATCCAGGGTTCCACTAACCTGTTCTCTTACGCCCGGGACAAAAAGATCTTCGAAGAAGCCTTTGCCAAAGCCGGCGCCGAAGTGAAATGGCACGAATTCGCCAGCGGCCCGCCGCACTTCGAAGCACTCGCTTCCGGCCGCCTCGATTTCGGCAGCGTCGGCGGCACGCCCGTCGTATCCGCCCAGACCGGAGGCGTCGACTTCAAGGCGATCGCCGTGACCGGCGACGGCAAGAAGGGCAACGCTATCGTCCTGCCGAAGGGCAGCACCATTAAAGATATCAAAGAGCTCCGGGGCAAGAAGATTGCCGTGGCCAAAGGCAGCTCCGCCTATAACTTCCTCTACCGCACGCTGGAGGCGGCCGGACTGAAGGACTCCGACGTCAAGATCATCCAGCTGCAGCCCGACGAAGCGAAGCCGGCTCTCGATACCGGCGCCATCGATGCGTGGTCCGTCTGGGAGCCTTACATCACAACGGCCGTGGTCCAGAGCAAAGCGAGCATCCTTGTCTCCGGCCAAGAGCTCGGAGTCGTCGCGCCCGGCTTCCTCGTGGCCCGCACCCAGTTCACCGAGCAGCATCCCGAGCTCACCGTCCTGTTCCTCAAAACCTATGAAGAGCTACGGCAGTATTACACCTCCCATTATGATGAGGTGACGGATCACTTCGTGAAGACGAAGAAGGTTGACAAGGAAATCGTCTCGACCGTTCTGAAGAAATCCGAGCCGCTGCTCTCACCGATCACGCCTGAATTCGCCAAGGCACATCAGGATCAGGCGGACTTCCTCTTCAACGCCGGAGCGATCACCAAGAAGCTCGACACCTCGAAGGTGCTCGAAAGCAAATTCGTGGAGCAGGCCTTGAAGGAGCTGAAGGAAGGCAAATAAACTTCCGCCGGAAGTCGTCCCCATATTCCCGTATGCAGACAATGGTGATGACCCCTTTTCCTCAAAAAAAACGCGCACCGTCCATGGAGACCGGTGCGCGTTTCTATTTTTACCTCTGATGCCCTCAGCCTTCCAGTACTTCAACCGAAAGCCCGTGCTTCTCGAAGACCTCGGTCATGGCCGCTTTGGCCTCCTCCGCATCCGGCCCGTAAATCTCGAGCTTGTAGGCTTGGCTGCCGAACAGCGTAAAGCTCAGGCCGAGAATACTCTTGGCGTCGATGCTGCGGTTGTCCACGCGGATGACAATGCTCGACGTATACCGGCTCGCCGTCTGGTTGATCTCCACGATGGCTCTTGGTTCGATCCCGCTCATATGGAACCTGCCTCCCTTCGGAAATTCTTTGTTCTTACTCCTATGTCTTACCCCTCTTGTCTTATGCTTTACCGGGGAGGGCCGACTTAGCCGCCCTAGCCCTCCTCGTTGACCAGCACGTTCTTCCCTCTGAGCTTCAGCACCAGCGGCACCAGGATCCACAGGGCGCCGACGATCAGGAAGGCAAGCGAGATCGGCTTCTGGAGGAAGATCATGAAGTCGCCGTTCGAGATCGTCAGCGCGCGGCGCATGTTGTTCTCCATCATCGGCCCAAGGATCAGGCCGAGCACCAGCGGAGCCAGCGGGAAGTCATTCCTCGACAGATAGTACCCGATCAGGCCGCAGGCCATGACGAGCAGGAGATCGAAGATCGAATACTGCACTGCATACACTCCGAAGACGGAGAAAACAATGATCAGCGGAATCAGATACTTCGTAGGCGTTTCAATAACCTTCGCAAAAATCTTGACCATCGGCATGTTGAGAATAATGAGCATCAGGTTGCCGACGAACATACTGGCGATGACGCCCCAAGCCAGCTGCGGGTGGTCCTGGAACAGCAGCGGACCCGGCTGCACGTTGTACATAATGAAGGCGCCCATCATGATCGCCGTCGTGCCGGAGGACGGAATGCCGAGGGTCAGCAGCGGAATCATCGCACTGCCCGCGGCGGCATTGTTCGCCGATTCCGGCGCCGCTACGCCCTCGATCGCCCCTTTGCCGAACTTCGACGGATTCCTGCTCAGCTTCTTCTCCATGATGTACGAGAAGAACGAGGCGAGAATGGCGCCGGCACCCGGCAGAAGACCTACCGCGAAGCCGAGCAGGGAACCGCGGGCGATCGGTGCCGCGCTGTCCTTGAGATCCTGCTTGGTCGGCAGAATCCCGTTGATCCGTGCGATCTCGCCTTCGTTGCCTTCCCGGTGCAGGATCGTCTTGAACACCTCGCCTACCGCGAAGAGACCGACGGCGACGGTGAGGAACTCGAGCCCCTGGTACAGCTCCGGCAGATCGAACGTGAAGCGGGCGACACCCGACACGTTATCGATGCCGATTGTGGCAAGCAGCAGGCCAAGTGCCGTCATCATCAGCGCCTTCGTCATCGACTTGCCCGCCAGCCCACTGATGGCCAGCAGGCCGAGCACCATCAGCGAGAAGTACTCTGCCGGCCCGAACTTGATCGCGATCGCCGACAGCGGATTCGCCAGGAAGATCAGGCCGATGAGCGCTACGAGGCCCGCTGCGAAGGAACCGATGGCCGCGATCGACAG
The DNA here is from genome assembly GCF_000250655.1 of Paenibacillus mucilaginosus 3016. Lineage (NCBI taxonomy): Bacteria > Bacillati > Bacillota > Bacilli > Caryophanales > Paenibacillaceae > Paenibacillus > Paenibacillus mucilaginosus. Next base: position 6,742,626 of record NC_016935.1, read on the forward strand.
CGCGGCGCCCGCCCGGCCCTGCTTGGCCATCTGGTAGCCGTCCAGCGTCGTCACGACCGACGAAGATTCGCCCGGCGTATTGAGCAGGATCGAAGTCGTCGAGCCGCCGTACATGGCCCCGTAATAGACGCCGGCCAGCAGAATAATCGACGACGTTGCCGCTTCTTCGGGACCGAGTCCCGCGGTGAGCGAAGCCGTGATCGGAATGAGCAGCGCCACCCCGCTCATCGGTCCGATACCGGGCAGCACGCCCACTACGGTGCCGATCAGCACGCCGAAGAAGACGAAGAGAACATTGTGCCACTGCATGGCCGTGGCCAGGCCGTTCAACAGATAATCGATAGTGCCCATCAGAATTCCCTCCCTACGTTAAGCCTAGCCAAGCTGGGAAACCGGGAAGCGATCCTTCCAGCACGTGGACATACAGATAATAGACGCCGAAGGAGAAAGCGGCCGAGATCAGCAGCGATACCCAGATCCTGCCCCGCTCCATCGTCTGGAAGCCGAGCATCAGGAACAGGAAGGTGCCGAGAACGAAGCCGATATCCTCCAGAAAGAACGCATAGAGCACGGCGGCGGTGAAGATGATCCCGAAGCGCTTGTAATCGAGGTTTTCTTTGCGCTTCTGCCGCTGCTGGTACCGGAACGTTTCGTAGATGAGCCGGATGCTCATCAGAGCGAGGAAGATGCCGAGCACCATCGGAAAAATATTGGCCCCCACATTGCTCCCGTAAGCGCTCGTCGAGATCGTCCCGCTGCCGACGGCGAAGGCGGCGCCGACCGCGAGAAACACGATGCCGGCGTAACGGTCGAATGTTTTGTTCATGGTTGACACGCTCCTGTTTGCTGTCTGCTAAGATAAACGGCTTTGCCGTCCTTCACGGACGATGCACATTGATTAGAAATAGAAGAGTACAGAATCGAGCCCGGGGGAGAAGGGCTTCCCCCTCTCCCCCGGCCCGCCCGTCTGCAGATGTGGTTACTTCTGCATGCCGAGCGCCGTCAGGATATCCTTGAGCTGCGTTTCCTGAGCCGTCAGGAAGCTCTTGAACTCCTCGGACTTTTTGTACTCGGTCTGCCAGTTGTTCGCCGCCACTTCCTTCTTCCACTGCTCGGATTCCACCATTTTGCCCAGCGTTTCCTCCCAGAACTTCTTCGCGTCCGCGCTCATGTTCTTCGGTCCGAAGATGCCGCGCCAGATCAGGAATTCAGCGTCCACGCCCTGCTCTTTCATCGTGGGAATGTCCTTCATGTTCTCGAGACGCTGAGGAGCTGCAACGGCGAGAATCTTGATTTTGCCGGCCTTCACGTATTGGTCGAGGGAGGAAGCGTCCGTACCGAGCACGTCGGCATTGCCCCCGAGCAGCGCGGTTACGGCTTCTCCGCCGCCGTCATAGGAGACATACTTCACTTTCTTCGGGTCGATGCCGTACTTGAACGCCGGGAGGATCGCCACGATATGGTCCATGGAGCCCGGGGCGGAGCCGCCGGCCACCGTCAGCTTCGTCGGGTCGGCTTTCATATCGTCAAGCAGCGACTTCAGATCGTTGTATTTGGAATTCGCCGCCACCGCAATGGCGCCGTAGTCTTTGGTCAGCTGCGCCAGCGGCGTCGTGTCCTTGATGCCGTAAGGCGAGTTGCCTTCCTTCTTGATATGGTTGATCAGGATCGGCGGGGAGCTGACGAACAGCTTGTGGTCGTCTTTGACGTCCTTCGTCGCGTATTCGGCCATGAAGACAGCGCCGCCGCCTCCTGGCTTGTTCTCTACGGACATCGGCTTTGCAACCGCCTTCATTTCGGAGAGCACCTTGGTGATCGTCCGGGCCGTCATATCCCAGCCGCCGCCCGCACCGGATGGAGCTACCAGCGTGATCGCCTTCTCGGGATATTTTGACGCCGTCTGGGCCGGTGTCTGGGCCGCATCGCCGCCGGCTTCCGGCTGCTGCTTCGCCGCGCCACAGGCGGTCAAGCTGGCTGCGAGTACCCCTGCTGCCGTTACTTTCCAAGCTCTGTTCATCATGCGGTTCATCATAAGGTTCACCCTCCAGTTTTATATAACCCCTGATTTATGTTTTGTTTGAATGCGCTTTCTTGAGAACGGTTTCATCATATCACCCTGCACACCGCTTTGAGAAGTTTAACGGCATTAATCGCATTGCGTCCATTGCGGTAATTATGATCATTTTGTTCACGGATGATGCGGGGCGGTTCTTCAGCCGATATATGTTATAATGTTGGCGATTACCGGCACCCTTGCCGGTGCCAGGGCCTTCAACCTACCCAGAACAAGCCAGGGGGAACCGCATCCATGCGTCTGCAAAACAAACTCATTCTCGTCATCTGCTCACTGCTCGCCCTCGTCACCTTGAGCCTCGGCGGCACCTTTTATTATCTGATGAGCTCCGCCCTGGAAGAGCAGATCGGTACGCGGGCCCTGAAGGTCGCCGAGACGGTCGCCGCCGTTCCGGATATTCGGAAAGCGTTTACTCTCGCGGAGCCTTCTGCGGTCATCCAGCCCATTGCCGAGAGCATACGGCTGAAGACCGGGGCAGAATATATTGTTATCGGCTCGAGGGAAGGCATCCGCTACTCCCACCCGCTGCCCGAACGCATCGGCAAGGAAATGGTCGGCGGAGACAACGGCCCCGTGCTCGAAGGCCGGTCCATTGTCTCCAGGGCCGTCGGATCGCTCGGCCCTGCGCTTCGCGGCAAGACGCCGGTCAAGAATGAGAGCGGCGATGTCATCGGCATCGTATCCGTCGGCTTTCTGACGAAGGACATCGACGTTCTCACCGAGACGTACCGGTACCGGATCGTCTGGCTGACCCTCGGCGTGCTTCTCGTCGGCGCCATCGGGGCCGTTCTCATCGCACGCAGTGTGCGCAGCTCCATCCACGGTCTCGAGCCCCGGGAGATCGGCTCGCTCTATATGGAGAAGCAGGCGATCCTGGAGACGATCCGCGAAGGGATTCTCGCGGTGAACCGAGAGGGCGTCGTCACCCTGGCGAACCCGTATGCCCTGCGCCTCCTCGGACTGCCGGAGCACAGCGATATCACCGGCCGGCCGCTTCAGGAGCTCCTGCCGAACACCCGGCTCACCGAGGTGATCTCCTCAGGGCAGGCCGAATTCGACCAGGAGATGCTGATCGGCAGCCATGAGGTTATTGTGAACCGCGTGCCCATCACGGGCTGGAACGGCGGAATTGAAGGCGCCGTATCCAGCTTCCGCAGCAAATCCGAGCTGTACCGGCTGGCCGAGGAGCTCTCGCAGGTGAGGAGGTTCGCGGACGCTCTGCGGGCACAGACCCATGAATATTCGAACAAGCTGTACCTGATCTCCGGCCTGATCCAGCTCGAAGCCTATCAGGAAGCCGTCGACCTCATTGCCCGGGAGTCGGATGTGCACCAGAACCTCGTGGCCTTCCTGATGCGGGAGATTCCCGATCCCATGATCGGCGGCCTGCTCATCGGCAAGTACAACCGCTCCCGGGAGCTTAAAGTGATCTTCGAAATCGACCGCGAAAGCTCCTTCCGTGACCTTCCGCCGGGGGTGGACCGCAGTCTGCTCGTCACGGTCATCGGTAATCTGGCCGATAATGCGATGGAAGCGGTACTGGCCTGCGGGGACCCGGCCGGACGCGGCGTGAAGCTGTTCCTGACGGATCTCGGGGAAGACCTCATCATCGAGTGCGAGGATACCGGGATCGGTATTCCCGAAGAGGCAGGGGACTCGGTGTTCGCCAAGGGCTTCTCCACCAAGGAAGGGGAGCACCGCGGCATCGGTCTCGCGCTCGTCCAGCATGCCGTACACAAGCTGGGCGGCTATATCACCTACCAGCCTCACCCTGGGGGCGGCACGGTCTTTACCGCCGCCATCCCGAAGAACGGCCGAGGCACAGAAAGGAGAGCCCTCCAGTGAACGAACAACCTTCCCACGAGATCACAGTGCTCATCGTCGACGACGATCCCAAGATCGCCGAGATCAACCGGAGATTCGTCGAAAAGGTGCCGGGATTCTCGGTCATCGGCATCGCGACGGACGAAAGCCAGGCCAGGGAGCAGCTCGAGATCCTCGGCCCCCAGCTCGTGCTGCTCGATATCTACATCCCGAATTCGAACGGCATCGACATCCTGCAGCAGATCCGGCGGCATCACCGCGACACGGAGGTGATCATGATCACCGCCGCCAAGGAGATCGAGCCGGTCCGGGAAGCCGTACGCAGCGGAGCGTTCGACTACATCATCAAGCCGCTCGTCTTCAACCGGCTGCAGGAGACGCTGCTGCGCTTCCGGGACTTCCAGCAGCAGCTGCAGCGGCTGGGCTCGGGCGGCGGCCAGGTGGCCCAGGACGACATCGACCGCCTGCTGGCCAGAACCGACAAGAAGGAAGGCCCGTCTTCCGCCCCGCTTCCGAAGGGAATTGACAAGCTGACGCTCGACAAGGTCGTGGGCGCGCTCTCCTCCACGCCGGAGGGCATGACGGCCGACGGCGTCGCGAAGCTGATCGGCGTCAGCCGCTCGACCGGCCGGCGGTATCTCGAGCACCTCGTCTCCCTCGGCGACGTGTATGCCGACCTGTCCTACGGCGTGGTCGGCCGGCCCGAGCGGGTCTACCGCAGCCGCCGGTAAACCGGAACCCGCGGGACCGTCCGGCTGCGGGGAGCGAAAGCGAAGGCGGCACTGCGCCGGAAATAGCCGCCGTGCAAAAGCCTGCAGCGCCTCCTCCCCCGCTTCCCAAGATCAATGGCTTCGCTGTCCTTTACGGGGCGATGCGCGTTTTTGAAAAAAGCTGATCCCCGCAGGGTTTCTTCCCCTGCAGGATCAGCTTTTTTTGCATCCGGCACATATCTTCCATAACTTGTCGTACGAGCCGTTCCTCCCGAATACAATGAACCAAGCCCCCTTTGTGCGGTTTTCGTCCGGGCTCAACAGGTGATCGGGAGGGTTGTTCACGACCATGAGCGTAATCTTAAGCTATATCTTTCTCGGGCTGTCGCTCTCGGCTCCGATCGGGCCGATCAACGCCGCCCAATTGGACAAGGGCATCCGCTGCGGCTTTTGGCATGCATGGCTCGTCGGTCTCGGCGCCATGATGGCCGACGCCCTGTACATGATCATGGTGTATATGGGTCTCGTCCACTTCCTGAGCACACCGCTGATCCAGACGCTCCTGTGGAGCTTCGGCAGCTTTATGCTCATCTACACGGGCATCGACAGCCTGCTTGGGGCAAGCAGTGTGGCCGTCGTCACCAAGAAAAAGGACGACACGCTCTTCAAATCCTTTTTCTCCGGCTTCCTGATGTCCCTCTCGAACCCGCTGACGATCCTCTTCTGGCTCGGCATCTACGGTTCCGTGCTGGCCAAGACGGCATCCGTCTACGGCACCCAGCAGCTGCTCGTCTACAGCTCCGCGATTCTGGTCGGCATCCTCGTCTGGGATTTCTCCATGGCGGGCATGGCCAGCACCTTCCGCCGGCTGATGACCCCGCGGCTGCTCACAGGGATCTCCGTCATCTCGGGCTTGTCCCTGATCGGCTTCGGCCTGTATTTTGCGGTCGCCGCCTGCCGGCTTCTCTTCTAAGTGAACGATTTGCGTCTGCGCGGCAGTACGGGCCGGTTCACACTCGGCTCGTATTCGTCATGCCCGGACTGCTGCCCTTCCGCGTGCTTGGATCGGCCTTGCGGCCCGCTCTCGCCTCCTCCGCCCTGCTGCTTCTTCCACACCCTGCGCATGATCAGGGTCACCGCGGAGATCACCGCCACGAACCCCAGCGAGATAAAAAAGCCCGGCCGGCTCGTCTCGTGGAACAGCGTGCCGACCACCGCCAGGGCGATGAGCAGGATGCCGCTCCACCGCTTCGTCTGGCCCCAGCCCGACAGCTTCAGCAGCCTGCCCGACGTCACGAGAATAAAGGTCCAGTTGTAGAGCAGCATGAGCCCGGCCGCCGTCGTCACGTACTCATAGACGGACTCGGGCATGAGCAGCGCCGTCACGACGGAGACCGCCAGCCCCCCTGCGGTGAAGCCGATCGCCGTGAACGGCAGCTTCGAGGAGTCCTTCTTCGCTGAGAACATCTTCGGCGCATCATGGTCCCCCGCGAGCGTGACGAGCATGGTCGTCACCGCGAATAACGAGGCGACCATCGTCGAGAAGCCCGCAATGATCAGCACGGAATTGAACACGTGGGGGACGAACGGCAGGTTATAATGATTCAGCGCCGAGGCGAACGGGCTTTCCTTCGAGTTGAAGGCGCCGATCGGCACGAGGATGACCGCACAGACCAGGGACGCGATGTAGACGGTCGTCAGGAGCAGAATCATCATTTTGCCGGCCTTCGGCGCTTCCTTCGGGTTCTTCAGCCGCATCGCCATCAGCCCCATGATCTCAATGCCTCCGAAAGCATAGAACGCAAAAATGAACGCGGACCATAAGCCGATGCCCCCGCCGGGCCACACCTCCGGTCCCGTCGCAGGCACTTTGGGCGCGTAAGCCCCCTGCCCCAGCATCCCGAACAGCGCCGCGCCGGCCAGTACCAGGAACATCAGGATCGCCGCGATCTTCATGACGGCGAACATGTTCTCCAGCCGCTCGAAGCCCTTCGTGCCGAGCAGGATGATGCCCAGCCCGAGCAGGCCGTACACCGCGGCGAACATCCACATCGGCAGGTTCGGAAACCACATGCGGGTGAACAGCGAAAGCGCGGCCAGCTGGCTGCCCATGATGAGGAGCTCGCTCGACCAGTACACCCAGCCGCTCGTGAATCCGGCCCACCGGCCGTATGCTTTTTTGGCATAGGAGCGAAACGATCCCTGCTGCGGATCGGCCGCTGTCATCCGGGCCAGCGCATCGAACACCATGTACGTGCCGAAGGCCGCCAGGATGAACAGGAAGATGACCGCCGGTCCCCCCATCGTCAGGGCGATGCCCGTGCCGAGGAAATATCCGGTGCCGATGGTGCACGCCACACCCAGCAGGGAAAGCTGCCACCATTTCAGCTTGTCATCCTTCGAGCTTGTTTTGCCTTTGCTCATCCTATCCTCTCCCTCCTGCTATCCAAGAGGATAGGATACGCTTCGATGCCTTTTTTTATCAAAATGGGTCTGACCGCTTTAAAACCCACTTGTTTAATAGGAATAGTTGTATTATAATGAGTTTTACAACCTGTACGACTGCCGCCTATTGGTCAACCAAAGGCTCTCCGTGTCCGCAGCCTCCTGCGCCCCGAGAGTCTTTTTTTAATTGTCCGGGCTTGGAACACCGCCTTGCACACGCCTTGCTTCATCATTCCGCTCCGGAGGTACGCCCTATGAGTTCACCCCGTTCCCAGCTTCACTTGAATCTCTTTCTTGCTCCGCTCGGGCATCATGAGGCCGCCTGGCGTCATCCGGGCTCCGAGCCGCGGCGGCTGACGGAGTTCGCTCTGTACCAGGAGATCGTCCGGAAGGCGGAAGCGGCCAAACTCGACTCGATCTTCCTGGCCGACCGGGTCGCCGCTTCCCCTGAAAGCCTGCGGCATGGCGCCGTCGGCGGGCTGGAGCCGCTCACGCTGCTGTCCGCGCTGTCGGTCGTCACCTCCCGCATCGGTCTGATCGGCACCGTATCGACGTCTTTCAACGAGCCGTTCAATCTGGCGCGCCGCCTGGCGTCTCTGGACCACCTCAGCGGCGGCCGGGCCGGCTGGAACATCATTACCTCGGGCACGGACGGGGAAGCGCGCAACTTCGGCCTGCACGAGATTCCAGGCCACGCCGTGCGCTATGAACGCGCCAGGGAGTTCCTTGAGGTGGCGGTCAAGCTGTGGGACAGCTGGGAGGACGATGCCGTTCTCGCGGACCAGGCCGCCGGCCTGTTCGCCGACACCAGCAAAGTCCACCCCGTCCGCCATGAAGGCACCTACTTTCGGGTTGACGGCCCTCTGAACCTGCAGCGCTCCCCGCAGGGACGCCCGCTCCTCGTACAGGCCGGCTCCTCGGAGGACGGCCGGAGCTTCGCCTCGGAATACGCGGAAGCGATCTTCACGGCGCAGCAGACGCTGGCCGACGCGCAGGCCTTCTACGCCGACGTCAAGGCGCGGGCGGCCCGCTTCGGGCGCGATCCGCAGACGGTGAAGATCCTGCCGGGCATCTGCCCTGTGATCGGCGATACCGAAGAAGAGGCCCGCGAGAAGGAAGCCCGCCTCCACGAGCTCTCGAACCCGCAGCACAGCCTGCTGCAGCTCTCGAACCGGCTCGGTATCGACCTGACGGGCTATCCGCTCGACGCCCCGTTCCCCGAGCTGCCGGAGCCCGAGGCGGTCCGCGGCCACCAGAGCCGCGCCCGCCTCATCGCCGAGCTGGCCCGCAGCGAAGGCCTGACCCTGCGGGGGCTGCTCGAGCGCCTCGCCGGCGGCCGCGGCCACCGGACCTTCACGGGCACGCCCGTCCAGGTGGCCGACCAGCTCGAAGCCTGGTTCCGCGGCGGCGCGGCCGACGGCTTCAACGTCATGCCCCAGCTCACGCATGAGGGGCTGCCGGACTTCCTGGACAAGGTCGTCCCCGAGCTCCAGCGCCGCGGGTTGTTCCGCACGGAATACAGCGGCTCCACCCTCCGCGAGCATTATAGGCTCCCCCGCCCGGCCAGCCTCTATGCGGCCAAGCCCGCTCCCTCCCTTCCCGGCTGAACCTCCCGCCGGTCCCCTGCCTCTCCCTGCCCCGGCAGTTTCTCCCCTGGAGGCCTCTTCCCGAGGCCTCTCCTCTCTTCCTCGCTCGGCCTGTCGCCTTTCTCCAGTTCCCGGTCTGAAGCCCCTTTGCTTTTCCCCTTTGCTCCCCATTCCTCGTTCAATCCGTCCCCCTCTGCCCTCCACGTCCAGCGCCTCCCCCGCATCCTCGCTCTCCTGTCCACCATTCATCGTCCGATCGCTTTTCACCATCCCTGCATAGCCAGTGTACCCGCTGCCCTTCTTCCCTTAATTGAGCCTCTCGTCGCTTACCGCCCGACTCTCAACAGGCCTCGTCCTGCCCCCCTTCTTTTTTCCTGTCCGGCGCAGCTCCCCCTTTCTCTTCCGCTTATCGCTCCCACCCAAACCCTCGTTGTCACTTATCCAAGACATCCACTCCTTTGCTTTTCACCCCTAGACTCTCTACTGTCCTCCCCTTTGCCTTGCTCTTCGCCTTTCTCCTGTCCGGCCCAGCCTCTCACCTCTTTCCAGTCCTCCAAATTCAGCGCGCTCACTCCCCTCACTCCCCTCTTTTCTTATTCACCTCCGGCAGCTGCCCACTCCAAGTCCTCTTCCTCCGCCGATGCCCTTGCCTTCCTTACTTCGTACCTGCTGCTTGTCGTATAAGATACGTCTGTTTATTTTATGAATTTATGACGCCAGCTGTAAGCATAATCCAGCCAATGGTCAAACCCATTTTTCGTCTCCACTCGCCAAAACCCTGAATAGACAACGGTTTCAAGAATCCCTTCCCAAACCAGAAAAAAAATCCTTGTTTCTTTTTCCGCGTAAATTAATTATAATTAATTTAAAATAAAATAGGTAAAGTAAAGAAGGGATCTTACGCAGATGCTCTACATCAAGGATCTAAAGACAGGCTTAAACATATTCAAAGCCTTGGGGTCTGATATCCGGATCGAAATTCTCGAACTCCTCGCCAAAAATCAGAGTCTCAATCTCAACGAAATTGCTACCCGGCTGAAGCTGACGAACGGTGCCATCACCATGCACATTAAGAAGCTTGAAGAAAGCGGACTGATCGAGATCGGCACGGCCGTCGGCAAGCATGGCGTCCAGAAGATCTGCTATCTCACCGAAGAGAAGCTCATCGTCGATCTCCGCAGCAAGGAAACCGACAATCTCTATGAGGTGGATATCAAGGTCGGGCATTACAGCAACTACCAGGCCGTGCCTACCTGTGGTCTGGCGACCAAGGACAGCATCATCGGCGATTTCGACGAGCCGCGCTATTTTGCCGATCCGCAGCGGATCGATTCGGAGATCATCTGGCTCTCCGAGGGCTTCCTGGAATATCGCATTCCGAATTACCTGAAGCCGAACCAGGATTTCGCCGAAATTCAGCTGTCGATGGAACTGAGCTCCGAGGCGCCGGGCTATAATAACAATTATCCTTCTGACATTTATTTCTATCTGAATGACATGGAACTTGGCTCTTGGACCAGTCCCGGCGACTTCGGCGATGTGCGCGGTACCTTCAATCCCGATTGGTGGCCGCCGCACCTGAACCAGTACGGGATGCTGAAGCTCATCCGCATCAATGAGGAAGGCAGCTATATCGACGGCTGCCGGATCTCCGACGTGAAGCTGTCCGATATCAACCTCGATTACAAGAGCGATCTCAACTTCCGTATCGAAGTCGGAGAGAAGTCGAAGAACAAGCGCGGCATGACGATCTACGGCAAAAACTTCGGCAACTACAACCAGGATCTGCTGGTCCGCGTGATGTACACGGAGCGGGATATCGACTAGGTTTGATGTTCGGGAGGCACCTGCTGCCTTTTCATTGATACGCTTAAAGTCCGCGGCTCCTAATTCGGCAGGTATCGGCGATCTTTACTATGAGGCATGGGTGAGGCCGTGGTAACTGTTGCGTACCCACCCGTACAGCGGCCCCTTGCTTATTCCAAGCAGGGGGCCGCCGTTTTTTGCGCACCCTTCGGCTTCTATGGGGCGGCTCCGCCTTACGTGCCACCTCCAGCTACCATGAATTCTGCCTCTGCCTTACGTGTCACCGCCAGCTTCAACGGATCTGCCTCCTCTGCCTCGCGTACTAGCATCCTTCTATAGAAACAAGCCGGCTGTACGACAGCTTATCCTTCCAGCCTCTATGGAGCGGCCTCTGCCTGATGTGCCACCTCTAGGAGCAAGCCGGCTATATATCTCACCCTTCCTTATAGCCTTCTATGGATCAGCCTTTGCCTTACGTGCCACATGTTTAGTTTCTATGGAATCAGGTCGTATATTAATCACCCATCCCGCCGCTTCTATCCAGCGCCCTGCGCTGCGTGCTGCTTCCCGGCTTCTATGGAAACAGGCCATCTGCACGGTACCCGTAAGCCCCTCCCTGAAAAATAGCGGAACTCGGATTCGTTATTTCCTGTTTTGAGGAGCCTCGGCCCAAAATAGCGGAACTGAGATTCGCTATTTCAGCGTTTAGCAGTAAATAATCCGGTAATTGGCAGAATAAGATACCTGAGGAGGGTATTTCATAATTGTTTCACTCTGTCTTCGAAAAGGCAGAATTTCTAAAACGCTATTTTTAAAACAGGTGGCTAAATTTTAGGCTGCCTGTTTTTGTTGTTTTTGGCGCATGCAATCAACAGCATATTGACAAAGCGTGTAGCTAAGAACACTCAGGGCGGCGTCAACCTCAGCTCTTTTACCGCGCTTCCTAGACGCCCCCAGTCCGTAGTAACCCTTCAGATAGGCAAAGATTCGCTCAACCGTTGTCCGTTTCTTGTATATTTTTTTGTAAGATTTACTGCCCCTGGCTGGTACGGTAAATCGTCTGAGATCCTTCTCTACCTTGATTTTATAGACCCTTTGACACCTGCCGCTTTTTTCTAGCGGGCATGCTTTGCACTCTTGGGGCCTAGTGAATTTTAAGCTTTTGTTCTTGGCATCGAAGCTGTCATATACGTAAGAGTGCCCTTCCTGACACACCGGGTGAAAATTCTCATTCAATCCTTCCGGCGGCTTTTTCGCTCGCTCGTTATAGTCAATTAGAGGCCAGGCTCCCAAGCTCCTTACTTGTTTGTAGACGGCCATAACATCATATCCAGCATCAGCCAAGGCGTGTTTGACCTTCCAGTCAGGAAAATCGGTTTGAAACTTCTTTAGCAGCGGAATCGCCAGCCGTCCGTCATTTACGTGAGCGGAACTGAAGAGGGCGCTCAAAATGTAATGCCCTTTACTGTCTGCGAGAATATGCAGTTTGTATCCATGCCACCACATGAGTTTTCCATTGGAGCCTTTTTTACTGCTCGTACTTGGATGTATAGGAATCAGCGGTTTGAGCTGCTCAAATGTGTAAGGGAGCATATCCTCGAGTTTACGTTCGAACAGGGGCAAAGAAGCTTCCCATGCTTCTCTTTCCAAACGGCGGCGCTCCGCCTCTGCCTTCGTAGGCGCACCCCTTTTATATTTCTTCCGCGGGTCTTCCAGACGCTTAGCGCTGGTGGATGGGGAGTGTTCCATTTCAAGGACAGGTTGTTCGTTAGACTCGGCCTTCGATTCCACTTCCTGTTCTTTACGCGGTTGGCGTTCCTCTGCCTCTACATGGGTGGAGTCAAAGCTAATAAAACTGGGAGAGACGAATCCCGCCGCAGCGGCGAGGGAAATGACTTGGCGCTGCAGCTCCCACAGCACACCGGAGTCGGCGAGTTTTGTATACAACCGTGAAAATGAAGCTTCACTAGGAATAGCGTCGGATCCGCGAAAACGGCAAGTCCTGCGGAACTCTTCATTTGTCCGCAAGCGCTTCAGCAAATCTTTTGTGGTCGGAATACGTTCAATGGTCCCAATGAGCATAGCGTATACCATGGCCGCATAGTTCAGCTCTTCTGGCCGGCCTCTGTGCGTTCTCTTGTTGAGCACGCGCAGTGCAGGTAAGAGGTCAAGCGTTTTGAAAACGATGCTGTATTTATTTTCTGGTGCCATTTCCATAAGCTCTTGCAGGGAAAACAGCTCTTCTTGACGAATAGTATACAAAAGAGTACCTCCTTCGTTTGAGTGTGGTGTGGTAACCATACATTCAATAACTTGGGTAGGTACTCCTTTTTTTTCTGCCCTGAAAGCCAGTTACGGCATGGGTTTTGAATTATGAAAGTGACTCCTGAGTTCCGTTATTTCTTGGGAAATGATGGGAAATAACCTGATAAGGCATCTCAGTTCCTCTATTTTATTTCCGGCCCGTCAACGGCCGGAGGGGATGATCGTTACGCCCGCCTGAACATCCCCCTGCTTCATCTTAAGTACTCCCCACGCTCTCCGCACGTCGAAAGGCCGTTCCATCCTATAGATGAAACGGCCCTTTCGGGATTCGGCGGGAAAGCGGCTGATTAATCGCTGCTCACGCCGGCCTTCCCATCACCGAGCATACGCCCCCAATTCGGCGGCGGGACCGGCCACCTACGTCTTTTTCGCAGCAGGCAGACGCCCCCCAACCTACACCTTTTCTTCGCACCATGCGGCCACCAGCCACCTACTTCACTTCACTTCACTTCATACCAGGCGGAGCTCCCTGCCTCTCCTTACTTCTCTTGCTTCGTATCCGGCAGCGGCACGCCAAAGTTCGGCGTCCCGTCCGCATTCCACGTGACATACTTCGCGCGGGCATGGCGGTTCGGATCATAGAGCGGGTCACCCGTGATCTCTTTGTAGCTGCGCGCATGGTACACCATAATATCCCGCTTCCCGTCCGGCGAGACCGTGAACGAGTTGTGCCCCGGGCCGTACTGCCCGTTCTCCTCGCTGGTGGCGAAGACCGGCTTCTCCGATTTGGTCCACGCCTTCGGATCGAGGAGATCCGCCGATTCGGACGCGGTCAGCAGGCCCACCGCATAGTTGGCATCGGTGGCGCTGGCCGAATAAGTCATGAACAGACGCCCGTCATGCTTGATGACCGCCGCCCCTTCGTTCACCCAGAAGCCGATCTGCTCCCAGTCATACTCCGGCTGCGAGATTAGAACCTGCCGGCCGCCCAGCGTCCAAGGATTCGCCATCGGGGCAATATACAGGTTGCTGTTCCCGTAGATGGACGGATCCTTCTGGGCCCAGACCAGATAGCGGGTGCCCTTGTGCTCGAAGGTGGTCGCATCCAGCGCGAACGACTCCCAGTCCGTTTTGAGCTGCCCCTTCTCGGTCCATGTGCCTTCAAGCGGATTGGCCGAAGCGTTCTCGAGCACATAGATCCGGTGGTCGAACGGCGCATTCGTCCGCGCCGCCGCAAAGTAGATATACCATTTACCGTCAATGTGATGAATCTCCGGCGCCCAAATATGCTTGCTCATCGGCCCGCTCTCATGCTTCTGCCAGACGGTGACTGTTTCCGCCTTCGCCAGCTCTCCAAGCGTCTTGGCCCGCCTGACTTCAATGCGGTCATACTCCGGCACCGAGGCCGTGAAGTAGTAGTATCCGTCCGTGTGACGCATAACGAAGGGATCCGCCCTCTGCTCCACGAGCGGGTTGTTCCACTCGATAGCCTCCTCCTTGGCGCCGGACTTCCCTTCGGACGCCCCCGGCGTATTTCCCCCAGCCTGGCTGCAGCCTGCCGCAAGCAGCGACAGTCCCATCAGCAGGATCCAACCTTTTCGACTCCATGTTCCCATTATCTTCGTCCACACTCCCCAGCATTTCTTTTTTCCGCAGCACAAAAAAAACAAAACCGGCACAGGAGAGGAACATGCGCCCTTCCCTGTACCGGTTGATCATGTAACATCATTCCCTGCTCTGCCGCAGCAGGATTATCCCTTCACACCGCCAACGGTCAGACCGGAGACGAAGAACCGCTGGAAGAAGATGAACAGGATGAGAATCGGCAGAATGGCCAAGACAGAGCCTGCGATCAGAATATCGTAGTTGTTCCCGTAAGGGGTAAGCAGCGTCGCAAGACCGATCGGCAGTGTGAACTTCTCGTTGGACTTGAGCACGATGAGCGGCCACAGGAAGTTGTTCCATGCGCCCATCCCCTGCAGGATCGCCATCGCCCCGAACGCCGGAGCCATAAGCGGAGCCATCAGCCGGAAGAAAATGCCGTACTCGGAGCAGCCGTCAATCCGCCCTGCATCCAGGAAATCCTTCGGCAGTCCTTCCGCATACTGGCGGAAGAAGAAGATCGGCAGCGGAGCTACCATGAACGGGAGGATAACCCCCCAGATGCTGTCCATCATTCTCAGACCGATGATCAGCTTGTAAAGCGGAAGCAAGATGATCTCTACAGGCACCATCATGACGATGAGCACCAGGACGAAGATCAGGTTCCGGCCTTTAAAATCGTATACTGCGAGCCCGTAGCCTACCATCGAGGAGAACAGAAGGCAGAGCAGCGTCGCCAGGACCGTAATGACCAGCGAGTTCGTATACCATCCGAAGTAGTTGCTCGCATCGCCGGAGAAGATGAACGCATAGTTTTTGAGGCTCATGAGTTCCGTATCGAACCGGAGATTGAGACCGTAGCGGAGCAGCTCCTGCGATGGCTTGAACGAAGCCAGGAAGAGCGCATAGATCGGGAACAGGGTAAAGACGGCGATAGCGGCGAACAACAAGAGAAGAAGGACCGATTGAACGGACCAGGATTTAGTCTGAGGCACGTGTTTAGTCCCCCTTCCGGAATTGTCCGGTGATTTTGAGCTGAACCAGGTTGATGAACATCGTGATGCCGAGCAGTGTCAGACCGATGGCGGAGCCGAGACCGAGGTTGTTCTTCTCGAGACCCTGCTGATAAATGTAACCGACGATCGTCAGTCCCATATCCTTCGGCGAACGGTTGCCGTTATAGAGCATGTAGCTCTCGGTGAACATGGCGAAACCGGCATAGATGGAGATCGTAAGTACGTAGATGGTAACCGGCTTGAGCAGCGGAAGCGTGATCTTCACGAATTTATCCCAGGTGTTCGCACCGTCGATATCCGCAGATTCATACAGTTCCGTCGGGATGCTCTGCAGGCCGGAGAGGAAATATATGATATTGACGCCGAGCCACCGCCATGTCGCCAGCAGAACGAGCACGAGCAGGGCTGTCGAGGACTGTCCAAGCCATTTTTGCGATTCGATTCCAAAGAAACCGATGAACGTATTCGCAAGTGCGCTGTCAAGTTCACTGAATACCAGCTTGAATACCGTACCGGCTACTACAACGGAGGTAAGTGCAGGCACGAAGAGCGTGGAACGGAAGAAATTTTTGCCTCGCATGAAAGTGGAATTAAGGAAGACCGCAAGCACCAAAGGCAGTGGAATCAGGACGAGCAGGGTAAGCACCGTGTACTTCGCACTGTTCGCAATCGCTTTGTAGAACGTAGGGTTAAGCAGTTTCTTGTAGTTGTCGAAGCCGATGAATTTGGTCTGGCCCGGCAGCACTTCCTGGAAGCTCATCAGGACGGTTGAAGCAACCGGATACGCGAAAAACAAAATGAACGTGATGAGAAAGGGCGCCACAAACACGTAGGGAGCTAGTCGCTGGTTATAAGCCAGGCTGCCACTCCGCTTCTTCTCTACGGCTTGAATAGCTACAGTATGGTTCTTCACGGCACGGTTCCTCCAATTGTCGGTTTATGGATGACCGTCCAGCCCCGCCGGAGCGGGAGCTGGAAGCGGTCACGCCTAACCCATTATTTTCTCAGCTGATCAGCGGATTCCTTCAGTACTTTCGCCGGATCTTCCATATCGTTCAGAGCCTTGAAGAGCGTCGTCTTCTTGAGCTCGTCGTTTACTTCTGGCATTTTCTCATTGACGTTGATCGGTCCGATCTCGTCCTTGATTTCGATCATTACGTCGAAGATGTCCTTACCGAAGTACTGCGTGAACTTGTTGTCTTCCTTCAGCTCCGGAGCTGTCCATACTTCCGTACGGATCGGGTCGAAGCCGAGCTGCTTCCAGATCTGGATGTTCGCTTCCTTGGAAAGCTTCGCGAAGGCGAGGAATTCGGCTGCCAGTTCCTTGTTCTTGGACTGCGCCGTTACCGCCGTACCCGTACCGCCCATACCTACCGAACGGTTGCCGCCCTTGGTCCAAGCCGGCATCGGCTTGATGACCAGCTTGCCCTTCAGGTCAGGCATGTAGTCCGTGAAGCGGCCCATGTACCACATCGGCATCGCGATGGAAGCGGCGCCCGCTTTGTTCATGAAGCCGTAGTACTCTTCAGCATGGTGGAAGCCGCCCGGTGCCACGATGGCGATCTTCTCCTTCACAAGCTTCTGCATGTACTGCAGGACTGCGATGTTCTTCTCGTTGTCGAGCGTGACCTTGCCGTCCTTGTCCGTAATGTCGGAGCCCTGCTGCGCGATCATCGGCCAGAAGGAGAACGGATCCGTCGCTTCGAAGGTGATCATCGGTTTGCCTGTCGCCGCTACAACCTTCTTGCCCGCTTCGTAGAACTCATCCCAGGTCGTGATGCTGTCCGGGTTCACGCCGGCTTTGTCGAGCATTTCTTTATTATAGTAGATAACGGAAGCGCCAACATGATAGTCGATACCGTAGTACTTGCCGTCTTTGGAGTAAATATCCACACGCGATTTGACGATGTTCTTCAGCTCCGGCTCCACCACCGTGTTCAGCTCGGCGAGCTGCGGCGTGCCCTTCAGGTAGTTCGGGAACTTACTGATCTCGATGTCAGAGATATCCGGAGCACCGGTACCGGACTGAAGCGCTACCAGAAGCTTGTTGTGCATATCGTCGAACGGCAGCGTGCTCGCTTCGAGCTGGATCGCTTTGTCCGGGTGCGCCTTGTTCCAAGCTTCCGCCATGCTCACGAAGTACTTCTGGTGCAGCTCGTTGAAGGTCCAGAACTGGAGCTTCGTCTTGCCGCCGGCTGCCGCGCCGCCCGCATTCGCGTCAGGCTTCGCCGTTTCGCCGCCGGAAGAGCAGGCCGTTGCCAGAGAGCTGAGGAGCAGAGTCGTTGCGAGCATAAGACCATGTGCTTTTTTCATGTGTAGTTACCCCCGTGTCTGTTTTGTTAACGCATTCTTTTCTAAATATGGTGGATTTATTTAATCTAAAAGAAGGAATAGCTATTTGTTTTAGTTTCTGTTAAAACACAATAGCTATTTTCTTCTTTTATTTTAAACCGACATAAAACAACTGTCAATGATTTTTTTGAATACGCTTTCTTAATGGTTCTTCTTTATATTTTACTGAATCAGTCCACGTAAATATGCTACTCTTCCTTCGTGTCCGGCAGCGGTACTCCGAAGTTCGGCGTTCCGTCGGCATTCCACTCCAGCACTTGTACGCGGGTATGGCGGTTCGGATCGTACAGCGGATCTCCTACGATCTCCTTGTAGCTGCGCGCATGGAATACGAGCAGGTCGGTTACGCCGTCCTCGGCGACCGTGAAGGAATTGTGGCCCGGACCGTACTGCCCGTTCTCTTCCGACGTCTGGAATACCGGTACGGGAGACTTCGTCCAGGAAGCCGGATCAAGCAGATCTGCGGTTTCCGAAGCGGAAAGCAGGCCCATGCAGTAGTGATGGTCGGTGGCGCTGGCGGAGTAGCTGATGAAGATTTTGCCGTTCTTCTTGATCACGGCAGCGCCTTCATTCACGAGGAACCCGATGACTTCCCAATCGTACTCAGGCTTGGTCAGCATCACCTGCGGACCGATGATCGTCCACGGATTGCTCATGGCGGCGATGTACAGGTTGGAGTTGCCCGGGATCTCCGGATCTCTCTGTGCCCAGACCAGGTACTGCGTGCCATTGTGTTCGAACGAAGTCGCGTCGAGGGAGAACGATTCCCAGTCGGTCTTGAGCTGGCCCTTCTCGATCCATTCGCCTTCGAGCGGGTTCTCTGCATCACACTCCAGGACAAACATCCGGTGGTCGAACAGACCCTCTACGGTTTCGGTCGTCTTGGCGGCTGCGAAATAGATGTACCATTTGCCCTGAACGTAATGAATTTCCGGAGCCCAAATGTTCGCGCTCATCGGACCGGTGTCGTATTTTCTCCACACCACGACAGGTTCGGCAGAGGTGAGTCCTTCGATCGTCTCCGATCTTCTGATCTCAAGGCGGTCATACTCCGGTACGGAGGCCGTAAAGTAATAGAAGCCGTCCGTATGCTTATAGATCCACGGATCCGCGCGCTGCTCGATCAAGGGATTGCGGAGCTTGTAAGAAGTAATCATATAAGGGCTTTCCTTTCCGAATAAAATGTTTTAATATAATCTAAAACAGTGCCTACTCCGGATTATACTGGAAAGGATATTTTAAATCAATATAAAATATTTTAAACTTTTATACCAAGCCTTGCTGTTTCTCCCCTTCAGCGCCTCTTTATCGGCTAAAACTCCCTTCCTGCAGCCTCTTTTGGCCTCTATCCTTCTTTTCCCTTTACATCCATATAAAATTAAAATACACTTAGGTGAGATAAACGGCTTCGCATCCTTTAAGGACGACGTGCGTTTATAAGAAATATAAGATGACAGGATCCGTGAGATATAAATTCTTATATTTTTAAAGAAATGCCGCATTCTGCCCAAGCTACGGGCCAAAGGAGTCCAGGCCATGCTCTATATCAAAGATTTGCGCTCCGGTCTGCCGATCTTCAAGGCGCTCGGTTCGGACATCCGGCTTGCGATATTGGACCTGCTTGCCCAGCATCAGAGCCTGAATCTGAACGATCTTGCGAAAGCGCTTCAACTGACCAACGGAGCCATTACCATGCACATCAAAAAGTTGGAGGAAAGCGGACTCATCGAGGTGACCACTGCCGTCGGCCGCCACGGCATCCAGAAGCTCTGCTACCTCAGCGAAGAGAAGCTGATGGTCGATCTGCGGAGCAAGGAGCTGGAGAACCTGTATGAGGTCGAGATCAAGGTGGGCCACTACAGTGATTACCAGGCCTCCCCCACCTGCGGGCTCGCCACCAAGGACAGCATTGTCGGGGATTTTGACGATCCCCGTTATTTTGCGGATCCCGGACGGATCGATGCCCAGATGGTATGGCTGACCGAAGGCTATCTCGAGTACCGGATTCCCAACTATATCAAAGCGCACCAAACCTTCAAAGAAATTCAATTCTCGATGGAGCTCAGCTCGGAGGCGCCCGGCTACAACAACAACTATCCGTCGGATATCTTCTTCTACCTTAACGGCCATGAGATCGGAAGCTGGACCTGCCCGGGCGACTTCGGCGATGTGCGGGGCAAGTACAATCCGGACTGGTGGCCGCCCCATGTGAACCAGTACGGCATGCTGAAGCTCATCCGCATCACGGAGGACGGAAGCTATATCGACGGCTGCCGCATCTCCGACGTAACGCTGGCCCAGATCGGCATCGATGACAAGAGCGACCTGCAGTTCCGTATCGAGGTCGGCGAGAAGTCGAGGAACCGCAAGGGGCTTACCCTGTACGGCAAGCACTTTGGCAATTACAAACAGGATCTCCTGGTACGGGTCCTGTATTCCGAGCCGTATGCATCGTGATCTCTAAAAGCAGCGTTTCCTCTGCAGGCCGCCGGTGCGAACCGTCCGGCCTCTATCGCCTTTCCTCACGAAGTTTGCACTCCCAACGGATGCGTAAAAGGAAGACCGGCCGCACTGAAGCGGACAGGGATGCGCAGGGGGAACGTGATAAGGGAGCGGCTTGGAGAACAGGCTGTTGTTCGGGTAACATTCCGGTACTCGCAGCCTTCACGTCCGGCCGGAGAGGATGCCAAAAAGGCAGGGAACCTTGTTTCCCTGCCTGCCATCTTCTGCCTTCCAACGTCAGCCGCCCGGTGAATCAAAGCCATATCGTGCACGGGGCAGCTTCCCTGCGCCCTTGTCCCTGTGAACCGCAAGTTGGGATCATGGGAATGCGAATGCCGGCCGCCCATTTTTCCAACGAACACCGTACGGAATCTCATGAATTTAGATCCATCGAATTGGATTTAATCTCAGTATAAGTCATACGCGAAATTTGTCAATGAATTCTTGTATGCGCTATCATAATTTGTCGATTTATGGATAATAATGACACTTTCCGTCGTATCGAAGTGCGTTACCACCCTCCGCAGAACCTGTGGAATCAGACCATAAGCTTCCTGTCTCCTCCTGAAGATCAACGGACATACGAACCGTACCCTGCCGCGGCACAGCAAAAAAATCCCCGGTTCTCCCTTTCCAGGGAGACCGGGGGATTGCCAGGGGCGACAGCTAGATGGCCGCGCCCGAGGTGACTGGCCGGAGAACATAGGTGCGCCCCGCTTCCGTAGGGAAGGCCGCCGTGCCGCCGTCTCCGGCTTCCGCGGACAGAGGCTCCCCTTCCCCGCCCAGCAGCAGGAAGCTGCCCTCCGCCTGCAGCCGGCAAAGTCCGCCTGCCAGCGAGCGGACCCGGGCCTCGGCCAAGCGGCCCGCCTGCCAGCTCAGGCCGATCTCGAAGCCTCCGCGGGCGCGCAGGCCGCTGACCTCGCCGTCCGGCCAGGCGTCCGGAAGCGCCGGAAGCAGGCGGATGACGCCCGTGTGCGACTGCACCAGCATTTCGGCGACGCCGGCGGTGTAGCCGAAGTTGCCGTCGATCTGGAACGGCGGGTGGGCGTCGAACAGATTCGGATAGACCCCGCCCTGCTGGCCCCGCTGCCCGCCCGCCTCATACTCCGAGGTCAGGCTCAGCAGGTTGCCGATCAGCCTGTGCGCCCGGTTGCCGTCGCCGAAGCGGGCCCACAGGCAGATTTTCCAGGCGAGGCTCCAGCCGGTTCCCGCGTCCCCGCGGCGTTCGAGCGACTGCCTCGCGGCCTGGAACAGATCGGGCGAGTCTTCCGCCGTAAGCTGACGGCCCGGATACACTCCGTACAGATGCGACACATGCCGGTGGTGCACGTCTTCGTCCTCGAAGTCCCGCTTCCACTCCTGCAGCTGGCCGTACTGTCCGATCTGCAGCGGCTGCAGGCGGTCCAGCGCATCCTGAAGCCCCGCGCTGAATTCGACATCCGTGCCAAGCGTCCTTGCGGCCTCAATGCAATTGGTGAACAGGTCATGGACCAGCGCCAGATCCATCGTCGCAGCGGCCGTCACCGCGGCCAGCTCCCCCTCCGCCGTCACGAACCGGTGCTCCGGCGAGGTCGACGGGGAAGACACCAGGAAACCGTCGGCATCTTCCACAAGCCAGTCAAGGCAGAAGAGCGCCGCCTCCTTCATCACCGGGTAAGCCTGCTCCCGCAGGTAATCCTCCTCCCGGCAGAAGGCATAGTGCTCCCACAGGTGCGCACTCAGCCAGGCTCCGGCCATCGGCCAGTACGCCCAAACCGGGTCTCCATGGCCGTAAGCTCCCACCGGCGCGCTCTGCGCCCAGATATCGGAGTTATGGTGGGCGGTCCAGCCCCGGAGGCCGTAATTGACGGATACGGTCTTGGTGCCGTTGACGGCCAGGCGTCCGATAAAGCCCAGCAGCGGCTCATGGCATTCGGACAGATTGCAGGTCTCGGCCGGCCAGTAGTTCATCTGGGCATTGATGTTCAGCGTGTAATTGCTGCTCCAGGGCGCCCGCACTTCCTTGTTCCAGATCCCCTGCAGGTTCGCCGGCTGGGTGCCTTCACGCGAGGAAGAGATGAGCAGATAACGGCCGTAGTGAAAGAGCAGCTCCGCAAGCCCCGGGTCCGAAGCCCCGTACTCGGCGATCCGGCGGTCGGTCGGCATGCCTTCGGGCGCGCGTGAGGCGCCGAGGCTCAGGGTGACCCTGCCGAACAAGGCTCTGTAATCGTCCTGGTGGCGCTGCAGCAGCTCATCGTAGGTAAGTCCGGAAGCGGCCCGAAGATCATCGGCAGCGGCCCGGGATTCGTCTCTTCCCTGCTCGGCCGGCTGCTTATCATAGCCGTTGAAGCTCGTAGCGGCCGTCAGCAGCAGGGTGACCTCCGTCGCGCGTTCCACATGCAGGGCGCCGCTGTCCACCTGAAGCTCCGCGCCGTCCGCCTGAACCCGAAGCCGCGCTTCAAAGCGCATGCCTCCCCCGGCATCCCCTTCCGCATACCGTACAGGCTCGTCCGTCCGGTAATAATTGGGGTCGACCTTCGCCGGTGCCCGGCCTTTCAGCACGAGATCCCCCGCGTCCGCTGCGGTCCGGTGCTTCAGCGCACTGTCCAGCTTCGCCGTGAAGCTCAGCGCCCCCGGGCGGTCAGCCGTAAGCCGCAGGACGAGAACCTGATCCGGGTGGGACACGAACAGCTCGCGCGTGTACGTCACAGCCCCGATCCGGTAGCTTGTCCGGAGGATGCTCCCTTCGACATCCAGATGACGCTCATAATCGCCTGCATGGTCCCCGTGATGGAACCGCAGACTGAGGTCTCCCAGCGGCAGATAAGACTGGGTGTAGGGGCCGAGCATCTCCTTGCACAGCCGATCGGCCTCGCGGTACCGGCCCTCCAGGGCGAGACGCCGCACCTCCGGCAGCACCTCCCGCGCCCGCGGGTTATTGTGATCGCCGGGCGCTCCCGACCACAGCGTGTCCTCGTTAAGCTGCAGGAGCTCGTGCTCCACCCCGCCGAATACCATGGCGCCCAGCCTTCCGTTCCCTGCCGGAAGCGCTTCCGTCCAGACACGGGCCGGCTTGTCATATGTGAGCTTCATCGTGAATCCTCCCCTCCCGGCTGATCCGGGATCCTTGATCTCTTCATCGTAACACAGGCAGATGCCTCCCGGGTCAGAGGCAGAACGCATCATTTTTCATGTCAAAACCCGTCATTCCGGCGAACGGACGCAGACCCTTGTGTTCCCATCACGCTGTCTTCCGATTTATGCACAGGTGTGCAAAAGCATCCGAATCCGATATAATGAAATCGTAATCTAAACGCTTCAATTCCGCAATCCTAATCTAGCCATTCTACTTCAGCATTCGGAAGGGGTATCGTATTCGTATGAGCAAACCCGGTATTCTCGCACACAATTTCGGCCGTCTGCCGCTGGAAGAGCTGGCTGACCGCGTGGCCGGCGCAGGCCTTGCCAGCGTCCAGCTTGCGCTCGCCAAAGCCCTGTCCGACGTCGACAGCGCTACGGGCAAACTGAGCCCCGGTCTCGCCAATCATGTCGGCGAAGCCTTCGCGAAGCGCGGCGTGCGGATCGCCAGTCTCGGCTGCTACATCAATCCGGTGCATCCGGACCCTGAGCAGCGCAAACAGGAGCTGCGCCGCTTCAAGGAGCACCTGCGGTTCTGCCGTGACTTCGGCGCAAGCGTCGTCGCCACGGAAACCGGCAAGCTCGACACGTTCAAGGCGGACGAGCCGGAGCGCTATGAGGAGAAGGCTTTCGAGACGCTCCGCAGCTCCGTGCTGGAGCTCGCCGAAGAAGCCGACAAGTGGGGCGTAACCGTCGGCATCGAGCCGGCCTACACCCTCGTCATCCACTCGACGGAAGGCATGCAGCGCCTGCTGGAGGAAGTGCCTACCTCGACGCTCGGTGTCGTGCTCGATCCGTGCAATCTGCTCAACGCCTCCCTTCTGGACCGGCAGCAGGAGATCGTCTCGGCGGCCTTCGACGCGCTGGCCGACCGTGTGGTGCTTTTCCATGCCAAGGACATCCGCAAGACCGCTTCCGGCGGAACCGAATACACGCCGCTCGGTACCGGCGAGCTCGACTACCCGCACTTCCTCCGCCTGGTGAAGGAACGCAAGCCGCACTGCCATATCACGATGGAAGGCCTCGAGCCGGACCAGATCGCCCCTTCGCTGGATTTCTTCCGCAAGGTGTGGAACGAGGTGTAAAGGCACTGCAAATAGACCGTCCGGAAGAGCCCGGACGGTTTTTTGGTGTTGGAAGGGGATGGCGGTAACAAGTTCAGTCCGTACTTGTCTCTATCCTTTCTCTTGAATTCCTTGGATCTCCAGCAGCGTTCGGATATAAGGGGTTACCGCAAAACCGTCTTCCAAATCCTCGCCGTGCAAGGCCCAATAAGGAATGGTGTTCACATGAATATCGATATCCTCTGCTAAGCAGCGGCGAATCCGCTCCCAAACCCCGCCAGGAGCATGTCCGCCACTAAGGGCATCGTCAAAGGAAGAAATGATGATGATCATCAGTGCGAATTTTTCCTCGGTGTCCAGCACCGCATGCTGATAATAATCCATAAACTCCTCAAGCCTTCCGGCATTGGATATTTCATATTCCCAATCCTGACAAAACACCTCTTTTTCAGGTAAGCTCAATTTAACAGTCAGACTGTCGATTGCATGTCTGGTTACATATTTGGGACGATCTTCGCGGATTCCAATCCCCCCTATAGAGTATCCATCATTATGTATCGCAGGACTTCAACAGCGCGATCGCACACCAGCCGTACAGCGTGATAGGATGGATGATATCATGAAAATGAATTCACCGAAAGGCGTTGAATCTCATGCAGTCAAGCACCCCGCTGGGCGTCTACGGCTTCCGCTTTCTGGATACGCCGGGGGATGCCTTTTATCAGCTGTTCGCCTTGGGTCATGAAGTGCGTTCCGGGCCTTCCTATTCCTGGGACGGGCTTCAGCGCTCCGACGGTCCCCTCCTGCTGCTGCAGTACACGGTGAGCGGGCACGGCTTTCTCGAGAACGGCGGCCGGGTGCACCGTATAGGCCCCGGACAGGCCTTTCTGGTCGACATTCCTTCCCGGCACCGCTATTATGCTTCGCCTGAGGGGGAGGCGTGGGAGTTTTATTTTATCCTGCTGCGGCCGTACGGTCTGGAGACGCATTGGAAACACATTACCGAGCGCACCGGTCCCGCAGCCGACATTCCCCCGGACAGCCCTGTGGCGCATCTGCTGCTGGATGCGTTCCATGCGGCGGCCCGCGGACGGATCACGGACGGATATCTCGCCTCCTCCCTCGTCTACCGTCTGGTCATGGAACTGCTGCGCTTCTCTTCGGCACGCCGGAGGGACAAGGAACACTGGCCCCCTGCCATCCGTACGGCAGCGCTTCGGCTCGAAGCGGACTACGCCCGTCTGCCCGGCATGGAGGAGATCGCGAAGGAAGCGGGCATGTCGGCTTCGCATTTTACCCGTTCCTTTCACCGTGCTACCGGGTACACCCCCCGTCGAATACCTCACGAAGATCCGGATCGAGGCGTCCTTCGATCTGCTCCGCCGCTCCTCCCTGCCGATCGAGGAGGTAGCCAAGGCGGTCGGCTACTCCGGAGGAAGCTACTTCTCCCGCGTCTTCCGGGAATGGGTCGGCTTCTCCCCCGGCGATTTTCGTTCGGGCCGGGAAGTGACGGCGCTGCAGCATGTGACGTTCGATTAAAGTAGCGGATAGAAGGAGCGGAATGTAAGGTGCGGTGTTCGGGCAGGCCGGGAAAGGTACATAAGTGCAGGCAAGGAAGCCTTCCGTTGTACACAAAAATCTGTTGCCGGTATCCCGCCGTTCAGAGGCGGTCCGAATGATAGACTTCGGGGCGTTAAAGAGGTCTCAAACCTTAAGAAATCTGCGCGGTTTAACCCGACTCACCCTCAAGTGAGCTTATCTGCATTTCACTAATGGATCATCGGCAGCTGCCAGCCGGGTGGTTGTCCCACGCCGGATTCATTCTTGTCATGAGCAAAAAAGTACGGATGGGAACAAATTATTATCGTGGAATCCCGCTGCTTCTCTCTTTTATCATAAAGGTGCAGATCAAAAAAAGACGAGAGAGGACGACGGCTGATCATGAAGCATCATCTTTTCGCTCCGACGCCGCCCATGGGCTGGAACTCCTGGGACTGCTACGGAGCCAGTGTGACGGAGGAAGAAGTCCGGGGTAATGCGCAGTATATGGCGGAGCACTTGAAGCCTTACGGCTGGGAATATGTCGTGGTGGATATTCAGTGGTACGAGCCGGGGGCGAACTCTTCGAGGTACCGGCCTTTTGTGCCCCTCGAGATGGATGAATACTCGCGCCTGATGCCTGCAGTGAACCGGTTCCCGTCTGCAGCGGACGGACAGGGATTCAAGCCGCTGGCCGAGTATGTTCACGGACTGGGCCTCAAGTTCGGCATCCATATCATGCGGGGCATTCCCCGACAGGCGGTGCATGCGGCATCGCCGATCCTGGGTTCGGAGGCCACCGCCCGGGAGATCGCGCACCCGAATTCGATCTGTCCGTGGAATACGGACATGTACGGTGTGGACGCGTCCCATGAAGGCGCTCAGGCTTACTATGACTCCCTGTTCCGGCTGTACGCCGAGTGGGGGGTGGACTATGTCAAGGTCGACGACATCGCCGCTTCCCGCCTGTACGGCATTCATCTGCCGGAGATCGAGCTGATCCGCCGGGCGATCGACCGCTGCGGACGTGACATGGTCCTCAGCCTGTCCCCGGGACCGGCTCCGGTCGAGCATGCACAGGAGCTGGCGTCGCTGGCCAACCTGTGGCGCATGACCGACGATTATTGGGACCTGTGGAGCCTGCTGCTCGACATGTTCGACCGCTGCGAGCAGTGGTATACCCACGTGGCGCCGGGCCAGTGGCCGGACTGCGACATGCTGCCGCTCGGCCATATCGGCATCCGCTCCGTCGACGGGGGCGCCGCCGACCGCTGGACCCGCTTCACCCGCGACGAGCAGCGGACGATGATGAGCCTCTGGTCCATCTTCCGCTCCCCCCTCATGTTCGGCGGCGAGCTCCGCGACAATGACGAGTGGACCCAGTCGCTGCTCACGAACCGGGAGGTGCTCGATGCGCACCGGTACGGAGAGCGCATCCGCCCAGCCTCCCGTGAAGAGGGACGGATCGTCTGGACGAGCATCGACAGCCGTACCGGCGACGTATACGCCGCCCTGTTCAATACGGCGGAGGAGACGCAGACCGTCACCGCTTCGTGGGAAGCGCTCGGGCTGAGCGGCTCGCGCCGGGTGCGCGATCTCTGGGCCGGTAAGGACCTCGGCGAGGCCGCCGGGGCGGTCAGCCTCGAAGTGCCGCCGCACGGAGCCGTGCTGCTGAAGCTGGCGGAGTAGGTGGAACGGCGGCAGGGACGCTACAGGGGAACGCCGCACGAGCTTTCCGTCGAAGCTGGCGGAGCGGCCGAGGGCGTGCTACGGCTCCCGTGCGTGCCGCCGCAGCGTTTGGCGCCGCAGTGCGGCTGCTCGGCTGCGGGCTGCCCAAGCTGGCTGAGCTGCGGGAAGCGGCCGAGCAAATTCTAGGCGTCACGGCTTCCGACTTGTCACCGCAGCGTTTGGCGCCGTAGTGCGGCTGCTCGGCTCTGTGCTGCTGAGACTGTCGGAGTAGGCGGGGACGGCGGCCAAGGGCTCACTCTTCGCGCCATGCCTCCCCAGCTTGCCACCGCAGCGTTTGGCGCCGTAGTACGGCTGCTCGGCTACGGGTTGCTGAAGCTGGCGGAGTAGGTGGTACGGCGGCGGGGAAGCTACAGGGGAACGCCGCACGAGCTTTCCGCCGAAGCTGGCGGAGCGGCCGAGGACGTGCTACGGCCCCCGTGCGTACAGCCGCAGCGTCTGGCGCCGTAGTGCGGCTGCTCGGCTGCGGGCTGCTGAGACTGCAGGAGTAAGCGGGGACGGCGGCCAAGGGCTTCACTCTTCGCGCCATTGCCTCCCCAGCTTGCCGCCGCAGCGTCTGCCGCCGCAGTGCGGCTGCTTGGCTCCGTGCTGCCCAAGCTGGCTGAGCAAGATTTGGGGCGGCGGTATGCGCTAGGACCCACGCCCTCAGGGGGCACAGCCGCAGCTGGCGGTTCCCCATCCATACAGCACGCCTCCCTGGCCCCGCGCCTAAAGGCTGGAAGCCGTCCATGGCACGGTTGGACCGGAATACCAAATAGAGGAACTACGATGCGCTATTTGCTCATTTTCACACGGGTAACAGGAAATAACGGAACTACGATTCGCTATGCGACCGATTTCCCCCTCCTTCCCCCGAATCTGAGGCAAATAAGTAACTGTAGTTCCTCTATTTTGATTTTCACCCTCCAAAGGGAGCAAATAAGATACCTGAGTTCCGCTATCTGCCGAAGCCCCCTTCCCTGCCGGGAGGTATGCAAAAAATCAGCCAACCCGCTGCCTATCAAGGCTGGTCGGATCGGCTGATACGGCGTGCACTGAGCAAGCCTCAGGTTCACGGTATCACGGTGCAGTCCATTCCTGGTCCGCCGGTGCAGGATTAAGGACCCTGCCGGAGCCCGAGACGTCCGAGACGACCGAACAGCCTGTACAGCTGCTGCTGTGCACACGATAGGCGGCCCCTGGGCTCGAGCATCCCTCCCTCTTCACGGGAAGCGGCTTCACGATCAGCTGCGGCACCTGCACCTCTCCCTTCCCTGGGTCCCGTTATGTCCAGCCCTTCATCCCTGCAGCCGACCCGCTACACGACTTCGCTCTGCACCTGCACGCCCGCACCCGCGCCTGCCGTCCCGATCTCGCTGAGCTTCACCGGACGCCCCTGCTGCCATGACAGCTTCGCCGCATGGGCGATCCGCTCCGCCTGCAGCGCGTCGATGCCGTCCACCGGCAGCGGCCTGTCGTGCAGCAGCGCTTCCACGAACTGCCGGGTCTCGTCCATGTACGCCTCATTGTACCGCTCGAGGAAAAAATGCAGCGGCTTATCCCGCAGCAGTCCTTCGGCTGTCGACACCTCGGCCGTGTTCGGATGGTCGTTGCTGACGGCGGCGCTGCCCCGGGAGCCGAACACCTCGACCCGCTGATCGTAGCCGTAGACCGCCTGCCGGGAGTTGTCGATGACGCCGAGCGCCCCGCTCGCAAACCGAAGCGTGACAATCGCCGTATCCACGTCGCCATGCTCGGCGAATACCGGGTCCACCAGCACACCGCCCTGCGCATACACCTCCACCACCTCGCTGCCGGACAGGAAGCGCGCCATGTCGAAGTCATGGATCATCATGTCCATGAACAGCCCGCCGGACCTCGCGATGTAGTCGGGATGCGGCGGATTCGGGTCCCGCGAGGTGATTCGGACGATATGCGGCTCGCCGACCGTGCCCTGCAGCACATGCTCCCGCACCCGGCGGAAGTTATGGTCGAAGCGGCGGTTGAAGCCGACCTGCAGCTTGACGCCAGCCGCCTGTACGGCTTCGATCGCCGCTTCCGTCGCGGAGAGATCCATGCTGACCGGCTTCTCGCAGAAAATATGCTTGCCCGCCCGGGCCGCCTCGATGATCAGTCCCACATGCGTATCGGTGGAGGAGCAGATGAATACCGCATCGATGTCCGCTCGGGAGAGGATCGCTCCGCTGTCCTTCGTCACCTGCCCGATGCCGCGCTGCGCCGCCCAGGCCTCCAGCTCTTCGCCTGCGAACAGATCGCTGATGGCCGCCACTTCCGCCCCCGGCAGACGGAGCAGATTGTCCGCATGAATTTTGCCGATCCGCCCTGCACCGATAATCCCGATTCTGATCTTCTTCATCTCCTGGATCCCTCCGCTTTGCCTGCACAGCCGAACAGGCGGATTTTGGCCCGTACCGATGCCTTGACGGCTTCTCTTGCGGGAATAAGATAGGAACGCGGGTCGTAAGCCTCCGGGTGCTCCGCCAGGTAGCTGCGGATGGCCGCCGTACAGGCCGCTTGATTGTCCGTGTTCACGTTGATTTTGCTTGTGCCGCGCGCGATCGCCTCACGGATCTCCTCGTCGGGCAGGCCGCTGCCCCCGTGCAGCACGAGCGGCAGTCCGGTCAGCCGCCGGATCTCTTCCATGCGGGAGAAGCCCAGCTTGGGCTGTCCCCGGTAGGGGCCGTGCACGGAGCCGAGCGCCGGAGCCAGGCAGTCGATGCCCGTCTCCCGCACGAGCCGGACGCAGTCTTCGGGCACGGCGTACATGCCCTCCGCCTCGTCGACGACAAGATCGTCCTCCCGGCCCGTAATGCGGCCCAGCTCGGCCTCCACCGCAGCGCCCAGTACATGAGCGGCCTGTGTGACCCGCCCGGTCACGTCGATATTCTCCTCCAATCCATGGTGGGAGGCATCGATCATGACCGAGGTAAAGCCGGCCTGCAGCGCACGAAGGCAGACCTCGTACGTGGATCCGTGATCGAGATGCAGGGCAACCGGTACGGTAATCCCATAATGGTCGATCAGCGCCCTGACCATGCCGGCAATGCAGGGGAGCCCGCCCATATAAGGGATGTAAGCCTCACTGACGCCAAGGATGACCGGCGCCTGCTCCTCCTCGGCTCCCAGCAGGATCGCCTGGGTGAATTCCAGGTTATTGAGATTGAACTGCCCGACGGCATAGCCCCCCTCGAGCGCTTGCTCCAGCATGTTTTTCATTGAGACGAGCGTCATAGCCCCATACCTCCTTTTTGGGCAAAAAAAAGCGTTGTCTGTCCAAGTGCCTCGCAGGCTGGCGGGTCTGAGGGAAAGCAGAGGGCGCTAGACGGATAGCGGCCCGGTGCACCAGGCCGTCAACCCGCCGGGGGCTGCCTCCTGTCCATGGGGGACCGTCGAGCTAACAGGCCTTGCTTACTGCCTGCCGGCCTCCGCCGCCACAGCGTTCTGCCCCGGCAGGCCTCCCTGCAGCAGGGCCGCCTGCCGCTTCAAAGCCGGCCAGCCCTGCTCCCGCCTGCACGAATCTCCCTGTGCCCCGAAAAGGGCCCGTCTCCCGCCCCCTTTTTTTACCAGCGGGCCGTGACCATCTTCTTGCGCGTGTAGAACTCCACCCCGTCCGTCCCGTTGGCGTGCAGATCGCCGTAGAACGACTTCTTCCAGCCGGAGAACGGGAAGAACGCCATCGGGGCAGGCACCCCAAGGTTGACGCCGAGCATGCCCGCATCGATCGTCTCGCGGAACTGGCGCACCGCGCTGCCGCTCTTCGTGAACAGGCACGCGCCGTTGGCGAACTCGGATCGGTTGGCAAGCTCAATCGCTTCCTCCAGCGTCTCTACGCGGACAATCGAGAGCACCGGGGCAAAAATCTCATCCTGCCAGATCTTCATATCGCTGTCCACGCCGTCGAAGATCGTGGGGCCGACGAAATAGCCGCTGCCCTCCGCCGCCGCATCCCGGCGCCCGTCGCGGAGCAGGATCGCGCCCTCGTTCTCGCCGGTCTCGATGTACTTCAGCGTCCGCTCCTTGTGCGGGCCGCGGATGACCGGCCCCAGGAAGACGCCGTCCTCCAGCCCGTTGCCGATCGTGATCGCATCCGCCGCCTGGAGCAGCTTCTCCACCAGCGCATCGCCGATGTCACCGACAGCCACCACCACGGAGCAGGCCATGCAGCGCTCTCCCGCAGAGCCAAAGGCCGCACTCGTAATCTCCTTGACCGTAAGCTCCAGGTCCGCATCCGGCAGCACGATGGAATGATTCTTCGCGCCGGCGAGCGCCTGTACGCGTTTGCCATGCTTCGATGCGCTCGTGTAGACGTACTCGGCCACCGGCTGGGAGCCGACGAAGGAGACCGCCCCGATCCCCGGATGCTCGAGCATCCCGTTCACCACGTCATGCGCGCCATGCACGATGTTCAGCACGCCGTCCGGCAGGCCGGCTTCCGTGAACAGCTCCGCCAGCCGGTTCGCGAGCAGCGGCGTCCGCTCGGAAGGCTTCAGCACGAACGTATTGCCGCAGGCAATCGCGAGCGGGAACATCCAGCAGGGCACCATCATCGGGAAGTTGAACGGCGTGATGCCGCCCACCACCCCGACTGGGTAGCGGTACATGCCCGATTCCAGGCCCGTCGCAATGTCCGGCAGCTGCCGGCCCATCATGAGGTTCGGCGCGCCAGCGGCGAACTCCACGCACTCGATGCCGCGCTGTACTTCGCCGTAGGCTTCGCTGTAGCTTTTGCCGTTCTCCAGCGTGACGAGCTTCGCGAGCTCCTCCCAGTGCTCCACGAGCAGCTGCTGGTAGCGGAACAGGATGCGGGCGCGTCTGGGCACCGGCGTGCGGCTCCACACGGCGAACGCCTCCTTGGCCGTCCGCACGGCCAGATCCACGTCACCCTTCGTGGACAACGGCACCTGCGCGATCACTTCCTCGGTCGCGGGATTGTACACCGGCTCGCAGCGGTCCGACTCGGAGGGGGTCCAGCGGCCGCCGATCCAGTTGTTCAGCACCTGCGTAATCACTTGGGTCATAGGGAAGTGCTCCTCTCTGCTCAGGTTCATTTTTATCAATACAGCCTATTCTAAAAAGTCAAACGGTCGCCGTAATCTCCCCGCGGTTGCACCGCTCAATGTAATCCTCGACGGCTTCGGCCGTCGGCATCGCATCCGAGCAGCTGTGGGACGAAATGACGATGCAGGCGGCGGCGCTGCCGAACTCCATGCTTTTCTCGAGCGTCCAGCCCTGCATGACGCCGTACAGGAAGCCGGCCGCATAGGAGTCTCCTGCGCCGAATGTCTTGACGACCTTGGCCGGGAAGCTCTTGGCCCGGTGGGATGCACCGTCCCGGGTGTAGGCGATCGAGCCCTCCTTGCCGTGCTTGATGATGACGATCTTCGCCGCATAGTCGAACCACTTCGCCGCCGTCACCCGGTCATCGCCGCCCGGATTGCCCCCGAGCGCCTCCATCATATCGAACTCCTCGCGGGTGCCGAGCAGGATGTCGCACTTCTCGGCCGCCAGGTTGTAGTAGACTGCGGTTTCTTCCCTGGAGGTCCAGGTGTACGGCCGGTAATCCAGGTCGAAGGCCACGACCGTCCCGTGTTTCTTGGCATAGTCCAGCGCCAGGAATACCGCTTCCCTCGAAGGACTCTTCGCGAGGGCCGTCCCCCGAGATCAGGAGCAGCTTCGCTTCCGCGATGAGATCCTCGCGCACCTCGAGCGGGGACAGCAGCAGGTCGGCGGCATTGTCGCGGTACATCAGGATGCTGCACTCGGAGGGGCTTTTGATCTCCGTAAAAGCCAGCCCCGTCACCGCGCCCGTCCGGTCCGTCACGACATTCTCCGTGGAGATGCGGTTGCGCTCCAGATAATCCGTGATGAAGCGGCCCATCTGGTCGTCCGCCACCTTGCCGATGAACGCCGTGCGCAGGCCGAGGCGCGACATGCCGATCGTAATGTTCGCCGGAGAGCCGCCGACATACTTGGTGAACGTCATCGTCTCCTCCATCGGGCGGTTGATCTCGTTTGCGTTCAGATCGATGCAGAGACGGCCGACCGCCACAAAATCCAGCGGCTTGCCCGCCGCAAAGGAAACATAACTCATTACGCGATCCCTTCCTTTCGGTCGATGAGTCCTTCCAAGTAGAGCAGCGCCTGCTTCGCATAGTCGTAAGGCGGGTGAGCCGCCGGATCCTGCTCCCCTTCGAGCATCGCCCAGCCGCCGTAGCCGCGTGCGGCCAGCTCGCCGACAATCGGGGCGAAGTCGATGCACCCGTCACCTGGCACCGTGAAGACTCCTTTGCGGATGCAGGTAATAAAATCAGCCCCTTCCGCGCGCGCCTCCTCCAGCACCTGCGGGCGGATGTCCTTCAGGTGGACGTAAGCGATCCGGTCATAGTGCTTCTGCAGCACGCTCAGCGGGTCCGCCCCGCCGTAGTACGCATGCCCGGTATCGAACAGGAGATGCACCAGCGCCGGGTCGGTCATCTCCAGGAGACGGCCGATCTCGTGCCCCTGCTCCACGACCGTGCCGCCATGGTGGTGGTACGTCAGCTTCAGCCCGTACTCCCGGGCAATGACGCCGGCTTCATTCAGGCCTTCCGCCAGGCTCTCCCAGCCCGCATCGTCCAGCCGGAGCACTTCCTTCTCGTGCGGGGTGCGTCTGGGGTCAAAATGCAGCGAGCCCCCGATCTCGCAGGTGGAGATGACCTCGGCGCCCATCTCCCTCAAGAAGGCGGCATGCCGGCGGTACGCTTCCAGCTCTTCTTTCCGGTATGCCGGGTCCGAAAACAGCACCGACTTCCACTGGGACACGAGCTGCAGTCCCCGGCGGGAGAGCTCCTCCCTCAGCACGGCCGGGTCCGCCGGGTACTTGCGCCCCATCTCCGTCCCCCGCAGCCCCAGCGCCGCCATATCGTCCAGTATCCGCTCGTACGTCGTATCGTCCCCATGCTCCTTGACATCCTCCCCGACCCAGTTGATCGGGTGCGCTCCCAGGCGGAACGGCAGTTTCGCCATCTTAGATCTCTCCTCTCTTCTCACCGGACCGTAACCGCTTCGATCCGGCTCTTCATCCCGCGGTGCGCTTCGAGCACCTTCCCGCTAACCGACACTTCCGGTACGCCGACATTCCACCACGATTCGTAGCCGCCCGTGTTCGTTCCCGGAACGACCGGGATCTCGATCAGGGTCGTGATGCTTTCCTCCTTCGCCAGCCGCAGCGCCTCCTCCAGCTCCTCCGGCGTGGAAGCCTTGTAGGCCTTGGCCCCAAGCGCCCGGGCATGGGCGGCAAAGTCGATCGGCAGGTACGCCCCGGTCAGCCGGGAGGTCTCCTGCGAACGGCGGCGGAATTCATTGCCGAAGCCGTCGCTCCCATGCTCCCGCTGCAGGTTGTGGATGCACTGGAAGCCGTGGTTGTCGAACAGCAGCACGGTGATCTTGCGTCCCTCCTGCAGGGACGTCAGCAGTTCCGAGTGCAGCATGAGATAGCTGCCGTCGCCGACCAGAGCGTAGACGTCCCGGCGGGGGTCGGCGAGCGCGGCCCCGAAGGCGCCGCTGACCTCATAGCCCATGCAGGAGAAGCCGTACTCCATGTGGTACGTCTTCGGCCCGGCGGCCCGCCACAGCCTGTGCAGGTCGCCCGGCAGCGAGCCGGCGGCGCAGACGATGACCGCCTCCGGTCCGACGGCCGCGTTGATAACGCCGAGCGCCCGGGTCTGGGCGAAGCCCGCCTCATGCTCCGCCGTGTACAGCCGGTTGACCTCGGCGTCCCACTCGGCCTTGCGGGCGGCGATCTCGCCGGGTGCATAGCCGCTGGCATAGCCCGACTCCTGCAGGGCCTCCCGCAGGAGTCGCAGTCCTTCCCGGGCGTCCGCGAGGAGCGGCGTTCCGCTGAGCTTCGCCCCGTCGAAGGCGCTCACGTTCAGGTTGAGGAAGCGGACCCCCGGATGGCGGAAGGCCGACTTTGATGCCGTCGTGAAGTCCGAGTACCTAGTGCCCACGCCGATAACGAGATCCGCTTCCTGCGCGAGCCGATTGGCGGCGAGCGAGCCCGTGACGCCGATCGCGCCGGCGTTCAGCGGATGGTCCCAGGGCAGCGCGCCCTTGCCCGCCTGCGTCTCCGCCACCGGGATGCCGAAGGTTCCGGCAAGCGCTTTCAACTCCTCTGCGGCTTCCGCGTAGAGCACGCCTCCCCCGGCGACAATCAGCGGCCTGCGGGCCGACTGTACCAGCTCCGCCGCCCTCCTCAGCGCTTCCGGGGCAGGAGGCCTGCGGTCGATGTAATGCACCCGTTTATCGAAGAAGGAGAGCGGGTAATCGTACGCTTCCGCCTGCACGTCCTGCGGGAGCGCCAGCGTGACGGCGCCGGTCTCGGCCGGGTCGGTCAGCACGCGCATCGCCTGCAGCAGGGCTGGCATCAGCTGCTCGGGCCGCTCGATGCGGTCCCAGTATTTGCTCACGGGCTTGAACGGATCGTTGGCCGAGACCGTATAGTCCCCCGCCACCTCGAGCTGCTGCAGCACCGGGTCCGGCTGCCTCGTGGCGAAGTTGTCGCCCGGCAGCAGCAGCACCGGGATCCGGTTGACCGTGGCGGTCGCCGCGGCCGTCACCATATTGAGCGCGCCCGGCCCGATCGAGGAGGTGCAGGCGAAGATTTCCATCCGATTACGCTGCTTCGCAAACGCGGCGGCGGCATGCACCATGCCCTGCTCGTTTTTGCCCTGAATGAAAGTAAGACTTCCGCTGCTGCGCTCCAGCGCTTCCCCGAGCCCGGTCACATTGCCGTGCCCGAAGATGCCCATGACCCCGCGGACGAATTTGGTCTCCCGGCCGTCCCGGCTGACATACTGCGCATCGAGAAACCGGAGCAGCGCCTGGGCCATCGTGAGACGGATCGTGCTCATACCCATTCTCCTTTCGCATACTCGTTGAATTAATGAAGCGTGTGCGTTAAGGCCTTGCAGGTCATATCAGATAAGGAACAGGTTAAAATGAATGCCGGTTAAGTTAAGTTAAGCGCTTAACCCTTTCTAGAGAAACGCTTGCCCGTTAAGGTAAGCGCTTTATTTGATCTTACTACAGACCGCGTTTCCCGGCAATAGCTTTTTTGGAAGAATTTTCTGATGCGTCTGCCGACGCCCCCATGCCCTACTCGACTGGAAGCCTTTTCCCTGGAGCAAGCAAAAGGATTTCCCCGCTTTCCTGTCGAATCTTCTTCATTAACCCTGAACTCCGCTGTCAAGGCAAATCAAAAGCGGTGACATTCCCGGGAGAGGAACGCCATCATGAACTTTCAACAGCTATTGGGGATGATTCCGATCCCCCGGCGCATTGAGTCCTGCTCTGCGTCCCAAACCCTCCTTCTCCAAGCAGACGAGCACGTGCTGCTCATTGTCCGCCGGGGGCACGTTACGGTCGCCGCCCGGGCGGGAAGCCGCCGTTGTGGCACAGGCTTTCGCCTGTCATCCCACTGCAGGCCCCTGGGTCATCCAGGTGCCAAGGACCAAGGAAGCCGAGTATGCGGTGATCCGCTACGGAATGCTCCCCGAGCACAGCGAATGGACGCTGGAAGGGACGCTCCACACGGTCAGCGAAGTCAAAATCCATTACATGATCGACGAGCTTCTCCGTACGTGCGACGCGTTCGGTCCGGAGCCTCTTCCCCCAGAGGAAGAAGCAGCCCAGCGGTTCCGGATGCGGCTGATGCTCGAGCGGATCCTGTTTATCTGCCTCTATGAATCGCAGGCCCAGACGGAGAAACACTCTTCCGCCGAAGCCATCGAAGAGACGCTTTCCTATATTAACGAGCATTACATGCTGAAGCTGACGCTTCCGATGCTCGCCAGACGCGCGGGCATGAGCGGCGGGCACTACACCGTGCTGTTCAAGCGGCATACGGGCATGACGCTGACCGCCTACCTGCACCGGCTGCGGATCGAGAAAGCCCGGCAGCTGTTCCTGCAGACCGACCTGCCCGCCAAGGAAATCGCCCTGCGGGTCGGATTCGCGGACTATTTTCACTTCAGCAAAACCTTCAAAAAAGTGACGGGCACCGCCCCTTCCGTCTTCCTCCAGCAAACATCTAAAAATCAGACATAGGCTTTCTGCAAATTGGACATGTCCGGCCGCGGAAGAATGGGCTATAATCCAACTGATAATAATTATCATTTTCAGGGGGAGAAAGAAACCATGTCTCATTGGATGACCCGCACACTTCGCACCGTACTGATCTGCCTGTTCGCCGTAAGCCTCGCTGCCTGCGGCAAAACGGTTCCCAAAGAGGAGGCCTCCGCCTCCGGAAATGCCGCACCTGCATCTGCAGCCCAGAAAGCAGGCAAGATTACCGTTCAGGACGCCATGGGCACCGTCGAGCTGGCCCAAAAACCGGAGCGCATTGTCACGATGGAATTCAGCTTCACGGATGCCCTCGTCACCCTGGGGCTGAAGCCGGTGGGCGCAGCCGACGACTCCAATCCGGCTCTGTTCATGGACGCGGTGAAGAGTCAGATCGGCGATTATAAGTCTGTCGGCTCCCGCTACGAGCCGAATATCGAGCTGATCAGCTCGCTGCAGCCCGACCTCATTATTGTGGATCTCAACAAGCACAAGAATGCGATCCCGCAGCTCAAGGCCATCGCCCCGCTGCTCGTGCTGGATGATTTTCAGGCCGACTATGCCCAGATGCTCAAGAACTACATGATCATCGCACAGGCGACAGGCAAGGAAGAGGAAGGCAGGAAGCGCCTTGCCGAGCATCAGACCAAGATGGACGAAGCGAAGAAGAACATCAAAAACACGAACCTCCGCGTCCTCCCGGCCGTCGTCAATACCAAGGGCTTCTTCGCCCACTCGGACCACTCCTACACCGGCTCCTTCATCGCCATGCTGGGCTTTACCGATCCGGTGAAGAACGAAGCTTCGTATCCGCAGTTCACGCTGGAGCAGCTGGCCGAAGCGAACCCGCAGGCGATGTTCCTGATGCCGATCGAGAAGGAGAACATCGAGAAGCAGTGGGCTTCGAACCCGCTGTGGGGCCAGATCGAAGCCGTCTCGGGCAATAAGGTATTCTATGTGGAAAGACGCGACTGGTCGCTCTCACGCGGTCTGATCGGCTCTGAGAAGATGGCCGAGGATATCGTGAAGCATCTGGGGGCGTAGCTCTATGCCTATGCCGCATCATAATCCAAGCTTATCGGACAAGCAGAGCCCTGCCGGGCGTCTGCTTCTCCTTTTTTGTGCCTCCGTGCTCGTGCTGGCGGCCGGCATCCTCTGCTCCCTGAAGTGGGGGGCCGCGCACGTCACCTGGACGGAGCTGGTTCAGGCGCTGACCTACCAGGGAAGCGGCAAAGCGCACCTCTACATCCAGACGCTCCGCCTGCCCCGCACCCTGACGGCCTGCATCGTGGGGGCGCAGCTCGCCCTGGCGGGACTGCTCACCCAGCTCGCCACGAAGAACCCGCTCGCTTCCCCGCATGTCTTCGGCATTAACGCGGGGGCGGCCTTCGCCGTCGTGCTCGGGCTGGCGGCGGCCGCGGAGCTGGCTCCCCTGGGGACTGTGCTGGCGGCCTTCGCCGGTGCGGCCGGCGGCGCTCTCCTGATCTGGACCCTGGCGGGGAACGGGCCGAAGCAGGTGGTCCGGCTGGCCCTCTCGGGCATCGTGATCCATTTCCTGCTCTCCTCCCTGACGGAGGGCCTCATCATCCTGAATCAGCAGTCGACCGAGAACATTCTCTTCTGGCTGGTCGGCTCGGTCAACCAGGCGGCCTGGCCGGAGGTCCGGCTGCTGCTTCCCTTCCTGGCCGGCGGCCTGCTCCTCCTGCTCTTCATGCTGCCCGCCTTCCGGCTGCTCACGCTGGATGATGAAGTGGCTGCGGGCCTCGGCCAGCGGGTGACCGTGGTGAGGACCGCCTGCATGGGGCTCGTCATCCTCCTCGCCGGCTCAGCCGTTGCCGTGTGCGGACCGATCGGGTTCGTCTGCCTGATCGTGCCTCATATCGCCCGGGCGCTGGCCGGCAGCCGTCTGCCCGTACTCGTGCCGCTGACGGCGCTGCTTGGAGGTGCCATGCTCGTGTACGCCGACTTCCTCAGCCGGTTTATCGCGTTCCCTTATGAGTCTCCGGTCGGGATCGTCACGTCCGCCATCGGAGCCCCCTTCTTCATCTACCTGACCGTCAAGAAAGGAAGGGCCGCCTCATGAACAAAAGCATCGTACTGGCCGCTTCGCTGCTGGCCCTGCTCCTGCTGACGGTCCTCTCCGTTCGGGTCGGCGCCGTGCCCGTGCCCTTCGGCGACATCGGGTCTACATTGCTCGGGGAACCGAACAAGTCCTATTTCATCGTGCATGACGTGCGTCTGCCCCGGGTGCTTGTCGCCATCCTGGCAGGCATGGGGCTGGCCGTCGGCGGCGTGATCCTGCAGGGCCTCGTGCGCAACCCGCTGGCGAGCCCCGACGTCATCGGCATCACGAAGGGAGCCGGCTTTGCGGCGGCAGCGCTGATCTTCCTGTTCCCGGGTGCGCCGGGCTATGCCCTGCCCATGGCCGCCTTCGCCGGGGCCCTCGCCGCTTTCGCCATTCTGCTTGGGCTCAGCCGCAGGCTTACTCTGAGCCCTTCCGCCCTCGCCCTGACCGGCATCGCCGTCGGAGCCGTCTTCCAGGCCGGCACGCAGTATCTGATCGTCTCGCATCCGGCCGACGTCAGCATGGCGCTGCTCTGGATGACCGGCAGCCTGTGGAGCCGGCGCTGGAAGGATGTGCTCACCCTGCTGCCCTGGATCGTGGTGCTCGTGCCGCTCGTGTGGAGGCTGTATCCGAAGCTCAACGTGCTGCAGTTCGGCGACGAGACCGTCACTTCCCTGGGGGTCAACCTTCGGGGCGAACGCCTCCTCCTGCTGCTTCTGGCCGTCGCCCTCGCCGGCATCTCCGTCTCTGCGGTCGGAGCCATCGGCTTCATCGGACTCGTCGCCCCGCACATCGCCCGGAGCCTCGTCGGGGCGAAGCACCAGTGGCTCATCCCGGTCGCCGCGCTCCTCGGCGCGGACCTCATGCTGCTCGGCGATGCGGTCGGACGGATCGTCATCATCCCGCGCGAGGTGCCGGTCGGCATCATGACGGCGGTTATCGGGGCGCCTTACTTCATCTATCTGCTGCAAAAGGAGCGGTGGAAGCTGAGGTGACGCAGACGAGGTTTAAAGGGGGATGATGGAGTACATCACGGCTGTCCTATCGGGCAGTCTATGAGAAACTATTCGCCGTCCTCTTCCCGGAACAGCTCCTGCAGCATGCGCTGCCGGTTATTCAGAAACCGCCGGGTAAGCTCGTAGTGGTCGGTTTCCTCCAGCGTCACCTCTTCGATGCCACGGGAGGTCAGCTGATAGATGACGGACTCGGGATAAGACATAAGAATGGGCGAATGGGTGGAGATGATGAACTGCGAGTTTCGCTGCACAAGCTTATGGATCTGGGTCAGCAGCGACATCTGCCGGAACGGGGAGAGAGCCGCTTCCGGCTCGTCCATCATATACAGGCCGTTCCCTCTTAACCGGTTCAGGAAGGCGGCGAAGAAGGATTCGCCATGCGACTGCTCATGAAGGGAGCGTCCCCCGAAGCCCTCGATGATCTTGGGAGCGCTGGAGATTTCACGGTCCATGTCCTCGATATTGCTTGCCAGATTGTAGTAGCTCTCGGCCCGGAAAAAAAAGCCGTCCCTGGGCTTCCTTATCCCGCGCACCAGCCGGAGATACCGGTGCAGCTCCGAATGCGAGGCGTACGTGGAGAACTGAAAGTTCAGGCTTCCCCCCTCGGGATTGAAGCCCCAGGCCACGGCGAGCCCCTCGATGAGGGTGGATTTGCCCATGCCGTTGTCACCGACGATGTAGGTGACTTTGGGATGCAGCTCCAGGGTGTCCAGCTCGCGGATGGCATGCAGATGAAACGGGTACTGCTCGAAGGAGGGTACCTTCTCCCGAAGCAGCTGGATGCATCTCAGATACGTGTCGGACTGAAAACCGGTCATGCGGAGTACAACCTCCTTTCCCTTATGAGCCTATTGTACCCCGTACGGCAGCTTGTGAGAAAATCATCGTCCGTTGGCCTGGGGGGCGGGAAGGGTTGAGACTGGACCGCAAGAATCACGTGGGCACAGCGATGGGGGCGATGCCGGGTTAATCAGAATCATACACAGCACAATATAGCCGCCTGGACTGATGGAGTCCATGGCGGCTTACGCTGCGTTATGGCCCATGTCCCTGTGAGACGGCCCTGCACCGACCGCCCCTCTTCAGACAGGTCCGTCCAAACCAGACAGCCTTGTAAGTCGAGTCTACGGTGGCTTAACGTTATGTTATAGACCCTGTTCCTATGAGATGGCCCTGCAGCCGCCTGTCGCCTTAGGTCCCGACTTATCCTGAGCGGACAAGCCTTTCTCTTCTGACGGTCCATCCAACCAGACAACCTAGCCCGTTTCCTCCACCATGGAACGGGAGACCTTCTCTGTTGAATATAGAGGAACTTGGATGCCTTATTCGGGTATTTCCCGTGATTTCCCAAGAAATAGAGGAACTCAGATGCGTTATGGTGGTCATTTTCAATCAAATCCGCCCCCCTGGCTCACAATAGCGAACCTCAGTTCCGCTATCTTCAAATTGCCCTGTCGCTGAAGCGTATAACGCACCGTAGATCCTCTATTTCCGTGTTTCACCCAAACGTGCCCCGTCGCGTCGCATTACAACGCGAGCTGCCGTGCACTCTCAGCCGCCCGGACTTTAGCGTCCGTGGCGGCTTTCGTGCTTTGCAAGCTGCAGCGGCGAAAAGGGGAACGTCCCCGATGATCACGGGAGCCGTTCCCCTCTTTCCCCTGCAGTCTCATAGATGCGGGACGGTCTGCCGCGCCGCTGAACTTATTTCCCCAGCGTCACGCCACCAGAGACCCGCCCCTTCCTCTGCAGCCCCTTACTTCTTCGGCGCCCTCGCGTACGCCTCCTTGTACTCCTGGGCCATGGCGTCGCCGCCGGCCTTGCGCCACTTCTCGATCTCGGCCTTCCAGCCGGCCTCGTCGATCTTGCCCATGATGAACTTCGTCATCGCGTCGGTGATCATCTGCTCGAGCTCCTTGCCGCGCTCCGAATACGTCGCGGATTCGAGCGTGTGCGCCGGGTTCGTCACGATGAACTTCTCGTTCTCCTTGCCGACCGTCTGGCTCTTGCGGAAGAGATCCGTCTCCTTGCTCGGCTTCGCGACATTGTACGCTTCTCCGCGGTGAGGGAGCGTGTCGCGGTACGGCTTGACCTCCTTGGCCGCGGCCGTTGGGTCCAGCGGCTGGGTGTAGTCGCCCTTATCCTCCCAGTGGCGGCCTTCGATGCCCTTGACGAGCAGCGTCGCCATCTGCGGGTCCATGAGCTTGTCGACGAAGGCCAGCACCTTCTTCAGCTCAGCCTCGGAGGTGACCGTCGACTTCGGCACGGCGAGGAAGCCGGCGTTGCCCGGCTCACCCGGCAGCCTGCGCCCGCCCGGCCCTTCGACCGGCGCTACGTCGGCCACCGCGCCTGGCACCACTTTCACGAGCTTATCCTGCCAGCTCTGCGTGTTGCCGCCGGTGAAGCGGATGCCGGCCCGGCCCGATTCGTACACCTTATCCATCTCGGTGGACTCGTATACGGCGAAGTCCTGGTTGATCAGCTTCTCGTCGTAGAACCGCTTGAAGAGCTTCATCGTCTCGAAGTAAGGCGCCGTGGTGAAGTCCGGAATGAAGCTTCCGTTCTCCACGAGCCACTTGTTCGGCGCCCCCTGCGATACGGCGAGGCGGGCCAGAGTGGAGTTGACGTCCAGGTTGTATTTTTTCTCGAGCATGAGGCCGTAGGTATCGTTCTTGCCGTTCTTGTCGGGGTCGTTCAGCGTCAGCGCCTTGACCACGTTGTACCAGTCGTCGAGCGTCTTCGGCACCTGCAGGCCGAGGGCGTCGAACCAGTCCTTGCGGTACTGGATCGCGGCCCGGCCGAGATCGCGGAACAGCGGCACACCGTAGATTTTGCCCCCCACGGCGATGTTGTTGTAGTACTGCTCATTCTGCGCCGCCAGGTTCTTGTAATCCTTGAGGTAAGGGCCGATCTCCCAGAACAGGTCGGACTTCAGCGCGCCGACAATCG
This sequence comes from Paenibacillus mucilaginosus 3016, assembly GCF_000250655.1. Classification (NCBI taxonomy): domain Bacteria; kingdom Bacillati; phylum Bacillota; class Bacilli; order Caryophanales; family Paenibacillaceae; genus Paenibacillus; species Paenibacillus mucilaginosus. The sequence continues at coordinate 6,786,402 of NC_016935.1, forward strand.
TCGGGTTGTAGTTCAGCTTGATGAGCTTCGGCAGCTCGCCCGAGGCGATCATGACGTTGATCTTCTCGTCGTAGGCCGACTGGGGAATCCACTGAATCTGCAGGTCCGTGTTCGTGTAAGCCTTGATCGCCTTCTCGACGTCATTGTCCTTCTGCGGAATCTCGCCGACCTGATTGACGATCAGGGTCAGCGGATAGGGTGTGCCGTCATCCTGCGGTGCCCCCTGGGCTCCTTCTCCCGTACTTTCGCCGCCGCACCCGGACAGAACGCTGGTCAGCAGCACCGTGCCTGCCAAAGCCGCCGTTACTTTCTTCATGTAATATCCCCCTCAGGATGGAATGAAAAAATGGTCGTCTCATGTCTCATGCTCGGTCAAACGCCGGCGGCAGTCCCGACAAGGGAGGGAACCGGCCAATGAAGTAGGGGAGAAGGCCGCCGAAAAACTGCATTCGCGGACGCGGAAGGAAGCAGCCGATGTGACTAGCTGCGCGATATCCTACTCCAGCGCCGTGTATTCAAAATAATCAAAGTCCGCCGCACGCCCGGCTGATGCCGGGGCATCCCTGCTCTCGGCGAACAGCCCGATGTACGCGCCGACGAAGCTTCCCGCGCTGTCCGGGCTGAGCAGCCGGCCGTCGACCTCCTCGGCCAGCGTCAGCCAATCCTCCGCCCGCTCCGCCACCGCGAAGCGCAGCGACTGCCCGTGCGCTTCCGCGAGCAGGTACAGCCGCACCGCGGAGACTTCCCGCGCGGCCAGCACGCACTCTTCGCCCGCTTCGCGCCGCACGACGCGCACCGCTGCCCCGCCGCCGGCATCCGCACCGCTGCCGGCTCCCACAATCTCCACCCGGATCTGGTAATCCGGGCTCTGGTACAGCACCAGCCCCGCCGCTTCGCCCGCCGCCTGCGGCGCGAATTCCACCGCGGTGCGCACCGCGAAGGACATGTGCTGCTGCCGCCGGCCGACGAAGGCCGGGTTGCCCGGCTCCGTGATCTTGTCGTCCTTGAGCCGCAGCCGCAGATACCCCGGCCGCTCCTCCAGGCTCCAGAATTCGCCGCGCGGGGTCCGGATGAAGTTCCAGCGGTCCTCAAGCATCGGAGCATCGAAGTGGTCGCACGCCGGCAGCGAAGACCAGCGCTGCTCCGGCAGGTCCGGCCGCACGGACTCCAGCTCCACGACGCCCTTGCCGGGATTGACGACCGGCCAGCCGTCCTCCCAGCCCATCGGCACGAGGAACGTCTCGCGCCCGAGGTTGCGGTGGGAGCCGCCGTACGGACGGGAGGCGAGGCAGACCATCCACCACTCACCGTTCTGGGTCTCCACGATGTCCACGTGACCGACATTGGCGATCGGACTCGTGCTGCCGAGATGGCGGTGCGTGAGGATCGGGTTTCTTTTGCACGATTCGTAAGGTCCCGTGAGGCTCTCGCTTCTCGCGACGGTCACCGAGTGGGTGAATCCGGTGCCGCCTTCGGCGATGAACAGGTAGTAGTACCCGTTCACCTTATAGAGGTGCGGTCCCTCCTGCGCATGAATGCCCTTGAGCGCGCCGTCCCAGAGGCTGAACTTCGGGCCGGTGAGCTGATGCGTCTGCAGATCAAGCTCCTGCAGCCAGATCTCCATATGCTTCGGGTAGAGCTGACCCCCGGGCGGCATCCGGTTGCCGGTGTAGTACACCCGGCCGTCGTCATCAAAGAACAGCGACGGGTCGATGCCCGGCGCATCCTCCAGCCAATACGGCTCCGACCAAGGGCCCGCCGGGTCCTGCGCGGTCACGTAGAAATTGCGGCGCACGCTGGTCGCATTCTCCACGAAGGTCGTGATCATGTAGAACGTCCCCTCGTGGAAGCGCAGTGTCGGGGCATAGATCCCGCGCGAGACCTGCACGCCGTCCAGATTGAGCTGGGACGGACGGTCCAGGGCATGCCCGAGCTGCCGCCAATTCACGAGGTCCCTGCTGTGGAAGATCGGCACGCCCGGATAATATTCGAAGGTGGACGCAGCCATATAATAGTCCTCGCCTACCCGGCAGATCGACGGGTCCGGATACATGCCGGGCAGGATGGGATTGCGGAAGGTGCTTTGCTGCGGATGCGTATTCGTATTCAAGTTCATCATACTCCTTCGGTTATTAGGTTGGATCACGACGCGGTGTTCGTACCACTCTCCGCTCCGGTGTCCAGACCCCGACCGTCCCGCCTACCCTTTCACCGAGCCGAGCAGCACACCCTTGGTAAAATGCTTCTGCAGGAACGGATACACGAGCAGGATCGGCAGGGTGGCGAAGACGATCACCGCCATCCGGATGGTCAGCGGCTGAATCTCCGCGTCGTCGATATTCGTGTCGCCGATGCGGCTCTGGGCAAGAATGACGATCTCCCGCAGCAGCACCTGCACCGGCCATTTCGTATTGTCGTTGATATAGAGCACGGCGTTAAAATACTGGTTCCAGTGCGCCACGGCATAAAAGAGCGCAAAGGTGGCCATGGCCGGCATGGAGAGCGGCAGCACGATGCGGAACAGCACCCCGAGGTCGGAGCAGCCGTCGATCTTCGCCGAGTCCTCGAGCCCGTCCGGAATCCCCTGGAAAAAGTTCTTGAGCACGATGAGGTTGAAGGCGGAGATCGCGGACGGAATCATGAGCGACCAGAGCGTGTTCGTCAGCCCCAGGCTTTTGACCACAAAATAAGACGGGATCAGCCCCCCGCTGAAGAGCATCGTGAAGAGCACGCCGAGCAGGATCGTCTGCCGGCCCCGCAGGTACGTCTTCGCGAGCGGATAGGCCATCAGCGAAGTGAACAGCAGGTTGATCAGGGTGCCGAGCACGGTGACGTAGACCGACACAAGCAGGCTCCGCAGCAGGGTATCCGTAGAGAAAATATACCGGTAAGCGGCCAGCGACCACTCCTTCGGGAACAGGATCATGCCCCCGCGGGCCACCTCGGCCGGGTCCGTGAACGATACGGCAAGCACATACAAAAACGGAATGACGCACAGGATGGCGGTTACGAGCAGAACCCCGTAGATAACGAAGTCCAGCAGACGGTTGCCGAGCGTTTTGTCGTATGACATGGGAACTCCTCCTCTCCGGCGCTAGTAGACGCCTTCCTCACCGAATTTTTTGGCCAGCCGGTTGGCTCCCAGCACGAGAATCAGCCCCACGAGGGACTTGAACAAGCCTACCGCCGCACTGTAGCTGTACTGGGCCTGCGTCAGGCCCTTCACGTACACGTACGTGTCGAAGACCTCTCCCACCTCGCGGTTGGTCGGCGTCAGCATGAGGAAGATGTGCTCGAAGCCCGAGTCAAGGAAGTTGCCGAGCCGCAGGATGAGCAGGATGATGATCGTGCTGCGGATGGCCGGCAGCGTGATGTGCCAGAGCTGGCGCCAGCGCCCGGCCCCGTCGATCCGCGCCGCTTCATAGAGCTGCAGGTCGACGCCCGCCAGGGCCGCCAGGAAGATGATCGTGCCCCAGCCGACTTCCTTCCAGATCGACTGCGTGATGATCATCGTCCGGAACCACTCCGGCTCGAGCAGGAAGGCGACCTTCTCACCGAACAGGTAGAAGAGCAGCTCGTTGAGCACCCCGTTCTCGGTCGTCAGCAGCATATAGAAGATCCCGACCACAACGACCCACGACACAAAATGCGGAATGTACACCAGCGTCTGCACGAACCGTTTGAACCGCTCCCGCCGCACCTCGTTCATCATCAGAGCGAGCACGATCGGCAGCGGAAAGAAGAAGATCATGTTGTACAATGCAAGAATGACGGTGTTGCGGAACAGCGTCCAGAACTGCGGCTCCGCGAAGAAGCGCCGGAAGTGCTTCAGCCCTACCCAGGGGCTGTCGGCGTACCCGAGATGCGGCTTGAAGTCCTGGAACGCCATGACCACCCCGTACATCGGTACATACTTGAAAATGATAAAATAGGCGACGCCCGGCAGCAGCATCAGATACAGCCACTTGTCCCGGATCACGTCCCTGAGCCAGGCGCTGCGGCTCTTCAGCCGGGCATCCGCGCCCGACCCGCCGGCAGGCCATGCCGATTCAGCCTTCATGTTCCCGGTCCTCCCCGTGAATTGGTGATGCCCCCATTATCCGGCGAGGGGAAGCGCCAGGCTATAGCCGGGGGATAACTTCCTTCGGGGGACCGGGAGAACAGGCGCTGCAGAGGGCGACGCCGTGCGCGGGCATAGCCTTGAAGCAACCCGGTGTGCAGAAGGCAACCAGGTCTCGGCAGGGTCTCCTCCCGCATCCGGCGGGAGAGCAGCGACAGGATGCGTGCCCAAGGGCTGTATCCGCCCAGCGGATGACCGGGAGGCGGGAAGGCTCCTTATCCCACTATTTCTCCCAGCCGTTGAGCTTCTGGAAGCCGCTCACCACGCTGCGGTTCATCGGCTTCGCGTATATACGATATCTGTGGCGGAGGGGCAGCTGACCCGGGCCCGGCCGGTGAAAGGATTCCTGCAGGCTGCCGTTTCACCAGCCCTAAGCCCTGCAGGCTGCCTCCGCCCTGCTGCTTAGCCTGCGGCACCTTCTCCTTTTGTCCGCGCGTACGTGTCTGACATCCGCCCCCTGCCCGTGCGAGGTCGGCCCAGCTGTCCCTCCTCCGCCCTGCTGCCGGCATACCAAACGGGGCAGTCCCGGCCGGGCTCCCCGTGTGGCATTCTATCCTTGCTGGTCGATGAGGTCCCTGTACTGTCCCGGCGTCATGCCGAAGGTCTTGCGGAAGCTGCGGATGAACGCGCTGATGTTCTTGTACTGCAGCTTCTCCCCTACCTCGGAGATCTTCAGCGTGGTCGTCTCGAGCAGCACCTTGGCCATGTTCATCCGGTATTCGGAGAGATAGTCGCTGAACGGCACGCCCATCTCCCGCTTGAATACCCGGCTGAGGTACACCGGGTGAAAATTCAGCTCCGCCGCACACGACTCCAGCGTAATGTCCCCGTCGTACCCCTCGTGAATCATCCCGACGAGCCGGTCCGCGATGTTCACATACTGCGATTCGTTCTTTTCGGAGAGCAGGGCGATGATCGGCGCGAACAGGCGCGTGGCGAACCAGACCGAGATCTCTTCCCGGGTACGCAGCCGCATCAGCCGCTCCACCGCGCTGTCCCCCTCTAGCACCTTGCGCAGCGGGACGCCCTGGTCCTGCACCAGCAGCATCAGGCGCGACATGAGCTGGAGCAGCAGCAGATGGTGCTCCTGCGTGAAGCTGTCCTTGTGCAGCACGGCCGACAGGTACTGGTCGAAGACGGCGGACGCCCGCTCCGGCTGCATCTCCCGCAGTGCCTGCACGAGCTGCTCCTCGAGCACCTTGAGATGGGCGTAGACCGTGGTGCCGCTGCCTTCATGCCGGGCGATATCCTCGTAGCGCACAATAATCTCCGGGCCGAGCGAGATCCGGCACTTCAGGGCGTCGAGACTCTCGCCGTAGGCTTTGACCGTACCCGACAGCTTCATAAACGGCTGGGAGATGCCGATGCTCACCTGAAGCTGAAGGTAGCTCTCCACATGGGTGCGGATCGCCTCCGCCGTGCGGTAGAATTCCTCCTTCAGCGCTTCGGGTTCCTCCGTCTGGGAAGCAAGCAGCGTGACCTGCGTCTCGTCGAGCAGAATCGGAGAGAACCGGCTCGCGGGCGGCAGGAGTTCGCCGACGATATTGTTCACGGCGAACAGCAGCAGCTCCCGGTCCTCCTCGGCGTAACGGGTCTCCTGGAGGTTGTCGATCGCCAGCGTCAGCACACCGAGCCGCTTCCACCCTTGGGGAAAGCCGTACATCTGGGAGCGGTACTCCACATCGTTCGTGGAGATCTGGCCCGTGAACAGCTTCAGCACGAAAAACTCCTTGAGGTGTCCGGCCTGCCCTTCCATCCGCTCCTGCAGCTGCGAGCGGGAGACGGCCAGCGACTGGAGGCTCTGCCGGATGTAGGCAAGCTCGTCGCCGCCGTCCCGGACCTCCTCCGGCCGCTCCGGCGTCAGGCCCCGGCTGTATTCGAGCAGGCTGCGGATCGGCGAGTACATCCGCCGGGAGCCTACATATGCGAACACCAGCACGAGCAGCAGGATCAGCGCGCAGGCCGCCCCGGTGATCAGCGCGATCTTCTTCGGCTCCTTCGTGATCTCCGCCTGCGAGATCAGGGACACGTACGTCCATCCGTTGTATCCGGAGGTGCGGTACAGCACGCTGACCTTCTCGCCGCCCGCCTCCGCATGGAAGAAGCCCGTCCGACCCCCCGGGCTGCCGGCCAGATCGGCGATCCGGCGGTTGATATCCCCGAGCTGCGCCTGCTCCTCCGGCGTGGCCAGGAAGGCAAGGCCGCTGGCATCCAGCACATAGTTGTTCCCGAGACGGTTCTTCGGGGCCAGCAGACCGCGGATGTCATCCTTCGCCAGATGGACGACAAGCAGTCCCTTGGGCGCCGCCGAGCGGGGCAGCAGCGGGATCTTGTGCACCAGAGTCACGGTCTCCGTCGTGGCGGCCACCGTTTCCACTCCGGGCGACACGCCGCTCGATGACACGGGGACAGGCGCGCTCCGCGTGCTCCAGAAGATGCTCGACGGGTGCATCGCGTAGGCGGCGAATTCCCGGCGCTGCTCCATAGCGCTCAGCTTGTAAAGCATCCCGAGCGAGACGGCCCAATCGCGGTCGATGTTCACGAGATACGCCTGCTTGATGACCGCCTCCGTCTGCAGATGGGACAGCTCGGCCGACAGCTCGCGCACCTCCGGGAACTCGCCCGGCGTCAGCGTTTCGTTCATCGCCGTTTTGACCCGGGAGGAGGAGACGAACTGGGTTGCCGACATCTCCAGCGATTTCAGTGACTGCTCCACCCTCATCTGGGTTTGGGACAGCAGCTGCATGTTCCCTTCGCTTACCTTTTTCTCGATATCGCCCGCAGCGATGTAGTAGGAGACGATGCCGATGAACACGGTCGGCAGCGCACCGAGAACCAGACTGAAGACCAGAAGCCGCAGCAAATATCCACGCATGTTGATGTTCTTCCCCTTCCGAAGGGCCGGCTTCCGCTTCCTGTCGATCGCTCCGCTGCCTGTTCGTCCGCCCCGCCCTGCTCGCAGTGTATTATTGTCAAGTATCGCCTATAGCCCCTACTGCTTACAAGAGAAAAAATAGAGCGCTTTCTTTACAAATCAGAGAGAAGGCTTGCCAATTCAACCCTAGTCAGCGATTGGCGTTCCCCTGCAAGCCTCCATAGGAGCTGGAGCTGCCGCAAAGTACGGGATACCATGGACCTTCGCGTGTCTCCTGCAGTCCGGGAGAGCCGCCAAGACGCAGGGACCGGAAGCATCGTTCCGGTCCCTGAATCGGTATGGCTGCAGGCCGGAACAGCGTCACCCCGGGCCGCTTGATGCCGGAGCTCCCGTCGTTCCCCCTGCTTGGAAACCTTCTCTGCCGCTTACAAGGACTCCACGCGGAACCAAGGGAAGTCGGCATGGCCGCCGTCCTTGCCGAGGCAGAACAGGCCGAGCTTCGCACCGACCCAGCCGCCCGGTACGGCCTCGAACGGCTCGCCGATCGTCTCGTATGCGGTGCCGTCCAGGCTGTACTCGAAGGTGCATACGGCTTCGAGCACGATCTTCACCCGGAGGTAGACGGTCCGCACGGCAGCGTCCAGCTCCACGACCGCCGCCACGGCTTCGGATGAAGATTCTTTGCTGCCCGTCCCGGCGACGAAGACAAGCTCCGTCCGCTGCCCCGTGCTGCGCAGGGCGGCATAGCGGTAGTCGTGGCCGAACACGGTCAGGCCGGCCAGCGTCTCGCCGGAGCCCGGCGTGAGCGTGAGCGCGGTGGAGGCTGCAAGCTCGGGAGCCGGAAGCTTCTGGCAGAGCACGTTCGGCGCATCGTAGAACGTGTCGGAGCCTTGGGGCAGCGCACGGGCGAACAGGCGCAGCTGCCCCGGATTCTCCGTGAGCGAGTGCCAGCCCGGTTCGCGGTTGCCCTGCCACTGCCACTGCAGGCCGAGCTCCGGCTTCTCGAATGTGTCGGAGGTCTCCGGCACAGCGGGCGGGTAGATGCGGCCGACATCCGGCTTCTGGTGGATGAGCACCGGCTCGCCGATCCCGTCGCCGTTCGTGTCGATCCCCATCACCGGCCAGTCGTTCTCCCAGGACATCGGCTGGAGATGGACGATCCGCCCGTAAGCCTCTCGGTCCTGGAAGTGGAGGAACCAGGATTCGCCGGACTCCAGCTCGACATAGCCGCCCTGGTGAGGCCCGTTCACGATGCTGTCCCCCTGGTGGAGCACCACTTTCTCCTCATAGGGGCCGAAGACCGAACGCGAGCGGAGCACCAGCTGCCACCCTGTCGATACGCCGCCGGCCGGAGCAAAGATGTAGTAGTAGCCGTTCCTCTTGTAGAACTTCGGTCCTTCGACCGTCGGGTGATGCTCCGTGCCGTCGAAAATCATCACGCCGTCGTCCAGCAGCGACCTGCCGTCCGGGCTCATCCGGCACACCTGCAGCCGGCTCTTGATGCCGCAGCGGCTCTTGGCGAAGGCATGCACGAGATAGGCCTGTCCGTCCTCATCCCACAGCGGGCACGTGTCGATGATGCCCTTGGCCTCTTGGACCAGATGCAGCGGCGACCAGGGACCCGCCGCATTCTCGGCGTTCGTCATGTAGACTCCCTCGTCCGGGAAGCCGACGTAGATCCAGTACTTGCCGTCGTGGTACCGCATGCTGGGGGCCCATACGCCGTCCCCATGGCGGACCTTGCCGTTGAAGCTGTCCGGCAGCCGGTCTACGGCATAGGTGAGGATCGTCCAGTTCACGAGATCCTTGGAATGGAGAATCGGCAGACCCGGGGAACTGACGAAGCTCGAGGCGGTCATATAAAAATCTTCGCCGACGCGGATCACATCGGGATCCGAATAGTCGGCATACAGGATCGGATTGCGGTACTGCCCGCTGCCGAGGTCCGCGTACCACACAGGTTGATCTTGTGAAGTCGTTTTCATGGCTGGGTGAGCCCCTTTCTCTGGCCGGATTTGGAATGCTGCATGCGTTCGGTCTGACGGTCCTGCCCGGTATCGCAGCCGCAGCCGAATCTCTTGAATATAGCCTTCATTCTAAAACAAAATTATGTGTACTTCTACCCGTTCCTTTGCCCCAAGGGCACAAAAATTGTATATTGTTGTCCCCCCCTACAAAAACCTTATCCCCCTGCTCGCTGGAGCAGAGGGATAAGCGGAAGCTGCAAACCGCAGCATGGACAGGCCGGGAATGGATAGACTTGAACCTCCCGCTGCACGCTGCCCATGGAGAGGATCGCCTCTTATGCGGTTACGGCTTCACCGACACCTTCACGACGGCATCCTTGCGGTTGCCGGCCTTATCCGTGGCCGTATACGTAATCGTGTAGACTCGCTCGCCGTAACGCTCTGCGCGGAGCTGGAATTCGGTATCGTTCGTGCCGTAAGCGGCGCCCTGGATGTCCTTCGGCAGGTCATCCGCGGCCAGTCCCGCATCCGCTTCGCTGCTCGTGATCGACTTCAGCACGATGGAGGCGAGGCCCGAACCCGAATCCGTGCCCTTGGCGGTCACACGGATCGGCACCATGCGGTGGTTCGGCGGCCAGAGCTTCGGCGTATTGACACTGAGCGTCAGCGCCGGCGCCGTCTTGTCGATCACGCGGACCGTCGCGGTGGCCGAGCCCTGGTTGCCCGCCGCATCCACGAAGGTGAAGGTGAACGAACCGTTGGCCTCAAAGGTATAGCTGAGGGACCCGTTATTGTTCGTGACGGTCACCGGCTCGCTCGGCACGATCGTGGCCGTCACCGGCCCGTTCGTCGGACCGTAAGCGCTGTAGGTGACCGTGGCCGTAGGCGGCACGGTGTCCACCGGCTTTTCCACCGTGAAATGAACCTGGTACGTACCGGCGGTTCCGTCCTGGGCGGTCACCTTCACGGAAGCCGTTCCCGGAAGAGCCGCAGCCTGTTCGATCTGCACCGCGGAGCCTGCCGCGTAGACAGATGCGGTAACGGTCGGCGCGGCCGTGGTTCCCGCCGGCAGGAGCACTTCATACGCCGTGACCTCCGGACGGAAGCCCGCTACGGGAACCCCATCCGCCTGCAAGGAAGCAAGCTGGGTGCTGCCGCCGAGCAGCGGAGTGCGCTTCAGCGGATTCCAGCCGTCCGTGCCGGGAAGCGTGACTTCCGGCAGCAGGGCAGCCGCTTCCTCTGCGGTCAGCTGCTTCGACCAGCGGTAACGGTCCTGCGGCCTCGCCCCCGGGCCGTAGCTGGCGTATTCGTTATAGCTCGCCGTCAGCTCGTTGGCGGTATTGCCCCAGTTGTCCCAGCCGGTCGGCCGGATATGGTCATCCATATACGTGTTGACATAGCTGACCTTGGCATAAGGTCTCCAAGGGCGGCCGAGTGCGACGGTGCCGGTGAGTCCGGGCTCTGCCGTCAGCCGGCTGTTCAGGAACAGGTAGCCCTTGCCGCCTTGGGGTGTGGAGGCTGCCGTTACGTAGCCGCCGGCCAGGCTGTGGATCACGCAGTTCTCGAAGACGAGAGCGGCGGAGCCGAAAATGTAGTCGACGGTGCCTTCAATATGACTGTCGACGAACACCTGACGGCCGTCATTCGCGTAGAACGTATCCTGGAAGGCCGTCAGCTTGACGCCCCGGAAGAACATCCGGTCACCCTTGGTCAAGAGCGCTACCGCCTGGCCGGCGAACTGGCCGGCATCGTTGGCGACCGTCAGGTTCTCTGCGGTGAAGTCATTCGCCGATACCGTGAACGAGGCGCTGCCGGTGGTGCCGAGCTCGCGGCCGCCCGCATCCAGCGTCTTCGCGCTGTCGCCGTAGATCAGCACGGTGCCTTCCCGGCTCTGGCCGATCATGCGGACCTTCACTTTGGTGGAAGGCATATTCAGCTTCTCGCGGTATACGCCGTCCTTGATCTTGATGACCGTCGTGACCGGGCTGTTGTCCGGCACGGCGTTAATCGCCTCCTGCACCTTGGCGTACATGCCGCTGCCGTCCGCCGCCACCGTCAGTACGGCAGCCGGCGTTTCCTGTACGGGGGCGGTCGAACCGCTCTCCCCTGCGGCATTAACGGCGCTGACCAGGTAGTAGTAGGTCTTCCCGTTCACCAATCCGGCATCCTTATAGGTCGTGCCGGGCACCTGCGATGCGATCGTTACGAATCCGCCGTCCGGGCGTTCGCTCCGCTTGACGGTATAAGCGTCGGCACCCGCCGCAGCCTTCCAGAAGAGCACGGCTTCCCCGCTGCCCGGCTCCGCCCGCAGTCCCTGCGGCACGGCCGGCACGCCCTCAGCCCCAGCCGGACGCACGGCGGCCGGTGCGGAGGCAAGCCCGTGTACCGCATCGTTGCGTGCCGTCACGGTGTAGTAATACGGCACGCCTTGCGGCAGCCCTTCCTCCAGGTACGTGAGACCGGCCGTATCCGCCAGAGCCGTATAAGGCCCTTCCGGCGATGCGGCGCGCTTCACTTCATAGGAGGACGCGCCCTCCACCGCATTCCAGCTCAGCGTGACGCTGCCCGCGCCGGCGGTTCCCGTCACGGCAGGCGTTCCGAGCGCCGCCGCCGGCAGTACGGTGACGGCCGGAGCGTCCGGCCCTTCCCCGCCCACACTGGAGGCCGACACGGTGTAATAGTAGGTTCTGCCGTTGACGAGGCCCCCGTCACGGAAGGCCGTGCCGGTTACCTTGGCCGCCGCCACGGTGAACGGACCTGCTGCATTCTCGGCACGTTTGACGCTGTAGTAAGAGGCGCCTTCCGCAGGCTGCCATGTGAGGTCCGCCTGCGTGCTGCGGGCCTGGGCCGTCAGCCCTGCCGGAGCCTGCGGCTTCACGGCAGCCTCGGACGGCGTCACCGCCACCTGCCCGGACGGTCCGCTCTCGCCGGTCGGCCCGGTGGCCGTCACGACATAGTAGTATGTCGTCCCGTTCGCAAGCCCTTCATCGATATACTGCGTGGCCGTTACCCCGGATGCCACAGCCGTATAAGGGCCTCCGCTGACGGTGGACCGCTTCACCGTATAGGATGCGGCTCCTGCCGCTGCCGTCCAGTTCAGCTGGACTTTGCCGTATCCCGGCACGGCCGTGAGGCCCTGCGGGGTGGCGATCGGCTCCACGTACACTTTGAGGTTATCGTAATACAGCGTACCCTTGCCTGTTCCAGGCGTCTTCGCCAGAATCCGGCCGATGCCCGCGCCGGCCATGTCGGCCTGGAAATCTACGCCGAGGGCTGCCGGAGCGCCGTCAATATAGATATCCGCCTTCTTCCCGGGCACGTCCGCGACAATCTTCAGATTGTACCAGCGGTTGTTCACCGGCGGCTCGCTGATCTTGTAGTCGGCGCCGCTCTTCTTGTAGACGAATGTATTGGCCGATTCGGCGACCGGCTGGGTCGGCTTCCGCAGCTCGATCGACAGCGGCGTCTTCGTTCCCGCTTCGTCCTGCAGCTGCAGCAGCACCGAGGTGCCCGGCCACGCGGCGGATGTCAGATCCGTCTCGATCACTACGGCACCGGTCTGTGGTGCGAACTTGCGGATGAACTGCGTATTGCCCACTCCATTGTCGTACACGACCATCGCCACCGAAGAGGCGTTGCCTGTCGTGCCCGCCGGCACAGGCACAGCGCCTACCTTATGGTCGGCATCCTGCGGATCCGGGGTAATCGTGTAGCCCGCCGGCAGCGTTCCTTCCGCCAGCCCTTCGTAGCTGTCGTTCACCAGGTGGATCGTACCCGTGGCTCCGGTCGGCTCCGCGCTGGCCTCCGCCGAGTTGAAGCTCTCACCCTGCGCATTGACTGCGGTCACCACATAATAATACTTCAGACCCGCGCTCAGCCCCGTGTCCGTGTAGCCCGGCTGCGTCAGCCCCTGCGTCACGACGGTGTAAGGGCCGCCGGGCAGCTCGCTGCGCTTCACCGTGTAACTCTGTGCCATGCTGACCGGATTCCAGTTCAAGGTCACCTGCTTATCGCCTGCAGCGGCCTGCACCCCTTGGGGTGCGGTCGGGTAATCCGCCGGCAACGCGCGCACGGCTGCTCCGGAGAAGACCGACGTATTGTACTTCTGGACATCGTCGTCGGCATCGGCGGCGTCCGCCGCGAGACCGAAGTAAGCCGTCTCGCCCATCGGAATCGAGGCCGTGCCCGTTACCGTCCAGTTCACCCCGTCCTTCGACACGAGGGTTGTGAACTGGCTGCCGAGACGGACCGCCTTCACCCAATACGGCACCGAGATGAAGTCTTCCGGCTCGGTCTTTGCCGCCTGGGCTCCGGCCGTTGTACGGGTGAGGGTCACGGCTTTGCGGCCCATTTTGACATACGGAATGTACAGAGCCGCCATGCGGGAGCCCGCAGTCAGGTCCTCGCGGATCATCACGCCCGCTTCCGCCCCGTCGTCTGTTGCCGTTACGCTCTCCACCCGGGCGACGATCTCCCCGTTGCCTGTAAGCGGCTGATAAGCGAAGTGGACTGCGTCCGCCGTTCCGCCCATGAGTCCGGCGGCTTTGACCGTCACGTCCGCCGGTGTGGCTCCAAGCTGCGTATGCCCGGCTATGCCCGGCGTACCGATGTCCTTCGCCTCCCATGGAGCGGTGCCCCCGCTCGTGTTGGCATGTACGGTGACACGATCCGACTGCACCGCAGTGCCCGTGTTATCCACTGCTCTGACGGACAGAGAGTGGGTCCCGTCCTTCACGCCCGGCCATGCCAGCGAATACGGGGCGGAGGTATCTTCGCCCAGCAGCACATCGCCGAGGTAGAACTGCACCTTGGCTACCGTGCCGTCCGGATCGGAAGCCTCGGCCTGCACCGTGATATCCGACCCCGCCTCCACGATCGTATTATGGGCCGGCGCTGTGATCGAAGCGGCCGGGCTAGCCGAGCCGTTCCCTGCCAGGGAGTTCAGGTAGACCTCCAGGTTCGTATACCCTTCGGCATTCACCAGATTACCGTCCGCACTCTCTGCCGGATTCAGCCCGTGCTGCGCTTCCCAGCTGTCCGGCATGCCGTCATGGTCACCGTCCGCAAGAGGGGACACCGCCTGCTCGAATTCCAAATAGCCGCCGACTTCCTTCTGGGAATTGATGTGCTCTCCCGTCCGGTTCCTCACGTCGCTGATGACTCTCGCGTCGATCGCATCGCGGCGCGGCAGTACGGCGCCGGCGCCGGCCAGCACGCTGGCATAAGCCTCTTCGGCGGTCTGCGGCTGCACCGGCTCGAGCATGGCTACCGGCTCGGCAAGCTTGGCGTCGGGGCTGGCCAGTGAGCCTACACCCTTCCAGTTGTCCGCGGTGACTTCGGGATTGCCGTCCATGTAGTTCCCGCCGATGTACATGCGGGAGTCCGCGGCCACACCGACGAAGATCATGCTGCGCGCATTCTTATACGTGCTCGGCCCGTATTTGAAATAGTTGTTGCGGAGGTTGAAGCTTCCCTTCTCCCCGCCGTAAGCGGAGAAAAAGCCCCAGTTATAGATGACGTTGTTGTACGCGTCCGTCTTGTCCTCCACCGAAGTTGCCGCGAACCGCGGGTTCCGGGAGACGTTGTGGGCGACAAGGTTGTGGTGGAACGTCGTATTGCGTCCGCCCCAGATCCCTCCGTAGCCGTGCCTTCCTTTGAAGTGGGTGGTCATCAGCATGCTCTCGGACATGATCGACCACTGCACCGTCGTATTCTCATTCTCGTACATGCTCATCACTTCATCGACGGACCAGGAGAACGAGCAGTGGTCGATGATAATGTTCTTGTGATACCGGCCTCCGAATGCGTCATCCTCGCTCATCACCCGGTCCCCGAGCCGGAAGCGCAGATAGCGGATCACGAGGTTGTCCCCGTCGATCGAGGTCGTATAATCCGCGACCGTGATCCCTTCGCCCGGTGCCGTCTGGCCGGCAATCGTCAGATTCGACCCGGTGATTTTCAGCGGGGACTGCAGATGAATCGTGCCGCCCACCTTGAAGATAATCGTCCGGTTGCTGCCGGCTACCGCGTCCCGCAGCGAGCCCGGTCCCGAATCGGCGAGCGTCGTCACCTCATAGACGCTGCCTCCCCGGCCGCCGGTCGTATACTTGCCTCCGCCTTCCGCTCCCGGAAAGGCGGGCACGCCAGCTCCCGCCGTTTCGGCCGATGCCGCCCCGGGCAGCAGGCTTCCCAGCATGGCCATAATGAGTACCGATGCCACTGTCTTTTTCACAACCTTGCCTCCCTTTGCACTCTCGTATTGAACTGCCGCTCTGTTCTGTTCTGACTGCCTAAGTCCCTTCGAACTTGTCCCTTCCAACTTGTCCCTTCTTTCCCTGCCGGCCCCGGTACGCCCGTACTCGCGCCATGCTCAAGACCGGCGGATCTGTCATCCCTCCTCGCGCCTCCTTCCATCCGGCAGCAGTGAAGGGAACGGCCGGAGAGATCGTCTCCCATCGCCGTTCCCCTCGGCCTCTCCATTATGGGCGGCAGCCTTGTGGCAGGCTATGCATCCTGGATAACCTCTTGGCTGCAGCCGGGGCCCCGGCGCGGTGCAGCAGGGATTGCACGCCCTTTCGCAGCAGCCCCGCAGCGCTTCAAGTTGCCTCCGGCACAATGGTTATTTGGGGCACACCCTTCCCCGCGCACAAAAAAAAGAAGCTGCCGCCCCAAGAGAGCGAAGCTTCATTCCGAATCAACATTCACGAGTCAACATTCCCGAGTCAACATTCCCGAGTCAACATTCCCGAGTCCAAAACCCCAATCAAAAACCGATCAATAGCCGACTTCTACTGATGCAATCACGACATAAGCCAGATCATTGACATCGTCCTTCTCGGGGAGGACCACCCCGGTGCCGGTCAGCATCCCGCCGTCCGTGACCTCAAAGGTGACCTGGCCATAAGGCAGCTCGGCCCGGACCGTTTCGAGGTCAAGCTTCTCCTTGTCGGCGGGGACCGCCAGCCTCACGTTCACCTTCATGTTGTGCAGGGAGCCCCCCGGCAGCACCGAACGAAGCCCCGGCATCGAGTTGTGATGGATCGCGTTCTGCACCGCCCGCACGGCTGCTTTCGTTACGTTCTGGCCGTGAAGATCGATGCCCATACCGATTTCGATAAACATGATTTTGTCCATAGTTCCATCTCCTATACGTTCATTAGTATGTATCATGCGCTAGTGTGCCGGCCCCTTGAGATTGATCAGCACAACGCCCGCGATGATGAGCAGGATGCCGCCCGCCGTCGGCAGCGAGATCGATTCCTTCCAGATGAGCACTCCGATCGCCGCGGTCAGGGCCGTGCCGACTCCCGACCAGATCGCGTAAGCGACGCTGAGCGGAATCGACTGCAGGGACAGCGACAAAGAGTAGAAGGCGATCCCAAAGCCCATAAGAACTCCCAACGACGGCCAAAGCTTCGTAAAGCCGGCCGAGGCTTTGAGCATGGAGGTCCCGAAGAGCTCCGTGACGATGGCCAGCGCCAAAAAGAGATAAGCTTTCATCCGTATACCTGCCTCCCGGGTGCTGTATATCTTCACTGTATCACATGGGGCCGTCCCGATTCCATCCGTTCTGCGGCGGTCTGTCCCAACCCTCGGAATAAAAAAGACTCCCTTCGGAGTCTTGGGCCGCGATCCCGCTGCCTCAGTCTTTCTTCGCAGGAATCACGCTCTTCAGCCTGCCTTCCAGATAAGCCTGGTTAGCCAGCATCCTCGGGTCCTCCGGCAGGTAAGCCAGCGCCTGCTTGTTATGCTCGTAAGCCCTGGCGTATTCCCCCAGCCGGTCATAGCATACGCACAGCTGCAGATGCGGCAGCCAGGTCCAGCATGCTTCGTTCAGGATGGCCCAGCGGCTCGCGGGCCGCTCCAGCTGCGCCGCCGTCCCGTACCAGAACACCGCGGCATCCAGCCGCCCGCCTTCCAGGAAGTGATACCCGAGCCGGCAGCACATCTCCGCCCTGGGCGCGCCGTACCGGAACGATCGGAGAGCGCTGTCCGCGAACCGGTCCGGCTGCCGCAGCTCATGGTAGCAGTCCGCCAGCTTGCCGCACGCCTGAATACAGTCCTCTTCCCAGCCGAGGCCTTCGGACAGGAAGAGCTCATACTGCTCCGCCGCCTTCTCCCACCGCCCGTGATCCTTCAGCTCATTCGCGTAGTAATACCGGTCGCGCGGAGTAAAGGGCTGATCTGACGCCAGCTTCCTCTCATAGATGGAGAGATTGCGTCCCGAACGGCCCGGGCGTTCGACCGGCTGGTGGCGTACCGCAATGCCGCTGTGCAGAATGTTCCCCGACACTTCCAGGTATTCATGCACGCAGCCGATCCAACGGAACTGCCGGGCGCGCTTCACGAGCCGGTTCCGCCGCAGGCTCTGAACGGCATTCCCCTGCTCGTCGAAGCTGAGCAGATACGGCATGGTCACCGAATCAACGGAGAGATCCAGCCGCTGCTTCAGCTCCCGCAGCGCCTCCGCATCCTCCGGGGCCATAACGTCATCGGCATCTAGCCAGAGGATGTAGTCGCAGGAGGCATGCCGGAACGATTCGTTGCGGGCGGCGGCAAAATCATCGATCCACGGAAAGTGAATCATCTTATCCGTGTAGGCACCGATAATCTCCAGCGTGGCGTCCGTCGAACCCGTATCTACGATCACGATCTCGTCGACCGCGCTGCGGACCGAATCCAGGCACCTGGCGATGGTCGCTTGTTCGTTGCGGACTATCATACACACACTGATCGTAATCATCGAATTCAACCTCCGCCTCATCAGATGATCTAACCTCCGAAGCATTCAGCGCGCGTCCCTGCAGCAAGAAGCTTCGGACGAAAGAATCCATGGAATCTACTTAACCTGCTGCCCCCCAGGAAACCGTGGAATGACCCACTTCTCTCTGGACCATATTTCTTTGGACCATATTCCACTTTTTACCACAGCCCACCTGCAGCAGTATATGCTGTGGATTGGGAAAAAGGCTGGATATCCGCCCTGCCGGACACTGCCCTATTTGTCATGATAGCTGTTCCTGGGTGCCTGTACCTCTGACAACCGCCCCTTTCCTCCGAATAGCGTCATTCGCCCCGTCGCAACCCGCAGCAGCGGAGTATGATGTGCTGTACCCCAATTTCCGGAGGTGTTCAGGTTGTTCAGATGCAAAAAAGTCAAAGTGGTTTGCACCATCAAGAAAGGGTGCCACAAGCCGAGCAAGAAGAAAAAGCCTACTCACTGCCCAAGAAAAGTCATCAAGAAGAAACCGCGCAAAGTTCTCGTCTGCCCCCGCCCCAAAATCCGAGTCGACGCACCTGATGTCACCGTAGCCGCACCCCAGCCCGTTGTTATTCCCGCCCCCGTCGTTAATGTGGAAACGCCGCAGCCGGTCGTCATTCCGGCGCCGGTCGTCAACGTGACCGAAGCCGAGGATGTCTGCGTAACGGAGCTTCGCGCCGAACTCAGCCGGTTCATTGGAAGCGTCATAGAAGTCATCGACGCCGGAGGTGCAGGAGCAGGCGGGAATCCTCCGAACCGGATCGGTACACTGGAGGGTGTCGGCTTAGGCACCATTGTTATCCGCCCAACAACAGGCAACCCGACAGGTCAAGTCGTGTATTACTCAATCTGTGAAATCATCGGGTTCCGGCCTGCTGTGACCGTACCAGCGCCGGCGCCGATCGGTTAAGGGGGAATCGACTCATGGCAGAATATGTAGTGATGCGTTGCGATTTCGTGCCTTTGAACGGAATCATCGTCGTTACCGCCTACAGCGGATCGGTTGGCGCTCCCAGCATCGCCCTGGGAACAGACGCAGCCGTTGCCCTCCAGATCCTTGATAACAGCGGCTTCGAGATTGAGGATGCAACATCGGATGCAAATGGCTACTCCTACACCCTGTATACGGGAGACCAAGTAACCCCGCCGCCTTACCTGGTGGATAGGATCGGCGAATCGGTGACGATCGAAACGGATGCCGGCACGATCACCGGGGTTCTGCAGCTGGTAGGTACGGATGTCATCCAGGTGCTTGAACCGACGGGGGACATTCTGCTGATTCCAATCCCGAGCATCAATGCAGTCTACTAAGGAGGGTTGACGAAATGACTTTCTCAGAGCTTCTTGCCGGATACTTGGGCCGGACGATTGAAGTGTTCCAGCAGAACCAGTTCTTTACAGGCGTTCTTGTGCAGGTGGAGGCTTCCTTCTTTGTCATCAGCCAAAGCGACGGCACTTACAATACGCCGCCGGTGAATATCACGATCCTCAACGCCAACGTGGAATTCGTGCGTATTCTCGCCTAGGCTGTTGGAACCCTTCGGGCGGCCTATGATTCCTCCCGGCCGCCCCCGGGTCTCGCCTCCAGCCAGCGCTGATAGTCCGTCTCCCTCTGCCGCGTGACGCTGTCCTTGCGGATGCGCCGGTGGTAGAGCGGCTCCGGTACATAATGAAACGGGTAAGTCCGGCCCAAGGCCAGCAGCATCTCCATATCCTCGTACAGCCGGCCGCCGAAGAGGCCTCCTTCGGACCAGCCGCCGAGCTCCCGCAGCGCCGCCGTCCGGTAGATCCGCGGGGCGACCGGCTGCCCTTTGCGCACATAGGCCTCTATATCAAGCCCCGGGCCATACCGCCGGATGCCCTTCAGCAGAGGCTCCCTGCCCGGGACCTGCTGCCATTCATAATGATCTCCGTAGATCAGTGCGGCATGGGGCGATACCCCCTTCTCCGCTTGGGACAAGCCCGCCAGACAATCCGGAGCGAGCCAGTCATCCGCATCAAGCTCCACGATCCACCGCCCGCGGACATGGGCGAGCGCCGTATTCAGGGCCCGCGCTTTGCCGTAATTGCGGTCGTGCCGGAAGATACGCACCCGGGGAGCGGCCAGCAGGTCCCCCATATACTGCTCCGGGGGCACCGGTGAACCGTCATCGACCAGGATCAGCTCCCAATCCGGACGGGTCTGCGCCAACACGCTGCGGACCGCCCAGGGTACCAGGTCTTCATCGCGGTACAGGCAGAGTACGACCGAGCAGAGCGGTGCGTCCCCTTCTTCCGTGCCCCCCGCAAGTGCTCCCGGCTCCGTCTTCTTCCTCCCTTCGGGTCCCTGCACGGTACCTTCGAGCAGCGGGCCAAGGAGATCCCGGATGTCCCCCAGCCGGCGGGAACTCCGGCGCATACCCGTGAACGGCGAGATGGCCGCGGCCTTCGCCCATGGCCGTATCCGGGCAAGCGAACGGTATGCGGATTCCAGCACGAGCGAATCGAACGGCAGGCGGGCATAGGTCTCGAAGCCTCCTGCCGCGCGGACCGCTTCCGTGCTCCACAGGAACGGATAGGGTGCGAGCCGGCCGCGGCAGCCCCCGTACGCGTCCCGGATCGCCACGATGCCGGCCGTTTCGGATGGAAGAAGCCCCCATTCGCAAGCCTCCTGCAGCCAGTAGAGCGGATTGAGCCGCATGCCCGCCTCGACTACCGCAAAATAGGGAAGGCTGTAATCCCGCATCAGGGCGTTCATGCGCTCCGCAAAAGGCGGTCTTACGATGCGGATGTCGAAGGGCGCCGCTGCCGGAAGGCTCTGCAAGGTCAGCTTCGAAGCGGCTGTTTCCGGCTGCTCCAGAACGATCATGAGCATACGCCCCCCCTTCCCTTCCAATGTACTTCCACTTTATGCGGAGAAACGAATAAACGTGAGCCCGGCGGAATAGTTTTAGCATTCGAGATGTTCGAGCAAGGAGTGGTTCCCGTGCTGTTCGTATACCCTCCCACCATCGACTGGGGCTGGATGAAGCAGCGCCCGCAGCAGATCATGAGCGGGCTGGCCGCGAGAGGACATACCGTGTATTTCTGCAACAAGACACGCAGAGAGGCGGCCGTGGAGACGCTCGCCCCCGGTCTGCACCTGGTGCATGATCATGATGCCTGGCTGCAGGGTCAGTGGCCGGCGATCCGGGACCGCTCGGCTGAGCCGTCCGTGGTCTGGGTGACGCTTCCCGGGCTCGCTCCCACGATTCACAGGTACGGCGCGTCTCTCACCGTCTACGACTGCGTCGACGAATTCCCCGAGTGGCTCCGGGACGAGCACCCGCTGGCTGAGATGGCCGATGTTATCTTCTGCACCGCCGAGCGAATCCGGCAGCGCCTGAGGCGGCGGTATCCCGGGCGCCGGACGGAGCTTGTCCGCAATGCCTATGACACGGCTATGGGCCTGCACAGCCGGCCGTCTGCTCCTCTTGCCAAACCTCCGGATCTGCCCAATCATCCTGGACCCTGGATCGGCTATATCGGGGCGTGGGCCCCCTGGGTCGACGAAGCCCTCTTACGCCGCCTGGCCCGCAGCCTGCCCGAGGCGGACATCCTGATTGTGGGTCCGGAGTTCGGCCGCAAATATGCCCGCGACCCTAAGCTCCACTTCCTCGGATTGAAGCCTCACGCGGAGCTTCCTCTCTATATGGATTGGTGCAGTCTGTTCCTGATCCCCTTCCGGCCCAACGGCGTAACGCTGGCCACCAACCCGGTGAAGGCCTACGAATATTTGGCCACAGGAAAACCCGTGATTGCGACCGACCTTCCCGAATGCCGCCGAATGGCGCCCTTCGTGGATTGTGCCGGCAATCACGGGGAGTTCCTGCGCCTCACGGCCTCCCGTCTGCAGGATGCCGGAGACCGCGCAGCCCGTACCGCTTATGCGCTGCAGCATACATGGGCGCACCGCGCCAGCGAAGTGGAAGAGGTGCTTGCGGGAATCGCCGCCCGCCGCTAGGAGAGCGTGCTCTCGATGGAATCTTTGAGCTTCCCCAGCTGGAGCCCGGCGAGCTCCTCCGTCTGCCGGATCAGCGGAGCAGCCGCTGCCAGCCGCTGCTTTCCGCCCGCGAGGAAGTCGTCGAGCTTCCCCAGCAGCTGATCCTGCGGCAGGGTGTAGTCATGAACGAACTCCTCCAGTCCGAAGCTCTCCATCAGGCTGCGGACCTTGCTCATCTGGGTCAGGCAGAAGACAGGGACCCCGCTGCGGATGGCCGCCAGGGACGGATGAAGCTTGAAGGAGATAAGGCAGTCCAGCGAGCCGATGTAGCTGTATGTCACCTCCAGGTCATACTGCGGCCGGGGCACGACCACGACAGCGTTCGGGTGCTTCTTCAGAATGTCCTCCTTCAGCTCCGAGCACAGGGACGTATCGGCGAACGGATTATTGGACTGGTTCACGACCGGGATGAACACCAGATCGTACCCCTTGCCGATCAAGCGATCCGCGATGGCCATCAGCTTGTCTTTCGGGAACGAGTCGTAGGTAAAAATGCAAAGACCGGCTGTGGGGCGGGCGGAGAAGCGGCCCATCGGATAGCCCGGCGGTTCATAGCCGAACGCCACGTCGGGAACGACCTCCACGGCAGCGTTCAGGGACAGTCGGCGGGCAATGTCCGCCGACCGCTGGTCCCGCAGTGCCATGAGGTGGGCCTTGGCCGTCCGGACCCGGTACTGCTCCACTTCCTCTTTGGGCCAAGTGGATTCCGGATAGTAGTCGACGATACCGACACCATAGATCCAGGTCGGTTTGTTCTCCAGCTGCGGAGGGAAATAGAACGAATTGAAGGCGTAGGGGGTGATGAGGTCCCCCCCGCCGATGATGACCGCATCAACACGCTTCACGTCCACCTGGGCGACCCAAGGGAATACGCAGTGGCCCTTCAGCGTCTGGGCGAACGTCTTCAGGAACAGCTCGTCGCCGAAGTTTCCCATGCCGAGATAACCGCATACGCATATATTCATGACAGGACTCCTCCTTCGGAAGTGGGGACAAAGCAGGTCAACCGCGGGCGGCTGAGCCGGGTAACGACATACTGCGGACTCGACAATTCGAACGTTATGGACCGGCTCAGCTTCGCGTACGGCGTCACATCGAACGAGAACGTTTCCTGCAGACGGTCGTTCGCCTGCACGGATGCGGCGGGAGTAAATGCCGGCAGCCGATCGAAGCTGAGTGACGCGGCGGACCAGGACGCTCCGCTGACCCCGAGGTTCAGTACAATCCCGTCCTCCGCCCGGCAGGTGCCGTCCATCTCCAGGTACACCTTCTCGGCGGCGGCCGGGATAATGCTCGGATCGAGCTTCACCACGAACCGGTATTCGCCCGCCGGCATGTTGCCCACCCAGGGAGGCTCGCTGTGGAACACGGTCTGGGCATAATAGGAGTTCACGGTCTGGTGGGCCAGCGGGATCTCCTGCACGAAGGGCGGAGAGGCCGTTGGCAGCGGTGCGGAAGAAGCATGGAATGCAGGATACCACTGGGTGAGATGCTGCTGGATGGTCAGGTACCGGTTGCGCCAGCTGAAGGCCTGGGCGTAAAGGGAGCGCTGCTCCTGACGGCGTCCGGGCGAGGCGAGCTGGGCCTGGACCTGACGGACGAACTCGTCGGGATCGCCCGCGATCGACACATGCGGCACCATCTTGCGGACCTCGGGCAGATCGGTGGAGACGACGGGCTTGCCGGCGGCCAGGTATTCGTATACTTTGATCGGATTCGTGCTCTGCGTGATACGGTTGACATGAAACGGGATGATGCAGACATCCAGATGCGGGACAATCTCCGGCAGTTTGCTGTAATCCTGGTAGCCCATGAAATGGACGTTCGCCGGATAATACAGCGAATCTTCCCGAAGTCTCGGCCCGACGATGATCACCTGGGCTTCAGGAATCCTCTCTCCCAGCGCCTGGATGATCCGCTCATCCACCCAGGGTGCCCAGGCTCCGATATATCCGATCTTCGGGCCTCTCGAAGGCGGAATCCCGGGCAGCGGCACGCTCCGGTTCAGGAACATCGTCTTGCGGAAGAAATCCCAGTCACAGCCGTTCGGCACCTGGATCACCGGCTTCGAAGAGGCCAGAGCCGTCATCTTGGCTTCGAGTCCGTCCGCCGTACAGACGACGGCATCCGCCGTATGAATATACTGCCGCTCATCGGATTCCCAATCCGGAAAGTCATCCACGCAGTCGTAGATCACAAAGTCGGCGCCGTAATCGGAACGGCCGCGGGGAAGCTGCCTGCTCCAGGAGGTCCAATATACCGTCCCCTGCGCAGGCCTCATCTTCGGCCACAGCTCCTTGAGAAAATACTCCGCATGATGAACGAGATATAAATTCGGAGCAATCGGTTCGTACACCGGCTGCCCGGCGGCTCCTGTTTTATTAAAATAAAATACGGTATGTCCATGCTGTGCAAACTGGTCCATGAGGTGCTGGGGGCGCTGCTTCATCCAGGACCAATCGATTGTAGGCGGGTACAGGATGACTCCCATTGGCTTTCACTCCTCCTTACTTACCATCCTCTCTTAATAAATGTAAGCACGGCTTGTACTGTGATAGTACAATAGCAGTTCTGGGAACATTTAGTGATACGCGGAGCAGTATGGGGAAGAGAGGGGGGACACAGCAAGAAAAAGACCCCTTTCGGGGCCTTTTCAACGGTGAATGGATTTGTTGGTGCTTTTGGGAACAGATGAGAGTTCGGTTCTTTTACCTAGAAAACACTATGGCAGTTATTGCTGCGCTAACGTCTCTGCGGCACATCCCCTCACTTCATTACAGATTCCGTCTGGCCACCTTGTCAAGCGTTGAATCATTCAACGGATCGACACCTCGCTTTTCACCGTTGCTAATATAATGTCCGGAAGCTTCAACGGCTATACACCGGGTCAAGAAAACTATCGAAAGGGCTGTGCCGGACAGCCGTATGCATGGATAACCTCCCCCTTTTGGGAAATTCTAAAAGGCAAAGGAGGCTTCCAGACATGATGACAAGCGAGCAGCAAGAAATCCTGACTGAGCTGTCGAACCGTGCGTCTTCCCTGACCAATGACTGGTCGATGTATTGGAAGACCTACTCTCACCCGGGTACGTGGCAGTTCTGGGCTTACCTGCTAACCTTTGCAGTTCCCATGGTGGCTCTGGTGATTCGGATCGACCGGAAGCTTGCCTTCCGGCTCGGCTTCTACGGCTTGACCGTCCATCTCCTCTCCACCTATGTCGATACATATGCAACGACCCATCGCATGTGGCAGTATCCCTACCGGATTATACCGGCCATTCCGTTCAGCGTCGGGTTGGATGTTTCCCTGATTCCCGTTGTGTATATGCTGTTCTACCAGTGGACCCTGAAGCGCCGCAAAAATTACTATCTCTGGCTCCTTGTTGTGTCCGCCGCCTTCACGTATGGACTGAAGCCGCTGCTGGTGCTGGTAGGCCTGTTCCGCTTCTATGAAGGCACCTACTTCCAGCTGTTCCTTCTATATTTCGGGGGCGGTTTGGTTGCCAAGTGGTTAACGGATCTGTTCAAGTATGCCCAATCCCGGAGCCTGGACCGTGCGGATAACTCCGCTTGATCAGTCCGGCGCGGTCAAGGATAGCCTATATCGCCAAAAACAACCACTCCAGGCGCATGCCGGGAGTGGTTGTTTCCGTACGGCGGCCGCCTACGGTGTCGTGTAGATGCTCGGCTTGGCCGGCGTGCTCATGCCCGTGCCAAGGTAGTAGCTGGTGTGCGGCGGCTGGTTATACCCTACATTCTGCCAGGCTACGCCGAGGCGGTAGACCGGATCATGCATCAGGGTATGCAGCTTCGTCGTGGTCACCGCGTTCGTCGTATAGATCCGCAGGGCGGTGCTGTCCGACGTGCGCCAGATGACCTCCTCCCTCCAGTCGCCGATCAGGTCCGCCTGCAGGGAAGGATTGCCCTTGGTTGAATTGTTGGAGCTGGTGCCGGTCGCCGTCAGCAGTCGCGTCAGGGAGCCTGCGTTGTAATCCCACTTGTCGATCTTGCCGGTTCCTCCGGTGTGGTCGAGCAGCTCGCGGGAGAGATCGCCGTCCCACCAGATTGCAAAGTTGATCGAACCCGGCGCCGAGCTGCTGATCTGCGTGCCCGTGACCGTATGAAGGCCTACACCCGAAGCCCAGAGCTCCGCTCCCTTGTAGCGGGGATCAATATCGGCCGCCATGCCGCGGCCGGTATCCGCTCCGGTGTTCTTGCCCCACAGGACCGCTCCGGTCTTCGCGTCGTGAATCTCCGCCCCGTAGGCTGCGCTTGTGCTTTCATGCACCTGGAATACCTCCAGGCCGGCGCGGTCCGGGTTCAGGTCGCTGAGGTGCATCGCATCGCCGTGTCCGAGTCCCGTGACATACAGCTTCGCTCCGTTGTCATCAATGCCCAGCGATCCGTAAGCGATTTCATCTTTGCCGTCGCCATCGACATCCGCGATGCTCAGGTTATGGTTGCCCTGGCCGGCTGTCGCCGATCCGTTTGTCGAGCTGTTGCTGTCGAAGGTCCACTTGCGGGTCAGACTGCCGCTGCGCCAGTCGAAGGCGACGACCACCGTGCGGGTATAATAGCCCCGGGCCATGATAATGCTCGGCCTTACGCCGTCCAGATAAGCCACGCCGGCGAGGAAGCGGTCGACGCGGTTGCCGTAGCTGTCGCCCCAGCTTGATACGGTGCCCCGCGGCGGCACATAGTCAATGGTGGAGAGCGCCGCTCCGTTCGTTCCCGAGAAGACCGTGAGGTATTCGGGCCCGTCCAGGATATATCCGCTGGAGTTGCGGTAATCCGCCGTGGAGCTGCCGATCGTCACCCCGGCGCCGTCCTTCGTGCCGTCGGCGGTTTTGCAGACAACCTCGGCCTTCCCGTCTCCGTCAAAATCGTACACAAGGAACTGGGTGTAGTGCGCGCCCGCCCGGATATTTTTTCCGAGATCGATCCGCCATTTCCGCGTACCATCCAGCTCATAGGCATCGAGGTACACATTGCCGGTATATCCGCTCTGCGAATTGTCCTTGGAATTCGACGGGTCCCACTTCAGCACGATCTCGTAATCTCCGTCGCCGTCCAGGTCCCCTACGCTCGCGTCATTTGCGCTGTAAGTGTAAGCCACCCCGTCCGGTGTCGTCCCGCCGGCCGGCTTCTGGATCGGCACATCGAGATAACCGGAACCCCACACGCCCGCCGCCGGGGAGGCCGTCTGCTCCGTGCCGTTCACGACCGCCTTCACCGTATAGGTGGAGGATGTGGTGCCCCCGGGATCCTGGTAATTGGTGCTGTTCGTGATCGGCGTCGAATTCACCTTGGTTCCGTTCCGGTAGAGATTGAAGGACACGGTGCTGTCCTCCGTTCCCAGCAGGCGCCATGAAACGAACACACCGCTCGACATGGGGACGGCGACGACGCCGCGGTTCAGCTTCTCCGCCTGGCGGGCGGCCGCATGCGCCTCCGGCTGGGGAAGAGCCGGCGACACGGCCAGTGTGGCTGCAAAGAGGAGCGCTGCCGTAGAACGCAGCAGAAAACGCTTTCTTTTATCCATAAGGTTTGATTCCTCCGTTTACTTATCGATTAGTGGGCGAGCTCATCTTCCTCCGGCTGTGTCTGCCGGATGGCTCCTTTCATACCTGCGGTTGAAAAGCCGTGTCCTTGGATTCCCATAACTGCCCGAACTTCTTTCTTCCTAATCCCGATCCTCCGTTCTTTACTTCGCCGCCCACGTGCTTGATGAGCAGCCTGTGGATCATTCCACCTTTGGTAGTAAACGCTTACTTTTCGGTTTGTCACCTCACCTGCCCTTCTTCTCGTTGTCCAGGTTCGCTGTGAATGGGTCCCTGGTGTTTACATCCTAGACAATATTTGCAAGAAAAAAAACAAGAAAAATCAGTGATCCGTGTTCAAAAATCAGACAAATATAAACGTTTTAATTGAAAAGGGGACTTGGCGGAAGGGTTCCCCCTATCTCGTCAAGAAAGTAGAAGGGAAAGCAAAATAGTCGAACTCAAGGAGGCTCCCCATGGCTTGGCTGCATATTGAGTATTACTCCGAAACCCTCCGCATGCCGGTTCCCATGGAGGTGCTGCTGCCCCAGCACGGCGGTCCGCGCGGCACAGCTTCTCCCGGACCTTACGCTGCGCTCTATCTGCTGCACGGCCGGACCGATAACCAGACCGCCTGGCTGCGGCGCACCAGTGTGGAGCGGTATGTCGAGGGACTGCCCCTGGCGGTCGTGATGCCGGCGGCGCATCTCAGCTGGTACACGGACATGGCCTGCGGCCGCGATTATTTCCAGTTCATCACCCGGGAACTGCCTGCGATCTGCGAGCGGAACTTTCCTCTGGCCGCCGAACGGGAGCAGCGGTTCATCGCCGGTCTGTCCATGGGCGGATACGGTGCCCTGAAGGCCGGGCTGCTCGCCCCGGACCGATTCGGAGCTGCCGCCTCCTTCTCCGGCGCGCTGGATGCGGCCCAGGCCTTTGACCGCCTCGAGCCGAGGCAGGCAGCCGATATCTTCGGCAGCCGGGATACCGTGGAAGGCAGCGTGAACGACCTCTTCGCTGCAGCGGAGAAGCTGGCCCGCTCCGGGGAGCGCGTCCCGGATCTGTACCAGTGGTGCGGGACGGAGGACTTCCTGTACGACGCGAATGTGCGCTTCCGGGAGCACGCCGCGAAGCTCGGGCTGCCCTTGACTTACGAGGAAGGCCCCGGCGGGCACGAGTGGAAGTACTGGGACCGGTGCGTCGAGCGGCTGCTGCAGCGCCTGCCGCTGACAGCCTGCAGCACGCCCAAGGAGGAGGAATAGCCCATGCGGATCGAAACGAACATCCACTCGGAGATCCTGGCGTTGGACACCACCGTCAGCGTCATCCTCCCCCAGGAGAAACAGCCGTATTCGGGGGACGGCAAGCTGAAAGTTCTCTGGCTGCTTCACGGCGGCTCCGGCGACCATACCGCCTGGCTGCGGATGAGTGCGGCAGAGCGTTACGCGAACGAATACGGGATCGCGCTGGTCACCCCCGGCGGCCTGCAATCCTGCTTCACGGACATGGAGCACGGCGGCCGGTTCCACAGCTACCTGACGGAGGAGCTGCCTCCCCTGCTCCGCCACCTGTTCCCGCGCCTGTCGGCCGCCCGCGAAGACAACTATATCTCCGGCTACTCCAACGGCGGCTACGGCTGTCTGAAGGCCGGACTCGCTCGGCCCGATCTGTATGGAGCGATCGGCGCCTTCTCGGCCGGCGACAAGTCCGACGTTTCGTTCGTGAATGACGGCTCTCTCCGCTCGCGCGACCGGATCCAGCTGTTCGGCGAAGGGAGCCTGAAGGGCACGGACAACGACCTTCAGCATCTCGGGCGCAGGGCGCTTGCCGGCGGCTCCCCGCTGCCCAGGGTCTATCACGCCTGCGGCCATCTCGACCCGTGGCTCGATCTGAACCTGATCGTGCGGGATTTCTTCGAAGGGCTCGAAGGCAATCCTTACAATTACCGGTACCATCAGCCGGAAGGGATGGCCCACACGTGGGACTTCTGGGACCTGGAGCTGCTGCGGTTCTTCGACTATCTCGGTCTGGAGAAGGAGCCCGGCCGCTATGTTTCGGGGATGTAGAAGCCGGTTCGACGGATTCAGCATAGCCGGCTTGACCCATCTATATCGCAAAAGGAGCTTGCCGAGACGGCAGGCTCCTTTTGCTTTAAGCGCCCTATTTCTCCTGTTCTTGCAGTATCCTATGAAAAAACTTCTTCAGGTCCTTTTGGGAGAATTGATACTTGGATGTTAACTCCAAGCTGCCAAAGGCTCCTGAAGTACCGCCATACGGATCCTGATAGCATACCCAGATTTCGCCATGAGACCTTACCTGTATGGTGATTCGAAGGGGACAAAGCCGATCTGAGCCGCGGAACTCGCTTTCAAAGTGTTTCACACTGTTGATCCACTTAATAATCTGCTCCCGATCCTCGGGGGATGCCTCCCGATCCTCCATCGCATCTCCCGTTATCTTCATACCCGAAACATCTCCTGGTGAAATAGGAAGGTATGGAATCTCTTTTATTTTATTGTCAGATTCCTTGCAGCCGAGCAGCAGAAAGAAGCATGCCAATACGACCAACTTTTTCATCCAGAGACTGGCTCCCTCTCCCGATATGGGGTTCGATGGTTTTAGCTCTTATCCAGCGCAACCGATATCATCTTCGTCCTCCTCCCTCACTCATCTCATCAAAAAAGAGGAACCGCCCCGCGCGGCTCCCCTGCATCTTCCGTTTATTCGAACAGCTTCCAATCGGAATCGGTATAATTCCCCATGTACCACAGCGATACACCCTTGAGTCCGTAATACTTCGCGAGCCATAGCTTCTTCTCAATACTCTCGGTATCTTCGTAGTACATCTCATGGCTGCCCCGCTCGTCCTGAAAAGCCATCCGCTTCAGGAAATAAGGATAGCTCATGGACTGCGAGACTCCCGGCGCGCCCAGACGCTTCTCGACTTCCGCGATCTCCGGATTGAAGGAGTCGGTCCCCCCGTCCGGAGCGGTCACCCATTGGTTGGCCTGCTTGGAGATCCCGAGCACCAGCTTCTCCTTCGGGACGAGGGCCAGCGCCCGTTTCACCGAATCATTGACGAGCGGCAGCGGTGCCGAAGGCAGACGGCTCTCGTCGTGGGTGAAGTTATACGCCATGAGAATGACCGTATCCGCCAGGCCGCCGATTTCCTTGAGATCATAGCCCTTATAGTAATAGTCCGGCTGTACGGCAACGGTCAGCTTATAGTCAGGAATGCTCTTTTTCACACGGTGGAGAAACTGTACGTAATCCGCTGCGCTGGCCGGCTCCAGCAGCCCCTCCAAATCCATGCAGACCCCGCTGAACCCATACTTCTTATCCGTAAGAACAGCCTTCAGGGAGTCGATAAAAGCATTCTGAGCCCCTTCGTCCTTCAGGAAGTCCTTCAGGTTCTTGTCCCCGTAATACACCATGAGTTCTTTGCCGGCCTTGGCCGAACCGGCTGCGCCAAGCGCCTCTTCCCACCCGGACGGGATGCGGTATTCGGTCTTCTCCGTGTTCAGCCGGGCTGTTCCGGGGGAAGGATACTCCAGATGCGACCACCCGAAGGTGACTTGGCTCAGCAGCGGGATGCGTCCGATCGCAGGATAGGAGCGGATCGCATAGAAGCCCGTATGCTCCAGCTTCGCTCCGGCCGTCTCTGCGTCGATCAGTCTATAGAAGATCGCGGCGGCCTCTTTGCGGGTCAGCGGCTGCTGCGGATGGAAGCCGGTCTCGTCGCCTTCCATAATCCCGCGGTTCACCGCGTAATAGGCATACGGACGAAGCCCTTCGCCGATCGTGTCCCCGTCGGCATACTTCCGCCGCTCCCTCTCCTCCTGCCAGCCTTGGCTCATCCAGCGCTCCCGCGCCTCTTGCGGCTGGGCGTCCAGCAGGGCCCGGCCGGCCACAGCCGCCACCTCTCCCCGCGTGATCGTCCGCTGGGGATCCAGGGCACGCCGGGAATCGAGCAGCACATCGATCCATTTCCGTTCATAAGCCGCGGCGATGTAAGGGTAGGACCATCTCGATGGCTCCACATCCGCCGGAGCATCTCCTGAGGGCACAGCCGGATCAAGACTCTTCGACTGCACGAGCAGCTTCAGGAAGGCTTCCCGGGTCAGCATGCCGTCCGGCTGGAATGTGGCATCGGGATACCCGTCGATCAGGCCGATGGCAGAGAGCGAATAGACCTCCTCCTGGAACCAGTCCCCGTTCGATACGTCAGTGAACGGCTTTAAGGACACGTCATACGCCAGGGCGCTGCCTGTCGCAGCCAGCAGGAGCAGGGCTGCGGCCGGAATCGTTTTTTGAATCAAGGACAACAATGTCATCTCTCTCCCCTCAATATCTGTCTTCATTGACGTAATCCAGGGGAAATAGTTGCAGGGCAGGATGGGCTCATCCTCCAGCTCCCTGTTGATCGTAC
The DNA here is from genome assembly GCF_000250655.1 of Paenibacillus mucilaginosus 3016. Classification (NCBI taxonomy): domain Bacteria; kingdom Bacillati; phylum Bacillota; class Bacilli; order Caryophanales; family Paenibacillaceae; genus Paenibacillus; species Paenibacillus mucilaginosus. Next base: position 6,818,115 of record NC_016935.1, read on the forward strand.
CCTTCTGCGCTGGTATACTTCGGGAAATAGCTGAGTTCGGAGACCGGTCTCCGGGATCAGCTGAACGCTGTCATGGAAGGAACCATCATGAACCTGAATCGACTCTTGCCCTGGGTCCCTCTCCTGACCCTCCTCTCGCTTGTCACCGCAGCCTGCCTGCTGCTCAGCAGCCGATTGGGCGAAGCGTATGACTTTCTCCGCTGGGATGTGACGCTCGCCTGGATTCCCGTGCCGATGGCCCTTCTGTTCATGCTGCTGGATGGACTGAAGGCCCGCTGGGTCCGCCGGCTGCTGAGAGCCCTTGTAGCCGCAGTCTGGCTCGCCTTCTTCCCCAACTCGGCTTACCTGGTCACGGAGCTGCTGCATGCTTTCCGCTTCTTCGAGATGCAGCCCGGCTTCTGGACCGGGATCGACTATTGGTACCGCGTCATGCCCATCTTCGGTGTGGCTTGTCTAGGGCTCGCGCTCTCCGCCAGCTCCCTGTATCTGCTGCACAGGTGGACCTCAGCCAGGCTTGGTGCCCTCACCGGGTGGTTCTTCGCAGCGGCCGCTTTGGCCCTCGCCAGCTTCGGCGTCTATATCGGGCGTATTCTGCGGTGGAACTCCTGGGATCTCGCCGCCCGCCCGCAGATGATCGTCACCGAGCTGGCTGCGCTGTACCAGGACACTTCCAGGTGGAGTCATGCCGTCAGCTTCGTGGAACTGTTTTTCGCCGTCCTCTTCCTCAGTTACGGCATCTTTTATACGGCCATCGTGCTTGGGGCCAAGGGCAGTCCAGCGCCGGCGTCACTCCAGTAGACAGGCAAGCCAAAAAGAGTCCGCCCATCGATCGGCGGACTCTTTCCTATGTGTTTCTCCTGCTTCCAATCCCGGTTGGCTCTTTGCGCGCTGATCGTACCTCTTATCGCTCGGACAACATTTTCCTTACACTGACGATCTAAACACACAGACATAGAATGTCGATGGCCGTCTCCAGCTCGGTAAGTGACGGATAGGTCGGAGCAATCCGTATGTTGCGGTTCCTCGGGTCTTTGCCGTAAGGAAAGGTCGCACCGGCCTTCGTCAAGGTCACGCCGGCTTCCGCCGCCATACGGACCACCTCATCGGCACAGCCGTCCAGGGTGTTCAGACTGATGAAGTAGCCTCCGTTCGGCTTATGCCACGAAGCGATCTGCTTGTCAGCCAGCTCTTCCTCAAGCTTACGCAGCACCAGGTCGAATTTGGGTTTGATAATGGCTGCGTGCCGCTCCATATGAGTCTTCAAATGATCCATGTCCCGTAGAAAACGCACGTGTCTATGCTGGTTGATCTTATCGGGCCCGATCGTCTGGACAGCGAGCTGCCGCCGGATCAAGCCGAGATTGTTCTCGCTGGATGCCAATACGGCCACTCCGGCACCGGGAAAGGTAATCTTGGAGGTGGAGCAGAACAGGAACACACGGTCCGGATTGCCTGCGGCCCTGCAAGCGGCAAGGATGTTCTTGAGCACATTCGGTTCCGGGGTCAGGTGATGGACGGTATACGCATCATCCCAAAAAATCCGAAAATCGGCCGCTGCCGTCTTCATCTGGGAGAGCCGGTCAACGACTGCATCCGAATAGGTGATGCCGTCAGGGTTGCTGTACTTGGGAACGCACCATATGCCCTTGATGGAATCATCTTCCCTTACGAGCCGTTCCACCTGATCCATATCCGGTCCGCTCGGCAGCATGTCAACCACGATCATCTCGATCTGGAGAAGTTCACATATGGCAAAATGCCGGTCGTACCCCGGGCTGGGGCATAGAAATTTCACCTTGGGCAGCCTGCCCCACGGCCGTTCGCTGCCGTATACGCCATGAAGCATCGCTCTCGTGAGCGCATCGTGCATCATCGTGAGGCTTGAATTCCCGCCGATGAGGATTTCCTTCGATTCTACCCCAAGCATCCGGGCGAACAAAGATTGGGCTTCCGGAATCCCGTCGATTCCCCCGTAATTGAGACAATCCGAGCCATCCGCCGCCCTGAGCGGGTCGTCCGCCGCCACAATGCCGAGCATTTCCCGGGAAAGCTCCAGCTGCTCCGGGCAGGGCTTGCCTCTCGACATATCCAAAGCCATCTTCTGGCTCCGGCAGGCCTCATATCGCTGCGTCAGCCTGCGGTGATGGTCCCTCAGTTCTTCAGACTCCCAATGAACGAATGCCGGTTGACTCTCCATCGCCCTGTCTCCCATCGCTTCATAAAGTAAACAAGAGGCTCCGATTCATGCCGGCAGCCTCCTGTTGTTTGTCCTGTGTTATGCTTCTATTTACTTACTTCGCCTGAATGTAGCCTTCCGCCTTCAGCAGCTCGGCGATCAGCACCGCGCCGCCCGCAGCGCCGCGCAGCGTATTGTGCGACAGCCCGACGAACTTGTAATCGTACACCGTGTCTTCCCGCAGACGTCCTACCGAAACGCCCATGCCGCCGTAGATGTCGCGGTCGAGCTTGGTTTGCGGTCTGTTGTCTTCCTCAAAATACGTGATGAACTGCTCCGGCGCGCTTGGCAGACCGAGCTCTTGCGGACGGCCCTTGAAGGTACGCCAGCGGTCGAGAATCTCATCCTTGGCAGGCTTCTTCTCGAAGGATGCGAATACGGTCGCCATGTGTCCGTCCGTTACCGGGACGCGGATACACTGCGTGGTAATCTAGAGGCGCGCTCGCTTTCACGATCTCGCCGCCCTGGATGCTTCCCCAGATGCGCAGCGGCTCCTGCTCGCTCTTTTCTTCCTCGCCGCCGATGTACGGGATCACGTTATCCAGCATGTCGGGCCAGTCCGTGAAGTTCTTGCCTGCACCGGAGATCGCCTGATAGGTCGAGGCCACCACAACCTTAGGCTGGTAATCGAGCAGCGCGTTGAGTGCCGGCACATAGCTCTGGATGGAGCAGTTCGGCTTTACGGCAATGAAGCCGGTCGAGGTGCCGAGACGCTTGCGCTGGGCCTCAATGATCTCGATATGGCCCGGGTTCACTTCAGGAATGACCATCGGGATGTCCGGGGTCCAGCGGTGCGCCGAGTTGTTGGAGATGACCGGGGTGCCCGTCTTCGCGTAGGCCTCTTCGAGCGCCTGAATCTCCGCTTTCTTCATGTCCACGGCGCAGAAAATGAAATCGACACCGGACGCTACCTCTTCCACTTTGGAAGCATCTTGAACCACGATGGACTTCACTTCCTCCGGGATCGGACCGTCCATCTTCCACCGGCCCTGCACGGACTCCTCATAGGTTTTGCCTGCCGAGCCTGCGCTCGCCGCGATCGCTGTTACCTCAAACCAAGGATGCTGGTCCAGCAGCTGCATAAACCGCTGACCGACCATACCTGTGCCACCGACAATACCGACTTTCAACTTTGCGCTCATGAACTTCCATTCCTTTCCGGGTCACTTGGATTGTGTATTTAAGTATTGGGAATGAAGGGAATCGATCTCCTTCATACAAACCTATTCAACCTGTCTGATTTCGTTACCCCAAGGATCAGGGTCAGCTGCACTTCCGCCGCATAATAAAAAAATCCCACCCCCAAGACGTCAATAGTCTCAGGGACGAGATTCGGATCCTCGTGGTACCACCCCAGATTCGCCGATATGTCACCATATCAGCCTCTTCGAGTACGGCTAAGGGCCTAACGCTGCCCTGCGTATACTCTAGCTCTGTAACAGGAGCTCCTGTCACACCATCCCCTCCGAAGGTTCCGGCGTGCTGCTCTGAGTCTTTTTTCGATACATCCCTCTTTGCTCCTTTTCAGCGGACGGAGCTCTCTGTAAAAGATTAAGATCTACCTACTCTTCTCTTCATCGCATTTGAATCGGATATCAATGCATTTCAATGTTGCGATTATCTTATCAAATAACGGGCATAACGTAAACAACAAATTTTTTGAAATTTCGATTTTTGAAATTTCGATACTGGTTCCGGCCCGCGGCGGCTTGTGCTACAATCGGGGACAGACATATCTTCGCAGGAGAGACGATCATGACCGAACGCACCGGGTTCAAATATACGATCGGGGACACCGCGTTTGCGATCCAGCAGCTGCAGCAGACCGGCGTAACCTCCATGCCCCGCCCTCATTCACACGAATTCTATGAGCTCTATTACCTCTTCCATGGGGAGCGGGTCTACTTCATCGGCGGCAAGGTCTATACGGCCCGCAAGGGAGATCTGATGGTGGTCGTACCGAACGACCTGCACTCCACCGCTTCCTCCGCCGTAGCCGAGTTCGAACGGATGCTCGTTCACTTCTCCCCAAGCTTCCTCGGGGAGGAGGGACCCGGCCTGATGGAGCTTCCTCCGTTCCGGGAATCGACGCTGCTCAGCATTCCCATGAAGGAACAGCCGGAGCTCGAGCACCTGCTTCTGCAGCTGCACACTGAATGCCGCGAACAGCAGCCGCTGTACGAAGCGTGCGTGCGGCACCTGCTCGGCGAGCTTCTTGTGCGCATTCACCGCAGGGGGCTGATCGAGCAGGAGCCCCCCGAGAGCGTCCATCCGATGCACCAGAAGGTGACGGAGATCGCCTCGTACATCCACGGACACTATCAGGAGGACCTGACGCTCGGCGGCGTGGCGAAGCAGTTCTTCATCTCCCCGGCCTACCTGAGCCGCGTGTTCCTGAAGCTGACGGGCTTTCATTTCAGCGAATATATCCGCGTTGTCCGGGTCCGTGAAGCCCAGAAGCTGCTGCGGACCACGCGTGAGAAGGTGCAGTCGATCTCCGAGCAGGTAGGCTTCGAGCATATCTCCCACTTCAACAAAACGTTCAAGCGCATCGCCGGCCTCTCCCCCCTGCAGTACCGCGACCAGCACAGGTAGGGACTCCTTTTTAAACGTACTTGGGATGCACCAACGAAGAAGAAGCAGCTTGCCGCGGCAGGTCTGCTTCTTTTTGCATTACGCCAGGTTAAGAGAAGAGGTATTCCCTGAGGTCCGCGGAAAAATCTCTTATGACTTAAACACCCCCTGGTGCCGGCCGCGGTAATGAGAATACAATTTAGATAACCATCGAATTCAATACTCATCCCAACCGTACCATCATAAAAAGGAGTGGATCCCGTGGCTGCGGAGTTGTATCTTGTCCGACATGCGAAGAAAGAAAAGGGGATCGGAGACGCGGCGATCTCCTCCGAAGGCATGCGGCAAGCTCAAGCGACGGCACGCCATTTTCGTGGCCTCCCGATCACCCAAATCCTGTGCAGCCCTCTGCAGAGGGCTAAGATGACAGCCGCCATCATAGCCAAGGGGACAGGGACCGTTCTCACGGAAGATCACCGCCTGCGGGAGCGCGCCAACTGGGGAGACATTCCCGGGCAGACGTTCGAGGACTTCGTGGAGATGTGGGACCGGTGCACCCTGGACCGGGACTTCTCCCCGCCGGCGGGTGACTCCGCCAGACAGGCAGGAGAGCGGCTGGCTTCCTGCCTGCTGGATCTCTCCGCCAGTCATCCGCAGGGCCCCCTCCTCGTAGTGACTCACGGCGGCCTGATCACCGACTTCCTGGTTCAGGTCATTCCGGAGGCGGAATTGAACAAGCTGCATCCCCGCTTCATAGCGGAGCAAAGCCGGTTGGTCGCCGAGTGTTCCATCACCACAGTGCGCTGCGAAGACGGCCGGTTCAGCTTGGTGGACTTTGCCGCTGTGGAGCATCTGCTGTAACCAACCCCAAACAAGGCCGCCGTAAACAATACGGCGGCCTTCTGTTCGCTCCTTCCCCCTCTTACGCATAGCGGTTGATGAAGGAGGTCACCATATCATGCTTCAGCTCTTCGAGCGGAAACCCGTTCGGGTAAGAGGAATACATCAGCATGATCCCATGCAGCATGGTCGAGAACTGAAGCGACTCCAGTTCGGGCCGGGCCGCGTTCAGATTACGGAAAATCTCCGCCTGCACCTCGGCTTGGCGGGCCATCTCGTCCTTCAGTGTCTGACTATAGGCAGACACGACCTCGTCCGCTTCCGGATGGGTCTGCAGATGGAGATAAAAGCGGTACACATGAGGCTGCCGCTCCACGCTGCGAAGCGCATGCTCTGCAATATAGAGCAGCTGTTCCTTGGGGGAGGCCTGCCTTACCGCTTCTTCCATGACCTGCACGATCTCCTCTTTGCGGGTGTGAACCAGCTCCGCCAGCAGGTCGGTTTTGCCCTTAAAATAATTGTACAGCAGGCCTTTGGAGATGCCGGCTTTCTTGGCGACATCGTCAATCGATGCCTTATGAAAGCCTTTTTCGATAAAAACTTCGATCGCTGCGGCACGAATTTTCTCTTTCGCCATCCCGCGGATCCGTTCATTTTCTTGGGGCGTTCTTGGCATACGCGGTCACCTTTTGGATACGATTGTCCATTTATCATATGCGAGCAGACAGCCGGCGTCAAATTTTATTGACTGAATGTTCGTTCAATGGTAAATTGGGGTAGAAACAGCGAAGTACGATGACGTAACAGCAAGCCAAGTCCACAAGGAGGCTGCAGAGATGCAAATGCAAATGCAGACACAGGTAAAGCAAGTTGAGTTGAACGGACTTCTCTTTCAATACCGGGAGACGGGGAAGATCTCCTCACCGCCGATCATCGCTCTTCATGCGATGGGTATGACGGCTGAAACCTGGGATGAAGCCGCGGCCGTCTTAGGGGAAACGCACCGGGTGCTGGCCCTGAACCAGCGCGGGCACGGCGGAAGTGCCAGAACGGGAAGCTACACCTTTGAGCTGATGTGTGAAGACATGCTCGCCTTTGCGGACCGCATGGGGCTGGAACGGTTCATACTGCTCGGGCATTCCATGGGCGGCACCGTATCCTACCTCTTCTCGCAAACCTATCCGTCGAGAGTGGAACGCCTCCTTGTGGAGGATACGCCCCCTCCCTTCGCGGGCAAAAGGTTCGACATTCCCCCGGAGCCGTCCGAACCTCTGCCCTTCGACTGGGCCGTGGTGCCTTCGATCATCGGGCAGCTGAATGAGCCGGATCCGCAGTGGTGGGCCCGTCTGCCCGCCATCCAGGCCCCGACGCTGATCATCGGAGGCGGAGTCAGCAGCCCCATTCCGCAAGACAAGCTGAAGGAGGTTTCCGGCCTCATTCCTATTTGTAAGCTGGTGACGGTCGACGGCGGCGGACACCATGTGCATTCCACCCGACTGCCGGCGTTTTTGGCCGCCGTTCAATCGTTTTTGAAGGATGAACCCGTCTGACTCTCCACACAACAAACAAGCCCCGGTCGGCCGCCATCTGGCTGCTGAACCGGGGCTGTTGTTTTAGCCGCGAATCGAATTCTTGTCTTCCACTTCCACCGCGATCTTAACGCCGCGGAGCTCTTCCGGAAGCCGAATGCCTCCGTATGCGATCTCCTTCGAACCGCGACCCGAGACCTGCAGCATATCGCTGCCCTCCGGCGCACTGCCGCCGAGCCCCTCGATCTTCACGTGCTGCGCATGGCGCAGGGAGACGACCGGCCCCTGCTCCACATGCAGCGTTACGTCCTTCAGCGTCAGGTTCTGCGCATTCGTGCAGACCCCCCCCCGCTTCGCTGAAGCGGTGAAGTTCTCGACGACCAGCCCGTCGAGCGGCATCTCCGGCAGCCCGTTGATGAGCAGGGCCGTCTCGGCGCCTGCACACTGGACATCGCGGATCGTGATCCCGCGGAAGATCGGTGTCTCCACTGAGACGGGAACGATGTTCTCGCCCGCTACCCCCGAGCCTTCCTTGCCTTCGTAGAACAGGTGGAAGGAGATCGCCTCGCCGACAATGCTGTTCATGCGGATGCGCTCGATCTCAATGTCCTCCACCAGACCGCCGCGGCCGCGGGTGCTCTTGAAGCGCAGCCCGATGTCCGTGCCCATGAACGTGCAGTCCTCGACGCGCAGCCTGCGTACGCCGCCGGACATCTCGCTGCCGATGACGAAGCCGCCGTGTCCGTGGTAAACCCGGCAGTTCCGGATGAGAATATCCTCGCACGGGATGCCGAGCGCCCGGCCGGCCTCATCCTTGCCGCTCTTGATGCAGATCGCATCGTCGCCGACATCGAACGAGCAGTCTTCGACCAGCCCGTAACGGCACGAGTCGAGATCCAGGCCGTCCCCGTTCTGGCCGTACCACGGGTTGCGCACGGTGACTCCGCGCAGCGTCACATGCTCGCACGCCCACGGATGCAGGTTCCAGGCCGGGGAGTTCTGGAAGGTTGCTCCCTCGAGCAGCACGTACTTGCAGCGGCGCAGGCTGAGCAGGTTCGGGCGCAGGTAATCCCGCGCGGCTTCATAATCCTTCGGATCCGTGCTGCCTTCCCGCTTCAGCTGTGCGACCTTCGCCGGCCCGTTCATTGCGGCTTCGGAGGGCCACCACATACCGGCGTCCTCATCCACTACCCCTCCGGAGGCGATGAGCTTCGCCCAGTGCTTCTCGGTCATCTTCCAGTCCTTGACCGGACGCCAGGCATCGCCTCCCCCGTCAAAGACGCCGGCTCCCGTGATGGCCACGTGCTCCAGCCCTTCGCCGTCCAGCGGCGACTGGCAGCGGATCGACGGCTGCCCTTCATACTGCGAGAAGATCATCGGATAATCCTCGAAGCGGCGGGAGAAAAGCACCAGCGCTCCGGCCTGCGCATGCAGGTCGAGACGGCTGGCCAGGGACAGCGGGCCGGTCAGCCAGACGCCGGCCGGAATAACTACCCGTCCGCCGCCGGCCTGAGAGCAGGCGGCGATGGCCTTATGGAAAGCTTCCGTATTGTCGGTTACGCCGTCTCCCACCGCGCCATAGTCGGTTACGGAGAAGGAACGATCCGGAATGGAAGGCTGGCCGACTTCGGACAGGGTCCACGAAGACCCCGAGACGATCGGTTCTATCGATGACATAAAAGGATGCACCTACTTTTCTGAAGTGGAATGGCATACTGCCGGTTTGTGTCCCATTATAGGTCATGGAACCGCTCGGTTTCTCCCCCCGCCCTTGTCCGTTTTGCCCGAAATTGAATCTTCTTGCTCTACCCCTCCCGGAGGAATCTTCCCATAGGCTCCCTGATCCCCGGCTTCTTATGCATTCTTCTGCTCTTCCGGCACGAAGGCTGCCGTCGATCCCCGTACGAGCAGCTCCGGCTGGAGCACGAAGCGCTGCTTGGCCCCGCCATCGCCGAGCTCCTGCAGCAGCGCGTCGACGACGAGCCGGCCCATCTCCTCCATCGGCTGGGCGATGGTGGTCATCGGCGGATCGCACACCTCCGAGAGAATCGTATTGTCGAAGCTGACGATCGAGATGTCCCGCGGCACCGCGAGTCCCCGGGCTTTGGCGGCGCGCAGCGCCCCGGTGGCGGACATATCGTTGCAGCAGAACAGGGCGGTCGGACGCGCCTCCAGCTCGAGCAGCTCGGCTGCGGCCCGCCCGCCGTCCTGAATCTGGTCATCGTCGCCGAAGATGCGGATGCCGCACGGCGAAAGCGCTTGACCGGAGCGCTCCACCGTCTCGCAGAAGCCGCGGATCCGCTCGCGGTTATGCTTCTCCGAGATGACCCCGAACCGGCGGTGGCCGAGCTCCAGCAGGTGCCGGGCGGCCAGCACGCCGCCGAGATAGTCGTCGATGACGACCTTATGCACGTCCGCCGACGGCAGATCTCTGGCGATCATGGCCACCGGGACCGACCGGGACGACAGCCGCTCGAGCAGCGACGCATCCGATATCCCCGTGCCGATGATGATGCCGTCCACGCTTTTCTGCTCGAGCAGGCTGATGTAGCGTTCGACCCGCTCGTCCTTGTTGTCCGTAGAGCAAATGATGACACTGTAGCCGAGCTGCTGCCCCCGCTCCTCCACCGCTCGGGCGATCTCGCCGAAGAACGGGTTCGAAATATCCGGAACGAGCAGTCCGAGTGTATAGGTTCTCTTGCCCGTCAGGGCCGAGGCGATCATGCTGGGCTGGTACTGCAGCCGTTCGACGATCTCCAGAATCTCTTCCCGCTTCTTGGGGCTGATCTTGCCCTTGCCCCGGATCGCATTGGAGACGGTTGCAATGGAGACGCCCGCTTCTCTGGCTACATCGTAGATGGTCGCTTTCATCCCATCCCTCCTTTTTATCCTATCCAGCATACCATATTTTGGGCCCCGAACGGGATAGGAAACCGCTTAAAAAGGGGGCATTGTGGTAAAGAATGACGGCTTGGCTTTCCTCTGCAAGAACCGCGTGTGGAGGACCGTGTCGGGTATGGGTGGTAACGAGCCGGATGCGGTGATGACTTCGATGGTGTAGAAAAACAGCAGAAGCACCGGCTTCAAGGGCCGGCGCATGATGTCTGCCCATTCAACGGGGCAAGGCCATCCCATAGGGAGGGTACGCGGTTATTAAAAACATTACGGGATCGAGCCTTGGCGAGATATAACAGCAACGAGCAGCGTTTTACTTTCTGGTCATTCAAAAAGTCTTCCGTCAAATGCATACCCACGATGCAGCAGATAGACTCGGGCAGAGCACCCATCGTAAGCCAAGGGTATCTCTGCCCGAAGAGGCGGGATCTGAACCAAGCCCCGGATGCATATACGGACTGCCCTCCCAGCCGTTATTTGAAATAGCGGAACTCCAGTGCCTTATCCGGTTATTTCCCGTTATTTCCCGGAGAATAACGGAACTCCAGTGCCTTATTGACCTCGGCTGCGTCCCAAAGCTGCCCCTGTCATCGAAATAGCGAACCTCAGTTCCGCTAACGTCCAAACCGCCCGCCCAATGAAGCATTTAGCGAACCTCAGTTCCGCTAAACTTGGATCGTCCATACCGGAGACCGGACTTTTAGCGGCAAGGTGTAAATAGGACAGACTCACCGTCCCGGTAGAACGCATGTCGGCACTTCACAAACCATGTCCCAGTCCAGCATTCCTCCGATTCCCCACGACTCTTATGGCTCAACGCCCCAGACCCTTGTGCCGTCCCGGTAGAGCGTCACCTTGCTCCAATCCGCGTACGAGGTCTTCCCCGGATCGTACGAGTAATCTCCAGACTCCTGGAAGCTCGACCAGTCGCTCTTGTGAATGCGGGTCTGGATCTCGCCCGTCTGGCCGCCGGCCGGGATGCTGCCGCCCGTGAAGCTCACCTCCAGGTATGTGTCCGCTCCGGCGCCCGAGGCGCTGCCGAACGTCCCCTTGACGTTCGGGCTGCCGACCTGCGCCCAGTCCACCGCGAAGCTCAGCGGCTGGATCCCGTCCTTCGTGAAGTAGTAGCGGAGCTTCACTCCGCTCAGATCCACAGGAGAAGCACCCGTATTGCGGATGTTAAAATGCGGCTTGATCGCGTTATCCCCCGCGTTCGTGTCGGCGGCGCGGTACTGCAGGACCAGGCTGCCCGGTACCGGCGTGCCGCCGCCTCCCTGGCCGGCTGCCGGCTGCACGCTCACCTGGGCCGAGACCGGACCGGTGCCCGCCGCGTTCTTCGCGCTGACGACATAATAGTAGGTCGTCCCGTTAGCCAGGCCCGTGTCCGTGTACGAGGTCCCCGTCAACTCGGCGACCGTGGTGTACGGACCGCCGCTGACCGCCGCCCGCTTCACGATATAGCCCGTCGCTCCGTTGACGGCATTCCAGCTCAGGGCGGCCTGCCCGCTGCCGGGGGCGGCCTTCAGTCCCGCAGGGGCGGCCGGCACGCTCACCAGGCTCTCGCGAAGCTTGCTCCGCACGAACTGGCCGGAGGCGCTGAGCTGCGAAGCCGGCCACCCGCCGGAGGGATTCGCTCCCGGCAGCAGCGCGGCGGAAGTCTCCTCCTTGTCGGCCAGTGACCAGTTCGCCCAGGAGATGCCTCGGCTGTTCATGAAGTCGATCCACTCCTGCGCCTCACGGAGGAACGGTCCGCCGTCCCCCGAAGCGTCGCTCGCCCCCCACTCGGTGACGAATACCGCCGCTCCCTTGCTCCGCGCATAGTCGATCTTGTCGCGCAGCCACTGGCCGTGCGTACCCGCGTAGAAATGGGCCGCATACATGATGTTGCCGTACGGCAGCGGGCTGTCCGCCGCCTGGTTCACATCCTGACTCCAGTTCGGCGTGCCGACGATTATGATATTGTCCGGGTCGATCGCCCGGATCGCCTGGGTGAGCTCCTGCGCGTAAGGCTTGATCTGGCCCGCCCAGGTCACGTTCCCGTTCGGCTCGTTGCACAGCTCATAGATGACATTCGGATACTGCCCGTACAGCGCGGCCATCTCCTGGAAGAACGCTCTGGCCTGCGTCTTGTAGGTGTTCGGGTCCCCGTCGGTCAGGATGTGCCAGTCGATGATGACATACAGCCCGAGGTCAATGGCAGCCTGCACTGCCTCCTTCACCTTCTCCTTCACCGAAGGGTCGGTGATATACCCCTTCTCCGCCGTGTACATCGCCACCCGGAACAGGTTGGAGTTCCAGTCTTCCTTGAGCCACTTGAGGCTGCCCGGGTTCACGAGATCCCCGTACCAGTGGATGCCGTGGGAGCTCATCCCCCTCAGTTGGACGCGCTGCCCGCTCTCGCCCAGCAGGTCGGCCCCCTGCACCTTCAGCTGGCCGTAAGGAACGGCCGCAGCCGCCTGGCTGTATGCTGCACCGAACGGCAGCATCAGGCCGAGGACCGCAACCGCGGTACTGAGCCATGCCCCCCATAAGCGGAATGGTTTCATGTGCTTTTTTCCCCTCTCCATGTTATGATGGCGTCTTCCCCTATCCCCATACAGCAAAGGAACCCGCCCCGGAAGGCGGATCCCCCGCAATACATCTGCTAACCTCAGAGGGTCTTCCCCCTAAGGCTCGATCCCCCAAACCAGCTTGCCGCCCTGGTACAGCGTGACTTTGTCCCAGTTCGCATACGCGGTCTTCGTCCCATCGAAGGAGTAGTCGCCCGTCTCGTTGAAATTCGACCAGTCGGTCTTCGCCATCCGCAGCTGGATGTCACCGGTCTGGCCGCCGGCCGGGATCGAACCCGCCGCCGCCGTGAAGCTGATCTCCACATACGTATCGGCTCCGGTCCCGGAGGCGCTGCCGAAGACGCGCTGCACGTTGGCACCGCCCACCTGCGCCCAGTCCACCCAGGAATCCAGACCCGCACTTCCGTCCTTCGTGAAGTAGTAGCGGATCTTAAGGTCGCTCAGGTTCACCGCCGCCGTCCCGTTGTTCTTGATGTTAAAATGAGGCGAGATCGCATTGTCGGCCGCATTCGTGTTGCCTGCACGGTACTGGACGGCGAGACTGCCGGCCGGCGGTGTCACGGAGCCCTCTGGAACTGCGGACACGGGAGCCGAATTCGCGCTCTCGCCGGCACTGTTCACCGCGCTGACCACGTAATAGTACGCCGTGCCGTTCGTCAGGCCCGTATTCGTGTAGCTCGTGGCCGCCAGGCCCGTCGCTACCGTCGTGTAAGGACCGCCGCTGACGGTCGCACGCTTCACCGTGTAGCTCGTCGCTCCTGCAGAAGCGCTCCACGTCAGCGTCACCTGCGCATTGCCCGCGGCGGCCGTCAGGCCGGCCGGTGCGGCAGGAACGCTCACGCCGCTGCTTGGCACGGCGCTCACCTGCACCGACGCCGCACTTTCGCCGGCAGCGTTCGAAGCCGTGACGATATAGTAGTAGACCGTACCGTTCGTCAGGCCCGTGTTCGTGAAGCTGGTGGCCGTCAGGCCTGCAGCTACCGTAGTGTAAGGTCCGCCGCTGACGGACGCACGCTTCACGGTATAGCTCGCGGCTCCCGCCGAAGCATCCCACGTCAGCGTGACCTGCGCGTTGCCTGCAGCTGCCTTCACGCCTGCCGGTGCAGCCGGTACCGCCGGTGTGCCGCCGCCCGAACCCGGGATCGCCGGATAGGCGTTCTGCACGAGCATCACGAACTGGTCATGGAACCAGTGGCCGGCCAGCGGCGCATCCGGCATCGCGCCGGTCAATACGCCGTCCGCGTTCGTGTAGGTCGGATCGCAGTTCGGGTCGGCGAGCTTGCCTTCGTCATTCGGGATGAACTTGCTCGCCCCGTCCGATTCGCCCGGCGGTTTGACCCAGACCAGCGCATCGATATGGGATGCGGCGTAGCCGGCCGGAGCGTTCTGCGGCGGCAGACCGATGCCGGCGCCGTTGTTATTGCACCACAGTCCGCGGTGAGCGCGGCGGTCGATCCGGCCGGAGTTCACATACGTGTCGATATCCGAACCGCTAGCTCCCGCCGGACGGTTCACGCCGCCCCAGCCGTTGCGGCCCGTGTCCACCAGGAACCCGAGCGTCGAAGGCCAGCCGGCGGCCGTGAAGTCCGCATAGAGGGCAGCCGTGAAATCCGTTTCGTCGAAATTCGGATTCCACTCATAGTACTTCGATGAGCGGATCGGCTGTCCGTTGATCGACAGGTTCGGATTCGTCAGATACGGCTCGACGAGCGGCGTCGTATTGGCCGTATTGGTGATAAAGCCGTCTACGCTCGCAAGGCCGGCCGTTGTCCCTTTGACCGCGTTGGTGTACAGCGTAACCGCGCCCCGGCGGTTATCGTCCCATCCGAGCCAGCCGGAGTGGCCGATGTCCAGGTAGTTGTAGACGTTCGGGATCGCATGCAGCTTGTTCAGGGCATATTGGAAGCCGGCAATATATATGCCGCTGGAGTTAGCCGCCGCACACTTGGGATCGCTCAGATTCGTGACCAGGTTCGGCAGGCCGTCCGGCTCAATCACGGTGACAATCCGGATATCCCGGTACTTCGGATTGGCGAAGATGCTCGCAATCGCATCGATATACTCCGTCTTGTAGCGCTGCAGACCCTCCTGGGTCAGCGGCAGCTCGCCGTTCGACGCCAGAGCGTGGCAGTCGCGTCCCGGCAGGTCGTAGATGACGAACGTTGCCGTGATCGGCGCGGTGCCCTTCTTCTGCGCCAGCGCCGCGTCGAGATGGCCCTCGAGACTCCGGCGTCCGCCGTTCGACGCCCCGCCGCCGATCGCCGCGATCCGGTCCAGCCATACCGCCGTCGGATAGCTCTTGAGCGTCTCCATCTTGGCCTGCAGTGCGGGGTCCGAGACCTTGGCGATCGACGTGTCGATCTGCGCCGCATAATCCGGGTTGACATAAGCCGTCGCCCCCGCAAAAGGATTGTCCACATGCGCTTCCGCCGCATAGGACGTTGCCGCACCTGCCGGCAGCAGTCCCCCCAGCAGCGCCGCCGCAGCGAGCACCAAGGACATTTTCCGCCATACGCTGTTCCTCAAATCATTCACCCATCCTCTCGTATGAAAACTGAATTGGATTCCACCTGCTTCGGTTATACCCGCGTTCCTCTCCGCATTTCATCTCAAGAACCGCTGTTTCGGCCGCCGGTGTGGATCTTCCGTTCTCCACCGTCTTCGTCTGCTCCACCGCCTCCTTCTCCTGTGCCCTGCTGCGCAGCCGCCTTGAGCCCTCTCCCGGACAGGTAACGCTTTCCTCCCCGCCTTGCAGGAGCCGGCAGGCAGGTCACCAGGTTCAACCCCGGTCGGTCCAGTTCCCTTCCGGGAGGGAGCCGCATCGAGGGGCCTTCTTGCTTTTTCAGTATAGTGGGGAATTCTGGTAAAAACTAACACTCCCGTAGCCTGATGAATAGCATTCTTGTGCGCACTTGGGGGAGGCCCCTTGGGTAAAAGCATGCCAGGCAGCCGGCCCGCAAGCCGGACTCGGATGCCGCCATGTCCTTGATCCGCCGACCTCCCGCTGTCTGCGCTATCCGTCCTCGGTCACAAGCAAAAGCTTTGCCGGGCACAGCAAAGAGGCCTGCCGTGAATCACGGCGGCCTCATTCCTCATTCTATGGGCAAATCAAGCCGGGGTTTGGCACTCCTGCGACTCCGTGGTGATCATCCACTGGACGCCGAATTTGTCCTCGAGCTGTCCGAACAGCGCCCCCCAGAACGCCGGCTCAAGCGGCTGGCTTACCGTCCCGCCCTCCGACAGCTTCTCGAACGCCTCGCGGGCTTCGGCTTCCGTCGCGAAGGTCAGGCACTGGGAGACCGCATTCCCGGAGCTGACCGGTCCGTATTCCGCATCAGCCAGGCAGAAGTTCACCCCCGCCGCAACCATGCTCAGGTGGATGACCTTATCCTTCGTTCCCTCCGCCGCTTCCGGCAGCTGCCCGTTCGTCATGACGGCCTGAATCTCGCCGCCCAGCGCCTGTACATAGAAATCCGCCTGCGCCCTTGCATCCTCCGAGAAAAAATACGTGTTATGCTTCGCCATGTTCATCCATCCTTTTCAGCCCTTGGCCCTTGTTTGCCTTTACTGTACCATGCTGCCGGTGTCCGGATTTCTTATGAATTGCGGTCCTTCCCCGCGTACATAATCTACTAACTTATGGTAGACTAGAGGGCAGTAATCGTACCTGTAATGAGAGCAGCATCAGTATTGTCATTCATGCCGGAGGTGCACGATGGAAACCACTTACAAGCAGTATGTAATCAGTGACGATCCGTCCAAAATTCAGGTGGAGACGGTGGTCGAATTCCTGGCGGGCAGCTATTGGGCGAACCTCAGGCAGCCGGAGCGGATCCGCGCTTCGATCCGCAGTTCAGTCTGCTACGGCGTGTACGACGGGGACCGGATGGTCGGCTTCGCCCGTGTCGTCACCGACGGCGCTACAGTCTACTATGTATGCGACGTCTTCGTCCTCGAAGCGTACCGGGGTCAAGGGATCTCCAAGAAGCTCGTGGAGCTCATCACGAATGCGCCGGAGTTCGAATGGATGACCGGGATTCTGGGAACCAGGGATGCGCACGGCCTGTATGAGCAGTTCGGCTTCCAGCGGGACGCCCAGGCCTATATGAAGCGCCTGCCGAAGGCCCGGCGGGGAGAAGGAGAGTAACCGCCGCAAGGTGACGAATAAGTACGGAAGAGGTATACGGTATGTTCAAAAAAATCGTCCTGACCTTTGCCGGCCTCGCCCTGTTCCTGGTGGTTGTCTTCGTGGTCTGGCTGCAGTATGGGACCCGGTATAATCAAATCGAGGTCTGGCAGGCGAACTGGGCTTTCGAGACGCCTCCGGAGCAGCGGACGACCACCGTGTTCGAGCATGTCGGCCGGGACCCGGATCAGTACGTCATTGTCGAGTACAGCGCAGAGGCTGTGGAAGAGCTCCGGGGACGCAATACATGGCATTCCGCCGGAGTCCCGGGTGCCGTACAGGCCCATGTCGCTTCCTTCCAATCCCTGATGAAGGAGCTGCATTCCCAGGAGTCGCAGGTGCTGGAGGAACAGTTCCGGAACCATCCGGTCCCCTCCCACGAACGCCTGCTGTATTTGACCCGGACCAAGGAGGATGGAAGCCGGATGCTGGCGGTGCTGGACGCAGAGAATCGCAGGCTTTATGTCATGGAAGTTTTTTTCTGAAGGACGACCCCGTTCACAAAATACTCCAGCGTCTCCAGCTCCTCCTCGGTCAGCCCTCTTCCCTTCCGCTTCTCGTACGCCTCCCGCATCCGGGCTGAATCCCCCGCGAACTCGTCCGTGAGCTGAGCCATCGTCCGGAGGAGCGCCGCCTCCTCCCGGAACTCCGCCTTCGACACCGGCTTCCAGTGGGACAGGACGTACGTCTCGGCATCGAAGGTCTCCAGGACTTCGAGCAGTGCGAGCGTCTTCCCCGGCGTATAGTTCCGTTTGGCGGAGAAGATGTCGGCATAGATGCAGTCGCCTAGGAACAGGATCCTCTCCTCGGGGATGTACACAACCACCGAATCCCCGGCATGGTCCCCGCCCACATGCTGCAGCACACAGGTTATTCCGCCAAGGTCCAGCTCCATCCGGTTCTCGAAGGTCATCACCGGCAGCGCAATCCGGATGTCCCGGTGGAGAGGGAACTCTTTCTTGATGGCGGAGGCACAGAACTCAATCTCCGTCCCTTCCTCCACCCGCCGGTCCAGCGCCTCATCGCTCCAGGAGAAGGGCACGAGCTTCTCCATGGCCTCCCTCGTCCCGCTGGACGCGATCGACACGGCATGCTGATGCAGCCATTCCAGGCCAAAAATATGATCCCAATGCCAATGGGTCAGCACCGCGAGATCCGGCGCCCCGATTCCCCGCTCCTCCAGCTCTTCGAGGAAATACCGGGCATGGGCTTCCGAGTTGCCCGCATCGATCATGAGCCTCCGCTCCCGCCCCACGACCATGCCGAGAATCGGCCGGTCCGTCTCGGACACGGGGGTTTGGTACCAGAATCGTTCGCCTACTTTTTCTATCGTTTGCATGGTGGTGCCTCCTTGTGGGGTCGTATTTATTTTTTCTTTAATCACGGATCTCCCATGTAACCTTGAAGCTCCCGCTGCCTCCTCCTCTGGCTTTAGCCACGATTCGATAGACGCCATCCTCCTCTGCTCTAATGGCGGTTTTATGATCAGTGGTTGTCTGCAGCACAGCATACCCGCCGTTTGGCTTCAGGGCATGATGACCCGTGGACGAACCTCCTTTTACATTCCATAAAAAACTGAAGACCAGCGTTTGTCCTTTGCGCAGCTCTACCGGAATCTCCCGGGCACCGTTAAACAAATCAAAAGCTGCCTCATAAGTTGAATTTGAAAAGGTTTCCTTCCATCCAATTTTCAGATCGTTCACAATCGTCATGGAGAGGAAAAGAACTCCGGGGATTACAATGCCCATCAAATAAGAGGTCCGTGGATGTTTGGACGCCAGTCTGCTGCCTGCCCAGAAGATCAACGCCGTAATCGCCCCCAGGGTACCGGTAACGAGCAGGGTGCCGAACAACTCCCCAGCGGATAGCGCAGCCCCTTTGCTGAGATAACCGGCGGCCGGAAAGTAACAATAACCGAAAAAAGCATAGAGCAGCCCCTCTTTAAGGGGTCGATAGGAAGGAAGGTATCGTACGAACATATCGATGATGATAGAACATGCAGCGCCGTAAAGATAAAGGATTCCCCATAAGTTTATTTCCTCCATCAGGCGAAAAGATAGATACCCTCCGCCCATGAGCAGGAATAAAGCCCAGAGACACAGCATGGCAAATCCAGCTGAAGCCATCTTCTGAAGCAAATACCGGAATACGGAACGGATAATTGTAACCTCCTTCGGAAAGCCCCCTCATTATACCTGCTTTCCATAAGAAAAACAGCCCGCCCCTTGGCAGACTGTTCTCCATCTTCCCTTACAGCAGGCCCGATGCCCGCAGCTCCTTCACCGGATAGAACACCGGCCGCTCGTTCGGCGTCCGGTTCGGTGCGTGGATCGTCAGCATCCACTCGCCCCCGAAGGCGCGGAACAGCATGCCGTGTCCGCCGTCCTCCTCGAGCAGCCGATCCGCGTCGTGAACCCAAGGGCCCTCTATGCGGCCCGACGCCGAACGGGCCAAGCCGATCGCATAGCCCTTGTCCCCGATGCTCGACCACAGCATGACGAGCTCACCGGACTCCGTGCGGTGCAGGAACGGCCCGTCCGTCACATAGTCCGTCTCCTCCCGGGCATGCCGCGTCCACGCAGCCTCCGAAGCGCAGAACAGCAGCAGGGGCTCGCCCTCGGTGCCCCGCAGATCACGTGTCAGGCGCACCGCATACATCTCGCCGTCATGCACCTGCAGCCACTCCCGGCAGAAGATCATCCAGGGAGCCCCTTCTTCATCGAGGTACAGCGTGCCGTCAAGACACTCCCATCCCGCAGGAGTTAGAGGCCCTCCGATCAGCGGCACGAACGGCCCGAGCGGCGAGTCGGCCGCCAGAATCTGCGTGCCCCGGCAGCGGTCCTCCGCCTTGAACGAAGCGAACATATAATAGCGGCCCTCGTAGAGATGCACCTCCGGCGCCCAGAAGTGGCGGTCCGCCCAGAAGCCCAGCTCCGGCCGGAAGGCAGGGAACGGCCTTCCCACGACTCCAGATCCCGGCTGCGGAACACGTCGAACCCGACGCCGGGGCCCTGCCATACATTTTCATCGGTGGTTCCGTAGAGGTAATACAGCCCCTCGTTCTGCACAGGCACCACGAACGGATCGCGAATCCGAATTTCATCCCTGCGAAGCATGGTTTCATCCTCCTGACATCTGTGCGGCATTGGGCGGCTGATCCGTCCGCCCCAATCTAACCCGACTATAACGAAGAGGCCGAGATTCGTCCATCCACAGAGCCGACTTCCTTGTTCAAAAAACGGTGTTTCCCATCCGCACGTGATTGACAGGGATTGCCTGTACCGCGTATCGTGGAACCCGGAAGCAGAACCTGAACCCTTACCAGAATAGAACCAGAGTTAGAACCACCATTAGAATCAGAACCATGACCAGACCATACGAATGACTATAACCTCTTGACCGAAAAAGGAGATGTGTACGCACAATGATCGTCCGACTCGCTCTAACCGACCCGGAAACCGCCTCGAATCTGCTGAAGGTGCAGACCCCGTCCTATCTCGTCGAAGCCGAGCTGATCGGGTTCCACGGCATTCCTGCTCTGAATGACACCGTAGAGTCCCTGGCCCAATCCGGGGAGACGTTCTACGGATACTTCGCCGGCGGGGAGCTTGCCGGAGCGGCAGCCTACGAGCTCGATGGAGGCACGATGGAGATTACGCGGCTGGTCGTGCATCCGATGTTTTTTCGCAGGGGCATTGGAGGCTCCCTCATCCGGTTTCTGCTCGAATTGAATCTTGGGGTGAAAGGATACCGGGTGAGCACCGGGGCGAAGAACGGGCCGGCCAAGCGGCTTTATACGAACTGCGGGTTCAAGGAGGCCGGGGAGCTGGAGGTCGCCCCGGAGGTGTTCCTTACGCTTCTGGAACGGGGGGTTGCAGGCCAGTAAAAAGACCTCCCGCATGCCGTCGCAGGAGGCCTTCTATAGTTACCGGGGACGGATCAGCCCGCCGGCCACATTTGGCCGTGATAGGCCATGTCCCAGAACATGTACTCATAGCGGGTCGTGTTCAGGAAAATCTCCTCGAGCCTCGCCAGTTCCGCTTCGGAGCGCCCTTCCGCCAGCTCGTCGAGCAGGCCGATGCACCACTGGGCCAGCGCCTCGAACTCCTCCGAGCTGTACATGCGGATCCACTCGCCGTAATCCTCGTGGTCGGCCGCACCCGGAATCCGGCTCAGCTCCTTGCCGATCTCCCAGTAGCTCCACATGCAGGGCAGCAGGGCGGCGACGAGCTCCGCAAGCGATCCGTTCTGCGCCGCATGAAGCATGTAGTGCGAATAGGCCAGCGTGATCGGCGACGGCTCCGCCGTCTCGAGCTCCTCCTCCGAGATGCCGAAGCGGGCCGCATAAGCACGGTGCAGCGCCATCTCCTCATGCAGCGTCGAATGCAGCAGGGCGGCGAACTTTTCCATCGTCGCCAGGTCATTCGCCTTCACCGCCCCCAGGGCGAAAAGCTTCGCGTAATCGATCAGATACAGGTAATCCTGGATCATGTAGAAGCGGAATTTGTCCCGGTCCAGCGTCCCTGCGCCCATCTCGCGGACGAAAGGATGCGAGTGATTTTGCCGCCAGACTCCCTCAAGCTTGCCAAGCAGCCTCTGCGTGAATGTCATCGTTAACCCTCTCCTTGACTCGTAGTATCGATGGTTACTCCTTGGGCGTATGGCCCCATTCGTAGATAAAACGCAGCATCACCTTCGTATAATCGACGAGCTGCCTGACGGATACGCTCTCGTTCACCGCGTGGGCGTTCTGCAGATCCCCCGGGCCGTAGATCGCGGCCGGTATGCCGGCATCGGCGAACCAGCCGCCGTCGGTCACGGTAGGCGACACATCCACCACAGCCGGTACGCCGAGCGCCCCCTCGTGCGAGCGCTGCAGCAGCCGGACGGCCTCATGGTCCGGATCGACCTCCAGGGACGGGAACACCTCGCCCCGGTCCTCGATCATCGAAGTGCCGCCCCAGCGGAACTCCAGCGGATTCTCGCGCAGCCACGGGTCCGCCGCAGCCACCCGCTGCAAGTGCTCCTCGATCTCCCGGGCAACCCCTTCATACGTTTCGTCCGGGTAGAAATGCACCGTGATCCACAGCCGGCACTCGTCGGCAATGAACGCTGCATGGCGGCCTCCTTCGATCACCGCCGGATTGATCGTGTTCGTGCCCGGCTCGAAGCCCGGATAGCTCTTCATAACGGCCCAGTGCCGCTCCAGTTCCTGGAGACCTGCGATGACCTTCATCATCTTCTCAATGGCACTGGCGCCGTGGAGTCCTCCGCCTGCATGGATCATCCGCTTGCGCGTAGCGTCGTGGTGGGTGCGGGCGCTGCGGACCGTCACCCAGCCGGTGATCACGCCGCCCTGGCCCTGGATGTGCAGGTCGCTGGTATCGACCACCACGGCGAAGTCCGCCGTGTATCCGCGCCGGCAGCACTGCAGCGTGCCCGCTTCGCCGACCTCCTCGCCGATCACCGACTGGAAGGTGACGTCGCCCGGCAGCCGGATCCCCGCCTCATGCAGCAGCCCGATGGCGAACAAGGCGCCGGCCAGCCCGCCTTTCATATCCGAGGCGCCCCGGCCGATCAGGCGGCCGTCCCGCACCGCCGGCGCGAACGGGTCCTGGTCCCAGGGCTCGTCCTCACTCACCTCCGCCACGTCGATATGTCCGTTGACGATGAGGCTCCGGAAGCGGTCCGGTTCGGTTCCCTTGAGCACCCCCACGACATTGGGATCGCCGGGATACACGTCCCAGCGGTCGACGGAGAATCCCCGTTCCTCCAGATAGGAGGCGACGAAGGCCTGAGCCTCCTCCGTATTGCGTGCCGGCGGAGCCGGCGTGCGGAAGGCAATCAGCTTCGAGGCCAGCGCCAGAAGCTCGTCCTGCCGCTGCTCCACCAGGCCGGTTAATCGCTCGAGCGTTTCGCTCAGGGCAGATTGGAGGCCCGATGCCGGAGATGTCTCCCCGCCCGGCAGCCCCTGAACCGTATGCTTCGGTGTGTTCTTCACTTCCCAGCTTCCCCCTCATGTACAGGTTGGGCAGCGCCTTGCCTGAACCATGACGCAGAGCTTGAACCATGTGCAGGATGGAAAAGCAAAAAACCGCTCTCCCGAAGGAAAGCGGTTCATACATCCATGGACACAGGTGCGTGCGGCGGACGGCAGACCACTTCCCTTCGCTGGCATTACCCAGATCAGGTTCAAGGGTTAAGACCTGCGTCTCTCTCAGCCTTGGCGGCACCCCTAGTGTTCCTATCAATATTCCATTACAAACTCTTTTCTTCCGTCATGGTAGCATACCCTACGCCCAGCCGGCAACCGCAAGAAGTCCCAGAACAAGGACTCCGGAAGCGGCCAGCAGCAGAATGTCCCCCCGGTCCCACCGGATCGGCTCCCTGCGTCGTACGGAAGGCCCCTCGATCCGGCAGCCTCTGGCCTCCAGCGCGAGCGCCAGATCCTCCGCATGCTTCATCATGGAGAGCAGCAGCGGGATCAGAAAAGGCGGCACGTCCCGCAGGCGGATCTGGCCGGGCTTCACCCGCGCGCGTCCCCGGGAGCGGACGATCAGCGACATCCGGCCCATCTCCTGCAGCAGCTGGGGGATCATCCGCAGTAGCAGAGCGGCGTACAGGCTGACCGTGCCGACAGGAATGCCGGCACGGGACAAGAGGCCAAATACCTGCTCGAGCCCTTGGCGCAGCCCGCGCTGCCCCGTCACCCGCACGAAGACAAAGCCGAGCATCATCACCAGCGCCAGATTCGTGAGCTGGCGGAACGTGACGGAGGCCTGCGCGGCTGAGAACACGCCCGCAGCCCCGCTCTCCGCCGCCCCCCACTGCATGCCCGCCAGCAGGCAGGAGAAGAACAGGAAGAGCAGGTACGGCCGCAGCGGCTTCAGCACAGCTCCGGACGGTACGCGGAAGCGCACCAGGCAGAAGAGCAGCAGCAGGGCTCCGGCTCCGAGGCCGGCCCAAGTGCCCTGGATCAGCATGCCTGCGGACAGCAGCAGATAGACGATCCACTTCGCCACCGGGTGGCGGTGGAGAATCCAGGGATGCACCGGGTCCGGGGGCTCCGCATCCGTCAGCGCCTCGTCGGCACCGTCTCCCCGCCCTGGAGGGAGGGGAACGGCTGCGGCCTGGGCGGGTGTGCCGTCCTGCCGAGCGGTAGCTGCGCTGTGCTCGTCAGCCCCGGGCGCAGGAGGCGCCAGCGGGAGGACGGAGCCGCCGCTTACCGCGGCTGGCTCCCGCGGGTGTGCCGGTGCTGCGGCGGCGCAGTCATGTCCGAGGCCAAGCGTCTCGGCCACAGCCGCTTCCGGGCGGCCCGGCCTTGCGGCGGAAGGCTCGGCCGGGCCGCCGGGCGCTGCGGCGGCAATCGGGCTGGACGCAGCCGCGCCAGGCGCCTCGGCCCCCACCGCCACGGCCGCCTCCAGGCTGCGCCGGAGCGCCGCCGCGGCCGCCGCCGGGTCCGCCGGCAGCACACCGGCGCTGCAGCCCCGGACTGCCAAAGCAGCGGCGAGCCGCACCGAGGCCGGCAGCCCGACCCCTGCCGCCAGCAGCGGCGCCGGGTCGGCGCACCACGCCTCCGGCGGCCGGTCGCCCGCGACGGCCCCGTCGCGGATGACGATCACGCGGTCGGCGACGGGGAAGAAGGTGTCGAGATCGTGGGAAGCGATCACGACACCGCCACCTCCCCGCTTGTGGGCCAGCACCGCGTCCAGCAGCGGCGGAATGCCGCCGGGATCGATGCCTGCGGTCGGCTCATCGAGCAGCAGCCAAGGCGGCTTGACGGCCAGCGTAACCGCGAGCGCCGCCCGGCGTTTCTGCCCCTCGGAGAGCGTCAGCACCGCCTCCTCGAGTAGAGCCTCGGGCAGCCCCGCAGCCCGCATGCCCTCTTCCGTTCGCCGCCGGATTTCCTCCTTGGACAAACGGAGCGGCCGCAGAGAATACGCGAACTCCCTGCGGAGGGTCTGCGCGAACATCTGCCTCTCGGGATATTGGAAGGAGATACCCATCAGCCCGGGAGCTTCCCTGTGCAGCTTCTCCCCTTCCCACAGCGGGATCTCCCCGTACCGGATCGTCCCCGACGTCAACGGAGCCAAGCCGGCCAGGGCCAGCAGAAGCGTGCTTTTCCCCGCCCCGGTTCTGCCGATAACAAGCGTAATTTCTCCGGGCCGCAGATCGGCATCCGTGGGGCGCAGCAGCGGCCGGCGTGAAGCATCCCCCTCCGGATACACGGCGGCTCCGCGCAGCGAGAGGGTCAGCATGGAGCCACCGCCTCCGCCAGTTCCTCCACCGTCAGCGGCAGACGCTGAAGCGGCAGGCCGAGGCGCTGCAGCTCCTGAGCGACCCGCACGGCATACGGCGGCTCGAAGCCGAGGCTCTCGCACGGTGTGCCGCCCGCAGCCGACCGTTCATAGAAAAAAGCGCCCGGCGTGCCGCAGAACACCAGCCGGCCTCCATCCACGGCGGCCACACGGTCTGCATAGGACAGCTCATCGAGCAGCTGCGTGACCCAGACCACGGTCGTCCCTTCCCGGTGCTTGCGCCGTGCCGTCTCCAGCAGCGCCTCCCGCGAAAGGGGGTCGAGCATCGAGGTCGCTTCGTCGAACAGCAGCAGCGGGGGCCGCAGAGCCAGACAGCCGGCAGCCGCCACCAGCTGCTTCTGCCCGCCGGAGAGCGAATCGACGCGGCGGCGGGCCAGTGGAAGAAGACCGGTATCCTGCAGCGCTTCCTCCGTGCGGGCATCCATTTCGGCGTCGCTCAATCCCATATACTCGAGGCCGAAGCGTACTTCTTCGTAGACCGTCTCGCCGAGCAGGTGGGTATCCGGATTCTGAAACACAAGCGGAATGGTGCTTCCCGCAAGCTCCGGAGCGGCGTCCGTATCGCGAAACCGTACCGTGCCCGAAGTGGGCTTATACAGTCCCGCCATCGTCCGCACCAGGGTGCTCTTCCCGCTGCCGTTCGTTCCGGCAATGGCGAGCCATTCCCCCTGCCTGACGGACAGGTTGATATCTTCAAGCAGCAGCCGGTTTCCATCGGCCGTAGGTAAGGTATATGTAAGGTTCTCCATCCGGAGCAGCACAAATGGGTCTGAGATCATAAGAAAAAACTCTTTTCCGGGTAAGATTCGTGTGATAGAATGCTCATTAATTACATATTGTTAACCAACATTCCATAATCCAAGGTTAACAAAACAAAGGGGAAAGATCAATGAAAACATCCTTGTCCATCCGGGGTCTCGTCTTCAGTACACTGTTCGGCGCGCTGTTTGTCGCGTCCAGCTTTTTCAACATTCATCTCGGCTTCTCCCCGGTGCCTATCACCTTCCAGAACCTGGTCGTGATGCTCGCCGGCCTCATCCTGGGTCCCGTCTACGGCTTCATCAGCATCGGCCTCGTGGTCCTGCTGACGGCGGCCGGACTTCCGCTGATGCACGGCAACGGCGGACTGACGCTCCTTCTCGGCAAGACGGGCGGCTTCATCTGGGCCTACCCGTTCGCTGCGCTGCTGATCGGCTGGGTGAGCGAGCGCGTTCAGGGACGCGGCGTCTGGGCATTTGTCCGCCTGTTCCTCGCAGCCGAGGTGTTCGGTTCCCTGATGCTCTACGTGACGGGCGTGCCTTGGCTCGCGCATGTGGCGAACCTTCCGATGCAGAAGGCCATGGTAGCCGCCTGCTACCCGTTCCTGCCCGGCGATACCGTCAAGGCGGTGCTGGCCGCACTGATCGCCCTGCAGATCCGGCAGGTATTCCCGGTCTCGCGGCTCCGGTAGCGTATCGACGGCACAGGCCCAGTCGCAGATTCCCTATTGTCGAAAAAAGCCATCCGGGAACGTCCGGATGGCTTTCGTTTTTAGCGCTTCTTTTGTAGGCACCGGCAGAAGCGGTGCATTGGCACAGCAGCCCCGGCAAGCACGGCAGCTTCGGCGGCCCCGGATCATTCGGACTTAGCCAGCCCTGCCTTGGACTGCCCCTTTTCCTCTGCGATGCTCCAGCCTTTCTTCCCCCCGCCGGCCGCCGCCTATTCCAGGCCCGGCCCTTCCCCGGGCTGCAGATTCAGCACAAAAGCTTCGTTCCGGTCACACGCCAGCACGCCGTCTTTTACATGGAGCCTCGCCGCTTGGATGGAGGATCTTCGGCTGTCATAGGCCTCCTCCGGCGTGCCGTCTTTTCTTCCCGGGTGGGTGAAATAGAAGATATACGCTTCCTCATTCTGTACGACCACATCGGCATGGAGGCCCATCGTTCCATCGTCTTCCCTTGTGCCTCCCTCGCCGAGGATAAGGCCGCTGCGTTCCCAGTTCTCCAGATCATCCGATCGATAGACACCTTGACCTCTCCATTCGTCGATCATCATCCAATACCAGCCTTTGAAACGGAACACGTTCGGTCCTTCATGCGCCCGGTGGGTCAGCACCGGCCCCACGACCTGCCACTGGAACAAATCCGGGCTGTCCGCCGCATACGTGTGGGAATGATGGGCCTCGTCCTTGTACCACATCCGGAACCGGCCGTCCGGCATACGGTAGATGCACGCGTCGATCACCCGGTCGCTCGAGAGCTCCAGCTGCGAGCGGAAGGTCCACTGCAGCAGGTCCGGCGAAGTATAGTGCAGCAGATGCCTCGGGTGGCCCGCCCACTCCTCCGGTACCCCTCGGATGTAGCTGACATACATGTGATACAGCCCGTCATGCCAGACGATCTCCGGCGCCCAAAACGTATGGCGCCCCCATTCGATATCCAGTCCGCTCAGCGTTCCCCGGTACACCCAGCTCTGTCCCCCGTCCGAGGAAGAGGCGACGCCGAGATCCGTTCCGTGCACCCACGCAACTCCGCGTCCCGGGGCTGTGGCCCTGCGGTTGGTATAGATCATCCACCATTCCTTGGCCTGGCGGTTCCATATCAATACGGGATCGGCAGCCCCGTCATAGACCGGATCCCGAAACAGCGGTGCTTTCATGGCGATGTAACCTCCTTGAATATGAGTTCCATGGAATCCAGTGCCTCCGCTGCGGTGTCCCCACAAGCTCCGTCCTGCACTGATTCTGTTCGTGTCCCCATCTTACCGCAGCCGTCCAGCCGCCGGAACCTAAAAATCAGACGCCTTTGTTCAAAACTCCGACATTAGCAGGAACGCAGCCGGAGATAGAGCAAGATTGGGGTTAGATTCGGTGATACCTCTATGGAGACGAGATCTGCCTTAAACCGCTAGAGGCTGAACAGCTGCCAGTAAGCCGCCCATGCGGCGAAAAGCACCACGCCTCCCAAAAGCAGCCCGTTGCACATACGCGTACCCGTCCCGCTCCCTTTACGCAAGCTGAAGGCATAGACCGCCGCCGCCCCGCAGGTAATCACGGCCAGCAGCTGCAGGAGCAGCCACACCAGCGGCCGGTCGCCCACGATCGGAGCCACATGTTTGGCTCCGCTGCTCATGAGCCAGCCGAAGTAGACGGTGAACCCCAGCACCGTCAGCAGTCCTGAGCCTGCCGCCAGCCCGCCGGTGCCGAACCGGGGCCCTGTACCGCGGGAAGCCGCCCCCTCCCGGCGAAGGCGTCTTGACCGCCGCAGGAAGGCCATCCAGCAGCCAAGGAACAAGACAACCAGCACCAGCATCGTGCCAAGCTGTGCCCACGCCGTTTGATACCAGGCGATGGTATGCAGTCCCGGCTTGGAAAGATGCCCCTGCTGCGGCACATCGCCGGCGGTCTGCGGTCCACTGGCCTGGCCGGAGGTGACATGCTTGACCCAGGAGGTCATGGTATCCGCATATCCGGCCGGAAATTCTTCCGTCTGCTGAACCCCGTCAGGGGCCGAGCGCAGATTATGACCGGCCCGATCGAAGAAGCGGTAGGAGGCGGATTCGGACTTCTTTTCCAGCGCCTGCTTCAGAAGACGGTAGCTTTCGAGCGGCGGTTCAATGCGGTCCTGCCTGCCCCAGATCGCGAGCACCGGCTGCTTCACTCCCTCGAAGGCCGGCAGGGGGTTATAGTCCGCTTCGGCGAACATGCCGGCGGAGACGGCCAGCCGGAGCGCGCGGTCGGAGAGGGCCTCCACGACGCCCGGACTGCTCACCCCCTGGCCCTGCAGCCGGTTGACGAGCTGCCAGGACTGCTGCCGGACCGGCGCAACGCCCGAGGCGCCTACGGTGATGAGGAAATCCGCCCGGTCCGAGCGTGATGCGGTCAGGGACGCAACCCACGCCCCCTCGCTGATCCCCCAGAGCCCGATGTGCTCCGGATTCAGTCTTGGATGTGTACGCAGCGCCTCCACGGCCGCCCCCGCATCCGCAGCAAGCAGATCATAGGAGCGTCCTCCGCTGCGGGATGAGGCGAAGCCGTCCTTGCGCTTATCGTAGATGAGAGCGGCAATACCCGCCCTTGCAAAAAGCTCCGCCTCTCCGCGGTACTTCTCCCTGTTCACCGAATTGGAGCCGTGTACCAGCACAACCGCCGGATGCGGCCCCGGCGTATCCGGCAGGAGCAGCGTACCGTTCAGCGTGAGGCCTTCGCTTGTGAACTGCACCGCCGCCTCCGTCCACTCCGATGGCTGTTCCGCTGCCTGCACACCGGGGAGCATCCAGACCAGTAGCATGACGGCCGCCATTATGCTTAGCATCGCCTTTTTGACGACGGATGAGATGCCGCTCCCCCTTGCGTGTGCCTGCGCTTTTTGCGCTGGATCCCTATAGATTGCCAATGTGTTCCCTTCCTCTCTGCACCGGGAAAGTTCCCGCTTCTTTCCTTCAGCATACAGGCAAGGAAGGCAGAGGGTAACGAACCTGCGGAGGGGAGACCCCCTGGACCCAAGTCGCGTGCGGCGCTGGACTTGGTTTTCGAGGAATCGATTCACCATGGACAGGGACAGATCATATGAAAGAGCCGTCATCTGATGAAAATCATCACTACATCAACCGGAAAGCCCTCATCGGCCTCATATGTGATGAATTCGATCAGATAACGCAGCACAACGCCTCCATCCAGGCATTTCACGCTTTTTTATGATGTTTTATATCAAAAACTCCGGGTTTCTGTTCATGTCCGCTGCTTATGCGATGATTTTCATCAGATACTCGGGTTCCAAGTAACTTGATCCTTACGGCAAACCTGCGGCAGCCTTTATCCGTTCAGCATATATAGCCCGTTTAAAAAAACACAAAACACCCTGCCCGACGCCATCTCCAGCGTACAAACAGGGTGCTTCGTTTTGGTCCAACCGCTCCACCCCGGCGCCTCGACGCCGGCTCCGCAGGAGTCCGTGTCTACCCGTCCGTCAAAAAAGCCTCCATATGCTCCAGGTGCAGCCGCATCTGCTGAACGGCGCGGTCCTGATCGCACGAAGCCACCGCCTCGTAGATCGCAGTATGCTCCTCCAGCAGCTGCCGCGAAATGCCTTCGCTGCTGCTGCGTTCCTGCACAGCCGGGCCGGCCGCCGGCTCCCGGCGCGTGCCCGCAATCGCCGCATGAAGCGGCATCGCGATCGACTCGAACACGCGCAGCAGCACCGGATTCTGTCCGGCGCGGGCCAGCGCCATGTGAAAGCGCAGGTCCGCCTCGTCCGCATCCGCGCCGCCGGCCGCCGCATGCTCCATGTCCGCCAGCGCCTCGCGCAGCCGCTCGAGGTCCGCGTCCGTCCGCTTCGCGGCGGCAAGCGCGGCGTTGGACACCTCGAGCATGCTGCGGGCCTCGAGCATATGCGCCAGCGCGCTTCGGTCCAGGGGCAGCGCAGCCGGGGAAAGCCCCTGCGTGCCTGACGCATCCGCCGCCGCCGCAGCTCCCGCCTCGCCCCTGCCGATCACCCGGCAGGCGCCGCCCTGGCGGATCTCGATCAGCCCCATCGCCTTCAGGGCGCTGAGCGCCTCACGGGTCACGGAGCGGGAGACGCCGAAGCGCTCGGACATCTCCTTTGTGGACGGCAGCCGGTCGCCGGCCTTCAGCCGTCCCTGCAGAATCTGCGCCTTGAGCTGCTCGGTCACTTCTTCGTAATGGCTGCGCCTCGGCACAGGCGTAACTGGAGTTCCGTTCATGCGCCCAGTCCTCCTCTAGCCGACGAGCAGGGCGTAGACGATCCCCGGTCCATGAACGCCGATCGTCAGGTCATTCTCGATATCCGCCGAGCGGCTCGGACCGGAGATAAAATGAATCCCCGCCGGCAGCGCTTCGCGCCCCGCCGCGTCGAAATTCACGAGAATCTCGCCCAGCCTCGTTTTCAGCCGCTCCACCGGGATGATCACGAACAGCACGGTGGGCAGCAGGCTGACGGAGCGGCCTTTTTGCTCCGCCGAAAGCACCGTAACCGAGCCCGTATAGGCCGCCGCATAGTCCGCCATCACCACGCCGAAGTCCGCTTCCGCCGCACGGGCCTTCCAGTTCTCCTCGGCATCCGTGTTCCAGACGGATACCTGCGCCTGCGGCAGGGCCGCCTCCAGGCCAAGCCCATCCAGCTCCGGCTGGTTCTGCCGGACGACATACCTCGCTCCGGTCTCGGCCGCTTTGTCCGAAATGAAGCGCGTCACGTCCTCCATGCCGGACAGCCGCTCGACATGCCCGCCGACGCCCCGGAAGTTCGCCGTGAACCGCTCGATCCGCTCTTCCTCCGGCCACTCGAACTCCCGCCAGAAATCCGGCGCCCCGATGACGGGGCGGACCGGCTTCTGCGTCACCTGCGGGCGCCCCAGCTTCTGGGCAATGCCCCCGATGAACCGCTTCTGCTTCGCCTTCGATTCCTCTTCCATCCGCTGCAGCCACTGTGCATGCGTCTCAGCCATGTCCGTGTCCTCCCTTGCCGCGCTGCTTCACGATCGCTTCCATCCGGCTCTTCACGGCCGGGTCCATCTCCTGCAGACCGCTGCGGATCTCCGCCTCCAGGGTGCCCCACTGCTCACGGAACGACTGCTTCGGCAGCGTCGGCGTGACGCGGTAGGTGTTCCAGCCCTTGAGCGGGCCGATCTTGATGCGGATCCCCCCGTCGCGGGCGACGAGCTTCTGGCCCAGCTTGCCGAGCTTCAGCGCGGTCTTCATCCGCAGCGAATCCCCGGCCAGGGCGGCGAAGCCCTTCATCCCGATCGTCTCCATCCGGTTGTCGTGGCCGGCCTCCACCTTGCGGCGGCGCAGGGAGACGAGCATGTCGTGCAGCGGGATCTTGACCGGGCAGGCCTCGTAGCAGGCTCCGCACAAGCTTGAGGCGTTGGCGATGTCGTCCCACTCCGCGACGTTCTTCTTCAGCGCCGGCGTGAGCACCGCACCGATCGGTCCGCTGTATGTGCCGCCGTAGGCATGGCCGCCGATATGGCGGTACACCGGGCAGGCGTTGAGGCAGGCCCCGCAGCGGATGCAGTTCAGCAGCTCCTGGAACTCGGGGTCCCCGAGCTGGAGGGAGCGGCCATTGTCGACGATGATGATGTGCATCTCTTCCGGTCCGTCCGCATCCTTGCTGCGGCGCGGGCCCGTGATGCCCGACATGTAGACCGTCAGTTTCTGTCCCGTCGCCGAGCGCGGGAGCAGCGTCGCCATGACTTCGAGGTCCGTCCACGAAGGAATGATGCGCTCCATCCCCATCAGCGTGATCTGTGTTTTCGGCACCGTGGACACCATCCGCGCGTTCCCTTCATTTTCGAAGAGCACCATGGACCCGGTCTCCGCGATCGCAAAGTTACAGCCCGTCATGCCGATGTCGGCTTCAAGGAACTTCTCACGCAGCTTCTTGCGCACGAACCCGGCCAAGATCGACGTATCCGGCGGCAGCGTCTCACCCGCTTCCTTCGAGAGGAGCTCCGCGATCTGGTGCCTGTTCTTGTGGATCGCGGGGATGATGATATGCGACGGCGTCTCGCCGGCGAGCTGGATGATGTACTCCCCGAGGTCCGTTTCGACGGCTTCCACGCCGATCCCTTCAAGCGCGTGATTCAGGTGCAGCTCCTCGGTAACCATCGATTTCGACTTCACGACCGACTTCGCCGATTTGTTCTCGGCGATCTGCAGCGCAATCTTGACGGCTTCCTCCCCCGTATCCGCAAAATGCACATGCACCCCGTTCGCCCGCGCATTGTCCGCGAACAGGTTCAGGTAATAATCCAAGTGCGCGATCGTATGCAGACGGATCTGCCGCCCGCGCTCCCGCCACTCGTCCCAGTTGCCGTGGTCCGCAGAAGCGTTCTTTTTGCCCAGTCTCAGCCGCTCCGTCGTGAACTTGACCGCCTTGCGCAGAAATTCATCGTTGAGCGCAAGCTCCGCTCTCTCCTTAACCGTTCCGTTCGCCTTGGCTGCACTCATGCGCCCTTCACCCCTTCATACAGCAGCTCCGCCAGGTGCATCACCCGCACGGGTTCTCCCCGGTACCGCAGGTTACCGGCAATGTTCATCAGGCAGGCCATGTCGAGCCCCACCAGCACTTCCGCTTCCGTTTCCTTGATGTGGTCCACCTTCTCGGTCACCATCGCGCCGGAGATGTCCGCCATCTTCACCGCGAACGTCCCGCCGAACCCGCAGCAGTCCTCGGCAAAAGGCAGCGGAACGAACTCCAGCCCCTTCACGTGCTCGAGCAGCACAAGCGGCTCCTCCTTCACGCCGAGCAGACGGCTGCCGTGACAGGACGGATGGTAGGTCACCTTGCGCGGGAAGTTCGCGCCGAGATCCTTCACGCCGAGCACCTGCACGAGGAACTGGGTGAACTCGTAGGTTTTCTGCTGCAGCTTCTCCGCCTTCTCGAGCAGCACCGGATCGTCCTTGAAGAGCTGCGAATAGTGGTGGATCATGTACGTGCAGGAACCCGAGGGCGCGATCACAAAATCGCTGTCCTCGAACGCCGCCAGGATCGTCTTGGCGGATGCGCGGGCCTCGTCCCAGTAGCCGCTGTTATAGGCAGGCTGTCCGCAGCAGGTCTGCACGGTCGGGAACTCCAGGCTGACGCCGTAACGGGCCAGCAGACGGACCATCGCCTCCCCCACGGGAGGGAATAAGGCATCGCTCAAGCATGTGATAAACAAGGAAACTTTCATCTTGCACCTCTCGCGCTTTAAGGATTTTGGAATAGGAGAACCTGTGTACAAAAGGGGGGCTGAGCCAATGCAGCCTATAGTTATCAGGTTATCAGATAAGTTGAATAAAAAACAGAGCCAATTGCAAAAAAAGTTCGGCTCTTCTCTGGGAAGAAGCCTTTCCTGGAGGAAGAAAAGGGAGAGCGGATCCGGCTTAGCGCGGTCCTTTCGGGTTGCGGTACGCTCCCTGAACGGTTTTCCCGTCTTACGGGACGCATAACGTTCATGGTCGGCGCGTGAGTTCCCCGTTAACGCGGATGTTCCTCCTTAACGCGGTCCCTTCCGCCGCCCTGCGCCTCAAGAACACGGTTGTTCCGTCTTCCGCCCACTACCCGCAGCCCGTCACAGCAGCTCTCGTCTTCGTCCCGCTTCCTCTACGCCTAGGTGAACCGGCTTCACGGCCAGCCACGGTCAGCGCCCAGGGGCCGATCTACACCCTTTTATCCTTCCGCTCCAGGAAAAGCTTCTTCCCAGCCCGCATCCCTGCCTATACGATCGTCACCGGCAGCCCCTTCTCCCGCAGCTGCGCCACCGCATCCTCGCCTAATCGGCGGTCGGTGATCATCGCGTGCACGCCGCTGAGCTCGGCCACCTGCGTGAACGCGCGGACGCCGAACTTGCTCGCATCGGCGAGGAGGATCACCTCGTCGGCGATGTCGATCATCCGCTGCTTCACGCGGGCCTGCAGCTCGTTCGACTCGGAGATGCCCCGCTCGAGATGCACTCCCTTGCAGGAGAGAAAGAGCTTGTCGACGTGATACGCCTCGAGGGACCGCTCGGCCAGCGGGCCGACATAGGACAGCGAGCGCTTGGCCAGCTGCCCCCCGGTGCAGATCACTTCGACCTTCTCTTTGGAGCTGAGCTCCGTGGCGACCCGGATCGAATTGGTCAGGACCGTCAGCGGAATGTCGGGCAGGTAAGAGGCCATATACCAGGCGGTCGTGCTGGCGTCGAGCAGAACGCGGTCATGGGGCTGGATCCGCAGCACGGCCTCCTGGGCGATGCGCCGCTTCTCTTCGGCGTGCATCACTTCCCGCTCGGCATAAGGAATCTCTCCCTGCTGCTCCTTGACGGAGACGGCGCCTCCGTGGGAGCGCCTCAGCCGCCCGGCCGCTTCGAGCCGGTCCAGATCACGGCGGATCGTCTCCTCCGTCACCTGGCACAGCTCGCTGAGCTCGGAGACCCGGATGCTTCCTCTTTCGTTGACCAACGCCACTATTTTCTCGTACCTCTCAGCCACCAGCATAAGCCGCCCTCTTTTCCTGTCCATATTGCAAACCTGCGTCAGTCCTCAGTCCGCCAGCCCGGCCAGTCTGCGGAAAGTGCCGTATGCCTCTTCCCACGCTTCGCCATCCTGCGGTTCGTACACCGTGACCGGGAACGAGTCGCGGATCACCCGGCGGGCTTCCCAGATGTCCGAGAACTCGCCGCGGGCGATCCACTGCACCGCCAGATTGCCGATCGCGCTGCCTTCCGCAGGGCCGGCCCAGACGGGCCTCTTGATCGCATTCGCGGACCACTGGCACAGCAGCGCATTCTGAATGCCGCCGCCGACCATGTGAAGCCCGCCGAACTGCTGCGCCGAC
Source organism: Paenibacillus mucilaginosus 3016 (assembly GCF_000250655.1). Classification (NCBI taxonomy): domain Bacteria; kingdom Bacillati; phylum Bacillota; class Bacilli; order Caryophanales; family Paenibacillaceae; genus Paenibacillus; species Paenibacillus mucilaginosus. The sequence continues at coordinate 6,853,558 of NC_016935.1, forward strand.
AACGTCTCGGTCAGCTCCAGCACATAACGGTATTTTAACGCCAGACTCTCCAAAATACAACGAACAACCTCGCCCGGCCCCTCCGGTGCACGCTGTCCCGTCCGGGCGCAGTACTCGCGGATGCGCGGCGTCATGTCGCCGGGATGGAGGAACAAGCCGTCATCCGGATCGATGAACGCTCCGAAGGCCGGCGCCTCTCCGGCCAGCTTCACGAGCTCGGGGAAGGAGTATTCTCTGCCCGCCCGGTCCCACTCACGCTTCGTCTCCTGCAGAATCCACAGGCCCATGATGTTCTTGAGCAGCCGGTACGTCCGCCCCACGCCGCCTTCGTTGGTGAAGTTGTACTTCTGCGACAGCTCGTTAATAACCGGACGGTCCACTTCGGTGCCCATCAGCGACCAGGTGCCGCAGCTCAGATAGGCAAAAGACCGCTCCGTCGCCGGCACCGCCGCCACCGCCGAGCCCGTATCGTGCTCCGCCACCGCGATGACGGGAATGCGCGGAAGGCCCAGCGTCTCGCTCACCGAGGAGCGGAGCTGCCCGGCACTTGCCCCCGGATCGGCAATGGGGCCGAACCACGAAGACGGGATCCCGATGCCTACCAGCAGATCCGCATCCCATCCGCCGGTCAGCGGGTTGTAGAACTGGGTTGTCGTGGCGTTGGAGAACTCGTTCAGCGCCTCGCCCGTCAGGAAGTAGCGGAGCAGGTCGGGAATCATCAGGAAGCGCTCGGCGCTTGCGAGAAGCGGGGAGTCCGCTTCCTTCAGGGCCGCCAGCTGGTACAGCGTGTTGAACGGCAGGAACTGGATGCCGGTCTTCCCGAAGATCGTCTGCTCACCAAGCCGTGCAGCCACCCGTTCCATCACACCGTCGGTGTGATGATCCCGGTAATGGTACGGGTTACCGAGCAGCTCGCCATTACGGTCCAGCAGACCGAAGTCTACCGCCCAGGAGTCGATCCCGATGCTCTCCGGCGTCTCGCCCCGGTGCTTCGCTTTCAGCAGGCCCTGCTGAATCTCGTGGTACAGACGGAGAATATCCCACTGCAGCCGGGAGCAGGTGGCTACCGGGTCGTTGCCGAAGCGGTGGATCTCCTCTACCTCGATCTTCCCGCCGGTGAGGCGGCCGAGCAGCGCTCTGCCGCTGCTCGCCCCAAGGTCAAATGCGAGAATGCTCACCAGCTCGCACCGCCCTTGCCTCTCACCAGGATGTCCTTGCCGTAGGAGCTGCTCAGGTACGCTTTCATCGGATCGACGGGCAGCCCCTGCTCTTCCCGCAGCGCATGCAGCAGCGGAGTCACGTCGAATTCGAACGCGCGGCGTACCGCATCTTCCGCACCCAGCACGTCGCCGCGCAGCTGCGCCTCTTCCACTTCCGCGTGGTTGATGAGCAGCGCCTTGGCATACTGCGTCTGCACGTTGAGGACGGAGCGGAGCATCGCCGGGATTTTCTGCTCGATGTTGTGCGACTGGTCGATCATGTACGCGATGTTGTCCACGGTGCTGCGGATCTTCGCATCGTCGTCGTTCGCCGCGCTGAGGATCTGATAGAAGATCAGGAACAGCTCGTACGGGTTGACGGAGCCGACCACAAGATCGTCATCCGCATACTTGCGGGAGTTGAAGTGGAAGCCGCCGAGACGGTTCTCGTCGATCAGGTAAGCGACGATGTGCTCGATGTTCGCGCCCGGCAGATGGTGGCCGGTATCCACGAGCACTTCCGCCTGCGGTCCGAGCTTCAGCGCATAGTTGTACGCCATGCCCCAGTCTGCGATATCTGTGTGGTAGAATGCCGGCTCGAAGCACTTGTACTCGATCAGCATGCGCATCTCCGGCGTCATCGCCTTGTACATCTCGTTCAGCGCTTCAAACATCCATGCTTTGCGCTTGCGGATATCGCCCTGGCCCGGGTAGTTCGTGCCGTCGGCGAACCACAGGCTGAGGTCGCGCGAGCCGGTTTCCTTGGCAATATCCACGCACTCCAGCAGGTGGTCCGTCGCCTTGCGGCGCACGGCCGGGTCAGCATTCGTCACGCTGCCGAGCATATAGTCGTCCTCTTGGAACAGGTTCGGGTTCACGGCGCCGATCTTCAGCCCCAGGCTCTCGGCGTGGTTGCGGAGCTTGCCGTAGTCCTCGACCTTATCCCACGGGATATGGATCGCCACGGACGGACAGAGACCGGTCAGCCCATGCACCTGCGCGGCATCCTCGAACTTCTCGAACGGGTTGCGCGGCACGCCTTCCTTCTGGAACACCTTGAAGCGTGTGCCCGAATCCCCGTAGCCCCAGGACGGCGTCTCAATGTGGAGCGCTTTCAAACGGCTTTTGACTTCCTCCAGGTTAATGCCCCTGGCTTGCTGCTGCTCTTCAAATAATGCGTAGGCGCGGTCGGACACGTTCAACACCCTTTCTTCATCTCGTATGCGGTAGCCCTTTATTGGCAGGTTATCTTTCGGTTTCGGTTCTAAACATCGGACATTGACGCCAATAGAGGAACAGAGATGCGCTATGGTCCTCAGTTGGACCGCCTCCTTGAAAATAACGGAACTCAGATGCGTTATCTTAACCGAATACCGGCAAAACAGACCGTTTGCAGGGCGATAAGATACCTGAGTTCCGCTATCTCGCGGGAAGCGATAAAAAATCATCTTATAAGGAACTGTAGTTCCGCTATTTCGATTTCACAGGGCAAGTACGGCTTAACCTTCGATGTTCCGGGGCCAATCGAGTCGCCTGATTTGGCCCCGCCCCGCTTCTTAACGAACCGGATAAGCCATCGTGGACATCAGCGCATTCTCGGCCTGCGTCGAGTCGAGACGGCTGTACTGCACGATTACCGGCACGTCGCTCACGACTTCGATCGCATAAGGAACGCCCGCCGGAATCGACACGCCATCCTTGAGCAGCGAGCTCGTGCGGATATGTCTCGTTCTCCGGCCCGGAACCACAACCAGAATATCGGTCAGCGGGTCACGGTCTTCAAAAAAGTCGTAAAGCGGAGCAGCGCTTCCTCCGAGCCGGTGTTGAGCACGCACACGGATTCGTGGCTCGTGAGCTCGCCCGAGCTCTTCTCCGGAATGTAGGTGTCCGGGATCACCCAATGCTTCTCGCCTTTGGCCTGATAAAACATACGGTTCACCACTCCTAAGCTTAGCGGGTAAAGGCAGCCGGAACGCCGCCGTCGATCGTCAGCATGCAGCCCGTCGTCTTCTCGGACTTCGAGGAGGCGAAGAACGCGATGCCTTCAGCGATATCGCTCGGATAGATGTTCACGAGCAGCGTCGTGCGCTTGCGGTAGTACTCTTCAAGCTGATCCGGCTCGATGCCGTAAGCCGCAGCACGCTCGTTGCGCCACGAACCGTTCCAGATCGCGGAGCCCTGCAGGATCGCATCCGGCAGCACCGTGTTCACGCGGATGCCGAACTCGCCGCCTTCGGCCGCGATGCAGCGGGCCAGGTGCGCTTCGAGCGCTTTTGCCGCGCTGTAAGCCGTTGCGTTCTTGCCGGCATAGACGGAGTTCTTCGAACCGATGAACACCATGTTGCCGCCGATCGCCTGTTCTTTCATCTGCTTGAACGCTTCGCGCGCCACGAGGAAGTAGCCTGTGCCGAGCACGTTCATGTTCAGGTTCCATTCCTTGAGGCTCGTTTGGTCGAACGGGCTCGAGGTCGCCAGACCCGCGTTGTTGACAAGGATGTCCACGCCGCCGTAGGCCAGAGCCGTCTCGGCGAAGGCCGCCGCCACCTGCTCTTCGCTCGTTACGTCCATTTTAACCGCAATAGCCCGGTTCTCGCCAAACTTCTCGTTGATCTCGGCCGCCACATTCTGTGCGCCTTCGAGGTTGAGGTCCGCGAGCACCACGTGAGCGCCTTCGGAAACGAGTCTGCGCGCGGTTGCGCTGCCGATGCCGCCGGCGCCGCCCGTGATCAGGGCCACCTTGCGGGAGAACTCGGCTTCCGCCGGAGCCAGCGTCAGCTTGTAAAGCTCAAGCGGCCAGTACTCGACGTTGTAGGATTCGTTCTCGCTCAGGGAGACGAATTCGCCCAGCGCCGTGGCGCCGCGCATAACGGCAATCGCACGGTGGTACAGCGCGCCGCTGACCTGGGACATCGCCCAGCTCTTGCCGGTGTTGATCATACCCACGCCAGGGATGAGGATGACGCGCGGCGCCGCTTCGAACATCACGTCGCCTTCGTTCTTGTTGCGCTCGAAGTACGCTTTGTATTCTTCCTTGTAGCGGGCGATCCCTTCCTGCAGCTTCGCCTTCAGACCGTCAACGTCCTCCGCGTTCGGCTCCCAGTCGATGAGCAGCGGCACGACCTTCGTGTGCACAAGGTGGTCCGGGCAAGCGGCGCCGACCTGGGACAGCTTCGGAGCGTTCTCGCTGGAAGCGAACTGCAGTACATCCGCCTCGTCGTCGAAGGAGAGGATCATTTTCTTCACGTCGCTGACCGCACCGCGGATCGCAGGCATCACTTGAGCGGCGATGCTGCGGCGCACTTCCGGTGCGAGCACTTCGTACTTCGCGCCGCCGAACAGCTTGGCTTCGTCCACGCGGGCGTCGATGAAGCTTTCCGCTTCATTAATAATCTGTATCGTCTTAGCGTAGCACTCTTCGGAGGTTTCGCCCCATGTCACCAGACCGTGCTTCTCCATGAGGACCAGCTCGGCCTTCGGATTCGCGAGCACGCCTTCGGCGATCATCTTCGAGAGCGTGAAGCCGGGACGCACATAAGGAACCCAGACGAAACGCTCGCCGAAAATTTCCTTGGCGATCTCTTTGCCGTTATCCGCGCAGCACAGCGCGATGATTGCATCCGGGTGCGTGTGGTCGACGTGCTTGAAAGGCAGGAACGCGTGGAGCAGCGTCTCGATGGACATGCGCGGGTGCTTCGAGTCGATCATGCAGTGGGTCAGGTACGCGACCATCTCCTCGTCGGTCATCTCCGGCTTCTCGAACAGCGGACGGATATCCTCCATGCGCAGGCCGGTGAAGTTGCCGGCTTTCATCGTCGCGAGGTCGGAGCCGCTGCCCTTCACGAACATCACTTCGACGTCACGGCCGCGGAAATCCTTCACGGTTGTCTTCGCGGACGTGTTGCCTCCGCCCCAGTTACACACGCGGCGGTCCGCTCCGATAATGTTCGAGCGGTATACGAGCTCGTCGAGTCCGCCCTGCAGCTGCGATGCTTTCGTCTGATCCCACAAACTTTGTACCATGGTTTGGTTTCCCTCCGAATTTACGCTTGAATGGTTTTGTTTTTGCTTGTTTCGATCTTATCACCTTTATTTGTTTTTGTATAGTATAAAATCAAAAATAAACGGGCATACTTATTCCCTTTATCGGGAACAAAAGAAAGACCGGACTTCTGAAACGGTCCAGGGCTATCCGCCAAAGCCAAGCGTTCATCATTGACCCGGAGAAGGAGGCACGGCTGCAGAAGCTGTCGCGGTGGTTTATTTCCCAGAATAGACCCGGGGAACACTGGTATCAGCCGACGGCCATTGTCCCAGCGCATGTCACTTGAACCCTCCACTTGATACCTCCACTTAAAACTTCCTTGGTTATAAAAAAAAGACAGCCTTCATCTGAAGACGCTATCTATGCTGTCTGTACTATCTATGCTGTCTATGCTGTCTATGCTGTCTCTGCTGGCTCTGCTATCTATGCTGTCTGTACTATCTATGCTGTCTCTTCTGTACTCCAGCCGCCATCATGAAATCCATCCGCCAGTCCCGGGACCGCTCGCACTTCACGATTATGCGGATCGCTCCCGAGCTCCTGCGCCGCGATCATCGACTTGCCGCTGTATTCAATTCAGCCACCTCCAGCCGTTCGAACACATCAGGCGCCGGCTTCCGTCACTCTTACAATCCAAAAGCCTTCTCAAGCTCCCCGATCCGTTCTTCGTCCATATGCACTACAGCTCCCAGGCTCTGCGCCGCGATCATCGACCTGGCGCTGTATTCCGCCACCTCCAGCCGGTCGAACGCGCTCAGCAGGCTGTCTCCCGTTACAATGACAAAGTTATTGCGCACGATGGCGATCGGCGTATCCTTGGTGAAGACGGCCGCAGCCGTCTCCGGATCGTCATACACGGCGTGGAACGGAAGCTTCGGCATCCGGCGGAGCAGCAGATAGCTCTCGGGGATGGTCCGGGAATCGAAGTCCGCATCCGTGACGGCAAAAGCCATAATGCTCGGCGGATGGGCGATCAGCACGGAATTCACATGCGGGTGCGCCTCATAAATATGGCGGTGGAGCAGGTGCGAGCGGCTTGGTTTTTTGCCGGCCTCCGCCCTCCCGCCTTCGATCCGCACGAGGTCCTGGGGCTCGAGGTACTTGCGGTCCATCCCATGGGGCGTGATCAGAAAAGCATCCCCGCCGATCCGCTCCGAGTACGTTCCCTGCGTGCTGGTGAACAGCCGCTGGTCATAGGAGCGCCGGATGAGCCGGCACATCATCTCCCTCGCCTCCCGCTCCCGCGTCGGGTATCCGGCTGCGGTGAACGGCTCCAGCGGGAGCTCCCGGCAGGCCCGCGCCTTGGCGATGTCTTCTGCGGCCAGCCGGACCGGCGTTCCGATGCGGCTCGCCTCGATCTCCAGCCGCGCGCAGAATTCCAGTGTTTCGAACCGCTGGAATGCCTCGAACAGATCGCCGCCGCCGGCAACAACGCCGTGATTCTCCAGCATTACCGTGTCGATCCCCCGTGCGAAAACTTCCGCGATCCGTTCGCCGAGCTCGGCGCTGCCCGGAACCGCGTAAGCCGCCATGCCCACCTCTCCGCAGATCTCGTGCTCATCCGGGAGCAGCCTGGTGTCCGGGATGCGGCGCACGATGCTGAAGGCCACCAGCGCGGGCGGGTGCGCATGCACCACGGCCCGCAGGTCCGGCCGGTCCCGGTAGATCCGCTGGTGGAACGGGAATTCGCTGGACGGCCTGTGGGCGCCGACAACCTGTCCGTCCGGCTTCACGCAGACGATATCCTGGCGGGTCAGCGCGCCTTTGTCCACGCCCGCCGGAGTGATCCAGATGTCTCCGTTGTCGTCCCGGATGGAGAGATTGCCGCCGGAGGTCGTTGTCATCCCGTACCCGTAGATGCGCTCCATGAAGAGGACGATCTGGTCCGCAGGAGGAAGAAGTCCGAATTTCATTGTGGGTCACCCTTTCCGAATCTTTGTTTATGATTGTTTCTGTTTGTCTTCTTTTACTTTATCACACGCCCGGAAGGAAAGTATTGATCTGGATCACACCGATGCATTCTTTTCCAGCCGTCTGCCGCCCCTATTTAGTTGCTATACACATAATTGCTGTGGTAACATTATAAAAGTTATTTTGTGGAGATGCTTTGGAACAGGAAGGGGTAAGCCGGCCTTTACCGTGAACCGCCTCTTCTATTCACTTCCAACCTGCTGCGGCACGGCTGCAGCTGATCCATGCCCATTATGCTTTTATCCATCAGGAGGATTGCCCCTCATGCGCATTGACGATTCCATCGGCTTCATGATCAGCACGATCGGCCGCAAGCTGAACCAGAGCCTGACGCTCCGCTTCCAGACGTACGACATCACCTCGGAGCAGTGGTCCGTGCTCAACACGCTGACGCTCGGCGACGGGGTGAACCAGCGGGAGCTGTCCCAGCGGACGGAGAAGGACCCGACGAACGTGACCCGCATCCTCGATCAGCTCGAGCGCAAGGGATGGATCCGCCGGGCCCCCCACCCTGAAGACCGCCGGGCGTATCTGCTCTACGTCACCGAGAGCGGGCGCGAGCTCAACCGCATTCTCGCTCCGATGGAAGCGGAGCTGATCGCCTCCGTGCTCGCCTCCGTCGACCCGGAGTCCGAGCGCGTGCTGCGGGAGGCCCTGCTCTCCATCAACGATCATATCCAATAACCAAAGAAAGAAGAGATGGACCCATGCCCCACCAGACCTTACCCGATCAGCAGACACCGGTGCCGCTGTGGACGCGGGATTTTCTCGCGATCTGCTTCAGCTCTTTCTTCGTATTCATGACCTTCTATATGCTGGCTGTGACTCTGCCGGGCTATGTGCTCGATGAGCTTCACGGCAGCAAGGGCCAGATCGGGCTTGTGACGACCGTGTTCGTCATCGCCGCCGTCGTCTTCCGCCCGCTCACCGGCAAATGGCTCGATGAGGGCAGCCGCCGAAAGCTGCTGCTCACCGCGCTCGTACTCTATATGATCTGCAGTGCGCTGTACCTGACCGTCCACAGCCTGACCGCCCTGCTCGCACTCCGCGTGCTGCACGGCGTCTCCTTCGGGATCGCGGCTACAGCCACGTCGGCGATCGCGGTTGACCGGGTGCCCGCGGCACGCAAGGGCGAGGGCGTCGGCTACTTCAGCCTGTTCATGAGCCTTGCCATGGTCGTCGGCCCTTACCTCGGGCTGATGTTCACCGGCTCCTTCAGCTACACGGTGCTGTTCGCCGCCTGCGCGGTCCTGGCCCTGCTGGCGCTCGTCTGCGGCAGCACCGTACGCATCCCGCCGCACGTACCGAAGCCGGTCACCGGCCACCCTTGGCACTGGACGCGCTTCATCGAGCCGGCCGCGATTCCGATCTCCCTGGCGGGCAGCGTGCTCGCTTTCTCGTACGGGGCGATCTCGACCTTCATCTCCGTCTTCGCCAAGGAGATCGGACAGGGAGCCATCGCTTCCTACTTCTTCATCGTGTTCGCGGCGATGATCCTGATCTCGCGGCCGTTCACGGGCCGGATCTTCGACCGCCGCGGCGAGCACGTGCTCGTCTATCCCGGGCTCGTCCTGTTCGTGGTCGGCATGCTCCTGCTGAGCCAGGCACACACCGCCGCCTTCTTCCTCTTCACCGGGGCGGTGATCGGCCTCGGCTTCGGCGCCCTGCTGCCGAGCTTCCAGGCCATCGCGCTGAAGGCGGCCCCCGCCCACCGCAGCGGCCTGGCGACGGGAACCTACTTCGTCCTGTTCGACACCGGGTACGGCCTCGGTTCCTATATCCTCGGCATCGTCGCCGCGGGGACAAGCTACGGCACGATGTACCTGGTCGGCGCGGTCATCACCGCCTTCACCGTGGTGCTGTATTACCTGCTCCATCACCGCAAGCAGAACCGGGCGGCGGCAGGCCGGCAGGCGGCCTGAGCCGGGACTGTGCCTTACCTGGCGAAGCCCGGTGGCAGACATCCGACGACGCGATATCAATCCTAATAAGTTAAAAAAGACACGGCAGCCAACGGGGAAATCAAGCTCCTATTGCTGCTGTGTCTTTTTTTCTACCACTCCCTACTCAATTCGCGATAAACGGAGTCATCCCAACATGCGACGGATCCGTTACCTGGTCAACCAGAAAGGAGGCGATCGCCCCATTGGTGATCCGGTACCCCGGCATCGAGGTGTGGCTCACCTTGATCTTCCCTGCAGCGGCTCCCTCCGAGACAAAGGGCAGGCGCACCAGCGTCCACTTCGCCTCACTGCCGGCAATCACCCCGTATTCCTTTTCTTTCGCCGCAATCATCTCCGGGTACATCATCCGGAAAACCCCGGCCGCCGTCCGATTGAACAGGCCTCTGCGGTCATGTGGGAGAACCAGCGAACCTCCGGTCACCCCTATGTATCTCGGGATCCCGCCCTCTTTCATCAAAGCGAGAATCTCCCGCGTAACCTCGCTGTACAGCTGCTCTCCCTTGGGAGACTGCCCGTAGGCATTGATCACGGCATGGCGGCCGGCGAGCAGCATCCGGAGCGACTTCCGGTCCCTCGCATCGCCCCCAATCACTTCCATCCCCCCGGCCGCTTCCGCTCCCGGGCTCCGTCTCAGCAGGCGGACCCCGTATCCTTTTTGTACAGCCGTGGCAGCAATGTGTCGGCCCACCCGGCCTGTTCCACCGATCAGTGCAATCGTTTTGATATCGATCCTTACCTTCCCTATTTAGATATTCCATTTACGTTCAGTCGCAGGGACAGGTTTCCAATTCACACGGAGCCGGCCCTCTCCATGCCGCCCCTCTCTGCCGCACAAGGTACAAGGTCACGAAACCGCTACTCAAAAAGTCACGCCTGTGGAAGCCTGCACCCAGGGAATATTTTACAATGGGGACCATGAGACCTGCGTAACGCATCTCCATCCGAGCACCGGAAAGGAGGGCCGGCCTCTTCCGTTTTCCCACTCTATTCCCAGGAGGAATGCATGACATGACGAAGAAAAACACCGGGCTCTACCAGCGCCTCGGCAAACTGCTTCTCGCCTCATCCCTCTCCCTGCCACTGTTCTCCGTACTTGCCGTGACCTCCCCTGCCAACCTCGCCTATGCAGCCGAAGATACGACGAACAAAACCCGTTTTCTCACCTTGTACAACCAGATCAAGGATCCGGCGAACGGATACTTCTCACCGGAGGGCATCCCGTACCACGCGGTCGAGACGCTGCTCAGCGAGGCTCCGGACCACGGCCACATGACGACTTCCGAGGCATACAGCTACTGGCTGTGGCTGGAAGCGCTCTACGGACACCATACGGGCAACTGGACCCGGCTAGAGCAGGCATGGGACAACATGGAGCAATACATCATCCCGAACGCCTCCGAACAGCCTACGATGAGCGGCTATAACCCGGCCAGCCCCGCCACCTATGCGCCGGAGCACCGGCAGCCGGACCAGTATCCTTCGCAGCTCGGCAGCTCCGTAACCGCCGGCAAGGACCCGCTGGACGCCGAGCTCAAGGCGACCTACGGCAGCAACCAGACCTACCTCATGCACTGGCTTGTTGACGTCGACAACTGGTACGGCTTCGGCAATTCGCTGAACCCATCGCATACCGCGACCTACATCAATACGTTCCAGCGCGGCGAGCAGGAGTCCGTCTGGGAAGCGATCCCGCACCCGTCCCAGGAGACGTTCCAGTTCGGCAAGCCGGGCGAAGGCTTCGCCACCCTGTTCGTGAAGGACAGCGGCGCGCCTGCGAAGCAGTGGAGATACACCGACGCCACCGACGCGGATGCCCGTGTCGTGCAGGTCATGTACTGGGCGAAGAGCCTGGGCTACAGCAACCCGGTCTACATCGAAAAAGCCAAGAAAATGGGCGACTACCTCCGCTACGGGATGTACGACAAGTATTTCCAGCAGATCGGCAGTGCCGCGGACGGCACGCCGTCTCCCGGGACGGGCAAGGACTCCTCGCATTACCTCATGGCCTGGTACACGGCATGGGGCGGCGGGATCGGCTCGAACTGGGCGTGGCGGATCGGCGCGTCGCATAACCACCAGGCGTACCAGAACCCGATGGCCGCTTACGCCCTGTCCGAGGGCGGGCTCGCTCCCAAATCGCCGACCGCCAAGCAGGACTGGGAAACCTCGCTGAAGCGCCAGCTCGAATTCTACACGTGGCTGCAGTCCAGTGAAGGCGGGATCGGCGGCGGCGCCACCAACAGCAAGGGCGGCACGTATGCGCCTTACCCTGCCGGCGTCAGCACGTTCTACGGCATGGCTTATGAGGATGCGCCGGTCTATCACGATCCGCCGTCGAACACGTGGTTCGGCTTCCAGGCTTGGCCGGTGGAACGCATCGCGGAATACTACTACGCCATGGCTGCCAAGGGCGACACGGCCTCCGAGAACTTCAAGATGGCCAAACGCGTGATGGATCAATGGGTCAAATGGGCCCTCGCCTATACGTTCGTCGACAAGAAGCCGGTAACCGACGCCGACGGCTACTTCCTGAACAGCAGCGGCCAGAAAAGTTCTCGGCGGCGCCAATCCGCAGGTCGCCACCACGCCGGCCCCCGGCCAGTTCTACATTCTCGGCGGACAGGAATGGACCGGCCAGCCGGACTCCTGGAAGGGCTTCAGCAGCTTCACCGGCAACCCGAACTACCACGTGATCGCCAAAGGCACCTCCCAGGACACCGGCGTGCTCGGCTCCTACATCAAGCTGCTCACCTTCTATGCGGCGGGAACGCAGGCGGAGAACAACGGCACCTTGTCCGCCGCGGGTGCCCAGGCGAAGACCACGGCAGAGCAGCTCCTGAATGTCGCCTGGAACCACAACGACGGCATCGGCATCGCCGTTCCCGAGAAGCGCGGCGACTATTCCCGCTACTTCACGAAGGAGATCTACTTCCCGTCCGGCTGGAGCGGCACGTACGGCCAGGGCAATGCCCTGCCGGGCACCGGGGCGGTACCGTCCGATCCGGCCAAGGGAGGCAATGGCGTCTACCTCTCCTACTCCGAGCTGCGGCCGAAGATCAAGCAGGATCCGAAGTGGCCGTATCTCGAGAACCTGTACAAGAGCTCGTACGATCCCGTTACCAAAAAGTGGACCAACGGCGAGCCTACCTTCACCTACCACCGCTTCTGGGCGCAGGTGGATATGGCTACGGCTTACGCCGAGTACAGCCGCCTGTTCGGAAGCGGCAGCACGACGCCGTCGGTGCCGGGCGCGCCGGCTGGACTCACTGCGGCCGCCGGCGATGCCAAGGCCACGCTGACGTGGAGCGCCTCCGCCGGCGGCAGCGTCCTACAACGTGAAGCGCGCGACGACCGCCGGCGGACCGTACACGACGGTCTCCACGGGCGTAACGGCGGACTGGCTTCACGGATACGGCGGTGACCAACGGCACGACGTACTACTATGTGCTGAGCGCCGTCAACGCGGCGGGCGAGAGCGCAAACTCCGCGCAGGTCAGCGCCAAGCCGCAGGCTCCGGCCGGCACGGGCGCCGTGGCGCTGCAGTACCGGGCAGGCGACACGAACCCGGCGGATAACCAGTTCAAGCCGCATTTTAACCTGGTGAACAAGGGATCGGCCGCCGTGCCGCTGAGCTCCCTCACGATCCGCTACTGGTATACCGCGGACAGCGACCAGGCGCTGAACTTCAATGTGGACTACGCCGTGGTCGGCAGCTCCAATGTGACGGGCAAATTCGTCAAGCTGCCTGCCGCCCGCAGCGGCGCCGACAGCTACCTCGAAGTCGGCTTCGGCACCGGCGCCGGCTCCCTTGCTGCCGGCGGCAGCAGCGGCGAGATCCAAACGCGCATCAACCGCGCGAACTGGTCGAACCTGAGCGAGAGCAACGACTACTCGTTCGACCCGACGAAGACGGCCTTCGCCGACTGGAGCAAGGTCACCGTCTACAAGGACGGCGTGCTGATCTGGGGCGTCGAGCCGTAAGAGGCACGCTGCGGGGACCGCGCTGCTGGACTCGCGGAGCAGAGCCTGCTTGGCTGACTGCCGATGGATGTGCTCCTCGCGTCCGATACTCCGGCCCTACGCCTCTCCACCGTATTGCGAGACACGTCTTATTAGGAAATTCACCTAAAGTAACGCGCCTCACATCCCAAACACCGGAACCCTGCGCTCATGCGGGTTTCCGGTGTTTTCACCATATCGGTGTGTGAGTGCCTGGCACTCCGCGAACGCCAAGCGGACTGTTCCGCCCGGGAACAGCCCGCAGGATATTTCATCCGTCCAAGTTCTAAGGATGGACTGGCTCGGGACGAATTTCTCAAATAAAGGAACTCAGATGCCTTATTCGATTATCTCCCATGGTTTCCCGAGACATAGCGGAACTCAGGTATCTTATTTTCCCTGAAGACCAGGAAAGTTCATGCCTGCAATGGAAATAGCGAATCTCCGTTCCGCTATTTACAATCTTCCCCTCACAAGGAGGCACATAGCGCATCGTAGTTCCGTTATATGTCGCCCGACTCACAAGCGCTGCTCCTCTACTGCCGGCCAAGCCGTTAAGCACTCCCTCCAACTCCGTTCCTGCCTCCTCACATTCCTCATCTGCCTGCTTTCTTCATTTCCTGCCCTCACTCCCAACCCGGCCTCCGCTCCATACTGCCGGGGGATTCCTTTTTTCTAAGCCACTTCCTTTCCCTCTGACCTTCATCGACTCTTCGTATCCGAACCCTCATGTCCGGAGCCACCTGCCTAAAGCCGGGCCTCATCCCTCCTCGTCTTCCGGTAGTCCTGCGGTGTCTGGCCTGTCGCCTTCTTGAACAGCTTCGTAAAATGGGAAAAATTGCTGTACCCGACCGTCTGCGCGATGTCGCTCACCCGCAGCGTCGATTCGGCCAGCAGCCGCTTCGCCTTGTCCATCCGGCGCTCGAGAATGTAGCCGGTCAGGGAAAAACCCGTCGTCCGCTTGAAGAGCCGGGAGAGGTAGGACGGATGAAAATGCACGTAAGCGGCCAGCTCCTCCCGCGTCAGCTCCTCGGCGAGGTGGTCGTCAATGAACCGGCGAACCTTCTCGACGACCGGTCCTTCGATCTTTTTGGCCGCCTGCAGCCCGCTCATCCCTTCCGTAACGACGCGGACCGCCCAGGCCCGCAGGTCGCCGAGCGTCCGCGTGGCCGCGAGCATGTCGTGGAGCACCGGTGCCGCGTACACCTCATGAACGGACAAGCCGTTCTTGTGCAGCGTATGGTAGATCATCTGCAGGAAGGCGTGATAAAAAGCGCCTAGAGACTCCGGGGTCAGCGGCTGGGCTTCAAAGGCCGAGAACTGCTCCTCCAGTGCCCGCATAACCTCTTCGCACTGGCCCGATTCGAACAGCACGGACAGCTCCGTATACCAGGAGAGCGGCACGAGCACGGTCGGGGGCTGAGGAACGAGCGCTTCCACGAAAGCCACCGCAGGCGGTCGCGCCGCCTGGCTGCGCACGCTTCCCGTCAGCCGGGCATGCGCATCCGGAAGGTCGCGGATGGGTGCAGGCGTGCCGATGTAACAGGACAGCCTGCAGTAGAAGTATTCCGAGCAGGCGAGAATGTACCGCTCACACCGGGCGGCCAGTTCCTCCTTGTCGGCATAGGCTCCGCTCCCGTCGTAGACCAGGACGATATTGCTGCCGGACGGGTTCTGCAGCACGGTGCCTTCCCAGCTCCCCAGGATGAGCTCCGCAGCGGCATTGCGCAGCGCGTACTTCATGATCTCCTCATCCGAGGCGGACAGGGGGCGTTTCCACTGCTCAATGTTCAGCAGGATGGGCAGAATGCCGCCGGGCCGCTCCAGCGCAAGCCCATACGTTGACAGGATCTCCTGCAGCCGTTCGGAGGTCGGGAACTCGCGCCGCTTGAGCAGATCATACCAGAACCGCTCGACGAGCAGCCCCTTGCGCGACTCCCAGAGGTTCCGGTATTTCTCCGCGACCGCTTCCCTGTCCACGGACTCGCAGCGCATTCGGATCTTGTCCAGCTCCCGCGCCACCGCCTCGCGCAGCTTCTCGTGACCCACCGGCTTCAGCAGGTAATCGGCACAGCCGAGCTGCAGGGCCGCCTGGGCATACGAGAACTCCGCATGGCCGGTCAAAAAGATCGTCTGGGTATGAGGTGACGACCGGTTCACCCAGCGCAGCAGCTCCAGACCGTTGTCGCCGGGCATCTCGATATCGCAGATGATGAGGTCGATACCGGTTTCCTGAAGCACCTCCTTCGCTTCCTGAACCCCATACGCCCGGAAGATTCCCCCGATCTCAAGATCCGCTGCCCGGATGGTACGGATGATCCCGGCTACAGCATACTGTTCGTCATCGACCACCAGCAAGTTATACAATCACCCAGCCTCCCTTCGTGACTAAGCTCTTTTGAGATCCTTTGGACACCCGGATGAACCGCTTACAATTCTCTCGCCCCCCCTCCTTCATAGATCAATTATACCTTTTATGGCAAATAAAGGGTTACCATAAAGATTATAGATTGTACCTCAAAAATTAAATCCGACTCCCGTCACAGGTTTCCTGGCTTTGATGGCATGGTCAACCCATATTGGTAAGCGTTTACATATTTTATTATAAGGGATTGCAATTGGAAAAATACCCCAAAAGTTAGTGGTCGTATCATATCATAATTACAGCACAAAGCAGACCCCCATCATCTGGGAAGTCTGCTTCAGCCTTTATAAACATGATGATTTCGCCTCAAGGGAGCTGCTGCAGGACCGCCAACGCCTCACGCCCTGCACGGCCGCCGGCTCGCCCAAGCCCGCCAAACGCCAGCAACTGCAGGCCGCTCCCCGCTTCACACCCGCGGGCGGCATTCACCGCGGTCGCCTCGCCCAAGGCAGCACGTCCGCGCCCACAATCGGCGCGCCGGTTTCCCGCTCCTGCGGCACGCCCCGTGCGCCACCTTCTACCCCGCCTCGGCTACCGCCTGCTGCCAGCGGGTGCCCGCCGGATTCGGGCAGTCGTTGGCCCTGAGCTTCGCCCGCACCTGCACGAAGCAGCCGCATACCTTGCACGTCATGCTGCTCTCGATGAGCTGCGGGCAGGTGCCGCATGCGGCCAGCCGCCGTTCATATACGTCGTCCGGCACCGCAGCCTCGGAGCGGAACACGGGTGCGGCGAGCACCCGTGCGATCCCCTCCTGCGTCACCTTGTACGCATCCGAGCAGCTGCGGCAGCCTTTTGGCGTACTCACAGCCCTTCCTCCCTCAGCTCGAGCACCACCAGGGACATCGGAGGCAGCACGGCCGTCAGGCCGCCTTCGTTTTTCTCAGCCCCATGGTAGGCCTGCGGTGCGACTTTGTCCGGCTCATCGAACGAATTGTGGTCCTGCATGCCGGAGGAAGCGAGCACGGTCCCGCTGACGGCATAGCCGCCGGCCAGCCCGCGAAGATCGAGCTCGACCTTCGCTTCCGAGCCCGGGTCGAGATTGCAGAGCGAGATATGAATCCGGCCCTGCGCATCCCTCGAAGCGGACACCGACACCTGCTCCAGCGCCTCACCGCCCTGCGCATACGAAGCGAACGTGCCGTGGGTCTCCAGCCTCTCCGCTCCCTGGTGAACCTTGTACATATCGAACACATGGTAGGTAGGTGTCAGCACCATCTTGGCGCCCTCGGTCAGGATCACCGATTGCAGCACGTTAACCGTCTGGGCGATGTTCGCCATCTGGACGCGGTCATTGTGGTTATGGAACAGATGCAGGTTCAGCCCCGCCACCAGCGCATCGCGCATCGTATTCTGCTGGTAGAGGAAGCCGGGGTTCGTGCCCGGCTCGACGTCGAACCAGGTGCCCCATTCGTCGACGATGAGCGCCACGCGCTTGTCCGGATCGTGGCGGTCCATGATCGCCTTGTGCTTCGTGAGCAGCTCGTCCATATGCAGCGTTTTCTTCATGGTGACGAACCAGTCTTCTGCCGTAAACTCCGTCGCAGAGCCTTTTTCCTTCCAGGTGCCCGGTACCGTATAGTAATGCAGGGAGATGGCGTCCATGTACCGGCCCGCCTCCCGCATCACGACCTCCATCCAGTTGTAGTCATCCGAGTTCGGACCGCAGGCGATCTTGTAGATCTTGTTCTCCCCGTAATTGCGCACGTAGGTCTGGTACTGCCGGTACAGATCCGCATAATATTCCGGACGCATGTTCCCGCCGCAGCCCCAGTTCTCGTTCCCCACGCCAAAATATTTCAGCGCCCAAGGCTCCTCCCGCCCGTTCTCCTTACGCAGCTTCGACATCGGGGAAACGCCCTCGAAGGTCATGTACTCGACCCACTCGGACATCTCCTGGACCGTGCCGCTTCCCACATTGCCCGAGATGTACGGCTCGCAGCCGAGCGTCTCGCAGAGCAAGAGGAATTCGTGCGTGCCGAAGTGGTTGTTCTCGACCACGCCGCCCCAGTGGGTGTTGATCATCTCCTTGCGCTGTTCGCGCGGACCGATGCCGTCCTTCCAGTGGTACTCGTCGGCAAAGCAGCCGCCCGGCCAGCGGAGCACGGGGATGTTCAGTTTTCGAAGCGCTTCCACGACGTCATTGCGGATGCCTTTCGTATTCGGTATGGGCGAGTCTTCGCCTACCCAGAATCCCTCATAGATGCAGCGTCCGAGATGCTCTGCAAAATGCCCGTAAATGTTGGGGTTAATGGTCCCTCTGCCGATGTCCGTCTGGATGATGACCCGATTGGCTGAAGCGCTCACAAGGTTTCCTCCTGTCCCTGGCGGGAATTAGATTAATGTAATTATTAAGTCATTCACATTTTCATTAACATATTATCAAGCCCGCTCGGCAGTGTCAATAAGGAATACAGGAACCCTTTTCCACCCGAATCATGATATAATCGAGCCAGGCTTTACTCCGTTTTGAGCAATATGATGAACAGAAGAGGTGACTCCCGTTGGCTTACGATTTTGACCGACTTATTGACCGCCGCAACACCCGCTCTTACAAATGGGACCAAGGTGCCAAGCTGTTCGGCGATCCGGATATTCTCCCGCTGTGGGTAGCGGACATGGATTTCCTTGCCCCGCCCGCGGTCCGCGAAGTGCTTGAGAAGCGTGCCGCGCTCGGCGTCTACGGGTATGCCGTCCGGACGGAGAGCTATCTTGCAAGCATCGTGAACTGGTACCGCCGGCGTCACGGCTGGACGGTCGAGCCCGGATGGATCACGGATTCCCCAAGCATCGTGACATCCCTGAGCCTGGCCGTCGAGCTGTTCACCGAGCCCGGCGGCGAGGTCGTCCTGCAGTCGCCGGTTTATTATCCGTTCTATGACGTCATCCTGGGCAACGGCCGCAAGGTCGCCAAGAACCCGCTCGTCATCCGGAACAACCGCTTCGAGATGGACTACGAGCATCTCGAGTCCCTGTTCCAGGGGGGAGCCAAGCTCCTGCTGCTGTGCTCCCCGCATAATCCCGGCGGGCGTGTCTGGGAGCGCGAGGAGCTGCTGCGCCTTGGCGAGCTGTGCCTGAGATACGGCGTGACCGTGGTTTCCGACGAGATCCACTGCGACCTGGCCCTCTCCGGTCACAAGCATATCCCATTCGCCTCCCTCTCGCCCGAGCTTGCGGACATTACGATGACTTGTCTGGCGGCAACGAAGACGTTCAACCTGCCGGGCCTGCACACATCCTACGTCGTAACCTCGAACGCGTCCCTGCGCCGCCGGCTCGAGCACCGCATCAAGACGCTGAGCATCCACATGGCGAGCCATTTCGCCCAGGACGCGGTGGAAGCGGCCTACAACGAAGGCGAGCCGTGGCTCGACGAGATGCTCGCCTATGTCGAGGGCAACCTCGATTACGCGATCGGCTTCCTGGCCGAGCACCTGCCGGAAGTGAAGCCGCTGCGCCCGGATGGCACGTACCTGCTGTGGGTCGACTGCCGCGGGCTGAACCTGGACATCAAGGGCCTCAAGGACCTGATGTTCAACCGGGCCAAGGTGGCCTTCAGCGAAGGTTCGGTGTTCGGCACCGAAGGCGAAGGCTGGCTGCGCATCAACCTGGCCTGCCCGCGCTCCATCCTCGAAGAGGCGCTGCAGCGCTTCTGCGGAGCGGCCGTACCGCAGTAAGCTGAACTGCCGCCATATACGACAACAAGCCGTAAGAAAAGCAGAATCTTTCTGCTTTCTTACGGCTTGTTTGTGCTTGGCCAAGCGGCCTTGTGCGCCTGAGCCCTGCCCTGTCGGACGGCAGGCCGGTCTCTGTTCAGGCAGGCACGGCACGTGCATGGGTATGGCGGCGGGAATCCATGGGCCTTCCGCACGCCGCCCGTACCAAGGGCCGCGGTGTCCAAACTGCTTCCGGCTGCCCTAACCGCCCGGCGAGCCTATCTCCCGCCTCAGCCCGCGGCTCCCGCCTTCAGATACCCGGCAAGCGGGCTGCCTGAGGCGGCCAGCGCTTCCGCCACCAGCCCCGCGACCTTCTGCGCGCCGAGCTCATTGAAGTGCGTATCGTCCCGCTCCCCTTCGGGATAGTTCGGATGCTCGCCCGGTTCCAGCCAGACGAACCAAGCCTTGGACGCCTCCGCGCCCAGCTTCCGGTACGCCTCCTGCGTCCGGCTGCACAGATCGAGCAGCGGCACCTCCAGCTTCTCCGCCAGCCGCTGTACCGCAGCAGGGTAGTCCCCGTGGGACGGGACGAGCTCTCCCACCTCATTGAACTTCCGCCGCTCCACAGAAGTGAGCAGCAGCGGGTGCGCCCCTTTGCTCCGCGCCATCTCGATGTACCGGGTCAGATGCTCCTCGTACGTGGAGCCGGGGTCCGTATGGCGTTTCTCGTCCGGCTTCTCGTCGTTATGCCCGAACTGGACCAGGAGGTAATCCCCCTCCCCGATCGAAGAAGCGATCCGGTCGAAATGCCCTTCGGCAATGAAGCTCTTCGAGCTGCGCCCGTTGCGCGCCCGGTTGCTGACCCGCACCTCCTCCGCCAGGTAAGATGCGATCCACTCGCCCCAGCCCGACATCGGCCGCTTGTCCTCCGGATAATTCGCGGCGGTCGAATCGCCGGCTATGTATACCGTGACGCGTCTATCTTCTCTCATCTGTTGCCTGCTCCCCTCATAACCCGGCGTATGCCGGTCTTTAGCTGTGTTTCTATTTTTGATTCCCTAGACTCTTTTCATTGTAGTACAAATATCAGAAAATTAATTTGATCTTTCTGCTCTTTTTCGTTCATTCTTTCATTTATTTGTCGTCTATCCCGAGCGCCATCCAAGGAGGCCGTCCCCGTGAACGATGTCTACTCTCAGAAGTACACCCTGGAGAACGAAGCGTTCGCCATCCAATACATGAACTACAGGGGGTATTTCAAAATGCCCCGCGACCACCTGCACTCCTATTACGAAATTTTTTATCTGCTCGAAGGCGAGCGGGTTTATTTTATTAACGACACGGTCTATACGGCGCAAAAAGGCGATCTCGTCATCGTCAATCCGTACGACCTGCATCATACGTCATCCTCCGACGTGCCGGGCTTTGAGCGGATGCTGATCAATTTTACACCGGAGTTCGCGCTTCCGCTGTTCGCCGGCTCCCCTCTGGAGCTCCTCCCCTTCGCCCAGGGCTCGAAGCTGCTGCGTCTCCCGCTGAAAGAGCAGGCTGCCGCCGAGGGGCTGATCCGGCAGATGTATTCGGAATGCGCCGAAGCCCATCCCGGCTATGAGACCTGCGTCAAAGCCGCGCTGGCGCAGCTGCTCGTCCGCATCTACCGGGAATTCCTGCGGGAGAGCCGCAGCCCGGCGCCGACCGAATATACACATCCTATGCATGAGAAGATCTCGGAAATCGCCGCCTACCTCACCCGTCACTATGCAGAGGAGCTCACCTTGGAGGGCGTCGCCGCGCAGTTCTTCATCAGCCCGTCCTACCTGAGCCGGGTATTCAAAAAAATCACCGGCTATCACTTCCGCGAGTACCTCCTGCAGATCCGGGTCAAGGAGGCGCAGCGCCGGCTCAGGGAAACGCGCGACAAAACGATTTCCATAGCAGAGCAGACGGGCTTCCGGCATATTTCCCACTTCAATACGACCTTCAAAAAAATACGTCGGCCTGCCTCCCCTGCAGTACCGCAAGCAGCAGCAAGAGCTGCACCAGAAGAGACTTCCCTAAGGCGGCAGCCGGTTTTCATCCAGTCTGCAGGGCCATAAAAAAACGGAGCGGGACACCAAAGTGACCCTGCTCCGCTTTTTTTAACTTGACAGATAAACAGAATAAAGATACATAATAATTTATTATTATACAAATTCATTCATTCAGGAGGCTGCACGCATGTCCCTTCTTATCCGCTGCGCCGAACCGCAGGATCTCCTCCCGCTGTCCGGGCTGATGCACGATTATATCGTCGGTTTCTACGGCAATCCCTGGCCTGGGGACGATCGGATTCATAACCTGATCCGCTCCCTGCTGGAGCGGCAGGCCGGCGTTCAGTTCGTGGCCGAAAGAGAGGACGCCCTCATTGGCTTTGCCACCCTGTATTTTACATACAGTACGATGAAGGCGAACCCGATTACCATCATGAACGATTTCTTCCTGCTGGAGCCCTACCGGGGAACCGAGGCGGAAACCCGGCTGTTCACCCACTGCCGCAGCTTCTCGCTCGACAACGGATTCTCTTACATGTCCTGGATCACAGGTACGGGCAACGAACGGGCCCAGCGTTTCTTCGATGAAGCCGGGGCCTTGCGGGGCAGCTGGGTGAACTACTCCATTATCTGAACGGCCAGGACACCGCCGCCGCATGCTTAACAGGATTGGCCCGGCTGTACCCTGCGGTAGCTTGCCGAGAGGAACGCCAGATACTTCTTGAGCACCCCTCCGCTGACATACCCGATCCACCCGGTTACGACGCCTCCGATCAGGGTGGCCGCCATGCTGTACTCCGCGGGAATGGCAAGCCCCGGCCCCAGGTTCAGCGGAATCCAGGGAACACCGAAGGTGCGGAGCAGGCCCGCTGCAAAAATGAGGATGGAACTGATCCCAAAGCCGTACGCCAGGGCAGCCAGGAACGGAACGACAATCGCCGTGAGCAGGCCCGTTGTGCAGCAGAACCCGATGAGACGCAGGACGCCCTTGAAGGATCGGGCCCCTCTTTTCGACTCCCTGGCCTGCCCCCGGTATTCCTCGGCTATGACCTTCGGATCTCCAAGCCGGATGAGGGCGGCTTGCTCTGTCAGCCCGCTTCGTACCGCGTGGTCAATCTGTCTATCCGCCTTCCGTACCGCCTCCGAGCGCTCGCCCTCCGGCAGGCCGCTCAGATGCAGGGAGATTAATGATAAGAATTGTTTTCTTTCCGGACTCATGGCCTTTCACCTCTGTTACAATATCCAACTCTTTTCCACTCCCCTATCATACTATAGAAAGAAAACCAAATAAAGGAAACCTGCCCCTCCCCTAGCTTTACTCATTCACGATTGCGAACAACTTTAACTTGCAACTTATATTTAATTTTACTATATTTGTAATTTAATCTAAGACTATTTATACTTAATGTATCGTCCTTACTTCATCAGCCGCGCTAACCAAGGAGGGATTGTCCTTGTCCGATTCCGGTCAGACCTCCGGAACTCCCCCGGAAGAGCCCATGTCGTTCAAAGAGAAGACGCTGGCCGTTTCTGCCTTCGCCCTGTTTCTTGTCTTTGTGCTGATCTTTGTGCTTGCCGCCGTATTCTTCCTGTTTACCGGTACGTTTCATCTTCTCGGCATTGAGTATGATTCCTGGCGGTCGGTCTTCGTTTTTATCGGTGCAGGCTTTGTGGCGGATCTCGCGCTGGGGTTTCTCCTCCTGTTTCCCAAGGTGCTCTGTACCCTGTATTTCGCGAGGAGCCCGCGGTGGCAGCTGTTCCTTTTCCTCCTGCTGCTCCAATTCACCTTTGATCTCATCTCCGTGCATTATATCGACGAGTGGATGGATGGAGTGTCGATCGGCAGCGGAGCGGAAGCCGCCTTTGTTCTGATCATGCTGGCCCTAGACAAGCTGCTCCCGGACAGGAAGAAGGAGAAGTGGGCTCAGGGGCCTCCCCAGGGCATGAGCTGACAGCCGGAAGGCAGCAGGAGAGCGCCCGCGCCCTTTTCCAGGATGCGGCTGAAACGTCTCTCCCTCGCGGCACGTAGAGTCGTGTATCAACGAAGCGAGGTGTTCATGATGTATCTGCTTGCCATTCTGCTGCCGCCCGTCGCCGTCCTTCTCTCCGGCAAACCGTTCCAAGCGTTCCTGAATCTCATTCTTACGCTCTGTTTTTGGCTGCCGGGCGCGATTCATGCCTGTATGGTCGTTCACGAGAAAAAGCAGGACCGCCGCATGGAGCGCCTGCAGCGGGGCTTATATAAGTAAGGGGGCCCCACGCCCGATTGACCCGAACAAGAAAAGGCCGGCTGCAGCGCAGTCCGGCCCTTTCTTGTTCCTCCCGCTTACCCGTCCGCTTCTCCATACAGCTCCACTGCATCCTCCGGCAGCGCTCTGACATAGTGGAGATGGGCCGTCACCCTTCGGTCATCCTCCTCCGGATAGGCATAGCCGAAATGCGAAGCCACGTCCTGCGCCGTCTCCCGGAACAGCCCGCCCATCGCGAACAGCGCCTCCCAGATCCGTTCGTAATCCCCGTCCGCGTAGGTCCCGACATAGGCCTCCCACAGCTTCGGCGCGAGATGCTTCTCGAGATGCTTGCCGGCCTTGCCGGTTGCAGCCGTGAATCCGCTGTGGATACCGACATGCCACTCCAGCATGCGCACGAGCATGCTCCGGACCGGCCCTTCCATCATCGTCTTGGCGTAAGGAAGCTCGCGGCGCCAGAGTCCTTTGGCGACGTACGTGCTTACCCACCAGAATTCATTGCAGCAGGCGGCGAAGGACTGCGGGGCCGGCGGCTGCGTCAGATAATCCCGGTCACTGGGCGGCGGATACGGTTCCAAGGTCCCGGCCTTATCGAGCAGCAGAACGCTCAGGCTGTCCCCCGGCAGCTTGTCCCTCCGCTCATAAGGGATCAAAGTCAGGTCGATCCGGTTCCCGTCGGCGAACTGCATCAGAAACGCAAAACGGCTGTATTCCCCTGTCACATCGGGCTCCGTCTCCATCTCGTCGGGTGTCTGCATGATCATCATCCCGCCAAAGCGCCGGATCCATGACCGGTCCCGGACGAACGGGCCGACCTGCCTGACGAAGAACACAATGTCATAATCCTGAAAAGGATCGCGGCGTGCCTTCGGATTAACCCGTGAGCCGTTCATGATCACGGCCCGGATGCCCTCCTCCTCGTTCGCGAAGCTGAGGATGGTGTCCATCATTTCCCGTTCGCTGCGCATGTTCAGGCCCCCTCATCTTATTCGGTTGGTTCGGTTCAATCGTATGCTGCCTGGCCGATATACTCGAGCTCGCCTGCCGCCGTCCCGCTTCGCAAGTGCTCCGCATCATACGCCAGGTTGTACACGAGGATTACTGTATTGAACGAGCGGCTCAAGGGCCCGATCTCCTCCATGAAAGCCGGAATGATCTCCTCGTCGTAAGAATGCCCTTGAAGCAGGCTCTCCCAATCGGCAGCCGGCGTTTCCTTGAAATTCAGCTCGATGAAGTCCGGATCGTACCGGAACGCAAAGTCTCGCTCAAACGGGGAAGGCACATAGTCCCCGTCTTCCGTATAGCTTCCTTCGACATAGGCCTTCGCCGCCTCCTCCGAGCTCCATGAGCCCAGCCAGAGGGAAACGCGGCTCCCGTCCGTCAGGTCCTTGTCCATGCTCTTCGTCCTCCTTTGTCCACTGAGATGCCATCACGGGTCCACTCCCGCCGAACCCACATCCTGGATCTCCCTGGGGGCTTCAGCGGCAAACGCACCGTCCTTCCACCTCCGGATGACCTCCATATAGGCCCCCCTCGTCTGATCATAATAAATGTTCCGGAAGGCCAGCTTCCCCGTCCTGCGGTACCGGATCGATTCCCGGTGGTCCGCCGAGTAAATCTCCTTCGCCAATACCTGGAAGCCCTCCGGGCCAATGGTCAGCAGCACATAGAAATTCCCATTGCTCCCGCCCCATTGGCCGACCGTGAAGTCGGGCCGCCCGTCGTCATTGTAATCGTCAAAGAGCAGCCGGAACGGCTCCCCCTTGCGGAAGATCATCTCCCCGCCGCCAAAAGCCCCGTTCAGAGGAAACCGGCTGAGCTCCCGGCCATCGGATGTCTCCGCCACCGCCTCGAAGGTGCCGTGAAGGTGCGTCCCCTCGAAGGCGCCCGGGTTCGGGTCTGTCCGCTCCTCGCCTTCCGTCATCCGGATGCGGACCGTGTCCGTCCGGCCGTCCCCATCCGCATCCGCCTTCCCTTCGCCGACGACCGTGCCGGCGGCAATCCCGGGAGCTGCGGGTTCTAGCAGCGGAAGGGCTTCATGTCCGGCAGCTGCGGGCTCCGACGAAAGGGCCTCTTGGCCTGGAACAGCAGTCTCCGGCGGCACGGCCTCTTGGCTCGGGCCAGCAGGTTCCGACGGACCGGCTTCCCCTCCCGTCTCCCGGGTCGGGCGGCCCCCGGCGGTGTCGAGGACCACCGTCTGCCCCTCCGCAATCTGCGTGATTACCAACCCCGGCTTGGAGGCGGGTCCCCCGTCATGTTCCGGGGAATGGGCCTCCGTCCCCAGGGCCGGTGAAGCGGAGCCTGGGGTCGGGGCAAGCTCCTCACGAGCGCTCCCCAGCAGGGAGAGCCCGGCCGCAGCGGCAATGCCCCCGACTAGCACGATAATCCAGGTTCGATGCACGGTGTTCTCTCCATTCCAGTCAGAAGTGCTTACCGAGTCAGACGGCGCCATACAGTAAAAAGTTGCTGATTGTCCCCGAAGCATTCTTTGCACACCGGGCTGGGCTGTCACGAAATGCCCTCAGCTGCCGAAACAACCCGGAAGCCGAAGCTGCCGGGCTGTGAGTCCCTGCCATATGGATTACGTGTCCGCGCGGGGTACCCTCGTGCCCCCTCGCTCAGTTCAGCTTGCGGACCGGCTCCCCGGCCAAAAACGCTCGGATATCCTCCACGGCATCCCCGTAGAAGGTGCGGTAGTTCCGCTCGGTCACATATCCGAGATGCGGGGTGGTCAGCACATTCGGCAGCGTCCGGAACACGTCGTCCGCCGGGAGCGGCTCCCGGTCGTACACGTCAACCCCCGCGCCGGCAATCCAGCCCTCCTGCAGCGCTTCGACCAGGGCCTCCCGGTCGACGATCGGTGCGCGGGAGGTATTGATGAGATAAGCGGTGGGCCGCATCCGCTTCAGCTCCTCCCTGCCGAGCAGCCCTCGCGAACGGTCGCCGAGCACGAGGTGGACCGAGACGAAGTCGCTGCTCTCGAGCAGCTCTTCCTTCGAGGCGGCAAGCTGCACGCCGACCTCTGCGGCCCGCTCCGCCGTGAGGTTCGGGCTCCAGGCTGCGACCTCCATGCCGAAGGCCAGGCCGACGCGGGCCACGCGGGAACCCACGGTGCCAAGGCCCAGCAGGCCGAGCCGCTTGCCGTACAGGTCGATGCCGAGCGTGCTCTGCCAGGGCCCGTTCGACCGCAGGGCCTGATGCTCCGGCACCAGGCGGCGGGCCAGCCCGAGGATGAGCGCCCAGGTCAGCTCCGGCGTCGGCTCCGGGTTGCCCCGGGTTCCGCAGACGGCGACCCCTTGCCCAGCCGCGGCCGCCAGATCGACCGAGGCGTTGCGCATGCCCGTCGTCACGAGCAGCTTCAGCCGGGGCAGCCGCCCGAGAAGCGAAGCGCGAAACGGCGTCCGTTCCCGCATGATCACGATAATCTCGAAGCGCTCAAGGGCGGCCGCGAGCTTGTCCTCATCGTCCTCGTGTTCATGGAAGAATTCCACCTCCACCCGGTCCTCCAGGGAAGACCAGTCCGCAAGCGAGGCTGCAGCCCGCTGGTAATCATCCAATACAGCGCAGCGAAGTTTCATAGTGAGGCACCCTCCCCATCAGATCCAATGCATGCCATTACCAACCCTTACCTGTGAAGGGTTCGCCGGATGGCCGGCTTTTTCCTTCCGTGCATGGAATAGAGGGCTCTTTCTGTTTCCTTGGCAGGTTCACAACCTTGTAATCCGGCAAGCTCAGCTTCCTCCCGCTCCGTGTTCGTTCCCATGCAGGCTGCAGGATCAACCGATTCCGGCGGCCTGCCTAAATAGCGGAACGGAGATATCTTATTTCGATTTTTCCTGCCCTGCTCAGGGGAATAACGGAACTCAGGTATCTTATAGTTACCGATTGTACTGCAAAATCCTGATTTCGCCTGAAATAGCGAACCTCAGTTCCGCTATCTCCTGAATAGGTCCTTCGAGCGGCAGAATAGCGAACCTCAGTTCCGCTATTCGCTTCCCTCACCCATCGGCACGCGAACACCAAACAAGCCCGCCTTTCCCTCCAAAGGAAAAGCGGGCTTGTTCTATACACACAGGGCCGCGTCCTTACGTGCCGAACTGCGCCTGATGCAGCCGGCTGTACATGCCGCCGGCGGCGACGAGCTCCTGGTGCGCGCCCTCTTCGGCGACGCCGTCCTCCGTAACGACGATGATCCGGTCGGCGTTCTTGATCGTCGCGAGCCGGTGGGCGATGACGAGCGTGGTGCGGCCGGCCGACAGCTCGGCGAGCGACTGCTGGATCGCCAGCTCCGTAGCCGTGTCGAGCGCGGAAGTCGCCTCGTCGAGGATGAGGATCGGCGGGTTCTTGAGGAACATGCGCGCGATGGCCAGGCGCTGTTTCTGCCCGCCGGAGAGCTTCACGCCGCGCTCGCCGATCTGCGTCTGCATGCCGTCCGGCTGCTTGCGGATGAACTCCTCGAGCTGGGCCCGACGCGCGGCTTCCCAGATCTCTTCGTCGCCGGCGTCCAGCTTGCCGTAGGCGATGTTCTGGCGGATCGTGCCCTCGAAGAGGTACACCTCCTGCTGCACGATGCCGATCTGGCTGCGCAGCGACTGCAGGGTCATGCGGCGGATATCCATGCCGTCGATGGTGATGCTGCCCTCGCTGCACTCGTAGAAGCGCGGCAGCAGGGAGCAGATCGTCGTCTTGCCCGCGCCAGAAGGACCGACGAACGCGACCGTTTCCCCGGCCCGGATGGACAGGTTCAGTCCCTTGAGGATCTGCTTGCTTCCGTCATAGCCGAAGGACACCGAGCGGAAAACGATGTCCCCGTTCAGCGGACCGGCAGCCACCGCATCCGGCGCGTCGGCCACATCCGGCTCGGTGTCGAGGATGGCGCAGTAGCGTTTGAACCCGGCAATGCCCTTCGGGTAGCTCTCAATGACGGCATTGATCTTCTCGATCGGCCGGAAGAATACGTTCGAGAGCAGCAGGAACCCTACGAATTCCCCGTAGGACAGCTCCCCCCGGATGACGAACCAGGTGCCGGCGATCATGACGAACACGGAGACGAGCCGCATCATCATATAGGTGATCGACATGCTCTTGGCCATGAGCTTGTAGGCCAGGAGCTTCGTCAGCCGGTACTGCTGGTTGTTGACCTTGAAGAGCTCCTTCTCGTACTCTTCGTTCGCGAACGCCTGAACGACGCGGATGCCGCCTATATTGTTCTCGACGCGCGTGTTGAATTCACCCACATCGCCGAACAGCCGCTCGTAGGTACGCGTCATCCGCGAGCTGAAGTGAAGGGCGAACCAGGCCATCAGCGGAATGATCACGAACGTCAGCACGGCCAGCTTCCAGTTGATCGTCAGCATAAGACCGAAGGCGCCGAGAAGCGTCATCACCGCAATGAAAATATCCTCCGGACCATGGTGCGCAATCTCCCCGATCTCATTCAGGTCATTCGTGATCCGCGTCATGAGATGCCCGGTCTTATTGTTATCGAAGAAGCGGAATGAGAGCTTCTGGATATGATCGAAGAGCTTTCGGCGCATATCCGTCTCAATGTTGATCCCGAGCATATGGCCCCAATAGGTGACCACATACTGCAGCGCGGTATTCAGGACATAGATGAAGAGCAGTGCGGCGCACGCCCACAGGATGAGCGGCCAGTTCTGGCCCGGCAGCAGCTTGTCCACGAACTGGTTGACGGCCAGCGGAAAGCCCAGCTCAAGCAGGCCCGCCACGACCGCGCAGCCGAAATCGAGCAGGAACAGCCCCCGGTAAGGCCGGTAGTAGGAGAAAAAACGGCGAAGCAAGGCATATCCCTCTTTTCCACGTGTGTTGTATGCACTTCCCATCTTCCTTCATCCTACCTTCTCGAGGCGCTATTTGGCAATGCGCCCCTTGCCCGCGGCGGGCGGATTTTTCTATTTTAATGAAAAAAGGTACACGAAAAAACGGGCCCCCGCCGATCCGGAAAGCCCGCTGGCTTTTCTATACTTGTTTTCTGCACACCGTCAACCGTCAAACCGAATACAGCCGGTCCCTTCCGTCCCGCTTCGCCTTGTAGAGCTGCTCATCCGCCGCCGCATACAGCTCCCCGGGTTCGGCGTACGCTCCGGAGTAAGCGGCAAGCCCGGCCGAGACCGTCAGCTTCAGGGGACCCTTCTCGTGCCCTTCGAGGAACACATGCGCCCGGACCAGCTCATGGAACCGTTTGGAGGCTTCGAGCGCCTGCTCCCTGTTGACATTGGCGAACATGACCGAAAATTCCTCACCGCCGTTGCGCGTGATAATCTCCGTACCCCTGAAGTTGTCCCGGAGCAGGCCCGCATATTCGACCAGCACCTGGTCTCCGGCCGGATGACCGAGCGTATCGTTGATCTTTTTAAAAAATCGATATCCGTCACGAGCAGGCTCAGCCCGATCTTCCCCCGCTGCGCGGCACTGAAGAGCTTCGGGAACACTTCCTGGAAGAAGCGGACGTTGGAGATGCCCGTCAGACCGTCCGTCAGCGCGTAACGCTCGAGCTGCTTCTGGGTAACATGGGCCTGGTGCATATAGGAGACAAAATAATAGATCAGAGCCCCGCAGCCCAGCTCGATCGCCATCCGGTACACCGCAAAGGAAGTAGAAGCGGAATTCGGCGTCAGGAAATGCAGCAGTACATAAAAAACAAAATTCAAGAGCAGCCAGATCTGCCAGCGCCGCCACTTCAGGAAGCGGAAGGCCAGCACCACCACAGCCACGGTCACCCAGATGAAGACCAGGAACCCCGGCATGAAAGGACGCCCTTCCGGATCGATAAGCCGGACCGCCAGCCCGATCAGGTCCGGAAAGCAGCCCGCAATGAATGCGGCGATGCCTCCGCCGAAGACGGCCGCCGTAATGAAGGTCGCGCCGCCAATGATGATCGGCTCCCGGTATCCTTCGATAAAGATAGGAAAGCTGCGGTATAAAAACTGGGCCAGCCCGAAGCCGACGCCCAGGATGATATGCCGGACGGTCTCCGAACGGACGTACACTTTATACCGGAAATACAGCTGAAAAAAGACGAACATCGTCAAAAAGTTCATGGATAGATTCAAAAACACGTCCTGCGGCATTCCTCGGTCACCACCAGTAGAAGCATCTATGTTGTACAGCATTATTCGACATTTTTCAACAAAATCCTCCCGCTTTTTCTCCCCTTCTCATCTTTTTACTTTCCTTAGCTTGCCCAGCCCCCCAAAAATTTCAAACCTTTCCCTTAAAATAATCCACTAACCGGAACGGGACGGGGGTCAGTCCATAAATTCCGCAACAAACCCGAATGATTTTATATACAAATCTAAAAGAAAGCGTTTTATAATTGGATGATGTTAAAGTAAACCACTTACTGAAGGAGGCTGCGTATGAAAAAATGGGCGTCCACGCTTGTGCTCGCCGTGCTGCTATCGTCTGCCGGCACGCCTGCCGCCTATGCGGACAACCCGGTCATCAAGGACGTGTTCACCGGCGATCCGGCGGCATTCGTGCATGGCGACAAGGTTTATCTCTACACCGGACATGACGAAGCGGCTCCGAACGGCAATTTTTTTGTGATGAAAGACTGGCTGATCTTCTCTTCCTCCGACCTCGTCAACTGGACCAGGGAAGGCTCGCTTGACCTGAGCACCTTCGCCTGGGCCCAGCCGAACTCCGCCTGGGCCAGCCAGCTCACCGAGAGGGACGGCACCTTCTACTGGTACGTGACCGTGCTCAATCAGGACGGCACCGGCTACTCCATCGGTGTAGCCACCTCGGACAACCCGATATCCGGCTTCAAGGATGCGCTCGGCAAGCCGCTCGTAAGCAGCCCCATGACCCAGGCTCCCGAGAGCATGGGCACCGCACCGTGGGACGATATCGACCCCAGCGTGTTCATCGACGATGACGGGCAGGCGTATCTCTACTGGGGGAACACCCACTGTTACTATGCCAAGCTCAAGCCGAATATGACCGAGCTGGACGGCGAGATTCACCGGGTGACCATTAACAACATGGAAGGCACCTACACCGAAGCGCCCTGGATCCATAAGCACAACGGCACTTATTATCTGTCCTTCGCCCACAATTACCCCGAAGAGCTCGCCTATGCAACAAGCAGTTCTCCTGCCGGTCCCTGGGAGTATCAAGGCCTCCTGCTCGATGCGCTGACGAAGGACGGCAGCGACCCGGCGGCCAGCAATACGAGCCACCAGTCCATCATTGAATTCAAGGGCAAGTCGTATCTCGTGTACCACAACAGCGCCCTGCCTACAGGCGGGCAGTACCGGCGTTCGGTCGCCATCGACCGTCTCCACTACAATGAAGACGGTACGATCCGCAAGGTGATTCCGACCTCTACAGGCCTCGATGGCACGGCCCACAAGCTTCAGTCTTACACTAACCCGGCCAAGTACGTCAGGCACCTTGACGGCGATGTCCGGCTCGATCCGGTCGACAGCTCCGTCTTCGACTCCAAATGGCACATCGTTCCCGGCCTTGCCGATTCGGGCGCCGGGTATGTCTCGCTGCAGTCCGTGGACCGGCCGGGCTATTACCTGCGTTACAGCGGCTCCGATGCATCGCTCGGCAAGCATGACGGCACGCCGGCCTTCGCCGAAAGCGCCACCTTCAAGGTGAATCCGGGGCTTGCGAATGCCTCGCTGTCATCCTTCGAGGCCTACAGCCAGCCAGGGCATTACCTGCGCCACGCCGGCTCCCAGCTGAAGGTAGAGGCTGTGAGCGGCGAGGCGGCCGAAGCGGATGCCACCTTCCGCACGGCGGAAGCGGATGTCCGCGGGCTCACGCTCGACCAGCAGTCGCTTCTGCTCCAGAAGGGCACCCAGACGGTGCTGACGGCCTCCGTGCAGCCCGCTTCCGCACTGAATCCGAAGGTGATCTTCACCTCCAGCGATCCGAATGTCGCTGCCGTCGGCGCACCGAACGTCCATCCGGAGAACGGAACGATGACGGTCACGGTACAGGCCAAATCGCCGGGGACCGCGACCCTCACGGCACGGACCGAGGAAGGCCAGTATACGTCGTCCGCGGATGTCACGGTGGAAGCCGCCGGGACGGCCGGAGCCATCACGAACGTGAAGATCGGCGTAAGCGCCGAAGCGAAGAAAGTGACGATCGAAGGGCAGTCGACTTACGGGGCGGGCAATGAGATTGCCGTCCGTGTCCGCAAGCCCGACGGGACGGTCGACTTCCTCGACCAGACGACGAGCGGCGACGGCGGCAGCTTCACGTTCGGCATTCCCCTCGCAAACCCGGTGAAGGGCGAATACCAGGTCAGCCTCGGGGCTGCCGATGTGTCCGAGCCCTTTACGGCGAAGTTCGAGTACACGCCGGCGGCCGCGGGCGGAAATCCAGGCGGCGGCCATTCCGGCAGCGATTCGGGCGGTGGATCCGACAGCGGCAGCGGGAACAGCAGTGACGACGATGATGACGACAACGGTTCCGGCAGCGGCACGGTCGGCAATTCTGCTCCGGCAGCCGGAAGCGGTACGGCAAGCCCCGGACAGAGCGGCGGCTCCGCCCATGGCGGCAGTCATGCCTCCGGCCCGAAGCCCGGCTCCGCCAAGCCAGCCGCTCCCGTCTTCCGCGATGTCCAGGAAGGCTACTCCTGGGCTCAGGAAGCCATTGAAGCCCTGGCCGCCCAAGGGATCATCCAAGGCACCTCCGAGTCCACCTTCGAGCCCGGCCGACCGGTTTCCCGTGCGGATTTCATCACGCTGCTCGTGAGGGCTTTCGGGCTGAAAGGAACCCTACAGGGGGGCAGCTTCGCGGACGTACAGCCGGGCGACTACTACTATGAAGCGGTCAGTCTGGCCAGGTCGCTGGGCCTCGCGGACGGCGTCGACGGCAGCCGCTTCGATCCGCAGGCCGAGATCTCGCGCCAGGACATGATGGTCCTGATCGCCCGCGCCCTGAAGCTGACGAACAAAGCGGAGCTGGGCGGAAGCCCGGACGGCTTGAAGGCATTCGCTGACGCGGCTGACGTCGCGGACTATGCTGCCGAGAGCACGGCGGCCCTGATCCAGGCCGGCGTCATCCAAGGTGACGGCGGCGCACTCCACCCGCGCAGCAGCGCCACGCGGGCCGAGACGGCCGTCATGCTGCACCGGATCTGGAATACATTTCTGAAAGAAGGGGGACCGTCCCAATGAGACTCGCCAAACCAATCGTCTCATGCATTACGGCGCTCACGCTGCTGGCCGCCCCGTTCACTTCCCTGCCGCTTCAGAGGGTATCCGCCGCGTCCGTGGACGACGGGCTGCTGCTCCGCTATGCCTTCGACGACGGGACGGATTCCCGGACAGCTGCGGACAGCTCGGGCGGAGGACATACCGGCGAACTCGTCGGTGATGCGACGATCACCGACACGGACAAAGGCGGAGCCGTCGATCTCAGCGGCTCCGGGGCTTACGTCCGGATGCCGGCCGGCATTCTGGACGGGTTGACCGACCTTACCGTCTCCGCTTGGGTATACATGGATACGGCCAAGCCCTGGGCCTCCCTGTACAGCTTCGGCAACTACAGGGACAGCACGAACGAAGCGTTCTCCGGGCTGAACTTCGCCCCGGTGAACGACGCATCGAAGAGCTCTCTGGAGCTGTTCAAGACAGGCTTCGGCAGCAACCAGTTCCTGAACCTGGACCCCGTACCGGCCAAGTCGTGGAAGCACGTCACGACCGTCATCTCGGGCACCCGGAAGACGAACTCCCTCTACGTGGACGGCGTGCTCCAAGGCACGCTGACCGGGATGAACGCGCTGCCCGGAGATATCGCAAGCACGTATAACTACATCGGCTATGCCCAGTTTCCTTGGGAACAGGGAACCGGCAAGGGCCTGGACGGCAGGGTCGCGGACTTCCGCCTCTACGGCCGCGCGCTCGGCTGGCAGGAGATCCGGACACTGGCCGGAGCACAGGCGGATGTCGTATCCGTGGAAACGGCCGAGGTCAGCACCACCGCGGGAGTCGCCCCTGCTCTTCCATCGACGGTGAACCTGAGGTTCGGCGATGGAAGCACCGAGCCGGCAGCCGTTACGTGGGACAGCATCCCTGCCGGGGCCTATGCCGCCGAAGGCAAGTTCACGGTGAACGGCACCGCAGAGGGCTCCCCGCTTCCGGCGGCGGCTAACGTAACGGTACTGGCTGAGCTGCAGATCGTCTCGGCCGAGCCCGTCGAGGCCATTACGGCTGCAGGCTCCGCGCCATCCCTCCCTTCCGTGGTCACCGCCGTCTATAACAACGGCACGAAATCCGAGGTGCCTGTTACGTGGGCGGAGATCGACCCGTCCCTGTATGCGGAGCCGGGCAGCCGGTTCACGGTGAAGGGCAGCATCGCCGGTACGGCTGCCCAGGCCGAAGCGGTGGTTACGGTGTCCGGCGGCATCCCGGAAGGACTGGTCACCTGGTACAGGTTCGATGCGCTGAACGGCACGACGGTCCCGGATGCCTCGGGTCATGGACGGAATGCGACCGCCGTGAACGGCCCGCTCCTCATGAACGTGAAAGAGAAGACGGCCATCGACTTCGACAACACGAAGAAGCAGTATGTGCAGCTTCCGGCCGGGATCATGAGCTCGCTGGATGATTTTACACTGGCGACCTGGATCTACATTGACTCCAAGACCGGCGACTGGACGCGGATCTTCGACTTCGGCACCGGCGTCAGCGCCGGGAAGATGTTCCTTACGACGAACCTCCGCTATGACATGGAGGGCAGCATCGCCGACGCGACGCCAAGCGCTCCGAAGGTCGAGCAGTGGACTCACGTGGCCGTGACCAAATCGGGCACCGTCTATACGATCTACGTCAACGGCAAGCAGGCGGCAGTCGGCACCTCCACCAAGAAGCCGTCGGATTACGGCGAGACGGCCTACAACTATATCGCCAAATCGAACTGGACCGCCGACCCTTACCTGGACGGCAAGCTGAGGGATTTCCGGATCTACAGCAAGGCCCTCCCGCAGCAGGAAGTGGCAGGGATCGTCACCAGCTCCTACTCCGACCGGGAAGCGGTCGCTGCAGCGAAGGAAGTCCTGACGCTCGGCGATACGACCCAGGTCGTCTCCGACCTGGAGCTGCCGCTTCAGGGAGGAAACGGCGTCAGCATCACCTGGACCTCCGACAAGCCTGCGGTCGTCCCTTCCACCGGCAAAGTCACGCGGCCGGCCAAGGAAGAGCAGGATGCGGCCGTTACCCTGACGGCCGAGCTGAGCCGCGGGGAGTACAAGGAAACCCGGGCCTTCCAGGTTACCGTCCTCGCGGACAGCATTGTCTCGGTCGATGAGGTCCGGGTCACGACCGGCAGGGACTTCCCTCCGGCCCTGCCGGACAACGTCACGGTCCGCCATTATGACGGCCATACGGCCGAAGTCCCGGTTACGTGGGAGCGGCTCCCGCTCGAGAAGCTGTCCGCTCCCGGCACGTTCACACTGAACGGGACCGTCTTCAGCACGGCACTTCCTGCCGCGGCGCAGATCAGCGTGGCGGAGCTTGTGAGCATCGATGAGGTGAAGGCAGAGACCGCGGCCGGACAGGCGCCGGAGCTCCCGGATACGGTGAACGCCCGGTACAGCGACGGCACGGTCAAGGCGCTTCCGGTCACGTGGTCCGAAGTGCCGGTCTCCGCTTATGACAAGCCCGGCACCTTCGCCGTGCAGGGCTCGGCTGCCACGGAATCCTACGACAACCCGCTGATCGAGCGGCGGGCCGATCCGCACATCATGAAGCACACGGACGGCTACTACTATTTCACCGCCTCCGTACCGGAGTATGACCGCATTATCCTGCGCCGCGCGAAATCCATTCAGGGCCTCGCCGAAGCGGAGGAAGTCACCGTCTGGCAGAAGCATGCGTCCGGCGAGATGGGCGCGCATATCTGGGCGCCTGAGATTCACTTCATCGACGGGAAGTGGTACATCTACTTCGCCGCGGGTACGAAGGAAGACATCTGGAAGATCCGTCCGTATGTACTGGAATCCTCGGATGCGAACCCGCTCACCGGAATGTGGACCGAGAAAGGCATGATCGGCAAGCCGGCGGGCAATACTGCCTCCTTCTCCGACTTCTCGCTCGATACCACGACCTTCGAGCATAACGGACAGCGCTACCTGGTCTGGGCCCAGAAGGAGAACGGCCCTTCCAACCTGTACATCGCGCCGATGAGCAATCCGTGGACGATCTCGGGCGATCAGGTGCTGATCTCCACCCCGGATTATGCCTGGGAGCGCCAGACCTACTGGGTGAATGAGGCACCGAGCGTGCTCAAGCGGGGCGGCCAAATCTTCATCTCCTTCTCGGCCAGCGCCACCGACCACAGCTATGCGCTGGGGCTGCTGACGGCATCCGACACGGCGGATCTCCTTGATCCGAAATCCTGGACGAAATCGCCGGAGCCTGTACTGGTAAGCAGCGAAGAAGCGGGCCAATACGGTCCCGGCCATAACTCCTTCACAGTCGCGGAGGACGGGACGACGGATCTGCTCGTCTACCACGCCCGCCCGTACAAGAAGATCGAAGGCGATCCGCTCTACGATCCGAACCGCCACACGCGCGTGAAGCGGCTGACCTGGAACGCCGACGGCACGCCGAACTTCGGCCCGCTCGTCTCCGGCAGGCAGCCGGGTCCGGCCGCTGCCGTCACGGCAGCGGTGACGGTTACGCGGGACGCCGCCTACACGGCGGAGACCGTGTTCAGCTCCGAACGCCCCGGCACGGGCGGGAAGCTGGAGGCGGCTGTGACGCTCACGAACCGCAAGCAGGCCGCCGGGCAGCTCGTGGTGGTGATGGTGCGTACGACAGCACGGGCGCGATGGCCGAGTCCCGGTACGTCACCGTGGATATGACCGGCAAAGCGCAGGAGACCGCGAAGCTCAGCCTGACGTTCCCGGCCGCTGCGGCGGGACACAAGGTGAAGGTGTTCGTCTGGGAGGGCGGCAGTCCCGACGGCTCCAACCTGAAGCCTGCCGCACCACCGGCTGTCTTCGAGTAGGCCAGAACCGCAGCGTTTGGACCCTCTTCAAGGAACCGCTTCTCCTTGGGCCTGTCCTACTGTCCTCCCACATGCAAACAAGCCTGATCACGCGGCACCGCCGCGTGATCAGGCTTTTCCTTTTTACCATACTTTAGAACGCCTTCTTGAGATTCAAGCCATGCAGCGAGGGCAGCACAACGACCTTCTCCTTGCCGGATACCAGCCCGAACACGCCTCTGTGCTTATACTTCTCCCGGTAGGTGTACACCCACATTTTCTTCGCTTCGTCGAAACCGAGATACTGCATGTACTGTATTCTCTGCCGCAAATCATGGACTGTCATGTCCTGTTCTCCCCCTTGGCTCGCTGTCTTGTTTGGCAGTCAAGTTAGCCTAACTCTATGAAGCTTGTCTTCTCTCCAATTTGATCTGGTACTACAAGATACGGGGCACCCTGCAGGTTTGTGGGGGCACGGAGGCGCTTTCTTTTTTTCCATTATTGCGCAGCCTTCGGCGGCCGATCCCAAGGCCTCTGCAATTAACCAGCGTACTTTCATGAGATCCTGCCCTGCCGCCCCCTTTCCTTTTCTATCCAGACCGGCCTCCCGCGAGGTGCCATTCTATTTGGAATTATTTTTCTTTTTGCGGGAGCCTCGACACAATTTGCTAGATTATGATATTATGGGATTCTTGATAAAGTGGTAACGCACTAAAGCAACGTTCAACAGGACAATTCATAAAAGGTGGTTTTTGTTGTGAAGAAACGTTTGGCAGCCATAGGACTCGTATTAACAGCCGCTTTCACCATTCTGACCGGATGCTCG
This sequence comes from Paenibacillus mucilaginosus 3016, assembly GCF_000250655.1. Taxonomy (NCBI): domain Bacteria; kingdom Bacillati; phylum Bacillota; class Bacilli; order Caryophanales; family Paenibacillaceae; genus Paenibacillus; species Paenibacillus mucilaginosus. The sequence goes on from NC_016935.1 coordinate 6,891,893, forward strand.
GGGGACACCGGTGCCGCAGGCGGGGACAAGAAGCTTGTGGTCGGCATCGATGACAAGTTCGCTCCGATGGGCTTCCGCGATGAGAAGAACGAGATTGTCGGATTCGATATCGACTACGCGAAAGCGGCGGCCGAGAAGATGGGCACGGAGGTGGAATTCCAGCCGATCGACTGGAAGACGAAGGAATCCGAGCTGAACAGCGGACGGATCGACCTGATCTGGAACGGGTACACGATCACCGAGGAGCGCAAAGGCAAGGTTCTTTTCACGAAGCCTTACCTGAAGAACGCCCAGGTCGTGGTCACGCTGGCGAAGTCGAACCTGTCGAAGCTGGATGAACTCGAAGGCAAGACCGTCGGTCTGCAGTCCCTCTCTTCGGCAGCAGACGCGCTCAATGCCAGCCCGGTGAAGTCGAAGATCAAGACGGTCACCGAATATGCGGACAACGTTCTCGCCCTCAGCGACCTCAAGATCGGCCGCGTGGATGCAGTCGTCATCGACGAAGTCGTCGTGAAGTACTACATGGCGAAGGAGAAGGATACGTTCAAGCTGATGAGCGAATCCCTCGCTCCGGAAGAGTACGGCGTAGGCGTGAAGAAAGGCAACGAAGAGCTGCTTCAGAAGCTGCAGAAGGCGCTCGACGAGCTGAACCAGGACGGTACGGCCGCCAAGATTTCGCAGAAGTGGTTCGGCGAAGACAAGGTCCTGAAGTAGGACCGTAATTGAATCAAGTTCCGCAGAACGGATTTCTTCCCGGAAATCCGGTTTTGCGTTTTGGGGGAATTCTTTCATGTCCGCAGGAGATTATATCTCGATGATCAAGCCCATGCTCGAAGGGGCGCAGATGACGGTGCTGCTCTTCCTCATCGCCATCGCCGCTTCCATCCCGCTGGGCTTCGTACTCACTCTCGCTGTCAAAAGCAGCATCAAGCCGATATCCTGGCTTGCCCACAGCTACATCTATGTCATGCGCGGCACGCCGCTGCTGCTGCAGCTGCTCTTCATCTGCTTCGGGCTCCCGATGATTCCCGGGATCGGCGAATTCCTGGTGCTCGACCGTTTTGCCGCAGCGTGCCTCGGCTTCATCCTGAACTACGCGGCTTACTTCGCCGAGATCTTCCGCGGCGGCCTGCTCGCCATCGACAAGGGCCAGTATGAAGCCTCGCAGGTGCTGGGCTTAAGCAAATGGCAGACGACGACGCGTATCATTCTGCCGCAGATGTTCCGTGTTGCGCTGCCCTCGGTATCGAACGAATCGATCACGCTCGTCAAGGATACGGCCCTGCTCTACGCCGTCGCCGTTCCGGAGCTGCTGCACTACGCCCAGACGGTGGTCAACCGCGACTTTACGATCGTTCCGTTCTTCTTCGCCGGCGTGATCTATCTGATCATGACGCTTGCCCTGACCGCCTTCTTCAAGTGGCTGGAGCAGCGTTTCAAATTTGAATAAAAGGAATGGCGCACGTGGCTATCATTGAAGTATCCGGCCTCAAAAAATCATACGGCACGCTCGACGTGCTGAAGAGAATCACCTTCGACGTCAGCAAGAACGATGTCGTTGCGGTTATCGGTCCCTCCGGCTCCGGCAAGAGCACGATGCTGCGCTCGCTAGTGCACCTGGAGGAGGTCAACGGCGGCACGATCCGTGTAGCCGGCGAGGATCTCGTCCGGGACGGCGTCTACTCGAAGCCGCAGGAGATCAAGCGGATCACCGCCAAGATGGGCATGGTGTTCCAGCACTTCAACCTCTTCCCGCACCTGACCGTGCAGGAGAACCTCGAGCTCGCCCCGCGTCTGGTGAAGGGCGAGTCTTCCGAGGCCCTGCGCCGGCGCAGCAGCGAGCTGCTCGAGAAGGTGGGCCTCACCGGCCGCGCCGCGGCCTACCCGGCCAAGCTCTCCGGCGGCCAGAAGCAGCGCGTCGCCATCGCCCGCGCGCTGATGATGAACCCGGAGATCCTGCTGTTCGACGAGCCGACCTCGGCCCTCGACCCCGAGCTCACGGGCGAAGTGCTCCAGGTCATGAAGAGCCTCGCTGAGGAGCACATGACGATGATCGTCGTCACGCACGAGATGGGCTTCGCCCGGGAGGTCGCCAGCCGCGTCCTCTTCATGGACAACGGCGAGATCATCGAGTCCGGCCCGCCCGAGCAGCTCTTCGGCAGCCCGCAGCACGAGCGGACAAAGGCTTTCCTGGGCCGCAGCTATCAGTAGAACGACAAAAACCGCAGCCCCTTCTCTTCCGAGAGAGGCTGCGGTTTTTTGTGTCTGTCCGGGTGAGTGCGCTACTTCCAGAGAAGGGCGCGGCAGAGTCTCACTGCTCGCCCATCTTCTCCCCCAGCCCTTCGCGGAGCCAGGCTGTCGCAAGGGCGATCGCTCCGCGGGCAGCCGCGGTGTCCGCCAGGGCGTTCAGCATGACGAAGTCATGGATCGTGCCCTGGAAGCGGGCGGCCGTGACGCGCACACCGGCTTCGCGCAGCTTGTTCGCATAGGCTTCGCCTTCGTCGCGCAGCACATCGGCCTCCGCCGTAATGACCAGCGCGGGAGGCAGGCCCTCCAGCTGCTCGGTGGTCGCGCGCAGCGGGGACGCCGTAATCTCGGCGCGCTGCGCTTCGCTTTCCGTATACTGGTCCCAGAACCACTGCATCGCATCCCGGCGTAGGAAGTAGCCCTCGGCGAATTCGCGGTACGACTCCGTATCGAACGAGGCATCGGTGACGGGGTAGAACAGCAGCTGCTGGCGGATCGCCGGGCCTCCGCGCTCCTTGGCCATCAGGGTCACGGCGGCCGTCATGTTGCCTCCTACGCTGTCGCCCCCCACGCCAGTCGGTTGGGGTCAAGGCCCAGATCGCGCCCGTTCTTCGCCACCCAGTCGACGACGGCATAGACCTCCTCGATCGCCGTAGGATACTTCGCTTCCGGCGACAGGCTGTAGTTCGGGAACACGACGGCGGCCTGGGCGCCGACCGCCAGCTCACGGATCAGCCGGTCATGCGTGTGGGCATTGCCGAACACCCAGCCGGCTCCGTGAATGTACACGATGACCGGCAGCTGCTCAGGCGCGTTCACCGGCCTCAGGATATTCACGGACACCGTACCGCCGGGTCCCCCTTCGATCGTCCGCTCTTCGATATCGACCGGCAGCTTCGTGACTTCGCCGGACTGCACCTCGTCCACCTTGGCCCGTCCCTTCTCGGGCCCGAGATCAAACAAATACGGAGGCTTCGCCGTATCCTCTGCGAACTTCTGCGCTTTTGGTTCCAGCCGAACGTGCTTTGCCATGGTTATCTCTCCTTCACGGTTGGGTTCCCCTGCCATTTTTGCTTGGACGTAATGACATTACCCGCAAGCGGACAGGCTCTAATCAGCCGTGACGACGCATGGCCTCTCTTAACTCTTACAGCTGCTCACGAATTCCTCGAACAATCTGAAGTTATACGGGTCCGAAGTATAGCTGAATTCCGGATGCCACTGCACGGCCAAGACAAACTTCTTGTCCGGCATCCTCACCGCTTCGATCATGCCGTCCTCCGCTTTCGCTGCGGCAACCAATTGGGAGGACAACTGCTTGATGCCCTGATGGTGGTAGCTGTTCACTTCCATGGAGTCCGTTTGAAGCATCTCGTGAAGCGGGTCTCCCTTTTCTATGTATACTCTATGGACCGGTTGATCGTAGGGCGGCTGCTGCTGGTGATTGACCTGGATGTCCGATCCGAACTGCGTCGGAATATCCTGATAGAGCGTGCCGCCGAGCAAGGCATTGAACAACTGCAGTTCCCGGCAGATGCCGAAAGCGGGCTTGTCCATTGCCGTGACTTCCCGGAACAGCATTCTCTCCATTTCATCCCGCTCCCTGCACGGCTCGCCGCAGACCGGCTCGACCCGCTCTCCGTACAGCTCGGGATGCACATCATGCCCCCCTGTAAAAAGAAACCCGTCAAACGTATGGGCCATCGCCGTAATGACTTCCGGATCTGCCGTCAAAGGAAGCATGACAGGAATTCCCCCTGCAGCCTCAATGCCTTTCATGTAGCCTGGCAGCATCCAATAGCTCTCTTTTTCCTCATCGTATAACGGCAATACTCCGATCATGGGCTTTTTCATGCTGAGCGCCTCCCCCGAACTGCGGTATATTCTAGTGAATTTTTTATATCCCATTATATCCGATCTCCGGAGAATGGGGGGAATTTTGTTATAAAATTAAGAGGGAAAGACGGCTCCAGCGCCATACACATACGCCAAAAAGCCGCCCCCTGTTCATCATCGATGGATAGGGGACAGCCCGGAATCTGTATCGTCTTGCTACACGAATATATATTCGTATGTTATAGATATATTTTCCCTATCCTTGTGGAACCCGCAGAGCAGAATTTCCTTATCCGGTTAAGGGGCTTCGCTCGTGCGCTTAATACATTTCACCTTCATCTCCCTGCACGATAGCATGGAGTTCTGCCGCAATGGACTTCATTTTCATGATCACTTCATCCTCGCCATAAGAGCAGGAAAGTTTGCCTCTGGAATACATGAACGGGATCTCCTGATCCTCGGTTCTCCAGATAAAGAAGTCTCCTTTCAAGGTGACAGTGAAAGGCCCTGTTACGGTAACCTCATCTGAATATCGAAAGTCGCTTTGAGTAGAAAAATACGTCTTAAGCTCATCCAGTAAAATCGGCTGCTGCTTGCTGTCCGCCCAATGAGATGCTCTTGTTATATGGAGTTCATAGCTCATAGAATTCCTCCCCTTCGTCGTCATGGTACTAGTGTATTCTAGTACTGTTCAACTCGGCAAGCAGCAGGCTATGCTTAAAGCGTTAGATGCTGATCTGCACTTCAGACTTCATGGAAAAGGGGATTTTCTATGAGAATATTTTTTATTGGATTCATTCCAACTTTTCTACTAGCCGCAATCCTTTTTCTTGTGCTCATTATTCTCTTTGGAGATCCCAGTATAGGACCGGGTATGCGGGCCAGCACGCCCTCGGTAACCTCATTAAACAATAGGCTGCTCATCCTTAGCGTTCTAGTCTCAGCAATAGCGGTTTATACTAAACTGATAACGCATAGTAAACGTAAGCAAAATAGATAGGCTAATATGATCAAGTTCACTTTATACCTGCCCTTTCCTTACCACTTGCCCTCTACCCTCCTTGCGGCATAAACGGCGGCACCCAGCATCCCGGATCTGCCGCCCAATGCAGCCTGGACCACCTGACACGCTTCAGACGAAAGCTTTAACGCATGCTTCCGAATGGTATCGCGGACCGTACCGAGCAGTCGATCCCCCGCAGCTGACATCCCCCCGCCAATAATGACGAGTTCGGGATTCAAAAGGTTGATGAAGGTTGCAAGCCCAAAACCAAGCAGTCTGCCCGTCTCATGCATCACCTCGATGGCCAATGGATCTCCCAGATCGTACGCATCGGAAATCATTTTCGCAGTGATTTGCTGGGAATCGTTTTTTACCCAGCTGCGGATAAGACTCTCCCTGCCTTGATCAAGCTCCTCCGTGAACGTCCTGACCATGCCTGTGGCGGAGACATACCTGCCAAGACAGCCCGAGCTGCCGCAGCGGCACGGACGGCCCTCCCGGACCATGTTCATATGGCCGATCTCCCCGGCTGATGAAGTTTGGCCGTACAGCACTCTTCCGTCAGCCAAGATGCCCGAACCCAGCCCCGTCCCAAGTGTCAGCAGGACGATGTTCCTGCGGCCGACCCCAGCCCCGTGCAGCCATTCCCCGTAGAGATTGAGCCGGACATCATTATCGATAAATACCGGAAACGGGAACTCGCGCTGCATCTCCTTCACCACATGGATGTTCTCCCAATGCGGGAAATTCGGTGAAAAGATGGATATTCCCTCTCTCGGATCTAGCAGGCCCGGAATCCCCATTCCCATGCACAGCACCGAGTGCCGATCGATCCCCGACTCCAGCAGCATCGTTTTAATGATGATTTTGATTTTACCCAGCACATGAGCCGGTCCCAACCCGGCGTCTGTAGAATCACTTCGTTCGAGAATCGGTTCGAACTCCGAAGTAAAAACAGCCGATTTGATATTCGTCCCGCCCAAGTCGATCCCGATGATATATTTATCCATCCCGGTGTTCCCCCTCATCCCTTATCCCTGCACAGGTAGTGTACTTGATAGGCCCTGTGCCATTAATGGAATTATGGGTTGAGAACATGGAAATTTGTTAGATTGGATTACAATCGTTCGATTGGAAACAGGAATAGACCTTTTTCGGCAAAAAACGAAACCTAAGGAATGATTTGGGAGTATATTGGTACATACTCCCAAGCTGCTGCTGAAGAAAGGAAGTGCGCATCATGGAATCCCTTGCCACCGGATTCAAATTCATACTGCGCGGCATTGCGTTTCTGTTTTATTTTCCAGTCCACCTGTTCGTTAGTCTGCTCCGGTTCGTCTGGAAGAGGGTGCTGGCTCCGCCGCTGGCCCGGACCTGGAGACATATCGTCGTGCCGGCAACGGTCTTTATCGAAAACTATGTGCTGTCCCCGTTATGGCGGTATGCCCTGCTTTACCCGGCCCGGTGGATCTACGTGGAGCTGCTTGCCCCCTTCCTCCGTTTCATGTGGGATCGTGTACTGGTGCCGTTCCTCATCTTCCTGTGGGCCGGCATCGTGTTTCCGGTCTTCTACTTTATCGTTCATTATGTTCTTAAGTTCGTCTGGATCGTTGTCCTTGCCCCGCTGTACCGGCATGTCCTGATTCCTGTGCTGTTGTTCAGTGAAAAGGCGGCCAAATGGCTGTTCCGGGGAATCACCTGGCTTTGGATGCACGCCGTCTATCTCCCGGCCCGCCGGGTAGGGACTCGGCTTCTGCTTCCGCCAATCCGCTGGGTGCACACTGAATTGATCGTACCGGTGATTTGCTGGTTCCGCGTTTTATTTACATAGGTTCCAGTCCGTGGGGACCAATTACATAGCCTTACATAAAAAAAGATGAGCAGCTGCCGCGCAGTCTGCTCATTTTTCAGCTGCAGCCGAAATCTTTGCTTGATGATCCGGGGAATTTCACAAGCCCCTGCTGACAAAAAAGGACCCGCCTGCGGCGAGTCCTCTCCTGGTGTCCAGGCAAATGAAATTATAGATATAAGTGCTTCAACCAATGAAACTACACGCGCTTCGCTCCCACGTACCTTTTGCCCCAATAGCCCGTGGTGATGCTGGCTACGGAGACGCCCGAGGAGCTCGCTGCGGAAATAAACTGACCGTTGCCCACATAGATGCCTACATGCGATACTCGTCCGCTCTCTGCAAAGAAGACCAGATCGCCTGTCTGCAGGTCTGTCACTGCCGTGCCGGCCGATTGGTACATCTCGAGCGAGGTGCGCGGAAGCTGGGTGCCGAACTGTGCAAAGACGTAGCTTACATATCCGGAGCAGTCAAAGCCGCCGGGCGAGCTGCCGCCCCACACATAAGGCGTGCCCAAATATTTGTAGGCCGTTTGGATGATGGACGATTGCAGAGACTGCGTTTGCTGCGCCGGCTGTGCCTGGCTTTGGGCCGCTATCTGCGGCTTGTACCAGGCCGGGGCATGATACTGGCCGTCCTGGTTAATGATGGCGATGCGGTTAGCGGCATCCCACTGGATGCGGTAGCCGAAAGTTTCGGAGACGAAACGCAGAGGCAGGTACACGCTGCCGTTCAAGAATTGGACCGGCGATTCGAGCCGGACGGATTTGCCGTCCACTTCAGCCTTACTGCTGCCCGTCTGGAGGGCAATCGTTTGTTTGTTGTTCGTAAGGGTGACTTTGACGATCTCCCCATCTTTTTCCCACCCGATCTGATAACCGAGCTTCTCCGTCAGCGCACGCAGCGGAATCTGCATCTGGTTGGCGTCATCGATGAATGGCTGGGCCTCCGGGAAGGGGACGAGCGAGTCGTTAATTTGAACTTTGACATTGGCGGCCGCTTCGGCCGTCTGGGCATGAAGCATCCCCAGCACGCCTGCAGCTGAAAAAGCGCACGACAAAACAAGCTTGCGGTAAAAAACTACGATTCAACCTGAATTCCTCCTGCGGCCTCCGAGGTTAGTTGACGGATTCGGAAGAGGCTGCTCCCTAGTTCGATAAGACGAACATTCACCCCAAGTAAAGAATCCCCCGTACCAGATCTTTTGCTGAACTGGATTCGGCCTGTTTTTTTTATAAGACTAGCACAGCCTTTTTGCGATGATCAAACCATGAAACAGGGTTTTTCCTAATATCTTCCTTATATCGGCAAGTGTTTTGATTTCCGCCACAACTTTTACAAAAAATTCAAAAATTGAAATAGACCGCCTGCTCGAAGCTGGCGATCTATCTAACAGCTGAGATGGAACAAAAATCCGCTACGGTGTCGCGCCCGTGCCGGTACCTGCCGCCGTGCCTGCGGCTGCCTCCGGCGCCGGCGCATCCGCTTCGTCACCGCCCGGCTGCGTGCTGCTGCCGGCTCCGGTACCGCCGCCGGCCGTCTGCGGCGGCGGCTCGCTTCCGGCGGTGCTGCCGCTGCCGGCTGGAGGCGCGGTGCCCTCCGCCGTGCCGCCGCCCGTCCCGGCAGCCGGCCCGGCCTCGCCGGCGCCCGTGCCGTCGGCGCCCGTGCCGTCGGCGCCTGCACCCGCGGCCGTGTCCCCGCCGGCCGGAGGCGAAGCGCCCCCGGCTGCCGCCCCCTCCTTGGCAGCGGCAGTCCCTTCCGCCCCCGGCTGGCCGCCGGCCGGCTCCTTCGCCGCACCGCCTGCGGCCGCCGGCCGGGCTTCGCCTTTGGCCCCCGCCGCCTCAGGCGTCTGGGCCTGCGCACCGGCCGCAGCCGCAGCCGCGGCCTCCTGCGGCGCGGGAGCCGCTGCCGGAGCCGCCGGCGTCCCGGCGGCCTTGGCCGTCCCGCTCTCCCCGGTCCGCTCGGCATACTTCGGCGCGTTCTCGCCGTTAATCCGCTTGCGGCCTCCGGCGTAGGCGCGGTACTTTTCCGGCCTGGAGAAAGCCGTCACCGGAACATCCTTCAGCGCTCGGCTCACGACCTCCTTGAACAAGGATGCCGGATATTTGCCCCCCGTCGTGGTCAGGTAGTGGTCCTTGTTCGTCTTCTCGTAGCCGAGCCACACAGCCGCCACGAGCTCCGGCGTATAGCCGACGAACCAGGCATCCTTGGACCCGTCGATCTGGTTGCCCCAGCGGTCCTTGAATTCCGGCGTATCCGGCAGTTGGGTCGTCCCTGTCTTGCCGGCCACCGGCCTGTCCATCCTCGCACTGCGCCCGGTCCCTTCCGTGACGACCTTCTCGAGCATCTTCGTCATCGTGTAAGCCGCCCCCGGCTCCAGCATCGGCTCGAGCACCGGCTGCGTTTCCCGGCCGACCAGGTTGCCCTGGGCATCCGTGATCTTGCGGATCGCATACGCCTTAGCCAGATTGCCGTTGTTGGCAAACATGGTATAAGCCTGCGCCATCTGCAGCGGGGAGGTTCCTTTACTCATCCCGCCCAGCGCAATCCCGAGCGTACGGTCCGCTTCCTGCAGCGGCAGTCCGGCCTTCCGGCCGAACTCGAGCCCCTGGTCGATCCCGATCTCCTTCAGCAGGGCGACGGCCGGAATATTGTACGATTCGACCAGCGCCTCCTCCAGCGTAACCCAGCCGTGGAACTGCTTGCGGTAGTTCATCGGGGTATACCCGCCTCCAAAATCCGTCTCGGTATCGTAGATCTGGTCCCTCGGCCCAAACCCCGCAGCCAAGGCGGGAGCATAGACAAGCAGCGGCTTGAGGGTCGATCCCGGCTGGCGTTCATTCTGTGTGGCGTAGTTGAACTCCCGGAACTTCGGGTCCGGGTTGCGGGAGCCCACGATGCCCAGCACCGCGCCCGTCTGCGGTTCCATGAGCACAATCCCGCTCTGCAGCCCCCCTTTGTCCTCGGGGAAAAAGTCAGGGTTCCGGTACACCTCTTCCGCCGCTTGTTGCACCTTAGGATCGAGGTTCGTATGGATGTGGAGGCCGGAAGACAAAATCTGCTGCTCGGTCAGTCCATACTTCTGGGAGGCTTCGTTAATCACATGATCGATATAGGAGGGATAAATCTTGGCGGTCTGCTGGGCGGCGGGAGCAGCCAACCGGATCTCTTCTTTCATCGCCTCATCCCGCTGTGCCGGCGTGATTCTCCCCTGCTCGGCCATCAGCGACAGCACCAGATTGCGCCTCTCCTTAGACGCTTCGGGCTTCTTCACGGGCGAATAATTCGTCGGAGACTTCGGAATGCCGGCAAGCAGCGCGCTCTCCGCGAGGGTCAGCTGGGAAGCATCCTTGCCGAAATAGGTCTCGGCCGCACGCTGCAGCCCCCACGCCCCTTCCCCGAAATAAATGTAGTTAAGATACTTTTCGAGAATTTGGTCCTTGCTGTATGTATCTTCGATTTTCAGTGAGGCTACAGCCTCCTTCAGCTTCCTCCGGTACGTCTGCTCCGGGGTGAGCAGCATCGTTTTGGCCAGCTGCTGGGTGATCGTGCTGCCGCCCTCCACCGTATACCCGGACTTCAGGTTCTGGTAGAACGCGCGCGCAATCCCCTGGTAATCGAGCCCGTGATGCTCGTAGAACCGCGCATCCTCGACAGCCGTCACCGCATCGAGCATGATTTTCGGAAAATGGTTCAGCAGCATATATTCCATTCTGGCATTCGTCAGCTCGGTGATCACCGCGCCGCTGCGGTCATAGAAAAAGGTCGAACGGGCCGGCTCCTTGTCCAGCAGCGAAATGTCCGTACCTGCATACATCTGGCGGTAAGTCTGAATCCCCCAGCCAAGTCCGCCCAATCCGACAACAGCAAGCACCGATCCGAGCAGCAGCAGGATGATTTTGAAAGGAGACGCTTTTTTCTTAGGCTGCTGCTGTGTTTCATGTGAAGGCTCCATGCAATGATCCCCGCCCTTACCTTTTTTTCAGAGTTATTACCCCAAGATCGGCCAAGATAAACAAGCAGACGGGATCCGGGCCTGCACCGCCGCTTCTCTTCAAGTTATGGTAAAATGGTAGGCAAAACGGTGTCGGCCCCTCCAAGGGGACCGATTCTTCAGGCGGGGGGCCGCAGGGATGATTCAGGGACAGAACGGCTGGCCGGACCGGTGGGTCCGCAGCGAGAGGGAGGCGGCGATCGCCTCAAGATCGGAGCGCTTGGCGGCTGTATTCGCGGAGCGGGCGCCGAAGCATGACGAGGAAGGGAGCTTCCCTTTCGATAACTTCGCCGATCTCCGGGCGGACGGGTATCTCGCCCTTACGGTGCCCAGGGAATTCGGCGGCGAGGAAGCTTCCTTGTATGAGCTGGTGCTCGGCCAGGAGAGGCTGGCCCGGGGAGACGGCTCCACGGCGCTGGCGGTCGGCTGGCATCTCGTCCAGCTGTTTCATCTGCGCTATACGGGGTCCTGGCCCGAAGCGCTGTTCGCCTCCTTCTGCCGGGAGGTGGTCGAGCACGGCGCGCTCACCAACCTGCTGGCGACGGAGCCGTCGACCGGGTCGCCGAGCCGCGGAGGCAGACCCGCTACCACGGCGAGACGGACCGATGGCGGCTGGCTCCTTCACGGGCGCAAAACGTTCAGCACGTTAAGCCCCATCCTCCAGCAGTTTACCGTGACGGCTGCGGTGGAGGGCACGGAGGACACGGGCGAATTTTTCGTACGCCGCACGGCCGCCGTACGGGTGGAAGAGACATGGAACACGCTCGGCATGCGGGCCACCGGCAGTCACGATGTGGTCCTCGAGGGAGCCTTCGTCCCGGACGACGAAGTGATCCGCCTCACGTCCGGGGTGAGGCATCCGGCGGAAGAAGACACCGGCTGGCTCCTCCATATTCCGGCCTGCTATCTCGGGATCGCCTGGGCGGCCCGGGACTGGGCGCTGGATTATGCGCTCACCTATGCTCCGAACAGCCTGAACGGGCCGATCTCCGAGCTGCCGCATATCCGGCGCCAGATCGGAGAGATGGAGGCCGAATGGATGACCGCGCGCACGCTTCTCTACACGGCCGCCGACCGCTGGGACGCCGATCCGGACGGGCGGCTTTCGATGAAGGGCGAAATCGCGCTCGCCAAGTACACGGCCGTGAACGCCGCGCAGCGGATCGTCGACCTGGCGATGCGGATCGTCGGCGGAGCCAGCCTCTCGCGCCGCTGCCCGCTCGAGCGGCTCTACCGCGACGTCCGCGCCGGGCTGCACAACCCGCCGATGGACGATATCGTCATCGCGGGGCTGGCCGCCCGGGCTCTCGCGGAGCGGGAGCAGCGCGTGCGGCAGCCGGGCGGGGCGCAGGCGGCGGGTCCGCTGAGCTGACCGCCGGGACGCCGGTCCGGACGCATGCCAAAAAAGCCCCTCATTCCGATTCACTGGAATGAGGGGCTTCTTCATGCCGAGGCGGGGAGTCTGAGGCCGATGTTTGAAGGAACTCGATCGGCGCCCATCCGAATAGAGGAACTACGATGCGTTATTTGCCTATTTTCCACCGCCCCGCAGCAAATAACGGAACTCAGATGCCTTATCTGGCCCCTTGACTTGGAATCGAGTCCCGATTCCGGCGAATAGCGCATCTGAGTTCCTCTATCTTGCTTAGGCGCATGAATTATGAGCAAATAACGAACCTCAGTTCCTTTATTTCTCGCTGCGTCGCCAAGGAGGCTGCTGCCCATGCGCTGCACGGTTGTACTCCGGCAAAGAACGAAGGTTCGGGATGCTGCAAAGGTACCGTGACATCCAGCTCCCCTTCTGGCAGTTCCGCGCAGTCCACTGCCGCACCTCTGCCGCTGCCGGGCCTCCACCTGTCGTGCCCACAGTGAACACCCAACACGCCCGCAGCACGCCGCTCCTTCTTACTGCCGCGACTCCTGCACCGCCGCCGGGTTCCACCCGTCGTGCCCACCGTGCACACCCAGCGCGCACGCAGCACACCGCTCCCGCCTGCTGCCCCTCTTGCTCCGCCACCGGGTTCTACCCGCCGCGCACACCCAACACGCCGCTCCTGCTTACTGCCGCGACTCCTGCGCCGCCGCCGGGTTCCACCCGTCGTGCCCGCCCAGCACGCGCTGCACATCAAGCGCCCGCGCCTGCGCCTCCGGCAGGGCTGCGGCCCAGGGCACCCGCGCTGCTGGAGCCGCTCCCGGTCCGGTGCTGCCGTACTCCCCATAGCGGGAGGTCCGCTCATTGTCCGGATTGCTCCAGTTGTCCCATCCGGCCGGATGAATATGCGGCCCCATCCAGGTATCGATGAAGACCGTATGCGCCGCAGGGCGCCACGGCCGGCCCAGGTAGACGGAGGCTTCTTCGGCAGCGCCGGTCAGTCTGCAGCCGCGGAACACATAGCCAAGCTCGGTGCGCTCTGCCGTTGAAGCCGCGGTGACATAGCCTGCGCGCAGGCTGTGGATCTCACACGACTCGAAGAAGACCGTCGCCGAGCCGAATATATAATCGACATGCCCCTCGATGTAGCAGTCCTCAAAATACTGCCGCCCCCGGCTCGTATAGAGCGTATCCTGGTGGCCGATCAGACGGACCCTCCGGTACACCTGCCGGTCGCCAGCCGTGTACAGGGCAACCGCCTGGCCGATCTCCGGCCCGTACCCTGCGGTATTCTGTACCGTCAGGTTTTCCATGCGGAAGTCATCCGCCTCCACTTTGAGCGTGGCCGTACGGAAGGTCGCAATCTCCCGGCCGCGCTCATCCGTCATCTTCGCATAGTCGCCCCAGGCGATGACCGTCCCCTCCGCACTTTCCCCGATCAGTGTAATATCGGGCTTGTTATCGGGCACCACGAGCTTCTCCCGATAGATCCCGTTCTTCACATAGATCGTCACCGGCTCCAGCGGAAGCACGCGGACCGCTTCGATGGCGTCCCCAATGCTGCGGTAATCCCCCTGCCCATCCTGCGATACGGTAATCTGCCTCATCTCTTCTCCATCTCCCTTTCCTCCACGCCTTCTGTCCTCCATTATAAACCTGCGACCGCTCCGGCTTCTCCCCCATCTCTTGTCCCGTTCGGCCGGAATTGAATCTGCTTGTCTGCTGACACTGTATTATAATATTCATCTCATAAACTCATTTATTTGTTGTATTTTTATATAATATATAATACAATATGTTCAATCCAATAACTGTACTATTATATTCCTAAAAACCAAGGAGGCCATCCCTATGCACCCTCGTATCAAAGAAAATCAACCTTCCTTTAGCCTTAATTCATCCAAGTCCTGCACCCAATGCGGCGAGGCGATGGAAGAGCTGTTCGACTGTCATATCAGCACGTGTTCTACTTGCAGAGGGTACACCTTCTATGACATCAAGCCGTCCGGTTTCGCCCCTCTGAAGCCGCCGGTCTCCTCCTAAGACACGGGCGTACTGCCACTGCCTTCCCGGCTGCCGGGGTATGACAGCCACTTGAACCCCTATCGATCTTGAGCAAAAAAAACAGCATGCGCCGCGAAGAACAATCCCCTTCGCACGCTTGCTGTTTTTATGTGCTTCCCCCATGGAGCAGGTCGGCGGCAAAGCCCGGCGGCTCTTGCTCCCGGCAGCCGTACCCACCTGACCGCTCCCCGGCTTAAGGCTGCGCCGCCGGCGTTACCTTGGCCGCACCGGCCGCAGCCTCTTTCTTCCGGAACACCCGCGCCTTGACGCGCTCGATAATCTCATACACGACCGGCACGACCAGCAGCGTAAGCAGCGTCGAGGTCGTGAGGCCGCCGATGACGACGACGGCAAGGCCCTTGGAGATGATCGTGCCCTTGGACAGGCCGAGGGCCAGCGGCATCAGGGCGATGACCGTCGCTCCCGCGGTCATGATGATCGGACGCAGGCGGGTGTGAGCCGCCGTGATGAGCGCTTCGCGTACCGGCATGCCCGCCTCCCGCAGCTGCTGCACCCGGTCGATCAGCACGATCGCATTGGTGACGACGACCCCGATCAGCATCATGAACCCGATGAGCGACGTCAGGTTGAGCGACTCGCCCGTCAGCAGCAGCCCGAGCATCCCGCCGATCGCCGCAAGCGGCAGGGAGAAAAGAATCGCGAACGGGGCGCTGGCATTCCCGAACGCAAGGACCATGACCAGGTAGACGATGAAGACGGAGGCCCCCATGGCCATGAACATGTTCTTGAATTCCCGGTCGATATCTTCGGCGACGCCCTTCACTTCCGGATTCACGCCCGGAGGCAGCTCCAGGGCGCCGAGCATCTCCGTCGCTTTGGCGGTAACCCCCGCCTTATCCTTGGACTCGATCTTCGCGGTTACCCGGACGTACTGCTCCTGGTTGTCGCGCGGGATCGAAGCGGGTCCTTCGGTCTGGCGGAGCTTCGCCACCTCGTTCAGCCGGATGGTCTGCCCTGTCGGGGTCGGGATGAGCAGCGAGCCGATCTTTTCTACCGAATTCTTGAAGTCGTTATCGAGCGAGATCTTCGTGGTCAGCGTGATGTTGTCGAACTTGAGATCCCCGATCTCCTCTTCGCCCAGCCAGGAGTACAGGTTCTCGATGATCTCTCCGGAGGAGAGGTCGTACATCCGGGCTTTGTTCTGGTCGACGGCAATCTCCACTTCCTTCTTGGACTCCTCCAGGCTGTCCTTCACATCCTGGAATTCCGGAATCTCCTTCATCTTCGCCTTCACCATCTCCGCGCCCTGGATCAGCGTGTTCACATCATCGCCGCGCAGCATATAAGAGAAGTCGGTTCCGCTTCCCCCTCCTCCGCCGCCTACGCTGACAATGCTTCCTCCCACCTCCGACCCCTGCGGCAGCATCGCCGTCACTTGGGTCTTCATGTCCTCAAGCAGCGACTTGGCGTTCGTGCCCGCGGAGGCTTCGGCGTTGATCTGGCTGCGGTAAGCCACCCGGTCATTGCCCCCGCCGTAGCCGATAAGCGACTGGACATAGGTGAAGGCGGGCTGCCCGGCAGCGTTCTTCGCTTCCCGCATCATCGCCTCGATCTCCAGCATCTTCTGATCGTTCGAGCCGATCGAGGTTTCCCGCGGCATCTTGAGCCACAGCGAGATCTTCCGGTCCGAATCGCTCGACGGCATGAACTCGAACGGCACGAAAGGAACCGTGCCGCCCATCGCCGCCACGAAGACGAGCAGCGCCAGGAGCATCGTCTTGATGCGGTGCTTCAGCGACCATCTCAGCATCCGCAGGTAGGCTCCGGCCATCGGGCCGACATGGGTTTCATCATGGACCTTGAGGTTCTTGGAACGCAGCACGAGCAGCTTCGCCAGCATCGGAATGACGGTGACCGCCACGAGCAGCGACGAGAGCAGCGCGGCGGACAGCGTAATGGCGAACGGGCGGAACATGTCGCCGAGCTGTCCGCCGACGAAGGCGATCGGCGCGAATACGCCTACCGTCGTCAGCGTTGACGAGGTGATGGCCGAGGCCACCTGGGCGGTCGCCATACGGATGACCGATTCGCCGCGCTCGTGCGTTTTGACCAGCTCGCTGTAGATATTCTCGATGACGACGATACTGTCGTCGACCACCCGGCCGACCGCGATCGCCATGCCCCCGAGGGTCATGATGTTCAGCGAGATATCCAGCGGCGCCATGATCAGCAGCGTCACGAGGATCGATAAGGGGATCGAGACCAGGACGATGAAGGTCATGCGGACATTCCGCAGGAAAATGAGGATCATGACGGAAGCGAGGATGGCGCCGAGCCCCCCTTCCTTGACCATGCCGTTGATGGATTCCTTGACGGTGTCCGAGTTCTTCTCGACGGAGGTGAATTCGATGTTCGGGTACTTCGCCTTCCAGGAAGCGATCAGGGCATCCGCCTCCGCCGTGAACTCCACCGAGTTCGTGCCCGTCGTCTTATACAGGATGACGCCGATCGCCGGCTGGCCGTTCATCCGGGAGAAGAACTTGGATTCCGTGACCGCCTCCACCTTCACGAGGTTCTTGAGGAGCAGCGACTCCCCCGTCGACGTCTTGATTTTCATATTCTCCAGGCTGTAGATCGAGTTCAGGTCGCTCTTCACGCGCACCATCTGGTCGATGCCCTGAATGTCGGCCGAGCCCACCGGGCTCGTCAGAATGGCCGACTGGATGCGCCGGGACACCTCCGCCGGCGTCAGGCCGTATGCGTTGATCGCACTGCCGTCCAGCTTCAGGTCCAGCACCGCTTCCTGGTTCCCGATCGAGTCGATATGGTCGATCCCCTGGATCGAATTGAAGCCAGGCAGGATGACGTCCTTGTAGATTTTGTCGAGCTCCTGCTGGTTCATGCCGTTCTCTCCGTACACGGCCAGGGTGTATTCGGGAATCGCCGACATGCCGAAGGTCGATACCTTGGGCTTCTCGACCCCCTTCGGAAGCTTGACGTTCGCGATCAGTCCCTCGACGTCCCGCTTGGCGTCATCGGTGTTGCTGCCGTGCTCGAGCTCAATCTCCAGAGAGGAGTACCCGTCAGCGGACACGGATTTGAGCGACTTGATCTTCTCGAGACCGGCCACCGCTTTCTCCAGCGGCTTCGTAATGCTGTCGAGAATGTCCTTCGGCGGTGCATTATATTGGGTGGTGACGACGACGTACGGAATCGACACCTCCGGGTAGAGTTCCGCCTTCAGCATCGTTGCCGCATAAGTGCCGCCGCCGAACAGCAGCACGATAATGATCAATACCGCAGCTACGTTTTTCATCGAAAAATGAGTTAAAAAGTTCATTGCTACGCTCCTTTGGTGGGTGTGCTAAAGTGTTAGACGACACCCGCCGCATTTCCCCTCCACTTTTCCATGGAATTTACTGTATCTTTATATTTATTTTTCCTCCCGAACAGGAAGCCTTATAATCCTGAGTTGACTTTGCCCTTAGGGCAAGGTGTATACAAGAATAGAACCAAGCTTGGTTCCCTGCATAGGCATGTTCGTTCATAGGCAGTTCATTAACAAAGTGAATGGAGGGACATCTTGCTCTCGATTGGGGAATTCTCGAAGATCTGCGGAGTCTCTGCTAAGACACTTCGGTATTACGATGAAATGGGATTGATTCATCCGGATGAGATTAACCCGGAGAACGGGTACCGGTACTATGCGATCGGACAGCTGAAAAAGATGCTCTTCATCAACCGTCTGAAATCCTATCAGTTCTCTCTGGAAGAAATTAAAAGCGTGCTGGAGCGGGAAGAGGTTCAAGCGGAAGAGCAGCTCTATTATGCGCTTACCCGCAAGAGAAAGGAGCTCCGGGAGAAGCTGAACGGCTTGGAATGCACCCTCCATCAGATCAGCAGGGATATTGGCCGTATGGAGGAGAACATCCCTCTGATGTCCTACCTGGACCATATCGAAGTGCAGCTTGTTGCGGCGAAGCCGGTCCGTATGCTTTCTACGCGCCGGATGATGAGCAGGGAGGACTATGCAGGGGGATATGAAACGTTCTTCAGCAGGCTGTATGAAAGAATTGCCGTGGAAAAGCTCACGCTGGCGGGTACGCCCTTGACGATGTATCACAGCCCTGAATACGATCCGGCCGGCAATGACACTGAGTTTGCCATCCCGATTGAGGAGCATGTTCAGGGGACGAGAGTGCTGCCCGGCGGCCTCTGTGCACAGGCCGTTCACAAAGGCGCCTATTCCGGATTAACGTCGGTGTATGCCAGGCTGAGGGAATGGGTCGAACTGGAAGGCTATGAAATGGCGGACTCGCCGTATGAAGTCTATGTCACCGCCCCCCATCAAACCGCCGCTCCGGAGGATCTGGTTACCGAGGTGTATTTTCCGGTGAAGAAAACGTCCATCTGAACATGTCCAATGGGAGGTTCATCACAATGGGAGGTTTATCATAATGAGAGGTTCGATCACAATGGGAGGTTCGATCATGAACAGAAACGATGCACACGCGGCGGAGTGGCAGGCCGCGGATCCGGCAGCCTTGAATATGGACCCCGACAAGCTCGCCGGGCTTGATCTTCTGATCCCCTCCGAGTACGGCAATATCCATGGCATAGTGATTGTAAAAAATGGATATATAGCTTATGAACGGTATGATCACGGCTGTGGCCCGGAGGATGCGCATCATATGACATCAGTGACCAAGAGCATCCTGTCCGCCCTCATCGGTATGGCCATCGATGACGGATCGATCCAACATGTGGACCAGAAGGTGCTGGATTTTTTCCCCGAGTATGTTCCGGATGCTGCGGATGAGCTGAAACGGGACATCACGCTGCGCCACCTTCTCACGATGACGGCTCCCTATCCGTTCGAAGAATGGCACGAACCGCTGGAGCAGATGTGCAGACAGCCGGACTGGGTGAAGTATGCTCTGGATCTGCTGGGCCGCGGAGGAAGGATCGGGGCCTTCCAGTACTCCACCGCCGGGGCGCACCTGCTGTCAGCCATCATCTCCCGCAGCACAGGAAGAAGTGCCCGCGAGTTCGCCAATGAACGCTTATTTCACCCCCTGGGCATGAGGAGCATCCCCGATTACGACATGAAGTCATTCGGATTTGATGATTTATTCGGGCACGGGGTCAGAGGATGGGTGAAGGACCCCGGCCATCACTCCGCGGGAGGATGGGGACTTACGCTTACTCCGCGGGATATGGCGCGCTTTGGTCTTCTCTATCTGAACCGCGGCATGTGGAACCATCGTCAAGTCATTCCGGAGACCTGGATTGCCGAATCCACAGCGCCGAATCCCAATAACTACGGCTACCTCTGGTGGCTGCATGAAGAAAACGGCATGAGGGCCTACTCGGCCTTGGGTGACGGCGGGAATCTCATTTGCTGCGTTCCGGAGAAAAACCTCGTCGCCGCCATAGCCTCCGCATTCATCCCTCATTCCCGCGACCGCTGGACATTGATGAAGGAGCACATCCTCCCGGCTGCATTAGACTAAGCTTCGTGCCACCGGGTCCGGAGCTGGAGCAGGCTCTCCTTTGATGATAGTTCAAAGAAAAAGGGCGCCCTCCCCGGCGCCCTTTCCTCCAGCCGCTTTGGGCTGCACCCGTCCTCCGCACTCCCTGCCCCGGCCGAGACCTCCCGCTCTTCTGCTGCCATTTACATTCCCTCCCTAAGATTGGCATAATGATAAGGCAGCGTATCCTTTATCTGCCTGCCCAAAGGAGGGAATAAACTCATGCGCGATACTGAAACCTGTGTTCCGACCGGCGTAAAGCTCCCAGACACCGGCTTTGGATACACGCTGTCCTTAATCGGCGGCAAATATAAAATGATCATCCTGTATTGGCTGTCTGAGAATAAAGTGATGCGGTTCAATGAGCTGAAGCGGTCGATCGGCACCATTTCCTTCAAATCGCTGAGCGTCATGTTAAAAGAGCTCGAGGCCGACGGCCTGATCCTGCGCCGGGAATTCCCGCAGATCCCCCCGAAGGTCGAATATTCCTTGTCCGAACGCGGCCTGTCTCTCCTTCCGGTGCTGCATATGATGTGCGAATGGGGGGAGAAGAACGGTTTGCCGGCTTCGGGCGATGCGGAGCGTCCGCTGCCCGCTACAGGCTATCAATGAAGCGCAAATAAGCTTGTGCGCTCTGGTCTAACAAGCCCTCCGGCGTCTCTATCCCGGTACCGGGTTCATTCGCGCCGGGCTTCTCTTCGGTGCCGTAGAAGGCAAAGAACGAACGATAGTCCGCACCGCAGTAAAGGAAGGTCGTTTCAAAAGGAGCCAGCAGCTGCCCGAGGGTATAGCGGTATCTGCCCTCCTCCCTGTAATCTTCTTTTTTAATTCCGGCGGATACCGCCAGCGCCGCTTTGCGGTTCTTTAATTTATCGCCTTTGGAGCCGTACGCCCAGCCATAGGCCAACACTTCGTCAAGCCATGTTTTGAGAAGCGGCGGACAGTTGAACCAATATACAGGGAACTGCAGCACCAGATTACCATGAGCTTCAACCAGTTGCTGCTCCTGGGCTGCATTGATGATCCCGTCGGGATAAGTCTTGTGCAGCTCGTGCACCGTATACTTGTCCGGATGCTTGCGGAGTTCTTCTATCCACCGCTTGTTGATGACGGACGTTTCCAGGTTTGGGTGGGTAACGATTACCAGCGTTTTCTTCACGATGTGGTCCTCCCTCATATCTTTATTTCTGTTTTGAGTATAAAGACTGCGCCGCGAAGAGGTAAGTACGCACTTTTGGTTCAGGTACTTACCTTAGGGAGAGTGTCCTGTTCAAAAAAAGGACTGTTCCGTAAGTCATCCCCGATGACTTACGGAACAGTCCTTCCGGGCGGCCCACAGGCACGCCCCTTTTATTCAATGATCCTCGCCTTACGGCACCTTCACGACAAAAGGTACAATAAACGTCTTGCCCCCCTGCTGGAACTGGCCCCAGATCTTGTAGATCCCGCTCTTCGGGAACGTGGTCATGAACTGGGCTTCCGGCCCCTTCGCCTTCTCATCCATCGGGTGCACGTGCAGGTACTGCTCGGCGGCTTCGTCCAGGATGACCACATGGCCTACCGCCCCGAGGTAGGGCTCCAGGTTCTCAATCGGCTTCTTCGTCGCGGCGTCGGAGAGGTGGTACGTCAGCATCACTTCCTTGCCCGCGGCCAGGCCGTCGATCTGAAGGGAGATCTCCTTGCCGTCCACAACCTTCGTCAGCTTGCTCTCCGGCTCGGGTGCCTTGGCGGCCGGCGCGCCGCCTCCCACCTGGATCCACTCACTCTTGGTTGTCGCGGTGCTGCCGGTCGGCACGTAGTCGGCGAACAGCTTATACGCCCCGCCTGCCGGCAGCTTCGTCGTGATCTCAAACACGCCCTTGCCCTTGTACTCCGGGTGGATGTGGTCGAAGTAGGACAGGTCCTTGCTCACGGCAATGAGATGAAGCTGCTTCTCATGGTTCAGGTCGAACTTCTCCACCGGCTGGCCCTTGTCGTCCTGAATCTGAATCGACACCGACGTGTCCTGGCCCGCCTGCGGCTGAGCCGGGTTCATCTTCCAGACCGCCTTCGTGGACAGCTCCGTCTTCGCTTCGCCGCCGTGTCCGGCATGCTCATCCTTCTGCCCCGCGGCCGGCGTCTCCTGATGCTGGCCGTGTCCTTCGTGTCCGGCCGCACCGCCC
The DNA here is from genome assembly GCF_000250655.1 of Paenibacillus mucilaginosus 3016. Lineage (NCBI taxonomy): Bacteria > Bacillati > Bacillota > Bacilli > Caryophanales > Paenibacillaceae > Paenibacillus > Paenibacillus mucilaginosus. The sequence goes on from NC_016935.1 coordinate 6,913,912, forward strand.
GTGCCGCCGTTCTTGTTTGCGCCGCAGCCCGCCAGCACCAGAGACAGCACGGCCAGCGTAACGATCCACTTCTTCATCGCAACCTACTCCTTCCGAATCTTGCGCCAATTGATAACTTCATCTTATTCCCGATTATAGCTTCATCCTATCCCAATTATAGCTTCACCCGCTGCAGTCTCAGCGCGTTGAGCACCACCGATACGGAGCTGAGCGCCATCGCAGCTCCGGCCAGCCATGGGGCCAGAAAGCCCGCTGCGGCCACAGGAATGCCTATCACGTTGTAAGCCAGCGCCCAGAACAGATTCTGCTTGATGTTCGCCATCGTCCTGCGGCTCATCGCGATCGCATCCGGAATGCTGTTCAGGTCGCCGCGCATCAGCGTCACGTCCGCGGCTTCCATCGCCACATCCGTCCCGGTGCCGACCGCCATTCCGATGTCGGCCGTAGCCAGCGCCGGGGCATCGTTGATGCCGTCGCCGACCATCGCTACCTTCTTGCCCGCCTCCTGCAGCTTCTTCACCTCGGCCGCCTTGCCTTCCGGCAGCACTTCGGCCAGCACACGGTCGATGCCCACCTGGGCCGCGATCGCCTTCGCCGTCCGTTCGTTGTCTCCTGTGATCATGATGACCTCGATGCCGAGCGCCTTCAAGCGGCTGACCGCTTCCTTGGATGTCTCCTTGATCGTGTCCGCCACCGCCACCATCCCGGCATACTGACCGTCCACGGCCGCCAGCATGGCGGTTTTGCCTGCCGATTCGAGCCCGCTCATCGCCGGCAGCGCCGTCTCGGCATTCACACCGTATTGCACCATCAGCTTCCTCGTACCTACGAGCCACTCCCGGCCCTCCACGACAGCCCGGATCCCGTAGCCCGGAATCGCTTCGAACGCCTCGACTTCAGGCAGGGCGATCCCCTTCTCCTTGATCCCGGCCACAATCGCTTCCGCCAGCGGGTGCTCCGAGCTGCGCTCCGCCGCGCCGATACCGCGGAGGAAGGCCGCTTCGTCCATCCCCTCAGCCGCCAGAACGTCCGTCAGCTCCGGCTTGCCTTTGGTCACCGTGCCCGTCTTGTCGAGCACGATGGCGTCGATCCGGTGCGTGGCCTCAAGGTGCTCGCCCCCCTTGAAGAGGATGCCGAGCTCAGCCGCCCGGCCGGAGCCGGCCATAATCGACGTGGGTGTCGCCAAGCCAAGGGCGCATGGGCACGCAATCACGAGTACCGCGATGGCCTTCTCGAGGCCGCTCGCAAAGTCGCCTGGCTCGACGATGAAGTACCAGACCAGGAACGTAACGAGGGCAATGCCCACTACGATAGGGACAAAAATACCGGAAATCACGTCGGCCACCCGCTGGATCGGAGCCTTGGAACCCTGTGCTTCTTCGACCACCTTGATAATCTGGGCCAGGGCGGTTTCCCGACCGACCTTCGTCGCCTGAATCTTCAGCATGCCGTTCTTGTTGATCGTCGCCCCGATGACGGCGTCGCCCGCTTGTTTGCCCACCGGAAGGCTCTCGCCGGTCAGCATCGATTCGTCCACGGAGGATACGCCTTCCACGACAACCCCGTCCACCGGCACCTTTTCACCCGGCTTCACAATGAGGATCTCGCCTGTGAGCACATCCTCCACCGGAATGCTCATCTCCTGGCCGTCCCGGATGACCAGCGCGGTCTTCGCCTGCAGCCCCATCAGCGTCTTGATCGCCTCGGAGGAGCGGCCCTTCGCCAGCATCTCGAACAGCTTGCCGAGCAGGATCAGGGTGATCAGCACGGAGCTCGTTTCGTAATAGAGCTGAACCTCGTGGTGACCATGCCCGCCGAGCGATTGAACCGTCAGGTACAGGCTGTAAAAGTAAGCCGCCGACGTGCCGAGCGCTACCAGCACATCCATGTTCGCGCTGCCGTTGCGAAGCGCCTTGTAGGCGCCGACATAGAAATGCTTGCCGATGATGAACTGCACCGGAGTGGCCAGAGCCAGCTGGAACCACGGGTTCATGAAGATCTCGGGCAGCCAGATGAAGGAGGTGAAGGAGAAGTGGCTGACCATCGCCCACAGCAGCGGAAAGGACAGAACAGCGGACACCAGCAGCTTCACCTTCTGATCGCGGATCTCCTTCTGACGGTGATCTCCCGCTTCCTGCAGCTCCTGCTTCGGAGCCGCCTTGTAGCCGAGCTTCTCCACCTTCTTCATCATCTCGGCCGGGCTCACCTGGCCCGCGATATATTCCACCTGGGCGGTCTCGAGGGCAAAGTTCACGGTCGCCTTCGTGACCCCGTCCAGCTTGTTCAGGCCCTTCTCGATACGGGCAGCACACGCGGCGCAGGTCATCCCGCTGATCTGCAGCTCCAGCTTCTCTTTGACCGTATCGTAGCCGAGCGCCCGGATCTTCTGCTCGATCGCCTCCGTGCCTACCTTGGCCGGATCATAAGCGACCGAGGCCTGCTCCATCGCAAAATTGACGGTGGCATTCGATACGCCCTCGAGCTTGTTCAGCCCCTTCTCGATCCGGACCGCACACGCGGCACAGGTCATTCCCGATATCTTCAACGTGGTCTGCTCCTGTTCGAGCAGCTGCTCATTAGCCATGGGTCATTCCTCCGTCCATCAATACCCCCATAGGGTATATAAAAGTTCAAAAAAAAGGAACTGCCGGGGGACCGGCGCTTCCTCTGCCGTGCAGTCCCCCTTCCTTGCTTACACTACATCGTAGCCTTGATCTTCAATGGCTTCCTTGATCTGCTCCAGCTTCAGTTTGCCCTCATCGTATTGAACGGATACCGAGCCGGACGCCAGATCCACCTTGCCGGTCGCGCCCACTTCCTTCAGTGCGCCTTCAACGGCGCGGACACAGTGATCGCAGGACATGCCTTCCACTTTCAGTTGAACGTTTTGCATCAAAATCAGCCTCCCAGGTATCGTTTGATATGATTATGATCCTATATTCCTCATTCGGTCCGTTTCAGGGGTTCGACCCCCGATAGGATTCCCACAAACCCATAATACCATACCCCCCGTGGGTATTTCAAGCCCTTTTTGCTCCTCTCCTATATAAAAAAGAAACCGCGCCACTCCACCAGGTAACTTCATCAGCAGCGCCGTATGCGCCTGCTGGTACCCTATCCGGACCATGAACGGAAACCTGCCGGCCCAAGGCTGCATACTTCACAGCCTGCCGAAACGGCAAAAGCCGCAGGAGTCCACCATGGACCCCCTGCGGCTCTTTGCCGGTACAGCTTACAAGATGCGCTTGCCGAGCAGCGAAGCGATGAGGCCGGCCAGCAGCCGGCCTGTCCGCCGCTGATCGTCCAGCAGCGGGTTCAGCCCGGTCACGTCCATCGAGGTGACCGCTCCGGTCTCCGCGAGCAGCTCCATCGCGAAGTGGGCTTCGCGGTAGAAGAGTCCGCCCGGCACCGGGGAGCCGACGCCCGGCGCCTCCAGCGGGTCGAGCGCGTCCGCGGCGAAGCTGACGTGCATTCCGCCGCTGCCGGCGCCTGCGGTCTCCACCGCCTGCTCAATCACCCGCTGGATTCCCATCCGGTCGATCTCGTGCATGGTGTAGCAGGCGATGCCCTGTTCGCGGATCCACTCCCGCTCTTCGGCCTGCACTTCGCGGGTACCGATCAGTACGACCTTCTCCTTTCGGATGCGGCCAAGGCCCGGAACCTCCCAAGGAATCCGCCCGAGAATGGCGGAGAGCGGCAGCTCGTTCACGCAGCCCGTCGCACTCGTCTCCTCCGTCAGCAGTCCCGGGTGGGCATCGAACCAGATCAGCCCGGGGTCTTCGAAGCCCTTGGCCAGTCCGGCCGCCGCTCCGATCGATACGCTGCGGTCTCCGCCCAGCACCAGCGGGAACGCCCCCGCTTCCACAGCCTGCTCCACCCTCCGGGCCGCAAGCCCCAGCATCTCCAGCACGGCCGGCAGGTTCTTGGCCGTAGTGAACGGGCGCCCGGAGGTCTCCCGCAGCCACATGCCGCTGATCTGCTCCTCGGACACCTCCCGCCCGAGCGCCCGGATCATCCGGACGAGGCCCGCCTTCACGATGCTCTCGGCCCCCTGTTCTTCCCCGGGGCGGCCGGCTCCCAGGCCGAACGGCACCTGGATCAGCTGGACCCTCGCCCGTCCTGCCGCCAAGCTCTCCTGTGCCTCACTAGTTTCCATCATGTGCATGCTCCTCCTCCGCGGTCCCCCGCTTACAATATGCGTTCCCCGAACACGGATCCGGCAAGCTCCACCGCCGCCCGCGCCGTCTTGTTGCCGATGTCGAGCATCGGGTTCACCTCGACGATCTCCGCGGAGACGAGCGCCCCGCTCTCATACAGCGTCTCCATCGCATAGTGGCTCTCCCGGTAAGTGATGCCGCCGCTGACCGGCGTGCCGACGCCCGGCGCCTCCTGCGGATCCATGCCGTCCAGATCCAGGCTGAGATGAACGCCGTCCGTCCCGTCCGTCACCCGCTCCATCGCCTCGTCCATGACGGCCCTCATGCCGTACTTGTCGATCTCGTGCATCGTGAAGACGCGGATGCCCTGCTCGCGGAGGAAGATGCGCTCGCCCGGATCGATCGATCTCGCGCCAATGATGACCACGTTGCGCGGGTTGATCTTCGCCTGTTCGCCGCCGATCGAGATCAGGCTCTTGTGCCCATACCCGAGCATGACCGCCAGGGACATGCCGTGAATGTTCCCGGAGCCCGTCGTCTCCTCCGTGTTCACATCCGGATGGGCGTCGAACCAGATAACCCCCAGCCGGTTCACATGCTGCAGCACGCCTTTGATCGTGCCGATCGCCACGCTGTGGTCGCCTCCGATGACAAGCGGGAAGTGCCCGCGGCGCATCTCCGCCGCCACCCGCTGCGCCAGCTCCGCATTCACCCGCGCGATCTCGGCCAGATACTTCAGCTTCTCGCCGGGCGCACAGGGATCGAGCCGGTTCACGTGGATATCGCCTGTATCATGCACGCGGTGGCCGAGGTACTCCAGCCGCTGCTGAATGTTCGAGGTTCGCAGGGCATGGGGGCCAAGCTCGACACCCGCCCGGTCCGCCCCGAGCTGAAGCGGCACGCCGATCAGTGAAATGTCCCGTTGGTTTGTGGCAAGCTTCATCAACATAACAAGCACCCCTAATCTGCAGTATGAAGTAAGAGCAAGGAAGAAAACGATTACATTCCGTGATGGCAAAAGAGCGGCGGCTGCGGCGGCCCTTCCGTCCGATCTCTTACTTTGACTGTACCATAACAGACCCCGGGCCGAAAAATTAAATGTGACAATGGTTACTATTGAGAAATTTTATGGAGGTGAGATTTTTTATGGAGGTGAGATTTTTTATGGAGGTGAGAAATTTAATGGGGGGGCACAGAAACGAGCAGCTCCGGGTTATTCTATCTTAGTATGTCAAAAACCGCCCTTCCCGGACGGGGCCGGAAAGAGCGTTCTTATAGGGGTTGTCCCAAGCAAAAGTACAATGGCCGCACCGGCCGTTCTACATCCCCGTCTCCAGCGCAGCCCAGGATTCCTGGAGCATTCCCGCGAAGGAACGGATGTTGATCTCGTCCAGCCGGCTGCGCAGCACAATCATCGATGTCTCGATCTTGTCCGGGAACCGGTGCAGTTCCACCAGCGTGCCTTTCTTGAGCTCGGAGTGAACCAGTCCCGCGCCCAGCAGCCCGATCCCCGTCTGATGAAGCACGGCACGCTTGATCGTTTCGTCGCTGACGCATTCGATCGAGGCGGAAGGCCGGAAGCCGATCTCGCCGAGGCATTCGTTCACCAGGCTCTGGAGGTTGGAGCCGGTTTTGTAGGAGATGAGAGGACCGGAGTGCAGCAGCTCCTCCCGCCCTACGCACTCGAGGCGTTCCTTCGTGGTGACCAGAACGAGATCTTCGGTGCTCAGGCGCACGCATTCGATGCCCGGCAGGCTGCAGGGACCGGCGATGATGCCGAGGTCCGCTTCGCGCGAATGCACCTTTTTCATGGCTTCGATGCTGTCGTGGGAGGCGAGCTGCAGCTTGACCTCGGGGTAGGCCGTGATATAGGAGTGCATGAGTAAGGACAGGTAATGCGAGCAGTAGAACTCGGGCGCCGCCACCGTCAGGCTGCCCCCCGGCTGGTCCAGCTTGCGCAGCTCGTCTTCCATCTCCTGCAGCGTGGCGAAGACCCGGTCGGCATACTCCTTCACAATCCGGCCGTGGGGCGTCAAATAGGTCTGCTTGCCCACCCGGCCCAGGAGGACATACCCCAGTTCGTTCTCGAGCGTCTGAAGCTGTATCGTGATAGTAGGCTGCGTGTACCCGAGTTGGGCGGCGGCCTTGGTCAGGTTGAGGCTCTCCGCCGCCACCTGGAACGTTTTCAGTCGCTTGATATCCATAGCCTATGCAGTCCTTACATGATAGTTTTGCGGAGTGCGGAGGAGAGCAGGTGCAGCTCTTCGCGGTACTTGGCCACGGTCCTCCGCGAGACCGCCAGCCCATCCGCGGCCAGCAGCTCCGCCAGCTTCTGGTCGGAGTACGGCCGCCGCTTGTCTTCCCCTGCGATCCACTCCCGGATCCGCGTCTTCACCGCCGCCGAGGAGGCCGTCTCTCCGTCCGCCGTCCGCACGCCGGACGTGAACCAGGCCTTGAGCTCGCGCACGCCGTAGGGTGTCCGCACATATTTGTGCTGCACCGCGCGGGAGACCGTAGACTCGTGAAGGTCCAGCCTTTGCGCAATCTGCTTCAGGGTCAGGGGATGAACCGCGGCCCAGCCCTTCGACAGAAAAGCCTCCTGCTCTTCAAATATAGCACGAATGACCCGCAGCAGGGTAACCCTGCGCTGCTGCAGACCGTACACCAGGCTCTGCGCCTGGCTCCGCTTGCCCTGGAGGAAGGCCGCCGTCCGCGGGCAGCCGGCCTGCCGCAGCTGCGCTTCGTACTCCGGCCGGAACGCGGCAGCCGGCAGCGCGTCCGGATTCATCCGGACGACGAGCTCCCCCTGCTGCAGGAAGACCTCCGCATCCGGCACCACGTACGCCCGCTCCACAGGGCCGCAGGAGGACCCGGGCCGCGGGTCCAGCCGCCGGATATAGGCGAGAGCCCCCGCCGCCTCCTCCCGGGTGATGCCGAGCCCCACCGCGACCCGCTCCGGGCGGCCCTGGCAGAGCTGCGGCCAGCTGTCGCGCACGGCCTGAAGGGCCCAGGGCTGCGCAGCCGGGTCCCGGGTGATCTGCAGCAGCAGGCACTCCTGCAGCGTGCGGGCGCCGACGCCTGCAGGCTCGAGCGACTGCAGCGCCTCCAGGGCCTGCATCACAACGCCCTCCGGCAGCTGCAGCTCGGCCGCGGCTTCTTCGGGCGGCAGCGTCAGATAGCCGCGTTCGTCGAGATTGCCGGCCAGGTAGGCAGCGGCCTTGTACACGGCGGGCGGCAGGCCGGCGGTCCGCAGCTGGCCCAGCAGCTGCCGCTCCAGCGTCTCTTCCCCGGCCGGCACCCACTGCAGCGGGTCGGTCCCTCCTCCGGCCGGACGCCCGCGGCCCTGCTTCCGCAGCCGGCTGCCTTCGTACAGATCAAGCTCGAGGAGCGGATTGTCCAGCGCCTGGCTCCTCCGCATAGCGGATCAGCTCCTGGGCCGGAAGCTGCAGCAGGTGAAGCGATTGATGAAGCTCGGCGGTTAGCAGGGTCTTGGTGCTGAGGGCCTGGGTCAGCCCGATGCCTGGTCTCACGTCGGAGCCCTCCTTTTATGTAAACGGTTACGAAATCTCGCAGCGTCATTATACCTCATCCGCAGCGGCTTGGCATCCGGCATCCGCTGGGAAATCCGGGGAAAACGCCCCCGCCATAGGAAAAGGCAGCGCCCGGGAAGTCCCGGCCGCTGCCTTCGGTTGTACTCCGCCGCACCGCCCCGGTCAGGACTCGGGCAGCGAATCGAGCGGCGCCCGCTCGGGCTCGGATGCCTGTCCGGCCGGCAGCGCGTTCCTGTACTTGAGATAGTAGAGCGCGTAACAGATCAGGATGAACGGAATGCCGCAGTACAGCGCCATCCGCTGCTCCGGATCGAAGGCCAGTCCGACGCAGGCCGTAGTACAGAGGACAAAAGCCAACACAGGGACCAGCGGATACATCGGCACCCGGTACTTCAGGCTGGCGGGGTCGCCGCCTTCCTGCACGAAGCGTCTGCGGAACATGTACTGCGAAGCGGCGATACCCATCCACACGAGCATGGCGGTCAGGCCGGCGATCGATACAAGCCAGAGGTACACCGTATCGGGGGCGAACACGCTCGAGAGAAGCGACAGGCAGGCCACGCCGATGCTAACGAGGAGGGCGTTCAGAGGCACACCCCGCCTGGACAGCTTGCCAAGGGGCCCCGGCGCCATATTTTCCTTGGAGAGGGCCCACAGCATCCGGGAGGCGGCATACAGCCCCGAGTTGGCTACCGACAGCAGCGCCGAGAGGATGACGAAGTTCATGATATCGGCCGCATAAGGAATCCCGATGGAATCGAACACGGTCACGAAGGGACTCTCCTCCACGCCCGCTTCCTTCCAGGGGATGAGCCCCGCCACGATGAAGATGGAAGCGACGAAGAAGAAAATGACCCGCCACACCGTATTTTTGATCGACCGCGGAATCGTCTTCTCGGGCTCCTCGCTCTCCCCTGCGGCAATACCGACGAGCTCGCTGCCCTGGTAGGAGAAGTTCACCGCAATCATCGTGAACAGAATGGCGCCGAGGCCGTTCGGGAAGAGCCCGCCTTCGCCGGTAAAGTTCGAGAGCATCGGCGCGGGGCCTCCCTGCGGCGAGATCAGGCCGAACATGGCCGCTCCGCCCAGGCCGATGAACAGGATGATCGTCACGAGCTTGATGCTCGCGAGCCAATATTCCGTCTCGGCATAAGCCTTGGCCGACATGGCGTTGAGCAGGAACAGGAGGACGACGAAGAAGACGCACCAGAGCCAGACCGGGACATGGGGAAACCAGCGCTTCATCATGAGGCCCGCGGCGGTGAATTCGGAGCCGAGCGTCACCACCCAGCCGAGCCAGTACAGCCAGCCGATCGTGAAGCCCGTCGCCGGCCCGATATAGCGTGCGGCGTAGGTCTGGAACGAGCCGGTCACCGGCATCGCCACGGACAGCTCGCCAAGGCACATCATGACGAGGTACATGATGAAGCCGCCGACCAGGTAGGCCAGAAGCGCCCCGCCGGGTCCGGCCTGGTTGATCGTATACCCGGAGGAAATGAAGAGGCCTGTCCCGATGACCCCCCCAAGGGAGATCATATACAGGTGCCTGCTCTTCATGGTCCGCTGCAGTCCCGTCTGGTGGTGCGTTTGCTGTTGATGATCTTGATTGGTCATGAACCCAACTCCTCACAGGTGATAACACGCTGCCCGGGCGTCCTGCTGCAGGACACCGGGCGCGGATAGGAAGAAACGGGCACGGGAGGGCGAAGCGGCCTCCTGCCTTCTCTGGTAATGAGCCTTGGAATAAGCGCAAAATAAAAATGTACCAAAAGGACGGGCGGTTTTCAACCCGCCTGCGGCCTGCAAGGGCAGGATCAGGCCCAGCCCCGGAACCGCGAGGCTTCGGCCAGCCTCCGCAGGCCGACGATGTAAGCGGCCAGCCTCATATTCACCTGCTTGCGCTGCGCCGTCTCGTATACCGTGTGGAACGACTCCGACATAAGCTTGTTCAGCCGCGCATCGACTTCCTCCGCGGACCAGTAGTAGCCCTGGTTATTCTGCACCCACTCGAAGTAGGACACAACCACCCCGCCTGCATTCGCGAGTACGTCCGGGACAACCAGCACGCCGCGCGAGTCCAGAATCTCCGTCGCCTCCGCGGTGGTCGGCCCGTTCGCCGCCTCGACGACGATCTTCGCCTTGATATCGTAAGCGTTGTGCTCCGTAAGCTGGTTCTCGATGGCCGCGGGAATCAGAATATCGCACTCCTTCGTGAGCAGCTCCCCGTTGGTGATCCGGTTCGGGAACAGGTTCGTGACCGCCCCGAACGAATCCCGGCGTTCGAGCAGCTCGTCGATCAGCAGGCCGTTCGGGTTATAGAGCGCCCCGTGCGCATCGGAGATGCCGACGACCTTGGCGCCGGCGTCCGTCATGAACTTGGCCAGGTAGCTCCCCGCGTTCCCGAAGCCCTGGACGATGACCGACGCGCCCGCTACGCTCACCCCCATCACGGCCGCGGCCTCCCGGACAGCGATGGCGACGCCCCGGGCGGTGGAGGACTCGCGCCCGACCGATCCGCCGAGAACAAGCGGCTTGCCGGTGATGAAGCCGGGGGAGTCGAACTCCCGGATGCGGCTGTATTCGTCCATCATCCAGGCCATGATCTGTGAGTTCGTATACACGTCGGGGGCCGGAATGTCTTTGGTCGGGCCGACGATCTGGGAGACCGCCCGGACATAGCCGCGGCTCAGCCGCTCAAGCTCCCCGAATGACATGCTGCGCGGATCGCACTCGATGCCCCCCTTGCCTCCGCCGTACGGCAGGTTCATGATGCCGCATTTGATGCTCATCCACAGCGCAAGCGCTTTCACTTCATCGGCCGTAACGCCGGGATGGAAGCGGATGCCGCCCTTCGTCGGGCCGACCGCGTCATTGTGCTGCGCCCGGTAGCCGGTGAACACCTTCACACTCCCGTCGTCCATCCGGACGGGAATCCGGACGGTGAGCAGCCGCAGCGGCTCCTTCAGCAGCTCATAGAACGCCTCGTCGTACCCCATGTGCCCGAGCGCCGTCTTCACCACTTCCTGCGTCCTCCGAAGCACATCCCCGTGATCTTCCGTGCCGCCCTGCAGATTCGTCCCTGTCGTCTTCATGCTCATGATTTCTCCCCCGGTTTCGTCGATACTTTGGCTTGGCCCGGACGGCTGTCCCGTCCATGATATGGCATGGTTGTGAAGTTTAGAAAATAGGGCCGCCGCTGAAAGGATATCCTTTGGAGCCGGCCGCCGATCGTCGACCAGGCTGGCACCCGCGTGTTCCCCCTCCGCCGCGGCTTGCTTGTACAGGCCTTCCCGCCGATCTGAACAGCGGGCGGCATGGCGGCCCCCGCCCCTCCCGGCTTCGGAGGAACGGGCTGCCTGACGTCCCCTGTCACACAGCCCTCCGCCCTTCCGGTCACTTTAGACTTTTGCTTAACGCCATCCGGCCCGCTCTTACTCCGCCGCTTGGGAGCCGGATTCCGCCTCGGCGAACACCTGCCGGATCCGCTCCAGCGCCCAATCCAGGTTCTCGCGCGTGATCGTCAGCGGCGGAGCGAAGCGGATCGTCGTCTCGTGCGTTTCCTTGCATAGCAGGCCGAGTGCCTTCAGCCGCTCGCAGTACGTCCGCGCCGGCCCGGTGAGCTCCACCCCGATGAACAGGCCGCGCCCGCGGATCTCCTTGATCCGGCCGCTGGCGATCTTCTTCAGCTCCCCGAGGAAATAAGCGCCGAGCTCCGCCGACCGCTTCACGAGCTGCTCCTCCTCGAGCACCTCCAGCGCGGCGATCGCTACGGCACAGCCGAGCGGGTTGCCGCCGAACGTAGAACCGTGCGAGCTCGGATTGAACACGCCGAGAATCTCCGCATCCCCGGCTACGGCCGAGATCGGGAACACGCCGCCGCCCAGCGCCTTGCCCATGATGTAGAGGTCCGGCAGCACGTCTTCCCAGTCGCAGGCGAAGAGCCGGCCGGTACGCCCGAAGCCCGTCTGGATCTCGTCGGCGACGAAGAGCACCCGGTTCTCCCGGCAGAGCTCACGCGCGCCCTTCAGGAACCCTTCCTGCGGGATGAGGATCCCCGCTTCCCCCTGGATCGGCTCCACCAGGAAAGCCGCCGTATTCGGGGTGATCGCCGCCCGCAGGGCCTCCAGGTCCCCGTAAGGCACGATCTTGAAGCCCGGCGTGAACGGCCCGAAGCCCCGCTGGTACTCCGGATCGGAGGAGAACGAGGTGATCGTCACGGTGCGCCCGTGGAAGTTCCCGCTGCAGACGATGATCTCCGCCTGGTCCGCGGGCACGCCCTTGACGTCATACGCCCAGCGGCGCACCGCCTTGACTGCGGTTTCGACGGCCTCCGCTCCTGTATTCATCGGCAGGATCATGTCCTTGCCCGTCAGGCGGGACAGCTTCTCGTAGAACACGCCGAGCTGGTCGTTGTAGAAGGCGCGCGAGGTCAGCGTCACCTTGTCCGCCTGCTCCTTCAGCGCCGCGATGATCTTCGGGTGCCGGTGTCCGTGGTTCAACGCCGAGTAGGCGCTGAGCATATCCATATAGGCGTTCCCTTCTGGATCGTGCACCCACACCCCCTCGGCATGGGAGATGACGATCGGCAGCGGACGGTAATTCTGTGCGCCGTATTTCTCGGTTTGTTCAATAATATGTTGGGTCTGCGTCATGGGAATGACCTCCTGGACCGGAATGGGTTTAAGGATTTTCATTATGAAATGCCTTCGCTTATCTATATAGCAAGAAACGTGCCAAAAGATCTCCGGCCATCAAATCGCCATTTTACGGACAGAAAAGGGGAGAACGGGAGTGCATTGGTGCAAAATCATTTGGCAGTGCCGTGGAATTTGGCATGAAATCACATGATCGGGGATTGGGGTGAAAAATAATTTTGCACCGGAGCCGGCTCATGCTACAATCGACACTACAGAAAGGGGCACACCTTCATGAGCGCAGAGAACACGGCAGGACGGCAGGACCCCCTCGCCTTCTATAAGCAGGCCATCGATCATATCAACGAAGGGGTTCATGTCGTGGACCGGCAGGGCCGTTCGGTGGTGTACAACCGCAAAATGACGGAGCTCGAGTCGATGAACGAATCGGATGTGCTCGGCAAGAGCCTGCTCTCGGTCTTCCAGTTCCCCGGCGGGCAGGAGAGCACCCTGCTGCAGGCGCTGAACACGGGCCGGCCGACGCTGAATGTGCGTCAAACCTACTTTAACCAATCCGGTAAAAAAATAACGACGATCAACAACACCTATCCGATCGTGGAGGACGGGGCGATCATCGGTGCCATTGAAATCGCCAATGATGTCACGAAGATGGAGCGGCTCGTCCGGGAGAACCTGCTGCGGCAGCGCAAAGAGGGAGCCCTCTACACCTTCGACAGCATCGTCGGAAGCAGCGAGGCGCTCCAGCGGGTGATCCTTCATGCGCAGCGCGCCGCGCGGACGAACTCCTCCGTGCTCGTGGTCGGGGAGACCGGGACGGGCAAGGAGCTCTTCGTCCAGGGCATCCACCAGGCAAGCTCACGCTCCGGCGGCCCGTTCATCTCGCAGAACTGCGCGGCGCTCCCCGAGGATCTCGTGGAGGGGCTCCTCTTCGGCACCACGAAGGGAGCCTACACGGGAGCGGTCGAGCGCCCCGGTCTCTTCGAGCAGGCGGAGGGCGGCACGCTGTTCCTCGACGAGATCAACTCGCTCGCCATGCCGCTGCAGGCAAAGCTGCTGCGCGCGCTGCAGGAGCGCTCGTTCCGCCGGCTCGGCGACACCCGCGAGCGCTCCATGAACGTGCGCATCCTCGCGGCGATGAACGAGCATCCCGATGACGCCATCGACGGGGGGCGGCTGCGCGAGGACCTGTACTACCGCCTCGGCGTCGTGACCCTGCTCCTGCCGCCCCTCCGGGAGCGCCCGGAGGATATTCTGCCGCTGGCCCGGCACTTCATCCGCCGGTACAACGACCTGTTCCAGATGCAGGTCGAAGGCGTCAGCGCGGAGGTCGAGGCCTTCTTCCTCGCCCCACCCGTGGCCCGGCAACGTCCGCGAGCTGCAGCACACGATCGAGGGGGCGATGAACCTGCTCATCGACGAGACCGTGATCGAGCTGGAGCACCTGCCGATCCGGCGGATGAGCCGGACGACGCGCCCGGGCGGCGGCACGGCACGGGGCGCCCGCGGGGATGCGGCAGCGGGCGCGGACGCGGCCGCAGGCGCCCCGGGGCAGCGCTCGGACGCTGAGGCGCCGGCGGCCCTGAGCGGCGCGGGTGCAGGCGGAGCCTCGGAGGCCTCGGGCACAGCCGCGGCCGCAGGTCATGACGGCACCGCCGGCAGCGCGGACACGGCTGCGGGTAGCCCCGCCGCCTTCCCCGCGGAGCTGGCGCCGCTGCTCGAGTCTTCCGGGGGCCGGACGCTCCGCGAGCAGCTCGAGCTCTTCGAGGCCTACGCCGTGCGCCGGGCCGTCGACCGGCACGGCGGCAACATCGTCCGTGCCTCGAAGGAGCTGGGCCTCAGCCGCCAGAGCCTGCAGTACCGGCTTCGCAAGCTCAAGCTGAAGCAGCCCGCAGAGCCTCCCTTAGGCCAATAACCAACGATAAAGAAGCTGCCGGCAGATACGGCAGTACTAGAAGTGAGGAAGCCTATGAATATCGTTCTGATCGGGATGTCGGGAGCCGGCAAAAGCACCTTAGGCGTGCTGCTTGCCAAAGCTCCGGGGATGTTCCCTATGACGAAATTCAGAGGAGACTAACGAACATCACACCCGGGGCATTGTCATCCAAAAGGGCAGCAGTCTTCAGGACGTCTACGACGAAAGGGTTCCTCTGTACCTCAAGTACAGTGATCTGACGCTTGATTGCTCCAATAAGGGGATCGAAGCTTGCACTGCTGATATCATAAAGAATATCCGGAGGCGCCAATTACAGTGAATCAAGCATGATATGCCTTGTGCAAAGCCGCCGTCCACTGGCAGCTCGACGCCCATGATTCTTGTGTCATTCCCGCCAAAGGGTTCCACAGGTACCGAGCAGTGCCTGGGTTGGGGCACCTTTTGGTTCCTACAGAACCAAAAAGTGCGTACTGTTAGGATGGCGGTCCTTCCTGCATAATGAGAGCTGCAGCACTTACTTTGAATAAGGAAGGTGTTCCCTATGAAAGTACTGACGGTTGTCTCGCATCCCCGGCTCAATTCTCTGACCTTTGCGGCAGCGGACCGGTTTGTTCAGGGTCTTACCGACGCCGGGCATGAGACGGAGGTATTGGATTTGCACCGCAGCGGCTTTGACCCCGTTCTCTGGGAAGCGGATGAGCCCGATTGGTCAGGCACGGCGAAGCGGTACTCCCCCGAGGTGGAGGCGGAGATCGAGCGGATGAAGCAGCATGATGCGCTGGCTTACATTTTCCCGCTGTGGTGGTACTCCATGCCCGCCATGCTAAAGGGGTACATCGACCGCGTATGGAACAACGGCTTCGCTTACGGCAGCAGCAAACTTCCTCATCAGCATGTATTGTGGCTCAGCCTGGCTGCCGCTTCTTCCAAGGATCTCGAGAAACGCGGGTACGACCGGATGATCACGCATTTGCTCAATGTGGGTCTGGCCGACTATGCGGGAATACCGGACTCCAGGGTCGAGTTCTTGTACGAAACCCTGGATCAGCAGCCGGGGCACACCGAAAAACTCCTTGAGCAGGCTTACACCTTGGGACTGAATTTTGCGAAGTAAGAAACAAAAATGAGCTCGGCCCTGTAGTCATGGCCGGCTCATTTTTCATATCATCATTCCGCTCGGGGAGCTTCCTTTTTGCTGAAGTGTCCCTGAATATACTTCTCTCCCCACTCGCACATCTGATCCAATATGGACTGCAGCGACTCTCCGGTTTCCGTCAGTTCATAGACCACTTTGAGCGGCACCTGATTGTAGACCGTTCTGAGAATCATTCCGTCCTCTTCGAGCTCCCGCAGCTGCTGGGTTAACATTTTTTGCGTGATGTCGGGCATGGCTTTCTTCAGCTCGCTCGTTCGATTGGGGCCATACGACAAGTGGCACAGGATCAGGGTCTTCCACTTGCCTCCGATCACCTCGATCGTAGCCTCCGCCGGGATCATGTACCTTCGTTTCCGTTGTGGCTCCATGGACATCGTTACCTCCAAAATAGAAAAAGCGTGGTGTAAAGGTACTTTTCGGCACCTATATCACTTATGGATATGAATGGCACAACAAAGCATGTTATTCCTTTTTTTATTATACGATACATAATTTCCCTGCAACAACATGAAATGTTCTTCGATATGTAAAAAGGCGGCTGAGGGATTCACAGGTATCAAGGGGCCGCATCATGCCATTGGGGAGAGGCCATCCGGACCGCCCAATGGCTCTATTGGCAGCACGAAAACGACCGCCCAATTATGATTACAGCCTAAGCATTTCATAATAAACATTCGTACAATACCGTATCGGTTCCGAAGGGAGGAAACACCATGAGCTGCGTAAAAGGCTTCTACACCAGCACAGCGACAATCCTGGTCCTTTACATTCTGCTGGTCATCGTTCTTGGGGCAGGTTGGATGATTTAAGGAAGGAAAGCTCAAGCCCCAAGGCTTGAGCTTTTTGATGTTCGTACCGATCCATTACCCCTTCCTGTAGCTCATCGGCGTCACGCCGGTCACTTTCTTGAACATCGTGATGAAATGCGACACGTTCATATACCCCACCGCCTCGGCGATCTGGCCGATGCTGAGGCAGGTGCCCGCCAGCCGGCGCTTCGCTTCCGCCATCCGTTCGTGGATGATGTAGTCGGAGAGCGAGACCCCCGTCTGCTTCTTGAACAGGCGCGAGAGATACGAGGGGTTAAGATAGACCGCTTCGGCGATATCCTCCCGGGAGAATTCCTCGTGCAGGTGCTCGGCAATGTACTGCTTGACCCTGCCGATAAGCTCCGAATCGCCGCCGGCATGTGTCTGGTAATACGCCATCCCCGCCCCCACCACCTTGCCGGCCCACAGGCGGAACTGGGAGAAGCTGCGGATGCCGGACGCCGGATCGATGAGGTCCCTCCGTCCGAACGCGTCGTACACCGACAACCCCTTCTTGTGAAAAGCGGTAAACAGCGTATAGAGCACGCTCGCATACAGGCAATCGAGCTCCTCCTTGCTGAGGCTCCCCCTGCTCTCCAGCACGCTGCACCGCTCCTCGATCCCGCCGATGAGCTCCGCGGCGCGTCCGTGCTCGAAGAGCAGCACCCAGTCAGCCACTGGCACGGGTGAGGCTATACGATCCCCGCCCGGGGGCTTCCCGGCCGCGGGGGCGTCCGCCCTCATCAGCACCGTGCCCGAAGCGGAGACGTTGACCCGCTCCATCTCGAGCAGGTCCTGGAAGCCCGCGGGCAGCCGCAGCAGCTCCGTTCTCTCCCCGACATAGCAGGACAGGCTGCACTTGAAATGCCTTTCGCCGTACCTGATATACTCCTGGCATAAGCGCCGGATCTCTTCCATGTCCAGCGCACCTCCCGCCGGTGCATAGACCAGAACCAGGTTGACTCCGCTGCGGTCCAGGATGACCGTACCCGGCAGCGCCTCGAGCATCATCTCCGCGGCCACCTTGCGCAGCGCGTATTCCATGATCTCCTCGTCTCTGGCCGTCAGCTCCTCCTTCCACATCTCGACCGAGATCAGGATCGGAAGCACGCCGTCCTCCCCCCGCAGGGGGATGCCGTACTGCTTCAGAGCGGCGCCCAGTTCGTGCGGATGCGGTGCGGTGCGCCGGTTGATGAGATCCTGCCAGAACCGCTCGACGAGATAGGGCAGCTGCGCTTCCCACTGCCGCACATACTGCTCGTGAAGCTCGCCGTACGACCGGGTCTGCCGGTTCTGTCTCCACCTTGCCAGTGCCTGCCCGGCCGCTTCCCGCACCGCTTCGTGCCTGACCGGCTTCAGCAGATAGTCGAGGCTCCCGAGCTGAAGCGCTTTGCGCGCATACTGAAAGTCGGCATGGCCCGTCAGGAAGACCGAAACGGTGCTCTCCGAATGCTCGTTGACCCACTCGAGCAGCTCGATGCCGCTTTGCCCCGGCATCTCGATATCGCAGATCAGGAGGTGGATGTCGTGCGCGGCCAGGAGCTCCTTGGCCTGCTTGGCATTGTAGGCTTCATATACTTCGCTCACCCCAAGCTCCGTCCATTCGATGCCCTGCACCAAGCCGCGGACTGCGGTCCTTTCGTCGTCTACGATCAATAAAGAATGCATGACGCCTCCCCCTCCCCGCTGCCCTTCACTTCTCCTTTCCCTTCCGCTCCTGAACCCTGCAGTACGGCCGGAATTCGGATGACCGCCGCCGCCCCGTGCGGCTCTTTATTATGGAAGGAGATGGATGCCCGGTCCCCATGCTTCATCCGGAGCCGGTGATACACATTCCACAGGCCGATATGACTGTCCGAATCCGACACGTTCATGAAGTATTCGCTGGTGTTCATCGCCTTGAGCTTCTCCGCCGGGAATCCCGCGCCGGTATCCCAGACTTCTATCTCAAGATACCTTATAGGCTCAAGATACCTTACAGGCTCAAGATACCTTACAGGCTCAAGATACCCTACTGGCTCAAGATACCCTACAGGCTCCGAATACCCGGCAGGCTCCTCCATGAGCGACCTCACCCGGATCCCGATCTGCAGCGACTCCACCTCTCCCTTGAACCCGTGCACCATGCAGTTCTCAACCAGGGTCTGGATGGTCAGCGGCGGAATCATCACTCCTTCGCATGCCGGCTCGACGTCGATGCGGCAGGTCAGGCTGTCCGGGAAGCGCACCTGCTGGATCGCCAGATAGCCTTCGACGAACGCGATCTCCTCGCGGACCGGCACCTCTTCAGTATTTTTGCGGATGCGGAAGCGGAAGAACTCGGCCAGGTGCAGCGCAAGGGTCTTCACGGTCTCCGTCTCCCGGAGCACGGCAGCGTTATAGATAATGTTGAGGGTATTGAGGTAAAAATGCGGATTGATCTGCGCCTGCAGGTACTTGAACTCCGCACGCTGCACTTTCAGCCGTTCCTCGTACATATCGATCTTGAGATCGCGGATCTCGGTCCCCATCTGGTTGAAGGTCTGGATCAGGTAGGAGAATTCGCCGGGTGGCTCCTCCTTCACCTGCACGCTCAGGTCGCCGTGCACCATCTTCCGCATCCCGCCGAGCAGCCGGCTCATCGGCACAAGGAGAATCCGGCGCAGGATGAAGTAGTAGACACAGAGCACCGCCATACACACGAGCGGGATCGCATAGATCATCTTCTTATAAAAAGGCAGCTGCAGCAGCACGTTCTTCTCCGGGATCGAAATCACAAGGAACAGGTCGGTCTCGCCGAGCTTCATCCACAGGGTCAGCCGGCTGCCGCCGCCTTCCCGCGAATCGGCGAGAATCCGGTAGGGCTCCTGCCGGTCGCCGAGCAGCTGCCGGAGCGACTGCGTATCGTGCGGGGCCAGCGTGGTCGGTGTCAGCGGGACGCCCTCGGCCGAGAGCAGGAAGATCTCCCCCTCCCGGCCGAAGTTGAACGGCTTGATCGACTGGGTGAGACCGGACAGCGGCACCCAGGCGCCGAGGTACACCCTGCCGTCAAAGGATACGACCTTGAGCAGGGAGTGCGATCCATTTTGGGTCACCACACTCCAGGCCGTAGAGGGCACGGCCGCCTGCGTATGCGCCTTGATGGCGACAAGCTCCTCGTCCCGCAGGTCCTTGTCCCGGTAGCTGACGATGAAGTTGTCCGCATCGCTGTCATAGACGAAGAAGGCGCCTGCCGCCGGATGGTTGTTGAGCTCCATGTACATTTTCTTCGAGAGGGCCACCTGCGACAGGTCGTACGCCTCCGAGCCGTATTCGTAGATGCCGACTGTCTTCAGGTCCGTGTCGCTGAGCACCTGCTTGTACAGATAATTGGTCATGCCGGCGATCGACTGGTCCATCTGACGCACGTATGTGGCGAGCAGATTCTGGTTCGACTGCGCGACCTGTACCCGGACAACGTCCATCGAGTACAGCGTGATGTAATACAGAAAAATGATCAGCGGCGCCAGCACCAGCGCGAAGGCCGTAACCATTTTGAGCTGCAGTGACGTACGGATCTTCATAGCCCCACCCTCTCCTCCTGCGGCTGTCCGGCAGCCTCTCATCTTCAACAGCGACAGCGAAGCCGGCCCGCCCGAATGCTCCGGACCGGCCAGCTCCGCTGCCCCTCTTACTTGTTCTTCTCGTTATACATGGCCGTCCAGGCGTCCTCGACCCCCTTCAGCCCCTGCTTCTCGAGCTTCTTGATCAGCTCGTTATACAGCGTGACGACTTCCTCCTGGGAGCCGGCCATGATGATCTTCGTGAGCTCCGTGTCGATGGCGGAGGTCATGTTCGCGAACGCGATCCCTTCCTTGGACTCGCCGTTCAGCGTCAGGATGCGCAGCTGGGTCGCATCGAAGTTCACCGCTTCCACAAGGGCACGGTCCGCACGGCGGTCCGGCGCTTCCGCATCCCGCTCCCAGTTGTACTTCTGGTACTGGTTGAGGTCGAGGTAGCGGACGCCCGTTTTCTTCCCGTAGCCTTCGGAATCCTTCATGATCTCCTCGTATACGCCCGGCTTCAGCATCGGCTTGCCGTTCACGTTCTCCCAGGTCTGGCCCTCGATCCCGTAGAAGGAGAGAATCTGCCCTTCCGGACTCAGGTAGTAGTTGAAGAATTCCATGATCTTCTTCGGATTCTTCGCGTTCTTCGTGATGACCGCCACGTTCCAGCCCGTCTTGTCGTAGCCGTCGCCGTTGGGCTTCACGCCGGCCGTGCCCGCCGGATGCGGCACCGCCTTGTAGAAGGCCTGCGGGTCCGTCATCTTCAGCACTTCGCTCGCCTTCCAGAGATCCCAGAAGTTCGCCACGATGACGGCATACCTTCCCTTGGCGGCCGCTTCGTCGAACTGCTCCGTCTTGTAGGTGAAATTCTCGGGGTCGAGCAGCTTTTCCTTGTACAGCGTGTTCATCCACTTGAGGGCATTCAGGGTGGATTCGCCGCGGATAAAATGCTTCACCCGCTTCTCTCCGGCATCGTAGTAACGGGAACTGGAGTTCTGGGCGCCCCACAGATTGGCGATCCGCTCGACATTTTCGGTAACGCCTTGGAAGCCGATGGCGTACACCGCCTTGCCGTCTATGGTCAGCTTGCTGTCACGGACCTTGCGCAGGTACTCGGTCAGCTCGTCGACCGTCTTGAACTGCGGTGTGCCGAGCTTCGCATAGATGTCGTTCCTCACGCTGAACGAGCCGCCGACGGAGAACTCCCCTTTCTCGTTGAACCAGTTCGGGATTCCGTACACATGACCGTCCGGCTTGCGCAGCGCATCGACCGCCCCCTGCGGGATATGCTTCGTCAGGATGTCCTTGTAGCCGTACTTCTCCGCGAGCTCGTCGATCGGGTACAGGGCCCCCGCAGCGATGTACTTGTCGAGCACGGGACCCCGGTCCATCCACATGACTTCGGGGTAATCTTTGGCAAGCAGCATGATGCTCGCTTTCTCGTTGCCGTCTCCGGATACGCCGTTGAACTGGAAAGTCACGCCCGTCTTCTCGGTAAGCGCTTTCGTAACAGGGTCACTGCCCCACACCTTGGGCTTCCACCACTCGTACATCCACGACGCCTCTACCGTGACCGGCGCGTTCGGGTCGGCGTTCTCCGCCGCAGCCGGTGTCTCCGGCGTCTCATTCGATGCCCCTCCGGAGCAGGCGGTCAGCGAAGCGGCCACACTGACGGCGAGAACGGTCTGCGGAAGCTTTCTCTTCCAGGATTTCATACGGTACGACACCCCATTCATTTAGGTTTATATTAATTGGTATAGATTCATTTGACAATCCCGATTCATAGGAAGATCCGCTAGCCCTTGATCGCGCCGACCATCAGCCCCTTGGTAAAATGCTTCTGGAACAGGAAGTAGATCAGCGAGATCGGCACGGCCGTGATCACCACCGAAGCCGCCTTGATCGTCATCTGGTTCGCCTTGAGGCGGTCCATCAGCTGGGACTGGGCTGCATTCGTAACCGGTGTCTGCGACAGCGCGATGATCTTGTAGAGGAACGTCTGGATCGGCTGCAGCTTCGGATTGTTGTTGAAGATGTACGCATCGAACCACGAATTCCAGTGATCGACCCCCACGAAGATGCAGATGGTCGCCACGATCGGCATCGATACCGGGATGATGATCCGGTAGAACGTGCTGAAGTAGCCGCAGCCGTCGATGATCGCCGACTCCTCCAGTTCCTTGGGCAGCTGCTCGAAGAAGGTTTTCATGAGGATCATGTACCAGACGTTGATCGCTCCCGGAATGATGTACACGAGGAAATTGCTCAGCAGCCCCATCTCCTTGTAGAGCAGGTACGTCGGGATCAGCCCGCCGTAGAATATCATCGAGAAGACGCAGATGAGCAGGTAGCCCCGGCGGCCCATCAGCCCCTTCTTGGACAAGCCGTAAGCCAGCAGGCCCGTGCAGAATACGGTCACGAGCATGCCGAGCGCGGTCCGCGACAGGGTCACCATATACGCGCCGATGATCGTTTTGTCCGAGAACACCACCTGATAGGAGCTCACCGAGAACTGGCGGGGCCACAGGTAGATCCCGCCCTTCTGGGCGTCCAGCCCGTCGCTGAACGAGATCGCCAGCGTATTGATGAACGGATACAGGGTCCCGAGGCTGAGCAGCACCATCAGGGTGATATTAAAGTAGTCAAAGGTCCGCTCTCCAAGCGTTCGCTTCATTGTTCCATGCCCTCCTTACCATATGCCCATATTGAACCGCCGGGCGATGGCATTGCTGCCCCATACGAGCGCGAACCCGATGACGCTCTTGAACATCCCGACCGCCGTCGCATAGCCGTACCGCCCTTCCTGCAGCCCCGCCTCCAGCACATGGATATCGAGGATGTCCGATACCTCCTGGATCACCGGGTTGCGCAGCACGAGGATCTGGTCGAACCCCGCGTCGAGCACGTAGCCGATCCGCAGGATCAGCAGGATCACGATCGTCGTCAGGATCGAAGGCAGCGTGATCCGCAGCATCTGCTGGAACCGGTTCGCCCCGTCCATCTTGGCCGCCTCATAGATCTCGGGATCGATACCCGCGATGGCGGCCAGGTAGATGATCGCCCCCCAGCCCATCTCCTTCCAGTTCTCCGTGATGATCAGGATCGGCCAGAAGTACTCCGGCGTGCCCATGAAGAAGATCGGCTCGCTGATGAAGCCCATGGCCATCAGGACATTGTTCAGCGTCCCGTCATCCTTGCCGAGCACCGTGAGGATCAAGCCCCCGACAATGACCCAGGAGAGAAAATGCGGCAGATACGAGATCCCCTGGAACGCGCTCTTCAGTCTCGAAGAGCGGATCTCGTTGAGCAGCAGGGCGAACAGCACCGGCAGCGGGGTCAGGATTACAAGCTTGAGCAGCGAGATCATCACCGTGTTGTACATGACCGTCCCGAACGCCGGGGAGGTGAACAGGTCCTCGAAGTGCTGCAGCCCGACCCAGGGGCTGCCCCAGATGCCCTTGGTCACCGAGAGCTCCTTGAAGGCCAGCTGCATGCCGTAGATCGGGAAGAACTTGAACACGATCAGGAACAAGATGCCCGGCAGCACCATCAGCTGCAGCTCCTTCTGGGCCATCAGCCGCCGCCACACCGAACGCCTCTCCTTCTCCTTTCGTACGGCGGGATTGACCGCCGATTGCATTTGCATTAGGCTCCATGCCCCCTTCTATTCATTGGTTTCCTTCGCTTTCTTTCTCACATTATCCCACGGGGGCGGCCAGGCTGTCTTTTGGTCTGGTGACCATCTATACGGGTTTGGTGACCAGGGACGGCTTCCTGGACAGGCGGCCGGCGGTGACGCCCGAGTCCGGGAACGGCAAAAACCGCGCCCTGGTGTTAGGACGCGGTTCGCGTAATGGTAACGAATGGAGCAGCTATTTGACCGACCCCGTCATGCCCGCCACAAAATGCTTCTGCATCAGGAAGAACACGAGAGCGGTCGGCACCGTCGCGATGACGATGGCGGTCATGATCAGGCCGTAATCCGGCGAATAGCTCGACCCGAGGTTCGAGATCAGGAGCGGAATCGTGATCTTGTCAGGGGACTGCAGCACGACCAGCGGCCACAGATAGTTGTTCCAGCTCGACATGAACGTGATGATCGCCGCAGCCGCGTAGGTGGTCTTCATCGTCGGCACGTAGAGCCGGAAGAAGACGCCGAGCTCGGTGAGCCCGTCGATCCGACCCGCCTCAATCATATCCTTCGGGAACATTTTCGTGCTCTGCCGGAAGAAGAAGATGAGGAAGGCCGTGGTCACCGTCGGCAGGACGACCGCATACATCGTGTCGATCCCGATGGCGGGAACGACCTGGGAGATGCGGGCGAACATCCGGTAGAGCGGCACCATCATCGCCGCGAACGGGATCATCATCGACAGCAGCAGCACGGTGAAGACGATGTCCCGGGCCTTGCTGCGGAAGATCTCAAAGCCGTACCCGGCCAAGGAAGCGATGAGCAGCGCGAGGAATGTCGTGCTCAGCGAGAGCTTGGCGGAGTTAGCGAGCGCCTGGATGAGCTCCGTGCTGTCCAGCAGCTTCTGCAGGTTCGCCATGAAGTGGGTGCCGGGCAGCAGCGTCCCCCTCGTGACATCGACCGACCGGTTCGTGGAGGAGATCACCATCCATAGGAACGGGAAGAACGAGACGAAGGCGGCCGCGCTCAGGAACAGATAGATGAACGTACGCCGGAGCTTAGCCATTCTTTTCACCTCCAAGCTTGAACTGCACGATAGACAGCACGACGATCATGATCAGGATCGAATACGAGACGGTTGCCGCATAACCGAAGTCCGGCGAATACTTGAACGACAGGTTGTAAATGTACTGCGAGATCGTCATCGTCGCGTTCCCCGGTCCGCCCTTCGTGATGTTCATGACCTCGTCGAAGAGCTGGAGCGTCCCGATCGTGGAGGTAATCGAGGTGAACAGGATGATCGGCTTCAGCAGGGGAACCGTGATCTTGAAGAACTGCTGGAAGGCCGAAGCCCCGTCAATCCGGGCCGCTTCATAGATCGAGTTATCGATATTCTGCAGCGCAGACAGGTAGAAAATCATGTTATAGCCGGTCCAGCGCCAAGTTATGGCGAGAATGATCGTAATCTTCGCCCAGAACGGGTCGGTAATCCACTGGATCGGGCCGGAGATCAGCCCGACCTTCAGGAGCAGCGCATTGACCAGGCCGTTCGATGCGAACAGGTATTTGAAAATAACCGAGTACGCTACGAGGGAAGTCACGCACGGCAGGAAGATCGCCGTCCGGAAGAAGCCCTTGAACTTCAGCTTGCTGTCGTTGAGCAGAACCGAGATAAACAGGGCCAGGATAATCATGACCGGCACCTGGATCACCAGGTAGATCAGGGTGTTCTTCACCGTGGTGAGGAACGTGGTATCCGTCAGCAGCCGCTCATAGTTGCCAAGTCCCGTATAGGTCAGATTCGAGCCCTTGCCGGATTGGAAGCTCAGCAGCAGCGCCTCGGCCATCGGGTAGAAGTAGAATGCGATGATCATGGCGACGGCCACGAACACGAATGCCCATCCGACCCGGTTGTAATTCGAGTTTAAGCCCTTCTTTCGCTTAGGTGCGGAGGTCATGACCGCCTTTACCTTTGCCGTATTATTCATCCTGTTCTCTCGCCTCCTTTCTGGAGGGAATGCTGTCCGGACGGCCCGCGCCGCTCGGGCGCCACCGTCCGGCAGCCCTTCCCTGCCGTCATGTTCGTTCCTACTTCAGCTGCGATTGAGCCTGGGCCTGCGCGTCGCCTAGCACCTTCTCAATGTCCTTGCCGTTCAGATAGTTCTGCATTTCGACAATCAGGATATCTTCCACCGCGTACGTATGCATCCCATAGTTGACATTAGGAATTTGCTTCGTCCACTCCGCGAAGTCGGCTGTGATCTTCTGGCCGCCGAAGAACTCGTCGCCCTTCTCATAGGCTGCGCCGCTCGAAGCCGCTTTCAGGGTGCCGAGCGCGCCGACATCCGTCACCAGCTTCTGGTACAGGTCCGCGTCCGAGGCGAAGGTCTTCGCGAGGAAATCCGCCGCCGCTTCCTTACCCGGCACGTTCAGTACATACCACGAGGAGCCGCCGAGGTTCGAGGCATTCACGGACTTGGCATTGCCCGCCATCTTCGGAATCGGCGCCACAGCCCACTTGCCCGACTGATCCTTCGCCGCCTTGATCGAAGGGGTAATCCAGTTGCCGGTCGGCACCGACGCCACTTCGCCGTTGTTGAAGCCGGCCACGAACTGGCTCCAGTCGGAGTGCATCCGGACAATGTCCGACTCCATCATTTTCTTATAGGTCTCGAACGCTTCCTTCAGATCCTTGTTGCCGGCCAGCGTCGGCGTCTTGCCGTCCTTGTCCAGGTACCAGGAGCCCGAGGATTGGATCATCACCCGGATGATGCCGAGGTCGTTCGGATCCAGAGAGATCATCGCCTTGCCGGTCTTGGCCTTCACCGCTTTGCCGATCTCGATGAAGCGGTCCCACGTGATATTCTTGAGGTCGTCGGCCTTGAAGCCGGCCTGCTCGAGATAGTCCGTCCGGTAGTAGAACCCGGTCACGCCGGAGTCGAACGGCACCCCGTACTGCTTGCCTCCGAAGGAGGTCGGGCCGGACTTATAGTCGGCGAAGTCGGCTCCTTTGATCACGGAGGAGAGATCGTAGAAGGCATCCGGATAGGCGCTCAGGAAGCTCTGCGCCCGCAGGTCCTCAATCAGCACGATATTCGGCAGCCCTTTGGTCGTTCCGGAGTTGAGGCCGGCGTTCAGCTTCTGGATAATGTCTGCCTGCGCATTCTCCACAATGTTGATGTTAGCGTCACCATTCTTGGCCTGGTAAGCTTCCTTCGCTTTGTTCAAAGCTGCAATATTGAAGTTCGGGTCCCATGCCCAGATCGTCACGTCTTTCACCGCTTCGGCGGCTTCCCCGCTTCCGCTCTTCGGCGTCTCGGTCGCGCCGGAAGAGCATCCTGCTGCAAGCAGAAGAGCTGCCATCGATACTGCAATCGTTTTCTTCATCTTTTTCATTCCCCCAATGAGTATGATCCGTTGAACTGAAGCAGAATGTGTAAGCGCTTATACATGTATCATACCGAAAGGGTGGGCGATGCCGTTAGGAGAATCATTGTCCGCTTTTGTACTTTATTTGTGAATTTGTATCCGCTTTCTTTATGCATTTGTACTCTTTTTGGCTTTCTTGTACTCTCTTTAGCTTTCCAGGAGCGGCAGGCGGATTTTGACCCGCGTCCCCTCGCCGGGCCGGCTTGTAATCGCTACCCCGTACGGCTCCCCGTACAGCAGCTGGATGCGGTCATGCACATTCTGAATCCCGATCCCGGAGAAAAAGTGGCTCTTCCCTCCGTCCGTCGGCAGCTTGTGCTCCCCGGTCAGCCCTTCGATGCCGTCCCCGTTGTCGACGACCTCGCAGACCAGCGTCTCCCCTTCTCTGGCCACAAGCACATGCACGGTGCCCTGCTGCTTGCGGTTGAAGCCGTGGAAGAACGCGTTCTCGATGAACGGCTGGATCATGAGCTTCGGTACGTGATAATGCAGGCAGTCGGGGGCGATGAAGAAATTGGCCCGAACCCGGTCCCCGTACCGGACATGGTTGATGAAGACATAGCTTTTGAGATTGGATATCTCCTGCTCCACCGTGACCGTCTCGCTGACGTTCCCGATCGCATTCTGCAGCAGCGTAATCAGCGCGTGGATCGTCGCCGCCGCCTTCTCCTTGCTGTCCTGCTGCACCAGGAACTTGACCGAAGCGAGCGTGTTGTACAGAAAATGCGGATTGATCTGCCGCTGCAGCGCCGCTAATTCCGCATTGCGCTGCTCCTTCTGCGTGGCCACCAGCTCGTCGACATACTCGTGGAGCTCGTCAAGCATATAGTTGAAGGCATGGCCGACCTGCCGCGTCTCGTAGCTGCCTGTCACCGAGACGTAATTCGTGAAGTCGTTCTCCGTAATCCGCGACATCTGGCGGACGAGCAGCGTCAGCGACCGGGTCATGCCTCTTGTAATCAGGAAGACGATGACCAGCGCTCCGAGCACGAACAGGGAGCAGGTGAGGACGATCGCTTGCTTGTTGAGCATCTGGCCCGAGGCGAGCTCACTGTCAATGACATTCACGAGGTACACATCGTAGAAAGGCAGCTCCTCCGCGAGGATAATGCTGTCCTTTCCCCATACCTTCCCTTCCATCGTCCGCACCTGCTGTTCGGTAATCTGCGAAGCATACCGCAGCAGGTCCGGGGTATATTCTCCCCTGTAATCCTCTCTATTACTCGAGACGATGAGGCCCGTCCGGTCGAGCAGGAATACATCGTTGCCGACACTGGAGAAACTCGCATAGAACTGGCGGAAGTCGCTCTCCCGGACCGCCACATACAGGGTGCCGTAGACTTCCCCGGTCGAGCGTTCGCGGATCGCCTGCGTGGCGACGATCAGCGGTTCCTTGCTTCCCACATCCGAAGGTCCCGGCCGGTAATACTGGTAGGTCATCTTCTTCGGCTGCTCGAGGGCCCTGCGCGTCATCTCCAATCCCTCGAGCTGCCTGGCCTGCAGCGGCAGCAGGGACCGGTCCGTCGAGTAGCTCCGGCCGTTGACGCCGCTGATCGTGATGCTGACCTGATAGGCGTCGATGATCGACTGAATCCTGTCCATCTCCTGGCGGATCGCGCCGTACTGCCGGGCCATCGTCAGGGAATCGCTGTCCCCTTCGGTCAGGAACGACTTGACCGTCCCGCTCTGGAACACGTTGTTGGCAGCGGTGATGACTGTATAATGGAACGAGTCCATGTTCGTCTTGATCTGGG
Organism: Paenibacillus mucilaginosus 3016; assembly: GCF_000250655.1. Lineage (NCBI taxonomy): Bacteria > Bacillati > Bacillota > Bacilli > Caryophanales > Paenibacillaceae > Paenibacillus > Paenibacillus mucilaginosus. The sequence goes on from NC_016935.1 coordinate 6,942,511, forward strand.
AGATCACCTTGGCATTGGTAATCCCGAACGTATCGGTGAAGAGCTTCACCGACATGTGCAGCGTAATCCACGACGTGGTCGCCGATACGGCGACAATGCTGACCACCATCACGGCGATCAGCTTCACGAACAAGCGGCTCTCTTTCCATTTTCCCCACAGCGATCTGATGAGCTTCACGGTCTCTCTCCCCCGGTTTCGTCAGGTATGATTCTTGCGGTAGCGGCTCGGAGACATCCCCGTGAACTTCTTGAACACCTTGCAGAAATAGCTGTGGTCCGCATACCCCACGCGCGCCCCGATATCGGATATCGCCACGTCGCCGGTCCGCAGCAGCTTGGCCGCCTCTTCGATCCGGATGCGGTTCACGTATTCGTTGAAGCCCTCCTTGCTGTTCGCGGCGAAGTAGCTCGAGAGGTAGGACGGGTTGAAGTGAAAATGCTTCGCCACCTCCGACAGGGTCAGCGGCTCGCTGTAATGCTCGTGAATGTACGCGAGCAGCCGCTTCATGTTGGCGTCGACGCGGGGCTCTTCGCAGGTGCCCGCTTCCTCGAGGAACGCGTCGAGCAGCCCGAGCACGCTGCCGGCCGACTGCGCTTCGTCGATGCCCTTGAAGTAGGCGTACTTCTCCTCATCGAGCCGCTTCACGTCGAGCCCCGCCTCACCGAGCGCCAGCGTGGTATGGAACAGAAGGTTGACGAAGAAGGCCTTCAGCTCGAACACATCCGTCTCGTAGTCCCGGACGAAGGCGGCGGCATAGTCCCGCAGCCGGCCGAAGGCCGGCTCAATCTGGCCGCGCTTCAGCTCCTCGGTGTAGCGCCCCACCTCGAACTCCGGCAGCGCCGCAGGCCTCGGCGGCAGTACAGCCTTCGACAGGAGGCCCGCATCCGGAAAAAAGAAGCGGTACTGCTGCAGCAGCTTCAGCAGCTCCTCGCGGTACACGGTGCCAAGCTCGGCGAACGAGCCGAACGGCCCGCTCAGGGCCCAGAGCAGCTCCGGGTCCTGTTCCCGGCTGCCCTCGGCCAGCACCTTGGCTGCCCCAGGCAGCCGGCTGAGCGCGCCCGCTTCCGTGTTCACGAGCAGCACCATCAGGCCGGGCGACGGCACCCTGTGGCAAACGTATGACACAAGATGCGTGCGCAGCTCCCGCTCGGCCATGGAGGCGAGCCGGTCTGCAGCCGCACTGTCTCCCGGCCCTCCCGCGCCGCCCGGCAGGATGCAGCCGAGCAGGGCGAAGCTGTCATATGGCAGCGCCTCGGCCCATGCTTCCGGCGTGTCCGGCAGCGGATAGCCGGACACCGCCTTGTCGATCAGGCTCTCGATCGACGCGCCGCTCTGGGCGGACGCCTGCAGCTTCAGCTCGGGGATGCGGTCCGCCGTGCTTTTCAGCACCCGCAGCAGCTCCTGGGACTCCAGGCTCGGCTTCAGGATATAGTCGGCAACCCCGCTCTGGAACGAGGACCGCACGTAGGCGAACTCGCTGAAGCTGCTCAGCACGATAACCTCGATCTCCGGATAGTTCCTTTTGACAATCCGGGTCAGTTCTTCCCCGTCCATCACCGGCATGACGATGTCCGTCAGAAGGATATGGGGGCGGAGCTCCTCGATCCGGGCCAGGGCCTCCTGCCCGTTCCCCGCCTCCCCCACAATCCGGAAGCCCTCCGCTTCCCAGTTCAGGTGATGCCTGATCCCCTGCCTCACCAGCAGTTCATCATCCACGATCAATACCTTGCAGTATTCGCTCACCGGTCAGACCCCCTGCAGTTTAGTGTTGTTCTCTATGTATCCGTTGTATACCATGGCGCACACGCCAAAGGCAAATCTTCGGACCCATTGTACCAAATCCCCGCAGCGGGAACGACTCCAGATGTTGGATAGGAGGACGGCTCGCTGCGGGCATAAAAAAAGACAGAACCGTCCTAAACGGCTCTGCCTGTGGGTCCAATAGCTTTATTTTCTTGTTAACGCAGCGATGGGTCACCTTCCCCCACTGCCCTGCTTAAACCTAACCGTGCAAGCCTCCCACCAGTCGGGGACGAGGCAGGCAGCGGCCGATCGGGATTTGGACGAGGCTGGTCAGCCCATGCTGGGACAACCGGTACAGCTCGTCACACATTCCGGCCCGAAAGCCAAGCAGCGGACGGCCTCCCATGTTGAGAACGGACGATGCCAGCAGCAGATGATGCAGGAGCATGCCGGCTTCCATCTGCTGAATGCGGTATCCCCTATACCCTAATTGGGGAAGCAGATGATCGGCATCACCAGCAAGATGCAGGCAGATCGGCATTTGAAACAAATTGACATTGTGAAGGATCATCCCCTGCTGCAGACGGAGCCGATGATCACCGGCAAGCACGCGCCGGAGGGCGTGGGCGGCTGTGTCATAACGGTAAGCTCCGTCCGGCACGCCTTCGACGTTATAGAAACACCCGTATATAGCGACACGATGCGGGGACGCCTCCCCCGCTCCGTCCAAATCGCTGCGGTACGCAAAGGAAGCCGCAGCTTCATGCAGCAGGGCGGCCAGCTGCTGTGCCGTTACGCGGCTCAAGACAAATTCGCTTTCGGGCGAATATCTTGCTCGGCCGGCCGCCGCGAGATCGAAGTTCAGCCGCTTCACTAGAGGCAAATAGACACTCTGCATTCCGCTTTCTGTGCGCACGGATGGCTCTAAACGACGAAACGGCGGCAGCGTATCCAGCTCCGCCGATTTGTTCATCCAACTCAGCAGCGTGATCTCCTTTACGGTCTTCGAACGCATGAACTGCTGATGCTGAACAGCCGGCAGTTCGCGGCAAAGCTCATCCGCTGCAGCTTGCACCTGCGCGCCGATGCCGTCGTCGATCCAAGCGATGTCGCGCTGCGCCGAAAGCGGGATAACCGCATACACGTTCTCCTCCCGGCCGGATAACCCCAGCAGATGGCCAACGGCCGCGTCCAGAAACCGGTAATGAACTCTTGACGAATAGCCGAACCGTTTCGCCGTCTCCAGCAGCTGCCCCAGCAGCACGCCTGTATCGAGTCCTTGCAGACGATAAGAAAAGGTGTTGTATTTGTAAGCATTTTTCCAAACCATCGCCGATACGAAGACAACGCCGAAGCAAGAAGATAGATCGCTGCGGCTGCCGAGAGCCCGGGCCAAATACAAATCGAAGTCACCTTCGCGCAGCAGCACCAGGCGGTGATGCGCTGCATCGTAATGGTAAACGCCGGGACCGCCGGCTGCCGAGCGTAGATAGACGTACAATTCGTTCGGGTACAGCCCTCCGCCGGATGGGATGAATCTGTGGTACGACTGCACCGCAGCGGCATGGACATGACTGACTTGAGTCAATCCATAGGCGTACCAGAGGAAATGTCCGATGTCGTTCAGGCTCGGCTCAGCGGGCATTCGCCGCGCTTCCAGCGTCAGCGGAATATCCGAGGACAGCGGAACAGCAGGCAGGCCGCGATACAGCTTATAGGACAACGGCTTGTCGTCCCAATCGACCTCCCAGCCGGGCAGCCCGCTCTCGTAGCCGTCGGCATGAAGATGGCGGACAAACGCTTCCAGACTCATTCTGCTTCCCCCCATCGCACCATTAGGAGCCAAGGTATGGCATTCGCCGGATCAGTCCTGCTCGTTTAAGGGAACGGATGCGGATAAGCGTTGAGCTCCTCCGGACGCAATGGCCGCTCCGTGTACCCCAGCTCGGCCGGCACCCGAAGCACCCTGTCTAGTCCCGCCACCCGGGTGAAATGG